>NZ_QEST01000090.1 GCF_003311645.1 Streptomyces sp. PT12 | reverse complement strand
CAGGCCATCCTCACCCTGCACCTGACCTGCTCAAACTGAGGTTGGAAAACGCTCAGTGTCGCCCTGGTCGAAACCGCCATCGAGCGACGATCCGGCCAACCTAGTACGGCTGCGTGCCGTGGACCGCAACCAACTGCCGTACCGCTTGGCGCCGGTTCGCGCTGTCGCAACAACTCGCCCTCTGCAGCCTATAGTTACGGTGCCCTCAGTCGGGAACCAGCAGCGCCGCCTACGCCGCGGCGATTGACTGCCTGGGCGAAGCACCCGCCGCGAGCGCCCCATGGAACGGCGCGTCGCCGTCCGGCCAAGCTGGTCATTCGCGCTGCTACCCCCGCGGCCGAGCCTGCGCCAGGCGTGCGCAGAGGGCCGCAGGCAAGGACCGCCGGTGCGGTTACGTTCGGCTCCCAGGCAGTCACAGTTTCACCCGGGAGCACCGAAGACCAATCTCGGCAACCACTCACCGTGACGATCGATCGACGCTTCGGTGCCGCGTTCTCGGTCAAATTTGGACGTGACCGAAAACGGGCACCGCCCAATTGCCGTCCTCTGCCGGCTGAAGTTACCGTTCTTCGCGGTCAGTAATGCTGGCGATTTAACTGGCCAGACAGTCTGTGTCTTTGCTCTTGGGAAAGGGGTGCAACATGGGAAAGTACGAGTTCCAGAATGGACGTCTACTGGAGGCAGCGAATGAACAGTTCGGGAACGTGAAGCCGGGCTTCTGCGAGGTAACGGACGCGCCGGTGCTGGTGACCGCTGTCGTTGTCCCCGCAGTCGTTGTGGCGGTTCAGGGAAGCGTTACGACCGCCGCTTGCTAGTGCACGTCGTCGACTGCTGAGCTGATCCGCTTTCTTGTATCAGGGGCAGGTGCTCGTCGGTGAGCTGGGTGCCTGCCCCTGCCATCCTTATGGCAGGGGGCAAGCGTGACAGACCCGTCCACCTATGTGCAGCGTACACTCAGAATGTCCGCCGTTGGCCAGTTGATCAACGCCGTCGAGTCGATCCGTTCAATCAAGCAGTACCGTTCGGACGGCATCATGCGAGGCCGCGCGACGGCCAACCGGACGAGTTTCCTTCCGCTTCCCGTGAGAAGATTCCTTGATTCCACGGGCGGGATCACAGCCATTCACGTGGTGAATGCTGCCGCTCCAGTACTGACTCTACTCGGTGGCAGGAAAAGCAACATAGCCGCCTCCGCTCTCTCGCTACTGGTCAACAAATCGTTCGAGACGCGCAACCCGTATGGCCGGGACGGATCGGATCAGCTGCAAGGTGTTATCAACGGATACCGATTGGCCACCGCGCTGATCCCTGACGCCAAGCGCTCCGACGACCTGTTCCTGCGGGCACTCAACGCCCAGCTGTGCCTCTCCTACCTGGCTTCGGGCCTGGCGAAGCTTGTTTCAAGCGACTGGCGTTCTGGGCGGGCCATGGAACTGATCATGCGCACGAACACCTATGGCAATACTTCATTCGCCCGCTTTATCATTTCCCATCCAGATATCGGCCGGCTGATCTCCTGGGCCACCATCGCGGGTGAGGTTGCCTACCCGGTCGTATATGTGGCCGATCCGCGTATCGCTCGGCATGGCCTGACTCTGGCGAAGCTATTCCATCTCGTCGTCGCATACACAATGGGGCTACCGCGCTTCTTCTGGACCTTCGGGGCCACCCACCCCTCAGCGCACTACGTCATCGGGCAGAGGACAGAGAATGCGTCTTGAGAGCATGGTCGGTTCCGCGCTCGCCGGCGCGCTCACCGTCAGCACCTTCGTCGCCGCCACTAGGAGGCAGGAAGAGGCGCGCCGCCGCCGAGCTCCAGGCGGTACCAGCGTACTGGCCGACAGAATCGGAGGCGAGATCGAGTACGTGCTGTCCGGGCCACCCCCGGCGGGCGGCTGTCCGGTCATCGTCTGCGAGAACGGACTAGGCTCTCCGTTGGAATCCTGGGACTGGATCGTCCAGGAACTCCAGGAGGAGTTCACACTACTGCGCTACCACCGTAGAGGCTATGCCCGGACCAGCAGTGTGCATCGCCCTGCTGCACTCATCGAATCTCTGCTCGAGGGACTATTCGGCTCCGTCCCCGTTCTCTGCTTCGTCTCGCACTCGATTGGATCGCTGGTGACGGCGAACGTGCTGCATGAATCGCCTCGGCTGAGGCAGCGCACTAAGGCGGTATTCACAATCGACGGGACGGATGCGACGCTGTTAGAGACTGCCCGTAATTCTCCGGAAGGCCTCGGTCGCTATCGCCAGATGTCCATTCAGGAAGGGTTAGCTTCGGTCACCGGACTCTCCTGGTGGACTGTGAATAAGATGGCGATCGACGTCAACTATCGAGCGAGGGTGCAGGAGAGCTACCTAGTTGAGGCATCACATCCGCGCACACTTTTCGTCGCGCACCGCGAGTATCTGAATGAGCCGCTTATTGGCCAGGAGGCTCTCGCCTCGTATGAATTTGACCGCCATGTCATAGCCGCTGGCGACAACGTGACACAGCAGCGGGAACTTGCGAAGCGGACTGCTGCGGATTTTTCGTTCATCGAGAAGAGTAATCACCGGTCAATCATCGGGAAGATTACTTTTGCCCGGACTGTCGCGCGAACCGTGAGGGATGCGCTCAAGTGAGGCTTGATCGAGCCATTTATGCCGTCGTCGCAGCCGGTATGGCTGCGCATGTGACGCTCACTGCACTGGAAAACACCCCTGATGCCAAGGTTCGCTTCAGCACCCGATCGAAATTACTTGCCCGCCTTCCGCAGTGGAGATTCTTCGCCCCAAATCCAGGAATCGACAATATTCACCTGATGTACCGGACAAGAACTGGTGGGGTATGGAGTGAATGGGCTGAGATTCCGTACAGTAACTCCCTGCGGTGGTACTCGCTGGTGTGGAACCCGGCGAGCCGGGCACCCAAGGTACTGTTTGATACCGTGGAGTCGCTGCGTGTCATGGCTGGGCTCGGAGCATCGTACGAATGGACGACCCAGACCTCAGCTTACCGACTCATTGAGGACGTGATCAGGGATATGTGCCTGAAAGACTATAAGGGTGCCGAGTATTTTCAGTTTATGGTGCTCACGACAAGGCCGGGCGACACTCACTCGGTCATGCAACCGGTCGTCGTCTCGCGGGAGGGCGCTTTGGCCCGCTCGACTGATACGGCGTGAGCCTCACTGATAGGAACGTGGAATCCCCGTTCCTACTCCAAGCGTACGGCCTGTGCAAGTCGTTCCGCGATGATGTGGTATTCGAGAACCTCGATTTGGAGATCGGCGACGGTGACATCGTCGCCGTGGTCGGCCCGAACGGCGCAGGTAAATCCACACTGTTGGAGTGTCTGGCCGGGGCTACACCGCTTAACGCGGGTTCCATCACTCTCGCAGGCAGGGTCTCCGAACCGTCGTCGGCCGCGCACTGGCGGTCGGTGTTCGGCGTGCTGGACGACTTCACCTGGCTCCCGGATCTTACTGTCACCGACCACCTGCTCTTGATGTCGCCGGAGAATGACGCGGACCATGTGGTCCGGGCCTTGACGCGCTTCGCTGTCGCCGGTATTCGAGATCGGTTACCGGAGTCGCTGAGCGCCGGTCAGCTACAGCGCGCAGCTCTGGCGACCGCATTGGTGCGTCCCTGGGAGGTGTTGCTGCTCGACGAGCCGGAACGGCACTTGGACGCCGCAGGCATCGATTGCCTCGCTGAAGAGTTAAACGTCATGGCGACGCGCGGTCGCTGCGTGCTGGTCTCGACGCACTCTTCTGAACTCCTGGCCCAGCTCGGTTGCCGCTCTTTCAGCCTGGCGGGGAGGGACTTAGCATGAGGCCGCAGTCCTGGGCCGCCCTGTATGAGCTCGCGCTCATGGTGGGCTTGACAGCGATGCTGCTTTTCGCGGTCGGCAACAGTCTCCTACCGGATGTGCTCAACCAGGCAGAGCGACGAGGTTACTCGGCTGATTGGTTCGCCGTGGCGCTGCTTCTGTTCACCCTGGGGCTGTGGGTGCGGTTCTGGTACTTTGCGGGGCCACTGGCTGTTTCGGCAGGCAGGCTCCAGTGGTTTATGTGGCAGCGGGACCCACGAGGTTGGTTGCGGCGGGAGGCAGTCAAGGCCTACCTCATCGGTGGGGGCCTTGCGACCGTGCTGGCCGTACTCAGCGCTTTGGTGATGGCAGCTGGGGACGGCCCCTACCTCGCCCTGGCGGTTGCCGTCTGGGGTTTGCTCCAGCTCTTTCTGGTGCTCGCCGTGCAGCTGCAACGCCGCGACCTTGACGCGGTGGCGCGGCTACTCCCTTTCATCCTCTGCTCGCTCGGCGTCGTGTTGGCCGTGGGCGAAGCCTGGAACGGTCCTGTCTCGGCACTTACTGGTGTATGCCTATTGAGTTGCCTAGCGGTCGCGCGACGCGGGATCTTGACCCTGCCGGGGACGCGGACTGAACTGACACCACGTTGGCAGCTGTACCGCGGTGCGCGCGGCAGATGGTCGCTGGGCGCGGGAGCCACCATGCTCGACCATGAGGTCGTCCGAGTGATGCGGCACCGCGAGGCCAAGGTCACCAGGGAGCCGTTGCCAGCCTTCGTCTACCGCCTCCGGTGGCCCCTCGGCCTCGCTGGAGCCGTCCTGGCACGCAACCTCCGAGCCGTCATCCCGACCATCGGTCTCATGTTCCCGCTGATCTTCGCGCTCCACCGGTTACTCGGCCCGTTGCCAGCCCTGTTACTCACGGCACTGCTGGAGCTAACCGTGACGGTGACGATGGTCCGAAGTTCCGAAGAGTGGCTGCGTTCAAACGCGCTGTCCCGGATCTGGGGCACCGGGGGGTCGCGCGTCCCGGTGGCTTTGGCGCTGCCGGGTGTGGCTGTCTCCTTGGCGATCGCTGCCGCGGTCTCCCTCGCACTGGGATTTCCGCCGCTGGCGGCACTAGTCCTCCTCGTGCTACCGGGCGCAATCATTGCGCGGCGCCACTCGGCGCGCGGTGGCTCGACTGAATTCGGCATCCTCGCGACACCGCTCGGCGCCGTTCCCTTGAACACAGTGAACCGAGTAATCGCCGGGCCGGACATGGCGCTGCTGTGCCTGTGGATCGCGAGCTGGGTGATGTAGAGAAGGAGCGAGAATGAGTGATACCACGGCGGTCCCGTCATTCGACCACCGGGCTGTAATGGGTGACTGGGTAGCAGCTTTTGATTGCGCGTTGTCTACAGGTGACACCCGTGCGGTCGCAGGACTCCTCGGGGCCGACCCATGGTGGAGGGATCTGTACGCGCTGCGCTGGGATATCTCTACCCTGCGCGGAGCAGTGGACATCTGCGAGTTTCTCGACGAGCGACTCGCGGCATCCGGCTTTCGCGAGGTGCGACTTGACGATCGGCATGCCGTGAGCTTCCCGGAGGAGACCTATATCGAAGCCGTGATCAATTTCACCACTCGGGTGGGAACCCGGAGCGGTGTTGTCCGGTTGTTGTCTGACAAGAGTGGCGCCTGGCGAGCGTGGACCATCTCGACCTCCCTCCAGGAGCTCACCGACCGCCCCTTTCAGCAGGTCAAGATCTCCGATATTGAGCAAGACGCCGCCACCGCATCGGCCATGTCCGCAGAGGGAGAGGCTCGCCACGCAGCTGGCGGATCACGTGGGCGGGCCCAAGCAGACGACTTGAACCCCAGCGTGCTGATCATCGGTGCCGGCCATTGCGGGCTTTTTCTGGCTGCGCACCTCAAGCGCCTGGGCATCACGACACTTCTCGTGGACCGCAATAAACAAGTTGGGGACAACTGGCGGCACCGCTACCACGGGCTCGTCTTGCACGAGCCCAAGTGGTCGGCGCAGTTCCCGTACATGAGCTTTCCCGAGACTTGGCCCCTACTGCCCAATAAGGACATGATCGCGGATTGGATGGAGGCCTATGCCCGGTTTCTCGACTTGCGCGTGTGGACCGCGGCGGAGGTTACGGAGGCGGTATACGACACGGTATCCGGCTCCTGGACCGTGGTGGTCGACCGGGGTAGACAGCGCTGCGTGCTGTCCACGAAGCAGTTGGTCTTCGCGACCGGCAACCATGGAGTGCCGCAGCTACCGGACATCGCGGGGGCGGCGGACTTCACGGGCACCATGACGCACTCTTCCGAGCATCAAGGGGGTCCCTCGCTCAGGGGCTTGGACGTGGTTGTTGTCGGAAGCGGATCAAGCGCTCTGGACGTAGCCCAGGACGCGTGCGATCAGGGCGCGCACGTGACGTTGGTGCAGCGGGGTCCCACGCATGTGGTGTCCCAACGGGCCGCGATACCCGCCTTCCACGGCGCCTACTACGGTGAGTCCGGACCATCCATTGAGGAAGCGGACTTGATGGCCACCTCAATGCCGACCCGGCTCACCTTCGAGCTGATTCCCCATCTGACGCGTTCACTCGCGGAAGCCGATAGCGAATTGCTCTTCGGGCTGGAGGAAGCCGGTTTCGCGACCACACTCGGCCCGGACGACTTGGGAATCATGTATATGACTTTCGTGCGTGCTGGAGGATACTACCTTGACAGAGGAGGGGCGCAGCTCATCATCGGCGGGCGCATCGCCGTGCGCCGAGCACAGATCGAGCGGTTAACGGCCACTGAGGTTGTATTCGAGGACGGTATGCGCGTCCACGCCGACATGGTTGTCTGCTGTACGGGATACACCAATATGCGCGACGCCGCACGGCCGATCCTGGGTGACGAGGTAACCGAGCGGTTAGCCACAGTATGGGGGCTCGACGACAGCGGCGAACTACGAACTGCCTTCCGGCATTGTGGGCACGACCGGCTGTGGTTTCTTGCCGGTGGCTTTCGGGATGCCCGTATTTACAGCCGGTACGTGGCGTTGGCGATCACTGCCGTGGAGGCCGGCATTGTGGATTCGGCCAGCCTGGCGGCTGCGAGCGCCACCACCGTGAAGGGGTGAGCACGGCCGCGCACCAACCTCGGGCGGTGGCAGCCGGTGGCGCACCCGACTCGGTTACGTGCCGCTTTCGGCAGTTGTGACCGCTCCACTGATCACCGCTTCCGCGGTGTCCAGCGCAGCCGCGAGGTTTGCGTAGGCCCGGGGGCGCGTGCCGGGACCGGGAGACCCCGACCAAGATCTTCTCCCAGGTTTCTCCCAAACGATCAGCGGAGACACAGGAAGAGTCCGACCCACACTGCGGATCGGACCCCTGACCTGCTATCTCTCTGTCGGGGTGGCGGGATTTGAACCCACGACCTCTTCGTCCCGAACGAAGCGCGCTGCCAAGCTGCGCCACACCCCGGTGCAGCGTTCAACACTGTAGCCGACCCCCGCGTGTACGGGAAATCAGGTTTCTCGCGCGGTCAGGGTCAGGAGCGTGGCCTCGGGGGGGCAGGCGAAGCGGACCGGGGTGTAGCGGTTCGTCCCGCAGCCCGCCGAGACGTGGAGGTAGCTGCGGTGGGACGGGGTCTCGTGGGTCGAGAGGCCCTTCACGCGCTCCGTGTCGATGTCGCAGTTGGTGACCAGCGCGCCGTAGAAGGGGACGCACAGCTGGCCGCCGTGGGTGTGGCCCGCCAGGATCAGGGGGTAGCCGTCGGCCGTGAACGCGTCGAGCACCCGCAGGTACGGGGCGTGCACCACGGCGAGGGAGAGGTCGGCGTCCCGGGCCGGGCCGCCCGCGACCTCGTCGTAGCGGTCGCGGCGGATGTGGGGGTCGTCGAGCCCCGTGAGGGCGATCTCGGTGCCCGCGGCCTTCACGTGGCCGCGGGCGTTGCTGAGGTTGGCCCAGCCCGCCTGGTCGAACGCGTCCCGCAGCTCCCACCAGGGGTTGCGCGGAACGTTGTGCGCGGGCGCGTTGCCGTTGAGGCCGTAGCGCCCCGAGGCGCGTTCCACCAGGTAACGCGCCGGGTTACGCAGGCGGGGCGCGTAGTAGTCGTTCGAGCCGAAGACATACGCCCCTGGGAACTCCATCAGCGGCTCGAGCGCGTCGATCGTCTCCGGGACGGCCTCGGGGTCGGAGAGGTTGTCGCCGGTGTTGATCACCAGGTCGGGGCGGAGCCCGGCGAGGGAGCGCAGCCACCGCTGCTTCTTGCGCTGGCCAGAGACCATGTGGATGTCCGACACGTGCAGCAGCCGCAACGGCCCCGCCCCCGGGGGCAGGACCGGGACGCTCACCCGGCGCAGCCGGAACGAGCGGGCCTCGAATCCCGCGGCATAGGCCACGGTCGCCGCGGTGAGGGCGGTGGCGGTGAGGGCGGCGTTGAGGGGGATGCGGTAACGGGCGCGCATGGGGCCATCGTTTCAGATGGGCGGTGCCGCACAATGGGGGGCATGACCACGTTCAAGTCCCAGCTCCAACACGATCTGACGGCCGCCATCAAGCAGCGCGACGAGCTGCGTTCCGCGACGCTGCGGATGACCCTGGCCGCGATCACGACCGAGGAGGTCGCGGGGAAGTCGGCCCGTGAGCTGTCGGACGAGGAGGTGCGGAAGGTGATCACCCGCGAGGCCAAGAAGCGACGCGAGGCGGCCGAGGCGTTCGACAAGGGCGGGCGCCCCGAGCAGGCCGCGCGGGAGCGGGCCGAGGGCCAGGTGCTCGCGGAGTACCTGCCCGCGCAGCTCACCGACGAGGAGCTGGACGCGCTGGTCGCCAGGACGTTGGCGGGGATCGGCGGGACGCCGAACATGGGCGCCGTGATGAAGGCCGTCACCCCCGAGGTCGCGGGCCGGGCCGAGGGCGGCCGGGTCGCGGCCGCCGTCAAGAAGGCCCTGGCGGGCGGCTGATCGCGCGGGGCGCTCCCCGCGGGGGTGGCGCAACGCGCTGGCGGGGCAGGTATCCGTCATGGCGAAGTCGTCGTTGGCGCGCCCGGGCCCGATGAGCCCCGCGCGCCCCCGACTGGTGCGGCCGGTGAGCGCGGCCCTGCTCGCCCTGCTGGTCCTCGCGCCGTCCGCCGCCTGCGCCCTGGCCGAAGGGGGCCCTTCGACCGGGGAGTTGCGGGCGCGGGCCACATCGGCGGCCACGGAGGAGGACCGCGCGGGCGCGGAGCGCCGGGTGCGGGACGAGATCGCGCGGGTGGCCCAGCGCCTGCCGGGGCTGCGCCCCTACGGCGTGGTGACCACGGACAGCTGTGTGCGCGGCCCCGGATACGACTGGAAGGCGCAGGGGGATTCGGGCCGGGAGATGACCTGCTCGGTGAACGCCACCGCCTACTACGGGTGGGACGAGGACATTCCCGCGCTGCTCGACGCGGTCGCCGCCGCGTTCCCCGAGCGCGCGGAGGCGGCGGCCAGGGAGGCGCGGGTGTGGGAGCGGCTCCTGGCGAACGGCGGCCCCTCTGCGCCGTCCCTGGTCACGGGCCTGGCGTGGGACATCCCCGGGGAGGGGCTGGCGGAGCCACGCCCCTGCCCCGAGGAGTCGGACCACATGGTCTATGCGCGCTGTTCGGTGGAGCCCGCCTCAGGGCCCGTGCCGCTCGACGAGATCCGGCGCGCCCACCGCCTGGTGGTCACCTGGTCGGAGGGCGCCGGGTATCTGGCGGTGGGCGGGCCCGACGCGACGGGGTGAGGGCCGGGCGGCCCTCACCCCTCCACAGCCCTGCAGCGGCCCTACAGCCCCATGCCGCTCATCGTGCGCTCGAGGGAGTCGGCGTAGAGCGCGGCGCCCCCGCGTTTGGGGTGGAACGACTGCGCCGACAGGCCGCGTTCGCCGATGAGCGGCCAGTCCACGAGCGGGTCGTCGCTCTCGGTGGTGTCCGTCACGATGCCGTGCACCTGCTCGGGGTCGCCGCACACGGACATGCCCTGGAAGTCCTGGCGTGGATCGGAGAAGTAGGCGTCCACGCCGCGGGCCCTGGCGTCGGTGACCGCGCTGTTCATCTCGTCCGCCAGCACACCGGCGAGGTCGTTGAGCCAGTTCGCGGACTCCGCGCGCAGCCCGATCCAGCCGAAGAACGTGCGCAGGCAGGAGCCGCTCGACGAGAACAGCTCGGGGTATCCCATCAGCACGATCTTGGCGTTGGGCGCCTGCTCGTGGATGCGGTCGAGCGTCGCGAGGACGTCCACGCGCACCACCTCGTGCAGCAGCGCGGGAAGTGCCTCGCGCATCGGCAGGCCCTGGTAGGGCCCGTCGCGCCCGTCGCCCCACTCCTCGTCGATGAGCGGGTCGCTGCTCTCGAACGCCTCTCCCGAGCAGCCGCTCACCCCGATCTCCAGCAGGCACTCCTGCACGACGTGCGAGAACCTGGCGTCGTTGCCGCCGATGGAGACGGTCACCAGGGAGGTGTGCTGGTCCAGATAGCCCTGGTCGAGCTGGGGCAGCTCGCCGCCGTTGTCCTGCGTGTACCGGTGCATGTTGTAGGTGCGCGCCCCCGAGCAGGCCGTGAGGTGGTAGTCCATGTCCGGGTGCAGGCCGTCGTCCATCGCGCCGATGGACTGGGAGAACCCCGGTGCCCTGGCCTGCCTCGACCAGGTCTCGGTGGAGCGGTGGCACGCGTTGCGGGTCGAACCGTCGCTCGCGCCGCGGTAGTTGGTCTCCGGGTAGTAGTGCTCGTTCCCGTCGGACGCGCCCTCGCCCGATGAGTACGAGTCGCCCATCGCGACGATCTGGTGGCGCGGCTGGTCCGGCAGCGGCTGGAACGCGACGGCGTCCCAGGCGATGTCCTCCGAGCCGTTCCCGTCCTCCGTGTAGTTGTCGAGCGAGACGGCGGGGGTGCCGGTGAAGCGGAACGCGCCCAGGCTCACCCAGCGGTTCTCGCGCGTGCGCTGGGGTACGACGCGGCGCGGGCTGGTGGAGTCGGTGCCGTGCACCTCGTAGCTGGCCTGGCGGGTGTGCGCGCCGTGGTCGGGGATGTGGACCAGCACGCGGGCCCAGCCGTCGATGGGCTGGTCCAGGGTCCAGGTGCCCTTCATGTACAGGCGCTCGTCGTCTTCGCGGGTGTGCGTGAACCAGAAGTGGTTGCCGTACGCCGCCCCGATCTGGTGAAGGTCGATCTTGCCGGGATAGGTGGCGTTCCACTGGGTGAACGCGAACGAGAAGCGCCCCGCCGACTGGACGGGGCCGCAGGAGTGGCCCGCCGATCCCGCGGGGTAGACCCCGTCGGGGACGTCGTCGACGACGAGCGTGCCGCTCGGGAGGCCGTCGCCGCACCGGGGCGGGTAGGAGGAGTTCTGGTCGGGCTGCTCGGGAAATGTCTCGTTGAACCGGTGCACGGCGTAGCCGCACGTCGCCGCCGCCCCACAGTCCTTCCACCGCGCCGCCTGGTTCCACCAGCAGTGCAGCTCGAAGCCCGGGGTGAACTCGCCGCAGGCGCCGAGGCCGGGCTCGTTGTCGTCGCCGTCGCCGATGAGGCCGGGGTCGCAGTCGTTGGACTCGTCGCAGAAGAGCGCGATCGGGGGCTTGGCCGCGGTGCGGTACTGGTTCGAGTTCCACCAGGAGGCGCGGTAGCCCTCGGCGAACTCGCCCGGCGCGGTCATGGCCGACAGCGGGCGTGCGGCCCAGCCGATGACCTTCTCCGGGTAGGGCCAGTCCTGCGGGTGCGCGGCGTGCGCGTAGTCGTCCCTGCCCTGGGCGTCCTCGAGGAACGGCGTGCGGTTCGCCTTCCACAGCGGGTTCGCGGGGTTGTTCGTCCAGCCGACGCCCCAGTGGCCGCCGTGCTCGCCCGCTGAACTCTCCGGGTAGAAGCCGGAGTTGTAGGCCCACAGGGCGAAGAACCAGTTCTCGATCCAGCGGGGGTCGCCGTCGTTGACGACGAGTCCCGCCGACATCGTCTGGTTCCACTTGTCGGCGAGGATGTCGGCCCCGGCCGCTATGTTGGCCGTGTAGTCGAGCGCCACGGCCTCCTGCTGCCGCTGTGTCAGGGCGGTCTCGCCCGGCTTCTCCCGCCCTGCCATGCGCATGCCGTCCGTGACCTGGGTGATGCCGTAGCCGCAGTCGGCGTCCGCCCAGTTGATGGCCCAGGGGTCGGTCTGCTCGCCGTCGGGGGCGTACTCGACGCCGTAGTAGTTGCCGATGAGCGGGTTCGCGGTCAGGCCCGGCACGGCGTACCTGGTCGCCTGCCACATGTTGGACTCCTGCGCGGTGATCCCGAGCATGATCTGCGCGGGGATGTGCCACTCGTCCTCGGAGTCCGGCTCGTAGGCGCCCGTCGGGTCGCCGTGCAGCACGCTCAGCGGGAACAGGCTCTGCGGCCGGTAGGCGGCCATGCCGGTGCCCTTCCAGTCGGCGCCCCGCGACACATGCCGGTCGAGGCCGCCCACGACGGCCTGGTCGACGGCCCACTCGACCTGGCGGGGAGTGGGCTGGAACGCCTGCTTGTTGACATCGCCGCGCGGCACCGAGCAGGAGCGCTCGTCGTCCACGGGGTCGGAGGGGGAGGCCGCGGCGGCGTCCGCGCCCTCGGGCGCCGCGCCGGGGGCCAGGGCCGGGGAGGGCGTGGTGCCCTGGCCGAGCCGGTCCGCGTCGAGGGGCTCGGCGGCGGGCGCCGCCTCGAGAACGGTCGAACGCCGGGTGTCGAGCGCGGTGATCTCCGCGCGCACCAGCCGGGCCGACACCGACTCCTCGGGGGTGATTCGCGCGTCCCTGCCGTCCGCCCAGCGCGCGCGCACGGCCGCCTCGCCCCGGGTGCTGACCCGCGCGTCCTTGGGCAGCGTGCCCGGGTTGCTCACCACGTCGGGCAGCGCGCCCTCGGTGTCGGCGGCTCCGGTGACGACGACGGTGCCGTCCGCGGCGCGGGCGAGGTCGAACGCCGTCAGCTCGCCGGTCGCCAACTCCTCTGGCGGGATCTCGGCGTTGGGCCGGTCCACCAGGTCGGGGCCCACCCGGGCGACGGCGGCGCGCTCGACGCCGTCCCCTTCGGGGCCCGTGCGCTCGATGAAGACGAAGCCTCCGTCGGCGTCGGCCGCGATCTGGAACGGGACGCCGCGCGTGCGGGCGAGCCTGGTCCGCTCGCCCTCGGCGTCGATGCGCACGAGGTTCGCGCCGCTGGCCGCGACGACGCCGTCCCCGTGAGGAACGGCCGACGTCACCTGCCCGGCCAGGGTCAACGGCTCGCCCAGGGCGCCGTCCGCCGCGTCGATCCCGACCAGGCGCGTGGCGTTCCGCTCGGAGGCGTCGTCGGAGAACTGGGAGACCACCGCGGTCTCGCCCGCGCCGCAGCCGGGCGAGAAGTGGGCGAGGGAGGAGAGCACGGGAAGCTTGGTCACCTCGCCGCTCGTCAGGTCCACGATGGCGGTGAACGCGCCCCTGGTCATCAGCTTCGGCTCGTTGGTGAAGGTTCGGGGCGCGTACACCACGACCGCGCGCTGCCCCGAGGCGGTCACACACGCGTTGCCGATCCAGGCGTCGGCCTCGAAGCCGGGCTCGGACAGCGACGCGGCGGTGCGCCAGGCGTATCCCCGGCTCTCCTCGGCCACGAGCACATGGAAGCCGGTGCCATCGCCCGAGGTCGTCCACAGCAGGTCGTCCGACTCCCGCCAGCCCCCGCCCAGCAGGCGGTCGCGTTCGGACGGCGGAACGGCGTCGGGCGCGGGGACCTCATCGGGGCTGTTGGCCTCGGGCTCCCGCTGGGCCGCCGCGGCGGGTGACGCCGTGGCGGGTGACGCCGTGGCGCCCTCCTGCGCCCGCGCTGGCCCGGTGGGCGCCAGCAGGACCAGCGCCGACAGCGCGGCCGTGGCGACGGCGGCGCGTCGCCTGAGGAGTCTTCGCATCGTCTTTTCCCATTCCCTCACATCGATGTGTCGTGCGGCGCCCGCTGGGTTTTTCGCGGGGTGGCGCCCTGTCGCTCGGCCGAATGTGCCGGTCGGGCCGCCGCAAGGGCGGCAAAGGTGCGGGAAAGGACCGGCGCACGGCACATGAGAAGCCTCTGGCGGGACGGTTTCTCGGCGGGAGTTCGTCCGGGCCAGAGGCTTCACATGAAAAGAGGAGTCCGCGTGCTTCGGCCTATGCCGGAAAGGTGAGCGGAAAGGCGGATCGGAGACGTGCGCGGGAGGCTTTTCTCCGTGGCGTGGTGATCACCACCAGGCGGTGCAGTAGGTGTTCCCGCCGGTCGCGGCGCAGGCCCGCATCTGGTAGCCGGTGCCGCTCCCCGCGCCCGGGGGGTTGTAGTACATCGGGGTCCAGGAGTAGTGCGCGTTGCCCGTGTCCTTGGCCGTGTAGCCGGACGGGCCTGGGATGCTCGTCCAGCCGAGGGACTCGGTGCCCTGCGTCACGCCGCCCACGATGTAGCGCCGCTGCGCCCAGAACGACGCGCTGCCCGAGGCGCCGTACCAGCGCAGCCGCGTCCAGGAGTACTGGCGCCCGTCGTAGGTGCCGTACCTGAGCTGGATGGTCCCGATCGGGGTGGGGCCGTCGGCGATCGCCGCCTGCGCGGGCCCCGAGGAGAAGTTGAGCCCGTTGGGGTTCCTGCCGTCGTGCGTCCAGAGGGGGGACACATCGGCCGGAACGCCATCGGTCGGGACCACGGCGGGTGCGGCGGACGACGACGGGGCGGTCAGCAGGCCGGTGGAGACGCACAGCACGGAAAGGAAATTGAATACGAGCAGCGGTCTTTTGCGCGACGCTCTCGGGGACTTCACGATCGCCTCTTCTCGTCACATGACCCAAAGGTCATTCACACGATTTCCGCGATCAAGCGTCCTCGGTGTCCGTAGACACGTCAACGCCATTGTTCCTGGCCTTGTTCGGCGTTGTATCTGGTATGTACGCCGACGATATGTCGGTGCATTTTCCCCGGCCCCGGCCCGGCCGTTCAGTCGAAGAAGCCGCCCGGGCCGTTGCCGTTGCCGCCGTTGCCGTTGCCGCCCAGCAGGTCGCCCCACGCGTTGCCCTCGTCGGGCGGCCCGTTGTCGCCGTTGTCGCCCTCGTCGCCGTTCCCGCTGTCGTTGTCGCCACCGGGGCGGTCGTCGTCGTCGCGGTCGTCGTCGCGGTCGTCGGGGCGGCTCGGGCGGTCGTCGCCGCGGGGGACGTCCACGTCGTTGAACGCCGTGCCCGGGACCCCCTGGA
The DNA here is from genome assembly GCF_003311645.1 of Streptomyces sp. PT12. Lineage (GTDB taxonomy): Bacteria > Actinomycetota > Actinomycetes > Streptomycetales > Streptomycetaceae > Streptomyces. The sequence goes on along the minus strand of NZ_QEST01000090.1, from coordinate 26,493 downwards.
GGGCTCCGGACATCGCCTGCCGCCAGATGGGGCCCGCCACGCTGCCGCCGCCCGCCGTCTCGTAGAACTGCCCCGCGATGGTGATGTCCACCATCTGCTGGCGTTCGTTCTCGTTGCCCACGTGGACGGCCGTGGCGATCTCGGGGGTGTACCCGGCGAACCAGACGTCCTGCCGGTCGTTGGTCGTGCCGGTCTTGCCCGCGCTCTCGCGGACGAGCCTGGCGGGCGCGCCGGTGCCGTTCTCGACGACGTTGACGAGCATCTGGTTGACCGTGTCGGCGGTGCGCTGCGACATCACCTGCTGGCAGTCGGACTCGGGAACGGTCAGCTCCTCGCCGTTCGAGTCGGTGACGGCCGTGATGGCGACGGGCTCGCAGTAGGTGCCGCGGTTGGCGAACGTGGCGTAGGCGTTGGCGATCTGGAGGGGGGCGACCGTCTCGCTGCCCAGGGTCAGGGAGGCGACGGCGTCGAGCGGCTCGTTGTCGCCGCGCTCAATCCCCAGGGCGGCGGCCATCTCCAGGGTCTCGCACAGGCCGACCTGGCGTTCGAGCTCGACGAAGTACGTGTTGACGGAGTCGGCGAGGGCCTCGGTCATGTCCCAGGTGCCCCGCAGCTCCTCCCGCTCGTTCGCCAGCTCGTACTCCGTCTCGCCCGAGCCGTCGCTCAGGGGGCGGTTCTCGCAGTCGCGGAAGTCGGCCAGCGGAACGGTCAGCTCGTTGCCGGTGGTGTACTCCTGGGCCGGGGAGATGCCGTCCTCCAGGGCCGCGGCCGCGGTGATCGGCTTGAACGTCGAGCCGGGCTGGAAGCCGTAGTTGGAGCCGCCCATCTCCTGCGAGACGTTGAGGTTGATCGTGGTCTGGAACTGCTCGGGGTCGTTGCCGTAGGGGCGGCTCTGGGCCATCGACAGGATATGGCCCGTGCCGGGCTCGACCTGGACGACGGTGGCGGACACCGAGTCCTCGGGGAGCGCGCCGTCCTTGGCCGCCGCGGCGGCGGCCTGCTGGGCCCGCGGGTCGAGCGTCGTGGTGATCGTGAGGCCGCCGAGCGCCCACAGGGCCTGGCGGTCCTCCCTCGTCTCGCCGAAGACGGGGCTGCTCAGGAACTCGCGCTCGACGTAGTCGCAGAAGAACTGGGCGTCGTTGACGGCGGTGATGCAGCCGTTCCGCGGCTCGCTGACGTTCAGGCCGAGGTCGCGCTCCATGGCCTCGTCGGCCTCGGCCTGGGTGATGTCGCCAGTGTCGACCATGGCCTGGAGCACGGTGTTCCGGCGCTGGATGGCGGCCTGGTCGTCCACGGTCGGGTCGTACTGGCTCGGGGACTGCACCAGACCGGCGAGCAGCGCCGACTCGTGCAGGTCGAGCTCGGCGGCGGACTTCGAGAAGTACCGCTGGGACGCGGCCTCCACGCCGTACGCCTGCTGGCCGAAGTACGTGATGTTCAGGTAGTTCTCCAGGATCTCGTCCTTGGTGAGCTCCTGCTCCAGCTGTATCGCGTACTTGATCTCCTGGATCTTGCGGCCGAGGCCCGCGGCGCCGGTCTGCGTGATGGCCTCGGCGATCGCCTCGGCGTCGTCGCCCGCGGCCTCGACGAACACGTTCTTCACATACTGCTGCGTGAGCGTGGAGGCGCCCTGCTCGACGCTGCCCGACTCGACGTTCTGCGTCAGGGCGCGCACGATGCCGCGGAGGTCGACGGCGCCGTGCTCGTAGAAGCGGGCGTCCTCGATGGCGACGATCGCCTGCGTCAGCGTGTCGGCCATGTCGTCGAGCGGTACGACCGTGCGATTGCGGTTGTACACGTCGGCGATCTTCTCGCCGTTGGCGTCCAGGATGGTGGTCCGCTGGCTGAGCGGGGGGCGCTCCATCATGGCGGGGATCTCGTCGAACCCTTCCATCGTGCCGCGGGCCGCGAGGCCGAGGGCGCCGACCGCAGGCAGGGCGATCCCCGCGAGCACCGCGCCGGAGAGCACGCTGACCCCGAGGAACTTGGCCGTCTGCTGGAAGGTGGTCAGACCGCCACCGGGACGCTTCCTACTCATGGCGCAAGCCTACGTTCTCAAAAGCCGGACAGGGGTCCATCTGTTCGCCTAAGCTACTCACGGTTCACACAATGACCCCCGCGTCAAGCGAGCCATCACCCATAGGGGTGAGTTGGCGAAGGCGGTGTGCCGCCGACCAGCGGAACGTTTACCTGCGTCGGCCCCGCTTCACTCGTGAGGGTGGCTTCGCGCTTCCCATAGTCCGATCGGGCCATTCAAGATTAGACCCCCTGGGGGTGTTGTGCGGTGCCAGCCTTCCGTAACGTCCTCAACTGGCAAGGGTGAATATGCCACTTGCCGCCGTGGGGGAGCCTCGATTCGGGAGAGGACGGCACCGGCATGAGCTGGGTTACCGACTGGAGTGCGCAGGCCGCCTGCCGCACGACGGATCCGGATGAACTGTTCGTACAAGGGGCTGCTCAGAACAGGGCCAAAGCGGTCTGCACCGGCTGTCCGGTGCGCACGGAGTGCCTCGCCGACGCCCTGGACAACCGCGTGGAGTTCGGCGTCTGGGGAGGCATGACGGAGCGCGAGCGGCGCGCGTTGCTGCGTCGGCGCCCGACTGTCACCTCCTGGCGCCGCCTGCTTGAGACCGCGCGCACGGAGTACGAGCAGGGCACACGCCCGCTCGCCGCGCGCTCCGGCGAGCGGGAGGACCACCGGGACTACGAGGGTGGCGAGCGCTACGAGAGGTACGACGACTACGAGCGGGGTTACGAGCGGGACTTCGAGCGATACGAGGGCTTCGGGGACTTCCCCGGCTACGCGAACGTCGGCTGATCCCCCCGGCCGCCGAGCCGCTCGCCAATGGCGCGCAGCCCTGCCAGGTCGTGCACGTCGCCGGGCAGGGCGGGCACCTCCACCACGGGCACCTCGGGGTGGAGTGCGGTGAAGCGCGCCCGCGTGCGCTCCTCGCGCGCGAGCTGGCGCATGCGCTCCGCGTGCACGCGCAGCAGCGCCGCCGCGAGGCGGTCGGACGCGTCGTCGCCGGTCTCGGCCGAGGCGTCGTCGCCCCCTGGGGCCGCCGGGGAGTGGTCTTCGGGAGAGCGGCGGCCGCTTCGAGAGGCATCATCCCCAGCCGGATGATCCACAATTCCGTTTGACGCAAGATTCTTTGCGTCGAGCACCTCGGCGGCCGCAAGGGCGCGTTCCGCGCTGAGCCGTGAGGCGGCGGACGTGCCCACGCGGTTGAGCACGAGCCCGGCGAGCGGCATGCGGTCGGCCTTGAGGCGGTCGACGAAGTACGCGGCCTCGCGCAGCGCGTCGCGCTCGGGCGCGGCCACCACGAGGAACGCCGTGCCGCCCGCCTGGAGCAGCCGGTAGGTCGCGTCGGCCCGCGCCCTGAAGCCGCCGAACATCGTGTCCATCGCGGCCACGAAGGTCTGCACATCACGCAGCAGCGCCGTGCCGAGCACCTTGCCGAGCGTGCCGGTGAACAGCGAGAGTCCGGCCATCCCCAGGCTCATCACCTTGCGCCCCGCGCGCCCGCCCGCCTTGGCCGGGCCCATCAGGACCCTGATGAAGCGCCCGTCGAGGAACGAGCCGAGCCGCTGCGGGGCGTCAAGGAAGTCGAGCGCCGAGCGGCTCGGCGGGGTGTCCACCACGATGAGGTCCCACGCGCCGCGGGCGGCGAGCTGGCCCAGCTTCTCCATCGCCATGTACTCCTGGGTGCCCGCGAATCCGGCGGAGAGCGACTGGTAGAAGGGGTTGTCCAGGATCGCGCGGGCGCGCGCCGGGTCGCTGTGCGCCTCGACGATCTCGTCGAACGTGCGCTTCATGTCGAGCATCATGGCGAACAGCTCGCCCCCCGCCGACCGGTCGGCGCCCGGCACGGGGCGCGGGACGTTGTCGAGCTCGGTCAGGCCCATCGACTGGGCGAGCCGCCGCGCCGGGTCGATCGTCAGCACCACGGCGCGCCGTCCACGTTCGGCCGCGCGCAGGCCGAGCGCCGCGGCCGTGGTCGTCTTGCCCACGCCGCCCGAGCCGCAGCACACGACGATGCGGACCGAGGGGTCGTCGAGCAGCGCGTCGACCGCGAGCGCGGGCGCCCGTTCCGTCTCGCGCGCCCTCTCGTTCACCGCGTCGTTCATCAGCCCTTCCCTCACGCGCCCCCCGCCCAGTCGAACTCCCGCAGGCGGCGCGCCAGTCGGTACAGGCCCGCCAGGTCCACGCCCTCGCCAAGCAGCGGCAGCTCGCGCAGCGGTCGGCCGAGCCCGGCCAGCTCGGCGCGCTGGGCACGTTCGAGCGCGAGCCGCCGCGCGTACGCGTGGCCCTGGGCGAGCAGGGGCCCGGCCAGCCGCGTGGCGCCCCTGAGCCCGGCGCGGCCGAGCGCGGCGGCCAGCCCCGGGGCGCGCCCTGGCAGCGGGACGTCCAGGCTCTCGGCGGCGCGCACCATGTTCACCACCACGGCGCCCACGGGCAGCTCGGCGGCGCGCAGCTCGGCGACCCCGTCGGCCGTCTCCTGCACGGGCATCTCCTCGAGCAGCGTGACCAGGTGCACGGCGGTCTCGGGCGAGGTCAACACGCGCATCACGGCCTGCGCCTGGTGGTGGATGGGGCCCACCCTGGCCAGGCCAGCGACCTCGTGGTTGACGCCGAGGAAGCGCGCGACGCGGCCGGTCGGCGGGGCGTCGAGGATCACCGCGTCGTACGCCCAGCCCGTGCCGTCCCTGCCGTCCCTGCCGTCCCTGCCGTCTTCGCCGTCCCTGCTGTCCCTGCTGTCCCTGCCGTCCCTGCCGTCCTTGCTGTCCCTGCCGTCCTTGCTGTCCCTGCCGCGCCGCCTGACCGCCTCGCAGACCTTGCCGGTCAGCAGGACGTCGCGCAGACCCGGGGCGACCGTGGTGGCGAAGTCGATCGCGCCGATCCTGCGCAGGGCGCGGCCCGCGCCGCCGAGCTTGTAGAACATCTGGAGGTAGTCCAGCAGCGCCTGTTCGGCGTCGATCGCGAGCGCGAACACCTCGCCGCCGCCGGGGCCGATGGCGATCCGGCGCTCGGCGTAGGGAAGCACCTCGGTCTCGAAGAGCTGGGCGATCCCCTGGCGGCCCTCGACCTCGACGAGCAGGGTGCGCCTGCCCTCGTCGGCGAGCGCGAGCGCGAGGGCGGCGGCGACGGTCGTCTTGCCCGTGCCGCCCTTGCCGCTGACCACATGGAGCCGGGTGGCGGGCCCGGTGCCCGGATTGCCGGAAGCGCTCACGGTGGCGAGCCTAGGCGAAGGCCGCCGCGGTGTCAGAGGCCGGGACCGGTGTCAGAGGCCGGGACTAGAGTGAAGGCCATGAAGAAGTGGGAATACGTGACCGTGCCGCTGCTGGTGCACGCCACCAAGCAGATTCTGGACAACTGGGGCGATGACGGCTGGGAGTTGGTCCAGGTCATCCCCGGTCCGAATCCCGAGCAGCTGGTGGCGTACTTCAAGCGTGAGAAGCAGCAGTCATGAGTGGCGGGGGCGAAGGGGGCGGCCAGGGGTCCGTCGAGGCGCGGCTGGCCGAGCTTGGGCTCGCGCTGCCCGATGTGGCGCCGCCGGTGGCTGCCTATGTGCCCGCGGTGGTGACCGGGCCCTATGTGTACACCTCGGGGCAGGTGCCGCTGGTCGGCGGCGAGCTGCGGGGGGCGGGGAAGGTGGGGGCCGAGGTCAGCCCCGAGGAGGCGAAGGAGCTGGCGCGGATCTGCGCGCTGAACGCCCTGGCCGCCGTCAAGTCCGTTGCGGGCAGCCTCGATCGGGTGGCCCGCGTGGTGAAGGTCGTGGGCTTTGTGGCGTCCGCGCCCTCCTTCACCGGCCAGCCCCAGGTGATCAACGGCGCGAGTGAGCTGCTGGGCCATGTCTTCGGCGAGCGAGGGCGGCACGCGCGCAGCGCGGTGGGCGTCGCCGTGCTGCCGCTCGACGCGCCAGTCGAGGTCGAGATGCAGGTGGAGCTGTCCGATGGCTGAGCCGCCGCCGGAGCGTGCGGCCGAGAGGTCGGGCGAGGCCGGGGTCGCCATGCCCGACTGGGAGCGGCGCTTCAGGGCGCCGCGGGTCTCGCTGCCCGGCTGGGCGCGGGACGCCCCCGAGCGCTCGCTGTTCGTCTCCAACGCCACCGGCACGTTCGAGCTGTACGCGTGGGACCGGACCACAGGGCGGCAGCGGCAGGCCACCGACCGGCCGAACGGCACGGTGGACGGCACGCTCTCGCCCGACGGGGCGTGGCTGTGGTGGTTCGCGGACCACGACGGGGACGAGTTCGGCGTGTGGATGCGGCAGCCGTTCGCCGGGGGCGAGGACGAGACGGCGGTGCCGGGGCTCGCGCCCTCGTTCCCCGCGGGTCTCGCGCTCGGCAGGGACGGCACGGCGGTCGTCGGGCGGATGACCGAGGAGGACGGCACGACGCTCCATGTGGCGCGTCCGGGGGCCGAGCCGGTCGAGATCTACCGCCACCGGCAGTCGGCCGGGGTGGGCGATCTGTCGCACGACGGCTCGCTGTTGGCGATCGAGCACACGGAGCACGGCGACGCGATGCACTCGGCGGTGCGGGTGACGCGCCTCGACGGCACGGCGGTCGCCGAGCTCGACGACACGCGCGGTGGCACCGAGGAGCTGGGCCTTTCGGTGCTGGGGTTCGCGCCGGTCGGCGGGGACGCACGGCTGCTGATCGGCCATCAGCGGCGCGGCCATTGGGAGCCGATGATCTGGGATCCGCTGACCGGTGAGCAGACCGAGCTGCCCACCGAGTTGCCGGGCGACATCCACGCGAGCTGGCTGCCCGACGCCTCGGGCCTGTTGCTCGAGCACAGCCACCACGCGCGCGACGAGCTGTGGCGCTACGACCTGGCGGCCGGGGAGCTGAGCCTGGTCGAGACGCCGCCAGGCACGATCTCGGGGGCCACGGGGCGCCCCGAAGGCACGGTCGAGTACCTGTGGTCGTCGGCCGCCGAGCCGCCGCGGGTGGTCTCGACCGCGGGCGGCACGGTGCTCGATCCCCCGGGGCCCCGGGCGCCGCGTTCGCTGCCCGTCACGGATGTGTGGGTCGACGGGCCCGGCGGCCGGGTGCACGCGCTGGTGCAGCGGCCCGAGGTCGGCGAGGGGCCCTTCCCCACGGTGTTCGACATCCACGGCGGGCCGACGGCGCACGACAGCGACGCGTTCACGGCCGGGCCCGCGGCGTGGCTCGACCACGGCTTCGCCGTCGTCCGGGTCAACTACCGGGGCTCCACCGGGTATGGCCGCGCCTGGACGGACGCGCTCAAGCACCGGGTCGGGCTGATCGAGCTCGAGGACATCGCGGCGGTGCGCGCGTGGGCCGTCGCCTCCGGTCTCGCCGATCCCGAGCGCCTGGTGCTGACCGGTGGCTCGTGGGGCGGCTATCTGACGCTGCTCGGGATCGGGACGCAGCCCGACGCCTGGGCGGTCGGGGTCGCCGCGGTGCCCGTCGCGGACTATGTGGCGGCGTACGAGGACGAGATGGAGGCGCTCAAGGCGCTCGACCGCACGCTGCTCGGCGGCTCGCCGGACGAGGTGCCCGAGCGGTTCGAGGCGTCGTCGCCGATCACCTATGTCGACCGGGTGCGCGCCCCGGTGTACATCTCGGCCGGGCTGAACGACCCGAGGTGCCCGATCCGCCAGATCGAGAACTATGTGTCGAGGCTGGCCGAGCGCGGCGTGGCACACGAGGTGTACCGGTACGAGGCCGGGCACGGCTCGCTCGTGGTCGAGGAGCGGATCAAGCAGGTGGCGCAGGAGATCCGGTTCGCGCGGGAGCACCTTCCCGGTCCGGCGCCGACGCCTGAGCCGGTGGCCCGCTGAGGCCGCTGGGCGTCGTCCCGGGGGCGGCGGGCGCGCCGCGTGCGCCGGGGCGTTCGTCGGGGTGTGCGCCGGGGCGTTCGTCAGGGTGGAGGCCGAGCTCCGCGTCGCGCTGGGTCTCGACCTCCCTCCTGAACAGGCGGTACCACATGAAGACCGCGAACGCCGCGAAGACGAACCACTCGGCGGTGTAGCCGAGGTTCTGGAAGGCGTCCATGTCGAGGCCCGTGCCGGTGGGGGCCTCGGCGGGCACGGGCGTCAACGGCGCCTCGGTGTCCCGCACGGTGATCCAGACGTCGGCGACCGGGTAGGGCAGGACGTTGATGAGCGAGGCGGCCGAGATCACGCCGAGCTGGCCCTCGGGCAGCGCGGTGGTCGGCGCGGTGATCTCGCTCGGCGACTCGGGGGCCTGCAACGCGCCGCTGGCCGTCGCCTCGCCCTCGGGCGGCGCGGGCACCGCGGACGCGTCGGCGGCGCCGGGTAGCCAGCCGCGGACCACGGGCACCGCGGGGCCCCCGTCGGCCGGGCGCAGCGGGGTCAGCACATAGAAGCCGCGGTCGCCGTCGAGCGTCCGCTCGGGGACGAGGAGCTGGTGCTCGGCGTCGAACGTCCCGGTGATCTCGGCCTGCCGCCCCACGGTCTCCGTCGTCAGCGGCATCAGCTCGTCGAACGGCCGCGCCTCACCGGTGTCCTCGGCCAGCTCCCGCTGCTCACGGTGCGAGTCCACCTGGTCCTCGAAGCGGCCGAGCTGCCAGGTCCCCGCGATGACGCACACGGGGATCGACAGCACCACGAAGACGTTGATCGCCCACCAGCGGGGGGTCAGCAGGAACCGGTACACGCCCCCCACGGTACGTCCCGCGCGGGGCCGTCAGAGCGTCGGGGCTTCCAGAACGCCCGTGCGGTAGACGGTGCCGGAGCAGTCGCCGGTGAGCCGGATCTGGGCCGCGGCGGGCTCGCCCGCCGCGGGGGTGTACCGCAGGACGACGCCGTCGTCCTCCTCACCGTCGCCTCCGCCGTTCCCGTCGCCTCCGTCGTTCCCGTTCCCGTTGCTGCCACCGGTGCCGCCGCCGCTGCCGGTGCCGCCGCCGCTGCCGTTCCCGTTGTCGCCACCGGTGCCGCCGCTCCCGCCGCTGGGGTCGCTCGGGCTGGGCTCGTCGTCCGGGCCGCTCGCGTCGGGGGGGCTGGTGCCCGCGGTGGTGCCGGGCGACTGCTCTCCGCTGCCGCCCGGGCTGCTCGACGGGTCGCCCTCGCCGACGCCCCCCGCGCCGCCGCCGTCGGACGGGGCCGACGACGGGGCGTTCGAGGCCGACCGCGAGGACAGCGGGGCGGCCGACTCGCTGGGCGGCGGGTCGGTGGGCGCCTCGGTCTCGCCCGGCCCGTCGACCGAGCAGCTGCCCCCGGCCGAGCCGGTCGGTACCCAGGCGAACCGCACCTCGTACGCCTCGCCCGCGGGCAGCACCAGCTCGTCATAGGTCTCGTCGGGGGTGGGCAGGCCGGTCGCGCGGTCGCCCTCCGTGCGGTCGACGATCTGGATGTCCGCCGTGCCGTCGGCGCCGAACGGCAGCGCGGCGAGCTCGCCGTTCCCGGTGACGAGACAGGGGGCGTCCGACACGTTGGCCAGCCGGATCAGGCCATAGATTCGGCCTTGGGCGTCCGGTGGCTCGAGGGCCGTGGTGATCTCGCCGAGCTGGTCGCGGCGGCACGTCGGCGACGAGACGCCCATGGTCTCGTCGGAGTCGGGCGACGGGGCCTGGAAGTGCCCGTCGAACGCGCCCGAAGGCGGCGTTCCCTGGGTGGAGCCGCCCTCGGGAAAAAATCCGGGGCCTTCGCCCGTCGGGCGGCCGCCGTCGGAGGGGTTGAGGCCGAGGGAGCCGCCGTCGCCCAGGCCGCGCTCGCCGCCGTCCACCGAGTGCTCGGCCCCGGCCTCGAGCGAACCGCCGCCGCCGCGGCCGACGTTGGCCGCCGCCGACATCACCAGCGGCGCGCCGATGCCGAGCAGCGCCACGGACGCCGCGGTGCCGAGCAGCAGATGGCGCCTGCGCCGCTGGCGCGCGGGGATGGCCTCGTGCAGCTGGTCGAGCGCGTCGGGGGGCGGCTCGATGTCCTCCACGGCCGCGCGCAGCAGGCGGCGCAGCTCCTCCTCATCGTCAAACGGGCCAGGGGCGCCCGACGTGCCCGGCGCGCCCGACGTGCCCGGCTCACGCGCGCCGCCAGGCGGCCGCGAGGTCTCGCGCGGCTCATCGCCGCGGCCACGCCCCTCCCGCCGACGCCGGAGCTCCTCCCGGTCGTCGCCTCCGCTCATCGGGCCGCCTCCATCGCCACGCGCAGCGCCGCGATGCCGCGCGAACCGTACGCCTTGACGGAACCCGCCGAGATCCCCAGGGTCTTGGCGACCTCGGCCTCGGTCATGTCGACGAAGTACCGCAGCACCAGCACCTCGCGCTGGCGGCGCTGGAGCCCGCGCATCGCCTTGATCAGGTCGGCGCGCTCCAGCTGCTCGTACGCGCCCTCTTCCGCGCTCGCCATGTCGGGCAGCGGCTTGGAGAGCAGCTTGAGGCCGAGGATGCGGCGGCGCAGGGTGGAACGGCTGAGGTTGACCACCGTCTGACGCAGATAGGCGAGGGTCTTCTCCTGGTCGCGCACACGGTTGCGCGCGGAGTGGACACGGATGAACGCCTCCTGCACCACATCCTCGCAGGACGCGGTGTCGTCCAGGAGCAGGGCGGCCAGGCCGAGCAGCGAACGGTAGTGGGCGCGGTAGGTCTCGGTGAGGAAGTCGATCGTGGTCCCGGCCGCGACCTCACTCATCGCGTCGTCCGCCGCGTCCTCGCCCTGGGCGGGGATACGGGTCGGCCGGGAGGCCGGCAGAGGAGCGGTCACGGGCGCGCTCCCGGCCAGGCGTCGCGGGTGTGCTGCGGGAAAGCCGAAGACCTCTGCAACCTCTGCCACGCCAGTTGGACACGCTCTCCCCCGCGAAGGTTGTACGGCGTGGGCGAGCTGTCGGTATCAGAGGTGTCCGGTCTCATAACCCACCGCCCGCCGTGAAGGTCCCGCTCGGTCCGCGCCCCTGGCCGTTCCGCCCGTTCCGGCGCACCAAAGACACACCCCGCACCGCGGTTGGCTGGCAAAGCGGTGCGGGGACTTGAAATGGTCCCCCGGCCCCTCGTCCGGGAGCAAGCCATCCGGGCCTACGACTTGGTCACGAGAGCTTCACATCTGACCGTTGCCGGCCACCTTGCGGCGCTTTCCAATCAACTACCGGCCGTCAGCGGCCCGTTCCACCGTAGACAACGGCCTCGTCGCTGTCGCTGTCCAGGCCGAACGCCGTGTGCACGGCGCGCACCGCCTCGTTGACGTCCTCCTCGCGGGTCACCACGGAGATGCGGATCTCGGAGGTGGAGATCAGCTCGATGTTGACGCCCGCGTTCGACAGCGCCTCGCAGAACGTCGCGGTGACGCCGGGGTTGGTCTTCATGCCCGCGCCGACGAGGGAGATCTTCGCGATCCGGTCGTCATAGCGAAGCGCTTCGAAACCGATCAACTCCCGCCGCTTCTCAAGCGCGTCGATCGCTTTCTGCCCCTCGTCCTTCGGGAGCGTGAACGAGATGTCGGTGAGACCGGTCGAGGCCGCCGAGAAGTTCTGCACGACCATGTCCATATTGATCTCGGCGTCGGCGATCGCGCGGAAGATCTTCGCCGCCTCGCCCGGCTTGTCGGGCACCGCGACGACCGTGATCTTCGCCTCGGAGGTGTCGTGCGCGACCCCCGAGATGATTGCCTGCTCCATCGGCTGACCTCCTGGCGGCTGATTGCTGACCCATGTGCCCTTGAGCCCCGAGAACGAGGACCGCACATGAATCGGAATGTTGTAACGCCGCGCGTACTCCACACAGCGGTGCAGCAGCACTTTCGAGCCGGAACTGGCCAGCTCCAGCATGTCTTCGAACGAGATCCAGTCGATCTTGCGCGCCTTGCGCACGACCCTGGGGTCGGCGCTGAACACGCCGTCGACGTCCGTGTAGATCTCGCACACCTCGGCGTTGAGCGCGGCGGCCAGCGCGACCGCCGTGGTGTCCGAGCCGCCTCGGCCGAGCGTCGTGATGTTCTTGCCGGTCTGGGAGACGCCCTGGAAGCCCGCGACGATCGCGATGTTCCCGGCGTCGACGGAGCTTTGGATGCGGCCAGGGGTGACGTCGATGATGCGGGCCCTGTTGTGGACGGAGTCGGTGATGACACCGGCCTGGCTGCCGGTGAAGGACTGCGCTTCGTGCCCGAGTGAGGTGATCGCCATCGCCAGCAGCGCCATCGAGATGCGCTCGCCCGCGGTCAGCAGCATGTCCAGCTCGCGCCCCGTCGCGACGGGGGACACCTGGCCCGCGAGATCGATCAGCTCGTCCGTCGTGTCGCCCATCGCGGAGACCACGACGACCACCTGGTGGCCGTCCTTCTTGGCCTCGATGACTCGCCTGGCGACGCGCTTGATGCCCTCGGCATCGGCTACGGAGGAGCCGCCGTACTTCTGCACGACAAGGCCCACGTGTGCTCGCTCCTCGTTCTCTTGCTCCCATGGCCGAAAATCGGCCACAGCCGGATGAAGTCTACCGAGCGGGCCGCTCCGCTCGCCCGCCCAGCGACCACCCCTGCCCCGGACACGTCACCCGCACACCGGACAATGCCACAAACGTAAGAGATGTCACAGACCCGCCTCGGCCGACCGCGTGGCAGGGCGAACGCCGGTGTGCTGGCGGCATCAACCGGACGCAACGCGCAGACATGGGTGATATGCCTCCATCCGGCCCCGATCTGCTCGACCCGCCGCTCCTGCGGGCGGTGCGGGAGACCGGGACCCACGGCGGGGCGATCTACCTCCTCGCCCTCGACCGCCGCATCCTGCGGCTCGCGGTGCTGACCTGCGCGCGTCGGGCCAGGCTGGCCGCCGCGGCGGCCAGCGGGGACGTGCGGGGGCACAACGTCAAGGCCGCCGCGTTGATGGGCCAGGTCCGCACCGCGGGCCACGTCGCGCGGACGAGCGCGGACGGCGGCATGGACCGGCTGGCCGACGACCTGGTGGGCCGGGCGCTGGCCCGGCGTGAGGCGCGGCGCGGGGTCAGGCTCCCGCCGAGCGGCCCAGGCCGAGCGGGGCGGCGATCTCCGCCTCCATCACGCGGCCCGCCTGCCGCTCCAGGTCGCCGTCCTCGGCGTCGCTGTCCGTGTCGAGACCGTCGAGCTCGGCCAGCGGAGTGTCGAGGCGGACGTGGGCGACCAGGGACTGGAGGGCGCGCAGGGCGGCGCTCGCGGTGGGGCCCCAGTTCGACAGGTAGGAGAACTGCCACCACCACAGGGCCTCGCTGACCCGGCCCTCGGTGTAGTGCGCCATGCCGTGCCGCAGGTCGGAGATGGTGTCGGCCAGGTCGTCGGAGATCCGGGCGGCGACCGGCGTGCTGCGCGGCACATAGGGGTCGAAGACCTCGGAGTAGACGTCGACGGGCGCGAGGAGCGAGGCCAGGCGCTCGCGCAGCTCGTCCATGTCGGGCTCGGGACCGGTGTCGGGCTCGTAGCGCTCCTCGGGAACGATGTCCTCGTGCGCCCCCAACCTGCCGCCCGCGAACAGCACTTGGGAGACCTGGAGCAGCAGGTGGGGCACCGCGGCGTCCGGGTCGTCGCCCTTGGCGACCTCCGAGACCGCGACGATGAAGCTCTCCACCTGGTCGGCGATCTGCACGGCGAAACTGTCAGGGCCTCCCCCCGCCGCACCGTTCCTCGGCGGCGACTTCGGCATCGGCGTCTCGGAGATCATGTGATCGCCTCCCCAACGGTCCCTATGTCTGCGTCTGCATTACACATCAAGCAGGCGCCTACCCTCGAACGCACGCCCCAAGGTGACCTCGTCGGCATACTCCAAGTCTCCCCCGACCGGCAGCCCGCTGGCTAGCCGAGTGACCCGAAGGCCCAGGGAGCCGACCATCCGCGCGAGGTAGGTGGCGGTCGCCTCGCCCTCCAGATTCGGGTCGGTGGCCAGGATCAGCTCCGTGACCGAGCCATCGGCGAGCCGGGCGAGCAGCTCCCTGATCCGCAGGTCACCTGGGCCCACGCCGTCGATCGGGCTGATCGCCCCGCCCAGCACGTGGTACCGCCCCCTGAACTCGCGCGTGCGTTCGATGGCGACGACGTCCTTGGGCTCCTCGACCACGCAGATGACCGCCTGGTCGCGGCGCGGGTCGAGGCAGACGCGGCACCGCTCCTCCTGTGCGACATTGCCGCACTCCGCGCAGAATCTGACCTTCTCCTTGACCTCGGTCAGCGCGTGCGCCAGGCGCCTGACATCGGCGGGCTCGGCCTGGAGGATGTGGAACGCTATCCGCTGGGCGCTCTTGGGGCCCACGCCGGGCAGTCGGCCCAGCTCGTCGATGAGGTCCTGGACCACGCCTTCGTACATCAGAACGGCAGCCCGGGAATGCCACCTCCGCCGAGCCCCTGGGCGAGGGGGCCGAGCTTGGTCTTGGCCAGCTCCTGAGCGGAGTTGTTCGCGTCTCGAACGGCCGCGACCACGAGGTCCGCCAGGGTCTCGGTGTCCTCGGGGTCCACCGCGCGCGGATCGATCACCAGACCGGTCAACTCGCCCGAGCCCGTGACCGTCGCCTTGACCAGCCCGCCGCCCGCGGAGCCCTCGACGGGCGTCTCGGCCAGCTCCTGCTGTGCCGCGGCAAGGTCTTGCTGCATCTTCTGGGCCTGCTGCAACAGCTGCTGCATATCGACCCCACCACCGGGGAACACGGCCTCACTCCTGGCTCGTCGACGTCGTTTCCTCTGCGCCTGCCCTCTTGAGCCTACGGGCTCGGGGCGCCGCGGTCTCACCCATGGGGCTCACTCGTGGTGAAACTCCTCGATAACGGTCGCCCCCAGCTCTCGAACGATCAGCTCATGGCCGCTGAGCGCCGTGTCGTCGAGGTCCGGGTCGTCCTCCTCTGGCATGTCGTCCTCGACCGCGACGGGCTGCGGGGCGGGTGCCGCGGGGGCCGGTGCGGGCGGGGCGGCGGGCTCGGACGCCCCCGGGGCCTGTGGCGGTGGCGCCTGGGGTGCCTGAGGCGTTTGCTGCGTTCGCTGGGCTTGCTGCGCGGAGGGCGGCGCCGGGGCGGGGGCCAGGCGTGCGAGGGCGGGCGTGGGCGCCATACGCGAGGGCGAGGCGGCCGCGGCCTGGGCCGCGCCCCCTCCGGGGTCCACGATGGCCTCGACCCGCCACTGACCGCCGACGGTCTCGGCCAGCGCCGTGCGGAGGACGTCCTCGCTGCCGCCGTTCGTGAAGCTGTCCCTGGCACCGGGGGTGGTGAAGCCGAGCCGGAGCACCCCGCCGTCGGCGTCGATGACCTGGGCGTTCTGGCTGAGCAGGATCCAGGTGAACCGGCGCTTGCCCTTGACCGTGTCGAGCACCTGGGGCCAGGCGTGCCGCACGACGGAGGAGTCGGGGCCGCTCGTCGCCGCGGGGGCGGGCGCGGTCTCGGCGCGCGCGGGCGCCGCGGGGCGCGCACCCGTGGGCCACGCGCCGGGCTGGCGGGCGGCGGGGGGCGGCGCGGCGGCCTGTGGCGGCGGCGCGGCGGGCGGCGGGGTCGGCGGGGGCTGCGCGGGGGCTTGTGGGGGTGGCGCTTGGGCCGCGGGCGGGGGTGGCGGCGCGGCAACGGGCGCGGGCGGGGGTGGCGGCGCGGCGGGCACGTTCGCGACCGGTCCGGCGCCGCCGCCCACCGGCCCTGCGCCGATGCCCCGCTCCAGCCGGTCGAGGCGGCTGAGGAGCGCCGCCTCGTCCCCGTAGGCCGCGGGCAGCAGCACCCGGGCGCAGATCAGCTCCAGCTGGAGCCGCGGGGAGGTGGCCCCCCGCATCTCGGTCAACCCGGCGTTGACAAGATCGGCCGCCCTGCTCAGCTCCGCTGGCCCCATCGCCCCCGCCTGCGCCCGCATCCGCTCCAGCACGTCCGCGGGCACGTCGATGAGCCCCTTGTCCGCGGCGTCCGGCACCGCGGCGAGGATGAGCAGGTCCCGCAGCCGCTCCAGCAGGTCCGTGACGAACCGCCGCGGATCGTGACCGCCCTCGATCACCCGGTCCACCACGCCGAAGGCCGCGGCGCCGTCCCCCGCGGCGAAGGCGTCGACCACCGAGTCGAGCAACGCCCCGTCGGTGTACCCGAGGAGGGCCGTCGCCATCTCGTAGGTGACGCCGTCCGCGCCCGCGCCCGCGAGCAGTTGGTCCATGACGGACATCGAGTCCCGCACCGAGCCCGCACCCGCCCGCACCACAAGGGGCAGCACGGCGCCGTCCACGGGGATCGCCTCGCGCTCGCAGACCTCCCCGAGGTAGTCCCGCAGCGTGCCGGGCGGGACCAGCCGGAACGGATAGTGGTGCGTGCGCGACCTGATGGTGCCGATGACCTTCTCGGGCTCGGTCGTCGCGAAGATGAACTTGAGGTGCTCGGGCGGCTCCTCGACCACCTTCAGCAGGGCGTTGAACCCCGCCGGGGTGACCATGTGCGCCTCGTCGATGATGTAGATCTTGTACCGGCTCGCGGCGGGGCCGAAGAACGCCTTCTCCCGCAGCTCCCTGGCGTCGTCCACGCCACCGTGCGAGGCGGCGTCGATCTCGATCACATCGATCGAACCAGGGCCGTTGCGCGCGAGATCGACACAGGACCGGCACTCGCCACAGGGTGCGGGGGTGGGGCCCTTCTCGCAGTTGAGGCAGCGGGCCAGGATGCGCGCGCTGGTCGTCTTGCCACAGCCTCGCGGCCCGCTGAAGAGATAGGCGTGATTGACCCGGTTGTTCCGCAGGGCCTGCTGCAACGGGTCGGTGACATGCTCCTGCCCGATGACCTCGGCGAAGGTCTCGGGTCGGTAGCGGCGGTACAGCGCGAGGGAGGACACACCACCGACGATATCGGCCGCCACTGACAGACGAGGGCCCCTCACGCACCCACCAGAGCTCACCTACCCTTGCTGCCTTCCGGCCCTGGGGGAGTTCAGCGAGATAGCGTCGCGTGAGGGGCTGACGCCAACCCTACCGGATCCCCACCCCCCACCCGCCCCCGCCCAAGTGGTTCGCGACCACTCGGCGATCTCTTGTATCGTGTCCGGCGGAGGATTCGCCTAGAGGCCTAGGGCGCACGCTTGGAAAGCGTGTTGGGTTCACACCCTCACGAGTTCGAATCTCGTATCCTCCGCCCAGCTCTCACCGGGCTGACCGTGGGCCCCGACCGCTCCGGCGGTCGGGGCCCACGTCGTTGCGTGGTCTCAGTTTTGGTCTCAGTTGCGCGGGGCGGACAGCGACGGACCTCCACGGACAGGCTCCGCCTGCTCTCTGCCAACGATCAAGGCACCGGCTCGTGATCGTCGGCAGCATCGAAACCAAGATCCTCCTGGGCGAGCAGCATGAGGCTCCGCAGCAACGTGCGTGGTCGCACCAGCGCAGGTCGACTCTCCGAACCGGCCAGCAGAGGAGAACGGCTACATCGCGCTGTCAGAGGATCAAAATAGGATGCCCAGCACAGCCTCCGCGGCCATTAGACCGCCGCCCGGACACGAGCAAGGACACCCTCGACTGATGGCAGTGACCCAGCAGGAGATCGAGAACCGCTTGTGGGACGCCGCCGACGAGCTGCGCGTAGCGATGCCCGAAGCGCAGTACTCCTCGGTCATGTTCCCTCTGATGTTCTGGAAGTACCTGTCGGACACCTGGGAGCACAACCATCAGGAGTTCCTGGCCCAGTACGAGGGCCTGGACGGACTCTCCGCCGAGGAAGCCCGCGAGATCGAGTACCGCGACCATCAGTCGTTCGAGATCCCGTTCATCTCCCCTGGCACCGTCCGGCAACGTCGCGCCTCTTGGTCGTCCATCCTCGCCACCATCGCCCAGCACGGCCTCGGCCAGCGGGTTCGCAGTTCTCTCCAGGCCATCGAGACCGCCAACCCCGACAAGTTCTCCCGTCTGTTCGGGTCTATGACCTGGACGTCCGAAGCGGTGCTGCCGGGGGAGGTGCTGGCGTCGGTCATGCGGGCGATGAACCGCACCCCAAAGATGCACGAGGGCAACATGTCCCACGACGTGCTCGGTGGAGCGTACGAGTACCTGCTGAAGCGGTTCTCCGACGGGTCCGGCACCCGCGCTGGCCAGTTCTTCACCCCGCGCGAGGTCGTCGAGCTGATCATCGAACTGCTGGCCCCCAAGAACCACGAGTCGGTGTACGACCCAACCTGCGGGTCAGGCGGCATGCTCATTGCCGCTGCGAACTTCCTGAAAACCCGGGGCGGGCGCGGGTACACGCTCAGCCTGAACGGGCAGGAGGCGGTGGCGGACACCGCAGGTGTCGCCCGCATGAACCTCTTCATGCACAACCTGACCGAGTTCAAGGTCAAGGTCGGCGACACCCTGAGGGACCCGCGCTTCAAGAAGCCGGACGGGTCCGTCATGCAATTCGACGTGATCGTCGCCAATCCGCCCTACAGCCTGAAGTGGAAACCCTGGACCAACGACCCGCGCGCCATCGGAGGGGTAGCCCCACAATCGTCGGCGGACTGGGCATTCGTGCAGCACATGATCGCCAGCATGGACCCGAAGAAGGGCCGCGCCGGCGTCGTCCTGCCTCACGGCGTCCTCTTCCGAGGTGGCCAGGAGGCAGCCATCCGCCAGCGCGTCGTGAACGATAACCTCCTGGAAGCCGTGATCGGGCTGCCCGCGAACCTCTTTTACAGCACGACGATCCCGACATGCATCCTCGTGTTCTGTGCCCGCGGTACCAAGACCCCGGAGCGGCAAAGCGGGGTGCTGTTCATTGATGCTTCCACCCGGTTCGCCAAGGCCAAGAACCGAAATGTCCTGACCAAGGCGGACATCGCTGACACCGTGACTGCCTACCATGCAAAGTTCGATGCCGGCGGCACCCCAGTGGACCCGGATGGAGCGGGCGGCCTCCCAACACGGCTCGTCCCCACCACGGAGATCGTGGCAAACGGGTACGACCTCAACATCGGTCGGTACATCAAGCAAGCCGCCGCCGAAAAGGAAGACCTCGGTACCCTCATCGACGCCTACAACATCGCCCGTGCTGAACGTCAGAAGACCGAGCAGCACATGCTCGCCGTCCTCGCCGCTGCTGGAATCGAGGGCTTCGATGAGTGACTGGCAGCAAACCACGCTTGGGGCGGTGATGAGCCAGGTTTCCCGAGCGGTCAGGGTCGAGGACCTGACCGAGGCTCGATACGCCGGGGTGCGCTGGTATGCCGGAGGAGTGTACGACCGCGAGACGGTCCCTGCCCAGAAGATCAAGGGCAAGACGCTCTACCAGATCAAGCGTGACGACATCGTGTACAACCGGATGTGGGCAACCAAGGCTTCTTTCGGGGTAGTCAGGGACGACGCTGACGGCTGCTTTGTCACCAACGACTTCCCAGTTTTCACGGTCGATCCCAAGGCGGTCCTGCCGGAATACGTCGAGGCCATCTTCCACACCGCCTCGTTCCGGTCTGAGGCGGCAGGGCGAGCGGTCGGCACCACAGAGCGCCGACGTCTTCATGTGCGGGACTTCGTGAATATCCCCGTCATCCTTCCGCTCCTACCGGTGCAGGAGAGGATCATCAAGATCATCAGGGCGGTCGATGACCAGATCGCAGCGCTCGAAGCCGAGGTTGACGCCATCATTGGAGTCCGTACGGGCATGGTCGGAAGGTCTGCCGATACCGAGCAGACAGCCCTTGGAAGCCTGGGAGTTGTGTCGCAGGGAAAGGGACTTCCGAAAGAGTTTCAGGGCAAGCGGACGGGCGAGGTTTCTTGGTACAAGATTTCGGACATGACCGGCCCCGGGAACGCGTTCGGTTACACCCTTGCCGATACGAGACTCACGCTCTCAGAGGTAGCTGAGAACGGCGGGGTTGTGGCCGAGGCTGGCGCGGTTACATTTCCGAGAGTTGGGGCGGCAGTTCTCACCGAAAAGAAGCGGATCGTGGATACCCCAGGAGCGCTGGATGAGAACCATCTCATCATCACGCCCGGGGAAGGGACGAACTCGGAGTATCTGTTGGCAGTCATGGAGAGCTTCGCGCTCTCGGAGCTGGTCCGTCCGGGCGCCGTACCTTCGTTGAACATGGGCCTGATTCGTTCGACGAAAGTTCCTTGGAGCTGGACGGAGAACCGGTCCCTCGGGACTGCACTAGGCGCGCTCCGAGCTGAATCTCGTGCGCTGGCAGCTGAAGCTGCCAGCCTTCGCGCCACTCGGGCAGCCCTCCTTTCGGGCCTGCTGGACCGCACCATCGAGATTGAGTCTGCCGAGCTGGAGGTCTGAGCCGTGGCGAAGGGCGTTCGGGAGCGCGAGTTCCAGAACCTGATGATCCAGTGGTCTCTCCCCATGGGCTGGGGCTTCACAGCGGGCAGGTCGCTGCCGCGCGAGACGACACAGACGGTGCTCGCTGGCCAGCTGCGGGATGCCATCGTGCGGCTCAACCCTGGGGTGATCGATGGGTTCGACGTGGACGCGGTGGTCGAGGAGATCATCACCACGGTCAACGCTGTCGACGGCGGGCTGGTACGGGCCAACGAGCAGGTGCTGAAACTGCTGCGCGGGCAAAAGGAGTTCCGGGACGCCGACGGCGTGTGGCACACCCTGAAGATCATCGACTTCGAGCATCCGACCACCAACACGCTGGTCGTATCGGACGAGGTGACCATAACCGTCCCCGGCAAGACCCCTCGCCGGTTCGACCTCGTGTACTGGGTCAACGGCCTGCCACTGGTAGTGGTCGAGGTGAAATCACCGACCGCGAAGTCCGGGTGGGCCGACGCCGCGCGCGAGATCAACGACGTGTACGCCACCGAGTACCCGTGGTTCTTCACCCCCAACGTCTTTGCCATCGCCTCCGACGGGCTGAAGCTGCGGTTCGGCGCCGCAGGCGCGCCCATGAACGAGTGGCAGCCGTTCCGATCCACCACCGACGACGAGAACCTGTCCGGGCAGGCCGACGTGCAACGCTCCGTCGAGCTGCTGCTCAACCCGGCCACAATCCTGGACATGCTTGTCAACTTCGCCCTCTTCGGCACCTCTGGGGGAGGGGCGGACAAGAAGTACCTGCCTCGCTATCCGCAGCTGGAAGCCGCCCATCTCATCCACAAGCGAGTCCTGGCAGGCGGAAAGAAGGGTCTGATCTGGCACCACCAAGGCAGTGGAAAGACGCTGCTGATGGTGTTTGCCGCCTCGCTTCTGCTGGCCGATACCCGTACCGAGTCACCCACGATCATCCTGCTCTCGGATCGGATCGATCTCGTCCGGCAGACCTCAGGGGTGTTCACCTCCGCGATGGGGGACGCCTACTTTCACCAGCCCGCCACCAGCAAGGAGTTGCGGTCCCTTCTGGCCGACGACGTGCGCGGCGTCATCTCCACGACGGTTCACAAGTTCGCCGACGCCGGCAAGGACCTGTCGACCCGGGGCGACATCATCGTGCTGGTCGACGAGGCACACCGAACCCAGTCCTCCAAGTCCGATTCCTTGGCCGGGCAGATGCGCGCAGCGTTGCCGCACGCGAAGTTCTTTGGCATGACCGGCACCCCCATCAGGAATCTCGCCACCGACACCTTCGCCCTCTTCGGTGAGGAGGCCGACCCGGACAGGGTGCTGCACCGATACTCGGTGTCCCGCTCTCTGCAGGACGAGGCGACCGTCCCGGTCATGCTGGACCCGCACCCGGTCCTCTTCGAGATGAACGACCAAGCGCTGCAGGCTGAGTTCGACCAGTTCGCCGACGACTTCGACCTCGACGACCCCGACCGTGAAACCCTGTCCCGCAAGTTCGGGCGCCTCACCTCAGTGTTCGCCAACCCCGAACGCATTCAGACGGTCTGCCAGGACATCGTGGACCACTACCTGGCCGGCGCCTACCGCAACGGCCTCAAAGCCCAGGTTGTCGCCTACAACCGTGAGCTGGCTGTGGCTTACACGGACAAGATCAATGAACTGCTGACCGGCTACGAGGCGTCGCAGGTGCTCGCCGAGGTCGGCAAGCACGACCGGATCACCGCCGAGGTCAACATCCACGTCAAGGACTCCAAGGACGAGGACCCCGCCATGCGGCCGTACCAGCTCTCGGAGACCGACGAGGAGGACCAGAAGCGGCGCTTCCTCACTCCGGACGATCCGCTGTGCTTCCTGGTAGTGACCGCGAAGCTGATGACGGGGTTCGACGCCCCCAACGAGGGCGTCCTCTACCTGGACAAGCCGTTGAAGGCCCACAACCTGTTCCAGACGATCACACGGCCGAACCGCACCTGGGTTTCCCCGACCGGGTTCGTGAAGACCTCCGGGGTAGTCGTTGACTACATCGGCCTGGCTGAGGAAGTCCAGCGCGCCGTCGTCGACCCCACCGCGGAGGGTGCCGCCGGCAGGGGCGGAGGGTTCGTCACCGATCTGACCGAGCTGGTTGCCGAGTTCCGCACCACCTTCGCCCGCATCGAAGACCTCTTCACGGACGTGGACGGCCTGGACCTCGCGGTCCACGGATATGAGTCCGTGCGAGCCATCAACGCCTTCCTGGAGGCCGACCCTGTCGCCGCCGAGGTGTTCTCCAAGGACTACCGACTCTTGGCCCGGCTGTACCCGCTCATCAACGCCGACAAGCGGATCGCCAAGTACCGGGAGGGTTTCGGGCTTTTCGGGTCTGCGTACACGACCCTGTTCAAGAAGTCCTCCGACGAGGAGAGGAAGGAACGCCTGGGCGAGCTGGGACCGATGGTCCTGGAGATAATCAATGCCCACGTCCACTCCTTCTCTGTGGTCGCCTCCCAGGAGGAACCCCTCGTCCTCGACGCCCAGGGCATCACCATCCTCAAGGAGCTGCTGGCGCTCGTCCGCCCCAAGCCCGGCAAGGACGATGACAAGGACAAGAGGCCGCCGTCTGCGGCGGAGATCCTGGACCACATCAAGGCTGCCCTCGACAAGGGTGTCGAACCGGGGTCCGCAAAGTACACCGCCCTGGCGGAGCGGATAAGGCAGCTGCGGGACCGGATCATCCAGAACGCCCACGACGCCCTGGAGTTCCTGGCCGAAGCACTCCGGGTCGCCCGTGCCGTCGTGAATGCCGAGAAGCACCCTGACGAAGCCGTCGTGCTGGATGATGACCATGTAGGTGTCCTGTCGCGGATCATCCACGACCACGCACCGCCCGGCCTCACCGTCACAGAGCGGAACCTGGCCGAGGAGATCGACCAGGTGGTCAAGCGCACTCTCGCCCAATCATGGGACAACGCCGAAGCCCGCAACCGCGGCGTCCGCCGTGCCACCGCCGCGGTCTTCCGCCGGTACATGTTGAAGCCGGTGGGGGAGCCGTATGACTCCACCGTTGCCTACATCGAAGCCCACTATCTCGTCGACTGATGTATGTACTGAGGCCCGGCAACCCGTGGCGGTCGCCGGGCCTCGTTGCGCTGCGTGGGCCTGACGCACACCCTGACGTCACCTGGGCGGTGCGCCGGTGTGGTTCGTCCTGGTGTACGGCAAGCCGGGGCGCTACCAGTCGTCGGTGTCGCCGTACTTTCCCGGGTTCCGGGCGCGATCCACAGCCTGTGCACAAGCCTCGGCGAAGGCCACATCCACGGCGTCCTTGTCCGTGCCTCGCACCCGGGCCTCGACCTCTTGGCCCGTGCCGGGCCGCCGACTGGTGCGCCAGGCCGAGGGGCGGTCGGTGTAGCGATCGGATTCGAAGTCCCATGCCGACGCCGACCACTGCTCCGGAACTCCGGTTGCCGCGCGCTCACCGCCGGGGAGGAACAGGGCTCGGGCATGGAAGACCACGGCCCGATTCGGCACGCGATCACGGATGGCGCTCGCGGCGCCGGGGCCCTGGTGCTCCCAGCGCCAACGGTCCCATTCCTCGACCTCGGCGGTGTGGTCGGGCCAGTCCTCGCTCCATCGTGCGACGACCTCGTCGGCGTGCCCGCGGTGGAGGAAGGCAACCCGTCGTTCGCCGAGGCGGGCGACGTGGACGACCAGCTCAGCAGGAACCGGGCTTTGGTTGACCTCCGGCGCAGCACTTTCCGCCGTCTGGTCCGTGCCCCACAGGAGGCCGCCGACCTTGGCAGCAGTGTCCTTGAGGACGCGGCTGGTCAGGTGTTGGTAGCGGCGGCGCATCCGGGCGGATTTGCCGGGTTCCCAGCCCATGATGGCGTCGACGACCGTGTCGGGGACGCCGAGGATGAGGAGGACGGTCGCCGCGGTGTGGCGGGCATCGTGGAGACGGGCGTCGCGGACGCCCGCCGCCTTCAAGAGCTCCTTCCACTTGTGGTAGTCGGTGTTCGGGTTCAGGGGCTCGCCGGTGGGCGAGGTGAACACGTATCCCTTCTCCGTCCACAGGTCACGGGCCCGCGCACGCTCGCGCGCCTGCTCCTCGCGGTGCTGCCGAAGCAGCTGGAGCAGCTCGTCGGGGACGCCGATGGGGCGCTGGCCAGCGCGGGACTTGGCGTTCTTCGTCTCGCGCCGGGTGTTGATCTTCTGGGGGCAGAAGCCAGCCTTGCGTCCGCAGCGGTCTCCGCAGCCATGCTTGTAGCGGGGCCGCAATCGGCCCCGGCGTACGCGGATGACGCCGAACTCGAAGTCGACGTCGTCCCACTGCATGCCGAGGACCTCGCCCTGGCGCAGGCCGAGGGCGAGCGCGATGACCCAGCGGGCGGTGTTGCGGTGCTTGCCCGCTTCGGCGAGGAGGCGCTGGACCTCCTCGACCGTGTAGGGCTCGACCTCGTCGTCTTCGACCGTGGGGGCCTTGGCGATGGATGCCGGGTTCACAGTGAGGTTCTGGCGTCGCACGGCCTCGTTGAGGGCGGCACGAACCGTGCGGTGGACCTGGTGTGCGGTGCCGGCGGCGCTGCCGTTGTCCTGCATCTTCTTGTAGAAGCGCTCCAAGTGCTCGGGTTCGAGCCGCTCCAGGCGGTGGGCTCCGAGGCCGGGGATGAGGTGGTAGTAGACCGCTACTCGATAACCGTCGATCGTGTTCTCCGAGACGTGCGCGGCGGCGATGTTCTCGACCCAGTGGGTGAGCCACGTCTTCACGGTCCATGACTGGCCGACTTTGCGAACGATGCCTTTGTCGCGCTCCCGCTCCAGCTCGCGGACGACCTTGGTGACCTCAGGGCGGGTCTGGCGGCTGACGTGACGCCGGTCCGGGGTGCCGTCGTCCTTGACTCCGACGGTGACGCGACCGTGCCAGCGGCCGTCCTTGCCGAGGTAGATGGACGAGGCACCGTTGGGCTGGCGGGTCTTGGCGGTACGGGAGTCGGTCACGCGGCTGTCCCGAAGTCCGGCGCGCCGAGCTGGCGGGTCAGAAAGTCGTTCACCGCCTCCGCTGGGATTCGCCGGAGACTGCCGATCTTCACGGAGGCGATCTCTCCGGTGGAGACGTACTCGTACAGCTTGGTGCGGCCGATGCCCAGGCGGCGGGCGGCCTCCTCGACAGTCAGAGCAACGAGCGTGGCGTCACCGCCGACGGCGCGATGCTGGGCCACGAGGGTGCGCAGGGCGTCCTCAGGGATGTCCAGGAGATGGGCTATCTGGGCAAGCGGGAGATCGTTTTCGTACAAGGGGTGAGGTCCCTTCTTGCTGGCATGGTGCGGCAACACCGGCCTGCCGGTCGATCACTAGGGATGAGGGGTTTGCGCCCGGGGGTTTGCGGGCCCAGGCGGGGAGGGGGAGGGAGGCTACTTCTCGTCGTCGGAAGGAGCGTCGTCGTGTGCGGCAGCTGCCTTGGCGATGGCGTTGGAGACCATGACGTCGGCTTCGGTGCGGATGTCGGGGTGTTCGGTGAGGTAGGTGTCGAGGGCGTCGCGTGCCTGGGTGTAGGTGGTGTTGGCGCGTTGGGTCTGGCGGAAGGCGTCGACGACGGCGTCGATGAGTTCCATGGCGCGGGCTTTGGCGGCGAGTTGTGGGGGACCGACGAGGTTGCGCAGGTCGAGGCCGAAGACCTCGGCGAAGCCGATGGCCTCGTCGAGGTTGATGCGGCGTTTGCCGTTCTCGATGCGCCAGACGCCGGAGGGGTTCATGTCGAAGCCGGCCTCGTTCAGGCGGTCGGAGAGGGCGTTGGTGCTCCAGCCGCGGGCTTCGCGTTCCAGCTTGATGCGCACCGCGACGTTCGCCTCGCCGCTGAGCAGCACCCCCTGAGGGGAGTTTTCGTCTGCCACCGCCTCCAGCCCCTTCCGTGCGTAGTGCGCCACTGCTAGGTGCAGCGGGCGGGCTGAACCGTAGCATGCATTCTGCGACAGGGAGAATCCTCCTGCGATCTGCAATCATGTGGCATGGTGTGGCCGCGAACGCCGCGCATGACAAAAGCCCCCGGCTGTCACCGGGGGCCAAGCGCAAACCTCTCAACCGCCATCCCTAGCGATCGACCCGCGTGGCCGGGATTGCCGTCCCATATGGGCCCGCGAGCAGAGGAGCTGACACCAGTATGACCGATCCCCACTCGCCCACGCCATCCCTCCCCGCCACCGGCGCCCTGCCGGAGGGCGCGCAGGTGCTGACCGATCTGCGGGCCCAGATCAGGCGATTCGTTGTGATGCCGAGCGAGGAAGCCCTCACGGCGGTGACCTTGTGGGTGGCCACCACGCACCTGCAGCCCGCGTGGCAGCACGCGCCGCGTCTGGCCGTGGTCGGTCCGGCCAAGCGCTGCGGCA
>NZ_QEST01000037.1 GCF_003311645.1 Streptomyces sp. PT12 | reverse complement strand
AGTCCCGGCGCCCGTGCCGGGCGGCGGGGGCGCGGCCGACCTGGCGAGCGCCGACACCCACAAGTCGACGGCGGGCCCGCTCGGCGGCCCGCCAAGCCCCCCCGGCGGCAGGGGCGCCGCCGTGCCGCCGCCGCCGGGGGCGCCTGGCGCGCCTGGCGCGCCCGCCAGGCCAGGTCCTCCGCGGCCGCCCGACCCTTCGGGCACGGACGACGCGGGCGCCTATGTGCCGACCCAGACCGTGGACCCCGACATCGTGGCCTCCCTGCGCAACCCGGGGCAGCCCACGCCGCCGCAAAGCCCAGGCGCGCCGCCACAAGGCCCAGGCGCACCGTCTCCAGGCCCAGGCGCGCCCCCACCGGGCCAAGGCACGCCGCCACCGCCCCCGGGCCCGAGCGGCTACGGCTACCCGCAGGCGGGCGGCTACGGCTATCCGCCGCAGGCCCAACCCACCGTCGGCTCCGGGTACATGGCGGTCCTGCGCTATCGCGCCCCCGACGGCTCCGAGCAGCAGCTGATCCGTCGCTCGGCACCCGGCATGCCGCACCCCGAGTGGCAGATCCTGCACGAGCTGTACGCGATGAACGTTCCCCCGCAGCAGGTCATCGAGCTGCACACCGAGTTGCAGTCGTGCGAGCTGCCCGGCGGGTACTGCGCGCGGATGATCAGGGAGACCTGGCCGCAGGTGCGCATCACGCACACCGCCGCCTACGGGCGCGACCTGGCGTCGCGTCAGGCGGGAGTGCGCCATCTGGTGGAGCATCAGGACGAGTTGCAGCAGTTCGCGGACGGGCCGCAGCGCTCGGCGCCGGTGCGCGCGCCGCTGCCGCAGCAGCACCCGGCGCCCGCCGTGGGCCTCGATGTGATCGGGCAGGAGCTTGCGCAGGCGTTCGGGCCGCAGGGGGTGTTCCGCTACACGCCGCAGACGGTGTCGCGGCACGGCGTTCCCGAGATCGTGCAGCAGACGCTGCTGTGGTCGGGGCTGCCGCTGGAGATCGGGCCGTTCTTCTGGGCGCAGGCCCAGCCCGGGCGCCCGGTGCCCACGCTCGCCGAGGTCGCGATGGAGCGCGGCGTGCAGCCGAGCCCCGACGCGGGCTCCTACCTCGTGATGGGCACCGACTTCGGGCGGCAGATCTGCGTCCAGTACGGCACGGCCGCGATCGTGGCGGTGCCGCTGGAGATCGACCAGGGCGGGCCCGTTCCGCCGCAGTTCGTGAACGCGTCGCTGCCGCAGTTCGCCCGCTGCATGGCGCTGCTCGGGCGGATGTGGCGGCTGCGCCTCGGGCTCAACTCCGAGCAGGCGGGCCGCTGGACGACCGACTTCCAGGCGCAGCTCGCCTCGCTCGACCCGATGGCGGTGGCGGACCCGGAGAGCTGGTGGTCGGTCCTTCTGGAGCAGATGTGGGACGGGCTGCTCTGAGGCGGCCCCCGACGACCGCGGACGATCACCGGTGACCGCAGGCGGTCCCTGACGGGTCACAACTCGACCGTCGCGGGCGGACTTTCCTTCGCGTTCGCCGGTAAGACCCGCCGTGCAGGGGATCATTGGCGTATGACGGGGTTTCCCACGGCGCGCGGCAGGGGCTATCAGCCGCGCCAGGTGGACGAGGCGATGGCCGCGCTCGGCCGCGAGCGGGACGCGGCGTGGCGCAGGCTGGCCGAGCTGAGCCTGCGCGTGGAGGCGATGTCGCGCGAGGCGGAGCGGCTGACCGCCGCGGTGGCCGCGCTGCCGCCGCAGACGTTCCACTCGCTCAGCGACCGGGCGCGCGAGCTGCTGGCCGAGGTGGAGGCCGAGGCGGCCGAGCTGCGCGACGACGCGGAGACCGAGGCCAGGCGGCTGCTCGACGCCGCGGCCGACGCGGCGCGCGCGCTGCGCGCCGAGGCCGGGGAGGCGGCGGCGCGCTCCCGCGCGGGCGCGGACGCGGCGGCCGACACCGCGGTGGCGGCGGCCGAGGAGAGCGCGGGGCGCCTGCTCGACGACGCGCGCCGCCGGGCCGCGGCCGTGCGCGAGCGCGCCGCGGCGGCGTTCGCCGAGGTGGAACGCCGCTGCGCCGCGCTGCTCGCCGACCAGCGCCGCGGCCAGGCCGCGGCGGCGAACGCCCTGCGCGCCAACCTGGCCGCGCGCGAGGCCGAGACCGACGCCAGGGTGGCCGAGCTGACGGCGCGCGCCGACTCCACGCTGAGGCGCGCCCGGCGCGACCTGGCGGACGCCGCCGCCGAGGCGCGCGCCCGCGACGACGCGGCGGAGGCCAGGCGCGCCGAGCTGCTGGCGGACGCCCGCGTGCGCCGCCAGCGCGTGGAGCGCGAGAGCGAGGAGGTCGTGCGCGACCTGGAGGAGCGCTCGGACCAGGTGCGCGCGCACCTGGCGCACATCCGCACGACGCTGGCGAGCCTGACGGGCCGCACCCCGCGCCGCCAGGGGCGCGAGCCCGAGGGGAGGCCCTGGCGGGAGGAGACCGGGCCCGCGGAGTAGGGCTCGGTATTCTCGGAAACCCTCGAACCCCGCACATGAAGGACACGATCCCCGTGAGCTCAAGCCCTCCGGCAGCCGTCATCGTTCTCGCAGCGGGAGAGGGGACCCGCATGAAGTCAGCCAAGCCCAAGGTGCTGCACGACATCTGCGGCCGCTCGCTGCTCGGCCATGTGGTCACCGCCTGCCGGGAGCTGACGCCCGATGAGCTGGTGGTGGTCGTGGGGCACGGGCGCGAGGCGGTGGAGGCGCACCTCAGGGAGACCGATCCGGGGGCGCGCGTCGCGGTGCAGCACGAGCGGCGCGGGACGGCGGACGCCGTGCGCGCCGGGCTCGACGCGCTGGTGAAGGCGCCCGAGGCGGGCACGGTCCTGGTGACGTGCGGGGACATCCCGATGCAGACGCCCACGACCCTGGCCGCCCTGGCCAGGGCGCACGCCACCCAGGGGAACGCCGTGACGGTGCTCACGGTCGAGGTGCCCGACGCGACCGGCTACGGCCGGGTGCTCAGGGACGGCGAGGGCGCGGTCACCCGGATCGTGGAGCACAAGGACGCCTCGCCCGAGCAGCTGGCGGTCCGCGAGGTCAGCTCGGGCGTCTTCGCGTTCGACGGCGCGCTGCTCGCCCACGCGCTCACCCGCGTGACCACGGACAACGCCCAGGGCGAGGAGTATCTGCCCGATGTGCTGACGATCCTGCGCGACGAGGGCCACCGCGTGGGCGCGCTGCTCGCGGCCGACCACCTGGAGCTGGCGGGCATCAACAACCGCGTGCAGCTGGCCACCGCGCGCCGCGCGCTCAACGACCGCCTGCTTGAGCGCGCCATGCTGGCCGGGGTCACGGTGGTGGACCCGGCGACGACCTGGGTGGACGCGGGCGTGACGTTCGAGCCCGACGCGGTGGTGCACCCCGGCACGCAGCTGCTCGGCGCGACGCACGTGGCCGAGGGCGCGGAGGTGGGCCCCAACTGCCGCCTCGCGAACACCGAGGTGGGCGCGGGCGCGCAGGTGGTGAACACGGTGGCGGACGGCGCGCGGATCGGCGCGGGCGCGAAGGTGGGGCCCTTCGCCTATCTCCGCCCCGGCACGGTCCTTGGCCCCGGGGCCAAGGCGGGCACGTTCGTGGAGACGAAGAACGCCTCGATCGGCGAGGGCACCAAGGTGCCGCACCTCTCCTACGTGGGCGACGCGACCATCGGCGACCACACCAACATCGGCGCCGCCAGCGTCTTCGTGAACTACGACGGCGAGGCCAAGCACCACACCACGGTGGGGAGTCACTGCAAGACGGGCTCCGACAACATGTTTGTGGCGCCGGTCTCGATCGGCGACGGCGCCTACACGGCGGCGGGTTCGGTCATCACGCGGGACGTCCCCCCGGGATCACTCGCCGTAGCCAGGGGCCAGCAGCGGAACATCGACGGCTGGGTCGCGCGCAAGCGCCCGGGCTCCGAGGCGGCGAGGGCGGCCGAGGCCGCTCTAGCTGCGGCGGAACACCCGCGGGGCGAGGCATAGAGGGGGCATAAGGGGCGCGTAAAGGGGGCGTACGGTAGAGGGTGGCCCATCGGGGTGCACGAGGGTGACACACACCAAGGAGACGTACTGTGACCGGGATCAAGACCACCGGCGAGAAGAAGCTGATGCTGTTCACCGGCCGCGCCTACCCCGAGTTGGCGCAGGAGGTCGCCGACGAACTGGGTGTGGGGCTCGTCCCGACCAAGGCCAGGGACTTCGCCAACGGTGAGATCTATGTGCGCTTCCAGGAGTCGGTGCGCGGCGCCGACTGCTTCCTGATGCAGAGCCACACGGCGCCCATCAACAAGTGGATCATGGAGCAGCTCATCATGATCGACGCCCTCAAGAGGGCGTCGGCGCGGTCGATCTCGGTGATCATCCCGTTCTACGGCTATGCCCGCCAGGACAAGAAGCACCGCGGCCGTGAGCCCATCTCGGCCCGGCTGATGGCGGATCTGCTCAAGACCGCGGGCGCGGACCGGATCATCACGATGGACCTCCACGCGGACCAGGTGCAGGGGTACTTCGACGGGCCCGTTGACCACCTGTTCGCGCTTCCCGTCCTCACCGACTACATCGGCAGCCGCGTGGACCGCGCCAAGCTGACGGTGGTCTCGCCGGACGCGGGGCGCGTGCGCGTGGCCGACCGCTGGGCGGACCGGCTCGCGGCGCCGCTCGCCATCGTGCACAAGCGGCGCGACCCCGACGTGGCGCACCAGGTCACGGTGCACGAGGTCGTCGGCGACGTCGACGGCCGGGTGTGCGTGCTGGTGGACGACATGATCGACACGGGCGGCACGATCTGCGCGGCGGCGGACGCGCTCTTCGCCAACGGCGCGGAGGACGTCATCGTGGCGGCGACGCACGGCGTCCTGTCAGGGCCCGCGGCGGACCGCCTGAAGAACTCGCGGGTGAGCGAGTTCATCTTCTCCAACTCCCTTCCCACGCCGCGGCAGGTGGCGCTCGACAAGATCACCGTGCTGTCGATGGCCCCGACGATCGCCCGCGCGGTCCGCGAGGTCTTCGAGGACGGCTCGGTGACCAGCCTGTTCGAGGGCAACGCGTAAGGGGGGCGCGCCGGGCCCGGTTCCGGGTCGTTAGACTCCTGGGGTTGCTCGGCGAGGGAGGGTCCCGGTTCGGGGCTCGTCCGTTATCGACGCGCTGTCCTTGGCAGGGTCCTCCGGGGCCGGGTGACGTGTCGCGTCCCGATCCCGAGGGACCCCCAAGGAGGAGTGCAGCCATGGCTGATGTGAAGATCGCGGCGCAGTCGCGCACCGAGTTCGGCAAGGGCGCGTCGCGCCGCATCCGTGGCGCGGGCAAGGTGCCCGCCGTCATCTACGGGCACGGCGCCGAGCCCGTGCATGTGACCCTGCCGGGCCACGAGCTGATGATGGCGCTCAAGACCCCCAACGTCCTGATCACCCTGGACATCGAGGGCCGCGAGGAGCTGGTGATCCCCAAGGCCGTCCAGCGCGAGGCCATCCGCGGCTTCCTGGTCCACCTCGACCTGCTGATCGTCAAGCGCGGCGAGAAGGTCACGGTCGAGATCCCGATCGTGACCGAGGGCGAGGTCGGCCCTGGCGGCGGCCTGCTTGAGCACGTGCTGAGCGCCCTGCCCGTCGAGGCCGAGGCCACCCACATCCCCGAGTCGGTCACCGTCTCCGTCGATGGTCTTGAGGTCGGCTCCTCGATCCTGGCCAAGGACATCGCGCTGCCCAGCGGCACGACGCTGGCCATCGACGGCGAGGACGTGGTGATCCAGGTGCTCCAGCCGCAGGCCGAGGAGCCCGCGGCCGAGGGCGCGGGTGAAGAGGGGGCCGAGGAGCCCGCCACCGCCTGATGGAAGAGCCCTGGCTGATCGTGGGTCTCGGGAACCCGGGACCCCAGTACGCGGGCAACCGGCACAACGTCGGCTTCATGGTCGCGGACCTGCTCGCCGCCCGGATCGGCGGCGCGTTCAAGGCGCACAAGGCGCGCGCCTCGGTGCTCGATGGGCGCCTGGGCGCCCCGGGCGCGGGCGGTCCCCGGGTGGTGCTGGCCAAGCCCCAGTCGTTCATGAACCTCTCGGGCGGCCCGGTGACCGCGCTCAGCACGTTCTACCGGGTGCCGCCCGAGCGGCTCGTGGTCGTCCACGACGAGCTGGACATCGGCTACGGCGTGCTGCGGCTCAAGCGGGGCGGCGGGGACAACGGGCACAACGGCCTGAAGTCCATCACCGGTTCGCTGGGCCGCGACTACTGCCGCGTCCGCTTCGGCGTCGGCCGCCCGCCGGGCCGGATGGACGTCGCGGCCTATGTGCTGCGGGACTTCTCCACGACCGAGCGCAAGGAGCTCGACTACTTCGTGGACCGGGCGGCCGACGCGGTCGAGGCGCTGGTCACCGAGGGTCTGGAGCGGGCGCAGGGCGCGTTCAACGGGTGACGTCCACCGCGGGGAACGCCCGTGGCTCGCCCGGTGAACGCCCCACGGGGGTTGACCGCGCGCATGGCCTTGGCCAAGGATCTGCGCATGTCCGCCACCGGCGCCACCGGCGCCACCCGCACCGTCCCGCGCGAACGCGCCCGCCGCACCGGGCGTGGCGCGCACGGGGCGCTGCGGGTGGCGCGGTCGGCGTTCGTCTGGCTGCTCGCGGCGTTCCTGGTGGCCGCGGGCGGGTGGGCGTCGTACGACCCGGTGAGGGACGCGGTGATGGCCGAGGGCCGGGAGCGCTCCACGATGACGCTGGTCGCATGCGGCCGCGACGCGTGCACCGGGACGCTGGCCAGCACGGGCGAGACGGTCGTGCTCCGGCAGGTCATCGCCCGCGAGGAGGGCGAGCGCGTCGATGTCGCGCTGCGCCCCGGCGGCGACGAGGCCGTGCGCACCGGGGCCGCGGGCGCGCTCTACGCGGCCCTTCCGCTCATGGGCGCGCTGCTCATGGCGGCCGTGGTGATCGGCGGCGGGCTGCGCCTGTACCGCACGGCGTGGGCCATGGCGGGCGGGGCGCTCGCGGCGCTGCTCGCGACGTTCGCCCTGTGGATCTGACTCAGCGCGGACCTGACTCAGCGCGGACCTGCCTCAACCCGTGGGGGCGGGTGGGCTGGCGCGGCGGGCGGCGATCACCATGACCAGCACCGCCGCCACCGCGCACAGCGCGCCCGACACCGTCCAGGCCAGGTCGTAGGAGCCGGTGACGTCCCTGATCACCCCGGCGCCGAACGCCACGACCGCCGCGCCCAGTTGGTGCGAGGCCAGCACCCAGCCGAAGACGACGGCCGCGTCATCGCCGAAGTGCTCGCGGCACAGCGCGATCGTGGGCGGCACGGTGGCCACCCAGTCGAGGCCGTAGAACGCGATGAACAGCAGCATCGGCGGGTGCACCGACTCGGCGAGCAGCGTCGGCAGGAAGAGCAGCGAGACGCCGCGCAGGCCGTAGTAGACCGCGAGCAGCCTGCGCGGGTCGTAGCGGTCGGTCAGCCAGCCGGAGAAGACCGTGCCGACCAGGTCGAAGACGCCGATGACGGCGAGCAGCGAGGCCGCGACCGGCACGGGCATGCCGTGGTCGTGGGCGCCCGGCACGAAGTGGGTGCCGATCAGGCCGTTGGTGGAGGCGCCGCAGATCGCGAACGAGACCGCGAGCAGCCAGAACACCCGCGTGTGCACGGCCGAAGCGAGCGCGCCGACGGCCCGCGCGGCCGCGCCCCCGGACGGGCGGGGGGCCGGGGCCCAGTCGGCGGGAGCGCCGTACGGGGCGAACCCGATGTCCTCGGGCCGGTCGCGCAGCCGCCACAGCGCGAGCGGCACGACGGCGAGCGCACACAGCGCGACGGCCACCGCGGCGGCCCGCCATCCCGGGCCATCGGCGAGCAGGCCGACGATCGGCAGGAAGACCAGGTTCCCCGCGGCGCCGCCCGCCGTGAGGATGCCGGTGACCAGGCCGCGCCGTGCGACGAACCAGCGCGCCGCGACCGTGCTCGCGAACGCCAAGGCCATCGACCCCGAGCCCAGGCCGACCAGCACGCCCCAGCAGAGCACCAGCTGCCACTGGGCGTTCATGAAGACGGTCAGCCCGCTGCCCACCGAGATCAGCACGAGCGCGCCCGTGACGACGCGGCGTATGCCGTAACGCTCCATGAGCGCGGTGGAGAACGGCGCGGTGAAGCCGTAGAGCAGCAGGTTGACCGAGACGGCGAACGAGATGCCGCCGCGCGACCAGCCGAACTCCTCGTGCAGCGGGTCGATCAGCACGCCGGGCGCGGCCCTGAAGCCCGCCGCGCCGATCAGGACGAGGAACGACACGGCCGCGACCCACCACGCGGGGTGCACGCGGGACGCGGGGCGCGGGGGAAGCGCCGACACGGTGGCTGTCCCCGCGGTGGACGAGGGCTCGGTGCTGGTCACCCCATGAGCCTGCGGGTCGGGCGCCGCCCGGGGCGAGTGGCCCGATGGCCATGCTGTGCAAGGATCGGGCCATGAGCGTGTTCGGGAACGACGGCCGCCACCGGGTCGCCGTGCTGGTGCGGCACGGCCTGCTGCCGATCGAGGTGGGCATCGTGCACCGCCTGATGGGGCGCGCCGGGACGGCGGCGGGCGATCCGCTGTACGAGGTGGTGACGTGCGGCGTCACGCCCGGCGAGACGCGCACCGACGCGGACTTCACGATCCATGTGCCGCACGGGCCCGAGGCGCTGGCCGAGGCCGAAACGGTGATCGTCCCCGCCGCCCACGGCCATGTGACCGAGCTGACGGGCGCGCTCCCGCCCGACCTCGCCGCCGCCCTGGCCCGGATCCGCCCGAAGGCGCGCGTCGCGTCGATCTGCACCGGCGCGTTCGTCCTCGCGGCGGCCGGGCTGCTCGACGGGCGGCGGGCCACCACACACTGGGCCTCGTGCGAGCGCTTCGCGAAGCTGTTCCCCGGCGTCCTGCTGGCGCCCGACATCCTCTACACCGAGGACCGCGCGGGCGAACGCCTCGTGCTGACCTCGGCCGGGGTCGCGTCAGGGGTCGACCTGTGCCTGCACCTGGTGCGTTCGGACTTCGGCGCCTCGGTCGCCAACTCGGTGGCCCGCCGCACGCTCGTCCCGCCCCATCGGGACGGGGGGCAGGCGCAGTTCACCGAGCGCCCGGTGCCCGCGCCCAGGGCGCGTTCGACGGAGCGCGCGCGGGCATTCGCGCTCGACCATCTCCACACGCCGCTGACGCTGCGCGACCTGGCGGCGCGCGAGGCGATGTCGGTGCGGACGTTCACCCGCCGCTTCCGCGAGGAGACCGGCGTCTCCCCGCAGCGGTGGCTCACCGTCCAGCGCGTGGAACGGGCCAGGCGGCTGCTTGAGGAGACCGACCTGCCGGTCGACCGGGTCGCGGACGCGGCGGGCTTCGGCACGGCCGCGTCGATGCGGCAGCACCTCCAGGCCGCGCTCGGCGTCTCGCCGAGCGCCTACCGCCGCACGTTCCGCGCGGCGGCGGGCTGAGCGGGCGGCGGGCTGAGCGGGCATCGGGCCGGAAGAGCGGTGGCAACGGCTCAGCCGGTGTTGCGCAGGCCCGCCGCCACGCCGTTGACGGTCAGGAGCAGCGCCCGCGACAGCAGCTGGTCGGGCTCCTCGCCGCGCCGCGCCGCCTCGCGCTGCCGGTGCAGCAGCGTGACCTGGAGGTAGGAGATCGGGTCGAGGTAGGCGTCCCTGATGCGCAGCGTCCGCTGGAGCGCGGGGTTGGCGTCAAGCAGCTCGCGCTCGCCTGTGATGCGCAGCACCTCGGCCACGGTCAGCGCGTGCTCGGCCTCGATCGTGGCGAAGACGTGCCGCAGGTCGTCGGGCACGAGCGTCTCGACATAGTGCCTGGCGATCCGCAGGTCCGTCTTGGAGAGCGTCATCTCGACGTTCGACAGGAAGTTGCGGAAGAAGTGCCAGTGCTCGTACGCCTCGCCCAGCACGTCGTCGAGCCCCGCCTCGCGGGCCGCGCGCAGCCCCGAGCCCACCCCGAACCACCCCGGCACGATCTGCCGCGACTGCGTCCAGCCGAACACCCACGGGATCGCCCGCAGCCCGTCGAGGCCCGCGCCGCTGTCGGGGCGGCGCGAGGGGCGCGAGCCCAGGTGCAGCTCGGCGAGCTGGTCCACGGGCGTCGAGGCGAAGAAGTACGCGGGGAGGTCGGGGTCCTCGACCAGGCGACGATAGGCGGTGTGGGCGACGTCGGAGACGGTGTCCATCGCCGCGTCCCAGCGGGCCAGAGCCTCCTGCGACTGGCGCGGCGCGGTGTGCAGCGCGGACGCCTGGAGCGTCGCGGAGACCGTCAGCTCCAGGTTCTCCCTGGCGAGGGAGGGCACCAGGTACTTGTCGGAGATGACCTCGCCCTGCTCGGTGACCTTGATCTCGCCCTCGAGCGTGCCCCACGGCTGCGCCAGGATCGCGTCGTGCGTGGGACCGCCGCCCCTGCCGACCGTGCCGCCCCTGCCGTGGAAGAGCCGCAGCCGCACCCCGTGCCGGTGCGCCACGTCGCGCAGCCGCCGCTGGGCGCGGTGGATCTCCCACTGCGACGTGGTGATCCCGCCGAACTTCGACGAGTCGCTGTACCCGAGCATGACCTCCTGCACGTCGTCGCGCAGCGAGACCAGGCGGCGGTAGGAGGGGTCGGACAGCATCGAGTCGAGGAGCTTGTCCGCGATCCTCAGCTCGTCGGTCGTCTCAAGCAGCGGAACGATCCCGATCCGCGCCCATCCGGCGTGCAGGTCGATCAGCCCGGCCTCACGCGCCAGGACGGCCGCGGCAAACACGTCGTCCGCGCCCTGACACATCGAAATGATGTACGACTCGATGATCTCGGGGCCAAAGGTCTCAAGCGCCTTGCGGACCGTCTCGAAGACGCCGAGCGTCTTCGCGCCCGCCTCGTCGAGCGGCGCGGGCGTCGGCGCCAGCGGCCTGCGCGAACGCAGCTCCCTGGCCAGCAGCTTGGTCCGGTACTCGCGCGGCATGTCCGCGTACCGCCAGGACTCCTCGCCCAGCCGGTCGAAGAGCTGGCCGAGCGCGTGGTGGTGGGCGTCGGCGTGCTCGCGGACGTCCATGGTGGCGAGCTGGATGCCGAACGCGGCCAGCGTCCGCATCAGCCGCTCGAGCCGCCCGTCGGCGATGAGCCCGCCCTTGTGCTCGCGCAGCGACGTCTGCACGACCCGCAGGTCGTCGAGCAGCTCACCGGTCCCCAGGTAGTCGCGGCCCGGCACGTGCGGGGCGTCGTCGGCCAGCCTCGTCCGGGTGTTGACCAGCTTCTGCCGGATGCAGGTGACCTTGAGGCGGTAGGGCTCCTCGGCGTTGAGCCGCTTGTACCGCGGGGTGATCTCGGGCAGCGCCTCCAGGTCGCGGGCGAGCGAGTCGAGCAGGACCTGGCTGGCGCCCGAGTTCCTGATGGAGTTGGACAGGGCGCTGCGCAGCTCGTCGATGTGCCGCAGCGCGCTGCTGATGCCGTGCTCGTGCTGGAGCAGCAGCACGTCCCACGTCACGGACGGCGTGACGTTGGGGTTGCCGTCGCGGTCGCCGCCGATCCAGGTGCCGAACGTCAGCGGCCTGCCGCCCGTGGGCAGCGGCGCCCCGGCCCGCTCCAGCTCGGTGGCCAGGTCCTCAAGCACGTCGCCCACGGCGCCCGCGTGCAGCTCGTCCAGGTAGTAGACGGCGTTGCGCGCCTCGTCGGCGGGCTCGGGGCGGGCCACGCGCAGCTCGTCGGTCTGCCAGATCAGGTCGATGTTCTCCGCGAGGCGCAGATCGGTGCGCCGCCGGTCGCCGCCGTGCTCGTGCTCGGGGTGGTCGAGCAGCTCGGCGATCTTGCGCAGCTTGGTCAGCACCGAGCGGCGCGCGGCCTCCGTGGGGTGCGCGGTGAACACGGGCCGCACCCCGAGGTTGGCCACGGTCTGCCGCAGATGGGCCGGATCGGCGTCCTTGAGCATGTCGGCGGTGCGCGACAGCTCGCCGCCCACCGCGGCCCTGCGCTCGCGCAGCTCACGCCCTCGGTGCACCTGCTCGGTGACGTTCGCCAGGTGGAAGTACGTGGAGAACGCCCGGACCAGCTTGGCCGCGGTCACCAGGTCGGTGCCGCCGAGCAGCGCGGCCGCCGCCTCCCCGTCGCTGCGGGTCAGCGCCCTGACGCGCTCGACGAGATCGAGCAGCTCGGGCCCGTCCTGGCGGACCAGCGTCTCGCCCAGGAGGTCACCGAGACGGCGGATGTCGGCGCGCAGCGCGCTACTGCTTTCCGGCGCCCCCTTGGCGTCCGGGATGTCGGTGACGCCGGACGTCTCCGGCTTGGGCTGACGATCGGGACTGCTCACAGTGCGGCTCCTCGCGGCGGACTGCTCCGGCAGGTCGATGGCACATGGCGGACCGCGTTGTCCGGCACGCTCCATCGTAGTGAGCGAGCCGCACGCG
This sequence comes from Streptomyces sp. PT12, assembly GCF_003311645.1. Lineage (GTDB taxonomy): Bacteria > Actinomycetota > Actinomycetes > Streptomycetales > Streptomycetaceae > Streptomyces. The sequence continues at coordinate 30,964 of NZ_QEST01000037.1, read as the reverse complement.
GTGGTCACCTCGCCGTCACCCGGTCGTGAGGGCCAGGGGGCCCGCTGGCGAGCGGCGATACTTACGATGCCGTAGGTTACGGTCCCGTAGGTGGCTGAAGCCCTCCTTAACGCTTCTTCTCCCCCCAAGGAAAAGCCCATGTCCACACCCCAGGACCTTGAGTCCACGCCCTCGGCGACCGCGACAGCGTCCGCGACCCTCGGCGGCGAGCAGCGCCGCTCGGTCGAGCAGGTCGCCCTGCTCCTCTTCATCGTCGTCCCCTTCGTGGCCCTGGTGGCCGCGGTGCCCCTGGCCTGGGGCTGGGGCGTCAGCTGGCTCGACATCGCCCTGCTCGTGGCGTTCTACTTCCTCGGCTGCCACGGCATCACCATCGGCTTCCACCGGTACTTCACGCACGGGGCGTTCAAGGCCAAGCGGCCTCTGCGCGTCGCGCTGGCCATCGCCGGGTCGATGGCCGTCGAGGGCCCGCTGGTGCGGTGGGTCGCCGACCACCGCAAGCACCACAAGCACTCGGACGCTGAGGGCGACCCGCACTCCCCCTGGCGCTACGGCGAGACGCTGCCCGCGCTGCTCAAGGGGCTGTGGTGGGCCCACATGGCCTGGATGTTCGACACCGAGCAGACGCCCCAGCAGAAGTACGCGCCCGATCTGATCAAGGACCCGGTCACCCGGCGCGTCTCGCGCCAGTTCGTGCTGTGGACGGTGGTCTCCCTGACCCTGCCCGCGCTGATCGGCGGGCTCGCGACGTGGTCGTGGCAGGGCGCGGCCAGCGCGTTCTTCTGGGGCTCGCTGGTCCGCGTCGCCCTGCTGCACCATGTGACCTGGTCGATCAACTCGATCTGCCACGCGACGGGCAAGCAGCCGTTCAAGTCCCGCGACCGCTCGGGCAACGTGTGGTGGCTCGCGGTCCTCTCGTGCGGCGAGTCCTGGCACAACCTCCACCACGCCGACCCCACGTGCGCCAGGCACGGCGTGGACCGCTGGCAGCTCGACTCGAGCGCCCGGCTCATCCGCTGGTTCGAGAAGGCGGGCTGGGTCTATGACGTTCGCTGGCCCAAGCGGTCACGCATCGACGCCAAGCGAAACGATCCCCATACCGAGCCTGGGGAAAACCGTAAGGAAGCGGCCACCGCCCACGCGGCATGATGGGGTCCGTGGCGACCGACAACAGCATCAAGGGCAGTGGCAAGGACAGGCCGGAGCGACCGGCCAGGACCCCGCGGCGGGCCCGCCGGAGAATGACCGGCACCGAGCGCAGGGAGCAGTTGCTCGACATCGGCCGCACTCTCTTCGCCGAACGCGGCTTCGAGGGCACGTCCGTGGAGGAGATCGCCGCCAAGGCGGGCGTCTCCAAGCCGGTGGTCTACGAGCACTTCGGCGGCAAGGAGGGCCTCTACGCGGTCGTCGTGGACCGCGAGATGAGCCGCCTGCTGTCCATGGTGACCGGCGCCCTGACCGCGGGGCACCCCAGGGAGCTGCTCGAACAGGCGGCGTTCGCCCTGCTCGACTACATCGAGCAGTACACCGACGGCTTCCACATCCTGGTGCGCGATTCGCCGGTGGCGCAGTCCACCGGGACCTTCGCCTCGCTCATCGGCGACATCGCCACCCAGGTCGAGGACATCCTGGGGCACGAGTTCAAGAGCCGTGGCTACGACCCCAAGCTGGCGCCGATATACGCGCAGGCGCTCGTGGGGATGGTGGCGTTGACCGGCCAGTGGTGGCTGAGCGCGCGCAAGCCCAAGAAGGCCGAGGTGGCCGCCCACCTGGTGAACCTCGCCTGGAACGGCCTCCAGGGCCTCGACCACAGCCCCCGCCTGGTCGGCCACCGCCGCACGTGAGCGCCCGCGCCTTTCGCGTGGAACGCCGCCCCCGTTGAAAACGCCGCGACCCCCTCGCCGGGACCCAAAGGTCCCGGGAGGGGGTCGTGCGGTGCGGAGCGCCGGAGAAGAAGGCCGAAGAACCCGGAGCCCGCGTTGGCGACGCGGATTCGTCAGTGCTCGCTGACGCCGTTTTCCGAGAGGAGCGACAGGTCCGACAGCAGCTTGGACAGCGGGTCGTCGCCGTCGATCTGGGTGGAGTTGTCGTTGCAGTACTGCTGCGGCTGGCTGGACAGGATGTCGTCCAGGCCGACGTTGACCAGACCGACGATGCTCTGAGCGGTCGTGTTCGGCAGGGCCGGGATGCACAGGTCGTTCAGCGAGCCGTTGATCAGGGCCATGTTCGGGCTCATGGTGCCACCGGTGGTGGTGTTGCCGTAGAGCTTGGCGGACCCGTTGCCGTTGACCGTCTCGTGACCGGCGTCCCCACCGATGGCCATCGCCGGGGCGGCGGCGACTCCGACGGCGCCGACGGCGGAGGCCGCGATGGCAGCCGTGGCAAGCGTCTTCTTGATCACTAGCTTGTCCTTCCGAGTTCTCTTGAATGCCCTGTTTCTGGAGCGACCTGCACAACGCGCCTGGGCGGATTCGGTTGTCGGCGTTCACCCGAATCGCCCAACGCCGTTGCCCTATCGGCGTTCGGCTGACGTGGCCACGGCGAAGACCCTGCGGAAGGGGAACAGGGTGCCGTGCGGGCCTGGCGGATAGGCGGCGCGCAGGGCGTCGCGGAACTCCCCGACGAACGCCTCACGCGCCCCCGGGTCGCCATCGAGCGCGGTCAGCACCGGGCGCAGTCCGGTGCCGAGTAGCCAGTCGAGGACCGGGTCATCGCCGGGCAGGAGGTGGAGGTAGGTGGTCTCCCACACGTCCACGGCGCAGCCGAGACCGGCAAGCACCTCGAAGTAGCCCTTCGGGGACAGCACGGCGTCGGGGTGGCGCAGGACGCCGCCGAGGCGGTCGCGCCAGCGGGGGCTCGCACACAGCTCGCGCATCAGGACATGGCTGGGGGCCGCGAAGTTCCCTGGGACCTGGAACGCCAACGCCCCGCCAGGGGCCAGGCCCGCGACCCACTCGGGGAAGGCCGAGGCATGGCCCGGGACCCACTGGAGCGCGGCGTTGGACAGGATCAGGTCGAATGGCTCGGCCGGGCGCCAGGTGGCGAGGTCGGCATGGGCGAAGGCGAGCGAGCCCGCGCCACCGGGGAAGGGACCCGCAAGGGCCGCGGCCTCGGCGAGCATCGCGTCGGAGTTGTCGTAGCCGGTGACGCGGGCGTCGGGCCAGCGCTCGGCGAGCAGCAGGCTGGGGCGCCCTGGGCCGCAGCCGAGGTCGGCGATCCGGGGCGCGGCGGGGAGCGCGGGGACGCGCGCGATCAGGTCGCGCAGGGGCCGGGCGCGGTCCTCGCTGTGGCGGGCGTACTGGGCGGGATCCCACTGGTCCAGGGGCGATACAGGAGCCATGGGACGATCGTACCGCCACTATCTCGATATCAAGAGACTTCATGTCGAGGGAACGCCTAGACTGGGGGCATGGAGGACGAGGTTGACCGGCTGGTGGCGGCCTGGCGGCGCGAGCGGCCCGACATCGACGTGGAGCCGCTCGAAGTGCTGAGCCGGGTCAGCAGGCTGGCCCGCCACCTCGACCGGGCCCGGCGCCTGGTGTTCGCCGAGCACCAGCTCGAGCCGTGGGAGTTCGACGTCCTCACGGCCCTGCGCCGGGCGGGCAGCCCGTATCAGCTCTCGCCCGGGCAGCTGCTCACCCAGACGCTGGTGACCTCGGGCACCATGACCAACCGGATCGACAGGCTGGCCAAGAAGGGCCTGGTCGAACGGCTCCCCGACCCCACCGACCGCAGGGGCGTGCTCGTGCGGCTCACGGTCACGGGACAGCGCCACGCGGACGGCGCCCTGTCGGGCCTCCTCGCCCAGGAGCGCGCGCTGCTCGGCGGGCTGACCGGCGCCCAGCGCCGCGAGCTTGCCGCGCTGCTGCGCCACCTGACGGCACCGTTCGACAACACCCCGGCGTAGGCGCGGCGTTCTCTCCCCCAGACTCCGTCCGGGGGGACCCCCAGGGAGGGACCCCCGGGGAGGTACCCCCATCCGGCTCGGGCGTCATGTGGCGGGGTCGGCAGGTGGGACGCCCGCCCGGCGTGCCAGCGCCACGGCGGCGAGGGTGGAGTGGACGCCGAGCTTGCCCAGGACGTTCTGCATGTGGGTGCGCACGGTGTGCGGGGAGAGGTAGAGGCGCTCGGCGACGGCCTTGCGACCCAGGCCCGCCAGCATGCACCGCAGCACCTCGAGCTCGCGCGGCGTCAGCGACTCGACGAGGCGCTGGTGCTCGCTGCGGTGGTGGCGGTCGCGGTGCAGCTCGCGCAGCACGCCGGTGAGCAGGGCGGGGGGCACATGCGTCTCGCCGCGCAGCACGCCGCGGATGACCTGAAGCAGCCGGGCGAGCGAGCTGTCCTTGGCGACCCAGCCCGAGGCGCCCGCGCCCAGGGCCGCCGCGGCCTGGGCGGCGTCGTCTTCTGCCGCGAGCATGACAGAGCGAAGGGCGGGAAGGCGTTCGGCCGCCATGGCCAGCAGGGACTCCTCTTCGGGCGCCGCGGCGGCGGCACCGTCCAGGTCGGCGTCGAGCAGCAGCACGTCGTAGGGCGGCTCGCCCCCCGCTCTGGCGCGTTCGATGACGTGCAGGGCGGCGGCGACGGTCCCGACGGCCGTCGCCTCGACGTCCTGCTCCGCGGTGAGCGCGGTGGCCAGCGACTCGGCGAAGATCCGGTGCCCGTCGACGACCAGCACCCGAATACGGTCCACAACTGCCCCTCGGCTCACGGTGAGTCGGGCCGGCGGGCGCGGCGCCCGTGCCCCCGGCGGGGCCGCCACGGCCGCCGCCGCGTCGGCACCGGTGAGGAGTCCTTGGCGCCGCACCCACCGCTCTCGCCCCCTGATCAGCACCGGCCCCCACCGGTGCTATCCCCTCAGAGTACGGGCGCGGGCCGGTGGCGGTAGGGGTTTCGCGGAAGAGGCGATATCGAAGCGATCACAGCGGGACGCGCTGGGCGCCCGCCGAAGGGATCGCCTCGAACACGCGCGGTGCCGCGAGCCCGCGCGCCGCGAACTCCTCTCGCACGGCCGTTCCCGTCACCTCCGCCGCGTCCTCGTCCACCAGCACGATGGCCGAGCCGCCGAAGCCGCCGCCTGTCATCCGGGCGCCGAGCGCGCCCGCGTCCACCGCGGCCGCGACGACCAGGTCCAACTCGGGGCAGGAGACCTCGAAGTCGTCGCGCAGCGAGGCGTGGCCCTCGGTGAGGACCGGGCCGATGTCCCGGGCGCGGCCCGCGTCGAGCAGGTCGATGACGCGTTCGACGCGCCGGTCCTCGGTGACCACGTGCCGCACGCGGCGGCGCACGACCGGGTTGGACAGCCGCGCCAGCGCGGCGTCGAGGTTGGCGTGGTCCACGTCGCGCAGGAACGGCACGCCAAGCTCGGCCGCGCCCGCCTCGCACTCCGCGCGGCGCTTGGCGTAGGCGCCGTCGGCGTGGGCGTGCTTGACCCGGGTGTCCACGACGAGCAGCCGCAGCCCCTCGACGGCCATGGCGAACGGCACCTGACGGCGCCCGAGGTCGCGCGTGTCCAGGTGCAGGACGTGCCCGGCGACGCAGCACGCGGAGGCCATCTGGTCGAGAATGCCGCTGGGGACGCCGACGAAGTCGTTCTCGGCGCGCTGGGAGAGGCGGGCCAGGGTCTCGGGTGGCAGGCCGAGGCCGCCCAGGTCGCTCAGGGCCAGCGCGGTGACGACCTCGAGCGCGGCGGACGAGGAGAGCCCGGCGCCCGTGGGGACGTCGGAGTCGAACGAGATGTTCGCGCCGCCGACCTCGTGGCCCGCGTCGGCGAGCGCCCAGGCGACCCCCGCGGGGTAGGCGGCCCAGCCGGGGACCGATCCGGGCGCCAGGTCGTCCAGGTCGACGGTGACCGGCTCGGCGTCGGGCTCGTGGCCCGAGTGGAGCCTCAGGAGGCGGTCGGCGCGGCGGGAGACCAGGGCCTTGATGGTCCGCGGGAGGGCGAGGGGCATCACGAAGCCCTCGTTGTAGTCGGTGTGCTCGCCGATGAGGTTGACCCGGCCAGGGGCGGCCCACAGCCCCTCGGGGGCGGCGCCGAACAGCTGCTCGTGGTCGGTCATGTGGCGCTCCCCTCACGGGTCGTGGCGCCGGTCGTCCCGGCGGCAGTGGCGCGCTGGGTGAACGTCCAGGCGTCGGCGATGATTCCGGCCAGCTCGGGGCGGGACGGGGTCCAGCCGAGGCGGGTCCTGGCCCGTTCGGCCGAGGCGACGAGCACGGCCGGGTCACCGGCGCGGCGTGGGGCCTGAACCTCGGGGATGGCGTGCCCGGTGACGCGGCGGGCGGTCTCGATGACCTCGCGGACGGAGAAGCCGCTGCCGTTACCGAGGTTGCAGATCAGGTGCTCGCCCGGGGTGGCCGCGCCGAGGGCGAGCAGGTGGGCGTCGGCCAGGTCGTCCACGTGGATGTAGTCGCGCACGCACGTGCCGTCGGGGGTGGGGTAGTCGGTGCCGTAGACCGAGATGGCCTCGCGGCGGCCCTGGGCGACCTGGAGGACCAGCGGGATGAGATGGCTCTCCGGGTCGTGCCGCTCGCCCTGGCGGCCCGCGGGCGAGGAGTGGGCGCCCGCGACGTTGAAGTAGCGCAGCGAGACGGCGGCCAGGCCGTGGGCCGCGCACGCGCCGCTGATCATGTGGTCGACGGCGAGCTTGGACGCGCCGTACGGGCTGCCGGGCGCGGTGGGGGCGTCCTCGGTGATGGGCGTGGTCTCCGGCTCGCCGTAGACGGCGGCCGTGGAGGAGAACACCAGGGTCGCGACCCCGGAGTCCCGCATGGCGGCGAGGAGTTCGATGGTGCCGCCGACGTTGTTCCGCCAGTACTTCTCCGGATGGGCCACAGACTCGCCGACCTGGGAGAACGCGGCGAAGTGCAGCACGGCGTCATAGCTGGCGTCGAGGTGCTCACCCGCGTCCTGGACGCGGCCCTCGACGAAGTCGGCGCCCGCGGGGACGCCCGCGCGAAAGCCCGTGGACAGGTCGTCGAGCACCGTCACGCGGTGGCCAGCGGCCAGCAGATGGGCCGCAACGACCCCGCCGACATAGCCCGCTCCCCCGGTCACCAGGTAGTTGCTCATATGCCGCTCGCCACCTCTCGCAGCCGGTCGGCAGCAGCCTCCGGCAGAACGTCGTTCACAAAGGCGCCCATGCCCGACTCCGAGCCCGCGAGGAACTTCAGCTTGCCCGGGCTGCGCCGGATCGTGAACAGCTCGAGGTGCAGCGCGAAGTCGTCGCGGGCTTCGTCCGCGATGCCGACGGGCGCCTGATGCCAGCCGGAAATATAGGGCGTGGGCGGGGCGTCGGGCCCGAAGATCCGGTCGAAACGGCGCAGCAGCTCCAGATAGACGGCGGGAAGCTCGGCGCGCGCCGCCTCGTCGAGCGCCGTCAGGTCGGGGACGCGGCGGCGCGGGTAGAGGTGCACCTCGTAGGGCCAGCGGGCCGCGTGCGGCACGAACGCCGTCCACGCGCCCGTCTCGAGCACCACGCGGCGGCGTTCGGCGCGCTCGGCCGCGACGATCTCGTCGTAGAGGTTGGCCCCGGTGCGGGCCCGGTGCTCGGCGACGGCGTCGACGGCGCGCCGGGTGAACGGCGTGACATAGGGATAGCCGTAGATCTGGCCGTGCGGGTGGGCCAGGGTGACGCCGATCTCGGCGCCCCGGTTCTCGAAGCAGTAGACCTGCGTCACGCCGGGGTGCCGCAGCAGCTCGGCGGTGCGGTCGGTCCAGGCGTGGAGCACGAGGGCGGCCTGCTCCTCGGTGAGCGAGGCGAACGACGCGTCGTGCTCGGAGGTGAAGCACACGACCTCGCAGCGTCCCGTGCCGCCGCCGAAGGAGGGGAAGCGGTTCTCGAAGACCGCCACCTCGTAGCTCTCCGCGGGTATCTCGCTCAGCCGGTCGCCCCGCGAGGGGCACAGCGGGCACTGGTCGGCGGGGGGGTGGTAGGTGCGGGCCTGGCGGTGGGCCGCGTAGCCGACGGGCTCGCCGAGGAGCGGGTGGTGCCGGATCTCGGAGGGCGCGACGGAACGGTCGACGGGCGGCAGCGGCCTGCGGTCCACCGCGGTGCGGGGGGTGCCGTCGGCGCGGTCGTAATAGAACAGCTCGCGGCCGTCGGCGAGGCGGGTCGTGGTCCTCTTCATCACCCGGTCCAGATCCAGAGTCGGCGCACTCCAACAGAATTCAACATAAGGAAGCATACAGCTACAGTCCCGCGGACAGGCAACCCACGGGCCCAGCCGCGCCTGGCCGCCCCCTCCCCGTCACAACCCGCCTGCGGCGGGGCGCCGCCTCCTGGCGAGGGCCGCCTCCGGCCGGGGCGGCGCCCTCCGGCAAGGGGGCGTCTTCGACGGCGGGCGCCTCCCGGCGCTGGGGCCGCGTGCCTCCTGGCAGGGGCGCCTCTCGGCGGGGGTGATTTCCGGGGCGCGGCCCCGACGCAAAGGCGCCTCAGGCGAGAGGCCGCTCCCGGCCAGACGTGGGCAACACGTGCCCCGGCGCGGGGGAAACGCCTCCGGCGAGGGATAGCTGCCGGAGCACGGGCCCGACGCAAAGGCGCCCCCGGCGCGGGCGCCCCGCACCTCCCGGCAGGGTGTCACCCGACCCGGAGGAACGCCTCCGTCGGCGGGGTGGTTGCCGGGGCGCGGGCTCGGTGCGAGGCCGCCCCGGCGCGCGAGTACGCGCCCGCGAGGGGAACCCCTTCCGGCGAGGGGGCCGTTCCCTGCCAGGGGTGCCGCGGGGGCCTCCGGCAAGGGTCTAGCAGGGCGCCCGGTGGTGGTGCGGGAGGTGGTCCACAAGGCCGGTGCGGACCGCGAGGGCCGCCGCTTCGAGGCGGGACGCAGTCCCCAGCTTGGTCAGCAGCCGCTGCACATGCGTGCGCGCCGTGCTGGGGGCGACGCCGAGGCCCGCCGCGATGCGGCGGGTGTCCTCGCCGTCCACGATCCGCATCAGGACGTCCGCCTCGCGCTCCGTCAGCAGCGCCGCGAGGCGCGCGCCCTCCGCCTCCGCGCCGGTCCTCGGGTGCAGCAGCTCCGCGAACGCCTCCCTCAGCAGCTGCGGCGACACCGCCGCGTCGCCCGCCTTGGCCCTGAACATCGCGCGCTCCACGCCGTCGATCCGCTCGTCGTGCCGCACATAGCCGCGTGCCCCGGCCGCGAACGCGGCGGCGACGCCACGCGGCCGGGGCACGGGGCCGAGCACGACGACGGCCACGCGGGGGCACTCGCGCCGTATCCGCTGCACCGGGTCGAGCGCGCCGGGGGCGTCGGGTTCGAGCGAGCCGAGCAGGCACACGTCGGGCTGCTTGCCCACCACCAGGTCGGCCGCGCGGCTCACCGGCGCGCCAGCGCCGAGCACCCGGTGGCCGCGCACCCGCAGGGCCGAGGCCAGGGCCTCGGCGACCAGCCGCCTGTCGTCGACGACGACGACGCGCACGCTCACCGGTAGACCAGCATCGCGCGGGGCTCGTTCAGGGCTTCGCTGTAGAACTTGAAGTTGACCAGGATGAACGTGTCGTCCCGCCACAGCGGCTGCTGGTCGTGCGGGAAGAGGCTGCCCCCCATCGACGCCTCCTGGGCCCGCGCGGCGCGGTCGAGCGCCATGATGGGCCGGATCTCCTCCGTCTCGGGATCGACGGCGACGACCATGCCCTCAAGATCGGTCGTGGCCGCCTGATACGCCAGGACCTGACCGTCCTGGACGCCGAACGGCCGGATCTGACCGCCGTTGATCGGCCGGACCTCGTAGGCGGGCTGCCCGTTCGACAGGTTGAACGCCACCAGCGCGTTGCCCTCAAGCCCCGGCTCCATTGTGGCCAGGAAGAGGTAGCCGCCCGCGATGGCGGAGGCCGAGCAGTTGTGGAAGATCGTGACCTCGCACGGCGCCGTGTAGTGGTCGGTGTTGTAGTCGAGGACCGCCTGGACCTCCTGGTGCGCCTCGTCGATCACCCACAGCTGGCTCTCACCCGAGCCGAAGGCGTCCTCGCTCAGCGACACCTCGACCACGAGCGGCTCGACCGAGAGCACCGCGGTGACATCCACGATCAGCTCCTCGTGGGTGGCCGGGTACTCCCAGACCCACTGCTCCTGGCCCGCCTCGTCGGTGGCGCGGATGCTGCCGCCCTGGGGCTCGGAGAACGTGCCGCACGGGTAGTCGGAGATGATCGTCTCGTCGACGACCATGAACTCCGTCTCGCTGCACCGGTCGGCCGACTGGCTCTCCCAGAGCTTGCGCTCCTCGCTGATGCTGTAGCCCACCCCGGCCGTGCCGGTGCCGATGACGACGGTGTCGCCCAGGATCCAGGGGTAGGTGTCGAAGCTGGTCGAGTGGACCGTGTCGAGGGGCATCGTCAGCACCTCGTCGCCCGTGGAGATGTCCACCACGGTCAGCTCCTCGCAGTCGCGGCCCTGGAGGAGCGCGATGCGGTTCTCTGAGACATTGGGCGAGGCAAGGCAGTTGCCGTCGGCGGACTCGAACGGCAGCGACCAGTTCTCGGCGCCGGTCGCGAGGTCGTAGGAGACGACCTCGTCGGGCATCACGCGCACAAACGCGTCGTCGAGCCACCAGTGCCCCTTGGCCTCGACCAGGCTCTCCTCCGGGGTGGGCTCGAACGCGGGCACCTCCCACGCGAGCGAGGCGGAGATCGCCTGCTCGGGCAGCGCGGCGCCGCCCGGCTCCTCGCCGCCCCCGCCCCCGTCGCCGCCCGGCTCGCCGCTCGGCTCCTCCTGGGCCGCGGGCTCGCCGCCTTCGTCGTTGCCGAAGACGAGATACGCGCCCCCCGCCACCAGCACGAGCGCGAACACCGTGGCCACGGCTATGAGAATCTTGGTGCGGCTCGGGCCACCGGACGGGCCGCCCGGCGCGACCGGCCCCGAAGGCCCGCCGGGACCCGGGAAGGCGGGGCCCGATGGGCCATAGCCGAGGGTCGGCGCCTTGTAAGGGCCCGGCGCGGTCGGGGCGCCGAACGACGAGCCACCGGCCGTCTGCTCACCCGTCGTGTACGGCGAGGCGTAGGGCGAGGGGGGCGTCGCGGGGGGCGGGGGCTGCTGCGGGTAGCCATAGCCGGGCTGGCCCGGCTGGCCGCCAGGCACCACGGGCTGCGCCGACGGCGGCGTGCCGGGCGCGGGCGCCGTGGGGAAGCCGTAGCCACCGGTGCCGTCGCCGGATCCGGGGCCAGGGCCCGGCTCGGGCGGCGGCCCGTAGCCCCCCGTGGGGGGCGGCCCTGGGGGCTGGTTCGGCGGTGGCGGCTGAGACATGGATCCCCCTGGGGCCGGTGGGCCACGGCCGCGCTGGGCACGTGGGCGACGGGCGAAGGACTGCGGTCGATCGGCGGTCGGGCAAAGCTCTTTTTACCATCGGACACCGACACGGCCCCTTGCGGTTCCAGCCTCGTGGGGGATTCGGGGCGGTTCAGACCGACGGGGTACTCCTCCTCCAGCGCCGCTGACCCAGCCCTCCAGGAGAGGTCGACCACGGCCGCGTCTTAGCCGCCGGATACCCGACTGCCTTCCGCTGGTTCGGGTCGGTCAGATGCGGATGTAGGCGGCGCCGGTCAGTTGTGCTTGGACGATCGCGGTGACGGCGGAGGGGACGGTGCCGACCTCGGGCCGCAGCTCGTCGGGGTCGATGCCGCGGCGTCCGAGCCCGACGGCGCATGCGGCGACCTCGGTGTGCTCGGGGAGCTGGACGGCATCGGTGCCGGTCAGGCCGGCCAGTGCCGGGCCGTTGACGATCACCCGCACGTGCGTGCCCAGGTCGGCGGCGTGGAGTCCGGTGGCGGCGTCCAGTGCCCGTTGCACGTCGGCGGGGTCATCGGCCACGTGCAGGATCACTTCACGAGGGCTCTCATGCATTGCTGGTGTTCCTTACTTGCTCTGGCGGGCTCAGGCCGGGCAGCCGGTGAGGGCGGCGGAGACGTAGGGCAGGTGGACAGCGGCGGCAAGCGCGGCCATGCCGACCAGGTACGCGGCGATCACGGCCGCGGGCAGAGCGCCTGCCAGCCCCGCGCTGGGGCGGACGAGATGGCGGATGCGTTCGGGGCCGGCAGCGTGCAGGGCGACCGGGCAGGAGTGCTGCGGCATGGCCGGGTGGGTGCGTTCGCCGAGCTTGACCAGGGCACTGACCAGTGCCGGGGTTCCTGCCTCGCGGCGGGCCCGGTCGTCGGCGGCGATCTCCAGGTAGTGCGGCAGCACGTCGGCGGCTGCGCCGATCAGCGGCACCCACCGCAGGTAGGCGGCGATGGCCTCGACCAGGGCGGAGATGACGTGGTGGCGCTGGTGCAGGTGGGCGTGCTCGTGGGCCAGCACGGCGGCCAGCTCGTCCTCCCCCAGGGCACGCACCGCGCCGGTGGAGAGCACGACTCCGCCGTGACGGGCGGGGAAGGTGAGCGCGAACGGGTGCGCGGCGTCGACCAGCGACACCTCGCGTCCGTGCAGGAGCTGCCGCCGCGCGCCGTGCAGCAGCGCGCTGGCGGCATCCCGGGAGCGGGAGCTGCGCCGGACCATCTGGCGGGCAAGACCTGCTCCCAAGGCCAGCGCCAGTGCCACCGGCAGGGCCAGCAGCAGCACGGCGGGAACCAGAGTGTCGGTGGTATCAGCGGAGATCGGGTTCGCGGCGCTCAGGCACCGCTGGCACACCTCGGCTGCGCGTTCGGGCAGCAGCGCGGGGCCGGACCCGGCCCAGGCCAGCACCGGGCCGATCGCCAGCAGGGTGACCACCCAGACTCCGACACCGCCGACGACGATCGCGATGGCCAGGCGCGGGACGCGCACCAGGGTGGGCGCCGCGTGCCGCAGCAGCGCCGGTCCGAACACTGCCAGCGCCACCAGCCCGGCGCACAGAGCCACCGCGAGCATGCCCGCGGTCATGACGCGTCACCCCGGTCGCGGCGTTGTAGGTAGTCGCGCAGCAGGTCCAGGTCGGTCTCGGGCATCGAGTCCACGAACTGCAGGATCGAGGCAGCACGGTCGCGGCTGGCCTCCAGCACCTGCTCCATCAGCCCCGCGGCATGCTCATGCCTGCTGAGCTTGGCTCCGTACCGGGTCGACCGGTTCTGCCGTGCGATGGTCACCAATCCCTTGCGGTCCAGGTTGGTGAGCACGGTCGCGATGGTGGTGTAGGCGGGGTCGGACGGCAGGTGCTCGATCACCTCGCGCACGGTGGCCGGGCCGTGGTCCCACAGCACGTCCATCACCTGCGCCTCCAACGCCCCCAGCCGCAGCAGATCGCCCGAACGCCCATCGGCGGCGGTGCTCATGACGCGGCCGCCACTGGTTCGGGGCGCACCGGACAGGCGACCTGCCCGCGTAGTCGCCACACCAGGGCGACGCCGGTCAGGATCAGCGCACCGAGCGCGAGGAACGGCTGGATCGGGGCGAACCAGGTGATCGCGCCGGAGTATCCCAGGGCGAGGAGGGCGAGCTTGTTGCACACCGGGCACCCCACCGCGAACCACGCCAGGATGCCGCCAGCCATCCCCATCCGGCTGCTGCGCCGCGCCTGGACCTCATCGTCGGCATCTGTGCTCGCGGTCGAGCCTGCGCCGATGCCGCCCTCATCGCCGGCGCTCGCCCGCGTATGCAGGGCGGGGCGGGGCGGGCGGATGTAGGTGGCGACCAGCATGCCTGACAGTGCCGAAGTGACCAACCACACCGGGTAGTTCCACCACACCGGCGGGATCTCCCGACCAAACACCGGGTTGGGGATCAGCACCGTCGCCACCCCGATCACCACCGCGATCACCACCGCGGCGACGATCGCGACCAGCACCTGCCTGCCCGGCCACAGCCGCAGCGCCTGCCCGGCCAGCCGGAAGCTCTCGCCGATGCCCTGACGCGAACGACTCGGGCGCGGTCGAGTGGAAGGAGAGGTCATGGACCCATTCTGACACGACTCGACTACCACGCATAGTCGACTATCTGAGATAGTCGAGGTCGGTACCCCCGACAGTACAGGAGACCCCCATGCCCGCCGAGACCAAGAACCGCCCGAAACCGTCCAACCGTTCGAGGTCGTCATGGGTCGTGCCGGGCGCCGTGCTGACGGTGGCCGCCGTGCTGATCGCCGTGATCGTTCGGGTGAACTGGTCCGGCGCCTCACCCGAGGACGGCACCTTGCCGTCCGGTGGTGGTGCGCCCACCGAAGTGCAGGATCCCGAGCAGCCGGACTTGACCGAGGTCGAGGCTCGGGACGAGGACGACCTGCTGGCGGCCGGCCCGGTCGACGCGCCGGTGGCACTGATCGTGTTCTCCGACTACCAGTGCCCCTTCTGTGCCCGGTGGAGCGAGCAGACGCTGCCGTCGATGATGGAGCACGTCGAGGCCGGGGACCTGCGGATCGAGTGGCGCGATATCAACGTGTTCGGCCCCGCCTCCGAGCGCGCAGCCCGCGCCTCCTACGCCGCCGCGTTGCAGGGCGCGTTCTGGGAATACCACGACACCCTGTTCGAGGACGGGGAACGCAGGTCTGAGGGAGAGCTGAGCGAGGAGGCGCTGATCGCCCTGGCTGGCGAGTTGGGGCTGGATATCGAGCAGTTCACCGCGGACCTGGCTGCCGAGGAGACGGCGCAGGTGATCGCCACCAACCAGCAGTTGGGATTCGACCTGGGCGCCACCTCCACCCCCGTGTTCATCCTGGGCGGACAGCCGATCGTGGGGGCGCAGCCCACCGAGGTGTTCGAGGACGCGTTCCAGACCGCGCTCGACGCGGCGGAGTGAGGCGGCGTGGACATCGGACTGCTCGCCGCGTTCGTCGGCGGCACCCTCGCGCTGCTCAGCCCGTGCGCGGCACTGCTGATGCCGGCGTTCTTCGCCTCCACGATCGGCACCGGCCCGAAGCTGCTGCTGCACGGCGCGATCTTCTACCTCGGCCTGCTGATCGTGCTCGTCCCCCTCGGCATCGGGGCCGGCGCGCTGGGGACCCTGTTCGTGACCCACCGGCAGGCGATCGTGCTCATCGCCTCCCTCGTGCTGATCGTCCTGGGCGCCGCGCAGGCGCTCGGATTCGGGTTCGACCCCTCCCGGCTGCTGCCCCCAGGCGCCGACCTGCACTCCCGCGCGGCGTCCACGACCGGACTCGTCAAGACCGTGCTGCTGGGAGCGGCCAGCGGGATCGCCGGATTCTGCGCCGGTCCGATCCTGGGCGCCGTGCTCACGCTGGCTGCCGCCCGCGGCGACACCCTCGCCGCCGGCTTCCTGCTCGCCGCTTACGGCGCCGGCATGGTCCTGCCGCTGCTGCTGATCGCCGCGCTCTGGCAACGCCTTGGCGCCCGCGGCCGCCGGCTACTGCGCGGCCGGACCTTCACCGTCCTTGGCCGCGAGCTGCACACCACCTCAGCGGTCACCGGACTGCTCATCACGGGAGTCGGCATCCTGTTCTGGACCACCAACGGCCTGGTCGGCGCCCCCGAGCTCGTCCCGCTCGACACCCAAGCCTGGCTCCAAGAACGCGCCTCCATCCTGGCCAACCCGATCCTGGACATCCTCGCCGTCCTCGGCATCGCCACGATCGTGCTGCTGCTGTGGGCCAGGCACCGCCGCAACCGCGAACGCGCCCAGGCCCCCGCGAGCGAACAACCCACGGAACAACGATGACGCGACCTCGACAACGCGGCCCCCTGGCACTCTCCGTCGCCGCGGTACTGGTGATGACCGGCTGCGGGGCATCCGAGCCCGAGCCCGTGCGAGACCCCTACCCGGTCAATGATGCGTTGCCGGTCGTCGATACCCCGGGGATGCGGTTGCCGACCTCTTTCGAGGAGCTGGAGGTCGTAGACCCCGGGTGGGACACAGCCGCGCAGTACGCCGAAGGCGTCTATGTCGCCGCCGACGAGCGCGACGGAGTGCTGGAGTTCACGGCCGTGGACGTGCACGGTGAGGTCTTGTGGGCCGCGCAACGCCCGGCGAGCTGCACCGGATTCGCAGTCACGATGGACGCGCACGGGCGAGCCCTCGCGATCCTGGGCGACCTGGAAACCACCGCCGACGCTCTGGCCGCCACCACCGCCGCCGCCTACGACCTGACCACCGGCGAACACGTCTGGGGTCCGGTCGAAGTCCCCGGCCCCTACCAGGGTCCCGGCCTGGTCTTCGCCGCACCCCCCGAGAGCTACATGGGCCAGACCGGCCCCCGCGTCGCGCTCGACCCCACCACCGGGGAGGTCGCGGCTACCGAATCGGGCTCGGAAGGACTGCGCATCATCGGTGAGTACCAAGGCATCGTCTTAGTCACCCATGAGGACGCTCTGATCGCGCGCAACACGACCGACGGCGGGGAGCTGTGGCGCACCCCTCTGGCTGAGCACGGCTGGACCGCGGCGTCCATCAGCGCCGCCCTGCGCCCCGCGCCGGCTGACGGGCTCGCGCTCATCTCCACCTCCGACACCGCCGGTGCGCTCATCGACCTCCACCAAGGCGTCGTACTCAACGACACTGCACGCGACGCGGCGGTCGACCCGACCACCGGCACCCTCGTGATCCTCGACGCCGCCGGACTGCACGCCTACGACGCCAACAACCAGTCATTGTGGTCGCTGTCCGTCGATGACCAGACCACCATCGCCGCGATCGGCGGGGTCTTCCTGTACCTGCGCGAAGGCGGCGCAATCCGCGTCCACAACGTCATCACCGGCGACGTCGCCCAAGCCTACGAACCCGACGGGCGAGGACCGATCATCGTCCCCTCACACATCAGCATCAACGGAGCCGCCGTCCTTCTCGATGGCAATCGACGTCTCCTGGCCACGATCTCAGAGCAGGCTTCATGGACGAGGAGGGCGGCCCATGAGGCAGGCAACGAGCGGCATGCGATGACCTCACCGGCAGTGTCCCACGTGGACTCGACGCGATGAGCCACGCCACGTGCCGCGAATCTCGCGATCACACCCAAGCGCCGACCCCGCCACGGCCGCTGTTTCCTCTGTGGGCGGCAGCGCCCGCAGCCGCAGTCGCCGGGCTCGCGCTGGATGCGGCCTTTCCCTCGCTCGGATGGTGGCCGCTGACATTCGCCTCGGTAACGCTCGCTCTGCTCACTCTCATCGGTCGAGGCACCTGGAGTGCCGTGCTGGTCGGGGCAATCTTTGGCGCAGCGTTCTGGTTTCCGCACGTGTCCTGGGCGGCACAGTTTCTCGGTGAGCATCCCCTGAACTGGGTCCCTTGGGTGGCGCTGGCCAGCGCACTGACGATCTACTCGGCCCTACTGACGGTGCCGATCGCATGGGCCTATCGATGGCTGCCGTATCGGCGCGACACCCCCGCGGTGCGACTGCTCGCACTGCCGGCACTGGTGGCCGGGGCCTGGACGGTCCGCGAACTCCTCATGGGCTCCTGGCCCTACGGCGGATTCCCGTGGGCAAGGATCGCCATGAGTCAATCGGAAAGCCCCATCGCGCCGGTCGCATCATGGGTCGGCGTCTCCGGCCTGGGATTTTTGATGGCCCTCCTGTGCGCCGCCGCCATCGAAGCAACCCGCTGGACCGTGCACAGACGCCCGCCGCGCGGTGACACTACGGAGTACCGCAGCAGCACGCACGCGCTCCGGTGGACAGCTCCGATCCCCGCCTTCGGGCTCGCGGCGATGCTGCTACTGGTGCCGCAGTTCCCGACCAGTCACGCAGGCACCATCCGAGTCGGCGCTGTACAGGGCAACGGCCCCGCCGCTTACGTCGATGAGCACGAGCCAGGCGCGGTCCTGGAGTCTCAACTCGCCGCCTCCGCCCCCCTGGAGGACGAGCAGGTCGACATCGTGCTCTGGCCAGAGGGCGGCGTGGACATTGACCCTCTCGCCGATGAGGCCACCGCCCAGGTGCTCAGCGACGCAGCCGCCCGATACGGTGCGCCGATCCTGCTCAATGCCGCCTCGGCAGACGGCCACATGGTCTTCAACACCTCTTTCCTCTGGACCTCGACCGGCCCGGTCGCCGCCCACGCCAAACGCCATCCCGTCCCGTTCGGCGAGTACGTGCCCGACCGCTGGCTCTACGAGACGCTCGTACCCAGCCTGGTGGACCAACTCCAACGCGAGTACGCCGCCGGCACCGACACGCCCGCCATCGAGGTCGACGGGGTGGACGTGGGACTGGCGATCTGCTTCGACGTGGCATTCGATGACGTCATCCACGAAAGCACACGCAGCAGCGCCCAAGTGCTCATGTTCCAGACAAACAACGCCGACTTCCGCGGCACTGACGAGAACCTGCAACAGCTTGCGTTCGCGCGCATGCGAGCCATCGAAACCGGCCGCAGCGTAGTCAACCTCTCCACCACCGGAACCAGCCAAGTCCTCGCCCCGAACGGCACTACCGTGGCCGCACTGCCCGCGGATGAACCGGGTCTCATGCTCGCCGAACTCGAACTCCGAGACGGCCTTACCGCCGCCGTCGTGCTAGGGCAGCCGATCCAGGCGCTCATCGCCTCGGGCACACTCGCCACGTTCCTCGTCCTCGCTCTCCCCCTGCTACGCGACCGCGCACGACACCATCGGGCACCGGACTCTGGCGGACTCAGTGGCACCGGCCGCCACGAACGCGACCGATGAACCATCTGCTACTCATCGCCGGCCTGACCACGCTGGTGGGGCTCTCGCTCGGTCCGCTTGGAGGCGGCGGTTCCATCCTGATGGTCCCGCTGCTGACCCATGTCGGTGGCCTCGAACCCACCGAAGCCATCGCCGCCTCCCTGTTCGTCGTCTGCGTCACATCTGTGACCAGCGCAATCGCCCACGCCGGTAGACCACGACCCGTTCCTCATCGGCGAGACCCGTCGCAGCTCGCCCGCGATCTGCTCGCCCTAGGAGGTCGCGGCGCGTGAGCCGGTGATCGTGGCTCGATCGCTCAGCGCCGTCGTTAAGAAGGAGGCCGCGCCGCGCGTCCACAGCAGGTAGGGGGCACGCTCGCCCAGGTCGTTCAGCCCGGCGGGCCATTCCGTGTCGGCCGGGATGAGCGTGCCGAACCCGTGCCGCTCTGTCTGAGCCGTGTGATCCAGCAGGCCAGGCGTGATCCGCGACTCGGGAGCGAGGCAGGTTCAGCGAACTACGCGGGTCCTTCGGGACGGCCCCTCGCGGGCACTCGGTTCATAGCCGCCTCCACGACGGACACCCGTCGCGCTATGACGACGAAAGAGCCCGCGATGCTCCGCACATACCCTCACGTTCCTCTGGATCGGGCCGGTCAGCCTCATCGTGCTTCTCACCGTCCGGGCGCAGGAGCGACGTCAGCGACGCGAGACCATGCACGCCGCCGTGCTCCCCGAGGACTACGCCAAGAGACTGGCCTAGTCGATCATGTCGGAGAGCTCCAGCCAGCGTTCTTCGAGTTCGGTCGTCTCGTCCTCGACGGCGCGGAGGTTGTCTGCGAGCTTCTGTAGACCCTCGTAGTCGCCCTGGTCGTGCTCGGCCATGCGCTGGTGCAGGGCTTTCACCTCGGCGTGGAGTCTGTCGAGACGGCGTTCGATCGAGGCGACTTCCTTCTGCGCGGTGCGTCGTTCGGAGCCGGAGAGCGCGGGCGCGCCCGCTCCCGCATCGGCGGTCGTCGGGGTGATCGGGCCGCTCGTGCGCGATGTCGGCTGTTCGCGCCGCAGCCGCAGGTACTCGTCCACTCCGCCGGGCAGGTGCCGCAAGCGTCCGTCGAGGATGGCGTACTGCTGGTCGGTGACCCGTTCCAGCATGTAGCGGTCGTGCGAGACGACGATCAGAGTTCCCGGCCACGAGTCCAGCAGGTCCTCCATCGCGGCCAGCATGTCGGCGTCAACATCGTTCGCAGGTTCATCGAGAGCGATGAGGTTAGGTTCATTCAGCAGCAGGAGCAGGAGTTGTAGCCGCCGCTTCTGACCGCCCGACAGTTCGGCGACCCTTGTGGAGAGGTGCGGGCGGGCGAAGCCGAGGCGTTCCAGCAGTTGCGCCGGCGTGAGGTCTTTGCCGTCGATCGCGAAGGTCGTCTGCGTGCGGGCCAGCACTTCGCGCACCCGGTCGCCGCCGATGTCCGCGAGCTGGGAGAACTGCTGGTCGAGCAGTCCGAGTCGCACGGTCTTGCCCGTCTTGATCCGGCCCGACGTGGGCTGCACGGTTCCGGCGATCAGGCCCAGCAGCGTTGACTTGCCGCTCCCGTTCGCTCCGAGTATCCCGGTCCGCTCGCCGGGGGCGATCCGCCACGTCACGTCGCGCAGCACGTCGCGGTCGCCGTAGCGCACGCCCACGCCTTCCAGGTCGACCACCTGCTTGCCCAGGCGGGCGACGGCGAGGCGTTGCAGCTCGATGGGGTTGCGAACCGGCGGTACGTCCTCGATCAGTTGGCTGGCGGCGTCGACGCGGAACTTCGGCTTGGACGTGCGGGCGGGTGCGCCGCGTCGTAGCCACGCCAGTTCCTTGCGCATGAGGTTCTGGCGTTTGGCCTCGGTGACGGCGTTGATCCGGTCCCGTTCGACCCGTTGCAGCACATAGGCGGCGTAGCCGCCCTCGAACGGCTCCACGGTCATGTCGTGGACCTCCCACGTCTCGGTGCAGACCTCATCGAGGAACCAGCGGTCGTGCGTCACGACCAACAGGCCCCCTGAGTTCCTCGCCCAGCGGTTCCGCAGGTGCCCGGCCAGCCAGGCGATGCCCTCGACGTCGAGATGGTTTGTCGGCTCATCCAGAGCGATGACATCCCACTCGCCGATCAGCAACGCGGCCAGCGCGACCCGGCGACGCTGCCCGCCGCTCAGCTCGCCGATCCTCGCATCCCACGGCAGATCGGCGACGAGCCCGCCGATCACGTCGCGGACCCTGGCGTCGCTGGCCCACTCGTGCTCCGGCCGGTCACCGACGATCGACCCGCCGACCGTCGCCGCCGGGTCGAGGTCGTCGGACTGCGACAGCACCCCGAAGCGCACCCCGCCTCGCCGCGTAACCCGGCCCGCCTGCGGCTCGATCACGCCGCTGAGCATTCCCAGCAGGCTCGACTTGCCGTCACCGTTGCGGCCCACGATCCCGACGCGATCGCCTTCCTCGACGCCGACCGTCACCGAGTCGAAGACCACTCGCGTCGGATACTCCAAGTGCAGGGCTTCCCCCACCACCAACGGCGTAGCCACTACCGCGCACCGGCCTTCCTCGGAGTCCGGCCAGATGGCCTCGGCCGCGCGACGCGATGCGCGGCACGGGTGCGGCAAGCACCCCATGACCGCCCCTCGGAGCGGGAGAACGGAGGTAGCCGAACCACATACGGCTCCTGAGTGTTCGGCTCGTCAAGGAACAGCACGTTGGGCTCGTCCATCAGCAGCCGCAGGATCTGGAGCCGCCGCCGCCGCTCGCCGCCGGAGAGCGGGCCGATCACCGTGTCGAGGCCCGCGGGGAAGCCGGGCAGGTCGAGGCCGCCGAACAGCCCGGTGAGCACGGCGCGCACGCGGGCGTCGCCCGCCCACTCGTGGTCGGCGAGGTCGCCGATGACCTCCTGGCGGACGGTGGCGGACGGGTCGAGCGGGTCGTGCTGGGCGAGCACCCCGAGGCGCAGGCCCCCCGAGTGGGTGACGCGCCCGTCGTCGGGCTCCTCCTGGCGGGCGGGGACGCGCACGAGCGTGGTCTTGCCGTCGCCGTCGCGCCCCACGACGCCGATCCGGTCGCCCTCGCCGACGCCGAGCGAGACTCCGTCGAGCACCGCGCGGGTGCCGTACACCTTGCCGACGGACTCCAGCTTGGCGAGATTCCGGGCGGACTTGGGGGACTCAGGCATGGGACTCGATGGTAGTCGCCCCGGCGGCGGGGCCCGTCGTCGCGCGGGCGTCCGCGCATGTGCCCCCGGCCCTGAGCGCGGCGGCGACGCGGGCCGCGGCGTCGGCGCCGTCGGCGAGGAACGCGCACGTGGGTCCCGACCCCGAGACGAGCCCGGCGAGCGCGCCCGCCTCCGCCCCCGCGGCGAGGGTGGCGGCGAGCGAGGGGCGCAGCGAGAGGGCGGCGGGCTGGAGGTCGTTGGCCAGGGTGGCGGCCAGCGCGCGGGCGTCGCCGTCGCGCAGGGCGTCGAGCAGCGCGGGGGTGGGCTCGGGGCGCGGCGGGTGAACGCCGTCGGCGTCGCGCAGCCGGTCGCACTCGCGGTAGACGGCGGGGGTGGCGAGGCCGCCGTCGGCGAGGGCGAACACCCAGTGGAACGCGCCCGACACCGGCAGCTCGGTCAGTAGCTCCCCCCTCCCCCGCCCCAGCGCGGCGCCGCCCACCAGGCTGAAGGGCACATCGGAGCCCAACTCGGCGCAGAGCTTGATGAGCTCGGGCCTTGGGGTGGCGGTGCCCCACAGGGTGTCGCACGCGAGGAGCGCGCCCGCGGCGTCGGCGCTGCCGCCCGCCATGCCCCCGGCGACGGGGATGTCCTTGTCGATGTGCAGCCGGACGGCGGGCTCGATGCCGTGCAGGGCCGCGAGCAGGGTCGCGGCGCGGGCGGCGAGGTTGGCCTCGGGGTCAAGGGGAACGTCGTCGCTGCCAGGGCCAGCGCAGGTGACGGCGAGCGCGTCGGCCGGGGTCGCGGTGACGTGGTCGTGGATGCCGACGGCGAGGAAGACATTGGCCAGGTCGTGGAACCCGTCGGCGCGCGGCGGCCCGACGGCCAGCTGGACGTTGACCTTGGCGGGCACACGAACGGTGACGGCTTGCGCGGGGGACCCCATGGGCCCCGAGTCTAGGCATCCGCCGGTCAGCCCGCCCACCCGCTCGGACCGGCGAGGGCCCTGTGGTGCCTGGCCCCGCGAGCGCGTGAGGGTCACCCGAGGGAGCGGAACTCCGCGAGGCGCGCGAAGTCCTCCACCGTCAGGGACTCGCCCCGCGCCGTCGGCGCGATGCCCGCCGCCTCGCACGCCGCCTCGGCCGCCGTCGCCGAACCCGCCCACGCGGCAAGGGCGGAGCGCAGCGTCTTGCGGCGCTGCGCGAACGCCGCGTCGATCGCCGCGAAGACCTCGGCGCGCGAGGCCCGCGTGGGCGGGGGGTCGCGGCGGACCAGGGAGACCAGGCCCGAGTCCACGCGCGGCGCGGGCCAGAACACCGTGCGGCCGATCGCCCCGGCCCGCCGCGCCCGCGCGTACCACGCGGTCTTGACCGATGGCACCCCGTACACCTTGGACCCCGGCGGGGCGGCAAGGCGGTCGGCGACCTCGGACTGCACCATGACCAGGCCGCGTTGGAGGCTGGGGAACGCCGCCAGCATGTGCAGCAGCACCGGCACCGCGACGTTGTAAGGGAGGTTGGCGACGAGCGCGCGCGGGGGCGGACCCGGCAGCTCGGTGACGCGCAGCGCGTCCGCGTGGACCAGCGCGAAACGGTCCGCGCGCGCCGGGAGGCGGGCCTCGACCGTCGCGGGCAGCGCCGCCGCGAGCACGTCGTCGATCTCGACCGCCGTCACATGGCCAGCGGCGCCGAGCAGCGCCAGGGTCAGGGAGCCGAGCCCCGGGCCGATCTCGACCACCGCGTCGTCGGGGCCGACATCGGCGGCGCGCACGATGCGGCGCACGGTGTTGGCGTCGATCACGAAGTTCTGGCCGCGCTGCTTGGTCGGGCGCAGGCCGAGCGCCGCCGCGAGCTCGCGGATGTCGCCGGGGCCGAGCAGCGCGTCCTGGGTCACCCGAAGACCCGTTCGGCGTTGGCCGCGACGTGCCGGGCGAGCTCGTCCTCGGCCAGCCCTTTGACCTCGGCCATCGCGCGCAGCGTGACGGGGATCAGATAGGGCGCGTTGGGCCTGCCGCGGAACGGCGCCGGGGTCATGAAGGGCGCGTCCGTCTCCACAAGCAGCAGCTCGGGCGGCGCGGCGGCGAGCGCGTCACGCAGCGGCTGGGCGCTGGCGAACGTGACGTTCCCGGCGAACGACATGAAGTACCCCTCGGCGGCGCACACCTCGGTCATCGCGGCATCGCCCGAGTAGCAGTGGAACACCGTGCGGCGCGGGGCGCCCTCCTCGCGCAGGATGCGCAGCACGTCGTCGTGCGCGTCGCGGTCGTGGATGACCAGGGCCTTGTCAAGCTCCTTGGCCAGCGCGATGTGCCGCCTGAACGAGCGCTGCTGCGCGGCGACGCCCTCTGGCCCCGTGCGGTAGTAGTCGAGCCCGGTCTCGCCGATGGCCACCACCTGGGGCAGCGCGCCGAGCTCGGCGATCTCCCGCAGCGCGGCGTCGAGGCCGCCGGGGCCCTCGGTCTCCTCGATGCGCGGCGCCTCGTTGGGGTGCAGGGCGACGGCGGCCACGATCGCGTCGTGGTCGGCGGCGACCTTGGCGGCCCAGTGGGCGCGTTCGACGTCGCACCCGGTCTGCACGACGCGGGTCACGCCCACCGCCGCGGCCTTGGCGATGGCCTCGTCGACGGTCGTGCCCTGCATGTCGAGGTGGGTGTGGGCGTCGGCGACGGGGATCTTCAGCGGCTCGGGCAGCGGCGGCGGCACATGCTCCCTGGCCTTCGCCTTGGCGGACTTGGGCATGCCGTGAATCCTACGGCGACGCCGATCCGGCCCCTCCCGAGGCGCGGGCCGCCACCACGGCGTCGAACACCCGCCGCTTGGGAACGCCGACCGCGCGCGCCACGTCGGCGATCGCCTCCTTGCGGTGCAGGCCCGCCGCCTCCCCCTCGGCGACGAGCCTCGCCAGCTCGGCCGCGTCCACGCTCCCTGGCTCGGGCGCGGGGGCGCCCTCGACCACCACCGTGATCTCCCCGCGCACGCCGGGCTCGGCCCAGGCGGCCAGCTCGCCGAGCGTGCCCCGCCTGACCTCCTCATACGTCTTGGTCAGCTCACGGCACACGGCCGCGCGCCGCTCGCCGCCGAACGCCTCGGCCATCGCCGCGAGCGACGCCGCGAGCCGGTGCGGCGCCTCGAACCACACGAGCGTGCGGCGTTCCCCCGCCACCTCGCGCAGCCGCGCGGCGCGCTCGCCCGGCTTGCGGGGCAGGAACCCCTCGAAGCAGAAGCGGTCGACGGGCAGCGCGGACAGCGCGAGCGCGGTCAGCACCGCCGAAGGCCCAGGCACCGCCGTGACGCGGACGCCGCGCTCGACCGCCGCGGCCACGAGCCGGTAGCCGGGGTCGGACACGGACGGCATCCCCGCGTCCGTCACCAGCACAACGCGCGCCCCGCGCGCCAGCTCGTCCGCGAGCTCCGGCGTGCGCGCCGCCTCGTTGCCCTCGAAGTACGACACCACGCGCCCCCCGAGGGTGACGCCGAGGCCCTGGGCGAGGCGCCGCAGGCGGCGGGTGTCCTCGGCCGCGACGACATCGGCCGCCGCCAGCTCGTCGGCGAGCCGCGGCGGGGCGTCACCCAGGGCGCCGATCGGAGTCCCGGCCAGTACGAGCGTGCCTGTCATGGCCGTCATCCTCGCGCATCTCACGGGGTTCCCAAGGGCCGGATGCCAAGATGGGCCCCGATGAGCAGCCAGAGCAGCCAGACCGTGACCGAGGCCCCGCCTGAACGCGAGCCGGGCCGCCGCCCGCCCGCGTGGGAGCAGCGGCTGCGTCGTTTCGGCTACGCGGGCCGCCGCGGGTCGGGCGTGCGCGAACGCCTGGTGCCGCCCTACCCGGAGCCGGGCGCGCGCCTGTGGCAGTACTTCGGCTTCGCGCCGCTCGCCGCCGCGCGCCTGGCCCGCTTGACGGCATGGGGCGGGCCGCTGCTGGTGGCGGCGTTCGCGGGCGCGCTGCGCTTCGCCGACCTGGGCTCGCCGAACGCCGTGATATTCGACGAGACGTACTACGCCAAGGACGCCTGGTCGCTGCTCGAGCACGGCTACGAGACCGACTGGCCCGAGGACGCCAACGAGCGGATCATCGGCGGCGAGACCCCGGTCGGCTCGGCCGCTTCCTATGTCGTGCACCCGCCCGCGGGCAAGTGGGTCATCGCCCTTGGCGAGTGGATGTTCGGCCTCACGCCGTTCGGCTGGCGCTTCATGGTGGCGCTGCTCGGCACCCTGTCGGTGCTCATGCTGTGCCGGATCGGGCGGCGGCTGTTCCGCTCGACGGTGCTCGGCTGCGTCGCGGGGCTGCTGCTCGCGGTGGACGGGCTGCACTTCGTGATGAGCAGGACCGCGCTGCTCGACCTGGTGCTGATGTTCTGGCTGCTCGCGGCGTTCGGCTGCCTGCTGATCGACCGCGACCGGGCCAGGGCGCGCCTCGCCGCGGCGCTTCCCGTGGGCGCCGACGGCCTGGCGCGCTCCTCGCGCGACGTCGGGGAACGCCTCGGGCTCGGCGTCAGGCCCTGGCGCCTTGCCGCGGGGGTGTGCCTGGGCCTCGCCTGCGCGACCAAGTGGAACGGGCTCTATGTGCTCGCCGCGTTCGGCCTGCTGACCGTGCTGTGGGACGCGGCGGCGCGGCGCACCGCGGGGGCGCGGCAGGCGTACGCCGTGACGCTGCGGCGCGACGCGGGGCCCGCGTTCCTCTCGCTCGTGCCGGTCGCGCTCGCGGTGTACCTCGCGTCGTGGGCGGGCTGGTTCGCGACGTCGGGGGGCTACTACCGGGACTGGGCCGAGGGGCGGGACAGCTCGTTCTCCTGGGTGCCAGGGCCGCTGCGCAGCCTGTGGCACTACACGACCGAGGTCTACGGCTTCCATGTGGACCTGACCTCGCAGCACGACTACGAGTCCAACCCCTGGAGCTGGCTGGTCGCGACCCGGCCCGTGACGTACTTCTACGAGTCGCGCGACGCGGGCGAGGACGGCTGCGGCTATTCCAGCGGCTGCGCGCGCGAGGTGCTGGCCCTGGGCACCCCGCTGCTGTGGTGGGCGGCGTGCTTCGCGCTCGCATACGCGCTCTACCGCTGGATGTTCCGCCGCGACTGGCGGGCGGGCGCGGTGCTGTGCGCGGTGGCGGCGGGGTATCTGCCGTGGTTCCTGTACCAGGAGCGCACGATCTTCTACTTCTACGCCGTGGTGCTCGTGCCGTTCCTGTGCCTGGCCGTGACGCTGATGATCGGCGCGGTCCTCGGGCCGCCCGGCTGCTCGGAGCGGCGCCGGGTGGCGGGCATCGTCGCGGCCGGGGTGCTGGTGCTGCTGATCGTGTGGAACTTCATCTACTTCCACCCCATTTACACGGGTACCGAGCTGCCGGTGGACGGCTGGCGGGCCCGGATGTGGCTCGACACCTGGGTCTGATGTGACGGGTGAGCCCGAATCCCGAATGAGGCCGAAGTGACACCGGGCTGCCGTCCGGCATACCGGGGGTAGCCGGTAGGCTGCGGCGACAGCGGGCCGGTGCAGCGCGCTCGCGGAAGTACCAGGGCAGGGGGCATGGTTGACATGCGGAACGGGCAGCGGATCGCGGTGGTGGCGGGGGTGTGCGCGGCCGTCGTCTCGGTCGTGGGCTTCGGGGCGTACAGCCTGCTCGGCGACGAAGGCAGCGGGGGCGGCGCCGCCGCGGCCGACGGCGAGCGCGGCGGGGACGACGAGCCAGCGGGGCCGCCCACCGGCGACGAGGTGCTGGCCGCGTCGGGCGCGTTCCTCGACGCCTGGGCCGCGGGCGACGCGGTGGCGGCGGCCGAGCTGACCAGCGACCCCGAGGCCGCGCGGGCCGCGCTCGAAGCGCTGGCCGCCGACGCCTCGTTGACCGAGGTGGCCATCGACGCGGGCACGCCCGACGGCGCGACCGTGCCGTTCTCGCTCGCCGCCACCGTCGCCCACGAGGACGAGGAGCCCGCCGAGCTGGGCTGGGAGACCGCGCTGAGCGTCGTGCGCGACGAGGCGAGCGGCGAGCCGGTCATCGAGTGGGCGCCCACCGTGATCCACCCGGAGCTGGCCGAGGGGCAGTCCCTTGAGACGGGCCCGATCAGCGAGGTCCCGCCGGTCGAGGCGCTCGACCGGAACGGCGCGGTGCTCTCGGCCGACGACTTCCCCTCGCTCGCCCCGGTCATCGCCGAGCTCCGGGAGCGCTACGGCGAGCAGGCGGGCGGCTCGGCGGGCGTCGAGACCCGCATCGTGGACGCGGAGGGCGAGACGGTCACGTCGCTGCTTGAGCTGGCCGAGCCGACCGCGGGCCAGGTGCCCACGACGATCGACCCCGCGGTGCAGCGGGCCGCCGAGGACGCGGTCGCGGAGCGCGCCAGCGCGTCGGTCGTGGCG
Organism: Streptomyces sp. PT12; assembly: GCF_003311645.1. Lineage (GTDB taxonomy): Bacteria > Actinomycetota > Actinomycetes > Streptomycetales > Streptomycetaceae > Streptomyces. The sequence continues at coordinate 2,960 of NZ_QEST01000037.1, read as the reverse complement.
ATCCAGCCGAGCACGGGCGCGATCCACGCCATCGCCAACTCCCCCGCGGACGGCTTCGACACGGCCCTTGAGGGCAGCTACGCCCCCGGCTCGACGTTCAAGATCGTGACGGCCTCGCTCCTGCTCGACCGCGGTCTGGCCTCGCCCGGCGCCGAGCACCCGTGCCCGAAGCACTTCACGCACGGCGGCTGGGAGTTCCAGAACCTCGACGAGTTCGAGATCGAGGGCGGCACGTTCGCGGACAGCTTCGCCCGCTCGTGCAACACCGCGTTCATCTCCCAGGCGCCCGAGCTGTCGGACGACGAGCTGGGGAACCACGCGCGGGAGGCGTTCGGCCTCGGCCTGGACTGGCAGGTCGGCGTGACGTCGATGGACGGCGCGGTGCCCACGCAGTCGGACGCGCAGATGGCCGCCGCGCTCATCGGCCAGGGCGGCGTGCGCATGAACCCCCTGACCATGGCGTCGGTCTCGGCCACCGTGAAGAACGGCTCGTTCCTCCAGCCCTACCTGGTGCCAGCCGACTTCGACGGGCGGCAGCTCGCGCAGGCGCCGTCGCCGCTGCCCACGGCGGGCGACCTGCGGTCCCTGATGAGCCGCACCGCGGCCAACGGCACCGCCGCCGAGGCGATGGCCGGGCTCGGCGGTGACATCGGCGGCAAGACGGGATCGGCCGAGGTGGACGGGCAGGACAAGCCGAACGCCTGGTTCACCGGATACCGCAACGACCTGGCCGTGGCCGCGGTCGTCCCCGACTCGGGGCACGGCGGAACGTTCGCCGGTCCCCTGGTGGCCGACGTCCTGAGGGTCGCCCCGTAGTGCCGCGTCAGTCAGGGTTTGCCCGGTAGGCGGGGCGCGTCGAGGGGCGCCCCTGGAGCGGAAGAGGGACGGACCGTGCGTGAGATCGCCGTCTTCAGCGGCAGCGCCCACCCCGAGCTGGCCGCCGAGGTTTGCGCCCATCTCGGGGTGCCGCTGCTGCCGACCAGGGTGGACCGCTTCGCCAACGACTGCCTTCAGGTACAGCTGCAGGCCAACTGCCGGGAGCGCGACGTCTACCTGGTGCAGCCGCTGGTGCGGCCCGTACAGGAGCACCTGGTCGAGCTGCTGCTGATGCTCGACGCGGCGCGCGGCGCGTCGGCGGGACGCATCACGGTGGTGATGCCGCACTACTCCTACGCCAGGTCGGACAAGAAGGACGCGCCGCGCATCTCCATCGGCGGGCGGCTGATCGCGGACCTGATGGTGGCGGCGGGGGCGAGCCGGGTGCTGGCGATGACCCTGCACTCGCCGCAGGTGCACGGGTTCTTCAGCGTCCCGGTTGACCACCTGCACGCGCTGCGGGAGCTGGCCTCGCACTTCAGGGGCCAGGACCTGGGCAACGCCGTGGTGGTCTCGCCCGACCTGGGCAACGCCAAGGAGGCGGCGGCGTTCGCGCGCATGCTGGGCATCCCGGTGGCGGCGGGCGCCAAGCAGCGCTTCAGCGACGACCGGGTGACGATCAGCTCGGTGATCGGCGAGGTGACAGGCCGGGATGTGATCGTGCTCGACGACGAGATCGCCAAGGGCAGCACCGTGATGGAGCTGCTCGAACGCCTGCGGGAGCTGGACGTCGCGTCGGTGCGGATCGCGTGCACCCACGGGCTGTTCTCGGACAACGCGCTGGGGCGGCTGAGCGCGGAGCCCGATGTCCTGGAGATCGTCTGCACCAACACCGTTCCCATCCCGGCCGATCAGCGCACCGGCAAGCTGCGCGTGCTGTCCATCGCCCCCGCGCTCGCCGAGGCGGTGCGCCGGATCCACAACGGCGAGTCGGTCAGCGCCCTCTTCGGTGAATAGGGCTTCGGTGAATAGGGCTTCGGCGAATAGCTCGCGGCGAGGGGTGAGCGGCCTACCCGCAGACTCCCGGCACCGAGGTCGGGGAGCTGAGGGTCAGGGCGCGGTCGGCGGTCGATGACCAGTACAGGGTCATGCCGGTCGCGGCGAGGTCGATGCCGGTGACGGCGGTCGCGTTCCAGGTGTGGGCGAACGCGCCGCACGCGGTGAGGGTGCGGCACGCGCCCGTGCCCTCGAAGACGAGCGCGGAACGCCCCGTCGCGATGTTCATGTCGGTGGCGGACTTCTGGGGCGGCAGCAGGAACCCCACGCCATAGGGGCCGAGTTCGGCCGCGTCCTCGCGGCTGACGCTGGGGTACTGGGGCGTGGTGCCCGCGTAGTGGACGACGCGGACGATGGGCTCGACGGGCGCGTCGAACCAGGTGACCACGGCCTGGTCGCCGCTCATCGGCGCGGCGGGGAGGTCGGCGAACTCCCAGTCGGTGATGGCGACCCAGCGGTCGACGCCGTTCACCTCGGCGATCACATAGACGTCGGGGGCGGTCACGGTGAGCCCTTCGGCGGGCGGGATGGGCTCGCTCACCCGGGTCAGGCAGGCGCGTTCGGCGAGGACGGCGTCGACCTCGGCGGGGGTGTGTCCCGTGGATTCAAGTCCCTCGACGAGGGAGAGCAGCCGGTCGGCGCCCGCCTCGGTGGAGACGGGGATGTCGGGGGTGCAGGCCGCCTCGGGGGTTCTCCCCTGGGCGGATGGGGCCAGGGCCCCGATGAGCGCGGCCATCGCCGCGAGGGCCGTCAGAGTCGTCGCTGTTCGGCGTCGCACGCCGCCTCCCGATTTATCGATATGACTACTTGACGCGCGACGCCGCAGTCTACCCACGATTGCCCGGATGTGTACCGGGTGAGCGCCGGGTCGCCGAAGGAGCGAGCCCGAACGGCGGCCCGAGCCGACGGTGGCTCAGCGCCCCGGCGCCTGGTGGGAGTTGGAGCGCGGTCCGTTCGGCGGCGGGCGGCCAAGCCGACATCGCGGCGGCGCCGCGGAGGGGTGCGGCGACGCCCGGGACGGCGCCGAGCCCGGCGCCCGACCTCCCGTGCGGGGGTCGGGCGCCGGGCTCGGCGGGGAGAGGCGGGGG
>NZ_QEST01000102.1 GCF_003311645.1 Streptomyces sp. PT12 | reverse complement strand
GGGGGCAGCGGTGCGGGTCTCCCCCGCGTCTCGGTGGCGACCGACAGGCCCGCGCGGCCCGCCTGTTCGGCCAGCTCGGGCAGCCGGTCGAGCCCCGGCGCGGGCGCGCGGGGCGCGGCGCCCGGGGCGCGCAGGGCGTCGAGGACCTGGCGCACCTCGCCCAGGGCCTCCTTGCTCGCGGACTTGATGGTGGTCAGGGCGGTGCGGGCCTGTTCGGGGTCGGAGTCGAGCAGGGCGAGGCCGACGCCCGCCTGGACGTTGATCACCGAGATGCTGTGGGCGAGCACGTCGTGCAGCTCGCGGGCGATGCGCAGCCGTTCCTCGTCGGCGCGGCGGCGTTCGGCCTCGCGGCGGGCGGCCCGTTCCCTGGCCAGCTGCTCGCGGCGGACGCGGACCAGCTCGGAGACGGCGAGCACCGCCACGGCCCAGGCGGCGAGGCCGCCGTCGAGGCCCCAGCCGCGGGCGGTGTCCCCTTCGGGCGGCAGCCAGCGGTACAGCCAGTGCCCGACGGCCAGGTGCCCGGCCCACAGCAGGCCCATGGCGCACCAGGCGGCCCGGCGGTGCCCGGCGACGACGGCGCCGAACGCCCCCACCACGACGCTCAGGAACACCGGCCCGTACGGGTAGCCGAGGGAGAGGTAGAGCAGCGCGATCGCGGCGGTGGCGACGGCGACGTGGGCGGGGGCGCGGTGGCGCAGGAGCAGCAGCGCGGGGCCGAGGACCAGCAGGGCGCGGGAGAGGACGTCGAGGTCGAGGCGCTCGGGCTGGTTGACGGCGGCGACGTGCGAGCCGGCGAACTGGAGGAGCAGGACCGCGAGGGTCGACAGCCACGGGAGCCTGGCCGCGGGGGGCGGGTCGGCGAGCCAGCGCTGCCAGGGCGGGCCGTGATGGCGGCCCGCCCCGGTGGGAGGTGCGGTCATGGCGGTCACGCTAGTCGGCGGGGCGGGTGGCCGCGTCAGCCGCGCGTGGTCATCCCGCGTACTCCCTCGGCAGTACGGCGTCCCCGCGTTCTCCGGGGCCTCCGGGGCCTTCGGGCGCGGGGGCCGGGCTCTCGGCGAGGCCGATCCTGGCGTGCAGGCGGCGCAGGGGGCGCGGGGCCCACCAATTGCCGCGCCCGGCCAGGCGCATGGAGACCGGCAGCAGCACCATGCGGATCAAGGTGGCGTCGGCGAGGATGACCAGCGCCGTTCCGATGCCCAGCTCCTTGAGGAAGACGACGCCGCTGGTGGCGTAGGTGGCGAAGGTCAGCACCAGGATGCCCGCGGCGGCGGTGATCAGGGGCGCGGTGCGGCCGATCGCCGCGGCCACGGCGGCGCGGGTGTCGCCGGTGCGGTCGTACTCCTCCTTGACGCGGGCCAGCAGGAACACCTCGTAGTCCATCGACAGGCCGTAGGTGACGCAGAACATCAGCATCGGGATGCTGGGCTCGATCGATCCCGTGGGGGTGAAGCCGAGGACGCCGGAGAGGTTGCCGTCCTGGAAGACCCACACCAGGGCGCCGAACATCACCGAGAGGCTCAGGAGGTTGAGCACCGTGGCCTTGACGGGCAGCAGCACGCTTCCGGTCATCAGGAACAGGACGCCGCACGTGATCAGCAGGATCAGCGCGGCCACCAGCGGAACGCGGTCGAGCAGGGTGGCGCGGAAGTCGGTCGTCTCGGCCGGGTAGCCGCCGACCAGGGTGCCCTCGGGGGCGGGCACGGCGCGGATGTCGGCGACCAGGCCGGGCACGTCGCCGTCCATGGCGTCCTGGGTGGGCACCACCGAGAGGCGGGTGGTGCCGTCGGCGGTCATCTTCCCCGCGGACGCGGGGGCCGGGCCGACGCGCCGACCGTCCCGGTGGATGCCCTCGGGGGAGATGACGTGGAAGACGCCCTCGACGCGGGAGAGGGCGGCGGCCCGTTCGGCGGTGGCGGCGGGGTCGGACGCTCCCTCGGTGACGACGAAGACCGTGTCGGTGGGCTCGGCGGCGAAGTTCTCGCGGATCTCCTCGGAGGCGACGCGGCTCGATGTGCCCTCGGGGAGGGTGCGCTGGTCGGGCAGGCCGAGGCGCAGGCCGAGCAGCGGGGAAGCCAGGAAAAGCAGCACGGCGAGCGCGGCGGTGCCGGTGAGCACCGGGCGGCGCATCACGCCGAGCGCCATGCGGTGCCAGAAGCGGCCGGGCGCCCCGGTGGCCGGGCGGTCGACGCGGTGGCCCCAGCGGACGAGCGCGGCGGGCAGCACGACGACGGCGCCGGCGACGGCCGTGGCGACGACCAGGATGCCCGCGTAGGCGAAGGAGCTGAGGAAGAAGAACGGGAAGACCAGCAGCGTGCTCAGCGATACGGCGACGGTGACGCCGCTGAAGACGATGGTGCGTCCGGCCGCGGGCACGGCGTGCGCGACGGCCTCGTCGACGGCGCGGCCCGCGGCGCGTTCCTCGCGGTAGCGGTTGATGAGGAACAGGCTGTAGTCGATGCCCAGGCCGAGTCCCAGGACCAGCGCGAGGTTGGCGGCGAAGGTGGACACCTCGGTGAACTGCGCGAGCAGCCGCAGCCCGGCCATCGTGCCGAGCACGGAGAACAGCCCGACGCCGACGGTCAGCAGCGCGGCGACGGTGCGCCGGTAGACCAGGATCAGCAGCAGCACGACGGACGGCAGGACGATCGCCTCGGCGGTCAGGAAGTCCCTGGCGGCCTGTTCGCCGATCTGCCGTGACACCTCTTCCTGACCGCCCACAGTGACGCTGATCCGCGGGCTGTCACGGGCCAGTTCCGGCGACAGGTCGGCCAGCTCGGCGCGGGTCTCGGTCGCGCTGCCCTCCAGGCGGGCCAGGATCAGGGCGCGTTCGCCGCCGCTGGAGCGCAGCGCCGGGTCGCCGCCGTCCCAGTAGGAGGACACGTCGCTGACCATGGGGTGCCCGGCCAGCTCGTCGGCCAGGTCGCGGCCCGCGGCGGCGACCGCCGGGTCGTCGACGTCGCCGCCCTCGGCGGTCACCAGGAGCGCCAGGTTGGGGTTGCCCGTGCCGAACTCCTCGCGCAGCACCTCCTGGGCCCGCACCGACTCGGTGCCCGGCGCGTCCCAGCGCGCGAGGTCCAGGTCCGCCTGCGCCCCGGCCCCGTAGGCGCCGAGGCCCAGCAGGGTCGCGGCGGCGGCCAGCAGGATCGCGCCGCCGCGCCGCGCCACCAGGCGGCCGAGCCGGATCAGCGGCCCGCGGCCCGCGTCGTTACGCCGTGCCATGAAGTCGTTCCCTTCTCCCCTGAGGTCCCGCACCGGGTCCCGCGCCAGGTTCCGTCTCAAGGTCCCGTCTCAAGGTCCCGTCTCAAGGTCCCGCGGGCCCGGTCAGGGCCACGCTGACGCGGGGCGCTGACCGCGCGCTGGAACGCTCACGGGAACGACCGCTGGAACGCCGCGCCGACGGGTTAACCTCGACGCATGGGCGAGGGGTTGCGATTCGAGCTGCTTGGACCGTTGCGGGCGCTTGGGCCCGAGGGTGAGGTGCCGCTCGGGGCGCCGCGGCAGCGGGCGGTGCTCGCGGTGCTGCTGCTCCAGGAGGGGCGGCCGATGACCTACCCGGCCCTGGTGGACGCCGTCTGGGGCGAGCGGCCGCCCGCCCAGGTGCGCAACCTCGTGCAGAAGTACGTCTCGGGGCTGCGGCGCGCGTGCGCGGGCGCGGCGCCCGGCGGTTCGGGGCCCGAGCTGCGGTGGACCGGCAGCGGGTATGTGCTAAGCGGCGCGGTGATCGCGGATCTGGCCGAGCGGCGCGCGCTGCTGGCGCAGGCGGTCGCGGCCAGGGACGGCGGCGACGGGGGGCGCGCGCTGGAGCTCGCGGGGCGCGCGGAGGCGCTGTGGCGCGGGGAGTTCGCCGAGGGCCTGGCGGGCCCGTTCCTGGCGGCGGAGCGGCTGCGCTGGGCCGAGAAGCGGCTGATGGTGCTGGAGGCGCGCCTCGAGGGCCAGCTGGATCTGGGGCGTTACCACGAGTGCGTGCACGAGCTGGTGCGGCAGGTCGCGCGGCACCCGTTGCGGGAGCGGCTGGTGGGGCTGCTGATGCTGGCGCTCTACCGCAGCGGGCAGGCGACGGACGCGCTCGTGGCGTTCGAGGACGCGCGGCGGCGGATCGCGGAGGAGATGGGCTCCGACCCGGGTCCGGCGCTGCGCGCCCTCCACGAGCGGATGCTGCGTCAGGACCCGGCGCTGCTGCCGGAGTCGGTGCTGGCCTCCTGAGGCTCCGCGTCCTTGGCCGCGGGCCGTTTGCCGCCCGCCTGCTGCCGGTCGAGCACCGCGAGCGCCCGGCGGGCGGCCGGGTGGGTGCGGACGAGCCCGGCCAGGGTGGTGGAGCCGCGGGTGACGCGGGTGAACGCCACCCACGCGGGGCGGAAGCCGATCATCGCGGTGTGCACCAGGCCGGGGCGCTGGGCGAACGCGGCCAGCAGGCGGCGGCCCACGCCCATCTCGACGCCGAGCCCCGACTTGACGGCGAACGTGTAGTTGAGCGCCTGGCGGCGGGCGTCCACCGCGTCTCCCGCCTCGGCGATGCGCACGGCCCACTGGCCCGCGAGCCGCCCCGAGCGCAGGGCGAACGAGATGCCCTCGCGCGTCCACGGCTCGAGCAGCCCGGCCGCGTCCCCGCACACCAGGACCCGGCCGCGGGAGAGCGGCGAGTCGTCGGTGCGGCAGCGGGTGAGGTGCCCGGAGGAGACGGAGGGCTCGAAGCCCGCCAGGCCCAGGCGGGCGGTGAAGTCCTCCAGGTAGCGCTTGGTCGCCGCCCCGTCGCCGCGGGCGGAGATCACGCCGACGGTCAGGGTGTCGCCCTTGGGGAAGACCCAGCCGTAGGAGCCGGGCAGCGGGCCCCAGTCGATCAGCACCCTGCCCTTCCAGTCAGCGGCCACCTCGTGGGGCACCGGGATCTCGGCCTCGAGGCCGAGATCCACCTGGTCGAGCCGCACCCCGACATGGGCGCCTATGCGGCTGGCGCTGCCGTCGGCGCCGACCACGGCGCGGGCCAGCAGCGTCTCCCCCGACGAGAGCACCACCGCGACGGTACGCCGGTCGGGGACGGCGGGGCCGTGCTGCTCGACGCGCGAGACGGTGGCCTTGGTGCGCAGCTCGGCCCCGGCCTTGACGGCGGCCTCGACCAGGCGCTGGTCGAACTCGGGGCGGTTCACCAGGCCGAAGAGCATCCGCTTGGAGCGGCGGGTGCGGGCCATGCGGCCGTTGAGGGAGAACGTCACGGCGTGCACGCGGTCGCGCAGCGGCAGCTCGAAGGCGGGGGGCAGCGCGTCCCGCGTGGGTCCGATGATGCCGCCGCCGCACGTCTTGTAGCGCGGCAGCTCCGCCTTCTCCAGCAGCAGCACCCGGCGGCCGGCCTCCGCCACGGCGCGGGCGGCCGACGCCCCACCGGGGCCCGCCCCCACCACCACCACGTCCCACACCGTTTCGGCCCCGGCTTCGTTCTCGTCACTCACGATCTGCTGCCGCTCCCCGCTGCGTCCTTACGTTTCGGTCACCGCAGGGCATCCTAGTTCGCCGGGGTGGGGCGGCCTGGCTGTGGGATGATCGGCGGCATTCCCAGGCTTTCGTACAGATGTCGCAGGTGTGTCCCTCGGGCGCACCCGTGAGGAGCGTTCCCATGGAGCACAGTCCCGAGCACGCCGCCGTCTCCGCCGCCGTCGCCGCCCTCATGCCGGGGGCCAGGGACGAGCTGGCCGAGCTGGTGGCGTTCCGCTCCGTCGCCGATCCCGAGCAGTTCCCGCCCAGCGAGTGCGAGGCGGCGGCGCGGTGGGTGGCCGCCGCGCTGGAGCGCGAGGGCTTCGGTGAGGTGACCCTGCTCGAGACGCCGGACGGCACCACGTCGGTGTACGGCCACCTGCCCGCCCCCGCGGGCGCACCCACCGTTCTGCTGTACGCGCACTACGACGTGCAGCCGCCGCTCGACGTGGCGGCGTGGACGTCGCCGCCGTTCGAGCTGACCGAGCGGGAAGGGCGCTGGTACGGGCGGGGCGCGGCCGACTGCAAGGGCGGCGTGCTCATGCACCTGCTCGCGCTGCGGGCCGCCGGGGGCGTGCCGGTCGGCGTGAAGGTGGTCGTGGAGGGCTCGGAGGAGCAGGGCACGGGCGGCCTTGAGCGCTATGCCGAGCAGCACCCCGAACTGCTCGCCGCGGACGCCGTGGTGATCGGCGACACCGGCAACGTCAGGGCCGGGCAGCCCACGGTGACGGCGATGCTGCGCGGCATGGTGGCGGTACGGGTCACGGTGGAGACGCTCGCGGGGAACCTGCACTCGGGCCAGTTCGGCGGCGCGGCGCCCGACGCGCTGGCGGCGCTGGTGCGGATCCTGGGGTCGCTGCACGCCGATGACGGCTCGACGACGGTGGACGGGCTGGCCTCGGACGGGGTCTGGCGGGGCACCGCGTACCCGGAGGAGAGGTTCCGCGAGGACGCCAGGGTGCTCGACGGGGTCGGGCTGATCGGCTCGGGCGCGGTCGCGGACCGGGTGTGGGCGCGCCCGTCGGCGACGGTGCTCGGCATCGACTGCCCGCCCGTGGTGGGCGCGACGCCTTCGGTGCAGGCGAGCGCGCGGGCGCTGGTGAGCCTGCGGGTGCCGCCCGGCGTGGACACGGACGAGGCGGCCTCGCTGCTCGCGGCGCACCTTCGGCGGCGCGCGCCGTGGGGCGCGCGGGTCACGGTCGACGCGGTGGGCGAGGGACAGCCGTTCCGCGCGGACACCACGAGCCCGGCGTACGCGTCGATGGCCGCGGCGATGCGGGAGGCGTACGACGGGACGGAGATGGCGGTGGTGGGGCAGGGCGGCTCGATCCCGTTGACCCACACGCTGGCGACGCTCTATCCGAAGGCGGAGCTGCTGCTGATCGGCCTGAGCGACCCGGCCGCCAGGATCCACGCGGTGGACGAGAGCGTGTCGCCCGAGGAGTTGGAGCGGATGGCCGTGGCGGAGGCGTTGTTCCTCCAGCGGTACGCGGCCGCAGCGCGGGGCTGAGGCCCGCGCGGCGCCGGGCGAGGCCCCCGCGGTGGTCGCCGCGGGGGCCCTGGCGGGCCGGTGGCCGGTGGCCGGTTCAGCGGTGGCGCCCCGCGCGGCGGCGGGCCAGCACGACGCCGCCGGAGACGGCGGCCGCGGTGAGCCCGGCGCCCGCCCACAGCATGCTGTCGCCGCCGTCGTCCTGGCTGCCGCCGACGCCAGCCTGGGCACCGCGGGTCGGGGAGGCGGTGGAGCTGGCGGTGGTGGTGACGGTCGGGGTGGGGCTTGGCGAGGTCGTGGCGGCCAGGATGGTCAGGGTGGCGGTGCCGGTCTCGGGGCCGCAGGTGAACGTCACGTCGAACTCCGCGCCGACCCGCGCGTCGGCGTCCACGGTCGTCCTGGCGCTCTGGAGCTGGCCCGGCGTGCCGAGCACCACCTCGTCGAAGACGGCGGACTCGGCCGTCGCCTCGAAGCGGGTGCAGTTGGTCACGGTCAGGTCCACGGCCCCGCCGGGCCTGACGGCGGCCGGGGAGACGCTGAAGCCGAAGGACACGTCGTCGCCCTGGGCCGGTGCGTGGGCGAGCGCGGCGGGCGCCCCCACGGTGAAGAACGTCGCACTCAGCCCGGCGGCGGCCAGTGCGGTTCGCGGTCTGCTCATCGGAAGGCTCCTTCGTCGGATGTGCGCGTCACCCCGCGAAGCGACCGTAAGCAGACGAGAGGTCACACAACCCTCCGGAAGGGACATATGGGTTACGCTGCGGGGCCGTTCGCGTCACGCCGAGCCGGTCATGTGGGCGAAGACCACGACGTTGTCCTGGTAGCCCGAGTCCTGCGAGAAGCTGCCGCCGCACGTGATCAGGCGCAGCTCGGGGCGGCCGGTGTCCTCGTAGACGTACTCCGGCAGGCTCTCCTTGTCGAAGACCGCCACGTCGTAGACGCTGAAGCGCGCCGCCGTCCCGTCCTCGCGGATCACCTCGACGCCCGCGCCGACGCTCAGCGCGCCCAGGCCGTAGAAGACGGCGGGGCCCGCGGCGTTGTCCACGTGTCCGACGACGACGGCGGTGCCAGGGGTGCCGGGCGACGGGGCGTCCTGGAGCCAGCCCGCGAGGTTCTGGATCTCCTGCGGCGGCGCCTCGAGCCAGCCGTCCTGGTCGAGGCCGACGCCGGTCAGCGGGGCCTCGACCGCGATCGAAGGGATGGAGACCCACGTCGGCACGGCGGGCGGCAGCGCGGGGACGGCCTCGCCCGACGGCGCCCGCCCAGGCGACGCCTGCGCGGCGCGGCGCTCACCCGGCGGCTGCGGCGGCGGGCCCGTCCGGCCCTCGGTGCCCGCGATCATGATCGTGACGCCGAGGGCCACGACGCACGCCATCGACGCGAGGGCGGCCCTGCGGCCCCAGCCCGCGCCGTCCTCGCTGGGATCGGCGCGGTGGGGATCGTGATCCGGTATGTACTCCGGCAGGCGCATCGCGGTCACCGCTCCGGGAGGTCCTCCCCGATCCGGGGCCATCGGCACCACGCTAAGACCGCGGGGGGCGCCGCGCGATTCGGCGGAACGGCGCCCCACCGGGTCAGACGCCGACCGGGACGCCCGCCTCCAGGTTGAGCGCGCGGCCCTCGGCACGAGCCCGCAGCGCCCAGCGGAGCCGGGCGAACCGGCCGGGCGACAGCAGCCGTTCGGCCTCGTCCTCGGCGGCGAAACGCCACGCGCGCAGCTCCGCGCCCGGCAGCAGCACCTCCCTCATGCGGTCCGCCTCGAGCCGGCCGCCGTCGAACAGCAGGCGCAGCCCGCCGAACCGCGGCGGCCTGGGCGGCTCCCAGTCCACGATCAGCAGCGCGGGCTCGCGCGGCAGCCGCAGGCCCAGCTCCTCGGCCACCTCGCGGATGGCCGCGCGGGCGGGCGGCTCCCCGTCCTCGACGACGCCACCGGGGAACTCCCAGCCGGGCTTGTAGGTCGGGTCGACCAGCAGCACCCGGTCGTGGTCGTCGAAGAACAGCACACCCGCCGCGAGGGTCTGGCCGTTGGGCGCGGGGGTCTGCACGATCTCGCAGCGGCCCTCGCCTCGCCGGACGCCCTCGGCCAGCGCCTCGGCGGTCTGCCGCGGGGTGAGCCGGGAGGTCTCGACGGTGTACGCGTCGGACGTGAGCCAGGGCAGCGCGGCGGTGTACTGCGGCAGGTGGCTCAGACACCGGCCGCGCGCCGCGTCGCCGTCCTCCGCCGCGCGCAGCTCGATCCTTCTACGGAGGAACGCTTCTTCAACGGCAAGCAGGAAGTGCTGCACCCGGATCCCGTGGGCCGCGAGGCCGCCGAAGATCTCGTCGCGGTGCTCCTGGCACAGCAGTGACATCGGCGCTATCAGCGGCCCCGGCAGCTCGGAGAGCAGGGCGACGGCGGTGTCCACCACCAGGCGGCGCCAGGCGGGGAGGTCCTGCACGTCGTCCACCTGGGCCAGCCGCTCCTTGGGCAGCGCCTGCCGCAGCCCGTCCGCCACCAGCTGGGGGTCGTAGAGCGTGCTGCCCGGCAGCAGGTGGAGCAGCTCGCGGGCCGCGGTGGTCTTGCCGGCCCCGAACGCCCCGTTGAGCCAGATGATCACGAGATCCCCCTCCTTGTCGCCCCCCAGGGTCAGTTGCCCGCTGCACCCACTGCCAAAAACGTGCCAGGGTCGCTCCAGCAGGCGGCCGCCGCGCCGACCAGGCCCGCGTCGGTCCCGAGCTGGGCGGGGACCACCTCGATGGTGCGCACGAACGGCAGCGTGGCGTACTCGCGCAGCGCGCGGCGCAGCGGCCCGAACAGCACCTCGCCCGACTGGCTCACTCCCCCGCCGATCACCACGGTCTCGATCTCGATCAGCGTGGCGGTCGCGGCGATGCCCGCGGCCAGGGCGCGCGCCGAGCGGTCGAACGCCTCCAGGGCTATGGGGTGGCCCTCGCGGGCGGCCACCGCGACGCCCGCGGCGGTGGTGTCGCCCTCGGGGTCGGCGGGGCGCCAGCCCGCGGCCAGGGCGTAGCGGGCGATGTTGGTGCCCGAGGCGATGCGCTCGACGCAGCCGCGGCCGCCGCAGGGGCAGAGGTCGCCGTTGAAGTCGACGCTGATGTGGCCGATGTGGCCAGCGTTGCCCGTGGGGCCGGGGCGGAGCCTGCCGTCGGTGACGAGGCCGCCGCCGACGCCGGTGGAGACGACCATGCACAGGACGTTGGAACGGCCGCGGGCGGCGCCGCGCCAGTGCTCGCCCGCGGCGATGGCGGCGCCGTCGCCGACCAGGGTGACGGGCAGCTCGCCCGTGGTCGCGCGGACGCCCTCGACGAGCGGGAAGTCGCGCCAGCCGGGGATGTTGACGGGGCTGACGGTGCCGGTGCGGGCGTCGACCGGGCCCGCGCTGCCGATGCCGACGGCGGCGACGCGCGACCACGACGCGTGCCGGGTGAGCCCGCCGAGCACCGTGGTGAGGGCCGCCATGACGCGGTCCGCCGACTCCCCCGCGGGGGTGGGGAGTTGAACGCGGTGGAGGAGATCGCCCGTGCCGTCCACGAGGGCCCCGGCGATTTTGGTGCCTCCGATGTCGACGGCGGCGACAAGATCAGTGGTCATGTGCGGAAAGCCTGGTCCGTGGTGGGCGGGTTGTCCAGTCTGTTCCGACGGGTGTGCGAGCGGTCACGCGGCGGTCACCGCCCGGGGGCGCCGCGGCCCGCGAGGCCCGCGATCCGGTGGAGGTCGAGGCCGGTCAGGCGCGTCACCTCGTCGCGGTCGAGGGCGCCGCAGTCGAGGCCGCGCAGCAGGAAGCCCCCGAGCGCGCGGGCGGTGGCGGGCTCGTCGAGGACGCCGCCTCCGGTGGCCCCCGCGGCATAGGCGGCCAGGCGGGAGGCGGCGTCGGGCAGGCCCTCGCGGTAGAAGGCGTAGACGGCGGCGTAGCGCGTGGGCAGATGGCCGGGGTGCATGTCCCAGCCCTGGTGGTATCCGCGGACCAGCGCGCGCCGCACCAGGCCGTGATGGATCCGCCAGGCGCGGTGGACGCGGGCGGTGGGGCCGGTGGGCAGGACGTTGGTCGAGCCGTCGGAGAGGGCGACGCCGGTGCCGGCGGCGGCGACCTGCATGACGGCCTTGGCGTGGTCGGCGGCGGGGTGGTCGGGCGCCTGGTGGGCGGCGGAGATCCGGCAGGCGGCGCTGTAGTCGAACGTTCCGTAGTGCAGCCCGGTGACCCGGCCGTCGGCGGCGTCGATCATGCGGGCGACGGTGGCGCGGCCGTCGGCGCCGAGGATGGCCTGGGTGGTCTCGATCTGGATCTCGAACGTGAGAGTGCCGGACGGCAGGCGGGCGGCGCGTTCGAACGCGCCGCACAGCGCGGCCATCGCGGCGACCTGCCGGGCGTAGCCGACCTTGGGCAGGGTGACGCGCAGCCCGGCGGGCAGGGGCCCGGCGGCCAGCAGGGCGGTGAGGAAGAGGTCGAGGGTGCGGATGCCTCGGTCGCGGACGGGGGCTTCGAGGCACTTCATGCGGATGCCGACGAACGGGGGCGCGGTGCCGTCGGCGACGGCCTCGGCGACCAGGCGGGCGGCGCGGGTGGCGGCGGCGTCCTCCTCGGCGTCGGGGCGGTGGCCGTAGCCGTCCTCGAAGTCGATCCTGAGGTCCTCGACGGGCTCGCGGGCCAGCTTGTCGACGACGCGGCCGTGGACGGCGGTGGCGAGCGGCTCGGGGAGGCCGATGAGGCCGCCGAACGCGGTGGCGTCGGGGGCGTGCGCCGCGAGCAGCGCGAGGGCGTCGGCGCCCCAGGCGCGGGGGGTGTCGGGGGCGAGGCGGTGGGCGGGGACGTAGACGGTGTGCACCGGCTGGCGGGTGGTGGGGTCGCCGGGGTAGCGGCGGGCGAGGTCGGCGTCGACATCGGCGAGCGAGGCGCCGATGGCCGCGGTGACGTCGGGGGCGAGGCTGGTGGCCGCGCGGTCGGGTGGTGGGTGCTGCTCCTGCCGTCCCATGGCGCCCTTTCGTCGGTCGAGCGTGCCGCGCGCGTGGGGGCACGCCCCCGCCCGGTGGGTGGGCGGGGGCGCGCCGGTCGTGAGGGTCAGGACTTTCAGACCTTACGGGTCTTACTGGACTTTCATGACTTACGGGCGTTGACCTCGTCGGTCAGGGCGGGGACCACCGTGAAGAGGTCGCCGACCACGCCGTAGTCGGCCAGCTCGAAGATGGGGGCCTCGGCGTCCTTGTTGACCGCGACGATGGTCTTGGAGGTCTGCATGCCCGCACGGTGCTGGATGGCGCCCGAGATGCCCGCCGCGATGTACAGCTGCGGGGAGACCGTCTTGCCGGTCTGGCCCACCTGGTGGGAGTGGGGGTACCAGCCGGCGTCCACCGCGGCGCGTGAGGCGCCGACGGCGGCGCCGAGGGAGTCGGCGAGGGCCTCGATCAGCCCGAAGTTCTCCGCGCCGTTCACCCCGCGGCCGCCGGAGACCACGATGGCGGCCTCGGTGAGGTCGGGGCGCCCGGTGGACTCGCGGGCCTCGCGGGAGACGACCCTGGTGCCGGTGGCCAGCGGGCCGAGGGTGAACGACAGCTCCTCGACGGCGCCCGCGGCCGGGGCGGCCTCGGGGGCCGCGGAGTTGGGCTTGACGGTGATGACCGGGGTGCCGTGGGTGACGCGTGAGGTGGTGGTGTACTCGGCGGCGAAGACCGACTGGGTGGCCACCGGGCCCTCGTCGCCCGCGGCGAGGTCGACCGCGTCGGTGATGAGCCCCGAGCCGGTCCTGACGGCCAGGCGCGCGGCGATCTCCTTGGCCTCGGCGGACGAGGCCAGCAGCACGGCGACCGGGGAGACGGCGTCGACGGCGGCGCGCAGGGCGTCGACCTTGGGCGCAACCAGGTAGTCGGCGAACTCGGGGGCGTCGGCGGTCAGGACGCGGACTGCGCCGTACTCGGCCAGCACGGGCGCGGCCCGGTCGGCCCCTGGGCCGAGGTGCACGGCGACGGGGTCGCCGAGGCGGCGGGCGAGGGTGAGGAGCTCGAGGGTGGGCTTGCGGACGTCGCCGTCGGCGTGGTCGACGTGGACAAGGACTTCAGCCATGGGAACAGTGCTCTCCAGCGAGACGGGACGGGCGGGTCAGATGAACTTGCGCTCGGCGAGGAAGGCCGCCAGCTGCTTGGCGCCGTCGCCCTCGTCGGTGACGACCTGTCCTGCGGTGCGCGCCGGGCGCTCGGTGGCGGACTCGACCACGGTCCACGCCCCGGCGAGGCCGACCCGCTCGGCGTCGATGTCCAGATCCTCCAGGTCGAGCGTCTCCAACGGCTTCTTCTTGGCGGCCATGATGCCCTTGAAGGAGGGGTAACGCGCCTCCCCCGACTGGTCGGTGACGGACACGACCGCGGGCAGCGACGCCTCAAGGCGCTCGCTCGCGGCGTCGCCGTCCCTGCGCCCGGTGACCGTGCCGTCGGCCACGGAGACCTCCGAGAGCAGCGTCACCTGCGGGACTTCGAGGCGCTCGGCGAGGATGGCGGGCAGCACGCCCATCGAGCCGTCGGTGGACGCCATGCCGCACAGCACCAGGTCGTAGCCGATGTGCTCGACGGCCTTGGCCAGCACCAGGGACGTGCCCATCACGTCGGTGCCGTGCAGGTCGTCGTCGGTGACGTGGACGGCCTTGTCGGCGCCCATGGACAGGGCCTTGCGCAGCGCGTCGGTGGCGTCGTCGGGGCCGACGGTCAGCACCGTGACCTCGGCGTCGTCCGCCGCCTCGGCGATCACCAGGGCCTGCTCGACGGCGTACTCGTCCAGCTCCGACAGCAATCCGTCCGCGGCGTCCCGGTCAGTGGTCAGGTCCCCGGCGAAGCGCCGGTCCCCGGCGGCGTCGGGGACGTACTTCACACAGACAACGATCTTCAAGCTCACGCCGGCTCTCCTACTGCTGTCGGTCCGCACACGGGGCACTCGGAAGATCACCCGAATAGTTACTCGTCAGTACACCCAGGGTATCCCCCACAGGCAAGGATGTCTCACTGTGACGTTGACTACGCGCACCGGGCGGGTCCCTACGGCGCCTCCTCGGTGACCGCGTGGCCCAACGCCACCAGCACATCCGCGGTTCGGGGCTGCCCCTCGGCCCGCCTTACCACATGTCCGGAGGCGTCGAGGACCAGCACCGTGGGTGTCCGGGCCACGCCGAGGGCGCGGACGAGGTCGAGCCTGGACTCCGCGTCGATCTCCAGATGCGCGACGCCGTCCACCAGGCCCGCCGCGCCGGCCAGGACGCGGCGGGTGGCGCGGCAGGGCTGGCAGAAGGCGCTGGAGAAGTGCACCAGCGTGGCGCGGGCGCCGAGGCGTTCGGCGCCGAGGTCCGCCGCGGTGAGGCGGCGGGGCCGCCGCGTTGCTTCCATCGCCGACTCCGTTTCGCCGAGTTCACGCCGTGTGCGCCGTGTGCGCCGTTCGCGCCGCGCGTGGGGTTTCGCGCCGTTCCCGTGCGCCCCTTGATGCAGCGCCTTCCCCAACGGTCGCATTCCCCGCGGCTCGTGGGGGGCGTACGCCGGAGTGCGGAAGCGAGAGGGGTGGTGTTCGCCGACACTTTCGGGCACGATCGGGCACCGCCGTAAGTTACGGGAGCGTAGGTTCCCACCGCTCGGAAGAAGGACCCCCATGGCAGAACTCGTGTACCCGCCGGTCATCGCGACGGCGCGGACGATGTTCAAGGCGCTCGACCTGCGCTTCGACATCGCCGGCTGCGAGCATGTGCCGCGCCGCGGCGGCGCCGTGCTGGCGAGCAACCACATCGGGTATCTCGACTTCGTCTTCGCGGGGTTCGCGGCGCGGCCCGCGCGGCGGCTGGTGCGGTTCATGGCGAAGGAGTCGGTGTTCAGGCACCGGGTGTCGGGGCCGCTGATGCGGGCCATGAAGCACATACCGGTGGACCGGGCGCAGGGCGAGGAGGCGTACCGCAAGGCGGTGTCGGCGCTGCGCTCCGGCGAGATCGTGGGCGTCTTCCCCGAGGCGACCATCTCCCCCTCGTTCACGCTCAAGAAGTTCAAGTCGGGCGCGGCGCGCATGGCGCAGCAGGCCGGGGTGCCGGTGCTGCCTGTGGCGCTGTGGGGCACCCAGCGGCTGTGGACCAAGGGGCGCAAGCGCGACCTGCGGCGGAACCATCTGCCGATCACCATACGGGTGGGCGAGCCGATGCCGGTCGGCGAGGACGAGTCCGCGGTGTCCGTCACGGAACGGCTGCGCGAGCGCGTCCAGGAGCTTCTCGAGGCGGCCCAGCGCGCCTATCCGGGCAAGCCCAAGGGCCCGGACGACACATGGTGGCTGCCCGCGCACCTGGGCGGCACGGCCCCCGCTCCCCCGGCGGCCCAGGCGCCCTGACGCCCGCGGGGCGGCGCGGCCTCCCCGGGGGCGCGCGCCACGGGCACCGCGCCCCCGTCGCTCTCAGCGCGCCATCTCCTCGCGCAGCGCGGCCAGGAAGGCGTCGACGTCCCCCTTCGTGGTGTCGAAGGCGCACATCCAGCGGACGTCGCCCGCCGCCTCGTCCCAGAAGTAGAAGCGGTGGCGCTTGCGCAGCCGCTCGGCGGCGTCGTACGGGAGGCGGGCGAAGACGGCGTTCGCCTGGACCGGGTGGAGCACTTGGACGCCGGGGACATCGCGCGCGCCGTCGGCCAGGCGGCGGGCCATGGCGTTGGCGTGGGTGGCCCCGCGCAGCCAGAGGTCCCCGGCGAGCAGCGCCTCGAGCTGCACCGAGACGAAGCGCATCTTGGAGGCGAGCTGCATGGAGAGCTTGCGGATGTTGAGCATGGCCCGGACGGCGCCGGGGGTGAGGACGACGACGGCCTCGCCGAAGAGCATGCCGTTCTTGGTGCCGCCGAAGGAGAGGACATCCACCCCGGCGTCGGCGGTGAACGCGCGCATCGGCAGCCCCAAGGCGGCGGCGGCGTTGGCGATCCTGGAGCCGTCGAGGTGCACGGTCATGCCGCGCTCGTGGGCGAAGTCGCTGATGGCGCGGATCTCCTCGGGGGTGTAGACGGTGCCGAGCTCGGTGGACTGGGTGATCGAGACGACCTGGGGTGTGGCCCGGTGCTCGTCGTCGAACCCCCACGCCTCGCGGGCGATCAGCTCGGGCGTGAGCTTGCCTTCGGGCGCGGGCACCGGCAGCAGCTTGAGGCCGCCGACGCGCTCGGGGGCGCCGCCCTCGTCGGTGTGGATGTGGGAGCTGGTGGCGGCGACCACGGCGCCCCAGCGGTCGGTGAGGGCCTGGAGCGCGACGACGTTGGCGCCCGTGCCGTTGAACACCGGATAGGTCTCGGCGGTGGGGCCGAAGTGGGCGCGGAAGACGTCCTGGAGGTGGGCGGTGTAGTCGTCGGCGCCGTAGGACGACTGGTGGCCGCCGTTGGCCAGGGCGAGGGCGGCGAGGATCTCGGGGTGGGCGCCCGCGTAGTTGTCGCTGGCGAAGCCCCTGGCCCCCGGGTCGTGGTGGCGGTGGGCGTCGGTCGTCACGGCGTGCGGGTCAGCCACTGGCGGGTTCCGTTCACGTCTTCGGTGGGCCTGTCCCACAGGCGGCAGATCTCGTCGGCGAGGTCGGTGACGTCGGTAAACCCGGCGAACGCGGCGCCGGGGCGTTCGTCCCGCATGCGCTGGCTGACCAGCGCCTTGACCACCAGGATGGTGGCGGCCGCGGCGGGCCGACCACCGGGGGCCGTCCTGCGGAAGCCGTCGGCCAGGGCGAGCGTCCACGCCTCGGCCGCGGCCTTGGCGGCCGCGTAGGCGGCGTTGCCCGCGGTAGGGCGGCTGGCGCCCGCGGCCGAGACGAGAACGTACCGCCCGTTGCCGCCGCGGGCCAGCGCCGCCTCGAACGCCAGCGAAGTGTGCTGCACGGTCCGCACCAGCAGGTCGTGCAGCGCGTCCCAGTCGGCGAGGTCGGTCTCGGCGAAGGAGGCGGAGCCGCGCCAGCCGCCGACGAGGTGGACCAGGCCGTCGACGCGGCCATACTCCTTCTCGGTCCGATCCGCCCACGCGCGGGTGGCGGCCGGGTCGAGCAGGTCCACGGTGTCGCCGGTGACGGTGGCGCCGCCGTGGGCGAGGCGGGCGGCGTCCACGCCCTCCGCGAGGCGCCGGGCGTCCGCGTCGGCCGCCACGACGGTGGCGCCGGCCCGGGCGAGCCGCAGCAGGGTGGCGTGGCCCGCGGGCCCGCCTGCTCCGGCGACGGCCACCACGGCGCCGTCGAGCGCTCCCGGTCGTGAACCCTGTGGCGTGGCGGGGGTGGTTGAGGTCATCGAACGTCTCCTTGCACGCGTCCATGATGCCGCGCGGCGCGGCGGGCGATCACGCGGCCCGGGTGGCCGCCGGGGCCGCGGTGATGCCCCGGGTCGAGGCGATCACCGCGCGGAGCTTCCTGGCGAGGGCCTCGTAGAACAGGCTCAGCGGGAACTCGTCGGGCAGCACGTCGTCGACCAGCTTGCGCGGCGGCAGGGTGAGGTCGAGGGCCTCGGGGCCCTTGGCCCAGCGGGACCCGGGGTGCGGGGAGAGGTGGGCGGAGACCAGCTCGTACGCCTTGAGCCAGTGGACGATCTTGGGCCGGTCGATGCCCCTGCGGTAGAGGGTCTCGATCTGCTCGCGCAGCGCCGCGGTGGTGGCGCGGGCCCGGTCCCAGTCGATCGTCAGGCGGTTATCGCGCCAGCGCAGGGCGTCGTTCTGGTGGAGGTAGGCGAACAGGAGCTGGCCGCCGAGCCCGTCGTAGTTCCGGTTGCGCTCGCCGGTGACGGGGAAGCGGAAGAGGCGGTCGAGCAGGATGGCGTACTGGACGTCGCGGCCCTGGGCGTAGCCGTCGGCGGCCAGCCGCCCCGCCTCGTCGAAGGCGGTGAGGTCGCAGCGCAGCTCCTCGAGGCCGTACATCCAGAACGGCTGGCGCTGCTTGATCATGAACGGGTCGAACGGCAGATCGCCATGGCTGTGGGTCCGGTCGTGGATCAGGTCCCACAGCACGAACGTCTGCTGGCAGCGCTCCTGGTCGGTGAGCAGCCCGCCCGCCTCGTCGGGCAGCTCCAGGCTTGTGACGTCGCAGGCCGCACTGATGACGCGGCGGAAGCGGGCGGCCTCGCGGTCGCAGAAGATGGCACCCCAGGAGAAGCGCTCGGGGGCCTCGCGCACGGCGATGGTCTCGGGGAAGAGCACGGCGGAGTTGGAGTCGTAGCCGCCGGTGAAGTCCTCGAAGGTGATGCCGAGGAACAGGGGGTTGTCGTAGCGGGTGCGCTCGAGCTCGGCGAGCCAGCCGGGCCAGACGACGCGGAAGACGACGGCCTCGAGGTTGCGGTCGGGGTTGCCGTTCTGCGTGTACATGGGGAAGACGACGAGGTGCTGGCGGCCGTCGGCGCGGGCGGCGGTGGGCCGGAAGGCCAGCAGGGAGTCGAGGAAGTCGGGGACGGCGAAGCCGTCGTCGGCCCAGCGGCGCAGGTCGGCGATCAGGGCGCGGTGGTACGCGGCGTCGTGCGGCAGCAGGGGGGCCAGCTCGTCGACGGCGGCGACGGCGCGGTCGACCGCGAGGGCGAGGTCGGCCCGGTCGGGCGCGCCCTCGGCGGCGAAGTCGACGGAGCCGTCCTTCGACTGCGCCGGGCGGATGGTCTCCACGGCCTCCTTGAGGGCCGTCCAGGCGGGATGCGCGACGACGGGGGTGGCCGTCGAACCGCCGCCGTTCGAGCTGATCGACGCCATAGTTTCCGTCATGACCCCTCCTCTACAGCAGATATTCGCGTGGGATCACGGTATCCGGAGAAGATCCTTCGATCAACCGCGCAAGCGGCCTTCGGCTGTGAGGGGGTCGGCGGATTCCTCGGGAGAACGTTCGCGTCCCGGTGGGCGGCGTTCAACGGGCGTCCACCGGTGGCGCCTAGGGTGACCGCATGGCGCTGCTGACTGTCGGACACCGCGGGCTGATGGCCGTCGAGCCAGAGAACACCCTGCGGTCCTTCTGCCGGGCCGACCGGGCCGGGCTCGACGTGATCGAGCTCGACGTGCACCTGAGCAAGGACGGCGAGCTGGTGGTGATGCACGACGCCGAGGTGGACAGGACGACCGACGGCTCGGGCGCGATCGCCGATCTGACCCTCGCCGAGCTGCGGGGCCTCGACGCGGGCCTGGGCGAGCGGGTCCCGCTGTTCACGGAGGTGGTGGACGCGGTGGGCGCCCCGCTCCAGGCCGAGATCAAGGATCCCGCGGCGGCGCGCGTGCTGGCGGGCGTCATCGAGGAGCGCCGCCTGGGGCGCCGGGTGACGGTGATCTCGTTCCACGACGAGGCGCTGGCCGAGACCAGGCGGCTGCTGCCCGAGGTGGCGATGGCGCTGGTGACCGGCGCGTCCACGGGAAGCGCGCCGGAGCGCGCGCGGGCGCTGGACGCGGGGATGATCTCCTGCGAGCTCCAGGCGCTCGACGCGGCGGTGGTGGCGCGGGCGCACGCCGCGGGGCTCGCGGTGATCAGCTGGACGGTGAACACCGACGCCGACCTGGCCAGGGCCAGGGAGCTGGGCCTCGACGGGGTGGTGACCGACAGCCCGGAGATCGTGCGCGCCGCCGCGGCGGCGTGAGGTGTGGGGCGCGCGGGCGTCAGGCCAGCGGCTTGACCAGCTCGGCGAACTCCAGGTCCGCGCGGCGCGGGACGCCGAAGCGCTCGTCGCCGTAGGGGAAGGGGCTCACGCGCCCGGTGCGGACGTAGCCGCGGCGCTCGTACCACGCGATCAGCGCGTCCCTGACGGAGATCACCTCCAGGATCATGCGCCGGGCGCCCCACTCGGCGGCGGCCCGGCGTTCGGCCTCGGCGAGCACCAGGCGGCCAAGGCCCGAGCCCTGGAGGCCGGGGCGGACGGCGAACATCCCGAAGTGGGCGGCGGGCCCGGCTGCTTCGGACCCCGCGGCCGCCTGCTCGGCCCCTTCGTGGGCGCGGGAGACCAGGCAGCAGGCGGCCAGCTCGCCGCCGCTCTCGGCGAGCAGCAGCAGGGCTGTGGGGTCGAGCACGGCGGGGGCGACCTCGTCCGCGCCGGTACGCCTGCCGTCCAGGATGTCCGCCTCGGTCGTCCAGCCGGCGCGGCTGGCGTCGCCGCGGTACGCCGACTCGACGAGCGCCACCACATCCGGCACATCGGCCTCGGTCGCGGCGCGGAAGCTGAGCCCAGTTGTCGCCGTCACGCGTGCATCGTAACGGGCGCGCTCCCCCACGCCCCCGTGCGCTCCCGTATCGCGACCCCGGCGCGGGCATCACTTCCGCGGGGAGGTGGGCGATGTACACCCCTGGGCTGGTCGGCTGGTTGCTGGCCGCGCTGTGCGGCCTCACCGGTGGGTACTGTCTGGTGCGCGCCCGCGTGGGGCCGCCGCTGGCGCGGCAGGCTGCCTGCGTCGAGGCGGTGATGGGCATCGGAATGGCGGCGATGGCCGTGCCGGGGGCGCCGGAGCGCCCGCCCGCGGCGTTCGCGGTGCTGTTCGGGGCGACCGCCCTGTGGGCCGCGGCGCTGCTCGTCGCGGGGGTGGCGCACCAGGCGCACCACGTCATGGAGGGGCTGGCGATGGTGTATATGGCGGTGGCCATGGCCACCGCGGGGCCCGCGTCGGGGCACGCGGGGCATGAGCCGGGGGGCGTGCCGTTGCTGACGGGGGCGCTGCTGGCGTACTTCGCGCTGTACGCGCTGGCGACCGCGCCCCGGCTGCTCCCGGCGGCCGGTGGCGGGGGCCACGGCGCGGCCGGTCATGCCGACACCGGGCGCGGGGGCGCGTTCCCCGAGGTCGCCGCGGGGTGCAGGATGACGCTCGCGGTGGCGATGTTCGCGATGCTGCTCGCGGTGTGAGGCGTCCGTCACGTGGGAGGACCGCCCGTTCCCGGTCGCCGGGGGCGGGATCTAAGGTGGCGTCATGGTGATCGCCATCACGTTGCTGGTGCTCGGCGGGCTCACCGCGGCGACGGCGCCGCGGATGCTGGCGCGCGTCTCCTGGCCCGATCGCGAGCCGGTGCTCGCGCTGTGGGTATGGCAGTGCGTCGTCGCGGCGGTGCTGCTGTGCTGTGTCCTGGCGATGGCGCTGTCGAGCGCCGCCGCATGGCAGGGCGTGCGCGGCCAGGTGTTTGCCCCTGCGCCGAGCCAGGTGATCGACGCCTACGCCCTGCACCCCGAAGGGCAGAGCTGGGCGGCGGCCGTCGCGGTGCTGCTGGCCTGCGGCGGGGCGTGGACGGCCGTGATGCTGACCCGCGAGGTGCGCGCGGCGCGGGCCGCGCGGCGCAGGCGCCATGCCGAGCTGCTGGCGCGCGCCCCCAGGCTGCCGTGGGAGGTGGCCGACGCGGGCGACCGGCTCGTGGTGCTTGAGGACGAACGCCCTGACGCCTGGCTGCTGCCCGGGCCCACCGGCCGCCTGGTCATCACGACGGGCGCGCTCCGCCGGCTCAACCGCAGGCAGCTGGACGCGGTGCTCGCGCACGAGCAGGGCCACGCGCGGGCCAGGCACCACTGGCTGCTGCACTGCTCGGGCGCGCTGGCCAGCGGCTTTCCCCTGGTGCCGGTCTTCGAGGCGTTCCGGCAGCAGGTGCACCGGCTGGTGGAGCTGGCCGCCGACGACGTCGCGTCGCGCCGCTTCGGGCGGCTGACCACGGCGCTCGCGCTGGTCGGGCTCAACGAGGACCGCGGCGTCTTCGCGCACGAGGGCCACCACGCGCAGGTCCCGCAGCGGGTGCACCGCCTGCTGGCCCCGGGCGAGCGGCTGACGGCCGCGCGCCGACTGCGGCTGACGGCGCTGGCGACGCTGGTGCCCGCGGTGCCGTTGCTGGTCGCGTTCGCGCCCGGGCTGCGGGCCCTGGGCGGCTGACGCCCCGCTGGCACGGGGAGCGGCGGTCGGGGGAGGATCGTGTCATGCCCATCGACGCCGTCCTCTTCGACTTCTCGGGAACCCTCATGCGCGTCGAGCCCGCGGTCTCCTGGGTGCGGGCCGCCCTGCGCATGACCGGCAGATCGCTCGACGACGCGGATGTCGCGCGGTACGCGGCCGAGCTGGAGTCGGCCGGGGCACTGCCGGGCGGGCAGTCGCCGCGTTCGATCCCGCCGGGACTTCAGGGCCTGTGGGACGAGCGCGACCGGGACATCACCCACCACCGCGACCTGTACGTGGCGCTCTCCCATCAGGTGCCGCTGCCCTATCCGGAGCTGTACGACGCGCTGTACGAACGCCACTGGGACCCGGCCGCCTGGCACCCCTACCCGGACGCCGAGCCGGTGCTGCGCGAGCTGGCGCGGCGGAACGTCGGGGTGGCGGTGGTGAGCAACATCGGCTGGGACGTGCGCCCCGTCTTCCGCGCACACGGCCTCGACGACCTGATCGCCACGTACGCGCTGTCGTTCGAGCACGGGATCCAGAAGCCCGACGCGCGGCTGTTCGCGGTGGCGTGCGACGCGTTGGGGGTGGCGCCCGAGCACGCCCTGATGGTCGGGGACGACGCGGTCGCGGACGCCGGGGCCGCGGCCATCGGCTGCGCGGTGCACCTGGTGCGGCACCGCCCCGTGGACCAGCGCCCCGACGGGCTGCTTCCGGTGCTGCGGCTGGTGGGCTGAGCCCGGGGCAACCGGCGGGGGGCCTGGGCACCGGTGGACGGTATCGGACGGTCCCCCGCGCCGCCCGATACCGCCACCGGCTGCGGACAGGGCTGCGCCGACCGGGGCAGCTGTCCGGGTTGGTGCTGAGTATATTGACTGTGAGCCAGTCAATGGGAGTCCAGCATGTCCCCTCGCAGCGCTTCGGTCAATGAAGAAATGCGCCGACGCTCTCGCCAGCGGCTCCTGGAGGCCACGATCGAGCTGGTGTCCGAACGCGGATTCGAGGCCACGACGTTGGGGGACATCGCCGACCGCGCGGGCTCGGCACGCGGGCTGATCTCGTACTACTTCCCCGGCAAGCGCCAGCTCCTCCAGTCCGCGGTGCACCGCCTGATGCACCTCACGCTCGAGGCGGCGCTGGAACGGGAGCCGCTGCCCACCGGGCCGGAAGCGGGCGACGCGTACATGGCGCGCGCGATCGACGCGATCATGGGGCTGGCCAGGGACCGCCCGGTGCTCATGCGGGCGCACATGGCGGGCCTGCTCCAGCAGGAGGGGTTCATCCAGTGCGTGGAGCAGCAGCGGCTCGCGGCGCTCCTGCGGGAGACCGTGGCGCGCTACGGCTCGGCCGATCCGGACGCGGACTACCGGCTGCTGCGGGCGCTGCTGATGGGGGTGGTGGTGGCGCAGCTGCTGCCGGGGGCTCCGATGCCGCAGTCCCGGCTGCGGGCCGAGCTCTTCGACCGCTACGGCCTGGCGTGGCGCCTGGGTGTCCCGCCGGGCGACGAACCGCCCGGCGGGACACCCAGGGCGGGTGTCACCGCCCCGGGCACCGGATCCCCGGTGGCCGGTCAGCGGCGGGAGAAGTAGTCGGGCTGGGTCTGGACGTTGAGCTCGTCCAGCCTGACCCGGTCGGCGCCTTCGGTCCTGCGGTCGTCGACCCTCAGGACGTCCAGGCCCTTCTGGTCGTTGGAGTAGATGTAGCCGTTGTAGTAGTAGGCGGACCAGGAGCCACCGAAGGCGAGGACGTCCTCGGTGATCGGGCCGCGCTCGAAGTAGCCGATCTCGCGGGGGTTGTCCGAGTCGGTGAAGTCCCACACCGAGACGCCGCCCTGGTACCACGCCTGCACCATGATGTCGCGGCCGCGGACGGGGATCAGGGAGCCGTTGTGCGCGACGCAGTTCTCGGTGTCGGCCTGGTGGCGGGGGATCTTGAAGTAGCTCTGGAAGTCGAGGCGGAGGTCGTCGCCGCGGCCCCGCACGTGGTAGATGCCGTTGGCGCCCATCTCGGGGCCGATCTCCTCGTTGCACATGGCGCCGCCACCGCCGCCGAGCTCGTCGGTGAAGACGATCTTGCGGCCGTCCTGGCTGAACGTCGCCGAGTGCCAGAACGCGAAGTTCTCCTCGTCCCTGACGGTGTCGATGACCCGTGGCGAGTCCGCCTCGGAGATGTCGAACAGCACGCCGTCGCCCATGCAGGCGCCGGCGGCCAGGTCGAGCTCGGGGTAGGCGGTGATGTCGTGGCAGCCGCTGGTGGCCGAGCTGTTCTCGTCACCGGGGAAGCCGCCGTCGGGGAAGACGACCTCGAAGCTGGAGAGCCTGGCGCGCTCGGGGTGGTCCCTGGGCACCTTGACGACGGAGATCCCGTCGTGCGGCGGCTGGCAGTCGGGGAACGTCAGGCTGGGTGAGTAGGAGGAGACGTAGATGTAGACGTCGCGCCGCTCGGGCACCAGGGTGTGGGTGTGCGAGCCGCAGGGCGTCTCGACCGCGGCCACGTACTCGGGGCTGCGCGGGTCGCTGATGTCGAAGACGCGCACGCCCTCCCACGCCTCCTCCTCCGTGGCGGGCAGGCCCGTGCTCGAGCACGAGTCGTCGCTGCGGGAGGAGTCGACGGACAGGAAGAGCAGATCGTCGGAGACGGATATGTCGCCTTGGCCGCCCGGGCAGAGCACCTGGGCGACGATCCTGGGGTTGCTCGGGCGTCTGATGTCGTAGACGACGAAGCCGTCGTAGTTGCCCGCGAAGGCGTAACGGCCCTGGAAGGCGAGGTCGGAGTTCGTTCCGGCCAGGCCCTCCGCGTGGGGAACGTCCGCGACGGGCGTCACGTTGTCGCTGTGGATGATCTCGTCGACACCGGGTATCTCGCCGCTCTCGATGGCGGCCTCGGTCTGCGCGCGCTGGCTCTCGGAGAACTGCTCCTGGAGCGCGGGAGCTTCGTCCCCCGGGCCTGGGACCGCCGCCGCGGGACCGGTCATGCCGACCGCGGCCAGCAGGCCAGCCACCACGACGGTCACGCCCAGCCGTCTGCGCCGAAAGAGCGTGCTGTGCAACGATGTCACCGCGTCCTCCCTCGTACTCGCCTGTATCCGTGCGGAGTTGGTTGCTCCGGGGATCGCCCCAGTATCGTCTCAGGCATGTGCACAACAAAAAAGGTCGTGTGCCGTGGCTCACCCCGCACCCAAGGAGGAGCGTTGACCGACCGCCATCGGCCCCTGACCGGCGCTTTTTTCGCCGTTGTCGCGGCCGCGGCCGTCGCCCTGCTCGCCGGGTGCTCGGGGGGCGGCCCGTCGTCGGAGGACGAGGGCGCCGGGGGCGAAGGGCCCGCGGTGATCGCTCCCGAGGGTCCCGGCGAGGACGCGCGCACGCTGTCCCCCGAGGAGGCCAGGGAGGCCGGCGGCGAGGGCGTCGAACCGACCGCGTCCGACTTCGCGTTCATGCGGATGATGATCGATCACCACGAGCAGGCGCTGGAGATGACCGACCTCGCGGAGGAGCACGCGCGGGCGGAGGGCGTCGGCAGCCTGGCCGAGCGCATCGCGGGCGCGCAGGGCCCGGAGATCGATGTGATGGAGGCCTGGCTGACGCGCAACGCCGGGCACGAGGCGGATCAGGGCCACCAGGAGCACGATCCGTCGACGATGCCGGGGATGGCGACGCCCGAGCAGCTGGCGGAGCTGGGGGCGGCCAGGGGCGAGGAGTTCGACGCGCTGTTTCTCGACCTGATGATCACCCACCACGAGGGCGCGGTGTCGATGGCCACCCAGGCGCTCGCCGGGGTGGGCGACGTGCTGGTGGAGCAGCTGGCCAGCGAGGTGATCACGTCGCAGACGGCGGAGATCGGACGCATGGAGGACCTGCGGCCCGAAGGCGCGGGAGAGTGATCAGCGGCGGGCGTGGCGGGGCGGCAGGAGGCCCTTGTCCCGGGCGGCGGCGATCAGGCGCAGCGCGCGGCGACGGCCGCGTCCGGTGACGGCCATGACGGCGAGCACGGGATCGCGCCCGTCCTTCCGTGCGGCCAGATAGGCGTCGGCGGCGCGGCGGCGGTCGCGCGCGCCCCGCCGCAGCGGGGTCGCGCCGTGGCGGGGGCGCTCCCCCTTCGGCGGCGGGGAGGGTTCCTGAGGCTCCGGGCCGCTGGCGGCGGGCTCGGGGCGCGGCTCGTGCGGTTCATACGGCTCGTACGGCTCGTACGACCGGTGCGACTCGTGCGGTTCGTGCGGGGCGCCGTGGGTGGCGGGCTCGGCGAGGGCCGTTCCATAACGGCCGGTCAGGGCGCGACAGGCGTCGCGCAACGGCTCGGCGATGCGCTCGGTGAGGGCGCCGAGGCCCTCGACCGGCAGGGGCGGGTCGGCGCGCATGTCCTCGATGAGCAGCCGCCCCTCGCTGACCTGGGCGAGCACATCGAGGCGGGCGCCGTCGGCGAGGACGAGGCCGACGCTGAACCACGGCGGAAGCCCGCCGCCCGCGTCGTCGGGCGCCGAGGCGGATCCGTGGCCGCGCGGCTCCCAGCGGACGGGGGTGCGCGTGGGCTCGTCCGGCGTTGGGCCGTCCGGCTGTCGGCCGCCCGGAAAGCCGGAAAAGCTACTCTTCGCCACGGGGGCAACGTAGAACCTCGGGGCCGTGGCCGCGCCGCGCGGCACGCGTGGTCCCGGCGCACAGCACCCCGACAGCTCACTCCCGCGGGGGCGCCTTCGGTGAGATGCTGAAGTGTCCGTCCGGACTCGGCGGAACAAGGAGCCCTGACATGCTTCGCATCGCAGTTGTCGGATCCGGGCCGAGCGGCGTGTACACCGCTCAGGCCATCCTCGATCAGCAGGACGCGCTCCCCGCCCCCGTCGCGGTGGACGTGCTGGACCGGCTGCCCTGCCCCTACGGACTGGTGCGGTACGGCGTGGCGCCCGACCACGAGAAGATCAAGTCGCTCCAGGGCACACTGCGCCAGGTGCTGGAGCGGCCCGGGGTGCGCTTCCTCGGGAACGTCCCGGTCGGCGAGGGCGGGGTCTCGGCCGACCAGCTGCGTTCGATCTACCACGCGGTGGTGTACTGCGTGGGCGCGGCGCGGGACCGGCGCCTCGGCATCCCCGGCGAGGAGCTGGTCGGCAGCTACTCGGCCACGGACTTCGTCTCCTGGTACAGCGCCCACCCCGACGCCGTCGGCCATGGCTTCCCGCTCGACGTGGCGAGCGCCGTGGTGATCGGGGTGGGGAACGTGGCGGTGGACGTGGCGCGCATCCTGGCCAGGGGCACGGACGAGCTGCGGGCCACGGACATGCCGCAGGGGCCGCTGGACGCGCTGGCCGTCAGCGCGGTGCGCGATGTGCACATGGTGGGCAGGCGGGGGCCGTCGCGGGCGAAGTTCACCACCAAGGAGCTGCGCGAGCTCGGCAACCTGCCGGGCGCTGACGTGGTGGTGCGCGACGAGGAGCTGGCCGCGGACCCGGACTACCTCGATCCCTCGGGGCTGCCGGGCGCGGCGAAGCGGAACGTCGCGGCGTTGCGCGGCTGGGCGCACGCGGGGCCGGGGGAGCGCGGGCGGCGGATCCATCTGCGGTTCTTCCTGCGGCCCGCGGAGATCCTCGACGACGAACGGGGCGCGGTGCGCGGGGTGCGGTTCGAGCGGACGGCGCCCGACGCGTCGGGGCGCGTGGTGGGGACCGGGGAGTTCTCCGAGATCGAGGCGGGTCTTGTGCTGCGCTCGGTCGGCTACCGAGGGGTGGCGCTGCCGGGGCTGCCGTTCGCCCCGGAGACCGGGACGGTGCCGCACGAGCGGGGGCGGGTGCTGCGGGCGGGCGCGCCGTCGCCCGGCGAGTACGTCGCGGGGTGGATCAAGCGCGGGCCCACGGGGGTGATCGGCTCAAACCGCTCGTGCGGCAAGGAGACGGCGGGCTCGGTGCTCGAGGACGGGGCGGCGCTGGCCGGGCGCGAGGTGGTGGGGGCCGATCCGCTCCAGGCGCTGCGGGAGTTGGGGCTGGCGCCGGTGGAGTGGCACGGGTGGCTGGGCATCGAACGCGCGGAGGCGGCGCTGGGGCGGACGCTGTCCCGCGGCACGGTGAAGATCGCGGACTGGGACGGACTGCTGGCGGCGGCGCGGGGCTCGTGAGGCGCGTGGGGCGGCCGGGGTTCGCGCGGCGGGCGTGATTGTCAGTGGTGGGGTTCACACTGGGCCGTACTGGTGACACACGAGGCTCGGCGAGGTGGTCGGCGATGACGGACGTGCTGGTGGCGGTCGGGACGCGCAAGGGGCTTTTCCTGGCGCGGCGCGCGGTGGCGCGCCGGGCCGAGGCCGCCTGGGAGTTCGACGGGCCGCACTTCGCGGCGCAGGCGGTGTACGCGGTGGCGATCGACCGGCGGCCCGCGGGCGGGCCACGGCTGCTCGTGGGCGCGGACAGCGCGCACTGGGGGCCCTCGGTGTTCCACTCCGACGACCTGGGCGCGACGTGGCGGGAGCCCGAGCGGCCCGCGGTGCGCTTCCCCGAGGGGACGGGGACGTCGCTCGAGCGGGTGTGGCAGCTCCAGCCCGCGGGGGCGGACGAGCCCGGGGTGGTGTACGCGGGCACGGAGCCCGCGGCGCTGTTCCGCTCGGCGGACGGCGGTGAGTCGTTCGAGCTGGTGCGGGAGCTGTGGGAGCACCCGACGCGGGAGCGGTGGGAGCCGGGCGGCGGAGGGCTCGGGCTGCACACGGTGCTCACCGGGCCGGGCGGCGCTGAGGACCTGCTGGTGGCCGTCTCGGCCGGTGGGGTCTACCGGACGGCGGACGCGCGTGGCGGCTGGTCCCCGTCGAACCGGGGGGTGGAGGTGGTCTTCCAGCCGGAGCGCTTCCCCGAGTTCGGGCAGTGCGTCCACAAGGTGGCCAGGGATCCGGTGCTGCCCGACCGGCTGTTCCTCCAGAACCACTGGGGGGTGTATCGCAGCGATGACGGCGGCGGGTCGTGGACGGCGATCGGCGGGGACCTGCCGTCCGACTTCGGGTTCCCGATCGCTACGCATCCGCGCCGCTCGGGGGTGGCGTATGTCTTCCCGTTGAACGCGGACGCCGACCGGGTGCCCGCCGGGCGGCGCTGCCGGGTGTACCGGACGGCGGACGCCGGGGACAGCTGGGAGGAGCTGGGCGCGGGGCTGCCGGACGGGCCGCACCACGGGACGGTCCTGCGGGACGCGCTGTGCACGGACGACGCCGACCCGGCGGGCGTGTACTTCGGGAACCGCAACGGCGAGGTGTTCGGCAGCGCGGACGACGGGGACAGCTGGCGCCAGTTGGCGGCCCACCTGCCGGATGTGCTGTGTGTGCGGGCGGCGGTGATCGACTGAGCGGAGGCGCGGGAGGGGGATCTTGGGCGACCCGGCGGACCGGGGTGCCGTGCGGCCAGTAGGGTGACGGACCGTGGCAGCACGACCATTGAACGAGATCGTCGAGCCGGGCTGGGCCGTTGCCCTGGCGCCGGTGGCAGACCGGATCACCGCCATGGGTGGGTTCCTGAGGGCGGAGATCGCCGCGGGGCGGACCTATCTCCCGGCGGGGCCCCTGGTGTTGAGGGCGTTTCAGCAGCCGTTCGAGGAGGTGCGGGTGCTGATCGTCGGTCAGGACCCGTATCCGACGCCCGGGCACGCCGTGGGGCTGAGCTTCTCGGTGGCGCCGGAGGTGAGACCACTGCCCGGCAGCCTGGAGAACATCTTCAGGGAGCTGAACACCGACCTGGGGCTGCCCAGACCCTCGACGGGTGATCTGACGCCCTGGACGGAGCAGGGCGTCCTGCTGCTCAACAGAGCGCTGACCACGGCACCGCGCCGTCCCGGTGCGCACCGCGGGAAGGGCTGGGAGGAGGTCACCGAGCAGGCCATCCGGGCGCTGGCCGGGCGGGGGAAGCCGCTGGTGGCCATCCTGTGGGGCCGGGACGCCCGGGGGCTGCGGCCCATGCTGGGCGGCGTTCCCGCGGTGGAGTCCGCGCACCCCTCCCCCATGTCGGCGGACCGGGGCTTCTTCGGCTCCCGTCCGTTCAGCCGGGCCAACGCCCTGCTCCAGGAGCAGGGCGCGGCGCCGGTCGACTGGAAGCTGCCGTGACGGCGCCGCCCGGGGGGCGAACGGGCTGGGTGCTCGGCGTCGACTCGGGCGGCTCGGGGTTGCGACTCGCGCTGGCGCGCGCCGAGGGGGCGGCGCCGACGCGTGGCGAGGCGGTGGAGCGCTCCCCGGTGCGCACCGGGGAGCGCGGCATCGACGCCGGGCACCTGCTGGAGCTGCTGGTGCCCGCGGCCCGCGGGCTGCTGGCGCGGGTGGCGGCGGAGCGGGTCGACGCGGTGTGCGTGGGCGCGGCCGGAATGGCCTCGCTCGGCGGGCAGTTGCGGGCCGAGCTGCCCGGGTCGCTCAAGGCGGAGCTGGGCGCGCGGCGGGTGGCGCTGGCCGCCGACGCCGTGACGGGCTACGCCGGGGCCCTGGGCGCCAGGCCCGGCGCGGTCGTCGCGGGTGGCACGGGCATGATCGCGCTGGGCACGGATCTGCGGGAGTGGCGGCGGGCGGACGGCTGGGGCCATCTGCTGGGCGACTGCGGGGGCGGGGCGTGGATCGGCAGGGCGGGTCTTGAGGCCGCGCTCCGGGCGCACGACGGGCGCGCGGGTGGCTCGGGCGCGCTGCTCGAGCGCGCGGTGGCGGCGTTCGGGCCGCCCACAGGGCTGCCCGCGCGGCTGTATCCGCGGAGCGACCGGCCCGCGGTGCTCGCGTCGTTCGCGCCCGAGGTGGCGGCGTGCGCGGCGGACGATCCGGCCGATCCGGTGGCCGCGGGGATCATGCGCGGGGCCGCGCGGGAGATCGCCATCACCGCGGCGGCGGTGTCGCCGCCCGGGGGCGGGGGCGAGGTGGCCCTGACCGGAGGGCTGTTCAGGCTGGGCGAGCCACTGATGAGGCCGTTGCGCGAGGAGTTGGCCCGGTGCCTGCCGGGCGCCACCGCGGTGGCGACGGCCGGTGGCCCGCTCGACGGGGCGCTGCTGATCGCGGCCGGACTGGCCAGGGGTGACCTGGTGCTGCCGTCCGACGGGGCGCTGTTCCATGTCGCGTGAGTGTCGCGCAGGAGTCGTGCGGGGGTCGTGTGTGGCCTTGTGTCGAGGTGCCAATCGTGGTTTCACGCGGACGCGCGGGATATATCAGGACAGAACCGGACCACGTCCCCCCTGGCGAACAGCCAAGCACATCAAGGCATTAACATGCGGCGACATGAGCTCCTCCACAGGGCCCTCGTCCGGCCTCCCCGTTCGCATGCCGCGCCCCCGTCAGCCCGGACGCCACCGCCGCCCGGAGCCCGTGACCGCGCCCGAGGGCGCCCCGGCGCTGGTGCTCGCCGTGCCCGGCACCCCCTCGTCGGCGACCCGGTCGCTGGCCGAGGAGGTGGTGAGCATCGCGCGCTCCGAGCTGCCCGGTCTCGACGCCAGGGTCGGCTATGTGGAGAGTGCCGACGAGGAGTTCCCCTCGCTCCAGAGGGTGTTGAGCGAGGCGGCCGAGGACGGCGAGGGCCCGGAGGGCGGGGACGGCGAGCAGGAGGCTCTGGCCTGGCCCGCGCCGGTCGTGGTGCCGCTCCTGGCGGGTCCGGACAGCTCCCACCAGCGGGTGATACGGCAGGCCGTGCTGGACAGCGGCACGGGCGCCGCGCTGACCGATGTGCTGGGCCCGCATCCGCTGCTGGCGGAGGCCGTCCACGTCCGGCTGTCGGAGGCGGGGCTGGCCCGCGCCGACCGCGCCCGGCTGTTCACCGTGGCCACCGCGGCCGACGGCATCGTGCTGGTCACCGTGGGCGGTGACGAGGCGGTGCAGACGGCGGGCATCACGGGCATGCTGCTGTCCGCGCGGCTGGCCGTCCCGGTGCTGGCGGCGGCGCTCGACCTCGACGGCTCGGTGGCCACGACCGCCGAGCGCCTGACCGAGGCGGGCTCGCAGCAACTGGCCCTCGCACCCTGCCTGATCGGCCCCGAGATCCCCGACGGGCTGCTGGCCGCGGGGGCCAAGGAGGCGGGCTGCCCGTCCGCCGAGCCGCTGGGCGCCTACCCGGCCGTGGGCAGGCTGGTCCTGTCCGCGTACATGGCCGAGGTGGGCATCACCCCCGACCGCCCGCCGCACGGCACCTCGGTGCGCTGAGGCCCCCGCCCCACCCGGACTCTCCCGACCCCGGTCGTCGCCCCCTCCCAGGGGAACTCGACGCCGGGGCCGCGTCGTTCCGGGGCGCGTCGTTCCGGGGCGGGTGGTTCCGGGGCGGGTGGTTCCGGGGCGGGTCGCTCGGAGGTGGGTCGCTCGGAGGTGGGCGCGGGCCTCGTTGCCGGACGCGCCGGTGCACCTGCCGAGCCGCCGCGCCAGCCGCCGTTCGCGCGCGCCGCCCGGCGAGGTGACCAGCGGAGCGCGGAGAGCGTTCTCCCGGGCTATTCCAGGGATCGTTTCCCGCGCCGTTCGGCGAGTGGCGAAACACCGCGCGGGGAAATGCCAGGGGGCCTCGGCGGCCCGTGTCACCGTGGGGGAATCCGTTCCTTGGGAGGTTGGTGTCGTGGAATCGCTCTCTCCTGGATTTCGCGGCCGGCGGCGCGGTGTGGCCGACCGGCTGCCGCCCGGGCAGTATCCGACGGAGGGTTTTCCCGTGCTCTCGGCGGGGCCGACGCCCCAAGTGACCACGGATAACTGGGGATTCACCCTGACCACCGAGAAGGGCCAGGCACACCGCTGGGGCTGGGACGCGATGATGGCGCTGCCGCAGGAGGAGCCGGTCGTCGACATCCACTGCGTGACCCGCTGGTCGAAATTCGACACCCGGTGGCGCGGGGCGCCAATGGACGCCTTTCTCGAGGGGGTGGAAACGGAGGCGGCGCACGCGATGTTCGAGTCCTACGGTGGATATTCCACGAACGTCCCGCTCGCGGATCTGCGGAACGGCCAGGCATGGCTCGTCCACACCTTCGACGGATATCCCCTGACCCCCGAGCACGGCGGCCCCGCGCGCATGCTCATCCCGCATCTCTATTTCTGGAAATCGGCCAAGTGGGTGCGGGGGGTGCGGCTGATGCCCGACGAGCGCCTCGGGTTTTGGGAGCAGATGGGCTACCACCACTACGGCGACCCCTGGCGCGAGCAGCGCATCAGGGGCGACTGAGGTGGCCGCGGCGTGGTGGCAGGCGCGCCTGGTCGAGCGGGAAGCGCTCTCCGCCGCGGGACGGCGCCTGGCCTTCGCGGTGCGGGAGTGGCCGGGGCACCTGGCGGGCCAGCACCTGGACGTGCGGCTGACCGCGGGCGACGGCTATCAGGCGGTGCGCAGCTACTCGCTGTCCGCGCCCGCCGAGGGGGACCGCGTCGAGATCGCCGTGCGGCCGACGCCGGGCGGCGAGGTCTCGCCCTATCTGAGCGACGAGCTGCCGCTCGACGCGGCGGTGGAGGTGCGGGGGCCGCTGGGCGGCTGGTTCGTATGGCGCCCCGAGCAAGCCGGTCCCGTGCTGCTCGCGGCGGGGGGCTCGGGGATCGCGCCGTTGATGGCGATGGTCAGGGCCCGGCGCGCGGTGGGCTCGGCCGCCCCGTTCCGGCTTGTGTACTCGGTGCGGTCGCCCGAAGAGCTGTGGTACGGCGAGGAGTTGGCCGAGATGGCGGGCGGTGCGGGCGGCGGCCGTGAGGGGCGCGTGGGGGCGGATGTGGCGGCGCGCCTGGTATACACCCGGCGCGCGGGCCCCGGCGCCGCGCGCCCGCCTGGGCGCATCGGGGCGGGGGATCTGCTGGATCCTGCGGTCGAGCCATCGGCCCACCCGACGTGCTACGTCTGCGGACCCACCGCCTTTGTCGAGCACACCGCCGACCTGCTGGTCGCCGCGGGCCACGCGCCCGAGGACGTGCGCACCGAGCGCTTCGGCTGACCCCGGACGACAGCGTGGCCGCGAACACCGGGCCGTGCACCTACAGTTGACGACGATTGGACGCCACCGTGGCCACTCCCCCGCCCACCCCCTACCAGCCCGCCAAGCCGTCGTTCCCCGCCCGGCCCTCACACCGGGACGGCAACTGCCTGGCCGGGCCGCTGTCGGAGATCTTCGCGCGCGACGTGATGGACGCCAGGCGCCGCTGCCCCAGCTGCCAGGTCGACGCGCCGCTGGCCGCGTTGCACGTCTTCGGCCCCGAGCCGGGCATCACTGCCCGCTGTCCCGGCTGTGCCGCGGTCGCCCTGCGGCTGGTGCGGCACGGGGAGCTGATCTGGCTCGAACTGGGCAGCCCCGACGGCCCGTTCCGCATCGCCACCGGCGACCGTCCCTGACCCCGGGGCCCGTTCGCCCGGCGATCGAACGCGTTCCGCACGTCCTATAAGATCACCCGATCGGCGTGGCGCGGGGCGCGTCGAGGTGACGCGGCACGGCAGGGAGCACGGAGTCGATGGCAGGACCTGTGGACAGCTGGGCGGGCCACGCGGGCCCGCCGCCGCTGGGGGCCGCGGGGCGGCCCGCCGGGGTGCGGCAGGTCGTGGACCGCGTTCCGCCACCGGGGATCCTGCATGTGGGTCTCGGTGGGTTCCACCGCGCCCACCAGGCCGTCTACACCGCGGGGGCCATCGCGGCCGAGGAGGGCGACTGGGGCATCGTCGGGGCGGCCCACCGTTCGCGCGACGTCGTGGACGCGCTGCGGCGGCAGGCCGGGCTCTACACCGTCGTCACCGTCACCGGCGAGCGCTTCGAGCCGGAGGTGATCGGCGTGCACGCGGCCACCCATGTCGAGGTGGACGAGCCGGGCGCGACCGAGACCTGGCTCGCCGACCCGGCCATCAAGGTCGTCACGCTCACCGTGACCGAGAGCGCCTATGCGGCGGACTCCGCGGTGGTCCGACGGCTCGCGCGCGGCCTGCGCCGCCGCCACCGCGCCGCGGACGGCGCGCCGCTGGCGCTGGTGAGCTGCGACAACCTGCCGGGCAACGGGGGCGTGCTGCGCCGCCTGGTGACCGAGGTCGTCGAACGGTCCGACTGGGCCGAACGGGCGCGGCTGCTCGACTGGTTGGCGAGCGATGTCGGCTTCCCCTCCAGCATGGTCGACCGCGTCGTCCCCGCGCCCACCCCCGCCCTGCGGCGGCGGATCGCCGAGCGCTGCGGCTATGACGACGCGGCGGCGGTGGCGGGCGAGCCCTACTCGGCGTGGGTAGTCGAGGACGACTTCCCCGCGGGGCGGCCCGCCTGGGAGCGGGCGGGCGCCGTGCTCACGGGGGACGCCACGCCGTACGAACAGGTCAAGCTGCGCCTGGTCAACGCCCCGCACTCGCTGATCGCCTGGCTCGGCCTGCTCGACGGCGTGGGCACGATCGCCGAGGCCGTGGCCCGTGAGGACATCGAGGGCGCGGCGCGGCGGCTGATGAGGGACGACATGGCGCCGACCCTCACTCCCCCGCCGGGGCTCGACCCCGAGTCGTTCACCGAGGTGGTCCTGGCGCGTTTCGCCAACACCGCGCTGGGCCACACGACGTCGCAGGTCGGGTCGCTCGGCTCGGTCAAGCTGGCCGCCCGGCTCACCCCGGCGCTCGGCGTGTGGCGGTCGCGGGGCGCGGTGCCGCGTTCGGCGGCGCTGCTGACGGCCGCCTATCTGCTGGCGACGGTCGGCCCGGCCGGAGAGGCATTGGGCGACCCGCTGGGTCCCGAGCTGCGCCGCCTGTGGGCCGACTCCCCCACGCCGGAACGCTATGTCAGCGCGGCCCTCCGGGAGAGCGCTCTCCTTCCCCGGGAGATCGGCGCCTGGGGCGAGTTCGCCGCGGCGGTCACCGAGCTCTTGGGCGCGCTGCACCGGCAGGGCGTTCCGGCGGCGGTCCGCGCCGCGGCTGGGGCGTGAAAGCGCTCTCCCAAAGGTGAAAACGCTCTCCCGGGCGCGGCGGAGGAGGTGGGAGAGCGCTCTCCCACCGCATCGTGGCGCGGGCCGGGACCCGCGCGAGGCGGGACGAGGAGGAGCGGCTCGCCCGCCGAACGAGCGCCGCTGGCACGGCTGGCGTCCGTGATGACCCCGGGTACAGCTCGATCGTGTGCCGCACCGGGGCGCGTCGCCGGGCCAGTTCGCGAACGAGCTGACCAAGGCCGCCAGGCACCTCGACACCCTCACGTGTCCAGGCCCGCGGGAGGTCGCTGGGCCCCGGGAGGTCGCCGCTGGTCCTGCGAGGGCCGGGAGGGGTCCCGCCGCCGGGGGCTACGTTGGGGGCATGGCGTGGGGGCGACGTGCGAAGAGGCCGGGTCAGGTGACGTTCTCCGTGTTCGACGCGGAGGCGGGGGGCCTTTCCGGCGGCCGGGGTTGAGCCTGGGTGGGCGCGCGCTGCGGCCGATCACCGCCAGGAGCTTCACGGACCGGATCGCGGAGCGGGCGCGCGCGCACCATGCGCCCGGCCGCCGGGCCCGTGGGCAACGTGGTGACGCACAATGTGTTCGCGCGGGACGACGGGGCCATCTACCTGGGAGTGGGCGGCAGGGCGGCCGTCGTGGTCCGGCTCACGCCCGCGCTGCGCCCTGACCTCCACGGCCTGGGTGAGGCGATCGAGGACAACGGCGCGTCGCTGTCTCTCGACGCGCACGCGGGCTTCCTGCGGGCCTCGCCGCTGCTTCCGGCGTTGGACTTCGACCTGGACACGGGCTTGCTGCTCGGCGAGGGGAACGTCCAGGAGTTCCTGTGGGCGGCCTACAGCACCGAGACGGTCGAGCTGCACATCTCCCATGTGGCGCACGACCGGCTGCTGCCCTTCACGTGCGCGGCACCGGGGATCCGCTCGGTGCTCGACGCGGGCTTCGACCTGATCACCCTTCAGGCCCCGGCCGACCCGAGGGCCGAAGTGGCGGCCGCCAACGGCACGTTGAACCCGTCGGCGCTCGTCCCGTTGCGGGTCACGGGCCGCGCCGAGCTGGCCATCACCTTCGACGTGGAGGCGTGAGCCGCCCGGAGGAGCCGAGGGGCGCGGCGCGCGGTCAGGGCGCACGGTCGCCTCCGCGCCCCCGCCGACCCCAACAGCAGCCCGGGGCGCAACGCCATGGTGCGGCCGGGCGCGACCTCCTGGCGCGTGCCGTCGTCGCGGCGGACGGTCCGGGCGTCGCCGGTGCGGTTGGTGAGGCCGCACCTGCCGGGCTGCCGGGGGGTCGGTGACCTCGCCGACCACGGCGGTGACGTCGTGCCGCTCGGGGTCGTCGACGAGGTGGTGGGCGTGGCCCCGCGCCTGGGCGTCCATCGCGCTCTCGCGCTCTCGCACAACGCGCCGGTGCCGGTGACCACGTCGAGGGCGGGCGGCAGCACCAGGAGCTTGCCGCGGCGCCAGCAGTGCGGCGGGGCGCCGCCCGGCTGGGTGAGGTTCCGCTTGCCGCAGCCGCGGCACGCGGTGATGGCGTCGAGCACCGTGCGGAGGGCGTCGCGCCACTGGGACTCGCGCACACGCAGGCCCGGCTTGCGCAGGCCGTCGGTGAAGGTGGCCACGAACAGGTCTCGCAGGATCTTCGGCAGCACGCCCCACAGGACGAGGCGCGCCCGCTGCCCGTGGAGGTCGGGGGGCGCTGTCGTCCCGCGGGTCGAAGGTGAACACCGGTCGGTGCCGTACAGCTGGCGCTGGGCGGCCTCGTCCATACAGCCGATCCTCAGCGCCTTGGCGCCGTCGGGGGGGTGAGGGCTCATCGGGAGCATGAACGGCAGCATGGCCAGGGGGTGCGGGTCGGTCTGAACGCCCGGCTGGGCGCCCGGCTCCTGGCGGACCAGATCGGGGGCCATGAAGACCAGGGTGCCCGCGGCCCCGGCCGCCTCGCCCTCGACGACGGCGTCGTCGTTGTCGTTGTCGTTGTCGCACACCAGGACGTCGCCGGCGGCGGGGCGAAGAGAAAGTTGCCCCAGTTGATGTCGCGGTAGGCGATGCTCTTGGAGCGCGGGGTGTGGTAGGTCTCGACGGTGTGCGGTGCGGCGGTGACCAGGGTGGGGACCGTGACCTTGGCGACGGCTTGGTCGCGCCGGAAGAGGGCGGGCGGGTCGAGTCGGCGCCCCCGGTGGGCGGCCACGGCGGGGCGACCGCGAGCCAGAGCCGCGCCACGAGGCCCGCCCAGGGGTCGGGGTCAAGGGGGCTGCCGGGGCCGCCGAGGCCGTCGTGAACGCGGCAGAGGTGGGCCAGCCCCGTCATGTCGGCGCGGTCGAACGCGGCGCCGGGGCCGATGCCGACGATCTGCTGGGGCGCCAGGGCGGGTCGGTGACGCCCGTGCGGAACGTGAGGGCGCGCGCGTGGGGCTCGGGGAGCGAGGCGCGGACGAGGGAGATCCGCGGACCACGGTGTCGGGGTCGCGCTCGGCGATCACGATCTGTCGCCCGGCCGGTCGGCGGACAGCCGCCTGACGTCGGCGAGGAGGGGCGCGAGGCGCGGCGCCCTGGCGCGGGCGAACGCCACGAGCGCCCCTTTGTCACCGAGGTCGCCGGTGCCCCGGGCGGGCAGGGCCCGCAGTCGGTCGGCTCCCCCGACGGACCCGGGTTCGAGCCAGAAGCTGAGGCGGCGGATCGGCCTGCCCCATTCTGAGCGGGCGCCGTCCGCCGCCGCAGTCCCACGCGGAATCCGGGGAGCGGGCGTTGGGGCGCGCATGCGCCGGCACACTGCCCCCGGCGCACGCCCGGCGCCTACGCTTCGGGGGACCGTACGGCACGGCACCGTTGGCACGGACGACCCCGACGACGAAGGGCCTGAGCGCATGGAGATCGACACGTCGAAGGCGCACTCGGCACGGGTGTGGAACTTCTGGCTGGGCGGCCGGGACTGGTACGAGGCCGACCGGGACGCGGGCGAGCAGATCACGCGCGTCTATCCGGGCATCGTGCGCACGGCGAGGTTTCAGCGGATGTTCCTGGCCAGAGCCGTGCGCCTGCTGGCGAGCGAGGCGGGGATCCGGCAGTTCCTCGACCTGGGCACGGGCCTGCCGACCGTAGACAACACCCACGAGGTCGCCCAGCGCGTGGCGCCCGACAGCCGGATCGTCTACGTCGACAACGACCCGCTCGTCCTGGCGCACGCCCGCGCGCTGCTGACCAGCACCCCCGAGGGCGGGACGGCATACATCGACGCGGACGCGCGCGCCCCCGAGCGCATCCTCGAACAGGCCGCGGAACACCTGGACTTCGACCGGCCCATCGCGGTGACCATGCTGGGCATCCTGGGTCACATCCGGGACGAGGACCGCCCTGGCGACATCGTGCGCCGCCTGATCGAGCCGCTTGCCCCCGGCAGCTACCTCGCGGTGAGCGACGGCGTGAACACCAACGACACGCTCAACGCCGCCACCACCGATTACAACGCCCGGCTGGCCGGGGACTACACGCTGCGCAGCCCGGGGGAGGTCACCGCCTTCTTCGACGGCCTGGACATCCTGGAGCCCGGGGTGGTCACGATCGACCGGTGGCGCCCCGAACACCCGCTGTTCGAGGGCGAGGCGCCGGTGGACGCGGTGTGCGGGCTCGGCGTCAAGCGCTGACCGCGCGCGTCAGCTCCCCGAGCAGGTAGTCGGCCGTCCCCGCGGCGGTGGGGTGGTCGTAGACGAGCGCGGCGGGGAGCTCGGCGCCGGTGAGGCGCTCCAGCCGGTCGCGCAGCTCGACGGCCTGGAGCGAGGTCAGGCCGAGGTCGGCGAAGTCGTCGTCAGGGCCGACCTCGCCGGGTGCGTCATGGCCGAGCGTGGCGGAGGTCTGCTCCAGGACGAGCGAGAGCAGCGCCGTCCTGCGTTCGGCCGCGTCGGCGTCGGCGAGGCGTTCCACCAGGTCCGGCGTCGCGGCGTCGGGCGGCTCGTTCGCGGCGTCACCGTTCTCGGGCAGGGGGGCGCTCGTCGGGGGCGCGGGGTACTCGCGGCGCTTGGCGGCGAGCGCGGGGAGCAGGACGTCAAGGGCCTCGCGCCCCCGGTCGTCCAGGTCGAGCTCGGCCGCCAGGGCCTCGGCGTCCTGGCGCTCGATCGCCGCCCAGAATCCCTCAGGTGCCGGGTCGGGGGTGGCCGCGGGCGCGGCGGTCAGCCAGTAGCGGCGGCGTTGGAAGGGGTAGGTGGGCAGCGGGACGCGGCGCGCGCCGGTGCCGTCGAAGAACGCCACCCAGTCGACGGCGGCGCCCGCGGTGTGCAGCTGGGCGAGCGCGGCGGCGAGTGCTTCGGGCTCGCGCCGGTCGCGGCGCTGGGCCGCGATGAACGCCGACGCCGTCTGCTCGCCACCCCCTTGGAGAGCGCTCTCCCTTGTGCTCTCCCTCGCCATCGG
Organism: Streptomyces sp. PT12; assembly: GCF_003311645.1. Lineage (GTDB taxonomy): Bacteria > Actinomycetota > Actinomycetes > Streptomycetales > Streptomycetaceae > Streptomyces. The sequence goes on along the minus strand of NZ_QEST01000102.1, from coordinate 3,958 downwards.
GGTGAGCACCGCGTCGGGGCCGACCTCGAGGAACGTGCGGGCGCCCGCGGCGTGGAGGGCCTGGACGGCCGCGCCGAAGCGGACGGTTCCGCGCGCGTGGCGCACCCAGTGCTCGGGCGAGCACAGCTCACGCTCGGTGGCGAGGCGGCCGGTGAGCGCGGAGACGACGGGCAGGCGGGGCGGCCGGTAGGTGACGCGTTCGGCGACGGCGCGGAAGGCGTCGAGCATCCCGTCCATGTGGGGTGAGTGGAACGCGTGGGAGACGGCCAGGCGTTTGACCCGCGCGAAGTGGAAGGCCACCGCCTTGACCGCGTCCTCGTCGCCGGAAATCACCAGCGCGCGGGGGCCGTTGACGGCGGCGATGGCCACCCGGCCCTCGGCGTCCTCGCGTTCGAGCACGGGGGCCACCTCGTCCTCGGCCGCCTGGATGGCCACCATCGCGCCGCCCGGGGGCAGTTGGCCCATCAGCCGCCCGCGCGCCGCGACCAGCCGCGCGGCGTCCTCCAGCGAGAACACCCCCGCCAGGTGGGCCGCGGTCAGCTCGCCCAGCGAGTGCCCGGCGAGCCAGCCCGGCGCGACCCCCCAGGACTCCAGCAGCCGGAACAGCGCCAACTCGGCGGCGAACAGGGCGGGTTGGGCGTGCTCGGTGCGCCCGAGCGCTTCGGCGGAGCCGAGCGTCGTCGGGTCGAGGTCCAGCGCGGCGGCGGCCTCGGCGAAGGCCCGCGCGTAGACGGGGTGGGCCTCGGCCAAGTCCCGTCCCATGCCGACGCGTTGGGCGCCCTGTCCGGGGAAGATCGCGGCCAGGCCGCCGCCCGAGGCGCGGCCCGTGGTCCACGCGTCGAGGTCGCCGTCGAGCGTCCAGGCCCGGTGGGCGAACGGGGTCCGCGCGGTGGCGAGCGTGTGCGCGACGTCCAGCGGGTCGACACGGCTCCCGGCGACGGCGTCGCGCAGCCTGGCCGCCTGCGCGGTCAGCGCCTCGGGCGTGCGCGCGGACAGCAGCCAGGGGACGGCAGGCGGCGGGGCGGCCGACGCGGGCGCGGCGGGGGCGGGCGGGGCCTCCTCGATGACCACATGGGCGTTGGTGCCGCTGAACCCGAACGACGAGACGCCCGCCCGCCTGGGCCTCCCCTCCCCCCGCGGCCAGGCGACGGGCTCGCGCAGCAGCCGCACCCCGCCGCCCGACCAGTCGACGTGCGGCGTCGGCTCGTCGATGTGCAGGGACGCGGGCAGCAGGCCGTGGCGCAGCGCCAGGACGGTCTTGATGACGCCGCCGACCCCGGCCGCGGCCTGGGCGTGGCCGATGTTGGACTTCAACGACCCCAGCCACAGGGGCCGTTCGGCGTCGCGGTCGGCGCCGAAGACGGCGATCAGGGCCTCGGCCTCGATCGGGTCGCCCAGCGGCGTGCCCGTGCCATGGGCCTCGATCGCGTCCACGTCGCCGGGCGCCAGGTCGGCGTCGGCGAGCGCGGCGCGGATGACGCGCTGCTGGGCGGGGCCGTTGGGCGCGGTCAGCCCGTTGGACGCGCCGTCCTGGTTGACCGCGGAGCCGCGCACCACGGCCAGGACCGGGTGGCCGAGGCGGCGGGCGTCGGAGAGGCGTTCCACCAGCAGGACGCCCACGCCGTCCGCCCAGCCCGCGCCGTCGGCGGCCCGGGCGAACGACTTGCACCGCCCGTCCGGCGCCAGCCCGCGCAGCCGGGAGAACTCCACGAAGGCGTTCGGCGTCGCCATCACGGTGGCGCCGCCCGCCAGCGCGAGGTCGCACTCCCCCGAGCGCAGCGCGCGCACGGCCAGGTGCAGCGCGACCAGCGACGACGAGCACGCGGTGTCGACGGTGAGCGCCGGGCCTTCGAGGCCGAGCGCGTAGGACACCCGCCCCGACAGGACGCTGCCGAGCGTGCCGGTGCTGAGGAACCCCGCGACGGCCTCGGGCTCAGCGCCGGGCGGCGGCCCGTAGTCCCAGTACATCCCGCCCATGAACACCCCGGTGCGGCTGCCGCGCGCCGCCGCGGGATCGATCCCGGCCGCCTCGAACGCCTCCCAGGAGGTCTCGAGCAGCAGCCGCTGCTGGGGGTCCATGGCGAGCGCCTCGCGCGGCGAGATCCCGAAGAACGCCGCGTCGAACCCCGCGGCGTCGGCCACGAAGCCGCCCTCGCGCACGGACGAGGTGCCGGGCCGCCGCCCCTCGGGGTCCCACAGCGCGTCGAGGTCCCAGCCCCGGTCGGCGGGGAACGGGCCCACCGCGTCGCGCCCGGCCTCGACCAACGACCACAGCGCGTCGGGGCCTGTGACGCCACCGGGGAACCGGCAGGCCATGCCGGTGACGGCGATCGGTTCCCTGGCCCTGCGCTCGACATCGTCCAGGCGCTCCCGGTAGGCGTGCAGGTCGAGGGCCGCCTGCTTGAGATAGGCGCGGAGCTTGTCCTCGTCGGCCATGGCCGTCTCCGTTCGTCGGTCCTTCGCTGGTCCCTTGGCGCTTCCTGGCCGATCCCTCGGCGGTCTCTCGCGGGTCTCATGCGGGTCTCTCGCGGGTCACTCGCGGGTCACTCGCGGGTCACTCGGCGGCCCCTCGCGCGTCCCTCGGCGGTCCCCGGGCATCGGCGCTCGGGGGATCGTGTTCGGGGGCTCAACGGCGCGGCGTGCCACGTCCGTGCGGCCGCGGTCAGGCGGTGCGGAACGTGTCGAGGAGGTCGAAGATCTCGTCGTCGGCCGCCGACGCGATCCGCTCCCGCGCCCCGCCGTCCCCGGGAGCGGCCCCGAGCCCGGCCGCGACCTCCCGGAGCCGGGCCGCCACGCGCCGCCGCTCGGCGTCGGCGAGACCGGTGAGCGCGGCGGGCAGCCGATCTACCTCGGAGAGCGCTCTCCGTAGCGCCGTTTCCTCGTCGGAGCCGTGGCGTCCCGCTGCCTCATCGGTGAGCGCGGCTGCCAGGAAGGTGGCGGCGGCCTCGGCGGTGGGGTGGTCGAACACGAGCGTGGCGGGCAGCCGCAGCCCCGTCGCGGCGGCGAGGCGGTTGCGCAGTTGCACGGCGGTGAGCGACTCGAAGCCCATGTCCCTGAAGGCGCGCCGGGGTTCCACGCTCTCCGGGGAGCCGTGGCCGAGCACGGCCGCGACCTGGCCGCGCACCAGGTCGAGCAGGACGGGGCGGTAATCGCTCTCCGGCAGGGCGCGCAGGCGTTCGCGCAGCGCGTCCGCGCCGGTGTCGCGGCGCGCGGGGGCGCGCACCAGGCCGTGCAGCAGGGGTGGAACGCCCTCGGTCCTGGCGCGCTCCCGCAGCGCCGCGAGGTCGAGCCGGACGGGGACGAGCAGCGCCTCGTCCCGCGCGAGTGCGGCGTCGAATAGCGCCAGGGCCTCCTCGGTCCCCAGCGGGGCGGCGCCCTGGCGGGCCAGCCTCCGCAGGCCCTCGTCGCCCAGCCGCTCGGCCATGCCGCCCCCCTCCCATGGGCCCCAGGCGAGCGAGAGGGCGGGCAGGCCCATGGCGCGGCGGTGGGCGGCGAGGGCGTCGAGGAAGGCGTTGGCCGCGGCGTAGTTGGCCTGGCCCGGGCCGCCGAGCACCCCGGCGGCGGAGGAGAACAGGACGAAAGCGGCCAGGTCGAGGTCGCGGGTCAGCTCGTGCAGGTGCCACGCGGCGTGCGCCTTGGGGCGCAGCACGCGGTCGAGCTGCGCGTCCGTCAGGCGGGTGACGGTGGCGTCGTCGAGGACGCCCGCGGCGTGGACGACGGCGGTGAGGGGATGGGCGGCGGGGATGGCGTCCACCAGGGCGGAGAGCGCTCTCCGGTCGCCGGTGTCGCAGGCGGCGAGCGTGACGTTCGCGCCCAACGCTCTTAGTTCCTCGGCGAGTTGACGGGCCCCCGGGGCTTCGGGTCCACGGCGGCCGGTGAGCAGCAGATGGCGCACGCCCCTCGCGGTGACCAGGTGGCGATCTCGCCGGGGTCGTCGGTGAGCGGGTGCTGGAGGTGG
>NZ_QEST01000010.1 GCF_003311645.1 Streptomyces sp. PT12 | reverse complement strand
ACCGAAACGGCCCCCCGAAAGAACCGACGGACCGTCACGAAAGATCGAGGCTAGCTCCCGCATACAAGGCATCATAGACGTACTCGTCCAGATCGAATGTCGTAAGCATCAGAACACGGCACGCGCTGCTCTCGCACACGCGCCGCGCCGCCTCGATCCCGTCCATGCCGGGCATGCGGATGTCGAGCAGCAGCACATCGGGCGCGTGCGCCGCGACGGCGGCCACGGCCTCGGCCCCGTCGCCCGCCTCGGCGACGACCTCGATGTCAGGCTGCGCCTCGAGGATCATGCTGAATCCGCTGCGGACCAGCTCCTGGTCGTCGGCGACGACAACGCGGATGGTCACGCGGTCACCTCCACGGGCGCGGTCGGCAGATGGGCGACGACGCGGAACCCGCCGCCGGGCGCGGGCCCGGCCTCGGCCGTCCCGCCGCAGGCCGCGGCGCGCTCCCTCAGCCCGATCAGGCCGTGGCCACCGGGGCGTTCGGCACCGTCGGCGCCCGCGCCATCGGCACCCGCGCCGTCCGATCCGACGCCGTCCGATCCGACGCCGTCCGGCCCCCGCCCGTCGTCGGTCACGGTGATCACCAACTCCCCCGCCGCGCCCGCCCAGTCGATGACGACGCGGGCGCTGTCGGCGCGGGCGTGCTTGAGGGTGTTGGTCAACGCCTCCTGCACCACCCGGTAGGCCGCCACCTCGGTGTCGGGCGGCACGGGCCTCGGCGCGCCCTCGGTGGTGAACGAGACCCGCAGGCCCGCGGCGCCCACCTGCGCCACGAGGTCGGGGAGCGCGGCGATGGTGGGCTGCGGGGTGCGCAGGTCGCCGCGTTGCTCCTGCTTCAACACGCCCAGGATCCTGCGGAGTTGGGCCATCGCATCGCGCCCCGTGTCGGCGATGGCGTCGAACGCCGCCTCCGCGCGGGCCGGGTCGGAGCGCACCACCACGGGCCCGGCCTCGGCCTGCACGACCATGAGGCTGACCGCGTGCGCCAGGATGTCGTGCATGTCCCCTGCGATGCGGGCGCGTTCGCGGGCGGCGGCCTGCGCGACCTCGTTCGCCCGCTGCCGTTCCAGCCGCCGCGCCCGGTCCTCGACGGCGGCGGTGTAGGCGCGCTGCACGCGCCCTAGCGTGCCGAACGCGTAGGCCGTCACATAGCTGAGCAGCGTGAACGCGTACTCCAGCGTGTCCGCGTCCAGCGCGAACAGCGTCACGGTCGAGACGCCGAGCCACCCCGACAGCATGAACCTCCGGTGCCACGGCGGCGTCAGCGCGGCCACGGTGTAGAGGACGACGAGGCCGCCATAGGTCACCTCGGGCGGCGGGTCGTGGTAGATCGCCATCACGGGGGTGCAGAAGCTGACCACATAGCTGCACGCCTCGGGCGCGCGGCGGCGCCACACGAGCGGAACGGCCGTCCCCGCGGCGAGCAGGAAGCCCCACACGGTCAGGCCGCCGCCGTCCTTGCCCTCGTCGGGCAGGATGTACTGCGCGCAGGCCAAGACCAGGATGAACGCGGCCAGCGCCGTGTCCACGACATACGGGTTCGCGCCGCGCAGCCGACGCAACCGGCTCTCCCACCGGGCGGACAGGGTCATGCGGCGCCTCCTCGGACCGGGCACAGGCCGTGCCAGTATCGCCACGCGCCGGGGCGCTGTCCTCGCCGGTGCGGGGGATATCCGCCCTCCCCCGCGTCGGGGGCGGGAGGGGTCCCGGGCTGGTGGTGGCAGGCCCAGCGGCGAACGGGCCCTGGACGCCAGGCCGTTGGGGCGGTCGCCGTGCCTACGGGGGGTATGGCGGCCCATTGGCTTCCCGCCGGGGGGTGGTTGGCGGGAGGATGGTGGGACAGGGAGCGTTAGGGGAGGGATGTCCCATGGCGTCGTCGTGGGTGCGGTGGCCGCTGGTGATCGTGGGCGCGGTCGTGGTGTTCGGCCTGTGCGTGTGGCTGGGGGACGCGGTGCTGCCGTGGGACCGCGCGGAGCGGATCGCGGTGGGCGGCGGCGCGGGCGCGGTGGTCGCGGGGCTGCTGGGCGCGTGGGCGGCGTCGGCGTTCGGCCAGGGCACCGGCGCGTCGGGGCCCATTGCCTCGGGCGAGCGGTCGGTGGCCACCGGCGACAACTCCGGCGTGATCGTGACGGGGGACGGCGGGACGGTCCAGCGGTGACGTCGGCGCGCGGGCGGCGTTCGGTCGCGGCGGGCCACAACCTCGGCGTGGTCGTCTCCGGCGACGGCGCGCGCGTGGACCAGCGAACGCTCCTGGTCGCGCCCGGCGCGCTGCCCCCCGCGTTGGACGCGGAGGCGGTGCGCCGCCTGCACAACCTGCCGCCGTCCGACAGCGAGGTGTTCGAGGGGCGCGAGGCGGAGCTCGCGGCGCTGGCCGCGCTCCCCGCGACGGGCACCGGCGTAGTGGCGCAGGCGGTGCGCGGCATGGGCGGCGTGGGCAAGTCGACGCTGGTGCAGCGGTGGGCTCGCGCGCGGCTCGACGCCGGGCGAGGCCCGGTGTGGTGGATCGTGGCGGAGAGCCCGGCGCAGGTGGTGGACGGCCTGGCCAGCCTGGCGGTCCAGGTGAGCCCGATGAACGCGGCGTCGCGGCTCGATGAGGCCGCCGACTGGGCGGTCACCTGGCTCCAGGGCCGCGGTGACTGGCTGCTGGTCCTCGACAACGTCGAGGATCCCGCGCATGTGGCGCCCTGGCTCGGCCGGTTGGGAACGGGCCAGGTGATCGTCACCACCCGCCGCGACGCCCCATGGCCGGGGGTGGAAACGGTCCTGCGCCTCGAAACGCTGCGCCCCGACGCCTCGTTGGCCGTGCTGCGGGACCTGGCGGGCGAGCATGTGACCGGTCATGCGGCCGGTCATGCCGCAGGTCATGCCGCAGGTCATGCCGCAGGTCATGGGGCAGGTCATGGGGCAGGGGACGAGGAGGCGTTGCGGGAGCTGGCCGACGAGCTGGGCCATCTCCCCCTGGCGCTGCGCCAGGCGGGGGCGTATCTCCGCCAGACCCGGACGTCGCCCGCCCGCTATCTGGAACGCCTGCGCGCCGACCCCTTCGGCGTCCTGGCCACCCCGGCCCCGGGCGACCCGCAGATACGCACGATCGCCCGCCTGTGGCCTTTGACCCTCGGCCCCCTGGGCGGCGACGCGGCGACCCTGCTGCGCGTCCTGGCGCACTGCGCGCCAACGCCCTTGCCGCGCACGGTGCTTGACACCGCCCTTGCCACGCGGGACGCGGTGGACGAGGCCCTTGGCCTGCTCAACGCCTACGGCCTGATCACCCTGACCGACGCCACGGTCACGGTCCACCGCCTGCTCCAGGCCGTCGTCCGCGCCACGGCCCCGGCTGGGCCGCGGCGTTCCCGCTGGTCGCGGCTGTGGCGTCGCCGGGTGCCACCGGGGCCCGAGGCGATGGCGTTCGCCCTGGTGCTGCGCTCGGTGAGGGCGCACCGACCAGAGGAGCACACCACCTGGCCGCACTGGCAGCTGCTCCTGCCCCATGTCCTCGCGATGGCCGCCGTCGACTCCCCAGCCGTCGCGTCGGGCGAGCTGGCGCTTCTGCTGGTCAGGGCGGGCGACTACCTCAGGGCACGCGGCGAGTTCGCCCAGGCCCGGCTGCTCGCCGAACGTGCCGTGACGATCGCCGAATCCGCGTTCGGCCCCCACCATCCCGACACCGCCGCGTGCCTGGGCGACCTCGCCGCCGTTCTCTCGGATCTCGGTGAGCACGCCGAGGCCCTGCCCCTCGAGGAACGCGCCCTCGCCATCACCGAGGCAACGCTCGGCTTCTACCATCCCTACACCGCCACGTGTCTCAACAACCTCGCCCTGACCCTCGCGGATCTCGGCCGACACACCGAGGCCCTGGCAATGGCCCAACGCGCCCTGACCATCACCGAGTCGATCCTCGGACCGCGGCACCCCGACACCGCCACGCGCCTCGGCAACGTCGGTACCGCCCTCTCCCGCCTCGGCGAGCACGCCGAGGCCCTGCCCCTCGAGGAACGCGCCCTCGCCATCACCGAGGCAGCGCTCGGACCCGACCACCCCCGCACCGCCACGCGCCTGGGCAACCTCGCCGTCACCCTCGCCGAGCTGGGCCGATTCTCCGAGGCCATCCCCCTGGCCGAACGCGCCGTGTCCGTCGCCGAGTCGACCCTCGGACCCGACCACCCCGACACCGCCGCACGCCGGGACAGCCTTGTCGCGATGAGGCAACGCGCCGCCAGGGAATGACCTTTCGCGCTCGGGACGGGTCCCGGCTGGCGTGGCTAGCGTGGCTACAAACGGGCGAGGATGAGGGGTGCGGCATGGCGCGCGGGATCGTGGTCGACGGGGGGACGCGGGAGAGGCTGGGCGCGGATGGGGTCGCCGAGCTGCTGGGGACGCTGCGCCCCGTGGACTGCCAGACGTGTGGAGAGGGCTTCGGGCGGTGGGGGCGGCCCGCGCTGTTCGTGCAGGTCGCGGGGGACGCCGATGCCGGGGACGCGTCGCTGCACCACCGGCGTTGCCGTGAGGCGGGGTGGGCGGAGGTCGGGCCAGGCGACCGGCCCGCGCTCACCGGCTTCCCCCATGCCACCTGGCGCGCGACCCTGGGCGTCCTGCCCACGGGGAACACCCCCGTCGTGGTGGTCAACCCCTCCTTCGAGGTGGCCATCCTCCGCCGCGAGAACGGGCGTTGGCGCGTGGCGACGCTCGACCGCTACGCGGCGTACGGGCTCGGCACCGACCTGCTCGACGGGGTGTTCATCGTGCCGTCGCTGACCCTCGTGATCGCCGACGACCGGATCTCGGTGAACGTCACCCGCGAGGGGAACGTCGCGCACAGCTGGTCGCTGCCCGCGCCCACGCCCGAGATGCGGAAGGTCCTGGATGTGCGCGAGTGGCTGACCATCGCCGTGACCACCTCCATCGATCCCCAGGCGTTGGGGCGCGGCAACCCCCTGCCGCCGCTGATCGCCTCGGGCGCCGTGCGGCTCGGCGCCGCGCCCATCCTCTACACCGAGGAGGCGCAGCTCCCTCAGACATCGGACTTCGATAACCGGACGCGGAACGAAATGATCGCGCTCACCGCGGAGTTCGCCCGCCGCTCGCTCGGCGTCGAGGCCGACGAGCCGACGCTGCTCGCCGCCATCCGGTGCGCCCACGGGGATGTCCACACCCTTCGGGCGCTGCGCGGCTCCGCCAAGCGGCTGGCGTCGCTGCTGGTCGTCCAGCTCTACGCGACCGCGGCGCGCTCCTCGACCGGGCGGCCCAACCCCGGGCGCGGCGTGCACGTGATGTGCGCCGACGCGGCCAGGGCCGACGCCTACCGCGCCGACGCCGACACGCTGGCCGGGCTGACCCAGGGCACCGTGGCCCGGCTGGTCCCCAAGCCGACGCGCGAACAGCTTGCGGAGGCGTATCTCGCCGACACGGTGGTGGGAACGCCCGAGGAGTTCCGTGCGGCCTACGCCTTCTACCGCGACGACAAAGGCGACTGGAGCCTGCACCAGACGCGCGGAAGGCTGGCCCTAATCTGGGGCGCCGACGCGCGGGACCGGGCGGGCGACCTGCTCCAGCGCTACCCCAGGGTCGTCGTGGTGTGAGCGCAGGTGGCCTGCCCCACCGGCCAGGTGTCCACCGGCCAGGTGCCCACCGGCGGCGGCGCGGGCACCAGCTCCTTCGACATCCACCTGCTCGACACCCGCCCCTCGGGCAACTCCTGGATCACCTACGGGAAGAACACCGGCACCTTCGACCAGAGCCTCACGGCGTACGTCATCTGCACGGTGCCCTGCCCCTGGGGGTCCCGTCCCCATCCGCACCGCCCGTCCGCCTCCGCCGACGGGCGGGGTCCTCATGCCGCCGGGAGCCTGATCCGGGCGGCCGCCGTGCCCAGGCCCGTGGGACGCGTGGGCAGCGCCCATGGGCCGAAGGCGTGGCGGCGCAGGTCGGTCTCCCGGTAACGGCGGCAGTGGCGGTGCCAGTTGAGGATGCCGACCAGCCAGTTCTGCAACTCGCGCACATAGCCGTCCAGGATCTCCCTGGCCTCGGCGTCCAGCGCGAAGTCGTCGTACATCACCGGGAACTCGTGGGCGGCGACATGCTGGAACTGGCTCATCCGCGACCGCATCAGGTCATCGATGATCCGCAGCCCCGCGGGGTAGTCGCAGTCGAAGAAGTCCTGGACGACCAGCACGCCGTTGTGGATCTCGCCCTCGTACTCGATCTCCTTCTGGTACGAGAACACGTCGTTGAGCAGGCAGGCGTAGTCGGCCGCGGCGTTCTCGAGGGAGCGCATCGGACCGGCGCGGTAGACGGCCTCGGGCACGCGCTTGCCGTGTCCGAGGCGGCACAGCGCCATGGTGAGGTCGGAGCCGAACGTCAGCCGCCGCATCTCCATGTAGTCGACGGGCTCGGGGATGCGGCTCTCCCTCTGGTTCTCCAGCTCCCACAGCCAGCTCTCCGTCATGACCACGATGGCCTCGCGGAACCGCCGCCGCGCCGCCAGGTCCATGGGCGCCGCGGTCCGCGTCCACAGGTCGGCGAGGGAGCGCTCCAGGGGCGTGACCGGCGGGGGCGCGGCGGCGAGGTCATCGACGGGCGTCAGCGCCGCGAGGCGCTCGGTGCACAGCTTGGCCCCCACGAGGTCGCGGGTGCGCCCGAACTGCACGGGGTAGAGGTCGTCGCCATAGGTGCCCCAGGCCAGCCAGGCGCTCGCGAGGTCGAGCTGATCGGCGGTGGCGTCCGGGTGCAGCCCGGCCGCGCACAGCGGCAGGTCGTAGTCGGCGAGCTTGTCCTCGTCCCACGGTGGCGCGTCGAGGATCCCGAAGCGCCGCGCCCACGCGACCAGCCGCACCCGCGCCCCGTCCAGGTGCGGGCTGAGCCTCAGGGTGAACGGGATGTCGAACTCGGGCAGCAGCGAGGGCCCGACACGCTGGTGGGGCACATGGGTGAAGCGGCGGACGCGCGCGGCCTCGGCGCGCGGGGTGGTGGCGACCCCGGCGACGCCGGGAATCGCGAGCGCGCCCGGGGCCGTGCCGAAGGAGCGGTTGGCCCGCTTGTTCATGTACCGGCTCGACCGCATGTGCCACTCGTGGCCGCCCGACTGCCAGTCCTGGAGCCCCTTCACATAGCGCGCCACGGCCGCGGCCCCTTCACCGTCCACGCCCTTCTCGGCGAGGAGCGGCGGCACCTCGGTGAGCGCGGTGTGCTCGAACTGCTGGAGCCGCGAGGTCAACAGGTCGTTGACGGCATCGGCCGCCTCCTGGGTGGAGCAGCCGAGAAAGGTCTCGAGGACGAGGACGCCGTTGGACATCTCGCCCTCGTCGCCGACCTCGCGCTCGTAGGAGAACAGGTCGTTGCGCAGGTGCACCCCGTCGGAGAACGCGTCCCGCAGCACCCGCAACGGGCGGCTGTGCGCGATGACTTCGGGTACCTCGGCGCGCGCGGCGTACTCCACGAGCCCGGCCGACCAGGGCGCGCCGCCGACCTTGCGGCGCATCTCGATGTACTCGACGGGGTTGGGCACGCGCCCGGCGTTGATGTTGGACAGCTCCCACAGCGACTCGTTCAGCAGGTGCTCCGTGGAAAGGGCGAACCTGCGGCGCCAGTCGGGCGACATGGCGGGCACCGTGCGGGCCCACAGGTCGGCGAGCCCGGCCTCGACGGGGTTCGTCGGCTCGGGCACGGCCGCCGCGTCGTCCATGGGCATGAACCGCGGCAGCCGGTCCAGGTACGCCTTGCCGCCAGGCCGGTCCTGGGTCCGCTTGAAGACCTCCAGGAAGTGGTCGTCGAAGAAGAAGACCCACACGTACCAGTCCGTGACGAGCGACAGGTCGGGCCCACTGGCGTCGGGGTGGGTGTAGGCGCACAGCAACGCGTAGTCGTGCGCGTCGAGATCGGCCCGGGTCCACACCCCGGACCCCTCCAGCATCCCCATCTCGGCGGCCCACCGCGCGGAGTGCTGGCGCGCCTCCTCAAGATGCGGATTGAGCCGCGCCGGGTATGGCACGTAGAACTCGGGGAGTTCGAAAGGCTGGCTGCTCATGTGAGGCTCCCGGCGAGACGTAACGTAGCGTGCTTGATCTACGCCCCAACGTTACCCTCAGCTATCCCCACCTCACCCCGCCCGAGCCCCAATTCACCCCTTCAGGTGAATCTCCCGCATGAAGGCATCCCAGGCACCAACGGAGTTGAGCAGCACGGGCCCGCCCGCGACCTTGCTGTCCCGCACGGGGACCAGGCCCGGGAGGCCCGAGGCCACCTCGACGCATGCGCCGCCCTCCGGGCTGGAGCGGCTGGACTTGCGCCACACGGCCGTCCTCAGGCACTCACGAACCATCACCGGGATACTCCGCTGCGATCTTCTCGATAAGGCCGGTGGATTCCCGAGGGCTGAGGGACTCCGCCCTGATCAGCTCAGAGTGCTTGACCAGGGCCCGAACTCTTTCCGGATCATCCTGCATTTGACCGCCCATGGCCGTGTCCGCATCGATGTCCGAGGGCCTGTGGGCGAAGTGCAGCTGTCCGCACCATGCCCCCGCCGTGATGAGCTATGCGCCCACAAACACACAGCAACACACAAGGAGGAAGGGCCGCGCCTCCACCGCATCTGACGCGCCGACTCCCCACCAGGAAGCCACCGTTGCGATGAATGCGTCGCGTGACGCGCCGCCCTGCACAACATCACCCGCGTCTACTCTGCGCTGGTCGACGAGACGTTCCCGGTCGACGACGGCACGACGCGGACGATCTACCAGCCGGGCTCGGGCGAGATCTACTACCCCGAGGGCAACGACTGGGGCACCCACTTCCCCTACTACTTCGGCAACTTCGACCTCCTGGTGTCCCTCACCGCCCAGGACACGGGCATAGACCCGGCCGCCGCCGTGTGGGAGCGGCTGCACAACGAGGAGCAGCCGCGGCTGATGGACCGCTTCACCGACGGGCGGACGTACGGCGCGTCGGGGGAGAACACCTACTACGGCCGCGAGCACCGCATCGGGGCGATGGCGGGGCAGGCGTTCCTCACGCTGTTCGTGGCACGGAACGACGCGGGGAACAGGCTGCGTTTCGCATGAGCGCTCCTTCGCCTCCGTTGTGCCCGGCGCAATCACTCCTCCGGCGCGCCCCCGGGGCGCGGCCACGCGCCGATGCGCGCCAACGCGCCCTCGCCGTATCCGGCCTCGACCTGGCGCGCCAGGTCGGCGATCGTCACGGCCCACAGGGCCTCACGCCAGGCCGACTCCGCCGAGGCCATGGCGGCCGCGATCGCGCAGGGCGCGGTGCACGCCTCGGGCGGGGTCGCCATCGGGCCGCGCTGGCGGATCTCCGTGCACACGAACGCCGGTCCGGGGCCGTCGATCGCCTTGACCACGTCGAGCACCGTGATCCGCTCGGGCGAACGGCCCAGCACATAGCCGCGCGAAGGGCCCACCACCGAGCGCACCAGCTCGGCGCGCGGGAGGGCCTGGAGCTGCTTGGCTATGGGCTTGCAGATCATCAACTTGTCGTCTTGGTCTTGTTGTTGCGGTCGTTGCTTAGGGCGGTGACCCGGGCTTGGAGGGTGGCCAGGACGGTGGGTGGCCAGGACGGTGGGTGGGGTGGTCGCGGGTGAGACGCTGATGCCGTGCACGTCGAGTAGTCTCCTGATCTTCAGCAGGGTGCGGTGTATGGCTGTGTGGCTGCTGCCGTAGAGCACGGCGAGGGGTTGCGCGGCTAGGTTGACGCGCGGGTGCGACATGGTGGCCAGGACCTGGTCGGGGAACGCGAGCCGGGGTGGGCGACCGTGTCCGGTATCCCCGTCCGGGGCCAGGACCTGGGTGAGGTCGTCCAGTTCGTGTGAGGACAGTCCGGTCGGTGCGGGCTCGGACAGCGGGGCCTGATCCCACTTCTGCGTCGGCGTCTGCGGGGATCGGGCTGCGGGGATGGCCGGGGCTGGCTGGGGGTGCAGCGCGTAGTTCCAGTCATCGTGGAAGGCGTGGCGGGGCAGTGGCAGGGCCGCGATCTCCGCGTCGTCGATGGCGACTCCAGCCGGGTAGGCGTTGGTGTCCAGCTGGGCTGTGACGCGCAGACCGGTGCGGGTGGTGGTCGTGGCGATCGACTCGATGATGACTTCGTGGCTGGTCAGCGGGTGTCCTCGCCCGTTCATGGTGATGTGGGAGAAGAGCCGGTGTTCGATCTTGTTCCACTTCGATGTGCCGGGCGGCAGATGGCAGACTGTGACGGTCAGGCCCGTCTCGGCGGCCGGCCGGGCGAGTTGGAGTTTCCAGGTCCGGGTGCGGTAGCCGTTGGAGCGGCCCGCGTCGGCGGTGATCAGCGGTTGAGTCGCCTGCGGGTAGGCGGCCTGGCCCTGGCCGTGCCACCAGCGGTGGATCGATTCCACCGCGAACGCGGCGGTGTCGTGATCGGTGCCACGTTGACCCACCCGGTGTTTGCCGCCAGGTCGTAGTTCCCGTACGGGATCGCCTTGCCGAGCTTGGGGTCGGCGAAGTCGTGGATGTGTACCGTCGCTGGATCAAGCGGCAGGCCGCCACTGTCGGCCGCTGTTCTTGAACTCTCCGACGAGCTTCCTTCTTCTTGGTGTTCACGCTGATCACCGGCTGTCCGGCATCGCGGTGCCCGGGCGCCTGCTCGTTGAGATAGCGGAACTGGGCATCGCGATCGGCGTGCTGGCTGCCCTCGATCGTCTTGGCGTTGGCCGGCAGGCTGAAGGCCTCTTCCCGCAGCGGAGTAGCGACGGTATCGGTGCTGATCTTGTGCCCGGCCCGGGGTCAGCTCCCGCGCGAGGGTGCGGGTCGACTTCACCGTCCACCGTAGCGGCGACATCGGATCACCCCGCTCATCCGGCTCGACCAGGGCCAGCAGTGCGGGCCGCAGCCCGGGATCGAGGTCCGCGACCCGCTTGCGTCCTCCGCCCGGCCGCCGCACCCGCCCCAACGGAGCCTCGCCGGCCTCCATCTCGCACACACCCTTGCGCACCGTCGTCTCGCTCGCCCCGGCCGCCCGCGCGACGGCCCGGATACCGCCGTGCCCCAGCCCCCGGGCCCCCGCGCCCATCAGCAAGCGCCGCTGCCGCTCGTCCAGACGCGGGAACAACACCGCACACTTCACTGCGCGTTGGGCACGAGCCTCGTCCTGGATGCGCATACCACACCAACGAGCTCCAGAGCGGAAAGCAACATGTTAATGATCTGCAAGCCCTGAGAGAGGTGGGCGAGACATCGCGCAACTGCGCCAACCGCGCGGCCGGAACGGGCCCTTCGGCCGAGGTCAGCACCACGCGGCAGTGCAGCGCCCACTCCACGCCGCCTGACATCCTCACGCCTGCCGCGCACGCCCGTCCAGCCGATCGCCGCCGCCGACGTCGCCAGGGCCGTGGCGGATGTCGCGGTGGGCGAGCCGTTGAACGGCGTTCTCGACATCGCGGGGCCCGACGTTCTCCCCCTGGACGAGCTCGGCCGAATCACCCTCGGGGCCAAGGGGGACGGGCGCCGCGTCGTCACCGATGACGGCGCGGGCATGTTCGCGGCCGTGCGCGGCGACGTTCTCACGGCCCCGGCCAACGCCCGTATCGCGACGACGCGTTACCGCGACTGGCTCTCCTGAGGCGGTGGCGCGCTCTGCCGCGCCCACCGGATGGTGAGGACGCGCCCACCGGATGGTGAGGATCAGCGCGGCGCTTGTCAGTGGCGGGTGCGAGACTCCGGAGTATGGACGAGACAAAACCGAAGGCCGACCTCCGGCGCTATCTCCAGGAGGCCAGGGACACCCTGCTGTGGAAGCTGGACGGGCTCTCGGAGTACGACATACGCCGACCGATGACGGGCACGGGCACCAATCTGCTCGGGCTGGTCAAGCACATGGCGGCCAACGAGATCGGCTATTTCGGCTGGACGTTCGGGAGGAAGTTCGGTCGGGAGCTGGCGGAGGAGCTGCCGTGGATATCGGCCGACGCGGAGCCCAACGCCGACCTGTGGGCGACGGCCGAGGAGTCGAGGGAGGACATCGTCGGGCTGTATCGGCGGGTGTGGGCGCACGCGGACGCGACGATCGAGGAGCTGCCGCTCGACGCGCCGGGGCACGTTCCGCACTGGACGCGGCACGAGGTCACGCTGCACCAGATCCTGCTGCATGTCACCGCCGAGACGCACCGGCACGCGGGCCACGCGGACATCGTGCGGGAGCTGATCGACGGCGCGGTGGGGCTCAGATCGAACGGGGACAACATGCCGGAGGTCGACGCGGACTGGTGGGAGGGGTACCGGGCGCGGCTCGATGAGGTGGCGCGGACGGCGGGCGGCCCCGCCCACCGGGGAGGGCCCCACCGGGGAGGGCCCCACCGGGGAACGGGCCCGGTGGAGCCTTCGCGCCGGGTCAGCAGCTGAGGAAGTCCCGCCTGATGTAGGCGAAGCGGCGCCCCTCGACATCGCCGCCCATCCACATCCGCTGGTTGGTGTCCCCGTAGGTCTTGGCGTTGAGCAGGCGGTGGCCCCGGTGCACCTGGCCGTAGGACGTGTAGCCGAAGCCCGAGCCCGAGCGGTAGTTGACGTTGTTGGTGTTGACCGTGCAGGTGATCGCCGCGACGGCGGTGGTGGGGGCGGCGGTGGCGTGCGCGAAGTCCCCGCCGAAGTCGCGACCCGAAGTCCCTGCCGAAGTCGCGGCCTGTCGCCTCCGCCGTGGGGACGGTCGTCAGGGCAACGCCGACCGCCGCGGCGGCCACGGCAACCCCCAGGCCATCCGGCCCACGCGCGTTCCGCCGTGTGCTCCCCGCGTCCTCGTCTTCCTCCCCGTGTGGCATGGGCGTTGTTCCGCCCTCAGACTGTGCGGCGGCGCGTGCGGCGACAAGGGAATCCGGCTACGCGCAAGTACGGCATCACCCTGACCCGCTGGTCGGCGGGGCTTCGCGGTCGCCGAACGGTGGCCGTTGCGGCGGCTACTGGCTTGACGTCCTTCCTGGCCGCCGCTCTCGTCGTTCACCGCGCGCACGTTGGGCTCGGGGAGCGGGCCGGTGCGGGGCACGGGCGCGCGCCGTTCCCGGCTACGCGGGGGCGAACGCCCGTCCGGCACACGGCGCGTTTCGTACCACGCAAGTACCGCGTTTCGGGGCGCCCATGGCGAGACAAGCCACCGCGGCAGGCGGCCCGCGCCACCGGACTCGGTAGCCGCCCGCAGGGCACCCGCAGGGCGCACCCCCTTGACGGCCCATCCGTCACCCCATAGCGTCGCCGCCGATTGTTTGAAACGTCTCATTGAAACGACTCAAAGGGCGTCGACGATGACACCTCACAGACAACATCGCTGGTTGGCCGGTCCGTTGGCCGGGCTGATGACGGCCGGGCTGCTCGTCGTGGCTGGCGGCCCCGAGGCCCGCGCCGACGGCGGCGGGGCAGATGGCCGCGGGGCAGATGGCCGCGGGGCAGATGGCCGCGGGGCGGTGCAGCTCGAACAGCTCGACCGCGGCCTGGTCGCCGTGTCCGCCGACGAGGGAACGTTCCTCAGCTGGCGCCTGCTCGCCACCGAGGTCACCGGCGCCTCGGACACGGGGCTGACCGGCGCCGACTTCCACGTCTACCGCGACGGCGAACTCCTCGCCACCGTCACCGACTCCACCAACCACCTCGACCCGGACGGCACCGCCACCAGCGAGTACCGCGTCGCCGCCGTCGTCGACGGCGTGGAGGTGGACCTCAGCGACCCGGTCACCGCGTGGGACCAGGGCTACTACGACCTGCCGCTGCGCAAGCCCGCCGACGGCGTCACCCCCGCGGGGGAGGCGTATACCTACTCGGCCAACGACATGAGCGTCGGCGACGTGGACGGCGACGGCACCTACGAGTACGTCGTCAAGTGGTACCCGTCCAACGCCAAGGATGTCTCGCAGGTCGGCTACACCGGCAACGTCTACATCGACACCTACAGGTTCGACGGCACGCTCCTGCACCGGATCGACCTGGGCCGCAACATCCGTGCGGGCGCGCACTACACGCAGTTCCTGGTCTACGACTTCGACGGCGACGGCCGCTCGGAGATGATGTTCAAGACCGCGCCAGGCACCAGGATCACGCGCTACGGCGCCGACGGCGAGGTCGCGTCGGAGCGCTACATCACCCTGCCGCGCGACGACCGCCGCGCCGGGTACTCCCACGCGGACGACTACCGCATGAGCGCGGCCGATTACTACGACCACGTCGTCGAGATGTTCCGGGGCTGGCACGAGCACCCCGAGGTCGTCGAGGGGAGCTGGCCCGCCACGCTCGAAGAGGCGTTCGGCATCGAGCCCGCGTATGACTACCCGCTCTCG
Source organism: Streptomyces sp. PT12 (assembly GCF_003311645.1). Taxonomy (GTDB): domain Bacteria; phylum Actinomycetota; class Actinomycetes; order Streptomycetales; family Streptomycetaceae; genus Streptomyces. The sequence continues at coordinate 30,657 of NZ_QEST01000010.1, read as the reverse complement.
CGCCAGGACGCCGAGGCGCTGGCCGACCACTTCATGGACGTGTACGCGCCGGGCCGCAGCAGCAGGAACAACCTGCGCGCGTTCGAGGGCTTCGTCGTCGAAGGCCCCGAGTACCTCTCGGTGTTCGACGGCGCGACCGGCGCGGAGCTCGAGACCATCCGCTACCGGCCAGGACGCCACGACGACGGGCTCATGTGGGGCGACTACGCGATGAGCCGGATCGAGCCGGGCAACCGCGTGGACCGCTTCCTGGCGAACGTCGCCTATCTGGACGGCGAGCACCCCTCGGCCGTCTTCGCGCGCGGCTACTACACGCGTTCCACCCTGGTCTCCTACCGCTGGGACGGCGAACGGCTGCGCGAGGACTGGTACGTGGACAGCGGCTGGGCTCGGATGTCGAACCCGTTCAACGACTCCCCGCACGGCGTCGACGGCACCGACCCCGAGTACGGAACGCTCACCACGCAGGGCTTCCACTCGCTCAGCGCGGCCGATGTGGACGCCGACGGGCGCCAGGAGGTCGTCTACGGCTCCGCGACGCTCGACGACGACGGGTCGCTGCTCTACAGCTCGTTCGACGAGATGCCCGAGGGCAGCGCGACGCCCGGCGTCCAGGCGCGGCTCGGGCACGGCGACGCGATGCACGTGACCGACATCGACCCGGAACGCCCTGGCCTCGAGATCTACACCGTGCACGAGGGCGCCACGAGCGCGCCGCTCGGCTACGCGCTGCGCGACGCGGCCACGGGCGAGGTGCTGTACGGGCGGTACACGGGCGTGGACACCGGGCGCGGCATGATCGGCGACGTGCTGCCCGACGAGCCGGGGCTCGAGACATGGGCCAACCACCCCGAGGGCGGCGAGAACCCGGCCGGGGCCGGGCTGTGGACGGCGGACGGGCGGCGGATCGACGCCACGACGCCCGGCACCAACCAGAGCATCAGGTGGGCCGCCGACCTCACGACGCAGCTCGTCCACGGCGCCACGACGGAGACGTATCAGACGCCGACGATCGAGGACTGGCGGCGCGGGACCCTGCTCACCGCCGAGGGCACGACCACGAACAACTGGACCAAGGGAAACCCCTCGCTGGTGGCCGACGTGCTGGGCGACTGGCGCGAGGAGTTGTTCGTGCCGCTGCGGGACAGCTCGGCGATGCGGGTGTTCACCTCGACCGAGGTGACCGGTCACAAGCTCTACACGCTCATGCACGATCCGCAGTACAGGGCGGAGGTCGCGCGGCAGCAGACGACGTACAACCAGCCGTCGTACACCGGCTTCTACCTGGCCTCCGACATGGACTTCGCCGAGGTCCCGGTGCCCGGCGTGTGGGCGCCCGGCGCGTTGGGGGCGCTGCGGGGGCAGCTGGACGAGCGGGTCGACGGCGCGGCCTCGCGGCGTCTCGCGGCGAGTCTCGACCGCGCGGAGCGCGCCGTCGCGCGGGGCGACGAGCGGCGGGCCATCGATTCCCTGGAGCGGTTCATACGGGACCTGGACCGGCGCGGGGTCTCGGAAGGGGCGCGGGCGGCGTTGACCTATCACGCGGAGACGCTGATCGCCTCGCTGGGGCACTCGCTGGGGTACTCGCCGGGGCACTCGCAGCGGTAACGGTGCCCGCCCCGCAGGGTGCAACGGGCCCGCGCGCCTCGACTCCCCCCGTGCGCGGGCCCGTTGGTCCAGGGGGAAGGACGGTCCCGGGACGCCGGCCGCCGTCCCTCCCCAGACAGACGGCGGCCGGCGCGTCTCAGCCCGGGAGCAGCGTGCTCCACGGGTCGGTCGCCGCCTGCCACGCGCCGCGGGTGTGCAGGCAGGTCACCTGGTCGTCGGTCGCGTCGCGAAGCACGAACCCGGCGCGGGCCAGGACGCGGCGGGCGGCCGTGTTGGCCGGATGGTGCCTGGCCCTGAGGATGATCAGGTCGAGGTCGTCGAACGCGCGAGGCAGAACCTGGGCGAGGGCGCGGGTCGCGTGGCCGCGGCCCCACACGTCCTCGCGGAGGATGAACGCGATCTCGGCGGAGTGGCGCGCGCGGCGCACGAGCCGGATGACGCCGATGAGTTCGCGCCGTTCGGGGGGCACGGCGGAGGGGCTGGCGGTGATGCCCTAGGTGATCAGCCGCCAGGGCCCGGGGCGTTCGCGCAGGTGCCGGGCGAGCCACGCCTGGGCCCCCCGGGCGTCCATGGGGGGCCGCGCCAGCTGGCTGACGGCGCCGGGGCCGTAGATCGACCTGATCGCGACGGCGTCGGTCGCGGCCAGCGGGCGCAGCGCGGTGCGGCCCTCGGGCTCAGGCGGCGGCACCGCTGGCGCCCGGGCCCGTGCCGCGGGCGATCCCGCGGCGTTCGACGAGGTGGGTGGGGCGGGGCGAGCAGATCCACTCGGCGCGGGTCACGGCGCCGGTACGGTGGTACTCGCGGCGCAGCGGCTCGTTGACCACGCCGTCGGCGCCCATGAACCACGCGTCGGGGAGGGTGCCGAAGCGGCGTTCGTAGTCGACGATCCAGTTCACCGGGCCGCTGCCGGTGACGGGGGCGTGTGCGACGGGCTCGCCCGCGTGCGCGGCGCAGAACTCCGCGTAGGCGACCGGGTCCTGCATCTTCTCGTGCCAGACGCGGTCGATGAGCCCGGAGAACATCTGCGGCGACTCCTGGCCGGTGGCGAAGCGGTGTCCTGTGATGCTGAGGTAGCGGGCCAACTCGGCTTCCAGTTCGGCCCGGGTGATCCGGGTGGCCCGGGTCGTCCGCGCGGTCATGCGCCCTCCGTTGCTGAGGCGGTGCTCGGTCGTGGTGACTCGGTCGTTGGTGCTTCGGTCGTTGGTGCTTCGGTCGCTGGTGCTTCGGTCGCGGTACTCGGTCGTGCGATCGGCGTGTGGTACCCGGTCGTGGGGGTGCGGACACCAGCCAAGCAGGGGCGCGCGGGGGCGCGTAAGGGCCGCGTTGTCGTCCACGTGTCGTCCATTCGCCGCCGGGCCCCTCCCCAGGGAGCGCGCGCGATGGTCCAATGAGTCTGTGGATTTCCCGATCCGCCATCCCTTGACATACTTGCGCCTCCAGCGCGGCTGGAGCCTGGAGGAGCTGGCGCGGCGCGTCAGGCTGGCCGCGGAGGCGCACGGCCTGCGGTCGGGCATCACGCGCCAGCGCATATCCCACTTCGAGCACGGGAAGCGCACGCCGAACGAGGAGACGCAGCTGCTGTTCGCAGAGGTGTTCGCCGTTCCCGCCCGTGAAGTGAACCCGTTCACCTGGCCCGAGTGGCTGCCCGCCACCGACTCCCCTCTCTCCCTGGGCCCGCGTAGCACACTCGCCGCCGTACGAGAGGCCAAGACCGTGGATCGCCGAGCATTCGCCGCCTACACCGGGGCCGCCCTGACCTCCCTCGCCCATCAGTGGACCCTGCTCGAACCCGCCAGGCTCACCGGCGCGTTGGGCGGCAAGAGCGTGGACAGCGAGCTGCTGGCCTGGCTGGAGAGCTCGACCGCGCGCCTCGCCGAGCTGGCCACCGCGCAGCGGCAGCACACGGTGCGGCTGCTCGACGCGCACCTGGCGACGCTGACGGATCTGCTGCGCGAGGCGCGCTATCCGCAGGAGACGGGGCGCCGCCTGCACATACAGGTGGCGCGGGTGGCGCAGACGATCGGCTGGCACCGTTTCGACCAGGACAGACACGGGGCCGCGAGCCGGTTCTGGCACGCCGCGCTGCACAGCGCCCACGCGGCGGGCGACCGGGACCTCGGGGCGGGGATCCTGAGCGACCTGGCCTATCAGGCGGTGTGGCTGCGGCAGCCGGGGACGGCCGTGGAGATCCTGGCGCACGCGATATCGCGCGCCAGGCACCCGGCGTCGCGTTCGCTCCTGCATCTGCGCCGCGCGCGGGCGTATGCGCTCCTTGAGGATCCGCGGGCGTGCCACCGGGACATCGCGGCGGCCGAGGCGCGCCTCGGTGCGGCGGCGCACCGGTCGCCGCCGAGCTGGTGCGCGTGGCTCTCGCCCGCGGATCTGAGCGTGGACACCGGCCGCTGCTTTCTCGACCTGGGGGCCAAGCGGGACGCGCACCGCCATATCGCTGAGGGGGTGCGGCAGTTGCCCGAGGCGCGGGCGAAGACGAAGGCGGTGTTCCTGGCGTACGAGGCGGACGGGTATCTGCGTTCGGGCGAGGTGGAGCGCGCGGCGGACAGCGCGCGCCAGTCGCTCACGCTGGCGAGCAGCCTGGGCGCCGACCGCTGCCTCGGGCTGCTGCGCGAGCTGATGCCGGGCTTCTCGGGGCACCAGCGGGTGGCGGGGGTGCCGGAGCTGGTGGGCGAGGCGCGGATCGCGCTGGCGTCGTGAGCGGGCGCGCGCGGCGGCGCGTGCGGCGGCGCGTGCGGCGGTGTGCGCGCCGTCAACTCTGAGCTGGATCTGAGGCTTTCACGGAACCGCGGTACCCCGTCGGCACGCCCTCTTCCCTGGACGTGCCCGACGGCGGAACAGGGGCCTGACATGCGGAACGTCGGCGTGACGCACTACGAGGAACGGACGCGCAACCCCCTCGCGGGAACGGTGTCGCTCACCGACAGGGAGCTGCGTTCGCAGCGGCGGACGACGCGGCTGACCGAGCTGAACGCGCTGGCCACGGCGGAGGCGTATCTGCGCGGCCGATGGGTGGGCAGCGGCGGGACCGAGCGGCCGCTCGAGGCGATCCCACCGGGGCCAGGCAAGGTGCCGGTGATCAGGGCGAGCGGCTCAGGCTGGCCGATCAGGGTGCGGCGGGCCGCCGAATTCGCCCGCGCGTACGGCGCGTTGGCGGTGCGGCTGAGCGGCGGCGAGGGCGCGGTGCGGGAGGCGGCGGAGCGGGCGGCGCGCGAGGAGGTGCCGCTGTGGATCGCCCGCAGGGTGGCGGACAGCCCCGCGGGCCTGGTGCTTGTGGCGGTGGACCGGCGGCTGGTGCGCGCGGACGTGTGGCCGGGGAGCGGGTCGGCGCCACCGCTGCGGCTGCGCGGCCCCGAGGGGATCCGGGCCTCCGACCTCCAGGTGGAGTCGCCGCCGCTCACGGTGCTCGTGGGCGCCGGGCGGGCGGCGTTGACCACCGAACGCGGCTGGCGGAAGGCGCGGCGGTCCGTCACCGTCCGGACGTCGTGGGCGTCGTGGACGCTGCGGCGGTACAACGCGACCAGCTCGGTCCTCGAACGAGACGGCCTTCAGGTGGCGTTGATCGCGCGGCCGCGCGCGGGCACGAGGCGCCCCGGGGCGCTGCTGCCGCTCGCGGCGCTGACGCACTACCACGCGGACCCGCTCGACGCGGTGATGGCGCACTTCTTCGCGGTGGTGTGCGCGGTGGGCGACGGAACGGGCGGCATCCGCTTCGGCGTCGCCAAGCCGCTGCCCGGGCTGGACGACGAGGTCTGGGCCGAGCCCTGGTACACCGGGGTGAGCTGGGGCAGCCACGACTCGGGCCCGGGCGGGGGCGGCGACGGCTGGGGAGGAAGCGGCGGCGACGGGGGCGGCGACGGCGGTGGGGGCTTCGGCGGCGGAGGCGACGGCGGAGGGGGCGGTGGGGGCGGGGACGGCGGGGGCGGCGGCGGGGGCTGAACGCGGGGCGTGCGGGGGCGCTTTCACTCCGGGGCGCTCGTCCCCTCATGGTTGGCCCGCCCCCGGGTAGGCGCAATTCGGCGACCCCGATCCGCGCAAGGAACGTTGCATCAACAGACTCAGATGCAGTAAGAACTGCGTCATGGTGATCCACTCGGCAACCCTGGCCATCGACGAGACCATTCGCGCCCGGCGCGCGGCCGGGGAGCGGCTGCTGCATCTGGCGTTCGGCGAGGCCGGGTTGCCGGTCCCCGACGAGCTCGCCGGGCGCCTCGCGGCCGCCGCGGGGCGCAACGGCTACGGGCCCGTCGTCGGCTCCGCGGAGGCGCGCGAGGCGGCGGCCGGGTGGTTCACCCGGCGCGGGCTCGACACGGGGGCGCGCCAGATCGTGTTCGCGCCCGGCAGCAAGCCCCTGCTCTACGCCCTCATCGCCGCGCTCCCCGGCGATGTCGTCCTGCCGCGCCCCGCCTGGGTCAGCTACGCGGCGCAGAGCGCGCTCGCCGGGAAGCGCGTGATCGGCGTGGACATCCCCGCCGATGGCGCGGGCGGCGTTCCCGACCCCGAGCGGCTGGCCGCGGCGCTGCGCGAGAGCCGCCCCGGCGTGCTCGTGCTGACCGTCCCCGACAACCCCACGGGCACCGTCGCCGACCCCGAACGGCTCGGCGCCGTCTGCGCGTTGGCCGAGCGGCACGGCCTGGCCGTGATCGCCGACGAGATCTACGCCGAGCTGGTCCACGACGGAACGCGCCCGCCGAGCGCCGCCGCGCTCCACCCCGAGCGCACCGTGGTGACCAGCGGGCTCAGCAAGTCCCTCGCGCTCGGCGGCTGGCGCATCGGCTTCGCGCGGCTGCCCGCGGGGCCCTGGGGCGAAGCGCTGCGGTCCGAACTCACCGGCGTGGCCAGCGAGGTGTGGTCCAGCCTGGCCGCCCCCATGCAGGCCGTCGCCGCCCATGTCCTCACCGATCCGCCCGGCGTGACGGCGCACATAGCGGCGGCCGGACGCTTGCACGCAACGGTCGCGCGCGCCGTGCACTCCGAGTTCACCGCGGCGGGGGCGCTGTGCCGCGCGCCCGCCGCGGGCTTCTACCTCTACCCCGACTTCGCGCCCCTGCGCGACGCCCTCGCCGCCCGCGGCGTCGCCGATGGGGCCGCGCTCGCGACCGCGCTGCTTGAGCGGCACGGGGTCGGCGTGCTGCCGGGCGAGGCGTTCGGCGACGCGCCCGACGCGCTGCGCGTCCGGGTGGCCACGAGCCTGCTCTACGGCGAGACGGACGAGGAGCGTTGGCGTGCGCTGCGCGCCTCCGACCCCCTGGCGCTGCCCTGGGTCGCCGACGCCCTCGCCCGGCTGCGCGCCGCCCTGGCCGCTCTCACGACAGGGCCGGTCAGCGCGCCGACGGGGGAAAGCGCGCCTCGTACACGCTGAACCGTTCCAGCAGCTCCTCCTCGCGCAGCAGCGAGGAGCGCACGTCCTGCCCGCGCGCCCGCGCGACATCGGCAGCGAGCGCCTGCACGAGCGCCGTAAACGCCGTCAGCGAGCGCAGCACGGAAGGGCCCGACGCCTCGACGTAGAAGACGTGGTCGGCCGGGGCCACGAGCGGCGAGGCGGGGTTGTCCGTCAACACCACGCAGCGCGCGCCGCGTTCCTTCGCGAACTCCAGGGCCCGCACGGTCTGCGCGGTGTAGCGGTAGATCGAGAGCGCCACGAAGCAGTCGCCCTCGCGCACTCGCCCCAGATCGTCGGTGAGCGTTCCCGCCCCGGTCGTCAGCGTCGCCACCTCGTCGCGCACCATCCGCAGCAGATAGCCCAGCAGATAGGCCGGGGCATGGCACTTGCGCAGCCCCATCACGTGCACCCGCGGCGCCTCGGCGAGCGCCCGCACCGCCGCCGAGAACGTCTCGCGCTCGATCCGCGCGAACGTCCGCGCGATGTTCGCGCTGTCCAGCGCCACCACGCGGTCGAGCAGGTCGCCCCCGCCCTCGCCACCCTCCGTGTCGAGCTGTTCGAGCGTGCGGTAACGGCGCAGCAGCTGCGCCTGTTCGCGTAGCCGCTCCCGGCACAGCCGCGTCAGGCCCGGGTAGCCCTCGAGCCCGAGTCCCGTGGCGAAGCGCACGACCGTCGCCTCGTTGACGCCGACGGCCGAGGCCAGATCGGAGACGGTCATGAACGCCACGCCCTCGGGGTCCGCCATCACCCGGTCCGCGAGGAGCCGCTGGGACCTGGTCAGCGCGTCGCGCCGCTCCTGGAGGGCGGCGAGCAACTCGTCGTAGGTGCGCGGCGCGGGCGACGGCGCGCGGGAGGAGTCAGCGGGAGCCATGCCATGGATTCTCCACCCGCGCCCCCGTGCGGGCGGGGCTGGGCCGTGACCTGAGGGGCCGACGCGCGTTGGCCCTTGAGGATGCATGCCGCTGAGGAGTGATCAAGATGTCGGTTCCGACGCCGTGTGGCGTCTCCCAACCCGCCCATCCCGCGGGCGGCCCCTCGGCCCCGCCCCGTGGCTTCCCCCTGGCGTTCCCGCTGGATGTCCCCCTCGACGTCCCGCTCGACGCCATCTTCGGCGCCGCACTCGGCGGCTCGGCCGACCCGCGCAGCAAGATCCGCCGCTTCTCCTCCCCCATGACCCGCATGCTGCTCACGAGCGACGGCCTGACCACGACGTTGCTCGAGGCCATGGCTGGTGAATCGTTGCATCTCCACTGTCTCGCGCAATTACGGGCCCCCGCCCACGCGACCGGCGACGGCGTTCCTCCGCTGCTCCGGATCGACGCGGGCGGGGACGTCCTGGTGCGGTACTCCGCCGCGACGCGCCGCGCGGGGCCTGCGCTCTCGGTGAACCATGTCGTGGCGCGCCTCGGCCTCGCCCCCGGCATCGAGGCGTGTCTGACCAGCACTTCGATCCCGCTGGGCCCCGCGCTGCACGCGGCGGGCACGGGCCACCGGCGCACGCTGCTCGACGCGGGCCGGCGCATGTGGCGCGGCGAGGGGGGCGTGACAAGACCCGCCTGCTACAAGACGTATCTGGTCTGGCACGGCGACGAACCGCTGGCCCTGATCGACGAGTTGTTCAACCCCGGCACCGTCCCCGCCGGGTGAGGTGGAAGATTCATGCGGCGGCTGCGTACCCAGGTGGCCATCGTCGGCGCGGGACCCGCGGGTCTTGTGCTGGCGAACCTGCTCATGCGCGCGGGGGTGGACTGCCGTGTGGTGGAACGGCGTTCGCGGGCGCATGTCGAGGGGCGGGCGCGCGCCGGGCTCCTGGAGCACCGCACGGTCGCCACGCTGCGGCGCCACGGCCTGGCGGGGCGGCTGCTCTCCGAGGGCGTGCGGCACGGCTGGTGCGACTTCCTGTGCCTGAACCGGTCGGTCAGGGTGGACTATGGAACGCTCTCGGGCGGCCATGCGCACTGGGTCTATCCGCAGCAGTTCCTCGTCCGCGACCTGATCGAGGCGCTGGGGCGCGGGGGCGTGCGGCCGTTGTTCTCGCAGACCGTGCGCGCCGTCGCGGACATCGACACCACCAGGCCGCGGGTCCAGTGCGACACCCTGGAGATCGCCTGCGACTACGTCGTCGGCTGCGACGGCTTCCGCGGCGTCTCGCGCGCCGCGCTGCCGCGCGCGCACCGCGTCGTCCCGCACCGCTACCCGTACGACTGGCTGACGGTGCTCGCCGAGGTGGACGAGGCGGCCGCAGGCGTGGTCTACGCGGTGGGCCCCGACGGCTTCGCGGGGATGATGCCGCGCACCAGGCGCCTGACCCGCTTCTACCTCCAGTGCGCCGCGGGCGACACGGAGGCGCACTGGCCGGCGCGCAGGATCCGCGAGCAACTGCACGCGCGCCTCGCGCCGTTGCCGCGCATCGAAAGCCTCCCCGAGGTGCGCGTGCTGCGGATGCGCAGCAGCGTCACCGAGCCCCTGCGCCATGGACGGCTGCTGCTGGCCGGGGACGCGGCGCACGTGCTGACGCCCTCGGGCGCCAAGGGCATGAACCTGGCGATCGCCGACGCGGCGGGCGCGGCCGAGGCGCTGGTGCGCCGCCTCGGGGCGGGCGACGCCCGGGCGCTCGAGGCGTATTCCGGGCGGCGGCTGCCCGAGATCTGGCGCGCGCAGGAGTTCTCCGACCGGCTGTTGCGGCTGCTGCACCTGCCGCCTGGCGAGGACCCGCGGTTCGCGCTGCGGATGCGGCTGGCCGCGATCGAGCGGCTGGCCGAGCCGGGCCCGCACGCCGCGGCGTTCGCCCACCAGTACGTCGGCTCGGGCGCGGAGGGGAGTGGCCATGGCCGCCCTGACTGACCTGCCGGGGCAGGTCCGCGCGCTGTACGGCTTCTCGCGCGGGACGCAGGCGACGCTCAGCGTGGCGCAGCCGCTCATGGGCGCGCTGCTCGCGGACAGCACGCCGCCGCCCGAGCGGCTGCTGCTGTGCCTGGGGGCGGCGCTGGCGGGCTATGTCGCGGTGTTCGCGTCGAACGACCTGATCGACGCGCGCCTCGACCGGCAGCGATTCCGGTATCTGCGGGCGTACTCGGGCTTCGACATCGACGGCGCGGGGGGTCGGCACCCGTTGGCGCAGGGGCGGTTGAGCCCGGCCGTGGCGACGACCTGGGTGCTAGGGCTCGGCACGATCGCGCTGGTGCTCGCGGCGATGCTGAGCTGGGTGTGCGCGGTGCTGCTCGCGGTGGCGGCGCTGCTTGAGGCGATCTACTGCGCGCTGGCGCGGGTAACGCCGTTCAAGTTCCTGCTGACGGGCGTGATGGTGGCGCTCGGCGGGTGCCTTGGCTGGTTCGCGATGACGCCGCACGTGGACAGGCCGCAGCTGTGGCTGTTCTGCGTGTGGCTGGCGGCGTGGGAGATCGGCGGCCGGAACATCGTCAACGACTGGGCCGACGTCGAGGAGGACGTGCACCTGGGCGTGCGCACCGTGCCCGTGGTCTACGGGTACCGGGTGAGCGGCCTGCTCACGGTCGGCGCGCTGCTGCTCGCGGCGGTGGCGGGCGCGGGGATGGTGTGGACGGCGTTCCCCTCGGCGGGCGCGCCCGGCGTCGCGGTGGTGCTCGCGCTGGGCGCCTACGCGCTGCTCGCGCCGGGCGTGCGCCTGTTGCGCGACCCGGCGCCCGCCCTGGCGATGGCGCTGTTCAACCGCGCGAGCCTCTACCCCGCGGTCACCCTGGCCGTCATCGCCTCGGGCCTGCTGACGCACCGCCTGCTCGAGGTGTGACCCCGCCGCGCGGGCGTTCCGCTCAGCCGAGCAGCGCGGCCGTCACCGTCAGGGTCGGGACGGAGAGGGCCGTGGACAGAAGGATGGACTCGCGGGCCAGTTGGGGGGCCGTGTCGTAGTGCGACGCGTAGGTGAAGAGGTTCTGTGCGGCGGGCAGGGCGGCGGTCACCACGACATTGAGCCGGTCGTCGGGCGACAGATGGAACACCCAGGTGGCCAGCGCCCACGCGATCAGCGGCTGCGCCCACGCCTTGAGGACCACGGAGAGCAGCACGGGCCCGCGCTCGGGCCCGCGGCCCGGCACGGGGCTGCCGGGCAGCGAGATGCCGAACGCCAGCAGGACGGCCGGGACCGCCATGTTGCCGAGCAGCGTGGCGGGTTCGAGCAGGACGCCAGGCGGGGTCCAGCCGGAGAGGGCGACCGAGACCCCGGCGAGCGAGCCGAGGACGACGGGGTTGCGGAACGGCGTGGTGATCCGCTGCCAGGCCGTGCGGCGGCGCGCCGACGCGCTCGTGAGGTCGAGGACCGTCAACGCGACGGGGGACAGCAGCAGTTGCTGGAAGAGCAGGATCGGGGCGACAAGCGAGGCGTCGCCGAGGACATAGACGGCGATGGGGATGCCGAGGTTGCCCGCGTTGACATAGGACGAGCACAGCGCGCCGATGGTGATCCGGCCCGCGCCCCAGCGGCGCGCCGCCCCGACGGCGACGAAGGCGCCCGCCGTGGCGAGGGTCGCGATCGCGCTGAGCAGGAGGGGCGGCGAGAACAGCTGCGCCGGGTCGGAGTGGGCCAGGGTCACGAAGAGCAGCGCGGGCGTGGCCACATGGAAGCCGAGCCTGGTCAGCACCTCGCGGCCGTTCTCGCCGAGGGAGCCGCGGCGGCCGATGAGGTACCCGGTGGCGATGACGGTGGCGATGATGGCGAAGCCGGTGATCACCCCACCCACGTCGCCACCCTTTCGCTCACATTCGAACGATCGGACGTATTCTCCCCGAGGTCAATGGGCGCTCGGATGGCGAGATCGGGGGATACAGTCCCATTTCATGACTTTCTTCTCCCGGCTGATCGTGCCCGTGGTCCTGGCCGCCGCCGCGCCCGCGCTGCTGTTCGCGGCCCCGGCCGAGGGACGGGGGGCGGTGAACGAAGGGGCGGTGAACGAGGGCGCGAACGGCGCGCGCGACGGCGACGCGCTGGCGCACGCGCTGGTCGACGCGGTCTCGGCCGAGGGCGCGATGCGCCACCTGGCCGCCTTCCAGCGGATCGCCGACGGCGCCGACGGCACCCGCGCCGCTGGCACCCCAGGCCACGAGCGCTCGGCGCGCTACGCGGGCGACCTGCTCGAAGAGGCCGGGTACGACGTCACCTACCAGCGCTTCGACTTCCCCTACCGCGAGGCGGTCACCCAGCGGCTGACCGCGCTCGGCCCCGAGCCGCGCGACATCCCCGTGCGCGCCCTGACCTACACGGCGAGCACCCCGCCGGGCGGCGTCGAGGCCGAGCTCGCCCCCGCGGGAACCGGCTGCGCCGCCGAGGACTTCGACCCCGCGGACCACCGCGGCCGCATCGCCCTGATCGAACGCGGCACCTGCACGTTCGCCCAGAAGGAGGCCAACGCGGCGCACGCGGGCGCACGCGGGGCGCTCGTCGTCAACAACACGCCCGGCGTGCTCTCCGGCAGCCTCGGCGGCCCCGACGACTCCGCGATCCCGGTCGGCGGCCTCAGCCGCGAGGACGGCGCAACCCTGGCCGACGCCGTCGAACGCGGCGAGACGGTGGAGGTCAGGCTCGAGCTCGAGGAGCTCTCCGAGCGGCGCGAGACGTTCAACGTCCTGGCCGAGAGCCCCGGCGGCGACCCCGACCACACGGTGATGGCCGGCGCGCACCTCGACTCCGTCCCCGCGGGCCCCGGCATCAACGACAACGGCTCGGGTTCGGCGGGCGTCATCGAGACCGCGCTGCGCCTCGCCGAGGCGGACCCGCGCGGCCGCCACCCGCACCGCGTGCGGTTCGCGCTGTGGTCCGCCGAGGAGTTCGGGCTGCTCGGCTCCGAGCACTATGTCGACGGGCTCTCGAAGGAGGAGCGCGACGCCATCGCCGTCTACCTCAACTTCGACATGATCGGCTCGCCCAACCACGGCAACTTCGTCCACGAGGGCACGCCAGGCGTCGCCGCCGACATCACCGCCTTCCTCGGCGACCGCGGCGAGACGGCCCGCCCCGCGGCGCTCGACGGGCGCAGCGACTACGCCCCCTTCGTGGCCGCTGGCATCCCCGTGGGCGGCACGTTCACCGGCGCCGAGGGCATCAAGTCCGACGAGGACGCGGAGGTTTGGGGCGGCGAGGCGGGCGAGCCCCACGACCCCTGCTACCACGCGGCGTGCGACACCCTCGAGAACGTCAGCCGCGCGGCGCTCGCCACCCATGCGCAGGTGATCGCGCACCTGGTCGGCGGCTACGCCTGGCGGCTCCCCGAGTGACGGGCGGGACGGAGCGCGCCATGGGCGGGATTCGCCCGACTCCCGCCCATGGCGTGAGGCTGCGACGGAAGCGTCCCTCCCGGTAGGCTCTCCGTGTGATCTTCAAGCGCATCGGCAACGGACGACCGTATCCCGAACACGGCCGGGACCACACCCGGCAGTGGGCGGACGTCGCCCCGCGCCCGGTCCGCCTCGACCAGCTGATCACCACCAAGCAGCAGCTCGACCTGGAGACGCTGCTGGCCGAAGACTCCACGTTCTACGGGGACTTGTTCGCCCATGTCGTCAAGTGGCAGGGCGATCTCTACCTGGAGGACGGCCTCCACCGCGCCGTGCGGGCCGCGCTCCAGCAGCGCCAGGTGCTGCACGCACGCGTGCTCGAGCTCGAGTGAGGGGCGCGGCGTTGCTGCGTTCGGGTTCCCCGGGCATGTGAGCTGATCATTTAGTAGGCGGGCGCGTCTCATCTGACTACGCTGCGGCCATGAGCATGCTGACGCCCCCGGGCATGGGCGGCAAGAAGTTCCGCGTCACGGGCGATCGATACCCCAGGATGCGCCCCCGTCGGCGCCGCGGCCGCACGGTCTTCCTGCTCTTCACCGGCGTCACCGTGCTCGGCATGCTCGGCTACGGCACGCTCCAGCTCATCGACGTCTTCTCCGGTGGCGACGACGGTGGCCGCGCGCCCCGCGCACAGGCTGGCGCGCAGGCCGGTGAGGACTGCACCCCCGCGAGCACCGCGGAGCGGGTGCCCGAGCCCGCCGCCATCACCGTCAATGTGTTCAACGCGACAGCACGCACAGGGCTGGCCCAGGAGACCGCGGACGCCCTGGCCGAACGCGGCTTCACCATCGGCGAGATCGCCAACGCCCCTGAGGAGTACGACGGCCAGGTGAACGCCCCTGGCCTACTGGTCGGCACGGCACAGACCGAGGAGTCGGGCGCGCTGACCGTGCTCGCCACCCAGCTGGACGGCGTGGAGACCGCCGAGCCCAGGCGGCCCGCGGGGGAGGAGGAGCCCCCGCGGGTCGTGGACCTGATGATCGGGGAGGGCTTCACCGAGCTGACCGCCGCGGACGAGGCCGAGCGCCGCCTCGCCGAACTCGCCGCGCCTCCCGCGCAGGACGCCTCCCCCGCCTGCTGAGATCCCGGCCAGGGGGACGTCAGCCCACCGTGCCGTACATGCGGTCGCCCGCGTCCCCGAGGCCAGGCACGATGAACCCCTGCTCATTCAGCCGCTCGTCGAGCGCGCCGGTGACCACCGTCACCGGCGCGCCGGTGAGCTCGCGCTCCAGGCGCTCAACGCCCTCGGGCGCCGCGAGCAGGCAGATCACCGTCACATCGTCCGCGCCCCGCTCCATCAGCTCCCTGATCGCCGCGACCAGCGTCCCGCCCGTCGCCAGCATGGGGTCGAGGACATAGACCTGACGCCCGGAGAGGTCCTCGGGCATGCGGTTCGCGTAGGTCGAGACCTGCAACGTCTCCTCGTCGCGGATCATCCCGAGGAAGCCCACCTCGGCGGGCGGCAGCAGCCTGACCATCCCGTCGAGCATGCCGAGACCGGCCCGTATGATCGGCACGACCAGGGGTCGGGGATGGGACAGCCTGACACCCGTGGTGTCCGCCACCGGCGTCGTGATGTCGACCAGCTCGGTGCGGACATCGCGGGTCGCTTCGTAAGCCAGCAAGGTGACCAGCTCGTCGGCCAGCCGCCGGAACGTCGGGGAGTCGGTACGCGTGTCGCGCAACGTGGTCAGCTTGTGCGCCACCAACGGGTGGTCGACGACATGGGTCCGCATGGGCTCGACAGTATCGAACGCCTATGACACTCGCGCTGACCGGCCGTTTCACAGCCCGCTCCCCTGGTGGACAATGAGCGACGGTGCCGTGGAGAGTGGTGTCTCGGAGGTGAGGACGAGCCGGGCGCGGCCCGCGCGGACATTCCGTTGGTGAACTGCCGAGTTACCCGACAGCGCACCCCTTTTCTGCCACGATGCAGGTGGCACTGCCTAACCGAGTGGGGAGAGTCACGGTGTACTTCACCGCACTGCTCGCGCGGACCGATGATGGTTGGGAAGCGAGTGACACAGAGCTCGATGACGTGGAGAGCCTGGACGAGCTGGCAGAGCTGGCCCGCGCCTCGTCTCCGGACGACGAGACCGTTCTCGTCTGCATCGAGCAGGAAGGCGCGTGGTTCGGCCTCGTCCGTGTGGACGGCGAGGACGACCCGAGGGTCTTCGTATCGGATGCCGCACGGGCGATGCGCAGCGCGTACGGCGAGATCCTGCTCACCGACGAATTGCTCGGCCGGGAGCCCGACGACCAGGACGTGCTCGACCAGCTCGTCGACCTCGACGGCACCGAGGACGGCATCGGCGATGAGGACGAGGGCGACGACGAGCCCGCGGGGCCGGATGCCGTGCCGCGCGGTCCGCTCGGCGACGCCGACATCCTCGCCGACCTCGGCATCGAGGCCGGGACCGTGCTCAAGCTCGCCCCCGACGACGCGCTCAGCGAGATCGCGGACGCGCTCGGCTGCGCGGACGTCCTCGAGGCCGTGAGGTGAGGGCGGCCGGGCGCCGGTGAACGCGCCCGACCCGCTGCGCGACCCGTGGGTGCCCGCGATGCGGCAGGCGCTCGCCGAGGCCGAGGCCGCCCCCGGCACGGGCGACGTGCCCGTGGGGGCGGTGCTGCTCGGCCCCGGCGGATCCCGCGGCCCCGTGCTCGCCCGCGCGCGCAACGAGCGGGAGGCGACCGGCGATCCGACGGCCCACGCCGAGGTGCTGGCCCTCCGCGCCGCGGCGGCGTCGTCAGGCGCCTGGCGCCTGACGGGCTGCACGCTCGTGGTCACGCTCGAGCCCTGCGCCATGTGCGCGGGCGCCGCCGTGCTCTCCCGCGTGGAGCGCGTGGTGTACGGCGCGATCGACCCCAAGGCGGGCGCGGCGGGCTCCCTGTGGGACGTGCTCCGCGACCGCCGCGTCAACCACCGTCCCGAGGTGATCCCCGGCGTCCTGGCGGCCGAGTGCGCCGCCCCGCTCACGGCGTTCTTCCGCGCTCGCGATACCGATTTTCGACCGGCCCCCGGCGTGGGATAGGCTTCGTCCCGGTAGCGTGTCCGAGCGGCCTAAGGAGCTCGCCTCGAAAGCGAGTGTGGGGGCAACTCCACCGAGGGTTCAAATCCCTCCGCTACCGCTCGTCAGCAGGAAGACTCCGGGGCTGGCCCGTTCGACGGGTCAGCCCCTTCGTCCATCGCGGCGCACCGATCAGGAGGTGGCCATGACCATCGCGCTGGCGCGCAGGGTCGCGCTCTATCTGCTCCTGGTGGCGGTGTTCGCCGCCGTCGTCCTCTCGCCCACGCGCTCAGCCGAGTTCGTGGCGCTCGCGTTCGAGGCCGTCTCGGGGGCCGTGGACGGGGTCGGCGACCTCGTCGCCCGCTGACCGCGGCGCGTCGGCCGCCGCCCGTCGTCCCGTTGACCCGTTGACCACCGCCCGTTGATCAACACGTCGTTGCCCGGTGCTTGCACACAGTGGACATGTCTTGTGATGCTATGACTGCTTTTGCCGGTTGTGACGGCCGTGAAGGGGTGGTCGGCAGGTGGCGGCGACGCAGAGCCCGGGTGCGGAGGCACGCGCGCTGACGCAGAGCCTGTTCGAGCGGCTGGCCGGCTGCGCGACCGGGACCGCCGAGCACGCCCGGATCCGCGGGGCGCTGATCGAGGCGAACCTTCCGCTGGTGCGCTATGTCGCCGTCCGCTTCCGTGGCCGCAACGAGCCGATGGAGGACATCGTCCAGGTCGGCACCATCGGGCTCATCCACGCGATCGACCGCTTCGACTGCGAGCGCGGCGTGCAGTTCCCGACGTTCGCCATGCCCACGATCATCGGCGAGATCCGCAGGTACTTCAGGGACAGTGTGCGCAGCGTGCATGTGCCGCGGCGGCTGCACGAGCTGTGGGCGCAGGTGCGGGTGGCCGCGGACGAGCTGACGGTCGCGCGCGGACGGCGGCCCACGGCCGGGGAGATCGCCGAACGGCTCCGGGTCCCCGAGGAGGACGTGCTGGCCAGCCTGGACGCGGGCCGCGCGTACCGCGTCGCGTCGCTCGACGCGGCGAGCGAGCGCGACGACGGGCTGCCGGGGCTGATCGACCGGCTCGGCTACGAGGACCCCGAGCTCGCGGGCGTCGAGCGCCGGGCCCTCGTGCGCCACCTGCTGGTCCAACTCCCCGAGCGGGAACGGCGGATCCTGCTGATGCGTTACTACCGGAACCTGACGCAGTCGCAGATCTCCGCGGAGTTGGGGGTTTCGCAGATGCACATCTCCCGGCTGCTGACACGGAGCTTCACCCGGCTGCGCTCCGCAAATCCGATCGACGCCTGAGTCGGACGAGCGACCCGGAGCCGGGAACTCCCGCGCGGGCTCTGCCGTTTTATCGACATGAAGCTACGTCGCGTTGATGACATGTGACATTCTGTTGGAACCGCGTTTGCCGTGGCGGCAGGACCGGTATCCACGAGAGGGCGCCTTCTCGTCGGATGCCCCATCCGTCCACCGCGCCGCCGCGACCCGTCCACGACCTCAAGGGGGTGGCATGTCCGTAGAACTGGGCAGCTCCAAGGTGCTCACCACGAACGGCACGCCGCACGTTCCCGCGCCGCACGTACCCTCGTTGCCGCACGAAGCTCCCGCGGAGACCGACAACCTCGACACCCGCACGCTCTCGCGCTCGCTGTTCCTCAGGCTCGCCACGCTCGACGTGGACAGCCCGGAGCGCGGGTATGTGCGGGACACCCTGATCGAGCTCAACCTGCCGTTGGTGCGCTACGCAGCCGCCCGGTTCCGCAGCCGGAACGAGCCGATGGAGGACATCGTCCAGGTCGGCACGATCGGGCTGATCAAGGCCATCGACCGCTTCGACTGCGAACGCGGCGTGGAGTTCCCGACGTTCGCGATGCCGACCGTGGTCGGCGAGATCAAGCGGTTCTTCCGCGACACGTCCTGGTCGGTGCGCGTCCCGCGCAGGCTCCAGGAGTTGAGGCTCGCGCTGACCAAGGCGAGCGACGAGCTGTCCCAGCGGCTCGACCGCTCCCCGACCGTCCCCGAGCTGGCCGCGTGCCTGGGCGTCTCCGAGGACGAGGTCGTCGACGGCCTCGCCGTGGGGAACGCCTACACCGCGAGCTCGCTGGACTCCCCTTCGCCCGAGGAGGACGGCGGCGAGGGCTCGCTGGCGGACCGCCTCGGCTACGAGGACAGCGCCCTCGAGGGCGTGGAGTACCGCGAGTCGCTCAAGCCGCTGCTGGCCAGGCTGCCCGCGCGCGAGCGGCGGATCATCATGCTCCGCTTCTTCGGGAACATGACGCAGTCCCAGATCGGCGAGGAGGTCGGCATCTCGCAGATGCACGTCTCCCGGCTGCTGACGCGGACGCTGGCCCAGCTGCGCGAGGGCCTGACGGCCGAGGAGTGAGGAGGAGGACCGGCGGAGGGCGGTTCCGCCGGTCCGAGAGGTCAACGGGCCCCGCCAGCGGGCCTGAGCCGCCGTCAACGGCCCCGAGCGGCCGTCAACGGGTCCGGGTAGCCCCGGCGTTCGGCCGACGGTGTCGTTCAGCCGAGGGTGTCGTTCAGCCGAGGGCGAGCCAGGCCACGGCGGCGATCACCACGACCGCCGCCGCCACCACGCCCACGATCAGGCCGGTGCGCGAGCCCGCGCCCTGCGTGGCCGCCGGCGTCGAACGCCGCGCGGCGGAGTCGTCGTTCACGAACGCCTGGAACATCTGGGTGCTACCCGCCGGGTCGTGGTCCTGCGGACCCTGGTGCGGCTGGGGAGTGTGAGGGTTGTGCGCCATGCCTGCCGACCCTAGCGAACGGTTGCCCGCGGCCAACACCCGGCCGCCGCCGACGGACCCGTTCGTTCCGGAACTCAGTCGGTCGTACCAACCCCTTGAATTGGTCTACGCCACGCTGTGAAATGGGGCGCCCCCACAACTTCCCCTGACTGGATGTGGTGTCCATGAAGCGTGCCAGACGCGTGGTCGCCGCGGCGTTGGTCCTCGCCGTGAGCTGGACGTTGCAACAGAACGGCGCCTCGGCGGGAACGGCCGGTGGATCCGCGCCGCCCGCCGCCTCCCAGAACCCCACCGAACAGGCCGCCCCCGATGACGCGGTGCCCATGGCCGTCGTCTTCGAGGACACCTTCGACGGCCCCGCGGGCTCGGGCGTCGACGGCGGCAAGTGGCAGCTCGAGGTCGGTGACAACGTCAACAACCACGAGCGGCAGTACTACACCCCGGGCAACGCCAACGCGAAGCTCAACGGCCAAGGCCAGCTGGTGATCGAGGCCCGCCGCGAGAACCCCGGCAACTACCAGTGCTGGTACGGCCGGTGCGAGTACACCTCGGCGCGGATGAACACCGCGGGCCGCTTCACGGCCCAGTACGGGCGCGTCGAGGCCCGCATCAAGATGTCGCAAGGCCAGGGCGTCTGGCCCGCGTTCTGGATGCTGGGCAACGACATCGGCGACATCGGCTGGCCCGCGAGCGGCGAGATCGACGTCATGGAGAACATCGGCTCCGAGCCGGGCACCGTCCATGGCACGATCCACGGCCCCGGCTACTCGGGCGCCGAGGGCATCGGGGCGGCGTACACGCTGCCGAACGGCCAGCGGTTCGCGGACGACTTCCACACGTTCGCGGTGGACTGGTCGCCCGACCGGATCACCTGGTCGGTCGACGGGAACACCTACCAGACCAGGACACCGGCCGATCTGGGCGGCGACGCCTGGGTGTTCAACAAGCCGTTCTTCCTGATCCTCAACCTGGCGATCGGCGGCTACTGGCCGGGCGACCCCGACGGCTCGACGCAGTTCCCGCAGCAGCTCACGGTCGACCATGTGCGCGTCTCGACGGACACCGGATCGGCGGGCCGCACCGGGCCGATCACGGGCCTCGGCGGCAAGTGCGTGGATGTCGCGGGGGCGAGCAGCGCCAATGGCACCCCTGTGCAGCTTTACGACTGCAACGGAACGGGCGCGCAGCAGTGGACGTTCGGGAGCGATGGCACGGTGCGCGCGCTCGGCAAGTGCCTCGATATCACGGGCGACGGCGTGACGGACGGCTCCGCGCTCCAGATCTGGGACTGCCACGGCGGCCCCAACCAGCAGTGGGTCGTCAGCGCCGCCAACGACATCGTCAACCCGCGCGCCGACAAGTGCCTCGACGTGCGGGACAACACGAGCGCCAACGGCACGCGCTTGCAGCTCTGGACGTGCACAGGGGCGGCCAACCAGAAGTGGAACGCGCCCCGTTGAGGCACCTCAGGGCGTGAGCCGCAGCACCGTGACCCCGCTCGGCGTGCGGACCTCGATGGACTCGATGTCCGCACGCCGCAGCGGGGTGCCGACCGTGAGGGACGCGGAGTCGCGCGGGAGCGCGTACCAGCGCGCAAGCTCCTCCGTGCCCCCGTCGCGCCCCACCGCGACCAGCAGGTAGTCCCCACCGCGGTCGCCGCCGTACTGGCACTCCATCTCGACCCGCGTGCCCCACTCCGCGTCGTCGAGGCGCAGCGTCGCCGAGACCGGGTAGGAGCCAACGGGCGTCATCGCGGCCGACGCGGGGCCGCCTTGGCCGTCGACCCGCACGGCCGTGAACGCCAGGGCCAGGCACGCCGCGAGGGTCACCGCGGATGCCGCCACGACCGCGATCACCCGGCGCCTGCGCCGCGCCGTGGCCACCTCGCCCAGCATCGCGGGCAGCAGGCTCTCCGGCGGGCGCTCCACGACGGCCGCCTTCTCGGCCCCGGCCAGCAGCCCGGGCAGCCCGGCCAGCTCGCGCACGGCGCGCGCGCAGTCGTCGCATTCCCGCAGGTGCTCCTCGAACGCGGCCCGGTCCTGCGGCGAGAGCGCGCCGAGCACATAGGCCCCGTCGAACATGCGGTAGGGATCCCCGCTCATCGGGTCACGCCCCTCTCCTCAAGCGCCAGGCGCAGCGCGCGAAGGGCGTAGTGCGTCCTTGACTTGACCGTTCCCTCGGCGATCCCCAGCCGCGCCGCGGCCTCGGCCACCGAGAGCCCCTGGAAATAGCAGAGCACCACCACCTCACGGTGGCGCTCGGAGAGCTCGCTCAGCGCGTCGGCGACGAGCCAGCCCTGGACGGCGCGTTCGGTGTCGTCGGACACCGCCTGCTCGGGGGGCTCGTCGGTGGTGATCTCGGCACGCGCCGCCGCCGAGCGCCACCCGTCGATCACGATGCGCCGGGCGACCGTGAAGAGCCATGAGCGGGCGGATCGCGCGGACTGGTCGAGCACGCCGGGGTGGCGCCACGCGCGGAGCAGGGTCTCCTGCGTGACGTCCTCGGCCCTGGCCCGGTCCCCGCCGGTGAGCTGGAGGGCAAACGACCAGAGCGCCGCGGCGTGTTCGTCGTGCAGGGCGCGCATCAACTGGTCCTCCGCCCCCTCGCTCATGCGCGCGCGCCCTGCCGCCCCCGCGCGCCCCGGCGCGGGATGTTGAACCGCAGCGCGAGGAGCGCGAGGCCGAAGAGCACACACCCCACCTCGGTGATCACGCCCCAGACCTCCTCATCCGTGCGGAACTGCTCCTCGACCCCGAAGAATCCGACGGTCAGCGAGAGCGCGTAGGCCGCGAGCGTCGCCGCGCCGAACGCGACGGCGGCGAGCTCAGGCAGCCAGTGCCCGCGCCACGCGAGCACGGCGACGGCGATCACGACGCCGACGCCGACGTTCACCAGGAACATCGGGCCCACCTCGTCGTCGTAACGCGCCCAGTCCTCCCAGACGACCCAGTGCACCCACGCCGACCCGAGCAGGCCGAGCGCCACCAGTATCCGCAAACCCCAGCCGATCATGGTCCGACCGCCCTCCGGTCTCGTTCCGTACCCCCCTCACGAGGCGGCGGGCGGAACGGTTCACCGTAAAACCTTCCCGCGGCGGTGAACCCGTTCCGGGGCCGCTCCGTGTGGTCGGGTATGACTGCGACCCCACACACGCGCCGCACCCTCCTCGCCGCCACGGCGGCCTCGGCCGGCGCGCTGGCCCTCGCCGCGTGCGGCGACGACTCCGGTGACTCGGGCGGCTCGGGCGGCTCGGGCGGCTCGGGCGGCTCGGGCGGCTCGGGCGGCTCGGGCGCCGACAACGAGGCGGGCTCGGACGGCGGCTCGGGCGGCGCCCCCGGCTCCCTGGCCGCGCTCGACGACGTGCCCGTCGGCGAGGCGTACGCCGCCAGGACCCCCGACGGCGACGAGGCGTTCCTCTTCCGCGCCGACGAGGCGACCGTGGCGGCGTTCAGCGCGATCTGCACCCACGCGGGCTGCTCCGTGCGGGCCGAGGGCGCCGAGCTGGCGTGCCCCTGCCACAACTCGCGCTTCGACGCGGCCACGGGCGAGGTCCTCCAGGGCCCGGCGAGTGAGCCGCTGCCCGCCATCGGGGTGAGAATCGAGGGGGACCGGATCGTCGCGGAATAGCCCCGTCGCGCACGGGGGTTGTGGCCCGCATGGACACTTCACTCGCGCACGACCTCGGCCGCATCGGGATCTGGAGCATGGCCCTGCGCACGGATGACCCCGCGCGCCGCGGCGCGATCACGGAGACCGCCAAGGAGCTGGAGACGCTGGGCTATGGCGCGCTCTGGATCGGCGGCAGCCCGGGCGTCGAGCAGGCCGTCCCCCTGCTCGACGCCACCACGGGCCTCACCGTCGCCACCGGCATCCTGAGCATCTGGGACCACGAGCCCGAGGGCGTGGCCGCGGCGTTCGCCGAGGTGAACGCCGCGCACGACGGCAGGTTCGTGCTCGGCCTCGGCGTCAGCCACAGCGCCCTGACCGACCGCTACCAGCGGCCCGTCGAGGCGATGGTCCGCTACCTCGACGCGCTCGACGGCGCGCCGGTGCCCGTGCCCGCCGAGCGGCGCGTGCTCGCCGCGCTCGGCCCGCGGATGCTGCGCCTGGCGCGCGACCGCGCGGCCGGGGCGCACCCGTACCTGGTGACGTCCGACCACACGGCGACCGCGCGCGAGCTGCTGGGCGAGGCGTCGGTGCTCGCACCCGAGTTCAAGGTGGTGCTCGACACGGACGCGGAACGCGCCCGCGCGAGGGCCCGCGCGTATCTGTCCGGCTACCTCGCGCTGGAGAACTATGTACGCAGCTTCCGGCGGTTCGGCTTCGGCGACGAGGACTTCGCGGACGGCGGCAGCGACCGGCTGCTCGACGCGGTGTTCGCGACCGGCGACGCGGAGACGATCGCGCGCCGGGTGAACGCGTTCCTGGCGAGCGGCGCGAACCATGTCGCGATCCAGGTCGTCACGGATGACACGGGCGCCGATCTGCCGCTGGACGCGTATCGCGCGCTCGCGTCCGCGCTGGGGCTCGGGGGCGGTGCGTGACGGCGCGCGAGCCGGGGCGCGAGCTGCGGATCGCGCAACGGCCCGAGGCGGACGCGCTCCTGTCGCGCAGCCCGCTCGCGGCGCTGACCGGGATGCTGCTCGATCAACAGGTGCCGATGGAGTGGGCGTTCACCGGCCCCTACACCATCGCGACACGGATGGGCCGGGACGACCTGGACGCGCGGGAGATCGCGGCGTACGACCCTGAGGCGTTCGCCGCGCTGCTGGCCGCCAAGCCCGCGGTGCACCGTTACCCCGGGTCGATGGCCGGGCGCGTGCAACGGCTGTGCCAGCACGTGGTCGACCGCTACAACGGGGACGCGGGCGCGGTGTGGCGCGATGTGACCACGGGCGACGAGCTGCTGAAGCGGCTCGAGGCACTGCCGGGGTACGGGCCGCAGAAGGCGCGGATCTTCCTGGCGCTGCTCGGCAAGCGGCTCGGGGTGCGGCCCGATGGCTGGCGCGAGGCGGCGGGCCCTTACGGCGACGAGGGCGCGTTCCGCTCGGTCGCGGACATCACGGGGCCCGAGGCGCTGGCCCGGGTGCGGGCGACCAAGCAGGAGGCGAAACGGGCGGCCAAGGAGGCGAAGCGGGCGGCTGGGGAGGCGAAGCGGGCGGCTGGGGAGCGCTCGTCGTAGCGCGGGGCGCGCGCGGGGGCATTGCTCGGCCGGGGCCGGAGCGCCAATGCGTACGCGGTCGCCGGGGAGGACACGCGCGTGCTGCGCCGTTACCGCGACGGCGCCAACGCGCGGGGCGAGGCGGCGCTCATGGCCGAGCTCGCGGCGGCGGGGTACCCGGTGCCCGGCGTCCACGCGGACGCGGCGCCCGCGTTCACCGATCTGGTACTCGAGCGGATCGACGGGCCGACGCTGCTGGCGGCCGATCCGGGGCTCGACGACGGTGAACGCGCCATGATCGGGGAGGCGTTGGCGCTGGTCACGGGGCTGCGGTGGCCCCGGGCCACGGGGCGGGTGGCGGCGGACCTCGCCTCGATGCTCAGCTCGAACCTCAGGCCGAAGCTCAAATTTACCTCTGAGTAATGCCGGGCGACTTGTCGAGGGCCCCATGAGCGGGCAAGTGAGGGAAGAATGCTGATAGCACCGGCACGGAATCTCCTCCCCCGGAGTCCGCTATGACTGGCACACCCCCCACGGCCGTCCCCGAGGTCGGCACGATGGTCCGCGACACGACACGCGACACGGTCGGCCGCGTCATGGCCCACCTCCACGGCACCCTGTGGCTGCGCCCGCCCGGTGGCGGCCAGGAGTGGACCGCGCGCCCGCAGGACGTGCTGCCGCTGAGCGCGAGCGAGTCGCTCAGCTCCCGCGTCGCCGAGCTGAACCGGCGAGCTCGTCAGCCATATTGACGCGCGTTGATGCCGACACGTCGGACTTTGTCCGACTTCTTCCATCTTTCTTCCATCTTTCTTCCGGCTTTCTTCCGGCTTTCTTTCGCCGACGCGGAATGACCGGGCGCGAACCGGGTACTCGGCGGCCGTGACAGGGGATGAGGGACGCGCTCCCGAGAGGCTTCGCCGGGGCAACCGTGTGCCCTGGCGGAGCCGTGGGAGCGTGGCCGTTTTCCCTGTCCCGCCGCGCCGTTAACCGGTCAGATCCGTTCGGTCGCCGCCCCAGCGCGTCACCCTTCGCCACGCTCCGGGTAGGTTCGTGGTCGTCGGCCGTTCACTTTGCCGACGCGGAGCGTTCGGGTGGCGGAGACGTGACGAACAGAGCGGGAACGGCGGAAACGTCGGCGGCGGCCGGGGTGGCGGCGAAGGACAAGGGGCGGGACGGGGTGGGGGCCCGGGCCGTCGGGTCGGTCTGGTCCGTCTGGTCGGTCTGGTGCCTGTGGCTGCTCGCCGGGCTGCTCGCGGCGCGGCAGGCCGCCGAGGTGCTGCGGCTGCCCTTCGACGAACGGCTCGCCCTGCCGCCCGACGGGCACACCGTGGGCGGGAGCCCGTTCGCCGCACTGCTGATCGAGCCGCTCACCGCCGTTCCCGCCCATCATGTGGGCGCCATCTGGGCGTTCGGCACGCTGCTCGCGCTTGTCGCGCTCGGCGTGCTGGCCGCCCGCGGCCTGCCCGAGGCCCACCGCGCGTGGGCCGCGCCCGCCGCGATCTCCCTGCTGCTGGTCGTCCTGCCGGTCCGCGACACCTTCACACTGGCCCAACCCGGCCTGCTCGCCGTGCTGTTCGCCCTGACGGGCTGGCTGCTCGCGGCACGCGGGCCCGAGGGGGCGCGCCGCACCGAGAGGGCGCGCGGGCGGCAGGTCGCGGGCGGCGTCGCGCTCGGCCTCGCGGCGGCGACGCAGCCGACGCTGCTGCTGTTCGCGGCGCTGCTGTGGCTGACCGGGCGACGCGGGGGCGCGTTGACCATGGCGGGGGCGTTCGCGGCGGCATACGCGCTGGGTTGGGCCGCAACGCGCGGGGGCGGAACGGTGTGGGAGGCCGCGCCCGACGCGTTGAGCAATCAGTCGTTGCACGGCGCACTGCTGCGCCTCGGCCTCGAAGGCCCTGGCGGGATCGCCCTGTTCGTGGCGCTCGCGGGCGTCGTGTGCGCCCTGGCGCTGCGCCGCGCGGCGCGGTACGCCGCAGACGAGCAGCCGCTGCTCGCCGCCGCGATCATCGGGTGCGCGGCCCTGGCGGCGACGCCGGAGGCGTGGCAGCACCAGCAGGTGTGGATCCTGTTCGCGCTCGCGGGCCGGGCGGGGCGGCGCACGGCGGACCGGCCGATGTGGCCGGTGTTCGTGGTGCTCGCGCTCGCGCTCGAGGGCACGGCGCTCGTGCCCAAGCTGGAGTCGCTGGCCGCGCTCGGCGAGAACATCCCGTTGATCGCCGCCCTCCTGACAGCGTGCGTGATGCGTTTCCTCTCCCGCGACTCGGCGCTGTGGTCGCACCCGGTGCGCGCGGGCCTGGCCTCGCGCCCCAACCTCCTGCTCGAACTGCTGCTGATTCGCGTCGGCTACTGGGCGTACTCGTGGGTCCGCTCGTACGCGCGCGGCGACCGGGAGACGGCCGAGGCGCACGGCCACCAGATCCTGGACATCCAGCGCTTCCTCCACATCGACATCGAGTACGGGCTCAACCAGCTGGTGGCCGAGACGCGTTGGCTCGCGGACGCGATGGACTTCTCCTACGCGACATTCCACTTCGCCGTCCCGCTGACGATCCTGGGCTGGCTGCTGATCAGGCACCCGGCCGACTACCGCTGGGCGCGGCGCTGGCTGGCGCTGACCACGCTGTTCGGCCTGGTCGGCTTCTGGCTCTACCCGCTGGCGCCGCCCCGCCTGATGCCGGGCCTCGGCTACATCGACACGGCCAACGGCCCGCAGGACCTCGACGACCCGCGCTACGGCGCCCTCACCGGGATCACCAACCCCTATGCCGCGATGCCGTCCCTGCACGTCGGCTGGTCGCTGTGGTGCGCGCTCGTCCTGTGGCGCACGGCCCCGTACCGCTGGCTGCGCTGGGCGGGGTTCGCGTATCCGCTGCTGACCACGGTGGTGATCATGGGCACGGCGAACCACTACCTCCTGGACGCGGCGGGCGGCGCGGTGGTCGTGGCGGCGGGCTGGGCGGCCTCGACGGCGGTGGGGCGGGCGCTCCGCGCGTGGGAGCTCACCGCGGGCACCGCCACCGCCGCCGACAGGGCCGACACGGCCACCACCACCGCCGCCACCGCCCCCACCGCCGCCACCGCCTCGCCGGTCGCCGCCCCGCCGTCCCCCGCGCTTCCCCCGTACGCGCGGCGGAAGTGAGCCGCCGTTCGGTCACCCCGGATCACCGCTGTCCGTCTCGGCGATGACCGTGCCATCGGCCGCGTAGATCGTGACGGTGACCGGTTCGTCCGCGGCGGCGCCCTCCACCTCGGCGTAGTACGCGCCCCCGCCTGACGCGTCCGCCAGGCGCAGCAACGCCGCCTCGTGCTCGCGTGAGACGTCAGCCTGGGCGTCGGCGCGGGCGTCGGCGCGGGCGTCGGTCCGTGCGTCGGCCCCGGCCGGGGCGTACGCCCCCTGGCCCTCGGGACTGCCGTGGTGCCCGTCGAACTCGTGCTGGGCGACGATCTCGCCCTCGGCGTCATAGGCCGTGAAGGTCACATCGGGCACGCCGAACAGCTCGGGGTCGAAGAAGAACGTGCCTCACCCGGGATCGCCCGGCAGCCTGAGCATCGTCGCGTCGTGCGTCTCGCCCCCGACCTCGACGGCGATCCTGGACGGTCCGCAGTCGGTACGCCAGGCTCCCCCGAAGACGGCGCTTGGCAGCTCCTGATCGGGACGGTGGACCCAGTACGTCGCGATCCCCAGGGAGTCGGGGCCGATGTCGTGGCCCCCCATCTCGTACTGGGCCCTGACCGCCACACGAAAGCCCCCGTCGAGTGATCGACAGGGGCTCTGACCTGGTGCGCTCCTGGTTGGACAAAGCTCCAAACTCGCACCGCCCTCTGAGATTGTTGATTTCTCGGGCAAAAACGGGCATCTCCATGGTACGTGAGGTCGGTGAGGTGAGCCCAATACTGGATACGCGGGGGCTGGTTTCCTGTGCGGTTGAGAAAGCTCCAACCTCGTACACGCCCGAACTGATCGCCGCGCTCCGGTCTGACTATGAGCCGGGGATGTCCGCCCGGGACATCGGCGCTGCTCGAGGTCTTGACCGGGTGACAGTGTTGAAGCGGCTCCGCGCGGCGGGGGTGAAGATCCGTCGGCAGGGTCTCGAGCCAGGACAGGTCGGCGCGGCAGTGGGGATGTACCTGGCGGGACAGACGCTCGCTCAGGTCGGCGCGCACTTCGGCGTCGCGCAGGGCACGGTAGGCCGGTACTTGAAGGAACGTGGGGTGCGAATGCGGCCCGCACTGGTGAAGGCACCTGCGTCTGAGTGATGATCATGGTGCCCGCTATCTGGTCGTGGAACGATGGTGTGATGGCGATTCCGGAAACTGACCTGCTGCGTATAGGTCGATGGTGTCGTGAGCGGGTGCCGTCGCATCTGTGGGACCAGGTGCGGGTGGAGTGCGACATCTCGGACCGGCACGTCACGATCATTGAGACTCGCCCTCCTTGGGATGCGCAGGGCGAGTGGACCAGGTTCCCGATCGCTCGCCTGCGGTACACCGCATCGACGGGACTATGGTCGCTCTATTGGCGGGACCGCCACCTGAAGTTCCATGAGTACACCCGGAAGAAGCCATCCAAGAACGTCCAAACTCTCTTGGAGTACGTCGGCAGTCATCAGGATCCCCTCTTCTGGGGATGACCCGCTCCGACGCCGATCCCACTCGGCCCGCAATCCGGACGGTTGCCGTTCTCGTCGTAGCCGTAGCTGCCGGGCTCGCCGGTCGCGGGCAGGCCGTCGCCGGTGCCCGGGTTGCCGCGGTTGTCCGCGACCCACTCGCCGTTCGCCTCGTCCCAGCGCATCACCCAGCCGCGGTCGCCGCGTTCTCGATTGTGAGCGGCGTCACTGACTCGGGGAGACCTCGTCGAGGTGACGGGGGGCGCCGCCCGTCTGGACGAGGAAAACAAGGTGCTCCTTCAGCTTCCGGCGCGCGACATTCGACACATCCGCCGCACCACCGAGCGACAGCGGCGCCACGAACCCGAAGCACTCGTCGATCGCCGGCACCCCCAGCACCGACACCGCCTGGTCGTAGAACGACCGCTGCAGGATCGTCTCCTGCACGTCGAGCTCCTCCAGCGCGTCGAACTCGTAGCCCGTCGGCTCCCCGAGGAAGTCGTCGTAGAAGCCGTAGCGGAACAGCACGACCCAGAACTCGCCTTCGTGCAGCACGATCAGGTCGCCCCACGCGGTGGCGAAGACGGGCAGAGCTCCGGGCTTGGACGGCAGGATCGTGTCCATCACCGGCAGGAGCGATCCCGGGTCGATGAGGCGGACGAAGCCGTCCTTCGTCATGCCGGTGCCGAGATTCACGAGGGCGGACTCCAGGAGCCCGTCATCGGGATCGAATCGCGCTGCCACGGCGGGGTCGACGGGCCCCATCCGGACGAAGCCGCCCTCGAAGTACTCGGTGTCCAGGTTCGGATCGCTCATTCGCTCGCCTTCACGGGAGTCATCGCGTCGATCTTGTCGAACGCGAGGGTCTGCATGTCCTCGGTGACCTCACCGGTCTGCTTGTCCACGAAGAGCACCCGGCTGTCCCACCGGCCGTACGCATCCTGCCCGTCCACGAGGAACTCCTTCGCGCCCCACACCGGCAGGTAGTGGGTGTCGTCCTCGAAACCTTCCGGCGACACGTACAGCGTGCCGGAGATGCCCGGCGGGTGCTCCCGCAGGTGATCCTCGATCACCCGGCGTGCGTCATCGAAAGTCAGCACCCGATCCCCCTCACGAGCCGTTGGGCAGTGTCGCGGCCGCAGACTGCGGGTCGTCAATGAACCGCTCCAGCCCCACTTTAAGACGCTGGTTCTGGTACCTCAGCACGTTGATGAGCGACTGTGCGTTCGCGCGCGGCCGGGCTGGATTGCGGGTCGTCGACGATCTTCCGATAGCCGGCGGCGAGGTCGTCGTTGCGGGCACGCCAGCGCCACGCCCGCCGACCGGACACCCTTCTTCAGGAATCCCGTCTCGTCGAGAATGAGAATTCCCCGTTCGCGATCTCCGATGTGCTCTACGACCGCATCACGGACATCGTCGCGCAGACCGTCGGCGTCCCACAGGTAGTGGTTCAGCAGCCGCTGCATCCCCTGAGGACCGATGTCACCGGCGACCTCCGCCAAGGTCCAGCCGTTCTTCCGTTCCGTCTCGCTGAGGAGTCCTCGCAGGTAGGACACCATCCGACGCCGGGACTCCACTCGACCGAACCGGCCCGCGAACCGAGCCACGAAGTCATCAAACGCATCTGACCTACCGTCAGTTAACTGTGCCAGCACGAAGGGATCAACGAATCCGAGATCACCCGGTCACGGAGTGTCGTTGCAGTACTAAGGCCCAAACCCCGGCGGCGGAAGATCAAGCCGTGTCGGTACCGGAAGCGAGCCGGTTTCTGGAGCAGGCGGCGGGCAACGGCGACCCGTTGTACG
>NZ_QEST01000167.1 GCF_003311645.1 Streptomyces sp. PT12 | reverse complement strand
CCGCACCAGCGACGAACCGTCAGCCCTCACGACACCACGAGTTCAACCTCAGTAAATGCCTTGGGATTTCACGAATTTCAGAAAGGAGCCCCAAGTCTCTGGGGTGAATATATGCGCACCCCGTTCTGGTGTCTTGCTGTCACGGACAGCCAGATGCCCGTCAATGGTCTGTGTTTCCAGGCAATCGTTACCGCCTGCGGTGCTGTAAGACGACTTCGTCCAGCGGTCTTCCGGGAGGCCGTATCGCATGTGCTGCTCTCAGTTTCGCTCAAAGGATTGCATGATGGAGGAGATCAACTCCTTGGAGTCTTCCGTCGAAAGCGCCTGATCTCTCAGGCGGTCGGATGAACGCCGGAATGGTTCCACATCATAGTCCTCCTCCAGGAAGAGCCTCCCTCGCTCATATTCCACGAGCACCAGGTCCATTTCGGATGGCTCTTTGTAAGTGAAAAGATGGAAAGAGCTGGAGATGCAGTGGTATGCGCCCCGCCTGAAAGGGAGAACCTGGATGTTCAAGTGGGGTGGGTTGCCGGCGTCGAGTAGCTTCCTGAGCTGACCTGCCATCACCTTCGGGCCGCCCACCTCGCGGTGCAACGCCGCCTCGTCCAGGATCCAGAACGCCTGCGGCGCGCTCGGTCCGTCGAGGACCTCCTGGCGGGTCATGCGCACCTGAACGCCCTCCTCGACGGTGCCGCCGCCGACCAGTGGAAAGCTGCGGATCATGGCTTCCGCATACTCGGCCGTCTGGAGAAGGCCGGGGACGAACGCCTGTCGATGCTCGAAGATGACGCTCGCCGTCTGCTCCAGGTCAATGGCCTCCTGGAGGGTGGGCGGGATGAAGTCTCCCCTCTTCTGCCACCAGCCCTTCTTCCTCCCCTGCGCGTTGAGCTGAAGGAGCCCGGAGCGGAGCCGGTCATCGTTGACCTCGCAGGCGTCGAGCCAGGTGCTCAGCTCAAGCCTGCTCAGGGTCGCCTTCCCGGTCTCGATGCGTGAGATGCGAGACAAGTCCGTCTGGAGGATGCTCGCGACGGCCTCCCGATCCAGGGCCCGCGCCTCGCGCATGCGCTTCAGCTCCAGGCCGAGGCGCTTGCGTCGCATCGTCGCCAGTGGCTTGGCCATGGTCTCTCCTCGGCTGCTGGCGTGCGCATGGTGTGCTGCTCATCATCCCCCACCTGTTCATCCAGCATCAGTGCACGGAGGTTTGGGGCCTGCTGACACGAGCAGGATTCGCACATGTGCAACTCAACGTCTTGCGACTTCACGGCAGTTGGGTTCACCGTAGTCACAGAGCCGCAGGACGTCGACTACTGGGGGTAAGTGGCGGCCTGTCTCTGCTTCAACAGGTGCTATGGGAGAAAGAGGACAAGATGGCGTCGACAATGCTGAGCACCGCAACGATCGATCGGCCGGAGTCCGACATCGATCCGTTCGACCTCGACGTGACCATCGTCACCGAGGTTGGCGCCGACACGATGCCCGACGCCTGCGGCACGGGCGA
Source organism: Streptomyces sp. PT12 (assembly GCF_003311645.1). GTDB lineage: Bacteria > Actinomycetota > Actinomycetes > Streptomycetales > Streptomycetaceae > Streptomyces. The sequence continues at coordinate 45,550 of NZ_QEST01000167.1, read as the reverse complement.
CGGGTGTGAGTCCACCTGCGCCTCGGCTTGCGCCAGCGCCGTGTGACACAGCGCTCCACGGGGCCGGGGTGATTGATTCACCCCGGCCCCACCCCCCCTTCCCAACGGCGGAAGACGGAACCGACGTGAAACCGCTGTATCGACACACCGGGGTAGCGCTTCTGCGCGCCGCGGCCTCGCCTCTGAACCAGACAGCCGCCTCCTGGCCTGATGTGGGTAGCGAGGACTCGTGCCGTGAGTGGCTGGAGCAGACGTGGTCACGGCCTGGCCTCCCAGAAGCCATTCGACAAGCAAGTGTCACCCTCGCCGATCGAGTCGAAGCCGCCCTCTCGGGCGCGAACACCTCGGCCAAACAGCTCCGTCGTGCCACGCTGGCCACGGTTCGTTACCTGCTGCGCGCCACCGGCCGCCCGACCCCGTTCGGCTTGTTCGCCGGCGTATCTCCGGTCGAGCTGGCGCCGACTGCCCGAGTGCGTTGGGGACGCGAGCACCGGTCCGTTGCTCGCGTCGACACGGAATGGTTGGCCAGTGTCGCCGCCACGTTGGAATCGCAACTCCTTCTGCTGGAGCGCCTGGACGTGGTGTTCAACAATCTCGCCGTCCGGCGCGGCGCGAGACTGCAAGTCCCTCATGGCGGACCTCGGCGTGCGAGCATTCGGTACACCGACGCCGTGCGTACGGTGCGGCAGATAGCCGCGACGCGCGTGCGTTTTGGCTCTCTCGCCGACAGGGTCGCCGCGGCCTTCCCGGGGACCGACCGGGCCAGGGCGGTCTCCATGCTCACCGAGCTCGTTCAACGAGGTTTCCTCATCTCCGGCCTGCGCGCCCCGTTGACCGAGACCGACCCGCTCGGCCATCTCGTCGAACGACTCCGCGAGGCAGGGGCGAACACCGTCCCAGGCGCCGGGCGACTGCTTGAAAACCTCGAAGCCATTCAGGCCGACGTCCATCAGCACAACCACGAAGCCCTCCCAGGCGAACAAGCACGCCTGCGCGGGACCATCACGCGCCGCATGCGTGGCCTCTCAACGGCCGGGCGTACCCTCCTCGCGGTCGATCTGCTGCTCGACTGCGAGGTGCACCTCCCGAGGGGCGTTGCCCTGGAGTTGGAGCGCGCCGCGACTGCCCTGCTTCTGCTCTCGCGTCAGCCGACGGGCCAGGCCGTGTGGAAGGACTTCCATGTGGCCTTCTGGGAGCGGTACGGCACCGGCACTTTGGTGCCCCTCACAGACGTCGTCGACCCGGCCTCCGGCCTCGGCTTCCCGGCCGAATATCCCGGCAGCCTGTTGGTTTCACCTCAGCCGTGGCCGAACGAGCGGGATGAACGCCTGCTGGCGCTGGCGTGGAGAGCTGCGGTGAACGGAGAACACGAGATCGTGCTCACCGATGAACTGCTCGCCAGGTTGGCCGACGTTGAGAAAATTGACGAGTGGTGCCTGCCACCGCACGTGGAAATATCGGCCCGCGTTCATGCTGCGAGCACTGAGGCACTTCAGCGCGGCGCATACACGCTTACGGTTACCCCTGCCCGCTCTGCCGGAACGCTCACGTCACGCTTCACTCCAGCCGCGGTCGGCTCAGGTCTGGGGGAGGTATACCGAAGCGTGCCCACCCTGACTGCCGGAGCCCTTCCGGTGCAGTTATCGTTCCCGCCCATCTATCCGCACACCGAAAACGTCTGCCGCATTCCGGTCTATCTCCACGACGTCATCTCGCTGGGCGAGCACCGTCACGCGGACCGCGTGAATGCGGTCCCTCTTGACGATCTCGCCGTCACCGCAACTCGGAACAGCCTCTACTTGGTCAGCGTCTCCCGGCGGAGGGTGGTCGAGCCGCAGGTCTTCCATGCGATGGCGCTGGAGAAGCAGCCTCCGCCGCTGGCCCGCTTCCTGGCCCATCTGCCCAGAGCTTTCACCGCGGCGTGGACAGGGTTCGACTGGGGACCGCATGCCAGCCGCCTGCCCTGTCTGCCCCGCGTGCGCTATCGACGAACTGTCCTGTCTCCGTGCCGGTGGCAGCTCACCGGCGCTGATCTGCCCGACGAAACCGCCGACGAGGACACGTGGCGACAGGCCCTCGATGAGTGGCGACAGCGTTGGCGTTGTCCCGGCACGGTCGAGCTGCATGACGACGACCGGGCCCTCCGCCTCACCCTCGACGAGCCCACTCACGCCGCCATTCTGCGAGCTCACCTCAGGCGGAAGGCGCGGGCTGTGCTCACTGAGACAAGCGCCAGCGCCGATGAATGGGGATGGCTGAACGGCCACGTTCACGAGATCGCCCTTCCTCTCGTCACGACGCGTCAGCCCGCACCTTCTCCCCTTGGCGGCCTCTTGCCTCGGCTGACCAACGCCCACAGGCGCCCGCCCGGGTTCCTCGGCGCCCGATGGTTGAACGCGAAGGTCCATACGCACCCGGAGTGCTTCGACGAGATCATCGCCGAGCACCTGCCCCGGCTCCTCGCGGCCCTCCCCGGCGATCCCGCCTACTGGTTCGTGCGCTATCGCAGCCCTTTTGAGACGGACCACCTTCGACTGCGTATCCGTGCCTCGGAGGCAGAGGACTCGGATGCTCAGGTGGCCGCAGTCGCGGAGTGGGCCAATGGACTGCGGGACGCCAAGGTGGCCGGCGAGCTGGTCCTCGACAGCTACGGCCCCGAGATCGGCCGCTACGGCGACGGCGCGGCGATGGAAGCAGCCGAGGCGGCGTTCGTCGCCGACTCCCGCACCGTCGCTGCCGCCCTACGCCACCCGTCCGCCCGTGCCGTTCCCGCAACGGCCTTGGTGGCCATGGGGATGACGGCCATCACCCGGGGCTTCCTCGGCTCTCACGACGGAATGGGCTGGCTGGCCACCCGGCCCGTTCCAGCGGCGGCGGTTGTCGACCGGGCGGTCAAGGACCAGGCTCTCGACCTGTCCCTGAAGGAGCTGCCTGACCCTCTCCTTCGAGGGGCGGCGGAGCTCGGGCAGGCGTGGCAGAGGCGGGCCGCCGCTTTGGCCTCCTATCGGGAGTCACTCCCCGAGGACGCCGACGTGGACGCGGTTCTCGAGTCCCTTCTCCACATGCATCACAACCGGGCCGTCGGCATGGACCGTGAGGACGAGAAGGCGTGTCGCGCTCTCGCACGCCAGGTGGCGGTCGCGTGGCGGGCCCGACGAGGAGACGACGACCGATGAGGCAGCGCCACTCCGGACCAGCCATACCGCGGCCGGACGCCGAAGCGTGGTGGAGGCAGTCCCTCTACCGCGGGGCCGCGGGGATTGGCCTGCTGCACATGGAACAGGCCCGCATGGGCATCGGGGACTGGCACACCGCACACCTGTGGGCGACCGCGATGACTCGCGCTCCACTGATCGCGGACCCGAAGGCGTGCGGCCTGTACCAGGGCGCCCCGGCCGTCGCCTTTGCCCTCCAGGCCGCCGGACCACCGTTGTACGCGAAGGCCCTGGCGACTCTCGACGCCCACATCACCACGATGACCCTGCGTCTCCTCGAAGAGGCACATGAACGGATCGACCGCGGTCAGCGGCCCGCCTTACGGGAGTTCGACCTCATCAGCGGTCTGACCGGGCTGGGGGCCTACCTGCTGCGTCGGCACGCTGGAAGCGAACCGCTCCTCGGTGTGCTGCGCTACCTGGTCCGTTTGACCGAACCGTTGAAGACCGATGGCGTGGAACTCCCCGGCTGGTGGTCCGACAACGGCCCAGGCGACCAGCCGTCGACCGACTGGCCAGGCGGCCATGCCAATCTCGGGATGGCCCACGGGATCGCGGGGCCGCTGGCACTCCTGGGAGCGGCGATGAGACACGACAACGCCGTTCCGGGACAGGCCGATGCCATCGGCCGCATCCTCGGCTGGCTGGACCTATGGCGATCAGGCGCCGGAGCGCGGGCCTGGTGGCCGGAGACGATTTCCCGCCAGGAACATCACGAGCGCGCGACGAGACGGCCTGGCCCGGGACGGCCCAGTTGGTGTTACGGAACCCCCGGCCTGGCCCGTTCCCAGCAGATTGCCGCCCTTGCCCTCGGCGACCCTCAGCGCAAGCAACTCGCCGAGGAGGCGCTCCTCGGCTGTCTCGACGACGAACGTCAACTGGCCCAGCTCACCGACGCGTCACTGTGCCACGGCTGGGCCGGAGTCCTCCACACGACCTGGCGGACGACCACCGAAGCGGGAGGAGACAGTCCGCTGGTCGAGCACCTGCCACGTCTCCACGCCCGAACGGAGGAACACCTGCGTCGTCACGGGCCACCCCCGCATGACGGGCTGATGGACGGTACGGCTGGCGTGTTCCTGGCCCACCACACAAGCCGGGGCGACACCTCGCCCGGCTCGGGCTGGGATGCCTGCCTCCTGCTGGCGGGATGACAACTCCACGCACCCACAGCGTCACGATCAACTCACTACGCTCATGCCCGCCGCCTGGTTCAGCCAGGCCGCGCGCCCCCGGAAAGGACAACGATGAACACCGCTTCTCCCGTCAGCGCCTCGCCCGACGCGCTGCGAAACCGCATGGTCGATCGCATCGTGGAGGCAGGGGGAATCCGCTCCGCCCGCGTCGAGGAGGCGATGCGGACGGTGCGCCGCCACGAGCACGTTCCCGCCGTCAGCGTCGAGCGGGCGTACACCAACGAGGCCATCACCATCAAGCCGAACAACGACGGTCCTCTGCCCCTGAGCTGCGCCTCGGTGCCCTCCGTTGTCGCCACGATGCTCGAACAGCTCGACGTTCGAGTCGGGGACCGCGTCCTGGAGATCGGCGCCGGCACCGGCTACAACGCTGCCCTCCTGGCGCATCTCGTCGGCCCGTCAGGCCGCGTCACCACGGTCGACATCGACCCGGACGTGACGCGGCACGCACGCGAGGCGCTTGACGCAACCGGATACGACCACATCAACGTTGTCACCCGGGACGGCGCTCTCGGCGCCGCCGAAGACGCCCCCTACAACCGAGTGATCGCCACCGTGGGTGTCTGGGATGTCCCTGCTGCCTGGTGGGAGCAGCTCGCCCCCGGCGGGCGCCTGGTACTGCCGCTGCGCTGGCGCGGACAGACCCGAAGCGTCGCCTTCACCCGTGAGGACGACTGCATGGTGTCGGACTCCGTCGAGCTCTGCGGCTTCCTCCCCATGATCGGGCAGGACGGCGAACGCCAGGGGCACATCGACGACGACGGGCACGTCACCCTCCACTGGGACGCGGACCAGCCCATCGACCCCGAAGCGCTGAGGGGCGTGCTCGACCACGCCCCGGTGACCGTCTGGTCGAACGCCACCGTCGGCCCCGAGGACCCCTTCGACGGCGTGTGGCTCCGCATGACCGCGGCAGAGCGGGGAACCTGCCGCTTCGAGGCACAGCAGGCCGCGGTGGACGCCGGTCTGCGCAAGCCCGCCATCCTCAGCCGCACTCCCGCGCTGGTGGAGGATGACTCGCTGGCGTACTTCGTCTTCGAACGCCTCCCCGGCGAGGAGGGCGGCACCCCCCGATTCGCGTTGGGGGCGGCTGGTTACGGCCCGGCCGGTGCCGACCTGGCGTCCCGGCTGTGCCGACAGATCAATCTGTGGGACAACGACAGGACCGTGCAACCGCTCATCACCGTCTACCCGTCGAACACCCCCGGCGACCGACTCGTGAGCGGCTACGTCATCGACAAGCCCGAAGCGCGCTTGGTGATTTCCTACCCGGCGAGCACCCGGGACCGGCCCGCGTCATGAGTCTCCGTTCTCCCTGTTGACGGACACAGGGCGGCCTAACGACGGGCGCCCTAACGGCGGGCGGCCGTGATCATGATCAGGAGGGGGACGAGCCGCGTGGGCGGCACCTGGTAACGGCCGCGCGTGGTCGTCTCCAGCCAGCCGGCGGCCACCAACTGCCGCAGATGGTGGTAGATCTGGCCCGTCGTGCCGAGACCGTCGAGCTCCGTGAGCTCGGCGACCGCGCTGCGCCCCTCGAGCAGGGCCTGGACGAGCCGCAGCCGCACCGGCTGCCCCAGCGCGCCCAGCGTCTCGGCGAGCTCCGACCAGTCCGTGCCCAGCACGGCGTCGGTCGCGGCGGAACGCTCCCACTCCACCCGCTGGCCGCTGGGCACGACCACGGACCCGGCGAACAGGACCCCGCCGTGCTCCGCCTCCTCCAGGCGCTCCCTGAGGTGCGGCAGCGCCCAGTACGTGTCGGGGTAGGTGTCGGGCGGCTCGGCCTCGCCCCCCGGGGGCCGCGCGCCGCCGCCGAGCCTGGACTCGAGCTCGGAGACCCGCCGGGCCAACTCGGCGACCTGCCCGGCCAGAACATCCCGGGACGGCGCGGCGGACTCACTCATTCCGCCAGCCTAGCGCCGCCACGCCGACCACGCCCGTGTCACCGCCACCGCCCGCCCCACCGTGACCGGCCGCGCCACGGCCGGTCACGGTGTGCGGCGCGGGGCGGCTCAGGCGGCGCAGTACTCTCCCTCGAGACCCGCGGCCCGGTAGGCGCAGTCCGCGTAGGACAGCAGCGTCAGCACGGCCTCCCTGTTGCGGCTGGTCTCCCGGTCGATCACGTCCCCCGGCGGGTAGAACCCACCGCCGCCGCTCGACGTCGGGTACATCTCGAACGTGAACGAGAAGATCCCCTGGTCCGCCCAGAACCAGTCGTTGATCGTGCCGTCCGTGATGTAGAGGTCGCTTGACTGCTGCGGGGTGTAGCCGTTGCTGTCGGCCATCGCGGTGCCCAGCGCCTCGAACGCCGCCGCGTCGTCCGCGGTGAGCCCGGGCGCGGTGTCCGCGTAGGTGAAGCCGTAGGGCCACAGCACCAGTTCGCCATAGGTGTGGAAGTCGATGTGCGCGGTGATCTGCTGCTCGCCGCCGACCACGCGGCCGCGCACGAAGTCGGCGACCACGGTCGTCTCGGGGCCCGACTCGGGGGCGGAGCCCCGATAGGTCTCGCTGCCGGGCGAGCCCGAGGAGCCACCGCAACAGCCCCATTCATAGGCCCAGTTGCGGTTCAGGTCGGTGCCTATGGAGGAGGAGCCCGCGTTGGGCTGCCGGTTCTTGCGCCAGCTGCGGAACGATCCCGACTCCTGGTCGTAGACCTTGCCGTCCGGGTTGACGGAGGGGATCAGCCACACCTCGCGGCTGTCGAGGAGGGCGGTGATCTCGGGGTCGGTGCCGTACTGGGAGGTCAGCTCGCCCAGGGTGTAGAGCGCCATCTCGACGGTCAGGTGCTCGCGGGCGTGCTGGTTGTGGGTGAACAGCACCTCGGGCTCGTCCTCGTCGGCGGCCACGTTCGCGCTGACCTTGACCGCGACGATGTCGCGGCCCTCGTGGGACTGGCCGATGACCTGGCTGCTGACCAGGTCGGGGTAGGCCGCCTCGGCCTCGGCGACGGCGGCGAGCGCCTCGCCATAGGTGTGGTAGTCCCCGGGCGCGGCGGCGGTGATGGGGCCGCCGCGCCCGGTCGGCGCGGTGAGGGCGGTCAGCTCGTAGCCGAGGTCGGCCAGGCGCTGGGCGTGGGCCTCGTCCGCGGTGATCACCACGGACGACGAACGGACCTCGTCGATCGCGGTGCCGGTGCGGGCCAGGGCCGTGCGGGCGTGGGCCGTAGCCACGTCGCCGACCTCGTACTGCCTGACGGCGTCCGCCGCCCGGGCCCGGCCGTCGGGGGCCGAGCCTTCCGAGGCCGAGCCTTCGGGGGCCGCGGTGGCCTGCGCTCCGGTCGTGACGGCCAGGGCGAGGGTGAGAACGGTGGCGGCGATGGCGGTCCGCCTGCCGCGCGGAAATCTGCGCATGCGCATCTCCTGGGTGGGGGTGGCGCCATGATCGCGATAATGGCATGGTCAGGTCAATACGGCCTGTGGCCCACCAGGCCCGCGCGGCGTGCGGCGGCCCGCACCGCCTCACCAGAACAGCGCGGCGTCCGGCGACGTCTGCCCGTACGTGACCTGCGCCGCGGTGTCGATGTGCACACGGCCAGGGGCGGCCCCCGGCGTCAGCCGGTGGCCGGGCGGAGCCTGACCTGGAGGTCGGTGTAGGCGGCCAGGCCCCAGGGGCCGTTCTCGACACCCAGGCCGCTCGCCCGGTGGCCGCCGAACGGCAGGTGCGGCAGGACACCGTTGCCGTGCGCGTTGACCGAGACCTGCCCGGCCTCCAGCCTGGCCGCCACCCCGGCGGCCCGCCCGGGGTCGGCCGACCAGACCGAGGCGGTCAGCCCGTAGGGCGCCGCGTTCACCCGGCGCACCACCGCGTCGAGGTCCCGGTAGGCGACGACGGGCAGCACCGGGCCGAACTGCTCCTCGTCCACGACGCGGGTGCCGTCCGCGGCGCCGGCGAGCACGGTCGGCTCGAAGAAGTAGCCGGGCCGGTCGATCTGTCGCCCGCCGACCGCGGCCACCGCGCCGTGCCGCAGCGCGTCATCGACCAGCCCGCCGACCCGTTCGTACTGGGGGCGGTTGCTGACCGGGCCGAGCTGGGCGCCGGGCACGGTGCCGGCGTCGACCCGCACCGCCCTGGCGCGCGCCGCGAGCGCCTCGACCAGGGGACCGGCCAGTCGGCTCGGGGCGTAGACCCGCTTGGCGGCCATGCATGCCTGCCCGTTGTTGACGAAGGCGGCCCCGAAGAGCGCGTCGGCGATCGCCGTCGGGTCGGCGTCGTCCAGCACCAACGCCGGGTCGTTGCCGCCGAGTTCCAGCGTCAGCCGCTTGAGGTCAAGGGCGGCGGTGGCGGCGACCTGGCGGCCGGTGGCCACCGAGCCGGTGAAGCTGATCTTCCTGGGCGTCGGGTGGGCCGTCATCAAGGCGCCCAGCCGGTCGCCGCCGCTGACCACGTTGAGCACGCCTGGCGGCAGCACAGGGCGCAGGACCTCGCCGAGCAGCAGGCTGGTCAACGGGGTGTACGGGGACGGCTTGAGCACCACCGTGTTCCCCGCGCGCAGCGCCGGGGCGATCTTCCAGGCGGCCAGCAGCAGCGGGTAGTTCCATGGGGTGATGGCGGCCACCACGCCAAGCGGGCGGCGAAGCACCTCGACGGCGGCGCCTGGAGTGGCCTCAGGGGCGGGCTCTGGCGCCCGCTCAAGCTCGGCGAAGTAGCGCAGCCAGCGCCCGGTGGAGGCAACCTCACGGCGGGCCTGGTCGAGCGGCTTGCCCTGCTCCGCCGTGAGCAGCGGCGCCAGTTGGCCGGCGGCGGCGTCCACGGCGTCGGCGGACCGGCGCAGCAGCGCGCGGCGCGCCGCCTCGTCGTGGCGCCAGGCGGGGAACGCGGCGGCCGCCGCCGCCATCGCCCGGTCCAGCTGGGGCGCCGCGCAGTCGGGCGCCTGGGCGAAGACCCGGCCGGTCGCCGGGTCGATCACGTCCAGGGTGCCGGTGGCCGGCAGCGCCACCCCGTCGACGGTCATGGTGCGGGCGTCAAGCCCGCTGGCGGTCCCGGTCATGGTTGTCCTCTCCTGGCGCTCCGCCCGGGTGCGCGGTGGGTGGGTCAGGGGCTGCCAGGCAGCAGGACCGGCTTGATGGCCGTCCCGTCGGCGGCGTCGCGTTCCGCCTCGTTGACCGCGGTCAGCGGGTAGCTGCGCACCAGGCGGTCGAAGGGCAGCCTGCCCTGCTTCCAGAGCCCGATCAGCCGGGGGATGAACTGGTGCGGCACGGCCTCGCCCTCGATCAGGTAGCGCAGCATCCGGCCCGCCAACAGCTGTGGCCGCACGGTGAGCTGGCCGCTGCCGCCGCCGACGAGGCCGCAGCTCCCCCGGGGGCGCAGCACGGCGATCGCGGTGTGCATCACCTCAGGGACGCCGGTGGTGTCGAGGGTGTGATCCACCTGGCCGACGGCCGCCGCCAGTTCGGGCTCCGCGCCGTCCACCGCGCGGGTGGCGCCAAGCTCCAGGGCGAGTGCCAGGCGGCGCGGGTGCAGGTCGACGGCGACGATCTCGTCGGCGCCCGCGATCCGCGCCGCCATCACGGCCGCCAGGCCGACCGTCCCGACGCCGAAGACGGCGATGCCCGCGCCGGGCGGCACCCGCAGCGAGTTGAGTACCGAGCCGACCCCCGTCTGGATGCCGCAGGCCAGCGGCCCGAGCAGGGCCAGCGGCAGCGCCGGGTCGACAGGGACCACGTTGCGCTCGGTGGCGAGGGCGTGGGTGGCGAACGAGGACTGGCCGAACCAGCGGGCGGCGAGCGGGCCGCCGGCCAGGTCCCGCGCGCCGGTCGTGCCGTCAGGCCGGGTTCCGGTGAGGTTGCGAGCGGTGAACTCGTCGCAGTACGCGGACGATCCGGCCTGGCACTGCCCGCACCAGCCGCAGGAGTCGTAGCTGAGCACCACGTGGTCGCCGGGGGCGATCCGGCGCACCCCTGGGCCGACCGCCTCGACGACGCCCGAGCCCTCGTGGCCGAAGACCATCGGCAGCGGCAGCGCGGGCCGGTCGCGCAGCAGCAGGTCGGTGTGGCACAGCCCGACGCCCACCACCCGGACCAGGACCTCGCCGGGTCCTGGGTCGGCCAGCTCGAACTCCTCGATGGTGAACGGCTTCGCCGGATCCCGCAGTATGGCGCCGACCGCCCGCATCAGGCCGCCCCGGAAGCGGCGCCGCGTTCGTCCTGGCCCGAACGCCGCTTCCTTTCCGACGCGGGGTAAGCGAATGCGGCGTGGTGCGCGGTGCGTTCCGGATATTCCACCGAGCCATTGTCGTCGGCCGTCGCGCGCGGCGGGAAGTGCCTGCCGGACATGGTGGTGCGAACACCAGTCAACGAGCGGCGGACGCCCGGCTCGACCCGGTGTGCCGGGGGTTTCGCGGGGGCGGCGCGGCGCAGGGTGGTGCTCACAACACCCCTATAAATCCGCCCCGGTTGTTCCGCGCCGGGTCTAGTAGCTTTCACTGCGTTCCGGCGCTTTTCCCCGGGTGGGGCCCGCCTTTGGAAGCGGCCGGAGCAGGAACGCACTCGGTGACGAATCTCGGTAACGCATTCGGTAACGCATGTGGTGGCGCGTTCGGCGAGGAATTCGAGGAACGCGCCCGGAGTCCAGCGCCCCGGAACCGCTCGGTCGGTCCAACTTCGCGGCGGCGGAGGAAGTTCCCGGCGCCGGTCCGCCGACGCGGGCGGTGCGGCACCGCGGCGTTCGGCGCCACCACCGGCTCGCAGATCCCCTCACCCCCCAAGGAGCAGAACGTGTCGACGGACAGAGTGCCCGTGCCCGGGCAGGAATCGGCGGACGGCGCGCCACCGCCCGCCGCCGCGGCGGCGCCGGGGCGTGCCCGGTCCAACCGCCTCAACACGCTCACCGGGCTGCGTTTCCCCGCGGCGTTCGTGGTCTTCATCTACCACGCGTCGCTCCTGGGCTACCTGGGCGTCCCCTGGCTGACCAGCGAGTCCGCCGTGACCACCTACAACAACGCCGTCAGCCACCTAGGCGCGCTCGGCGTCACCTTCTTCTTCGTGCTCAGCGGCTTTGTGCTCACCTGGTCGGCACGGGACAGCGACACCGCGCCGCGCTTCTGGCGGCGCAGGCTGGTCAAGATCGTCCCCAACTACGTGCTGGTGTGGGGCCTGGCCATGGTGGTGTTCGCGGCGCCGCTCACCGACCTGGAGATCGGGCTGCTCAACCTGTTGATGATCCAGGTCTGGTACCCGGACTTCGCCGTCAACTTCGGCGTGAACCCGGCCGGCTGGTCGCTCGCCGTTGAGCTGGTCTTCTACCTGTCGTTCCCCGTGCTGCTGCACTGGGTGAAGAAGATCCCGGTCCAGCGGATCAACCTGTGGATCGTCGGCGTGATCGTCGGCATCTTCGCCACGCCGTTCCTCTCCGTGCTGCTGGTCCCCGAGGGCACCCTCTTCATGGACATGGAGCCTGAGACCTCGGTCAACCAGTACTTCTACTCCTACATCCTGCCGATCCCGCGCATCCTTGACTTCGCGCTCGGCATCCTGGTGGCCCGCGCGGTGATGGCCGGCACCTGGCGGAACATCGGCATGATCTGGTCCGGCGCACTGCTCGTGGCGAGCTATGTGGTCGGCTACTACACGCCGTACATCTACTCATCGAAGGCCATCTGCATCGTGCCGGCCGCCATGCTGATCGCCGCGGGCGCGATCGCCGACAACGAAGGGCGGTTCACCCTCTTCCGCAACAAGGTGATGGTCTGGCTCGGCGACATCTCCTTCGCCTTCTACCTGGTGCACTACACGGTGATGGTCGGCGTCTGGAAGATGCTGGGCAGCAACGCGTACTCGATCCCCGGCGCGGTCGGCCTGATGGCGCTCTTCCTCGGCGCCTCGATCCTGGCCTCCTGGGCGCTGTACGCGCTGATCGAGCGCCCCCTGACCCAGCGCTGGTCGAACCCGAGGAAGAAGCGTCCTGCGGCCGCCCCCGTGGTGGCCGGAACCCGTCCGCTTGCCACCCAGCGGGCGGGCGGCGAGTGAGCTGAACTCCCCGTCGCCCGGCCGGTGTTGACGCGGCCTGCGGGGTCTGGCCTCCGGAGCCGACGTGACCGTCTCCCCCGTCGCGGACGCGATGCGGGGAGCGGGAACGCCAGTGCCGGGGGCCGTCCTGCCCTGCCCGGACGTCACCGGGTGTGGGGGACGCGGCCACGCCGGGTTGACATGGAGCGCACTCCAGCTTCTAGCGTCTGCCCAAGAGAACCCCCGAGCCCAGGAGGCTTTCCCCATGACCCCCGTCCCCACCCGGCATCTCGGCAAACTGGCGGTCTCCGCGCAGGGTCTCGGGTGCATGGGCATGAGCCATGCCTACGGCGCCACGGACGACGCCCAGTCGATCGCCACCCTGCACCGGGCCCTCGACCTCGGGGTGACCTTCCTCGACACCTCCGACTACTACGGCTCGGGACACAACGAGGAGCTGGTCGGCCGGGCGATCGCCGACCGCCGTGACGAGGTGGTGCTCGCCACCAAGTTCGGCTTCGCCAACCGCCTCGGCGAGCCCATCCAGGTGCGCGGCGACGCCGCCTACGTGCGGCGGGCCTGCGACGCCTCGCTGCGCCGGCTCGGCGTGGACCACATCGACCTGTACTACCAGCACCGGGTCGACCGGGAGGTGCCGATCGAGGAGACCGTCGGCGCCATGGCCGAGCTGGTCCAGGCCGGCAAGGTCCGCCACCTCGGGCTCTCCGAGGCCAGTCCTGAGACCATCAGGCGGGCGCACGCGGTGCACCCGATCGCCGCGCTCCAGAGCGAGTGGTCGCTGTGGAGCCGGGACCTGGAGCGGGAGATCGTGCCGGTCTGCCGCGAGCTCGGCGTCGGCGTGGTCCCGTACGCGCCGCTGGGGCGCGGGTTCCTGACCGGCCAGTACCGCTCGCTTGGCGAGCTGGCCGCCAACGACGTGCGCCGCTACCAGCCGCGGTTCGCCGAAGGCAACCTGGAGAAGAACCTGGCGATCGTCGCCCGGCTGGACGAGCTGGCCGCGGCGCGCGGCGTGACCGCGGGACAGCTGGCCCTGGCCTGGCTCCAGCGCCGCGGCGATGACGTGGTGCCGATCCCCGGCACCCGCCGCCAGCGGTACCTTGAGGAGAACCTCGCGGCCGCCACTCTGGAGCTGTCCGGCGATGAGCTGGCCGCGATCGAGGCCGCCGCGCCGGCCGAGGCCGTCGCTGGTGACCGCTACGACCCGGTCGGCACCACCTTCCTCAACGGCTGACCCACAGGTCGGACCGCCTCGAAGGCCCCGCACCCACCGTCCCTCCGCACTCCTCGTTTTCCCACGAGGGCAGGGACCCGGGGGCGGGGCGCTTCGCGCTCCGGGCTCAAGCGCGACCCGAGCCCTGGTCCAGCGGTGCGCGCCATGGTCAGAAGCTCTGAACCAGTGGTGTTCGCAAGGAGGCGGGAATGGACCGAAACGCTCCGCAGGGAACCGGACTTGTCGCTCGGTCGGCCAAGCTGGCCGAACTGGCCCACAGCCGCGCCCAGGCGGCGGAGGAGCGGCGGCGGCTGACCCCCGACGTGGTCGGGCTGATGCTGGAGACGGGGTTCGCGCGCCACTTCGTGCCCGCCGCGCAGGGCGGCAATGAGGGCACCTTCGAGGAGTTCAACGCGGCCGTCGCCACCGTGGCCGAGGGCTGTCCGGCCACGGCCTGGTGCGCCTCCGTGGCCTCCAGCCTGGCACGGATGGCCGCGTTCCTGCCGAGCGAGGGGCGCGATGAGGTGTGGGCCAAGGGGGGCGACACCTTCGTGGTGGGCTCGCTGTCCCCGGTCGGCAGGGCAACGCCCGCGCCAGGCGGCTGGCGGGTCACCGGCTCCTGGGCGTACATCAGCGGCGTCGACTACTGCGACTGGGCTGTGGTCTGCGCCGTGCTGCCCGGCGACGAGGCGGAGCGCCAGGGCCCCCCGCCCGCCAAGCTGTTCGCCCTGCCACGCGCCGACTTCACCGTCCAGGACACCTGGCACGGCTCCGGCATGCGGGCCACCGGCAGCAACACTCTCGTCGTCGACGGCCAGTTCGTGCCCGAGGCGCGGAGCGTGGACCGGCAGCGGCTGTTCGATGGCAGGCCGCTTGACTCGGCGGCAGACTGCCACTCCGTGCCGATCCAGGCGGTCAACGGGCTGTCCTGCGCGCCCGCCGCGGTGGGCGCCGGCCGCGCCGCGCTGCGGCTGTGGACCGAGACGACGGCGCAGCGGCTGGCCCGCGGCGGTGGCCGGCCCGGCGTGCCTGGCCCGTCGCGCGGCACCTATGACGCGGTGCTGACCCGGGCCGCCGGCGAACTCGACGCCGCCGCACTGCTGTTGGAGCGGGCGGCGCGGCTGGCCGACGGCGGGTCCCGGGTCACCGAGGGGGAGGTGGCGCAGAACATGCGAGACTACGCGCTGGCGACCGAGCTGGTGACCAACGCCGTCAACCGGATGTTCGCCACGGCGGGCACCTCGGGGCACACCACGGGCAACCCGCTGCAACGGCTGTGGTCCGACGTGAACTCCATCGCCACCCATATCGCGCTCGCCTTCGACCCGGCGGCGACGCTCTTCGCGTCCCAGCGGTTCGACCGCTGACCCGGCCCGGCGCCCAGGCGGCTCGCGGAGGCCGCTGCCGGTGTCCGAACGGCCTGGGCGCCGCGGCATGTTCGGGGCGGGGGAGCGTTCGAGTCGCCCTCCACGCGCCTTCGAGCCGGTGGCCCGAAACTGCGGGGCAGGCAGCGGGAGAGGCCCGTGACTGAACTACGGAGTGGACGTCATGCTGGACGCGGATACCTTCCGGAAGCTCTTCGGCACGTTGCCCACACCCGTCGCGATCGTCACCGCGCTCGGCGAGGACGGCGGCCCGCGCGGGTTCACCTGCAACGCCTTCTCCGCGGTCTCAGCCGAGCCGCCCCAGCTGCTGGTGTGCGTGGACAAGAGGTCGAGGACGCTGCCCGGGCTGCTCGCCTCGGGGGTGTTCGCGCTCAACTTCGTCGCCCACGAGGGGCGGGAGGCGGCCCGGCTCTTCGCGGGGAAGGCGGCGCGCAAGTTCGACGAGGTGGTCTGGCGCGGCGGCCTTGGCGGCGTGCCGGTGCTGCCTGATGCGGCCGTGGCCTACGCCGGGTGTCGGCTGGTGCGGTCCGTGGACATGGGGGACCACCTGCTGGTGATCGGGCGGGTGGAGGAGAGCGAGCTCTTCCCGCGCACCGCGGCCCTGTACCAGCGGGGCGTGTTCGGGGTGTGGGAGCCGGGCTCCCGGCTTGCGGCCCAGCCGCGGTGAGACGTCCGGGCGCCGGGCGGCGGGTCGGGCCGCTCGGCGGGGCGGCGACGGTGGCGCCCCGGGGTGGCGGTGCGGAACGGGTGCCTGGCGGCTGGGCGCGCGCCCGTCAGGCCGACAGCGAGCGCGGGAAGTGCCGCAGCGGGGTGGAAGGAGCGGTGGGGGAGGCGCCAGGCCAGACATCGAGCTCGGTGTCGTTGGCCAGGATGGCCTGGTGCAGCCGCTGCACCCGGGGCGTCGGCTCGACGCCCAGCTCCTCGATGAGGGACTGTCTGAGGGACTGGAAGACGCCGAGCGCCCGCCAGGTGTGGCCGGCCCGGTAGAGCGCGGTCATCAGCTGGGCGGCGAGGGTCTCGTTGAGCGGCTCACGGTTCACCAGCATCCGCAGCTCGCCGATGATCTCCGCGTGCCTGCCGAGCCGCAGGTCGGCCTCGAGCCGCAGCTCCAGCGCCAGGGAACGGGCCTCCTGCATCCCGATGACCTCCGTGCCGAGCACCTCGCCCACCGGCACGTCGGCCAGGGCCGGGCCGCGCCACAGGGCCAGGGCGCGCCGCAGGTGGGTGGCCGCGCCGCCGGGGTCGTTGCCGGTCAGTGCCGTGCCGCCGAGCCGCACCAGCCGCTGGAACTCCAGCAGGTCGAGGGAGAATTCGTCCGGGGCGAGCCGGTAGCCGCCGTAGCTGGTCGACAGCACCTCCTTGGCGCTGCGGCCGGTTTGTCTAACGCCCGCTTCGGTGAGCTTTTTCCTGAGTTGAAGGATGTACGTCTGTAAGGTGGTGCTCGCACTTCTCGGAATTGCGTTGCCCCACACCTCGGCCATCAGCGTTTCGACGTGGACGACACCGCCTGCCCTGACGGCGAGAAGTGAGAGGATTTGTCGGGGTTTTCCGGCGGTCGGGACGATGGATATGGCGTTCATGTGAGCTTTGAGTGGTCCGAGAACTCCAAATTCCATGGAATCAAGCATCTCAGCCCGTTGGCGGGCGCAACCAGTGACGCCCGCACGAACGGATGTGAAGATCTCATATCCCGGGCCGCCGCCCCGGCCGGCGCGTTCCCGCTCGCCGGGCCAAGGGCGGTCCGCTCGGGTGCCGGACGGCGGCCACAAGTGGCCACCGCAACTTCATCTTTGCGCAGGTCGCGCCTGGTAACGTCACAACCGGACACGTGCTCGCGCAATGGGGCTCGGGACACGACGGTGCGCGGGATCGCCATACTGGCCGGTAGGCCGATCCGCTTGCTCGACCCGTCAAGGCGTTCTGTCGTTCGCTGTTCGACTGAATTCTGGTATGACCGCTCGGGGGGAACTTCATGGCGTTTTCAGGTTTGGGCGGTCCGTTAAGAGGCGAAGAAGATCTCGTTAAAGCCCGTGTGCACGAGCTGCCCAGGGCCCCCTACGGGCGGCCCGACGCCGCCCCGCCCTCGCTCACCCCGGCCCCGGGGCCGCGGCGCCCCCGCCCCGCCCCGGGGGAGCCAGTGGCGCCGGCCGACACCTCCGCCCTGGACAGCCCGCTGGTCCGTCTGCTCCAGGAGCGCCCCCTCCTGGCGAAGGCGCTGATCGCCACCGTGCCGGGGGCGGTGGGCGGGCTGGGGGCCGTCCTCTTCCTGGCCGACGGCGAGGGCTGGCCGCGGGCGCTGCTGATCGCCCTGCTCGACTGGCTCGGCTGCGTCCCGGTGGTGGCGGTGCGGCGCGGCCGCTGGCGCCTCGCCTGCGCGCTGCTGCTGGTCACGGTGTCGGTGCCGTTCCTGGCCCTCGGCGAACTCGGCTATCTCGGCGTCTCGTTGGCCGCCGCCGCGGCCCTCGGCCACGGCGTGCACCGCTACCGGGCGGCGCTGGCCGCGGCCCGCGCGCTGGCCGGCGAGGAGCGGCGCAGGGCCGCCGCGGAACGGCAGCGGCTCCAGCGCGACCTGCACGACCTGATCGGCTACAGCCTCTCCGCCATCGTGGTGCAGGCCGAGCTGATCGACCGCCGGCTGGCCGGACAGCGCGCCCCGAGCCGCGACGAGGTCACGGAGCTGATCTCGCTCTCCCGGCGCGCCCTCGCCGAGGTGCGCTCCCTCTCCACGGTGCCGCCGCACCTCTCGCTCCCCGTCGAACTCGCCTCCGTGCAGCGGGTGCTGCGGACCGCGGGGGTGGTCACCGATGTCGTCGACGACCTGCCGGTGCTGGGCGAAGGGCGGGTCGAGGCGGCGATGACCGCGGTGCTGCGGGAGGGCACCACCAACATCCTGCGGCACAGCCAGGCCAGGTCCTGCCGGATCACGGTGGGGCTGGTGAACCGCCGCCCGGTGCTGCTGCTGTCCAACGACGGCTACGAGCCGCCGCGGGGCGAGGAGACCGGCAGTGGGCTCGAGGGGCTGGCCGCGCGGGTCGCCGCGGTCGGCGGGGTGTTGACCTGGTCCCACCGCAAGGGCTGGTTCCGGCTGCGGGCCGCCTTCCCCGCGATGCCGGCGGACGCCGCCGAAGGCTCGGCTACAGCCAGCCGGCGCGCTCGGCGATCCGGATGGCGTCCAGCCGGTTTCTGGCGTGCAGCTTGGCGACCGCGGCGGTGAGGTAGTTGCGGACGGTGCCAACGGAGAGGTTCATCCGGTGCGCGATCTCGGCTGGCTCGGCGCCGCTCGCCGTCTGCCGCAGCACGTCGGTCTCGCGGAGGGTCAGAGGGCTGACGTCGCTCTCCCAGCACGCCAGGGCCAGCTCCGGGGCGATCACCCGGCCCCCCTGGGCGATCTTCCTGATGGCCTCGGCCAGTTCGTGGGGTTGCGCGTCCTTCAGCAGGAAGCCGCTGACCCGGGCGGCTAACGCGCGTTGCAGGGTGCCAGGTCGGCCCAGCGCGGTCAGCACCAGCGTGCGGCACTCCGGCAGCCGCTGGTGCAGCGCGCCCGCGGCCGTGATGCCGTCGATGCCGGGCAGGTCGATGTCGATGACCGCCACGTCAGGGCGGCTCTCAAGCGCCGTGGATACGATCGCGTCGCCCCGGTCGACCTCCGCCACCACCGACAGTCCCGGCTCCCCCTCCAGCAGGGCGACCAGTGCCCCCCGAACCATGTGCATGTCCTCGGCCAACATGATTCGTATCACTGAGTCGTTCCCCCACTCCCCGAGACGCGGTGAGAACCCCGGGATACGGTTGACAATGATACGTAAGATCGTACAGTTGTGTGAGAGTTGGATCTAGGTCTAGATTAATGATCGGTCAGCGGTGCGAACGCGTTCTGTTCGTTCGTGTGTTTCCGAGCGCGGCGGGATAGCCAAGGAAGTGCCGCGCCGGTCACCAGCCGATGGGCAGCCGCCGCGGACCCCGGATCAACAGGCCGTGGCGCCAGCTCAGTTCCGTCGGGTCGACAGCCAGGGCGAGACCCGGGCAGCGCGCCAGCAGGGCGTTGAGCACGATACGGGCCTGGAGCCGGGCCAGCGGCGCGCCCAGGCAGTAGTGGACGCCGTGTCCGAAGGCGAGGTGCCCGCCGGTCGGCCGGCGGATGTCGAACCGCTGCGGCTCGGCGAAGCGCGCCGGGTCCCGGTCCGCGTCCGCCAGCGCGATCAGCACCAGCTCACCGCCCCCCGGCACGGTCACCCCGCCGATCTCCACGGGCGTCGTGGTGAAGCGGTATGTGGTGGTCTCCACCGGCCCCTCGTAGCGCAGCACCTCCTCGACGGCGTTGTCGACCAGCCCGGGCTCGGCGCGCAGCGCGGCCAGCTGCTCCGGGTGGCGCAGCAGCGTCAGCACCCCCGAGGCGATCAGGTTCACCGTGGTCTCGAACCCGGTGACGAGCAACAGCCACGCCATGCCGATGAGTTCGTCAGGGGAGAGCCGGTCGCCCGCCTCGTCGGTGGTGCGGATGAGCGCGCTCATCAGGTCATCGCCAGGCAGCCCGCGCTTCTCCGCCACCATGGCGACCAGATACCGGGTCATCGACCCGGTGGCCGCCGTCCTGGTCTCCTGATCCGGGCTGCTCAGCGCGTCCTCGGCCCACCCCCTGAAGGCGGCCCGGTCAAGCGACGGCACCCCGAGCAGCTCGCAGATGATGCCCATCGCCAGCGGGAACGCCAGCGCGTCCACCAGGTCGGCCCGCCCCTCGGCGCGGGCCAGCATGGCGTCAAGCAGCTCGCCGGTCAGCGCCGCCACCCGGGGCGCCAGCCCCTCGATCCTGCGGGTGGTGAACTCCCGCGCCACCAGCCGGCGCAGCCGGGTGTGGTCGGGCGGGTTCGAGCTCAGCAGGTTCTCGCCCGCCGAGAGCCGGGTCAGGGGCAGCGCAGGGGAGGCGTCCCGCCACGACTTGGAGAGGGCAGGGTCGGTCAGCGCGGCCCGGCACGCCTCGTACCCCACCACCAGCCAGCCCTCCGCGCCCTCGGGCACCCGCACCCGGTGTACCGGCCCCCGGGCGCGGAGTCCGGCGTACACCGGATAGGGGTTCCGGGTGAATTCCTCGCCGAGCGCGCCGAAATCCGCCGCGACTTCTGTCGTCCGCACTGACTTCCCTTTCGTTGACCGGTGGTTCATCGAGTGGTGACAGGCGTTGCCGCGGCGGAAATCCCGGCTCCGGCTCCCGGTGCCCGGCGCTACCGCGCCGAGGTGCCGCGTTCCTCGAACACGTCCCTGGCCACCCGGATTGCGTTCAGCACCCGGGGGAATCCGGCGTAGGGCACCACCTGGATGAGGGTCTCCACCACCTGCGCCGGGCTCAGCCCGACGTTCAGCGCGGCGCCGATGTGCACCCGCTGCTGCGGCGCGGTGTCCCCGAGCGCGGTCAGCGCGGCGACGGTGACCAGCTGGCGCCGCCCGGGCGTGAGCGAGGCGCGCTGGTAGACGTCGCCGAAGGTGAACTCGACGATGTACCGGCCCAGGTCGGGGGCGAGGTCCCGGAGGGATTCCACCACGTCAAGGCCGTGCTTCCCATCGATCTCCACCAGCTTCTCGGCGCCCCGCTGGTAGCGGTCCCGGTCGTCGGCGTGCACCTCGGGGGCGACGGTGAGCCCACGCTCGGCGATGACCTCCCTGACGACACGGACCGCGTTCAGCGCCCGGGGGAACCCGGCGAAAGGGACGAGCTGGATCAGCGTCTCGACCAGCTCCTCCGGGCTGAGGCCGAGGCTCAGCGCGGCGTTGAGGTGGACCGTCAGCTGCCCGGCGGTGTCCCCCTGCGCGCTCAGCGCCGCGACCGTCGCCAGCTCCCGCTGCGCCAGGGTGAGTCCGGGCCTGGCGTAGACATCGCCAAAGGCGAACTCAATGACGTACCTGGCCAGGTCGGGCGCGATGTCGTCCAGCCCCGCCATCGCGGCGGCGCCGCGCTCGCCCGTCACCTCAAGCAGCTTGGCCCTGCCGCGCCGGTAGCGCTCGCTCTCCGTCGCCTCGGTGCCGCGGGCGGTGTTCTCTGGGTGGCTCATGTGCTTCGGTTCTCCTGCTGGTCGTTCGGGTGTGGTTCGGGTGTGGTTCGGGTGTGGTGCGGGGACAGGGCTTGGCACGGTGCCGACGGCCACGACGTTGCCCTCCCTGATGTATCCGTCCGGGGCGCGCAGCGGGTTGGACGGCGCGTCAGGGTCGAGGAAGGGCGCCCAGTCGCCGGGGAGGCCGGCGCGCCCGGCCTGCTCCCCGAAGCGTGCGCACGCGTGCGCGTAGAACCGTAGCTCGGCCGGCGACAGCGGCGCGTGAAACTCCATCAGCTGGGTGTGCTGCCGCACCTCGGTCAGCCCGGCGCCGCGCAGCCACCGGTACAGGTCGCCGCCGCGCAGCAACTGCCGGGCGTAGCCGGGCGCGGCGGCCGAGGCGCGGAAGAAGTCGGTGATCAGGAACGGGTCGGCCGGGCGGACCAGGCTGAGCGTGCCGTCCACGTCCTTGACGGCGACTAGCCCGCCGGGCCGGGTGACCCGGCGCAGCTCGGCCAGCGCGACGGCCAGCTCGGCGTCGTCCAGGTACTGCGTCGCGTTGGCACACCACACCGCGTCGAACTCGTCGTCCGCGTAAGGGAGTTCAAGCAGACTGCCGCACCGGACGGAGATCCGGTCCCGGGCCGGGTGGGCCCGGGCCCGCTCGGCCGCGAGCCGCGCGTTCTCCGCCGCCAGGTCGACCGCCGCGACCTGCCCCGCGGGGCCGACCAGCTCGGCCAGCCAGGGCAGGAACGCGCCGCCGCCGCACCCGGCGTCCAGCACCCGCCAGCCGGGCCCGATGCCCACGCTGTCGAGCGCCGCGCGGTAGTGCGGGGCGCAGGCTTCGAAGTGCGGGTCCACGATCTCCTCGTGGGTGAACGCGAGGCCGGTGGAGGTGGCGTAGCCCCAGCCCGCCTGGTGCGCCGTGGTCATGGGGCGGCCCCCGCGATCGCCGCCCGCCGGGTGAGCAGCTGGCTGAGGAT
Organism: Streptomyces sp. PT12; assembly: GCF_003311645.1. Classification (GTDB taxonomy): domain Bacteria; phylum Actinomycetota; class Actinomycetes; order Streptomycetales; family Streptomycetaceae; genus Streptomyces. Next base: position 23,574 of record NZ_QEST01000167.1, on the reverse strand, counting down.
GCCGACGGTCGCCTCCGGCGCTTCGAGCGGCGCGAGGTGGCCGACTCCTGGCAGGATCACCAGCCGCCCCTGGGGCAGGGCGGCGACTGCCTGGCCGGCCTCGTCCACGGAGACCAGCTCGTCCTCGTCCCCGACCACCACCACCGCAGGCACGTCGGTGGCGCGCAGCGTGTCGAGGGCGTCGACCCGCTCCGCGATGGCGCGTTGCGCCCAGGCGACCGAGGCCGGCCGGGCCGCCAGCGCCAACTCCGTGACGCGCTCCGTCAGATGGGGCGTACGGGCCCGCGTGGTGGCGCCGAGCAGGGCCGGCGTGGTCTCGGCGACCAGCTGGTCCCGCGCCCGGTCGTCGAGGACCAGCTCGGCGAAACGGCGGCGGCGCGCGGCGGTCGGCGGGTCGTCGGCGGTGGCCCGCGCCGCCAGCAGCGCCAGGGCCTCGACCCGGCCAGGGTGCCGGCGCAGGAACGCCATGGCCAGGTAGCCGCCCATCGAACAGCCGGCCAGCACCACGGAGCCAAGGCCCCTCCGCTCCAGCTCGGCGGCCAGCTCGTCGGCCGCCGCGTCGAGCGAGGGCGGCAGCCCGTCGGTGGGCGGCGCGGCGCCGAACCCGCGCTGGTCGTAGGCGAGGACGGGGTGCCCCTGGCCGCGCAGGCCCCGGGCCACCTCGTCCCACGAGGAGGCGTCGAACGGCAGGGCGTGCAACAGCACCACGGTGGGCCGGTCGGCGGCCCGCTTCCCGGCGCTCACCGCCGCGCCGACCGTTCCGCGTCGGCCACCAACCGCCGTACGTGCGCGGGGGGTTCGACCGACCGCAGCCAGGCAAGGGCGACCGGAGCCGACGGCAGGTCGGTCACCGGCACGGCCCGCACCCCGGCCGGCAGGGTCCCCGCGAGCGAGCGGAACGACACATGGATCGCGTGCGTGGCGCGCAGCAGGCCGACCAGCGCGGGGAACGTCGTCATCCGGTGGACCCGGCGGATGGCGCGGCCCCGGGGCGTCCGGGGCGGCGTCACCAGGTCCCAGACGTGCGGCGGGAAGTCGCCAGGGCAGGCGAAGGCGTCGAACGCGGCCAGCTCCTCGACCGACACGGACTCCCGGTCGGCCAGCGGGTGGTGGGCGCCGACCAGCACCGCCCGCCCGTCGTGGCAGACCGGCGCGCTGACCGCGAGGTCCGGCTCGTTCTGCGGGTACTTGACCAGCAGCAGGTCGGTGCGGCCCGCGCGCAGCGCGGCGAACGGCTCGCCGACCTCGTAGGGGACCAGCTCCACGGCCTGGCGCGGGTGGCCGGCTGCGGCGACGATCCGCCGCGCCAGGTGGCTGGGGCCGTGCACCCCGAGCCGGACGGGGCGTGGCGTGGCGGAGGGCTCCTGGGCGGGGATCTCCTGGGCGGGTGTGGATGGGGACAACTCTCAGACCTCCTCGGTGAGTCCGGCGTACGCCTGGAGCCGGTCCGGGTGGTGTACGTCCGTGTCGACGCGCAACGCCAGGAACCTGGCGCCGGTCAGCCGCGGCACAAACCGCAGCGACAGCCGGTCCCCCGGGCCGACAAGCCCGTCGATGACCGCCTCGGTCAGCAGGTGGTTGACGTGCACCAGCGCCTCGGCGACGGTCACCCTGGCGGTCGCGACCCGCACCACCCGGTGGGCCGGGCGGCCCGGCGGCCGGCCTGGCACCGTCACCGTGACGGAGGGCCGGGTCGGCAGCTCGTGCGGCGCCTCGAAGTTCTTCAACAGCCGCCGCAGCGTGGCCGTCGCCGCGCGGGGCGCCGGTCCGGCCCAGGCCACCGCCGCGTCGGCGGCGACCTGGGCGAAGGCGAACCGCTCGCGGAGGTTCGGCGGACTGCCGGCGAGGAACACGGTGCGGGTGAACGAGCGCCGCCAGGCCGCCCGCGCCGCCGCGTCGAGGGTGAGCGCGAAGGCGCAGGTGTCGCGCGCCCAGGCGGCCAGGTCGAGCCGGCCGATGACGACCACGGCCAGCACCTCGTCGGGGTCGGCGCCCGCGGTGGCGGCCAGGGCCGCGCGCACCGCGTGCGGGGACCGCGCGCTAGCCGGGTCGAGCCGCTCCGCCAGGTCGGGGCGGGCGGCGCGCACCCGCGCCAGGGCCGAACTGAGCAGCGTCTCCTGGGAGAGGGACGCGAAGTCGGCGGATGGCGCCGCCGGGTCGACGACGCTGGTCACAGGTACACCGCCGAGAGCAGCCCTGGGTCGGGGGCCGGCCGTCGGCTGCCAAGCAGCGAGCACGTCAGCCGGTAGGGGTCCACATAGGTGTGGTCACGCCGATGCCGACCGAGCGCGCCCAGCAGCTCGTCGCCGCCGCCCGCCGCCGCCTCCCCGGCGCGGTTCAGCAGCCGGGCCGCGGTGGTCAGGCACTGCCGCAGCAGGTCGTGCCGGAACGACTGCCGATGGCCGGGGCCGAGGGTGGCGATGAAGTAGAGCCGCATCCCGAGCCGGAGCGCGGCCGTCCCGTCGTCCTGGGTGCCAGGGGCGGGGCCGGCCCCGGCCATCGCCTCGCCCGCCGCGCGCAGCAGCGCGCCCGCGGTGTGGCCGCGCCAGCCGCCGTGCCGGGCCGAGGTGATCTTGCCGTCGATGGGCACCCGCCCGAGACAGACCCGGCGCACGGTCGGCCCCACCGTGGTCAGCACCCGGTCGAGCAGCTGGTAGTCCGGGTCGAGTTCCCGGTCGTGGAGCAGGACCACCTCGTCGTGGTCGGGCACGATGGGCAGCAGCTCCCGCAGCGCGCAGGCCAGGTAGTTGGGGCGGCCGTCCGCCGAGACGATCCGGCGCAGCGGCATCCCGTGCCGGGTGAGGTCCAGATAGACGGGGCCTCCGCCTGGCCGCTGGTCGAGGACGAGCCCGACGGCGGCGAGCCGGTCGATCATCTCATCAAGGCCGAGCCCCGGTGGCTGGTGCGCGACCAGACCCGGGTCGTGCATGCCGAGCCGCGCGTAGTGCCCGGCCCACAGCCGCAGCATCCGCTCGCTGGCCGGGTGCACCCAGCCGTCGTGCTCCACGGCGTCCCGGTAGGGCCGCAGCGCCTCGGCGCTCTGCGCGCGGTCCCCTGAGCGGTAGCTGACATAGAGGTCGCCGATGTCCTCCTCGGTGAGGGCCGCGTAGTCCAACTCGCCATGGACACGGTCGAGATACTCCCAGAACCCGACCGTCTGCTCGGTGACGTGGTAGGTGGTGTGGCTGTAGCGGTAGGACACCTCGGCGAGCGGCGCGGTGGCCCGGTACATCACGTCCGTCCACAGCAGGCCCTTGAGGTGGCTCGGGGTCAGCGGCTTGGTGGGGGTGACGGTGACCGGGGCCAGCAGGACGTTGGTGCGAGGCGGCATCCTCAGCCTTCTTCCTGTGCGGCGATGGCATCGCGGAGTTCGGCGTGCGTCGGCGGGCGGAGCCCGGGCGGCCCAGCCGCGGCGCCACCGGCTGGGGCGGCTGGCAGCCGGGCCAGGAACTCCGGGTCGCCATAGACCTCGGCCGGGGTGGCGAGGGTGTTCTGCACCCGGCTGACGCCCCGCCACACCACAGGGTCGGTGGCCGCGGCGGCGAGCGCGGCGGCGACCCGGTCGGCTGGTACCGGCGCCCTTGGCCGGTCAGCCGCGGGGAGCGGCGGCAGCCCGCAGGCGGCACGCCAGCGGGCGATCCGCGCCCACGAGTCATGGGCGCCCAGCGCGTACCAGGGGCCGAGCAGCCCCTCAGCCAGCTCGGCGGCGGCGGCGGCCGACGGCGCGCCGTCCGCCCACAACTCGGCCAGCTCGAAGGCGTGTTCCAGAGCGGTGGACAGGCCGCGCCCGAACATCGGGTCGGTGACGCAGGCCGCGTCGCCGACCTGGAGGAGCCCGGTGACCCGGGGCCGCGGGTCGGTCGCGGTGCCCCGCAGCAGGTTCGGAGGCATCCCGATCACCCGCACGGGGCCGAGCGGCTGGGCGGCCTCGGCCGTGACCCACGCGCCGAGCAGCGGCGACAGCCGGCAGGCGGCGGTGAACCCGTCGGCGGTGCGCAGCCCGTCGGCCGCGCGGTCCTCAGGCAGCGCCCCGAAGGTGATGGCGAAGACGTCGTTGTCCGCGGGGTGCAGCACCGCCGAGTAGTGGTCCCAGATGCCGCCTGCCGCGTTGCCCCGGTTGAGCGGCCCAGGCGGCGGCCCGTCCGGGTCGCGCAGCCGGTAGAAGCGGCCGAACGCGCGCAGCCGGCTCGGCGAGGACAGGTCAGCCGGTACGGCGACGCCGGCCGCGGCCAGCCAGCCGCGCGAGCGGGACGCGCGCCCCGAGGCGTCCACCACCACATCGGCGGGCAATCCCCCGCCGCCGTCCGTGACCACGCCCGCCACCCGCTGGCCTGACCGGCCGGACGGCGCGAGCGACAGGCCGCGCGCCACGACGTTGTGGTGGATCGTCACCCGCGGCAGCGCCGCCGCCGCCCGGTACAGCAGCACGTCAAGCACGGTGCGCCGGACGACCAGCGTGGTCAGCTCGTCGTCCCGGGGCGCCGCCGCGCCGTCCGGGCCTGGCGGCGCAAGGGAGTTGAGGTCGAGAAGCCGGGCGCCCTCGGCCAGCGCCGCGTCGAGCACGGCCGGCGCATGGCGGCGCAGCGCGCGCACGCCGAGCCCGTTCAGGATGTGGTCGTGGGCGGCCTGCGGGACCAGGGGGCGCCGCCACAGCCGCGCGCTCTTGACGACCGGCCCGTCCGGTGGGGGGTCGCCCCGCTCCAGCACCCGCACCCGGTGGCCGCGCCCGCCGAGCGCAAGCGCGAGGGCGAGGCCGGCGACGCCGCCGCCTGCTATCACGGTGGTCGCCATGGTCAGCGGCGCCGGCCGTCGACGAAGAACACCCGCCGGACGTTCCGTTCCGCGCGCGGCGGCACCGGGTCGGGCCAGCGGCCGAAGTCGGCACCCGGCTCGCCGGGCTGGACGGCGCGCACGTCGAAGCCGTAGCCGTCGAAAAGGGCCTCGGGCTCGTCCGTGCCGAACACCCAGGGGCAGCCCCAGCCGGCGAACACCTCGAGGAGACCCCGCATGTGGGGCAGCGTCAGAGCGGCGCCGTTGACGATGTCTGCGGCGATCCGGCTGCCGGGCGCGGTGATGCCGGCGACCCGCTCCAGCATCCGGCGCCCTTCGGCCTCCGGGATGTAGTACAGCAGCCCTTCGAGCAGCCACGTCGAGGGGACGGACGGGTCGTAGCCCGCCGCGACCAGGCGGTCCTCCCAGCCGGGGCCGGTCAGGTCGGCGGCCACCGCGCGGTGGTCGGCCAGCGGCCTCACCCCGCGCATCCGCTCGGCCTTGAAGTCGAGCACCGCGGGCCGGTCCACCTCGAAGTAACGGATGTGCCCTGGCCATGGCAGCCGGTAGGCGCGGGAGTCCATGCCCGCAGGGGCCAGCACGATCTGGGTGGCGCCCGGCTCGCGCGCGGCGGCCTGGAGCAGGTCGTCGAAGAAGCGGGTGCGGATCGCGTTGTAGTCCGGGGTGCTCGGCAGGGTGCGCGGCCGGTCGTGCGGGAACGTCGCGGCGCGGATCTCGGCCAGCAGTTCGGGGCCGACATCCCCGACCAGCCCGGCCGCGTAGGGGTCCTCGTACAGGCGGTCGTCGCGGCGCGTCTCTGCGGCCCGCAGCGCGGCGGTGAGCAGGGCGGTCCGTTCGACGGGTTCGAGCGCGGGCATGGATGGCTCCTCGTCGGTTGGGGCGCGTGCCGGGGTGCGACTCCCGGCGCTTGAGGGCGGTTCAGTGCCGGGGGGCGCCGATGAGGCGCGTCCAGAGGGCGTCGTCCTGCCGGAAGAGGCGGTCCTTGACCTGGGTCGGGCGGACGCCCGCGCCGACCGCCGCGTGCCAGTCGCGGAGGAACGCGTCGCCCGGCAGGGGCCGGACGGTCGGCCGACCAAGTCGGCGGTCGGCCCTGGCCGTGGCGTACCCCGCCGACTCGGCGGCCAGAGCGCGGTCAAGGGCCGCGGCGAACCGGGTGATCTCGTCAGGCCGCCAGGTGGTGCGCGGGGCGAGCGCGAAGACGTAGGCGGGGACGCCGTCCGCGCCCGGCTCGACCCGGCAGGCCACGTTGTGCAGCGCCAGCCCTCCGGCGTCAAGGGCCGCCCGCAGGGCGCGGACCACCTGCGCGTCGCGGAGCCGTTCGCCTGCCGCGTCCGAGCGAACGCCGCGGCCCGCGTACGCCACGCGCGGCACCCCGCCGACCCGGTCCACCACCCGCACCACGTCCCCGACCGGGTACCGGTAGAGCCCGCCGACATGGCTGAAGAGCACGTGGTACTCCCGGCCGGCCTCGATCTCGTGCGGCAGCAGGGTGGCCGCGTCGGGGGCCAGGTCCGCCTCGGCGGGCACGAACTCGTAGACCGCGGCCGAGGCGACCAGGCTGCCCGCCGAGGCGTGCCGGTCGAGCGCCACCCCGACCGGCCCTTCGGAGGCGGCCACTGGCGCGGGCAGCAGCGCCACATCGGGGCCGAACTCCGCGCGCAGCGCCGGCAGGTACAGCGACGCCACGCCCGTCGTCCAGCAGAACAGCGCGCGCACCCTGGGCCACACGTGCGCAGGCCGCACCGTCCCGAAGTAGCCCGCGAGCCGTTCAAGTTCGGCGGCCCTGCCGGGGTCGGGGGCGCGGTGCGGCAGGCCACCGAGGGTGCCGTCGCGCACCTCCTTCACGATCCGTTCCCACCAGAGGTTCAGCTGGTGCGGGACGGCGGCGATCATCGCCGGGTTGATGCCGACCAGCGCCCGCACGTCGCTCTGCACCGCAAGCCGCAGCCGCAGGTAGGCACGTTCGAGGTGGTCGCCTGGCTCGGTTGGCACCGGCAGGGCCGCCCAGGGCGCGCCGGTGCCCGGCTCGGCGGACAGCGGCTCGCCGAACATCGCGCCGAAGTCCACCTGGCTCGCGCCCACGTGGGGCCGGCCGTCGCCGACGGTGGGCGGCGCGGTCAGCGGGTCGTGCTTGAGGTTGAGCACGGCGTCGGGCCGCGCCAGCACGTCGGGGAAGTGCTCGGCGAGCGGGGCCCAGGCCGCCAGGTAGAACGGCATGAAGGTGGTGCGCACAAACCGCGGGGTGACCGGCACCTTCTTGTGCGCCCCGGTGCTGCCGCTGCTGGTGAAGTAGAGGGCCGGGGTGTCGGCGGTCAGCAGGTTCCGCTCGCCGGCCGCCGTCCTCTCGATCCAGGGGGCGTGGCCCGCGTAGTCCCGGATCGGGACGGCCGACCGGAACGCGTCGAGCGTGCGGATGGTCCCGAACCCGTGCTCGCGGCCGAACTCGGTGTCCGCGTTGAACGCCAGCAGGTCGGCCAGCACCCGCTGTTGTTCGCCGCGCGGGTCGGCGTGCTCGGCGCGCAGCCGGTCCCGGGCGGCGAACACCCGCGCCCGGTAGCGGTCGAGGTGGCCGGGGCTGTGCCAGACGGAGCGGACGGGATCGGAGGCGGGATCGGAGGCGGGATCGGGAGCGCCCGAAGGGGCGGGCGCGGTGGAGTCGTTCACCAGCTCAGTACCTCCAGGACGGCCGCGGTGGCCCGGTCGACGTCAGGCTGCTCGCGCAGCAGCGTCACCGGCACCTCCCGCACTTCCTCAAGCAGCATCGTGCGCAGGCTCTTCTGGTACCGCTCGAAGCTCCCCCGGTCGCCCGGCACCCCGTCGTGTTCCAGGGCGTTGAGCCGCGTCCCTTCGCCGCTCCGCCGCCAGGCGGTCTCCGGGGAGACGTCGAGGAAGAGCACCCTGCGGGGCCGGGGGAAGGAACGCCACCAGGAGTACAGGCGCTCGTCCCTGACGCCGGCCAGCCGGCACTTCGCCAGGATCTTGTAGTAGTAGGAGTCCACCAGCACCGGCTGCCGCGGGTCGCCGTCCCGCAGCTGGTCCCTGATGTGCACCACGGCGGTCTGGAGCACGGCGGCCAGCAGGTCGGCGGAGTAGGCGTCGCCGAGGCCGGGCAGCAGGTGGTCGTGCAGGTCGCGGCGGAGCCGGGTGATCAGCGCGTGCTCGGGGGCGACGAACGCCCGGTCGGTGGAGACCAGCCGCCAGCCGGGCAGCGTCCGGGCCAGCCGCTCCATCACGGACGACTTGCCCGCCCCGTCGGGCCCGAGCAGCACCCAGAAGGCGGGCCCGGTCATCGCGCGGCCCGGCTCGCGGAGCGCCGCAGGCGTGCCCGCAGCTCGTTGTCACCCCCCACCACCACCGGGCGGCCCACCAGCTCCAGCATCGGCAGGTCGGAGACGTGGTCCCCGTAGCCCCAGCAGTCCGCCGGGTCGACCTCGGGGCGGGCCGCCAACGCGGCGGCGACGGCGGCCCGTTTTCCCTCGCCGATGACGGGGGTGACCACATCGCCGGTGTAACGGCCCCGCTCGGCGGTGGGGCGTGTGCACAGCACGGTGTCGGCCCCCACCTCCAGGGCCAGGGGCGCCAGGACCGGTGGGAACGAGCCGGAGACCAGCACCAGGGTGGCCCCGGCGGCCCGGTGCGCGTGAAGCGCCCGACGGGTCGGGCCGATGTAGAAGTCCCCGGGGGCTGAGGAGCGTTCGGCGAACCAGTCGGCGGCCAGCCGCTCGATGGCGGCCACCGACTCGCCCGCGTAGTGCTGGTAGTAGAACCGGTTGATCTCCGCGCGGGGCACGCCGTCGGCCGCCAGGCGGGCGATCCCGGCCATGATCCGGTCGTATTCCCGCTCGCCGGCCTCGCCCTTGCGGCGCACCAGCTGGTAGCGGAGGAAGTCGAACATGCTCTTGACGGTGATCAGCGTCTCGTCGACGTCGCTGAAGACGATGTAGGGGCGGTCCGTGTCTGGCATCTCCTGCGCTCCTCGGCACGACAGTGGGCGGCCCGTCGGGCCCTGGGCCGCCGCCATGGGCTCAGCGGTGCGTCGCGGTCACGAGGCGCGGACCCCGGAGGGCGCCGGCTCGGCGGCGGCCAGCCGCGCCGCGCTCTCCTTCAGGGACCGCCGCGCCGCGCGGGTCTCCTTGGTGTGCAGCACCTGGTTGTCGAAGGCGGTGAACCGCACATCGATCACGGCCGTCTCCGACTCGCCTTGCACCACGGTCAGTTCGCAGTGGAACACGGTACGGGTGCGGTGCGGGGAGCGGTGCGCGACGACGTGGCACCGCACCACCGCGGGCAGCGGGAAGAGGAAGCTGCCGTACCGGGTGGCGAAGGAGTCGATGACGAAGTAGCTGCGGCCGACCGCCTCGGGGGCGAGGTAGTGCTGCTCGGCTACCGCGATAAACATCTGCCGGCCAGCCTCCATCGCCAGCATGCCCTGGATGTGCTGGCCGGTGAGGTGGTCGGACATCACCTCGTTGCGGGCGTCCACCACCAGGTCGGACTCGAACCGGTCCGCGCCGACCCGGCGCGGCCGGGAGATCAGCACGTTCTCCGGGCGGTGCTTGTGCGCGATCTCCCGCCCGGCGAGGGCGCGCAGCGCCGTGTCGTCAAGCAGCACCCGGTCGGTCAGGCCGCGCCGGGCCAGGGCGTCGCGGACGTAGTCCACGTCGAACCGGGAGACCCCCTGGCCCGGGGTCACCACGACCTCGCCCGGCCCTTCGGGGAACTCCCCGTCGCTGATCAGGCGGACCAGTTCGGAGACGGTCCGCACGCCGTCGTGGTGGGCGAAGGCGCCGAACACGTCACCGACAAGGAACAGGGCCTGCCGCCCGGGGCCGGTGGTCTCCGCTATCTCGTGGGGCATGGCGTTCGGTCTCTCCCGTTCTCCGGTGGGGGGCGGGCGTCACTCGGACTGGCGGCGGCTGAGTTCGGGGAACTTCGGGTCGCTGCCCAGCGCCCCGCCCTCGGCCCAGCGGTTCCGCGGCACCTCCTGGATATAGACGGTGATCTTGTCAAGCGGCGCCCCGGTGACCCGCCGTACGGTGCGGGTCAGCTCCTCCAGGAGCTCCTGGCTCTGGGCGTCGTCCTGGCCGTCCCAGGTGGTGACGGAGATGATGGGCATGGAACCTCTCCTGTGCTCGCGCTGTGCGGGGATCGAGGTGCGGGGATCGAGGTGCGGGGATCGAGGTGCGGGACGTGAGCGGGCGGCGGCGCGCGTGAGCGGGCGGGGCCGCCCGGCCGGTTCAGGCCGGGGGCGCCTGGGTGGTGCGCAGCTCCTGGAAGGCCGGGCCGCGCAGCTTGAGGTGGGCGTGGATGTCGCCGCCGAGCCCGAACTCGCCGATGGCGCCGCCGTAGCTGCGCTGGTAGCTCATCCACAGCACGACCACGTTGATGATCCGGTTGGCGCCCGGCAGCTCGGGGTCGGGGAACGGGTTCGGCATCGTGGCGTGGTAGCTGCCCGAGCCCTCGGCGTCCGTGACGAACACGTTGGGCACGCCAAGCGGTCCTGGCCGGGTCGGCCCCGCCGGGTCCAGGTCGTGGGCGCGCAGCGACATCACGGTGTAGACGCTGTGCGGCACCAGCCGGGAGAAGACGAAGTCGAACGTCCCTGAGTGCCCGTCCTCGGTCACGCCCACGTCGAGGGTGCCGCTGCCGCGCATCCACTGCCCGAACGTCACCGGCTCGACGACCTTGGGGCCGTCCTCAGGGCGCAGGTCAGGGATCGGCACCTCGTGGAAGGCGTGGCTGGGCCGCTTGACCTGGTCGGCGTCGGGGAGCTGGTCCGGCGCGAACACCATCGGGTAGTTGTTGCAGGGCAGGGGCAGCGGCAACGTGTACAGCGCGATGTCCCGGTCCGCCCCCTCGGGGTCGGTGTCGAGTTCGCGCACCACCGTGTAGGGGGCGAGGCGGCCGAACGCGGGCACCGGGCTGTCGGGGGAGACCACCGCCGCGCCCCACTCCGGCACCGTCCGCCCGTCGGGCGTCGCCCGGGGGATCATGCCGACCACCAGGAAGTCGCCGTTGCCGTCCATGACCTCGCTCGGCGGGTACAGCGGTCCCTGCGTGGTGAGGCTGAGCCGGTGGGTCTCCCGCCGACTGGGGGTCGCGGGCGCGCCCGGGGCGGTCGCGGCGCCGGACTCAGCCATCGGCCCGCTGGTAGAGGCGGGTGTACAGGCCGCTCTCGCCACCGACGATGAAGCGGTCGCCTGCCTGCTGGACGATCTCCTGGTACCGGGGCGAGGTGAAGACCGCCTGATACTCCTCCGGCGCGACATCGAAGCCCGACACGAACATCACGCCCGGCTCGGAGCTGACCAGCGAGTGGTAGGCCAGGAAGGCCGTCACCTCGGCCGCGCCGCGCACCACATCGAAGATGGTGTTCTCGCGCCACGCGCGGTAGTCGGCGTACTCGCGCGGCTTGACCTCGATGTGCCGCAGCTGGAGGTAGCGGGTGGTGGGCACAGGCTCGGCGGTGTCCTTGGGCGCCTCGACGAACTCGAGCAGCTGACGCCTGAAGTCGGTGACGAGATCGGCGGAGACGCCCTCCCAGAGCTTCTGCCAGCCCTTGGTGAGGGCGGCCAGCTCGGCGAGGTCGCCGACCGGGGTGACCTCAAGCAGGTTGTCGCCCTCGACGCTCCGGTAGAGGGCCCGGCCGGGCACCGGCTCCTTCTGGTTCAGCGCGCTCCACTCGGCGAGTACCTGGTCGGCCTTGCCGGGGGCCACGGCGACTTCGTTGAGAACGAGCAGGGGGGAAGACACGGGCTTTCCTCTCGCTTGAAACGTCCTTGACGACACGACCGGCCGCACGTGGGCCGTGCTTCGGGGTGAGGGCTGGGCGCGGTGGGGGTGGTGAGCGAAGCGGGGGTGGTGGCTCAGGCGGCGGGAACGCCCATGCCCTCCAGCACGGCCGCCGCCTCGGCGACGGTCTGCTCGGGGACGAGGTCACCACTTTCGATCGCGATGCCGAACGACTTCTGGAGGCGCAGCGCGAGTTCCTCCAGCAACAGCGAGTCGATCTCCATGGCCTCGAAAGTGGTCTCCGGCGTGACGTCCGCCGTGGGAACGGCCAGTTCCCCCAGGACCGCGATGATGCGACTTTCGATCGAATTACCCATTGCTTCCTCCGCGATTCACTGGGACCGTCGACTGCCGATGAGTTCCGAGGCCCCGGACGGCGCCGTGACGCCGTCGTGCGAGAAGAACTGCCGCGGGGACGCACCACACTGTGTGAACGGCTGGTTTCCCGGGGCGTGGCATGTGTAGCAGTCGGGAATCCTCCGCGTCCCACGCGTTCATCCTGGGATATCGGCACAGGCCGAGGAAGTGTCTCCTCATCATGGTGGTGTGAACACCACCCCGGGGGAGCGCGCCGCCCGGCGTACGGCTCAGCGGGCCTTGGCGTGCGCGTCGGCCAGCTCCCGGGCCGGCGCGGCGGGCTTCTTCGCTCCCGTGGGGGAGAGGTAGAGGACCATCAGGCTCTCCGGCAGCTCCGGCACCCGCATCACCACCCGGTCGAAGACCACCACCCCGGCCTCGGGCAGGGCGATCCGGCGCACGTTCTGGCTGGGCTCGTCCACCTGGTGGCAGTCCCACAACTCGGCGAAGCGCGGGCTGCGTTCGCCGAGCCGCTCGGCGATCCGGCCGAACTCGCGGTCCTCGGGGAAGCGGGCCGACTGGGCCCGGAACTGGGCGACCAGCCCCCGCCCCACCTGGTCGGTGTCCGGGTACTTTCCGCGGGTGGCGGGGTCGGTGAAGAACTTCACCAGGCAGTTGTGGCCGCGCGGCGCGATGCGGAAGACGGTGTGGGCGGAGGAGTTGGCGAGCTGGATGCCGCCGTAACGGTCGGTGAGGTAGGTGGGGTTGAACGACCAGCCCTCGACCAGCGCGCGCATCCGGGCCTGGTCGCCGCCGCGGCCGCGCCGCTCGGGCCGGGGAGCGGGGTTGTGCCCGGTCAGCCGGTAGAAGTAGGCGCGCTCGGTGTCCTCAAGCCGGAGCGCGTTGCTGACGGCGTTCACGATGCCCTCGGAGACGTTGATGTCACGCCCCTGTTCGAGCCAGGTGTACCAGGACACCCCCACCCCGGCCAGGGCGGCGACCTCCTCGCGCCGCAGGCCCGGCGTCCTGCGTCGCTCGGCGTGGACCAGCCCGACCTCCTCGGGCGCTATCCGTGCTCTTCGGGTCCGCAGGAAATGCCGGAGCTTCGCGCGCCGTAGGAGCCCGGACACCGGGGGGGACGAGGTTGCCTGCATGAATCGATCTCTCTCCTTCCACTCGCCACCGGTCACATGACCGCGGACCGGAAGCGTCAAGCTTCTGCAAAATTCCGCTGGGTTCGACGTCGAACCCACCGAAGGACCTGAAGAAGTTGTCGCGCGATGGCCGGAAACGCCTTTGGCTTCGCCATCGGACGGCCATGCGAACGGGGAAGGCTCTGGAAGAACGGCTGGTGCTCGTCGTTCCGCACTTCCGTGTCGACCCGGCTCGCCGCCATCGATCCGATTATCGGTGATTGATTCTGCTGGTGGTGGCACCACCCTGTTCAGGACACACTCCCTTCCGCTCGATACCGGCCGCAGAATGGCGGACATGGTGCACACGGTGCGGAGCGTCCCGGTGGGGACGGCGACGGGAACGGCGGACGACCCGCGGGCGGGAACCGCCCGGCTGCGCCTGTTCTGCTTCCACCACGCGGGCGGCAGCCCCTGGTCGTTCGCCGGTTGGGGACGACGGCTCGGCCTCGGAGCCGAGGTGGTGCCGGTGACCCTGCCGCCTCGCTCGGTTACCGAAGTCCCCGGCGCCGTCAGCACCATGGACGCGCTGGTGCGTGAGGTGACACGGCAGCTGACCCCCTTCCTGGCCGAGCGCTACGCCTTCTACGGTCACAGCATGGGGGCGCTCGTCGCGTACGGCGTCGCCCAACGGCAGGCCGCCGAGGGGCGACGCGTGCCGGACCGGCTGGTGGTCGGCGCCCACCGAGCGCCACATCTCCCACCCGCGCTCCCCCCGAACGTAGGTCCATCGGATCGCGCGGTGCTCGAGCTGCTATTGGGTCTGGGTGGAGCCGGCCGGTTACTCAGGGAGAACCCGAGGCGGATACGGGCCGTCACCACCCGGCTCAGGGAGGACCTGCGGGTCTGTGCCACCTACCGCCATCCGGCCGGGCACCGTCCGCTGCCCAGCCCCATCCACGTGCTCTTCGGCACCCACGACCCGCTGGTCTCCGCCGAGGACGCGGCCGCCTGGCGGGCGCACACCAGCGCCCGGTTCACCCTGCGGGCCCTCCCCGGCGGTCACTTCTTCCCCCAGGACGACAAGGAGCTGTTCTTCGCCGAGCTGAGCCGCGTGCTCGGCACCGCGTGAAGGCTGACTGAACGTCAGTTCACCTGCGCGAAACGAGACTAGAGCCGATCGCGGGGCTCGGCGAACCAAACCGGCAGTGGTGTGATCCTCACCGCTGACACCCGGGACGGGCGGTCCTAGATTCGGCTCCATGGACGCCACGCTCTCCAGGACCGACCGCAAGCTGAAGCGGCGCAGCGAGCTGACGCACTTCTTGCGCACACGTCGCGCCGGGCTCTCCCCCGCGGACGTCGGGCTGGCGGCGAGAGGGCAGCGCGCCAGGGCCGGCCTCCGCAGGGAGGAGGTCGCGGTCCTCGCCGGGGTGAGCGCGTCCTGGTACGCGTGGCTGGAACAGGGCCGCCCCATCAGGGTCTCGGACGGGGTGCTTGACGCGGTAAGCCGCGCCCTGCGGCTGACCGAGCGGGAGCGGGTGCACCTGTACCGGCTCGCCGAGGCCAACCCGCCGTTGCCCGCGTCCAGCGCCGAGACGCCGACCGCCGACGTGTACCAACGCGTCGTCGACGCCCAGCTGCTTGGCCCCTCGTGCGTCATCGACCGGCACTGGGAGATCCTCGCCGCCAACCAGCTCGCCGCCGACGTGCTCGGGCTGGTTGGCGGCGCCAACCACAACTTCCTGACCAGCCTGTTCACGGGGACGCACGGCGAGAAGTACCGCGACCTGCCGCGGGTCACCCGGGAGATGACGGCCCGCTTCAGGCTCCAGGCTTCCTACGCCGCCGACGACCCGCGCTATGAGCGGATAGCGGACCAACTGGTCCAGTGCGACCAGCGGTTCGCCGCCCTGTGGAACCGGCACGAGGTGGCGGAGTTCGAGCCGACGCCGGTCGAGGTGACCCACCCGGACGGCGGCGTCCGGTCCTATGTCCTGTTCACCATGGACCTGGACGAGGCGGCAAGCAACCGGCTGCTGGTCTATCTGCCCCCGGAGGCCGCGCCGCTCGCCGCCTGAGCACGCGTCGAACCCCGCAGCGCCGGAACGCCCGCGACCGCCCGCCGGTCGCGGGCGTCGTCGTACGCCGCTTCCCACGCGCCCAGCGCACGCCGCTTCCCGCGCCCTCGGATGCTGGTGGTCCCGCCACCACCGGGGGTACCCACCGGGTCAGCAACGTCTGGTTGCCGCCCCGTCACCGTCGGATAATCGTTCCACGGCGCGGCGACGGCACGGTCGTCGGCTCCGCGCCGTCCGCGATGGGCAGCGCCGGTGCCCCCCGTCGGCCACGCCCGTCGGCGTCCACCCGGACCACGCCCCACCGCCACCCCCCACGGGGATGGCCGCTCCACCGTGCCCTGTGGCGGCACCCCGTACCGGCCACGTACCGGCAACCAGGGAGGCTTCCGTTGTCCAAGGTCACCACCCCACCCGCCGCGGCACGGCGGACCGTCCGATGAGCGGCGCCGCCGTCCTCGCCGGGCTCGGCACCTTCGTCCCGCCCCGCGTCGTGACCAATGACCAGCTGTCGCTCACCCTCGACACCTCCGACGAGTGGATCCGCACCAGGACCGGCATCACCCAACGGCACTGGGTTGACCCCGGGACCGCGACCGGCGACCTCGCCGTCGAGGCGGGCCGACGCGCCCTGACCGCCGCCGGCAGTGACGCCGTCGACCTGGTGGTGCTCGCCACCACCACCCCGGACCACCCCTGCCCGGCCACGGCACCCGAGGTCGCCGCGCGGCTCGGCCTGCCCCATGTCGCGGCGTTCGACCTGGCCGCCGTGTGCAGCGGCTTCGTCTACGCGCTGGCCACCGCGGCAGGCGCCATCGCCGCCCGCACCGCCACCCGCGTCCTGGTCATCGGCGCGGAGACCTACTCCACCATCCTCGACCCGGAGGACCGTACCACCTCCGTCATCTTCGGCGACGGCGCCGGCGCCGTCGTGCTGCGCGCCGGCGAACCCGAAGAGCCCGGGGCGCTGCTCGCCCACGACCTGGGCAGCGACGGCTCGTTGAAGGACCTCATCACCGTCCCGGGCGGCGGCTCGCGGCTGCCGCCCACCGCCGCGGAGAAGCCGGGCCCTCGCCCCGCCGACTCCTACTTCCAGATGCAGGGCCGACCGGTGTTCCGGCACGCCGTCACGCGGATGGCCGCCTCCTCGCAGGCGGTGCTTGACCGCGCGGGCTGGTCGGCGGACTCGGTCGCCCGGTTCGTGGGCCACCAGGCCAACGTCCGCATTCTGCACGCCGTCGCCGACCAACTCGGCATGGCCAGGGACCGGGTCGTTGTCAACCTCGACCGGGTCGGCAACACCTCCGCCGCCTCCATCCCGTTGGCGCTCGCCCACGCCGCAACCGAGGGACTTCTCGCCCCGGGCGAGAAGGTCCTGCTGAGCGCCTTCGGCGGCGGCGTGACCTGGGGGTCGACCGCGCTGGTCTGGCCCGACATCCCCGTCGGCTGAGGCCGCGCCCCCTCGTTCACCACCGCACCTTCCCACCGCACCCGAGGAGCCCAAGATGACCGCGTCCCTGCCACCCCTGTCCATTGCCGTCCTGGGCGCCGGCAACATCGGTCGGCCGCTCGCCCGGCACTGGCTGGCGGCCGGGCACACGGTGGCCATCGGCTCCCGCGCCCCGGGCGAGGCGACCGGCCTCGCCACCCCGGCCGGTGCGCCGGTCACCACCGTCGGCCACGCCGAGGCCGTCGACGCCGCCGATGTCGTCCTGCTGTCCGTCCCGCACCCGGCCCTTGATGAGGTGCTGGACAGGCTGGCCGACCGGCTGGCGGGGAAGACCGTGATCGACGCCACCAGCCCCATCGGCCTGTCGGACGACGGCCACTTCGTCTCCCAGCAGGGCCCAGGCGTCACCCAGGGCAGCTGGACCGCCAAGCGGCTGCCGAGCAGCGCCGTCGCCCGCGCCTTCACCCACTTCCCCGACGAACTGCTGTGGTCACGCGGCACCAAGCAGCCGCACTTCTGGGGCATGGGCCTGGCCGCCGACGACGCCGACGCGCGCCGGACCACCGAAACCCTGGTCCACGACGCCGGGTTCACCCCCGTCTGGCTCGGCGGCCTCGACGCGTCCGCCGCCCTCGACCCGGGCGGCGCGCTCTTCGGCTACTTCTCGACCGCCGCAGGACTGCGCACCGCCGCCGGCCTGGACCGCTGACCCACCCCGCGACTCGGTCGGCGTCCCGCCGCCGGCGACCGCCGACACCACCCGATGGGGTGAACTGCCCGTCCACACCGCCACACCGGAGGCGGGCAGGTACCGGACGAACTCCGGCACCGTCCACGACAAGCGGTGTGCGGTGTGCGGGGGGGCGCGGCGGGGGAGGTCAGGGTGGTTCCCCGCTGCCCGGCGCCGGTGAAGATTCCGCGCGAGCGCCTCGCCGGCCAAGGCCCCAGGGACGCGGCCCCGCTGTTCCGGGGGGAGCGGGGCGACCGGCTGATCGGCTCGGTGGTCCGCCGCGCCTGGGCCGGGCCCGCGACTCCCTCGGCAGACCCTCACGAAGCATCGAGGCTACGTCGATGGCTCCTTGGCGGGCGGGTCTTCCACAGGGCGGACCAGCACCCGGTAGGTGGCGACGACGCCCGGGGAGTGGAGGGGCGGTGATACGCACCTGGTGGTGTCCGACGGGGTCGCCGGCGTGGAGCGGGGGCGCGGTCGCCTTTCCGCTGGTGTCCGTCCTCAGCTCGCCGTGGGTGCGGCGGCCCTCTCCGGTGGCGAAGTACAGGTCGTTGTCGGGGCGGACGGAGAACACGACCGGGGCGCCGGGAACGAGCCGCCCCCGGACGGGCCTCGACGGCCAGCCCGCCGCCTCCGGGGGCCCAGGACGTCACCGGGGCGTCCCTCGTAGTCGTCGCCGAAGCCGCTGAGCGTCTGGACCGCGGGGGGCGGTCCTTCTTCCGCTGTGCTGCGACGATGGGGGAGACGAGCCACGCATGGGCGTGGCTGCCGCCGTGCCAGCGGTACTGGAGGACCAGGTTGTCGGCGTCCTTGTCCAGGACCTTTCCGCTGGGGTCTGTCCAGTGATGATCCAGGCAAACACTCACTGCCACCACCGACTACGGATCAGGTCAGCGGGCTGCCAGGGGCGTGGACAGGCGCGTACGCTTCGATCGTGGTCGATGGTGAGAGCGGACAGGTCTTGGATGGGCGTTTCGAGCTGGTGGAACGGCTGGGCAGCGGGGGGATGGGCACGGTGTGGCGCGCACGGGACCTCGCGTTGCAACGGGAGGTTGCGGTCAAGCAGGTCCACCCACTCGCTCCGGAACTGGCTCCGGACCCGACACTGCGCGAGCGTGTGCTGCGCGAGGCGCGGGCTCTGGCTCGGCTCAATCACCCGCACGTGGTGACGATCCATCACATCATTGACGTGGGCGAGGGGTTCTACCCCTGGCTCGTCATGGAACTGGTGACGGGTGGGAGCCTGGCGAAAGTGCTGGACAACGAGGGCTCGCTGGAACCACGGGAAGCCGCCCGGATCGGCCGCCAGGTGCTGGCCGCGTTGCGCGCCGCGCATGACGCCGGCATCTTGCACCGCGATGTGAAGCCCGCCAACGTGCTGCTGCGGCCGAACGGCGAGGCGGTGCTCACCGACTTCGGTATCGCCGCTCTCCAGCGCACCGATGCGGTGGATCCCGCTGCTAGAACCGCGCCGTTGACGGCGACTGGTGAGTTCATCGGCACGCCCGATTATCTCGCGCCTGAACGTATCCGGGGTGTGGATGACAGTCCAGCCTCGGATCTGTGGTCGCTGGGCATGATGCTGTACGTCTGTGTCGAGGGTCACAACCCGATGCGCCGGCCGACGGCACTGGCCACTGTGGCGGCCGTCATCGACGGCACGGTGCCGCCGCCTGTCCAGGCAGGGACCTTGACCCCAGTGCTGAAGGCGCTTCTTGTACCTGACCCGGCCGCGCGGCCCGCGGCCGAACGGCTCGATGTGATGTTGGCCAACGCGGAGGCCAGCACGGTCCCGACCGCTCGGTTTCCCGCGGCCGGCGGGCGCCCCCCGACCATGAGGGCGACGATTCGGGTGCCGGAACGGGAACCTCATACACCGTCCACTGTGCGGCCGTCGCGTCGACGAAAGCGGTCCTGGCTGACCGCTGGAGCCACGGTGGCGGCCACCGTGCTGGTCGTGGCCACGACATATGTACTGACCTCTCGCGGCGGTGGAACGGAGGCGGACGGGGACACTGGTGAGGACACCAGCACAGGCAGCCAGAACGAACTCGGCCTCTACCAGCCAGGGACTCTCACGGTCGCTATGTACGCGGACCCAGCCGCAGCCGGCGACGTCCCCGGGCTCACCCCTGGGGAGGACGGTGGCCTCCAACCGGATCTGGCCTACGCGCTGGGCGAGCAACTCGGCCTGCAGGTGGAGATCGTCGACGCCGACACCCCAAGCGAGATGGTCGCCGGTCTCCTGTCCCGGCCCCGCGGGGATAGGCCCCAACGATTTGACGTGGCCATGCCGGTGCAGGACGTTGCGTACTTCGACAGGAGCGACCGGGCACATGTCGATCTCATCCACTACTTCGACTACGGGTACGCGGTTTACACCTGGCGAGAAGCGTCCCAGGATATCCAGTCGTGGGCCGACCTCTGCGGCATGGAGATCGACGTCGACGACGAGTACGCAGCCGCGGTCGAGGAGCGGTCCTACGAGGTGTGCGGTTCGCGTCCGATTGAGGTGCGAACCGGCCCTCTTGGCGACGTGGACGCGGTGATCACTGGTCTTCCGTGGGCCGTCAATAGTGCGCGGGACTCCGAAGGTGAGATCCACCTGTCCGACGGTGATCTGACCGAGGACCTCCCGATGGCCATGTTCGTGGGCGACGCCAACCCCGATTTGCGGGACGCTCTTCTGGAAGCCCTCGGCGCGCTGATCGACAGTGGCGAGTATGGCGACATCCTGGCCGACTGGGGGCTTGAGGACGGTGCCGTCACGACGGCCCAACTCATCAGCGGTTCCTGACCCCGACGGGTCGTCACTCGCAGGACGGCCATGGGGGCCGGATGTTGTTGTCATTTTCGGTCGCGCTGTGAGCTGCGGGTCTGTGGTTGTTTCCCCAGTGGCTTGTCGCGGGTCGTTTCGTCGTTTGTTCGGCCGTTGGTGCGGTGTTGGAGTTCGTGGGTGGCTGCTCGGCGTCCGTCGGGTGTCAGGGCGTAGTAGAGGCGGCGTCGGCCTTGGCCTCGTCCTTCGGGTGCGCGGCTGAGCCCGCTGGTGTCGTCTTCGAGGCGGCTGGTGAGCCAGCCTGCTCGCTCGAATCGGCGTAGCCGTGGGGAGAGGCCGCTTTGGCCTAGGCCGGTGCGGGTGCTGAGCTGGGCCGCGTAGAACTCCTCGTCGTGGTGGTCGAGAAGGTCTCGCAGGACCGGGCATATGGTCTGGAACCGGCGTGCCAGGAAGACGCGGGGTGGCAAGAACAATCCGGTCGGGGAATGGGTGTGGTCGCCGCGGCCGACCCATCCGCCGCTTGTCTCCCTTGACGCCTTTGTCGGCGTTCAGTCCGTCGCGGAGCGGCGTGAACGCTCACGCAGCGAGCCTGGCCCGAACATCGAGCACCCGCAGACAGCCCGCACGTACCCCCTGCGCTCGTTCCTGTTCTGCGCTATCTGCAACCGACGCATGTTCGGTAAGAGCGGACGAGACACCAGCTTCTATGCTTGCGCACCCAAGCCCGGCTATATCGGGGAGAACCATCCCAAAAGCCTGTGGATCAAAGAAGCTCATCTCCTGGACGCCGTTCACGTGTTCTTCGCAGAACGCGTCTTCGGGCCGGACCGGCGCGAGGCCCTCGCTGCGGCACTGCCCGAGTCCGGCGCGGCGGAGAGGCGCCGCCACGAGGAGCGCGAGAAAGCCCTGTGTGCGGCGCTCGCCGAGCTGGCTCGGCGTCGCGATCGCCAGTTCCACGCCCTAGAGCTGGCCGAGGATCCAGACCGGCGCTTCGTGCAGGGCGTCCAAGCGCGGGTCGCCGAACTCGACCAGCGGATCAGGGGCAAGAAGGGCGAGATCGACGATCTCCGCCGCGCCGCACCGCCCCGCCAGGATCCCGCCCTCATCGACGCCCTGCCCGTCGGGGCGTGCGAGGTCGCGGCCCTCCCGGACGCCATGCGCAGACGCGTGTTCGAGGCATTCCGGCTTCAGATCCGCTACGACAAGGTCACCACTACAGCACATTGCCGGGTGATTCTCTGCGCCGACACCATCGCCGCGACAGCCCAGACCGCCCAAGACGCCATGAGCGTGGGGCGGCCCGGTGCGGTGTCGCTTCCCCTCTGTGTGGTGCCCCCGGCAGGACTACCAACAGAAGGTAGAAGGTCTGACCAGCAGTTTTTCACCGGCCGCCTCGTGATCGAAGGGCGATTTGAACCTTCTGCCCCGAAGGGGGTGCGGTGATGCCCACGACTACCTCAACCGGCCCGCCTTCATCGACCGGCCACGCGATGGTGATGCGGTCGGTGACCCTCATCATGGCGACGGTGATCGGCCTGACGTTCCTGTTCGGGTTCGGCAACGTGTTGGCGCTGGGTCTGCGGCTCGGGGTGCCGGCCTACGTCGCCCCGCTGGTCGCACCGGCGGTGGACCTGTCGGTTCTCGGGCTGCTACTGGGGGTCCGGTACCTGGCGCTGAACGGCGCCTCGCGCGAGGAGATCCGCCCCGCCCGCAGGCTGCTGATCCTGGCCAGCGTGATGACGCTGGCGTTGAACATCACCGAGCCGCTGTTACTGAACTTGATTGGGTGATGTCGGGGCGTTCGCCTGACGTGCGGGGACGGGCCTGTGTAGATCCTTGAGTGTGAGGTATGCGCAGGGCGGCGGGCTGACCGACGCCGGGAGGGCTGTGAGGGAACGGGTTCGGCTGGAGGCCGTGGCCCGTTTCGAGGCCGGGGAGACGACCAGCACGATCGCTGTCACGCTGCGGGTGAGTGAGCGGTCGGTGGAGCGCTGGCGCCGTGCATGGCGCGAGCACGGGTCCGCGGGGGTGCTCTCCAGGGGCTCTCCGGGACGTCCCCGGCTCGGTGAGGAGCAGATAGCACGGCTGGAGCGGGAGTTGGAACGCGGGCCGCTGGCTCATGGCTGGGAGGACCAGCGCTGGACCCTCTCCCGGGTCAAGACGTTGATCGGACGGCTGTTCCACGTCAGCTACACCGTGGAGGGCGCCTGGCGGCTGCTGAAGCGGCACGGCTGGTCGTGCCAGCAGCCCGCGCGCCGGGCAGTCGAGCGGGACGAGACGGCTGTTGAGGTGTGGCGCAAGGAGGTCTGGCCAGAGGTAAAGGGACAGCGGCGGTCCGCGGCGCCTGGGTTGTTTTCGAGGACGAAGCCAGCCAGTCGCTGAGGCCGCCGCGTGCCAGAACCTGGGGCCGGCGCGGCCACACTCCGGTGGTCAGGGTTCGGGGCCGGGGGTCCGGCCGGATCTCGATGGCCGGGATGTCCTGCTACAGAACCGGCCAGCGGTCCCGGCTGATCTACCGCTCCCGCCTCCACCGGGGCCGCAGGGGCGAGCCGAAGGGCTTCACCTGGCGCGACTACCGCGACCTGATCGTCCGGGCCCGCATCCAGCTCGGCGGACCGGTCGTGCTGGTGTGGGACAACCTCGCCGCCCATAAGATGCCGCAGCTCAAGGCGTTCTTCGAGGCCAGCGCCGACTGGCTGACCGTCTTCTACTTGCCCTCCTACGCTCCCGACCTCACCGCAAGAGGGCATCTGGTCACAGGTTAAGAGCTCGTAACACGATCATGGTGTGTGGTGTTTCAGGCGTCGCCAGCAGATGAGGCCGCTGGCGAGTGAGACGAGGGCGTTGTGTAGGTCGAGTCGGCGTTCCCAGCGGATGGTGAGGCGTTTGAACTGGTGGAGGAGGGCGAAGGTTTGCTCGACGACGTAGCGGAGCTTGCCCAGGCCCTTGATGTTCGGGCTTCCCTTGCGGGAGATGACGGGCAGGATGCGGCGTTTCCGCAGTTCACGGCGGTTGGGGTCGCTGTCGTATCCCTTGTCGCCCAAGAGGGCGTCAGGGCGCTTGCGCGGGTGTCCGACTCGACCGGCGACGGGCGGGACGCCGTCGACCAGGGCGAGGGTCTGCGTGACGTCGTTGACGTTGGCGGCGGTGGTGATCGCCTTCAGCGGTGTGCCGTTCCCGTCGCAGATGAGGTGGTGCTTGCTGCCGGTTTTGCCCCGGTCGACTGGCGACGGGCCGGTCGCCTCGCCCCCTTTTTCGCCTTCACGTGGGAGGCATCCACGCAGGCTCGCGTCCAGTCGATCTTCCCGGCCGCGTTCAACTCGGCCAGGAGTATGCGGTGCAGCTGGTCGAAAACGCCGGCCTCGTGCCACCGGCCCAACCTGCGCCAGCAGGTCTGACCGGAGCCGAAGCCCAGTTCCAGGGGCAGTTGCTGCCAGGAGATCCCGGTGTACAGCACGAACAGGATGCCTTGTGTCGGCGACGTGTGAATCGTGACCCACTTCCGGCGGGTGAAAGGTGACCCCGCT
>NZ_QEST01000133.1 GCF_003311645.1 Streptomyces sp. PT12 | reverse complement strand
CATGCCCAGATCAACCCGCTTCGCGAAGATCATTTCGCTGAGAAAACCTCACTGACCGGAGAACCACGACAAGGGTCGTCCACACGAGTTACCTTTCGAAAGCGCGGCGGAGCACGCCGGAGTAAACGCCACGCCCCCTGATCATGACCCGAATGATTTTCACCTCAGGCCCTTCATGTAAAGCATCACGCGAGTAGGTGACGAGTATGCGTATCGCCAACTTGAACACGTACAAACTCTCCGCAGCCGCACGCGGCAGCACCGGGTGGCGCGCCAGGATCACGACGATCCAGGAAATCGGCCCGGACATCCTCGGAATCCAAGAAGTGCGCGTGGACGAACGCACCATCCCTCGGAATGACTGGGACGATCAAGCAGCCAGCCTCATCCGGGACCTCGCCGAGGAATGCGGCTTGAGCGCTGCCACTGGTGCCACCGGCGGGTGTCCGCACGGCATCGCCATGGCGGCCAACTGGCATCGGGCCTGGTACACGGCTCTGCGGTGGAACCCCGACACGGTCGCCCTGGTCGCCGACAGCTACCGCCCGTACGGCGCACCCGACTTCTGACACGGCTGCACGACCGGCCGTTTCGACGTCGGAGCACGAGAACCTATCCTCGTCGCTTCCTATCACGGGGATCCGTTCCGCCCGAATGCCCGTGCCGGGGAGGCGCTGCGACTGAAAGGGCTTTTCCGTCAGACCGGAGGAGTCAAGCCCGGCTTCTGCATCGGTGATTTCAACTCCGTCTCCGCTGCCGAAGTGGACGACGGCCGCGGCGGGCGCCGGTACTACGACGACGAGCCGTACCGCGACCAGGACCACGACGATCTCGAATTCCAGGTCCAGTCCGGAACGATCGGCCGACAGCAGCTCGCGGACCGGGAGCCGACCCAAGCCCTCCTGCGCCGCGGTTACATGGTCAACGCGGCGGCCCACCTGAACGCGCCGTGGCAGCCCACGGTCGGCCACTGGGAAGACGGCCGGGGAGACCCCGACCCCTGGGGCCCGCGCCGCATCGACTTCATTCTCGCCACCCGGCCAGTGGCGCCCGCGCTCACCGGCTACGCCACTCACCGAAGCGCCGCCGCGCGGGAGGCGGCCGATCACCTGCCGGTGATCGCCGATTTCAACCCCCAGGCACATCCGGCAGAACTCCCGGGTGGCCTCCTCCTCGGAGGTGAACCAGCTCGAGTACACGTAGCCGGTGCCGAAACGACCGAGCATCGGGATCTTCCAGGACCAGCCCGAACTCATCGCTATCGAGGAGGTGAACGGTTCGACGCCGTGCTCGTCGTCGTGCTCCACCCTGGTCGCCACCGCCCGGTCGTTGAGCAGGTGGTCGCTCATGTCCAGGAACGGCTCTTTCATCACCTGGTTGATCAGGAGGCTGCGGAAACCGGAGCAGTCGATGAAGAGGTCCGCCTCCAGCCTGCGCCCTGCTTCCGTGGTGACGGCGACGAGGTGACCGCGCTGATCGGTCTCCGCCGCGACGAACTTGTCCTCGATGTGTGTCACCCCTTGCTTGGCGGTGGCGAACCTGCGCAGGAAGCCGGCGACGAGGTCGGCGTCGAAGTGCCAGGCATAACTCGCCACTCGGCGGCCGTCCAGGAAGCGGGGGGACAGTTTCCGGTCGAAGAGCGCCGGCTGCGGGTAGCAGGCGCGGTCGAACGGCTCATCGGTCAGTCCGTGGAGTTTCCTGTACGTCCAGTAGTGCGACAGCGGCAGGTCGTCGTGGGTGGGAAGCAGGCCGAAGAGGTGGTCGAACTGGTCCCCGTACCGCCCGTACGGCCGCGGGGCGGCCGTACCGGCGCCCGGGGTGCGCCAGTTGATGAACCTGATGCCCATCTTGTAGCTGGCGTTGCACTCCGGCATCCACTCCTCTTCGGTCAGGCCCAGGTGGTCGAAGAACACCCGCTGGAGATTGGGGATCGTGGCCTCGCCGACGCCGATCCTCGGGATGGCCGGCGCTTCCAGCACGGTGATGCGGACGGTGGAGCCGAGCGCCTTGCCGAGGTAGGAAGCGGCCATCCAGCCGGCCGTACCGCCTCCGAGCACGAGTACCTTCCTGATCAGATTGTCGCTCATGCGCGTCCAATGTCTCGATGGGATCGAACGGAGCCGCCTGCCGTTCCTCTGGACGCCCGCCCGGTCAGCCCGAGCCGGCGGAGCACCGCGCCACCCAGGTCACTGGCGGGATCGTCGAGGTCGAAGGTGATGTCGAAGTGGTTCCGGTGCGTGATCACCAGATCGTCGACGGCGGCCGTCCGAGGCGTGACCGCCTCGACGAGCTCGCGGTGCTGACGCGCGAACTCGTCGGTCTCGGCGCCGCCGCGCGCAACGACCAGCGGTGGCAGCCGGTCCGGAAGGTGGTGGATCGGGCTGAGCCGGGCCGCTGCCTCGGCGTCGAGCCCCAGCGGTTCGTTGACGTAGGTGAGCCGGACGGGCTCGAGGTCGTACACGCCGCTGAGCAGGACCGCGCCGGCGATCACGTCCGCCGGACGGGTGCCCCCGGGTATCCAGCCGTCGAGCAGCGCCATCAGCGCCAGGTGAGCGCCGGCGCTGCTGCCGGCGAGCACGATCCGCTCGCTGTCGACGTCGAGGTCCTGGGCGTGCTCCACCAGCCACCGGACGGCGCGCCGTACCTGGCCGACGATCTCGTCGAGCGGGTACCGCGGAGCCAGCCCGTAGCCGATCGCCGCGAACGCGGCGCCCGACGGCACGAGCCAGCGCGCGGGGAACGAGGAGTCGTCCTTGCCGAGTTCCTGCCAGTAGCCGCCGTGCACGAACACCAGGAGCGGCGCCCGCGGGCCGCGCGCCGGGAAGAAGTCGAGGGTCTCACAGGGCAGGGGGCCGTACGGGAGGCCGGCGTACACCGGCAGTTCTGCCCTCGTGCGCGCGCTGCGCGTCGCGTACGCGGCGAGGAAGACGGACATGTCGTCCACACAGGAGCTCGGGGAGTACTGCCGGTCCAGCTCGGCCCGGTGGTACGGGCCGTAGACGAGGAAACTCAATGATCGCCCCCACATCGCCCAGGGTTGGCGTCAGATTGCGGTGCGTGCGGCCAGCAGCTCGGGAAAGAAGCGGTGTTCGGCTTGTTGCCGAGCGCGAATTCGAGTTGCCGGTACATGTAGGACTGGACACCCGAGGCCGAGCCCAGTTGGTCGCGGAAGGCCGCGAACTCCGTCGGCGTGATGGTGCTCAGCGACTCCCACGTCGTCGTGAGCACCCGCTGGACGCCCTCGACCCGCCGCAGGTGACGAAGGGCCTCGTCGAGGTCGTCCGCCAGCAGCAGGTCCCGTATCCGGTTGACCTCGGTGAACAGCAGCTTGAACAGCAGTTCCTGGATCTGGCCGGTGATGTAGAACGGCAGTTCGGCGGGTTCGCCGGTGCGCGGGTGCTGGAGACCGAGCAGGACGTCCACGTGGTGGTACCCGATGTAAGCCGTGCTCTCGGAGTCGTTCGCGGCAGCGGAGTCGAGCATCGGCTCGCCGCCGGTGCTCTCCGCCCGTCGCCGTCGTTCCTCCTCGGTCAGCGGGGCGTAGGAGCGTGGGGCCGTACGCTCCGGCGTCATCGCGACATCAACTCCCGTCGTGTGTGGGCCGGCAACGCCGGACCGAGGGGCCGGTGAGGTGGACGAAGCCACGAAGCCCTGGCCGGAGCATCACACGCCGGCGCGGAGACCGATCGGCGATCTTTCGCTTCTCATTCACCGGCGGGCTTCCGGTCCTCGTCGCCCCCCGTGTCCGCCTGTCCTGGGGCACCGGCGGTGATCAGCCCCGCCAGCTCGGCGATCGTCGGACCGGCGTAGAACTCCTGCGGGTCGATCTCGACGCCCGTGCGGGCGCTGATCTCCACGATGATCCGGACGGCCATCAGCGAATGACCGCCCAGCTCGAAGAAGTCGTCGTCGACTCCGACGGGGGACGTCCGGGTCAGATCGCCCCACATCTCGGCGAGCCACTGTTCCACGGGAGTGCCGGGGCCGCGGTAGTCCGAACTCAGGTCCCCCCGGCCCGGCGGCTCGTACGCGCTCAACGCGTCCCGGTCGACCTTGCCGTTCGCCGTCAGCGGCACGGCCTCCAGCCACACCAGGGTCCCCGGGACCATGTACGGGGGGACGAGGGTTCCCAGGTGCGTGCGCAGGTGCTCGGAGACCAGCGGTTCGTCGGCCACGTAGAACCCGACGAGGGACCGCTCGCCCCCCGACGGCGTGGCGACCACCACGGCGTCCGTCACGTCCGGGTGCGCCCGCAGGGCGTGTTCCACGTCGCCCGGTTCGATCCGGAAGCCGCGGACCTTGATCTGCCGGTCCTCCCGTCCATGGAAGTCGAGCACCCCGTCCGCACCGCGGGATCCGAGATCTCCGGTGCGGTACATGCGGCCCCCCGGAACCGCCGAGAACGGGTTCGCCACGAACCGCTGGGCGGTCAGCGCCGGATCGTTGAGGTAGCCGTGCGCCAGACCGGCGCCGGCGGCGCAGATGTGGCCCTCCTGCCCGTCCGCCGCCATCCCGACGGCGTCGTCGAGCACGTGGACCTCGGTGCCGTCGATCGCCGGTCCGATCGGCACCCGCGGCGCCGTGACCGGCTCGACGAGGGCCGCGCAGCAGGTGAACGTGGTGTTCTCGGTGGGGCCGTAGCCGTTGATCAGCGTCGTGCCCGGGAGATCCGCCATGGCGGCGTTGACCGACTCCACCGACAGCACGTCGCCGCCCGCGAGCAGGAACCTGAGGCCGCGCAGCCGGGGCGTGAGACCCGAGGCGACCAGGTGGTGGAACAACCCAGCGGTCAGCCACAGGATCGTGGCGCCCTCGGCGCTGACCAGGTCGGCGAGGCCCCCCCAGGGGAAGCTGGTGCGCCGACGCCACCACCAGCCGTCCGCCGTTGAGGAGGGGCCCCAGATCTCCAGGTCGAGGCGTCGAAGGCGACGGGGGCCAGCTGCAGGAAGACGTCGTCGGACCTGATCGGCAGATGACCCGCTCCGACGACCAGCCGCACGATCGCCCGGTGCGGCACCATGACGCCCTTCGGTGTTCCGGCCGACCCGGAGGTGTAGGCGATGTAGGCCGTGCTCTCCGGCGACGTACGGGCCGTGGGGCGCGTCGCCGGCCGTCGCGCAGCGCAGGCCCGCAGCTCCGGCAGCGGGCACCACGGCGGCTCCCCGTCCGTGGCGGACGGCGGCTCGTCGTTGGTGACGACCAGCGCCGGACGGGCGTCGAGCAGGACCGCCGTCCGGCGCTCCGCCGGCAGGTGGTGGTCGAGCGCCAGGTAGACGCCCCCCGCCTTGAGGACGGCCAGCAGGGTGACGACGAGATCGGCGGAGCGGCGCACGAGCAGTGCCACCGGGACCTCGGCGCACACCCCTCGGGCGCGCAGTTTGTGAGCCAGCCGGTTCGTCCGGCGGTCCAGTTCCGCGTAGGTGAGCCGGCCGCTGGCGTCGCACACCGCGATCGCCTCCGGACGCCTCGCCGCCTGCCGTTCGAAGACCTCGACGACGGTTACCGCAGTACCGGACATGCAGGGTCCCTTCCTCGTGCGCCGGGCGGCCCGGTCCTCGCTGCGGGGCGTACTCCCGAAACGCCCGGCGCCACGCGGAGTCCGTCGTGACGAGGTCGACCCGCCGTCGCGGGGACACCGCGTCACTCGCCGTGCAGTGGGGTGATGTTGTGGGTGAACCGGAACAGGTTGTGCGGGTCGTGCAGCGTCTTGACGCGTCGCAGCCGCCCGTAGTCCTCGGCCGCGAAGAGTTCCCGCACCTGTTCCTGGGAGACCGGGGCGCCGTCGTTGTAGAGGGAGTTGAGGCTGCGGCCGACGGTCCAGGGCTTCAGGGCGTCGTAGACGCGCTGATGGACCGGCCGGGCGACCGTGGACGGCGCGGCCGTGCCTCCGGTCATCACGCGCAGCAGGTAGGCGGCCTCCCGGCCGCCGACCGCGCCCGCGTCGGGGGGCTGGCGGGCGAAGGCCCCGCCGAGGTGGCGGATCTCCAGGATGCAGGGCACGGCCGCATCGGGCCCGGCCACGTCCACGACGGTCCGTAGCGCCGCGGGGTCGAGTTCGCGCAGCAGGACGTTCCCGCCGAAGTAGGCGTGCGGGACGCGCGGGTCCTGGTAGATGGTGCCCGCCTGCGTGTACGGCATCTCCCGGACGGTGTCGGACAGCCGGGGGCCGAGCGCCCGCAGGGGCGCCACGAGCCGTTCGCCCTCCTCGGCGGAGCCCGTGAAGGCGATCCGAACGTGTGCGGCGTAGCGTCCGTGCAGCGGCTCGGGGACGGACGGCCACGGCGGGCAGGTCATGAGGCAGATCGAGGAGGTGAGTTCCTCGGGCAGCGTCAGGGTCCACGCCCGGTAGGCGTCCAGCAGGTCGAGGGGGTGGTCCGCGGAGAAGTGGAGGGCGCCGCCGTAGAGCCGTGTCACCGGCACGAGGGCGGTCTCGACGGCGGTGACGGCGCCGAAGTTGCCGCCGCCACCGCGCAGCGCCCAGAACAGGTCGGGGTCGGAGCCGGCCGTGACGTGACGCAGCGCGCCGTCCGCGGTGACGATGTCGACGGCGCGGACGTGGTCGCTGGCGTACCCGGTCAGGCGGCCGAGCAGGCCGATGCCGCCGCCGAGGAGGTAGCCGACGACGCCGACGTGTGGGGCCGAGCCGTTGACGGGAGCCAGACCGTGCGGGGCGGCCCGCTCGATGACCTCTCCCCATACCACGCCGGCCTGGGCCGTGACGGTTCCGGCCGCCGCGTCCACCGCGACGGCCTTCATCCGGCGGGTGCTGATGAGGACGCCCTCGCCGTCCAGGGCGGTGACGATGCCGTGTCCGGTGGACTGCACGGCGACGGGCAGCCTCCGCTCGGCGGCGAAGCGGACCGCGGCGCGCACGTCCTCGGGGCGGGTGGCGCCGACTACGGCGGCGGGGCGGTGCCGGAGGCCGGTCTGGAAACCGGAGCGTTCCTCGTCGTACTCCCGGCTGCCGGGCAGGAGGACGGGTCCTCGCACCTCGGCGGCCAGCGTCTGCACGTCCACGCTCATCCGTTGTTCTCCTTCCGTGGACGGCGTGGCCACCGCCCCGCGAGTGCCGCTCGGCCGACAGGTCCGCTACCGCAGGGACGAGTTCTCCTGCACCCAGTGGAAGCCGCGGCTGACCAGCGGGAAGGTGGTGAGGTCGCGGCGGCGCAGGTGCAGGCGGTGGTGGTGGCCGTCGACCTCGCCGTCCAGGATCAGGAGATCGTCGGCCGGGCGCTCGAAGGCGAACGTCACCTGCCACTTCGGATCGGCCATCTTGGTCAGGGCGACCGAACGGGCGTTCATGTCGATCGACGCCATGCAGGGGGCGAGCGAGTCGTCCATGTGCTGGATGGCCACGGCGTCCACGGAGTCCACGACGATCCGGCGCCAGCGCCGGTCGTCGGTCGTCACGGGCGGGAGCTGCTCGCCGTCCACGGAGAAGCCGGTGACGTCCCAGACGCCGTACAGCTCGGGCTTCTCCCGGCCGCCCCCGTGGTTCTTCCAGAACGCCCAGTCGTTGCGCAGTTGCGCGCCGAGGAGCAGGAGTCCGGCCCCGGCCTGGAGGGCGGTGGCGATGCGGTTCGCCCGGCGGGAACGGAAGAGATCCGTGGGGGCGGCCGCGGGGAGCGGGCGCTGCGTGAACGCGGCGTCGGCCAGGCGAGGCGTGTGCGGGGCCAGCAGAAGCAGGCCGAGCAGGAGCAGGTGGAAGGAGTGGACCTTGACGGGGACGTCGAAGGTCATGTTGAGCAGCAGGACCTGCGCCATCTCCACCGCGCACAGCAGCGCGCCCAGCGGCGCGGTACGCGGCACGATGAGCAGCAGCCCGCCCGTGATCTCGGCGCAGCCGAGCAGTATCTGGTACGGCTTCGAGGATCCCGTCTGCGCCCACAGCAGGCTCATCGGGGTGAGGCCGCCGAGCGGCTCGACGAGCTTGGACGGCGGCAGCTGGAACTGGAGGGGGACGGCCTTGGCCGCGCCGTAGGAGAACATCTGTCCCGCGAGGCAGAAGCGGGCGGCCAGGCGAAACCACTTGTCGAGGGCGGCACGGTCCGTCCGGCGCCGGTCGAGCACGGACCAGACCGGGGTGGCCGCAGCGGCGCCCGCGAGCCAGCAGACCTGTCCCGCCCAGGTGTGCGGGTCGTCGCCGCCGTCGAAGCGGTCGCCCAGCTCCCTGCCGAGGACCCGGACGGACATCCAGTTCCGCACCGGGCGTATCGCCCAGCGTTTCGCCCAGGCGTCGGCCGCTTCCTGCAGATGCCCCATTCCGCCCCCGCGCAGGGCCAGATAGACCTGCGGGCTGGTCAGGCAGTACAGGCCGGCGTAGACGCAGCCGAACCGGTAGGCGGTGCGGGCGGCCCCGGCCCAGTTCGGCGGGGCCGGGGAGGTGCCGGCCGGCGGGAAGGCGCGTCTGGTCGCCCGGCCGGCCGGTGAAGACACAACGGTCCGCAGCCACTTGTCTACTCGCACCTTCATCATTGATCACCCTCTCAGGCGCCGTCTTCGGTGGTCGCGGTCAGCTACGGCGGAAACGTCCGAGCCAGGCGTGCACGTCGAGGAGTTCCGACGTGGTCGGGATGATGCCGCGCAGGAGAGCCTCGTCGATCGACTCGACCGTCCAGCCGTCGGCGAAGCCGTCGCGT
This sequence comes from Streptomyces sp. PT12, assembly GCF_003311645.1. GTDB lineage: Bacteria > Actinomycetota > Actinomycetes > Streptomycetales > Streptomycetaceae > Streptomyces. The sequence continues at coordinate 39,166 of NZ_QEST01000133.1, read as the reverse complement.
AGGTGGTCGGCGGAGCGCTTGAGGGCGGGCGGCTCGTCGTCGTCCGGGAGCGGTGCCGATATATCCTTTATGGCCTCGGCGAGCCGCACCTGCATCTCCGCGGAACCCCGGTCGCTGATCGAGAGGATGTGCACCACCGCCCCCGGGCGGCAGGCCCAGTGCAGGGCCGCCGCGTAGGCGCGCAGCGTGTCGCCCTCGAAGGTGTGGGCGAGTCCGGAGTCGATCACGGTGTCGAAACACCCTTCGTATCCCTTGAGGTCGAGGGCGTCGGCGACTTCGAAGACGGCGCCGAGCCCGCGGGCGGCGGCCTTATCCCGGGCGAGGGAGATCGCCGTCGGGGACAGGTCCAACCCCGTCACCGCGTAGCCCTTGCCCGCCAGGTGGAGGGCGTCCTCACCGGTGCCACAGCCGGCGTCGAGCACCGTGCCGCGGACGAGCCCCGCTTTCTCCAGAGCGACGTAGGCGGGTTGGGGCGCCCCGATGTCCCACGGCGGTCGCTCGCCGAACGGGCTCTCCCCGCGGTAGACGGCGTCGAACACCTCGGTCATCGCCGCGGGACCGTCGGGTGCACCGGCAGTTTCAGTCATGGCTGCCATGATTGCGTCGCGCCCCGGCGCCTCCTCGCTCTCTTGCGGACTTCTGTCACGGAGGCGTCGCCCGCCGGTCAGCGGGAGCCGTACTTGCGGACCGCGAGCGGGGCGAACACCGCGATCAGGCCGACCGACCAGGCCACGGTCTGCAGGACGTAGCTGGTCGCCGGGCCCCCGGTGAACAGTGCGCGCAGCGCGTTGACCGCCGCCGTCATGGGGCTGTGGGCGGCGTACGCCTCCAGCCAGCCCGGCATCGTGCCGGTCGGTACGAACGCCGAGGAGATCAGGGTGAACGGGAAGATCCACACCCCGCCGACCGCCTGGGCGGCTTCCGCGCTGCGCACCAACAGCCCGAGGTAGGCGGCGAACCACGACACCGCGTAGCCGAACAGCAGCAACAGCAGCAGGCCGACCAGCGCGGGCACGAGGCCGTTACGGAACCGGAAGCCGACCAGCAGGCCCACTCCCACGGTCACCCCGGCCACGCCGACGTTGCGGAAGATCTCCGACAGCGTGCGTCCGATCAGCACGGCGGTACGGCTCATCGGCATCGACCGGAAGCGGTCCATGAGGCCCTCGTGCATCTCGGCGGCGATCCCGATGGTGGTACCGGCGGCGGAGCCGTAGAGCGCCATCTGGACGAGGATGCCGGGCAGCAGGAACTGGGCGTAGCGTTCGCCGCCGACGTCGATGGCCCCGCCGAAGACGTACGTGAACAGCAGGATGAACATCACCGGCTGGACCAGTGAGAACATCACCAGTTCGGGGCTGCGCAGTACGTGCCGTACGTTGCGCAGGGTCATTTGCCACACGTCGGAGAACCACCACGCGAGGGCGTTGCCCGACGGCGTGTACGACGTGCCGCTCTCCCGGGTCACAGTGGTGGAGGTCATGGCCGCTCGGTTTCCTTCCCACTGATGCGCCGGTCGGTGCTGTGATCGGCGGATCGGCCCGTCACGGCGAGGAAGACGTCATCGAGGGTGGGCCGGCGGAGCGCCACGTCACCTATCGCGATCCCCGACTCCTTGAGCAGGTGAAGCAGGTCGGGCAGTGTGCCGCCGTCGGACAGCGGCGCGTGGACCTGCATCTTCTCGGGGTCGGCGACCGGGTCGGTGCCCAGCCGCTCCCGCAGGATCCGGACCGTCCGCTCCATGGCTCCCGTGTCGAGGAGTGTGATGCCGACCCGGTCGGGGCCCGCCTGTGCCTTCAGCTCGTCCGGGGTGCCGCTGACGATGACCGTGCCCCGGTCGATGACGGAGAGGGAGTCGGCAAGCTGGTCCGCCTCCTCCAGGTACTGCGTGGTGAGCAGTACGGTCGTTCCGTCCGCGACCAGTTCGCGCACGAGCCGCCACACCTCCATGCGGCTGCGCGGATCGAGGCCGGTGGTCGGCTCGTCGAGGAAGACGAGCCCGGGCCGCGCCATGAGGCTGGCCGCGACGTCCAGCCGGCGCCGCATCCCGCCCGAGTACGTCTTGGGCTGCCGGTCGGCCGCGTCCTCCAGGCCGAAGCGTTCCAGCAGTTCGCTCGCGCGTGCCCGGCAGTCGTACTTCGACAGCCGGAACAGCCTGCCGATCATGTGCAGGTTCTCGCGCCCGGTGAGCAGTTCGTCGACGGCGGCGTACTGGCCGGTGAGCCCGATCATCGACCGGACCCGCCGGGGGGCGCGGCGCACGTCAACGCCGAACACCTCGGCCACTCCCTCGTCCGGCGCGATGAGGGTGGCCAGGATCCGGACGGTGGTGGTCTTGCCGGCGCCGTTGGGGCCGAGCAGGCCGTGCACCGTGCCCTTGGGTACCGTGAGTTCGAGACGGTCGAGTGCGGTGAGCGAGCCGAAACGCTTGCACAGTCCGACCGTTCTGATCGCTGCTGGCATCTGCCGTGATTCCTTTCCTGGTCCGACGCGCCCTGGGCTGGGGGTCGGCGACCCGGTTCAGTGGTGCACGACACCGAGCAAGGCCGACATGTGGATGGCGTCGGCGACCGCCGCGCCCGCCGCGGTCGACGCGGTGACCGACTGTTTCCAGCGACTGGTCAGGTCCCCGGCCGCGTACAGGCCCGGCACGCTGGTGCACTGGGAGGCGTCGACGCCGACGAAGCCGGCGTCGTCGACCGTCAGCTTCAGTTCTTCCGCCGCCCGCTGCACGACGGGCTGCTGCCGCTGTCGCGGCGTCCACACCAGGGTCTGCCGCTCCAGGACCCTGCCGTCGGCCAACTCGATGCCGTACAGGGACCCTTCACGGTGGTGCAGGCGGCGGACCGTTCCCGTGACGACGTCCCCTCTTCTGCTGCGCGCGGTCGCGCGAGCGGTCTCCAGGCCGGGCATCGACTCCTGGCAGATCGCGATCGTGTCCTCGCTCCAGGCGCGGAAGGCAACGGCCGACAGTCCCGCGAGTTCCGCGTTGTCGGCGACCGTCGCCCAGCGCCGGCCGGCGTTCTCCTCACCGAGGCAGAACGGGCAGTGGATCACGCTGCGGCCCCAGCACTCCGCGAAGCCGTCCACGTCGGCCGGATGGACGTCGACGACACCGGTCGCGATCAGGACGGTTCGGGCCTCGACGGTCTCACCGCCGCCGAGGGCGACCCGGAAGCCCCCGCCGGGAGCGGAGGACACGCTGTCGGCGTCGTCCTCCAGCCGCTCCACGGTCGTGTACCGGGAGAGTTCCCGCCAGGCGCGCTCCCGGAATTCGGCGGGAGTGACGCCGTCCATTCCGATGTGGCCGTGAACGCCTGTCGACGCGCTGTTGCGCGGTGCCCGGGGGCTGTCCACGACGATCACCGGGTGTCGGTATCTGGCCAGGCCGAGTGCCGCGGTGAGCCCGGCGGGGCCGGCTCCCACGATCACGGTGGTGTGGTCGGCGTGCGAGGACATCGGTCTGATCCCTTCCGTCGGGTGGCATGGACGGGGTCCGTCCACCGTGGGAGCGGTCCGGCAGGTGCTCGGTGTGGGAACGCCGGAATCGGCTGTCGGCGGGCGGAAGCCGTCGGCCCGCATTGTCGTCGCCGCCGCGGTGGTGGGAAGGTGCGGGCGAAAGAGGTGAGCCAGACAGTCGTGCGCCTGCGCGGCACGGGCGATGCCGGCTTTCCGCCCGGGCACGAGCCGGCCGCGGTCGACGCCCCCGCCCCGAGTCACCAGGCGGGGGCAGGCGCAGGGCCGCGTCGGGTCAGGCGCCGACGTACTGGGCGAGGTGCTCGCCGGTGAGGGTGGAGCGGGCGGCGACAAGATCGGCGGGCGTGCCCTCGAAGACGATCCGGCCGCCGTCGTGTCCGGCGCCGGGACCGAGGTCGATGATCCAGTCGGCGTGCGCCATGACCGCCTGGTGGTGCTCCACGACGATGACCGTCTTGCCGGCGTCCACCAACCGGTCGAGCAGGGCGAGCAGTTGCTCGACATCGGCCAGGTGCAGGCCGCTGGTCGGCTCGTCGAGGATGTAGACGCTGCCCGCTCCGCCCATGTGGCCGGCGAGCTTCAGCCGCTGCCGCTCGCCGCCGGAGAGAGTGGTGAGCGGCTGGCCGAGGCTGAGGTAGCCCAGGCCGACCTCGGCGAGCCGGTCGAGGACGGTGCACGCGGCCGGTGTCCGTGCCTCACCGCTGCGGAAGAACTCGGCGGCCTCGGCCACTGGCATCGCGAACACCTCGCTGATGTCCCGGCCGCCGAGCCGGTACTGGAGCACCGAGGACTGGAACCGCTTGCCCTCGCAGTCCTCGCAGGTGGTGGCGACGCCGGCCATGATCGCCAGGTCGGTGTAGATGACCCCGGCGCCCTTGCAGGTGGGGCAGGCGCCCTCGGAGTTGGGGCTGAACAGGGCGGGCTTGACCCCGTTGGCTTTGGCGAACGTCTTGCGGATCGGTTCGAGCATGCCCGTGTAGGTGGCCGGGTTGCTGCGCCGGGAGCCCTTGATGGGCGACTGGTCCACCGTGACGACGCCGTCGCGGCCCGCCACCGAGCCGTGGATCAGGGAGCTCTTGCCGGAGCCCGCGACTCCGGTGACCACGGTGAGCACGCCGAGCGGGATGTCCACGTCGATGTCACGCAGATTGTGGGCGTCGGCGCCGCGCACCTCCAGCACACCGGACCGCTCGCGCACGGTCGGCTTCAGGGAGGCCCGGTCGTCCAAGTGCCGTCCGGTGACGGTGCCGGCGGCACGCAGGCCCTCGACCGTGCCCTCGAAGACCACCTCGCCGCCCTTGGTGCCGGCGAGGGGGCCCAGGTCGACGACGTGGTCGGCGATCACGATCGTCTCCGGCTTGTGCTCCACGACCAGCACGGTGTTGCCCTTGTCGCGCAGGCGCAGCAGCAGGTCGTTCATCCGCTGGATGTCGTGCGGGTGCAGGCCGACGGTGGGCTCGTCGAAGACGTAGGTGACGTCGGTGAGCGCAGAGCCCAGATGGCGGACCATCTTGACACGCTGGGCCTCACCGCCCGAGAGCGTGCTCGAGGACCGGTCGAGCGAGAGGTAGCCCAGGCCGATCTGGACGAACGAGTCGAGGGTCTGGCCGAGCACCGTGCACAGCGTCCTGACCGACGGGTCGGTCAGACCGCGGACCCAGGCCGCGAGGTCGCTGATCTGCATGGCGCAGGCGTCGGCGATGCTGATGCCGTCGATCTTCGCGGACCGGGCGGTCTCGCTGAGCCGGGTGCCGTGGCACTCGGGGCAGGCGGAGAACGCCACCGCCCGTTCCACGAAGGCACGGATGTGCGGCTGGAGCGTCTCCTTGTCCTTGGACAGGAACGACTTGCGCACCCGCGCGAGGAGGCCCTCGTAGGTGGTGTTGACGCCCTTCACCTTGACCTTGACCGGGTCCCGGTGCAGGAGGTCGTGCCGTTCCTGTTCGGTGTAGTCGCGGATCGGCTTGTGCGGGTCGAGGAAGCCCGACTCGGTGAACGACTGCACCACCCAGCCGTCGGGCTTCCAGCCGGGGACTGTGATCGCGCCGTCCGCGAGCGACTTGGAGTCGTCGAACAGCTGGGCGGGATCGATGTCCGAGACGGTGCCCATGCCCTCGCACCGCAGGCACATGCCGCCGACGACGCTGAAGCCTTTCTCGATCTTCTTGCCGTTCACCACGAGGACACCCGACGCGTCGGCCGAGGCGACGTTGAAGGCGAACGCCTTCTGCGAGCCGATGTACGGCTTGGCCAGCCGGCTGAAGAGGATGCGCAGCAGGGTGCCCGCGTCGGTGGCGGTGCCGACCGTGGAGCGCAGGCTGGTGCCCATCGGCTGCTGGTCGACCAGGATCGCGGTGGTCAACCCGTCGAGCAGGTCGACCTCGGGCCGCGCCAGGGTGGGCATGAAGCCCTGGATGAAGGCGCTGTACGTCTCGTTGATCAGCCGTTGCGACTCCGCGGCGATCGTGTCGAACACCAGGGAGCTCTTGCCCGAGCCGGAGACTCCGGTGAACACGGTCAGGCGTCGTTTGGGGATCTCCACGTGCACGTTCTTGAGGTTGTTCTCACGTGCCCCGTGCACACGGATCATGTCATGGCTGTCGGCGGCACACAGCGCAGCGGGCTGGGTGTCCGTCTCCGTGCCGACCGTCATGGTGTCCCTCCCGTGTGTCGGACGCGGCACGCCTTCGTCATGCGACGTGGTGACGAGTTCCTGAACGTCCCGGTTCATGGGCTCAAGCGTATATCTGCAAAGTCGGTTGAGAGTTGTGGTGAAGCAACGCGGATTTTTCTGGATAGAGTCTCAAACCGTGAAGTACCTGCGTCCATACGACCTCGCCCGTGAGCACGGCATTTCCACCCAGGCGGTCCGCAATTACGAGCGGGACGGGTTCATCCCGCTCGCCCGGCGGACCGCGTCCGGCTACCGCACCTACACCGAGGTCCACGCGGCGGCCCTGCGCGCCTATCTGGCGCTCGTGCGGGCATACGGATACGCCACGGGCGGCGAGATCATGCGGTCGCTCAACACCGGCGACCTCGACGCCGCGCTGACCGCCGTCGACCGCGGCCACGCCCAGCTGCTGCGCGACCGGAGCACGCTGGACGCGGTGGGGCGGGCGGTGGAGCACCTCACGCGTGGGCCGGCCCTCACCGAGCACACCTCCTCCGCCAGCGGCGAGCCGCTCAGCATCGGCGAACTCGCGCGCCGCCTAGGGGTGACCGCGGCGACCCTGCGGAACTGGGAGGCGGTGGGCATCCTCACCCCCGCCCGGGAGCCGGTCACCGGCCACCGTTCGTTCGGCGCCACGGACGTACGCGACGCCGAACTGACCCATCTGCTGCGGCGCGGGGGCTACCCGCTGGAACACATCCGCACGGTGGTCCGGCAGATCCGCACGGCCGGCGGCACCGAGGCGCTGTCCGCCGCCCTCGAGGACTGGCGGCGACGGCTCACGGCCCGTGGCGTGGCCATGCTCGACGCGGCGGCCCGTCTCGGTGGGTACGTGACCCTCCTGGACATCGCCCCGGCCGGACCGCTGGCCGCCGGGGAACCCGCTCCCGCGCCGGAATCCCCATCGACGGTTTGAGACCTCCCGATCCGGCGGATCCAGTCGCGGCGCCGACGGCACCGCCGTAAGCCTCAACGAGTCTTTCAATGATTCGATTGACAGACATGAGAAAGGACTTCCACGGCCTTCCCGTGGCCTCGTGCGCCGTACTGGCGCTCTGCGAGCCCACCCACCGGGAACCCGCCTTCGGGTGGGTACGCAACGAGTTGTTCGCCCGGCTGGCCCGCCTCGGTTTCCGCTCGATCGCCCTGGAGACCGACCGCGTGGCCGCGCTGCGCGTCGACGACTTCGTCAAGGGCGGCGACGGCGATCTCGACGAGGTGGCGCGGGAGGGTTTCTCCCACGACTTCGGCGACCTGGAGACCAACCGGTGCCTCGTCGCCTGGATGCGCGACCACAACGCGGGCCTGCCGCCGGAGGAGCAGCTGACCTTCCACGGCTTCGACCTCCCGACGGAGACCACCAGCGCCCCCAGCCCGCGGCGCTGTCTGGAGCAGGCCCGTGACTACCTGGGGCTCGACCTCGACCTGACCGGGCTGTCCGGCGCGGACGAGCGGTGGAGCCGTACGGAGGCGGTGATGGACCCGGCCATGTCGGTCGGCGCCACGCCCGAGGCCGAGCGGCTGCGGTCCCTCGCCGACGACATGCTCCCCCTGCTTCACGCCAACGCCGCCAACCGGATCGCGCAGACCTCGCGCGCGGAGTGGCTCCGGGCCAGGATCCACCTCACCGCCGGCCTCGGTCTGCTGCGCTACCACCGGCAGGCGGCCCAGCGCATGGAGAACAACGCCCGGCTGTCCCGGCTGTTCTCCACCCGGGACGCGCTCATGGCGCAGAACCTACTCGACATCCGCAGCATCGAGGGCCGCCGGGGCGCGACGCTGGTCTTCGCCCACAACGTGCACCTCCAGCGGACCCCGAGCAGCTGGAGCATGGGAGACCTGCGGGTCGACTGGCCCGGGGCAGGCACCATCGTGGCACCGCTGCTGGGCGAGCAATACGTCTTCGTCGCCGGCAGCCTGGGCGGCAGCGAGGCCATCGGGCTGGGCGACCCCGAGCCGGGCACCTACGAGAGCGTTCTGCAGGACCGCGTGACCGATTGGGCCCTGGCCTCCACCGGCACGGTCACCGCCGCCCGGACCCGAACGGACACCACCCCGCAGCAGGGCTACTTCCCGCTCGACCAGGGCCTCTGGGACACCGCCGACGCGGTCCTGCACGTCCGTGACGGCGCCGCCGTCACCGGGTCGGGGGACCTCCTGCGCGCCCTGGCCGGTGCCGGGAGCGCGCTCTGACAGAGACGGGAAGGATTCGCGGGCTCCCCGGGCGCCGGGGATTAGATTCGCCGTCGATCAGGGAACCTCCCGAAGGAGCTGACCGCACTTGAACACGGTTCCTGAACTGTTCGAGTCAATCGTCGCCCGACGGGGCACGGAGCCCGCGCTCATCGACGCGGAGGGCGCCCTCGGGTACGCGGAGCTGAACACCCGGATCAACCGGCTCGCCCGCAGGCTCATCGCGCACGGTGTCGGTCCCGACTCGCTCGTCGCGGTCGCGATGCCCAAGTCGCGGGAACTGATCGTGGCGATCATGGCGGTGCTCAAGGCCGGCGGCGCCTACCTCCCGCTCGACCCGGAGTATCCGGCGGAACGCCTGGCGTTCATGGTGTCCGACGCGCGGCCGGTGCTGCTGCTGCGGTCCTCCTCGGTGGCGCCGCTCGACGCGAGCCCGGAGGAACTCGTCCTCGACGACCCGGCGTTCCGTGCCGCGTGCGCGGCCGGGCCGGGGCACGACGTCTCCCAGGACGAGCGCCGCTTCGTTCTGCACCCCGATCACCTGATGTACGTCATCTACACCTCGGGGTCGACCGGAACGCCCAAGGGTGTCGCGGTGCCGCACGGCGGGGTCCGCGACATGGCCGCCACCCAGGCAGCCTTCCTGCGGGCGGGGCCGGGCGACCGCGTGCTCCAGTGGGCCTCCATCAGTTTCGACGCCGCCTTCTGGGACGTGTGCCTGGCGCTGCTGTCCGGGGCGGCCCTCGTGACAGTGCCTGCCGAGGACCTGCTGCCGGGCCATCCGCTGTGGAATACCTTGCTCAAGTACGACATCACCCACGCCACACTGCCCCCCGTGGCGCTCAGCGAGACCGACGCCGAGGACGTACTGCCCGGCGGGATGATCATGTCCACGGGGGACAGCTGTACGCCGCCCCTGGTACGCAAGTGGTCCCGGGCACGGCGGATGTTCAACGGCTACGGCCCGACGGAGGTGACCGTCGGGGCGACGATCGCCGGACCGGTGCGCGACGCCGGTGACATCGGGATCGGCACGCCGTGGTCCAGCAAGGAGGTGCACGTGCTCGACGAGCGGCTGCGCCCGGTGCCGCCCGGCACGGAGGGCGAGCTGTACATCGCGGGCACCGGGCTGGCGCGCGGCTACCTCGACCGGTACCCGGCGACCGCGGTGAAGTTCGTGGCCGACCCGTTCGGGCCGCCCGGTACCCGGATGTACCGCACGGGCGACCGGGGCCGCAGGGGGCCGGACGGCGAGCTGTTCTTCGCGGGCCGCGCCGACGGCCAGGTGAAGCTGCGCGGTTTCCGGGTCGAACTCGGTGAGATCGAGGCCCGGCTCGCCGCCCATCCGGCGGTGGACGTCGCCGTCGCCGTGGTCCGGGGCGAGCTGGCCGACGCGCATGTCGTCGGCTACGTCACCACCACGGGGCCGGTGGAGCCGGCCGATCTGCGCGCCCATGTCGCCGAGTCGCTGCCCGCCCACATGGTGCCCGCACGGGTCACGCTGCTGGAGCGGTTCCCGACGCTGGCCAACGGCAAGATCGACCGGGGGGCCCTGCCGCAGCCGGACGCGGGCGTACCGGGACTCCCGGACGGCGGGCGGGCGCCGGAGGCCGTCGAGGCGGACGACCGGGCGGCCGTGGTCTGCGCGATCGTGCGGGACATCCTCGGGATCGCGGAGGCGACGGTCGCCGACAACTTCTTCCAGCTCGGCGGGCACTCCGTGCAGGCGACCAGGCTGGTCGCCCGGCTCCGGGAGCGGTTCGGGGTCGCGCCGTCGATCCGGACCGTGCTGGAGGCGGCGACGATCGGCGAGCTGGCCGCGGCGGTCGAGAGCCGGCTGCCCGGCTGACGGCCGTCAGCGGAAGGCGACCGGCAGACTGGCGTAGCCGTTCAGGAAGTTGGAGTAGACCGGGGCGGGCTCGCCGCACACCTCGATCTCGGCGACCGACTCGGTGAGCGCGCTCAGCAGTGCGCGCAGCTCCGCCCGGCCGAGGAACGCGCCGACGCAGAAGTGCGGGCCGTGGCCGAAGGAGAGGTGCTTGTTGGGCGAGCGGGCCGGGTCGAACCGGCGCGGCTGGTCGAACACCTCCTCGTCGTTGTTGGCGGAGATGTTCCACAGCGTCACGATGTCGCCCGCGCGCACCCGCCGGCCGCCTATCAGCATGTCGCGGGTCGCGGTGCGGGCGAAGTGCCTGGCCGGCGTGGCCCAGCGCAGCACCTCCTCGACCGCCGTGTCGACCGCGGCCGTCCCCTCGCGCAGCGCCCGCCACTGGGCGGGGTGCTCGGCGAACGTTTTGACCGCGCAGATCGCGGAGACGCGGGAGGACTCGTCGCCGCCGAGCACGAGGCTGTAGCAGTTGAGCGCGGCTTCCTCCAGCGTCAGCGGGCGGCCTCCCGCCTCCGCTGTGGCGATCATGCTGATCACGTCGTCGCCCGGGTCTCGGCGGCGGTGCCGGGCGAGGTCCATGAAGTAGCCGATGATCTCGTTGCGGGCCTCCAGGGAGTCCAACCGGTCGGACTCGGCGTCGTCCGAGGAGAGGGCCAGCTTGTTCCAGCGCAGCAGCTTTTCGCGGTCCGCCTCCGGAATGGAGAGCAGATCGCAGATCGTGTTCATCGGGATGTGCTCGGCGACCGCCGCCGCGAAGTCGAACTCACCCTGCCGGGCGACGGTCCTGATGAGCCGTGACGTCCGTTCCCGCACCCTCTCCTCCACCGCGCCGAGGACGCGCGGGGAGAAGGCGCGCAGCATCAGGTTGCGCAGCTCGCGGTGGCGGGGCCGGTCGGTGACCGCGAGCATCTTGCCGCCCGCCGAGTCACCGCCGCTCAGCAGGACGTCCAGTACGGTCCCGCGAGCGGAACTCAGGGAGCGCACGTCGGCGTAGCAGGACAGCACGTCGGCGTGGCGGGCGACGACCCAGAAACCGGGATCTCCCTCGTGCCAGTACACGGGCCGGTGCTTGCGCACATCGCGCCAGAAGGTGTGGGCGTCGTGTCGTACGAAGGCGGTCGCGTCGGTCAGGTCCAGCTCGGTCGGGGTGGTCATGCCGAAATCGTCACATCGGCGGCGCCCACGCCGGGCAGCTCTTGCGCAGGTCTTTCGTCGTGAATGAGAGACGAAAGAATGCTGATCAGGCACTTCCTTCCCGTGCCAAGCTCAGGAACGTGGGTCGTTGGACGCGCCGGATCGTCCGGCTGCGGCCGGTAGACCACCTATGACGAGGAGGCGGCGTCCTGAGTACCTTGACGTATGGGGACTATCTCCACATGGAGACCCTGCTCTCGCTCCAAGAGCCGAAGGCCCCGAACACAGCCGGCCGCGCGGTCGTCCTGGCCGAACAGTTCTTCATCATCACCCACCAGTCCTGCGAGCTGTGGCTCAAGCAGCTCGGGGCTGATCTGGACGCCGCTGCCGAGGCGCTCCTGCCGCCCTGCGATTCGCACGACCTGGAGCTGGGGCTGGAGTTCCTGCAGCGGTCCGGTGAGTTGATACGGGTCCTCCAGCAGCAGTTGGCGGTGCTGGAGAAACTGCCACTGCGCTACTTCGCCAAGTTCCGGACCTATCTGGACACGGCGAGCGGCGCGCAGTCCGCTCAGTTCCGGCGGCTGACGGCGCTCCTCGGCAACAGCCATCATCAGGGCAGCCTCTACGAGGCGTTCGCGGCGGCGGCCGAGTACCACGGGCAGTCCGTGCACGACGTCCTCCGGCGCGGCGTGGAGTGCGGCGTGCTGCACCGCCTCGCCGAAGCACTGGTGGATCTGGGCAACGGCTACTGGCACTGGAAGGTGGCGCACCTGGCGCTGGTATCGAAGATGATCGGGGAGCAGGACGGGACCGGCGGCTCGAGCGGTGTCGACTTCCTCGCCCGCCGCGTCACCCGGCCCTTCCCCGAACTTCGCCGCCTGCGCGGGAAGGTGCACCACTCGTAGCCTTCCGGCCGCCGACGAGTACTCATGGATGAGGGGCTCCTGCGCCCGGGCGTGGATGGCGCGGTCCACACCGGGCCCAGGAGGCCCTCACGTGATCGTGCGTCCCGCACGTGTGTCACCGCCGTGCCGGGGCAGCCACCTAGCGTGATTCGATGTCCAGGGCGTAGCCGCGGCCCCAGGCGGTGCGGATCACCAGGTCGGTCGGTGTCAGACGGCGGCGCAGCCGCATGATGTGGAGGTCGAGCGAGTTCCTCGTCGGCCTCTGCACGCGTTCCGCGAGCCGTTGTGACAGTTCGTGTCTGTACACCACCTCCCCGAAGTGCTCGATGAGCAGCTCCATCAGTTCGGTCTGGACGCTGGAGACGGTGATGGAGTGCGAACCGAAGGTGAGTGTTCCGGCGGAGTCGAGGGTCGGTGTCTGTCGGCTGTCGAGCCGGTTCTGGAGGGCCCTGACCCGGGCGTCGAGATCGTCCCGGGAGATGGGCGCCCGGACCCAGTCCTCGAAGGGGTCGTTGCAGACCGGCGGGCGGGCACCCGCCTCCACCACGAGGAGACGGGGCACTCCGTCCCTCCTACATCGGTTCCGAAGGTCCGTTTGTGCCGGCCATCGGACGAACATGACATCGCTGGTCGTGCATTTCACAGCGTGCGCCTCCCCGTCGACGCAAAGAGATGATCACTGTCGTCGTCGGCCGACGGCGTTCTCGCGTCGGCCGAGCAGGCATAACAGACCGCAGGCCGTGGTGGTGTGGTTCGGTGCCACGGCCTCGCCCCGCAGCGGCGCCCCGTTCTCCCGCGCCGGCACCCGGAGCCGCGCCTCACGGCGCAGCGCTAGCCGTTCATCGCTTCCCGGAGACTGCGCGGTCGCATGTCGGTCCAGTGCTCCTCCACGTAGGCGACGCTCTCCGCTCGCCCGGCGGGACCGAATACGCTGCGCCATCCGGCGGGCACCTCGGCGAAGGCAGGCCACAGGGAGTGCTGGTCCTCGTCGTTGACCAGCACGTGGAACTGGCCGTTCTCGTCGTCGAACGGGTTGGTGCTCACCTTGCGTCCTCCCGAGGTCGTTTCAGCTCGTACGGGTTCGAACAGGGTCACTGCTGTCCGCTCTCAACTGCGCTGCCCGCAGAATCCGGTTGATGGTGCGGCTGATCTCAGCCGCGTTCCGCGGCCAGTACATCTCGTTGTGAGCGCAGGCGATGTCGACGCGCTGCACACGTCCGTCGACGTGTTCCTGCCAGAGCACGTCCAGGTCCTCGTCCAGTTGCCGCTTGTCGTGGGTCTCCGGGTCGAGGAGTGCGTTGAAGAAGACGACGTCACCCCGGTACCGCGGTGAGGTGAACCGCCGCATCTGCTCCATCTGTCCGATGAAGATCGAGGAGGCGGTGGTGACGAGCGAGGGGTACTCCTCCATCCCTGCCAGGTGTCCCATGTAGTTGGCGAGGTAGCGGCGGACCATGGACTCGTCCAGCGCCTCCAGGTCGGCGAAGTGGCTGGAGGGCGCGGCGTCCAGCAGCGCCAGGAGGGCCACCTCGTGTCCGCGACGCTGGAGTTCGGCCGCCATGGCGTGCGCGAGGGTGCCGCCGAAGGACCAGCCCAGCAGGTGGTAGGGGCCGCTCGGCTGGACCTGGAGCACCTGCCCGAGGTAGTCCTCGACCATCTCCTCGACGGAACCGGCCGGCTCGGTGGTCCCGTCGAAGCCGCGTGCCTGGATGCCGTACAGCGGCCAGGCCGGGTCGAGGTGGCGGGCGAAGCCGAGGTAGGGCCAGCTCAGCCCGCCGCCCGGGTGCAGCCACCACAGCGGCGGCTTCGGCCCCTCTGTGCGGATCGGCAGCAGGACGGCGAACGGGTCCTCGAAGTCGGCGTCGGCGTCGGCGGTCAGCTGTGCCGCCAGTTCGGCGACGGTCGGATACTGGAACACCGTGCGGATCGGGACCTCCACGCCCAGCTTCTCGTGGATCCGCCACACCAGGCGCGTCAGCCGCAGGGAGTGGCCGCCGCAGGCGAAGAAGTCGTCGTCGATGCCGATCCGGTCCAGGCCCAGCACCTCGGCGAAGAGCGCGGCGAGCTCCTCCTCGCGCGGGGTGCGCGGGGCCCGGTGCTCCCCGCCGACCGGGTCCGGCTCGGGGAGCGCGGCCCGGTCCACCTTGCCGTTCTCGGTGAGCGGCAGCCGGTCGAGGACGATGATCTCGGCGGGCATCATGAACTCCGGCAGCCGGCCGGAGAGCCGCTCGCGCAGCAGGGAGGGCAGCCGGGAGGCGCGGCGGGAGACCGCGGGGACGTTCGCCAGCCGGGCCGAGGGGGCGCCAGCGGGCCGGTACAGGCCGTCGCAGCAGACCGCGTCCACGTCGGGCACGACGGCCGCCTCGAAGCGGTCACCCGCCTGCGCCGACCACGTGCAGTACACCGCGAGCCCGCGCCGGGCGCCCCAGACCTCCAGTTCGGCCGGGTCGAGGGTGCCGCCCAGTTCGGCGGGAGCACCCCATTCGGCGGCCTCGCCCGCCAGGCGGGCGTTGGGAACGCCGGTGAGACGGAGCCAGCCGCCGTGCCGGGCCAGCGCGGTCTCCAGGTCGGCCAGTTCGCGCACCTCCGCCCCCCAGGCAGCCTCGGGCAGGTCGCCGAGGTTCAGTGGCTTCGCCGGTGCCTTGTGCAGCACGACCTCGTAGCGGTGGCGGGTCAGCTCGTTGTGGTGGGTGCCCTGCTTGAGGCGGATGTCGGCCGCGACGGCGTCCGGGCGGGCCTCGGCCCAGCGGGTGAAGAAGCCGGGGTCGACGACGAGTTCCTTCTCGGCGAGCACCGCGCGTTCGACGGCGGCCTGCACGGCGGCCGGGCCGTCCGCGGGCTGTCGGCAGCGGTGCACCGCCGCGGCGAACGTGCGCAGGGTGCGGTGGTTGCGGACGTCGCCGAGCACGACGCGTCCGCCGGGTGCGAGCCGGTCCATCGCGAGATCGAGCACCCGGGTGAGGTAGCCGGCGTCCGGGAAGTACTGCACGACCGAGTTGAGGATCACCGTGTCGAAGTACCCGGCGGGCAGGCCGTCGGCGTCGTCGGCGGGCTGGCAGCGCAGGGTCACCTTGCCCGACAGCCGCCGGTCGGCGCCGGTCTGGGCGCGCAGCCGCTCGATGACGGGCGCCGAGAAGTCGGTGCCCCAGTACTCCTCGGCCTCCGGTGCGAGCGGGCCGAGCAGCAGACCGGAGCCGACACCGATCTCCAGCACCCGGCGCGGGCGCAGGGACCGCACCCGCCGCAACACCGCCTCGCGCCAGGACCGCATCTCCGCCAGCGGGACGGGGCGGCCGGTGTAGGAGCTGTTCCAGCCGGTGAAGTCCTCGCCGACCGTGTCGGTGGCGACCTCGGTCCCGCCATACATGGTGTCGTAGATCTCGCGCCACTCGCTGACCTGTTCGGCGGCGTCTCGGCCGGTGGAAGCGGTGCTGTCGGGTACCACGTAGGCGACCATGCGGCGTTCGCCGAGCCGGTCCCGGCGCACGGCGACCACCGCGTTCGCCACGCCGTCCTGCTCGCGCAGCACCGCCTCCAGCTCGCCCGGCTCGACGCGGAAGCCGCGCAGCTTGAGCTGGTCGTCGCTGCGGCTGACGTAGTGAAGGCGGCCGTCGGCGTCCCAGCGCACCAGGTCGCCCGTGCGGTACACACGCGCTCCGGGCTGCGCGGACGGGTCGGGCACGAACCGGGCGGCGGTCAGGCCCGGGCGGCCCGCGTAACCGCGCGCCACGCCGTCACCGCCGATGTACAGCTCACCCACCACGCCGGGTGGCACCGGCCCCAGCCGGTCGTCCAGGACGAGGAGCCGGCTGCCGTCCATCGGGGCGCCGATGGGCAGCGGGTCGGTGCACTGCGCCGCCGAGGCCATCCGGTGCCGGGAGGCGAACGTGGTGGTCTCGGTCGGGCCGTAACCGTTGACCACGGTGACACCGGGGCAGGCGTCGAGGACCGTGCGGACGGCGGTCGGCGACAGGACGTCCCCGCCGGCCCACACCTCCTGGACGGCGCCGAAGCACTCGACGTGCTGTTCGGCCATCACGGCGAACAGTCCGGCGGTCAGCCAGAGCGCCGTCACCTCCCGCTCGGTGATCACCCGGGCGAGTTCCGCGGTGTCCGGCCGGCCGGCGCGGGCCACCACGGTCGTGCCGCCGCCGAGCAGCGGCACCCACATCTCGTACGTCGACGCGTCGAAGGTGTGCGGCGAGTGGAAGAGGACGCGGCGATGGGCGCCGGTGCGGAAGCAGCTGTCGAGCGCGAGGTCGACGACGTTGCGGTGGGTCACCTCCACGCCCTTGGGGCGGCCGGTGGAACCCGAGGTGTACATCACGTAGGCGACGGCGTGCTCGCCGACGCCTTCCACCTCGGGCGGCGAGTCGGGCAACCCGTCGAGGTCCGCCTCGGCGAGTCCCCCGTCCACGGTGACCGCCGCGTCGAGGTCCGCGAGCAGGAAATCGATGCGCTCGGGCGGGTGGGTCGGGTCGACGGGCGCGTAGACGGCACCGGCCTTGAGGACACCGAGGATGGCGGCGACCAGCAGCGGCGAGCGTTCCATCACGAGGGCGACGCGGTCGCCCGGGCGGGCGCCGCGGGCCACGAAGTGGTGCGCGAGGCGGTTGGCCCAGCGGTCCAGTTCGGCGTAGGTCCAGGTGCGCGAGGAGTCGGCGGAGACCAGCGCGGTCGCGTCCGGGGTCGCGGCGACGGCGGCGGCGAACCGCTCGGGAAGGGTGCCGGCCTCGAGCCCGGCGCCCCGGGCCGGACCGGACCAGGCGCTCACCGCCGCGCGCTCGTGCTCGGTCAGGACACCGACGGATCCGATGGGTGTGTCGGGCGCCGCGACCACCTGGCGCAGGAAGTGCAGCCACCGGTCGAGGAGCGTCCTGGCCGTCTCCACCTCGAAGAGGTCGGTGGCGTACTCCGCGAAGCCCTCGATGCGGGCCGGCGCGTCTTCCTCGTCCCGTTCGGTGACGCTGATGAACAGGTCGAAGCGCGCGGTGCCCAGGGAGAGCGGCTCCTCGGTCACGGTGAGGCCGGACAGGTGGAACTCCGGCCGCGTGTTGTTCTGCAGGGCCAGGCACACCTGGAAGAGCGGGTGGTGGGCGGGCGAGCGGACCGGGTTGAGCACCTCGACCAGGTGCTCGAATGGGATGTCCTGGTGGTCGTAGGCGGCGAGGCTGCTCTCGCGGACCCGGTCGACGAGCTCGGCGAAGGAGGGGGCGCCGGAGGTGTCCGCGCGCAGCACCCACGTGTTGACGAAGAAGCCGACCAGCCGGTTGAGCGCCTCGTCGGTGCGTCCGGCGATGGGCGAGCCGATCGGCACGTCCGTGCCCGCGCCGAGCCTGGTGAGCAGCGCGGCCAGGGCCGCCTGGAGCACCATCGACACCGTGGCGCCGCGCTCCCGGGCCATCCGGCGCACAGCGTCGGTCAGCTGGGGGTCGAGTGCGAGCGGCACCAGATCGCCGGCGTACGACGCGACGGCGGGCCGGGGCCGGTCGGTGGGGGGCGTGACGGTCTCGGGCAGGCCAGCCAGCTGGGTCGTCCAGTAATCCAGCTGCCGCCGGTAGAGGCTGCCCGGATTCTCGCTGTCGCCCAGCAGTTCCCGCTGCCAGAGGGTGTAGTCGGCGTACTGCACGGCAAGCGGTTCCCACTGCGGCGCCCGGCCCGCGCTGCGGGCCTCGTAGGCGGTGGCGAGGTCCTCGGCGAGCGGGAGGGCGGACCAGCCGTCGGCGACGATGTGGTGTGCGCCGATAAGGAACACCGCCTCGCGTTCGCCCGTCCGCAGCAGCCAGGAGCGGAAGGGGATCTCGGCCGCCAGGTCGAACGGACGGCGCGCCGCCTCGCGCAGGACGCCGGGCAGCTCGGCCTCGGTGATCTCGTGCTCCTCCCAGGGGACCTCGACCGCGGTCGGCGGCAGGATCCGCTGGTACGGCTGCCCGTCCGCCTCGCCGAAGACGGTGCGCAGGGATTCGTGCCGCTCGACGACGTCGTGCACGGCGCGGCGCAGGGCGGCCGCGTCGAGCGCGCCGCGCATCCGCAGGGCCAGCGCGACGTTGTAGGTCGCCGAGGGCCCCTCGAAGCGGTGGATGAACCACAGCCGCTGCTGGGCGTAGGACAGGGGCAGCCGCTCGGGCCGCGCCTGGGGTCGCAGCGGCGCGCGGAGGTGGTTCAGGGTGGTCAGGTGGGCCGCGAGTTCGACGACGGTGGGCGACTGGAAGACGGCCCGGATGGGGATCTCCACACCGTGCTCGGCCCGGATGCGGCTGACCAGCCGGGTGGCCAGGAGCGAGTGGCCGCCGATGGAGAAGAAGTTGTCGTCCACGCCGACCCGGTCGAGACCGAGGACCGCGGCGAACAGCGCGCACAGCGACTCCTCCTCCGGTGTGGCGGGGGCCCGGCCGCCACCGGCCGTGTAGTCGGGCGTGGGCAGAGCCCGCCGGTCGGGCTTGCCGTTGTCGGTCAGCGGCACGGCGGCGATGGGCACGATGGCGGCCGGGATCATGTACTCGGGCAGAGTCTCCCGCAGATACCCGCGCAGGGCGGGCAGCAGTGCCCTAACGGCGGCGGCGGCCGCGGGGTCGTTCGCCGGGGTGCGTCCGTCGGTGGCCGGCAGGTATGTGCCGGTGAGGAGGGTGCCGGCCGCCGGGCTCTCGCGCAGCACGACGACGTCGAGCAGGTCGACGGCTTCGGCCGACCAGGTCGGCACCGCGTCCCAGCCGTGCCGGGCGGCCCAGGCACGGATCTCGGCGGGGTCGAGCGGCGGCAGCTCGGGCGCGGCGGAGCCGTCGAGGGC
This sequence comes from Streptomyces sp. PT12, assembly GCF_003311645.1. GTDB lineage: Bacteria > Actinomycetota > Actinomycetes > Streptomycetales > Streptomycetaceae > Streptomyces. Next base: position 20,108 of record NZ_QEST01000133.1, on the reverse strand, counting down.
GAGGGCGCGGGCCGCTGCGGCCTCATCGGTGAGGCGGGCGTTCGGGATTCCGGTGATCCGCACCGCCGGCTCCGGCCGGTCGCCTATGCGGTCGGCGAGCCGGCCCAGGTCGCCTTCCCAGGCCAGGGTGGGGACGTCGTCGAGCCGTCGCGGGGCGTCCGCCGGTTCCGTGCCCGGCTTGTGCAGCACGACCTCGTAGCGGTGCCGGGTCAGCTCGTTGTGGTGGACGCCGTCCTTGGTGCGGATGTCGGCTCCGGCCCCCCCGGCCCGGTGGGCCCAGCTCAGGAACCACTCGGGGTCGACCACCAGCTCATTCTCCAGCAGGACGGCCTGTTCGACCGTGGTGCGCAGGACGGCCGGTGCCGCATCAGGGTGCTTCGCCCGCTGGACGCCCGTCTGGAGCGTGGGCAGGGAGGCGGCCCGCCGGACGTCGCCGAGGACGATCCGGCCGCCGGGCGCGAGCAGTTCCCAGGCGCCGTCCAGGACCCGGGCGAGGTAGCGGTCGTCAGGGAAGTACTGCACGACCGAGTTGAGCAGCACGGTGTCGAATGCGCCACGGGGCAGTCCGGTGAGATCGTCGGCGGCCTGGTGGCGCAACCGGACCCGGTCGGCCAGGCCGGCCCGGGTCACCTGCTCGCCGAGCCGGTCGATCACGGCCCGGGAGAGGTCGGTGGCCCAGTACTCCTCCACCCGGCTGGCGAGGTGCGCGAGCAGGAGCCCGGTGCCGACGCCCAGTTCGAGGACGCGCTCGGGCGACCATCGCAGGACGCCTTCCACGGCGGCGTCGCGCCAGGCCCGCATCTCGTCGAGCGGGATCGGCTCACCGGTGGAGGAGTCGTTCCAGCCCGTGAAGTCCTCACCGAATCCGTGTCCGCCGTCGTCGGAGTAGGTCTGGTCGTAGACCTCCTGCCATTCCTCCACCTGGTCGTCGGTGCCGCCGGCGGGCGGGAGGGCTCCGGTGTCGGGGACGACATAGGCGACCAGGCGCAGATCGCCGGGCTGGTCCTCGCGGGCGGTGACGATGGCCTGGCGGACGGCCGGGTGCCGGACCAGGGCGTGCTCGATCTCGCCGGGCTCGACGCGGAACCCGCGCAGCTTGACCTGGTTGTCGGCGCGGCCGAGGAAGCAGATGTTGCCGTCCGGGAAGAAGCTGGCGCGGTCGCCGGTGCGGTACAGCCTGTCGCCCTCACGTGCGCTGAACGGGTCACGGACGAATCGTTCCGCGGTCAGTTCCGGCCGGTTGACATAGCCGACGCAGAGACAGTCCCCGCCGATGTACAGGTCGCCCTCGACGCCGACGGGGCACGGCTCCATGTTCTCGTCGAGCACGTAGTAGCGGGCGTTGTCGATGGGACGGCCGTAGGGGATGCTGCGCCAGGACGGGTCGATCTCCCGGACCCGGAAGTAGTTGGACCACACCGTCGCCTCGGTGGCGCCGCCGAGGCTGACGATCTCCGCGCCGGTGAACACCCGGCGGACCTCGTCGGGCAGCGACAGCGGGGTGTAGTCACCGGAGAGGAACACCAGGCGCAGGTCGCCGGTGCCCTCGTACCCGCCGTCCTCCGTGAGCAGGGATGCGACCTGGTTGAGGGTGGTGGGCACCGAGTCCCAGAAGGTGATCGGCTCCGTGAGCAGGACTTCCAGGAGCAGCTGCGGATCGCGCTGCTGGACAGCGTCCGCGAGGTAGACGCCGCCGCCGCAGCCGAGCAGGCCGAAGATGTCGAAGACGGAGAGGTCGAAGCCCAGCGAGGTGACACACAGGACGACGTCGTCGGGGCCGAACGCGAACGTGCGGTAACACCAGTCGATCAGGTTGTGCACCGGGCGGTGGGTGACAGCGACGCCCTTCGGCTTCCCGGTGCTGCCGGACGTGAAGATGATGTACGCCGTGTTGTCCGGTCCCGCAGCCGGTTCCGGATCGTGGTCGGCGCCGGGCGACCGGGCGTCGGCGAGTTCGGCGAGCCGGACGCCGTCCGGCAGGGACCAGCGTTCGGTGTCCGACGTGGACAGCACGAGGGAGCACCCGGCATCAGCGAGCATGCCGGCCACGCGGTCGGCGGGCAGCGCCGGCTCCAGCGGCAGATAGGCACCGCCCGCCTTGAGCACGCCGAGGACGGCGGCGATCATGGCCGGCCCACGGGGAACTCCGACGCCGACGACGGTCTCCGGGCCGACGCCGCGTTCCTTGAGGTCCCAGGCGACGCGGTTCGCCCACCGGTTCAGCTCGCCGTAGGTCATGGTGCCGTCGGCCCAGCGCAGGGCGGTGGCGTCCGAGCGCCGTGCGGCCTGCTCCTCGAAGAGCAGATGGACCGGTCCCGGGCAGTGGACGGGGTGGGCGGTGTCGTTCCACTCGACGAGGATCCTGTGGCGCTCGGCGGCGTCGAGGAAGTCGCCGGGCCAGCCGGCCCCGGCCTCGGCCGCTGCGCCGACGGTGGTCCTCGGGTCGGCCACCGCCTCTTCGACGACGGCCACGAACCGTGCCGCGATGTCCTCCACGGTGGAGCGGTCGAAGAGGTCGGTGGCGTACTCGATCTCACCGACGACGGAGCCGGTGGAGTCGTCCGGCGCCAGGTTGAAGAACAGGTCGAACTTGGCGCTGCCGGTGGGCAGCGGTTCCATCGTCACGGTGAGACCCGGCAGGTCCAGGTGCGGTGGGATGTTGTTCTGCCACGCCAGCACCACCTGGAACAGGGGGTGATGCGCGGTCGACCGCTCCGGCCGCAACAGCTCCACGAGCCGCTCGAACGGCACATCCTGGTGGTCGTAGGCGGCAAGCGCCTTCTTCCGTACCTGTTCAAGCACCCACTCGAAAGTCCGGTCCGCGGTCACCTGCACGCGCAGCGTCCAGGTATTGACGAAGAAACCCACCAGTTCACTCAGCGCCTCCTCCGTGCGGCCCGCGATCGGCGAGCCGACGGTCACATCCTTGCCTCCTCCCAGCCGATGCAGCAATACCACCAAGGCGGCCTGGAGCACTATCGCCGTCGTGACACCATTGGTTTGCGCCATTTTCTCTGCGGCGGCGCGCAGCTCGGCGGACAACCCGACCGGGACCGATCCGCCGCGAAAACTCGCCACCTCGGGACGAGGCCGGTCCAGGGGCAAGGGAAGGGGCTTGGACACACCGGCCAGTTCCTCGCGCCAATAGGCACTCTGCGTCGAGACGACGCTGTCCGGATCCTTTTCGTCACCCAGCATTTCCTGCTGCCACAGCGCGTAGTCCGAATACTGCACAGGCAGTTCGGGCCAGTCCGGTGCCGTGCCGGTCACCCGGGCCCGGTAGGCCGCCGACACGTCACGTGCCAGCGGGGCCAGCGAGCCGCCGTCGCCCGCGATGTGGTGGATCACCAGGACAACCAGGAACTCCTCGTCGCCACTCTGGAGGACGCAGCCGCGCAGCGGTACGTCCGTCGACAAGTCGAACCAGCTGCCGCTCACCGACGCCACCACGCCGGACACCCGCTCGGGGGCCACCCGGCCCCAGTCCTGCCAGGGCAGGTTGATCTCGGCAGGGTCGAGAACACGCTGGTACGGCTGGCCGTCGGTCTCCGCGAAGACCGTGCGCAGGACTTCGTGGCGCACCATCACGTCGCGAAACGCCGCCCGCAGCGCGACGGCGTCGAGCGGGCCGTGGCAGCGCAGGAGCAGCGGGATGTTGTAGGTGGAGGAAGAGCCTTCGAAGCGGTTGATGAACCACATTCGCCGCTGCGCGTACGACAGGGGGGTCATGGTTTCTCCTACCTTTCGGTCATTCTCCGCAGCGGCTTTCGAGTGGAGGCCGACATCTCGTTCCAGCGGGTGGTCAGTTCGGCCACGGTCGGGGCGGTGAAGAGGATGCGCATCGGGATTTCCACGCCCATTTCCGCGCGTACCCGGGCCACCAGCCGGGTGGCCATCAGTGAATGGCCGCCCAGGAGGAAGAAATCGTCGTCGAGACCGATCCGCTCGGCGCCCAGAACCTCGGCGAACAGCACGCACAGCGTCTCTTCCCGGGGTGTACGGGGAGCCCGGTACTCGTCCCCGGCGATCTCCGGGCGGGGCAGGGCGGAACGGTCGAGCTTGCCGTTGGGCGTCAGTGGCAGTTCCGTGAGTGTCACGAACGCGGCCGGGATCATATAGGCTGGCAGCCGCTCTCCGACCGCCTCCCGCAGGAGCTCCGTGGTGGGCGGGTCGGCACCGGTCTCCGGGACCACGTACGCCACCAGCTGGCGGTCCCCCGGCCGGTCCTCGCGGGCGGTGACGACAGCCCGGCGGACCGCGGGGTGGCGGGTCAGGATGTGCTCGATCTCGGCGGGCTCGATCCGGTAGCCGCGCAGTTTGATCTGGTGGTCGGACCGGCCGAGGTACTCCACCTCACCCGTGTCCGTCCAACGGGCGAGATCCCCGCTGCGGTACATACGGGCGCCCGGTGGCCCGAACGGGCAGGCCACGAACCGCTCCGCGGTCATGCCCGGCCTGTCGTGGTAGCCGCGGGCCAGGCTCTCGCCGGCGATCCAGAGGTCACCGGCAGCGCCGGGCGGTACCGGGCGCAGCGCCTGGTCCAGCACGAGGATCCGGGTGCCGGCGACCGGGCTGCCGACGGAGGGAGGCATGCCGGAGCGGCCGGGGAGCAGACGGGCGGCGGTGGCGTAGACGGTGGTCTCGGTCGGACCGTAGAGGTTGGTGACCTCGGCGGCGTGCCGGCACAGGGTTTCGGCAAGCGCCAGGGGCAGTGCCTCGCCGGTGGAGATCACCCGCAGCCCGGTCAGACAGCCCGGCGCGTGGGTGACCAGGCTCTGCCAGAGCGCGGGGGTGGCCTGCATGACGGTGACGCCGGACCGTTCGACCAGGTCCAGCAGTGCCGACGGCTGGGTGATGTCGTCCTTGCCGGCCAGTACCACCCGGCCGCCGGCGAGCAGGGGCAGGAAGAGTTCCAGCGCGGCGATGTCGAACGCGACGGTGGCGCAGGCCAGCAACCGGTCGTCCGGCGTCAGGGTGAAGCGATTCTGCATGCCGGTCAGCAGGATCGCCAGCGCACCGTGCCGGACCACCACGCCCTTGGGCGTCCCCGTGGAGCCGGAGGTGTAGATGACGTAGGCGGCGTGGTCCGCGCCGACCGGAACGCGCGGGCCGTGGGCAGGGTGAGGGGACCGGTCGGACAGGTCCACCCCGGCCAGCCGCTTCTCATCGAGGACCAGCACTGGTGCGCTGTCCTCGACCACGGCCCGCACCCGGGCGGCCGGATACTCCGGGTCCACCGGCACATACGTGCCGCCGGCCTTCCACACGGCCAGCAGGGCCACCACCAGGTCGGCCGAGCGAGGCAGCAGCACCACGACCCGGGACTCCGGGCCCACGCCCTGCCCGGCCAGCCAGTGCGCCAGCCGGCCGACCCGCTCGTCCAGTTCCCGGTAGGTCAGCCGGTGCCCGCGGAACTCGACGCAGACCGTGTCCGGCGTCCGGGCCGCCCGCGCCGCGAGCAGGTCGGGGATGGTCCGCTCGGGGGGCGGGACCGCGGTGCCGTTCCAGCCGTGCAGCACCTGTTCGCGCTCGGCGTCGGACAGCACGTCGAGCGCGCCGACGGTGGCCCGCGAACCGGCGGCGAACTGCAGCACCCGCACCAGCCGGTCGGCGAGCGCCTCCACGGCGGTCCGCTCGAAGACGTTGCGGCGGTACTGGAAGGAGATCCGCAACAGCGGGTCGGCTGCCGCAATCACGGTCAGCGGGTAGTGCGGCGGGGCGTACGGGCGGATACCGGTCACCACCGGTTGCGCCGACGCGCCTGCCGCCGCGTGTCCGGACCGGTCGACGGGGAACGACTCGAACACCACAAGCGTGTCGAACAGCTCGTTCAGCCCGGTCGCCCGCTGGATGTCGGCGAGCCCCACATGGTGATGGTCCAGCAGTCTCGCTTGGGCGTCCTGGAGCCGGCCGAGCACCTCCGGGACCGCGTCGGCCGGCGTGCATCGCACCCGCACCGGCACCGTGTTGATGAACAGGCCGATCGTGGTGTCCGCGCCCGGCAGCCCGGAGGGCCGGCCCGCGACCGTGGCGCCGAACAGCACCTCCTGGCCGCCGGTGTGCTGCGCCAGCACCATGGCCCACGCGCCCTGCACCAGGGTGTTGGCGGTGACGCCCCACTCCGCGGCGCGGCGTGCCAACCTGGTGGTGTCCTCGCCGGTGAGCGGCACGTCGATCTGCCCGCTGCCGCTGCCGGTCGGCCGGGCCCCTGGCGTCGTGGGCGCCAGCAGGGTCGGCTCCGCCACACCGGCGAGTTCCTCAGCCCACGCGCGGGCGGAGCGCGCCGTGTTCTGCCGTGACAGCCAGCTCAGGAAGTCCCGGTAGCCGTGCGGGCGCGCCGGTGCGGTGCCGACGCCGTCGGCGATGTACAGGTCCATGAGCTCGTGCTCGATGAGCGGCACCGACCAGCCGTCGAACAGCACGTGGTGGGCGGTGAGGGCCAGTTCGGCGTACCGGGGGCCGATCGTGACAAGGGTCAGGCGCAGCAGCGGTGGGCTGTCCGGGCGGAAGCGGGCGTCCCGCTCCTCGGCGAGAATCTCCTCCAGCCGCGTGGCGGCGTCCGCCTCGCCGGTGAGGTCGAGGTGCCGCCAGGGCAGCGGGACGTCGTCCACGACGACCTGCACGGGCTCACCGGTGGCGCTCGGCTGGAACGCGACCCGGAGGTTCGGGTGCCGGTCGAGCAGGGCCTGGCCCGCCGCCCGCAGGCGCGCCGGGTTCACCGGGCCTTCGAGCCGGAACACGAACTGCGTCTGGTATGCCTCGGACGCGCTCTGCGCGAGCATCGTGTGGTACAGCAGCCCGCCCTGCAACGGCGTGAGCGGCCATACGTCGCTCACGCGTCCGAAGCGCTGTTGCCATTCGTCCAGTTCTTCCTGGCGGACGTCGACCAGCGGGACGTCGGACGGGGTCAGTCCCCGCCCGCCTGACTCGACCAGGTTCCGCAGGCCGCGCAGGGCGGCGCACCAGGTGCGGGACAGAGCGCGGACCTCGTCCGCGGTCAGAACTCCGGTGGCGAAGGTGAACAGGGCCGTGAGGCGCGCGTCGTCGCCCACGCCGGTCACTAGGGCGTTCAGTTCCAGCGCGCTGGGCGTCGGCATGTCCGCAGCCGGCGCGGCGACCAACTCGGCGCATTCGGGCGCGGAGGTCCATTCGGAGCCACGGGTGAGGTCCTGGCCGGGCGCCTGCTCCGGGCGGTCGAAGGAGAAACGGCCCAGGAAGTTGAATCCGATGTCGTCCGCCGGGTACCGGCGGAGCAGCGCCGCGGTGTCGTCGTTGACGTGGCGCAGGAGGGTGTAGCCGATCCCCTGGTCGGGCAGGGCCCGCCGCTGCTCCTTCACCAGCTTCAGGGCGTCACCGGCGGCAGCTTCTCCGGTGATCGCGGCGTCTACGTCGATCTCCGAGACGTCGAGGCGTACGGGGGTGACCGTGGTGAACCAGCCGACCGTGCGGGACAGGTCCGCACCGGGCACCAGCTCCTCCTGTCGGCCGTGCCCTTCCATCCGTACGACGGCCGTGCCGCCGGTGAGACCTTCCCGTTCCCGGACCAGTGCGAGGACGAGGGCGGTGAGCAGGACGTCGTCCGCGCCGCTGCGGTAGGCCGCGGGGACGGAGGTCAGGATCGCGTTCGTGAGGTCGGCCGGGAGCTCCACCCGGACGGTGTCGGTGGTGGAGGTGAGGTCCCGGCCCGGGTCGAGCGGCCGGGAGCCCACGGGGGCGACGGGGGCCGCGAGCAGATCGCGCCACAACGCCACCTCCGCCACCCGTTCAGGACGGGCCGCCTCGTCGGCCAGGGCGTGCAGCCATCGGCGCAGGGAGGTGCCCACCCGCGGCAGGGCGGGGATCCGGCCTTCCTGGACCTGGCGCCAAGCCGCGGCCAGGTCGGGCAGCAGCACCCGCCAGGACATGCCGTCGACGACCAGGTGGTGGGCCGCGACCAGTAGCCGCCCGGGCCCGCCTGCGGCCCCCCGGAACAGGACCAGCCGGAGCATCCGCCCAGCCCGGGCGTCGATGTGCCGCACGGCCTCGGCGGCCTCGGCGCGCAGCAGGGTCTGCCACGCCTCGCCGTCCCAGTCCCCCGGGCAGGCGACCCGGCCGACGAGCGCGCCGGCGTCCACCGTGCCGGGCGGCTGCACGAGCAGGCCGTCGTCCGTCAGCCGTGAGCGCAGGACGTCGTGCCGGTCCAGGACGCAGCGCAGGGCCGCGGTGAGGCCGGGGAGGTCGACGGCTGCGGGCAGCTCCAGCACCAGCCACTGGGCGAGGCGGTCCAGGCCGGGACCCCGCTCGGCGTACAGCCGGGCCATGGGGGGCAGCGGCAGCAGGCCGACGCCCCCGCCCTCGAGTTCGGCGAGGGTGGCCGGGGCGGTGTCGCAGGTCGCGGCCTGTGCGAGCGCGGCGACGGTGCGGCACTCGAACACGGTGCGCGGGCTGAACGCGAGACCGCCGGCGCGGGCGCGGGCCACCACCTGGATCGCCCGGATGCTGTCGCCGCCCAGAGCGAAGAAGTCGTCGTCCACCCCGATGTCGCTCAGGCCGAGCACCTCGGCGAACGCCGCGGCCAGAAGGCTCTCCTCACCGGTCCGGGGCGGCCGGTGGGCACGGCCGGTGATCTCCGGCTCGGGCAGCGCGGCCCGGTCCAGCTTGCCGTTCGCGGTCACCGGCATGCGGTCCAGCGCGACGAACACGGCGGGCACCAGGTGGGCGGGCAGCCGGGCCGCGACGAAGCCTCGCAACTCGGTGAGGTCCAGACCGGCGTGCAGATCCCAGTCGGTGCCGGTCGGGCCGCTGCCACCGGAGGTGGCCGGGACGACGTACGCGACGAGCTGGGCGGCTCCATCCGCGCCTCGGCCGGGCCGGGCGACCACGGCCGCCCTGAGCACTCCGGGGTGGTCGGTCAGCGTGTCCTCGATCTCCTGGGGCTCGACCCGGAAGCCGCGGATCTTCACTTGGTGGTCGGCGCGGCCGGCGAACTCCAGCTCACCGTCGGCGTTCCAGCGCGCGAGGTCGCCGGTCCGGTACATGCGCCGCCCCGGTTCCCCGAAGGGACAGGCCACGAAGCGCTCCGCGGTCAGGCCCCGGCGGTCGTGGTAGCCCCGGGCGAGTCCGGCGCCCGCGATGTAGAGGTCGCCGAAGACACCGGGCGGCAGCGGTCGCAGCCAGCTGTCGAGAACGTAGAGCGCAGTGTTCCAGATCGGGGTGCCGATCGGTATCGTGCGCGCCCCGGGCCGGTACTGCCACGCGGTGACGTCCACGGCCGCCTCGGTCGGCCCGTACAGGTTGTGCAGCGGCGCGCCGAAGGTCCGGTGGAACCGCGCGGCCAGCTCGGCCGGCAAGGCCTCTCCGCTGCACACGACGCGGCGGAGACCGGTGCACGCGGCAGCCGTCTCCTCTGTGACGAACTCGGCCAGCATCGACGGGACGAAGTGCGCCGTCGTGACGCCGGCCCGCCGGATCACCTCGGCGAGGTAGTCCGGGTCGCGGTGCCCGTCCGGCCGGGCGACCACCAGGGTGGCGCCGGTGATCAGCGGCCAGAAGAACTCCCAGACGGACACGTCGAACGAGGCGGACGTCTTCTGCAGGACCCGGTCCGTGCCATCGAGCCGGAAACGATCCTGCATCCAGAGCAGCCGGTTGACGATCGCGGCGTGCGTGACGACGACGCCCTTGGGCCGTCCGGTCGATCCCGACGTGTAGATCATGTACGCGGGGTGGTCGACACCGTGCGGGGCAGAGGTGACGGGCCCTTCGGTGAGCGGGGCGTCGTCGACCATGACCACGGGGACGTCCGTGCGGGGCAGCCGGTCCGCGGTGTCCTTGACCGTGAGCAGCAGCGCAGGCCCGGCGTCGGCGAGCATGAACTCCACCCGTGCGGCCGGGTAGTCCGGATCGACGGGGATGTAGGCGGCGCCCGCCCTGAGGACCGCGACCAGCGCGACGACCAGTTCCGGGGAACGGGGCACCGCGACCGCGACGAACCGCTCGGGCCCGGCGCCGCGCTCGGTCAGCAGGCGGGCGAGCCGACCGGACCTCTCGGCCAGTTCCCGGTAGGTCATCCGGGAATCCTCGAAGGTCAGCGCGATGGCGTCCGGGGTGGCGCGGGCCTGCCGGTCCAGCAGTTCGGTCAGGGTCGCCGGCGGCGGGGTCACCGTGGGTCCGGCGTACTCGGTGAGCAGCGCGCGGCGTTCGGAGGGGTACAGCGCGGTGACGGTCCCGACCGGGGCGTGCGGGTCGGCCAGGGCCATCCGCAGAAACGTCACGAACCGCTCGGCCAGCCCGGCGATGTCCTGGTCGTCGTACTCGGCCCGCGGCGCGTCGAACCGGACGTACAGGTCGCTTTCGGCCGTTCCGTCGGTGTAGACGCAGACCATCACCTCGTCGATCACGCCGAAGGTGCCACCCGCGAAGCGGGCCGAGGCTCCCGCCAGGTCGAGCGCCTCGACGGAGGGGAGCACGTTGACGACGGCGCCGAACGGACTGCGTGCCTCTCCGGCGTGGCCGGTGGCCCGTTTGATCAGAGATATGTCGTGCCGTGCGTGCCGCAGGACACGGCGCCGCTCCCGGCCAAGGGCCTCGGCCAGTTCCACGAAGTCGGCAGCCGGGTCCACCCGCGAGCGCAGCGGCACCCGGTTGGAGAGCAGACCGAGTGAGCGGTGCAGTGCGCCGACGCGGTGATTGACGGTGATGGTCAGCAGCGGCTCGGACAGACCGCACATGTGCCCCAGAAAGGCGGTGGCGGCCGAGGCGATCAGGTCGAGCACCGAGGTCCCGGCCGCAATGGAGGCGTGTTCCCATGCGGCGAGTTCGGCGACCGGGACCGTCGCGGTGCGGGTGGACATCCCCTGCGGGGCGGTGAGGCCGTCCCAGTACCCGGGCTCACCGACGGGGGCGCCAGCGCCGGGCCGGACACCGACGGGCAGACGGGCGGCGGGCAGGTCACCGGCGAGGTAGTCGGGCCAGAACCGCTCGGCGTCGGCGAACCGCTTCGACGCCCGGTAGGCGGCGTCCTTCGCCGCCGCGTCCTCCGGCGGGTTGGGGGCGCCCTCCGGCAACGCGGAGCCGGCGCGCAGCGCGCGGTAGATCTCGGCGATCCGCCGGGACAGCAGGGTGAGAACGCCGAACGCGTCGGTGAGGATGTGGTGGAAGACGAGCACGAGCAGGTGACGGCCGGGGCCCAGCCGGATGGAGCCGATCCGCAGCAGCGCGTCCTCGGTCAGGTCGAAGGGCCGGCGCACGAGATCGGCGACGACGGCGCGGGCCGCGTCGGCGGGGTCTGAGGTGTCTCCGACATCGAGGCGGAACGGCTCCCACGCCCCGAGGTCCCGGGCGACCGGCCTCAGTCCGTCGTCGTCGCGGCGGAAGTTCACCCTCAGCGCGTCGGCCTCCGCCACCGCCGCCCGCAGGGCCTCGGCGAGCAGGGCAGTGTCCAGGTCACTGTCGATGTCCCAGAGAGTCGCCACGTTGTTCGGTACGTCAGGGGTGAACTCCTGCGCAAGCCACATGGCTTCCTGCGCGGATGTGACGCCGTTGCAACCCATCCAAATGCCCCCAGCAAAGTGGTGTCCCGGTCAACGGCCCCTCGCCGTGCCGATGCTTGTCGTGGCCCATGTGGTGGAACAACCGAGATGAAAGATGTTGGCCAGAGACCGAAAAGGAATTGGCCATCACCCGAAACAACTCCGCCACACAGCGCGGGCCAGCGTCCGTCCGGAGCTCGCCGCAACTGCCCTGGAAGGCCGTCCTTCGCTCCCGGACCCGATCGTTCCCACGGCCGTCCTCCGCCTGCTAGCGCGGCTCTTCGGCCGTTGCGTCCGGGCTCCGGTTGTCGTGTGCGCTGGTCCGGACCACCTGGGCGACGGTCAGCTCGTAGGCGGAGTACCAGTGCTTCCTGCCCATGTGCTGCGCCACCTGGTGCTCGGGGTCGTGACGCCACTTGTCCAACGTCTCCTCGTCGCGCCACGTCATGACGGCGAGACGTTCACCGTCCTCCCCGGTGTAGTGCTTGACCTCCACCGGGTCGGACCCGGCGATGGCGCGGACCCGCTCCTGCATCCGCTCCTCGGTGGCGTAGTACTCCTCGCCGGCCTGCTCGGACAGGTGCGACTTGAACAGGATCACGAACATCCGGAGTCCTCCAGGGTGGCTGTGGTCGGGGTGGGGGGAGGGGTGCAGGCGCGCAGCCGGTCGTCCGGAGCCGAGACCAGTCCGGTGCCGTACCGGGCCAGCAGATCCGCCACGAGCCGGTCCAGACGCCGATCGTCGCGCAGTACGGAGGCGTAGCTCTCCTCGCTGAAGGCGCACCGGTCGTACAGCGGCACGAACCGGTCGGGGAAGAGGGCCGTCAGCCGCCCGCGCAGCACGTCCGCCGAGGTCTCCTCGCGAGGTGGGTTGGCCATGGTGAAGTAGTGCCGGTAAGAGAGCCGGGAGATCGCGTCGGCGTCCTCGGTCCGCGACTTCTCGTAGGCGGCCAGGCCCGCCGCCCAGTCGGCGGAGGCGTCGAGGCAGGCGACAAGGACCCGGGCGTCCTCGAAGCCGCAGTTCATGCCCTGCCCCATGAAGGGCGCCATCGCGTGACAGGAGTCACCGAGCAGCGCGAAGGTGTCTCGCCAGACCCATCGGTCGCAGCGGACGGTCGTGAGGGTCGAGACGGCCTTGGCGGCCAGCTGTTCCGCGATGTCGGGGATGATCGCGGTCGGCTCGGGAAAGTGAGCGGCGAACATCTCGGACAGGTCCTGGCAGCCGCGGGCCGCCGCGTAGGACGGGGCGGGGCCGTCGAGACGCATGAACAAGGAGCCGGAGAGCTTCCCCGACGGCAGGGGGTGCGCGGCGAACATCGCCTTCCCGGCGGGCCAGAAGTGCGTGACGCCCGGGTCCAGCCGCCCGGCCGGCACGTCGATCTCCTGGTACGCCAGGTCCAGTTTGCGCACCTCGACCCGTGCGCCGCGCGCCTCCAGGGCGGCCCGGACGGCGGAGTGCGCGCCGTCGCACCCGAAGACCCGGCGGCACGTCAGCCGGCGCGAGCCGTGCCGGTCCTCCACCAGCACCGCGGGTTCGTCCAGATCCACCGAGCGCACCCGCTGCCCGAAGCGGATGCGCACACCGGGGGTCGCCTCGGCGGCGTCCAGCAGGATCTGGTGCAGCCGCCGGCGCTCCACCGCCCAGATGGGCTGTCCGTCCCGGCTGTAGGGAGTCAACCACGTCCGGCCGTCGGACAGGTGTCCGCGGCGTCCGTGCAGGGGGACGCAGATGCGGCGCACGGCGTCCGCGACGCCGAGGTCCGACAGGGCGCGCCAGCCGCGCGCCGACAGCATCACGACGAGTGACCGGCGTTCCGGAGGGGGCTCCAGTCTGGGGTCCGCCCGTTTCTCCAGCAGGGTGACCGTTCCGAAGCGGGGGGCGAGGTAGCAGGCCGTGACCGCGCCCACCAGACCGGCCCCCACGATGACGGTCTCCGGGTTCCCGTCCGTGTGGTTCGTGCCGTTGCCGTTCATGCTGTCCCCGCCCCTCGTCCGTCGTTCCGCCCGCGGTTCCGCGGTCGTGTCCGCGTCCGCACCTGGCTACGGCCGCCGCAGTTTCGCCAGGACCGCGGTGCCCACCTCCTTCGTGCCGAGGGATCCGCCGAGGTCGGGGGTGACACAGCCGGTCGCCACGGCCGCGGCGACCGCCCGGCGCACCGCGTCCGCCTCCTCGGTCCGGCCCAGGTGCTCGACGAGCAGGGCCACGGAGAGGATCGCGCCGAACGGGTTGGCGGTGCCGGTGCCCGCGATGTCCGGGGCGCTGCCGTGCACGGGCTCGAAGAGCGCCCGTCCGGTCGCGGGGTTGAGATTGGCCGACGCCGCGACGCCCAGGCCGCCGGCGAGCGCGGCCGTGAGGTCGCTCAGGATGTCGCCGTAGGAGTTGTTGGTGACGATGACGTCGAAGGCGGTCGGATCGGTGGCCAGCCGCAGGGCGGCGGTGTCCACGTAGAGGTGGGACGCCTCGACGTGCGGGTGCCTTGCCACCGCCTCGCTCCAGCAGCGCTGCCACAGCTGCCCGCCGTTGCGGACGGCGTTGGCCTTGTCGACGAGGCACACCGACCTGCGCGCCACGGAGAAGGCGAAGTCCAGTACGCGCGACACGCCGTGACGGGTGCTGAGGTCCACGTCGATGGCGACCTCCTGGGGGCTCCCGGTGCGGGTGACGCCTCCGATGCCGCTGTAGAGCCCCTCGGTGTTCTCCCTGACGATCACGCAGTCGATCGCCCGGCGGGATGGGTCGCGCAGCGGACTGAGCCTGTCGTGCCAGAGCCTGGCGGGGCGGTAGTTGACGTAGAGGTCGAGTTCGAGGCGCAGGGTGGTGAGGACCTCGCGCACGTACGGGGTGTCACCGAGCCGGGGATCGCCGACGGCGCCGAGGAGCGCCGCCTCGCCGGACCTGATCCGGTCGAGGTCGGCTCCGGTCAGGGCTGTTCCGGTGCGCAGGTACGCCTCAGCGTTGACGTGGTCCAGGACGTCCGTGCGCACTCCGAGGCCGAGGGCGTCGAGGACGTCCAGCGCCGGCCCGATCACCTCGGGGCCGATGCCGTCACCGGGGATCACGGCGATGGTGGTCAACGCCGCCTCACTTCCGGCCCTGGCTCAGCACGTCCACGACGAGTTCCGCGACGTCGGCCGTCACATGGAAGTGCCCGCCCCGCCGCGCGGTTTCCGTGAAGCCGCCGGAGGTGATGCCCGCCCACCCCGCCAGCTGGGCCTGCTCCACCAACGGGTCGCCCTCGCCGTGATAGCAGCGCACGGGGCAGGACAGCGAACGGGCGCCCGGGCGGGGCCGATAGGTCGCGTGGGCCCGCAGGTCCGAGCGGATGACGGGCAGGAGGAGGTCGCGCAGCTCGGCGTTCTCGGCGATCGCGGGTTCGATGCCGCCCAGCGCGCACAGCGTCGTCCAGAACTCGTCGTCGGGTGCCAGGTGGATGCTTCTGTTGTTCATCCGTCCGGGCGGCAGAGCGGCGGACACGCAGAGCGCCAGGGGTTCCTCGCCGGCGTCCCGCAGCAGCAGGGCGGTCTCGTAGGCGACCAGCGCGCCCAGGCTGTGCCCGAACAGAATGTGGTCGCCCGGCGGCAACCGCAGCAGCTCCGCCGCCACGCAGCTGGCCATCGCGGCCACGTCGTCCACGGGCGGCTCGCCGAAGCGGTCGCCGCGGCCCGGGTACTGAACGGCCATCAGCGACACGCCGGGCGGCACCGCGGCGGACCACTCGCCGAAGGTGATCCCCGAGCCCCCCGAGTGCGGGAAGCACACCACGCGCACGCCGAGCGGGTCACCGGTGATCATCGACCGCACCCATCCGCGTTCCCGTATGCGGCTCATCCTCTTCGCCCTCCTGGCCGGCCGTCGTTCCGTCCGCACCATGTTTTCCATTCGCCGCGGATTCGCGCGGGCCCGCGACAGATGTCGGCAAGAGATCGGAGGGCGGCTGACCGGGGAGCCGACGATGCCAAGGAACAGGACGACAAGGACCGCAGGTACGCCGCCGCACGGGGCCGGGCTCACGTCGCGTGCGGACGTCGCGCACCACCGTACGGACACCGCCCGCCACCGAGTGGGGGCACCCGCCCTCCGGCCGCGTCCCCGCCGGACCGCGGCCAGGACGGACCGAGCGCACCCGCGGCGGCTCCCGGACGGCCGTGCCCCCGATCCACCCCACGACCGACCGCTGGAAGGGAACGCGATCATGCTTGACGGTTTTGTGCACTGGCCCGAAGAACTCGCGGCGGAGCTGCGCCGGACGGGGGTCTGGCGCGGCCGGCCGATCGGTGACTTGCTGCACGAGTCGTGCCGACGCAACGCCGAGCGGGTGGCCGTGGTGTGCGGCGAGCGCCGGATGACCTACGCGGAGCTGTCCCGGCGGGCGGACGGACTGGCGGGCGGCCTGATCCAGCTGGGCATCAAGCCCTTGGACCGGGTGGTGGTGCACCTCCCCAACGTCCCGGAGTTCGTCGTCCTGGTCTTCGCGCTGCTGCGGGCCGGTGCCGTCCCGGTGCTGGCGCTGCCCGGTCACCGCAGAACGGAGATCTCGCATCTGTGCGCCCACTCCGGCGCTGTCGCCTATGTGGTGAAGGACGAGTTCGGCGGGTTCGACTACCGCACGATCGCCCGGGAGATCCCGTCGGTCCCGCACGTGATCGTCAGCGGTGACGCCCAGGAGTTCACCCAGCTGGAGTCACTGGACTCCCGTGACGTCGCGCTGCCGCGGGTGGACGCGTCCGACCCCGCCCTGTTCCTGCTCTCCGGTGGCACCACCGGACTGCCGAAGCTGATCCCCCGCACCCACGACGACTACGAGTACGTCATGCGGGCCTGCGCGGAGGCGATGCAGGTGGGCGAGGAGGTGGTGTACCTGGCCGTCAACCCGGTCGCGCACCAGGCGGCCCTCGCCTGTCCGGGCGTGTTCGGCAGTCTCCTGCTGGGCGGGAAGGCGGTCCTCACGTCGAGCGTGCGGCCCGATGACGTCTTCTCACTGATCCGCCGCGAGGGGGTTACCGTGACCACTGTCGTGCCCTCGGTGCTGCGGCTGTGGGCCGATTCCGAACGGCCGCCCGGCGAACTGTCCCACCTGCTGATTCAGGTGGGCAGCGCGCCGCTCGACCCGGCCTTGGCGCGCCGTGCGGCCCAGGTGTTGGGCTGCCGGATCCAGCGGTGGTACGGCATCAGCGAAGGGCTGCTGACCCACACCCGGATCGACGACCCTGAGGAGGTGGCCGTCAACACGGACGGCCGCCCGATGTCACCGGGTGACGAGGTCCGGATCGTCGACGAGTCGGGGAACCCCGTGCCCGAGGGCGAGGCGGGCGAGATGCAGGTACGGGGGCCGTACACCATCCGCGGGTACTACCAGGCCCCCGAGGAGAACGCCCGCTCGTTCACGCCGGACGGCTTCTTCCGCACCGGTGACCTCGTGCGGCGCGACCCGGACGGCAATATCGTGATCGTCGGCAGGATCAAGGACGTCATCAACCGAGCCGGCGAGAAGGTCTCCGCGGAGGAGCTGGAGCGGCATCTGCGCACCCACCCCGCCGTGCAGGACGCGGCCGTGATCGGCGTGGCGGACAGCGTGCTCGGCGAACGGACCTACGCGTTCGTCGTCCTCGACGAGGCGGACGTCCGTCCGTCGGCCATGAAGGAGTTCCTCAGGGGCCGCGGCCTGGCCGCCTACAAGATCCCCGACCGACTGATACCGATGCCGCAGCTTCCGCGCACACCGATGGGCAAGGTCGACAAGAAGGCGCTGCGCGCGGGGATCGCCGCCTCGGAACGCTGACGATGCCCAAGCCGGGGGACGGATTCTGCGTCAGTTCCGCGCCCACCTCGGCCGGTTGGCCACCTCATCCGGCCGGGATCCCACCGGGCACCGGGACCTGCCCGACCCGGCCGTTGACCATGCCGCACACCGGCCCGTGACCGGCGGATGAGCAGCTCACTCGGCGCCGCCGGGCCACCTCCAAGTGCGGCAATTGACGCCTGCATCAAGAGGTGACCGGCGGCCCGGGCACGCACCGCTTCACCAGCCCTGACATACACAACCTGACGCTCCATCGAGGCGAGCGTCAGAACAGCCCGGCCCCCCGAAGGCCCGGGGCACCACCCGTCCGCTTCCCGTCACCGACCCAAACCGCAGGTCAGCCGACATCCGTCCGGCATGCGGCCTGCTCCACGGCGTGTGCCCATGGAAACATGTCAACGCTTCCCGCCCGGAACCTGGGAAATCAGAGATAGCAGGTCAAAGGCCCTTCTTGGCAGGCTCCAGAATGGCCACGCACTCCACGTGCGAGGTCATCGAAAAAGTGTCGGCCTGGACGGCTGTGCACGAAACAGCAGGTCATGCATCGATCTCATGGGTCGCTGGGCAGCGGTCGCGGTCCGACCCGGCGGGCCTGCCGCCCGCTCAGTCACCGCGCCGACAGTTGGCCCGCGGGTCCTTCGACTCCGGGACCGTGCCCGTAACGGGAGTCATCGACACAGCGGCGGTTGCGCTCCATCTGCGGGGCATCGCCTTACTGGCTCGGCGTGAGCAGCAGGGCCATACGGCTGCAGCCGCCTTCGTCGGCGATGTGGAGCATGCAGGTCACCCCGCCCCGGGACCGTTCGGACCCGTCGCCGGGGCGCTGGCGCCGGGGCCTCGTTCCTTCTTCGGACCTGTGGCCGGGCCTTGCGGAACCGGCCGCGTGCGGATGCGCCCGGCAGAACATCGAGTCGGCGCCGACCACCGACCAGACGATCCGCCCTCCAGGCCGGCGTTTGCCCGGACCGGCTGCGGGAGCCGAGCCGCTCCCAGGTGTCGTCCGCCGACCATGGCAGTGCCTGGCTAGCCGTCCGTCGCTTTCCCTCGCTCCCGCAGGACCTCCGGGGGCCAGAAGTCGTCGGTGCCTCTGAACCGCTTGAGGTTGGGCAGGAGCAGCAGGTCATCGAGGGAGCGGACGCCTGGAGCGGTGACCCGCGTATACGCCGTCCGTCACAGCCGTGGCGCTTGTGGCCGGCCTGTTCGAAGCCGGTGACGATGCCTGGAGCGCAAACCGCCGGGTAAAGCCGAAAGAGCATCCGTCAGCCGTGGGAGCGCTCTGGGACTTTTCTGGGACTTTCGGCTTCATCAACCGGCACGAGCGTGAAACAACTGAAAGGCAATTCTCCAAGGTCAGCTGTCGGCGTCGGCTGAAAAGTGGACCAGTAGCGACGCGTGAAAGTTGACCCCCTTCGAGGGGTCTGGCTCGTTGAGTCAGGCCGGGAGGAGTGGTGATCAGCGTGGAGGACTGGGCGGAGATCCGCTGGCTTCACCGGGCCGAGCAGATGCCGGTGCGGGCGATCGCGAGGAAGCTGGGGATCTCGAGGAACACCGTCCGCAGGGCAATCGCGGATGACGCGCCGCCGAAGTACCAGCGGGCGCCGAAAGGCTCGATTGTGGACGCGGTCGAGCCGCAGATCCGTGAACTGCTCGAGCAGTGGCCGGAGATGCCTGCGACGGTGATCGCCGAGCGGATCGGCTGGGACCGCGGTCTGACCGTGCTCAAGGACCGGGTCCGGGATCTGCGGCCAGCTTATCGGCCTGCGGATCCGGCTTCGCGGACGGTCTATGAGCCGGGGGAGATCGGCCAGTGCGACCTGTGGTTTCCACCCGCCGATGTCCCGCTCGGCTTCGGCCAGGTCGGGCGGCCGCCGGTGCTGGTCATGGTCGCGGGCTACTCGCGGTGGGTCACCGCCCGGATGCTGCCCTCCAGGTCAGCGGCCGACCTGATCGCGGGGCACTGGCGGCTGCTGACCGAGCTGGGTGCCGTCCCACGAGTGCTGGTCTGGGACAACGAGGGGGCCGTCGGCTCCTGGCGGTCCGGCGGTCCTCGGCTGACCGATGAATTCGCCGCGTTCGCCGGGCTGCTGGGCATCAAGTTGGTGCTCTGCAAGCCGAGGGATCCGGAGGCCAAGGGCCTGGTCGAGCGGGCCAACGGCTATCTGGAGACATCGTTCCTGCCCGGTCGGGTGTTCACCTCGCCGGCGGACTTCAACATCCAGCTCGCCGACTGGCTGACGAAGGCCAACCGGCGCATCCACCGAACCTTGCAGGCCCGTCCATCGGACCGGCTGGAAGCGGACCGCGCCCGCATGCTCACCCTGCCGCCGATCGCCCCGCCTGGCTGGTGGAGGCATCCCTGCGGCTGCCCAGGGACCACTACGTCCGCCTGGACACCTGCGACTACTCGGTCCACCCGCTTGCCATCGGCCGCCGCATCGAGGTCGCCGCCGACCTCGACCAGGTCCTGGTGACCTGCGGCAGCGTCGAGGTCGCCCGCCATGCCCGCAGCTGGGCCCGCCACCAGACCATCACCGACCCGGACCACGCTGCCGCTGCCGCGGCCGTCCGCAAGGCAGCCGCCGGCACGAAACCGGCGCCGGCGGAGGAGACGGAGGTCCAGGAGCGGTCGCTGGACACCTACGACCGGATCTTCGGCGTCATCGACGGCGGGCTGAGCACAGGTGAAGGAGCAGCGTAATGAGCACGAAGAACGGCGCGAACCAGACAGGGACCAGCCGCGATGTCGGCTCCGAACTGATCTACCTGACCAAGGCGTTGAAGGCCCCGGCCCTACGGG
>NZ_QEST01000183.1 GCF_003311645.1 Streptomyces sp. PT12 | reverse complement strand
GTAGCGCAGGTGCGAACTGGACAGGTCCAGCCCGGACGGGTAGACAAGCACGACGAAGCTCCTGGTCGAGCGAGTGATCTTGGTCGTGAACTCATCTACCAGGAGCTTCACCTCTGTCCGGACCCCACCCCCACTCCAACACCGGCCCGCACCAGCCAGGTTGGAAAACGCTCAGTCGCTTCTTCAACGGCGACATCGAGTACGGCCAGTTGATCCGTTCCGCGATGACCGGCGCCGGCATTCGGGGCCAGTCTTTCAGCAAGGCCCGGATCTGCGGTTCGTACGCGTCCGCCACCGAACCCCGCGGCGCACGCTCGTACTTGGGCGGCCGGTCCGAGGACAATGCGGCCCGCACCGTATTCCGGGCCACCCCCAGTCGCCGCGCGATCTCCTTGATGGGCACGCCCTCCGCTCGATGCAGACGACGTATCTCGGCCCAATCCTCCACCTTCAGCACCCTCCATGATCAACAAGGGGGTCAACTTTCGGAAGACTCCTGGGGGTCAGTCTTCAGGAACCCGCGACACTCGGTGCGGCCGGCGGTGCCGGAGTACTGCCGCTGGACACCGGCGGAGGTGACGCCCTTCTTGATGAACCCGGTGTCGTCGATGATCAGGACGCCTGCCGGGTCTCCGAGCTTCTCGGCGACGTATTCCTGCAGGTCATCGCGTAACTCATCGGGGTTCCAGTGGGCGCGGCTGAGTAAGTGCTGTAACCCGGACGGAGTGCTGTGGCCTGCGTACTCGGCCAGCTGCCAGCCGTTCTTCCGGGCCACCGGTCCCAGCAGGCCACGCACATAGGCCCGCATCCGCCGTCGCAGGTCCACCCGCCCGAACCGGTGGCCCACCCGCACCAGCATCTCTTCCAGCTCCGCCGACCACACCTCGGGCCGCACATCATCTTGCATGACCAGCACAACGGCACCGCCGCACCCGAGGTCACGAACTCAGCACCCCTGACACCCCGTCAGCTGAATACACTCAGAACCACGCTTCTGACCAGCGGGAATAGCAAACTGCGACTGGAGTACTACGCCCTCCCGAAAGGGGGACGAGTCCGCAACGCGGACCTGCCCGCCTCAGTGGCGTCGGAGCTGGAACGGCATATCAAGAGTTATCCACCGGTCACGGTGGAGCTGCCGTGGGGAGAACCCGGCGCGGAGCAGTGGAATAGGTCTTCCTTGCTGCTCACCACTCGATACAGCAACGCCGTCGCCGTGAACACCTGGAACACGTACACATGGAAGCCTGCTCTGGCGAAGGCCGGGGTCATCCCTCCACTGGCCGAGGGAGCGAAGCCCTGGCAATGGGCGGCGTCGCCCAAGGACGGCTTCCATGTGCTCCGGCGCACCTATGCCTCCATCATGCTGGAGGCGGGGGAGTCTGTGGTTACCCTCGCACGGTGGCTGGGGCACTCGTCACCGGCCATCACGCTGGACCACTACGCGCACTTCATGTCGGAGGCCGGCGACAAGGGACGTCACGCCATCGACGCGCTGCTCGGCGGGGGAGCGCGGCGGTAGGCTTCGACGGACGAAACTCCCCAGGAACTCCCCAGAGATGATCAAGGTGGGCCGCCGGGCCGGAGGGCTCGGCGGCCCACCGTGCATTCGAAGGCTGGAGGGGCGTATAACCTGTGACGATGCTGCGCGAAACGTTCGCGACCCGCTATGTCACCCCCCTGCGGGAGGGCGGCTCGCTGCCGGGGATCGTGGAGGCCGACGACCTCGGCACCTATGTCATGAAATTCACCGGCGCCGGGCAGGGGCGCAAGTCCCTGGTGGCCGAGGTCGTCTGCGGCGGCCTCGCCAGGCGGCTCGGGCTGCGCGTTCCCGAGCTGGTCCTGATGGGCCTCGACCCGGTCATCGGGCTGGGCGAGCCCGACCAGGAGGTGCAGGAACTGCTCAAGGCCAGCGGCGGCCTCAACCTCGGGATGGACTTCCTCCCCGGATCCCTCGGCTTCGACCCGCTCGCCTACCGGGTCTCGGCCGCCGAGGCCGGGCGCGTGGTGTGGTTCGACGCCCTGACCAACAACGTCGACCGCTCGTGGCGCAACCCCAACCTCCTCGTCTGGCACGGCGATCTGTGGCTCATCGACCATGGCGCCGCGCTCATCTGGCACCACAACTGGCCCACCGCTGCCGCATCGGTCGCCCGCCCCTATGACGCGTCCGACCACGCGCTGGCGCTGTTCGGGCCCGATCTGGCGGGCGCCGCCGCCGAGTTGGCGCCGCGCGTCACGGGCGAGCTGCTGGCCGATACGCTCGCCGACGTTCCCGACGAGTGGCTCGCCGACGAGCCGGGGTTCGACTCGCCCGACGCCGTGCGCGCCGCCTACGCCGAGGCGTTGATCACCCGGGCGCGCACCGTGTCCGACGCCATCACCGTCGGGCGCCCCACGAAGGACAGGCCCTCCCGGGCCCCCGGCTGGCTGACCGGCCGCGCCCATCCGGAGAGCGAGGCCGCACGGTGAAAGGGCGCGAGGTCTTCGAGTACGCGGTGCTGCGCGTCGTGCCGCGCGTGGAGCGCGGCGAGTCCATCAACGGCGGCGTCATCCTCTACTGCCGCGCCCGGTCCTTCCTCGCCGCCCGCGTCCACCTCGACGAGCGGCGCCTGCTGACCCTCGACCCCGGGGCCGATGTCAACGGCGTGCGCGCCGCGCTGCGCGCCGCCGAGTGCGTGTGCGAGGGCGGCGACGGGGCAGGAGCCGCCGCGGGCGACGACCCGGGGCGCCGCTTCCGCTGGCTGATCGCCCCGCGCAGCACGGTCGTCCAGCCAGGGCCCGTGCACACCGGGCTGACCGCCGACCCGGGCGGCGAGCTCGACCGCCTGGTGCGCGTGCTCGTCCACTGAATCCCCGCGGCCACGGAGCGATCCTCACGACCGCGCTCCCCTTCCCAACCTCACCTCCGCGTGGTTACCGTGCGGTAGCCACTCGTCCGACGGCAAGGAGAACGCCCCATGGCACCCACCGAGCAGCGCGTCGCCATCGTCACCGGCGCGGCCCGAGGCATCGGCGCCGCCACCGCCGAGCGGCTGGCAGCGGAAGGCCGCGCCGTCGCCGTGCTCGACCTGGCCGAGGACGCCGCCGCCGCGACGGTGGAGCGCATCGAGGGCGCCGGGGGCACCGCCGTCGCGGTGGGCTGCGACGTGGCGGACGCCGAGGCGGTGCAGCGGGCGGTCACCCGGGTCGCCGAGACGCTCGGCCCGCCGCAGATCCTGGTCAACAACGCCGGGGTGCTGCGGGACAACCTCCTGTTCAAGATGAGCGAGGCCGACTGGGACACCGTCATGAGCGTCCATCTGCGGGGCGCGTTCCTGATGTCGCGCGCCTGCCAGGCGCACATGGTCGCGGCGGGCTTCGGGCGGATCGTCAGCCTCTCTTCCAGCTCGGCCCTCGGCAACCGGGGCCAGGCCAACTACGCCGCTGCCAAGGCCGGTCTCCAGGGCTTCACCAAGACGCTGGCCATCGAGCTGGGGAAGTTCGGCATCACGGCCAACGCCGTCGCCCCCGGCTTCATCGTCACCGAGATGACCGCCCAGACCGCGGCGCGGATCGGCGTGGGCTTCGAGGAGTTCCAGAAGGCGCGCGCCGAAGAGACCCCCGTGCGCCGGGTCGGCCTGCCCGAGGACGTGGCCGACGCCATCGCGTTCTTCACGGGCGACGCCGCGGGCTTTGTCTCGGGCCAGGTCCTCTATGTGGCGGGCGGCCCGCTCGACTGACCGCACGTTCCGAAGGGCGCGTCCCGAAGCGCATGTTCCGAAGGGTGGGAGCGATCATGACGGAGGCCCAGGGGGCGGCGCGGCGGCGCGTCGCCGTCGTCACCGGCGCGAGCCGCGGCATCGGCCTCGGCATAGCGCGGGCGCTGGCCGCCCGCGGCGACCGCGTGTGCATCACCGGGCGGAACGCCGGGCCGCTCGACGACGCCGTCGCCGAGCTTGGCGGCCCGGGGCGGGCGATGGCCGTCCCCGGCAAGGTCCATGACGAGGCGCACCAGGACGAGGTGATCGAACGCGTCATGGCCGCCTGGGGCCGCGTCGACCACCTCGTCAACAGCGCGGGCACCAACCCCGTGCTCGGCGGCCTCGCCGACCTCGACCCCGGCGTGCTGCGCAAGGTCTTCGAGATCAACGTCCTCGCGCCGCTCGCCCTGGCCCGCAGGGCCTGGCACGCCTGGCAGCGCGAGCACGGCGGCACCGTCGTCAACGTCTCGTCGGTCGCCGGGCTCTCCGCCTCGCCGTTCCTCGGCGCCTATGGCGTCAGCAAGGCCGCGCTGATCAGCCTCACCCAGCAGCTGGCCCACGAGTTCGCGCCCGCCGCCCGGGTCAACGCGGTCGCCCCCGCGGTCGTGAAGACGAAGTTCGCCGCCCCGCTCTACGAGGGCCGCGAGGAGGAGGCGGCCGCCCGCTACCCCCTGGGCCGCCTCGGGGTGCCGGGCGACGTGGCGGGCGCCGTCGCGTTCCTGTCCTCCGACGCGTCCTCCTGGATCACGGGCCAGACCCTCGTCGTGGATGGCGGCCTCTTCCTCAACGCGGGCCTCGCCTGAGCCGCCGTTCCTCCGCTGTCCGTTCCTCCGCTGTCAGTGGCACCGGGTACGTTCTGATCAATAACTGACCGCGTACCTTCGGAGGTTCACGACGTGACCGGCATGCTGCCCGACTCCTGGCAGGGCGTTCTCGGCGAGGAGCCCGGCAAGCTCTATTTCAAGGAGCTCACCGAGTTCGTCGAGGAGGAGCGGGCGCGCGGCCCGGTCTACCCCCCGCGCGATGAGGTCTTCGCGGCGCTCGATGCCACGCCGTTCGATGACGTCAAGGTGCTGGTCCTCGGCCAGGATCCGTACCACGGCGAGGGCCAGGGGCACGGCCTGTGCTTCTCCGTCAGGCCGGGCGTGCGGATCCCGCCCTCCCTGCGGAACATCTACAAGGAGATGCACGCCGAGCTCGGCCACCCCATCCCCGACAACGGCTATCTGATGCCCTGGGCCCGGCAGGGCGTCCTCCTGCTGAACGCCGTGCTGACCGTGCGCGCGGGCGAGCCCAACTCCCACAAGAACAAGGGTTGGGAGACCTTCACCGACGCCGTGATCCGCGCGGTGGCCGCCCGCCCCGACCCGGCGGTGTTCGTGCTGTGGGGCGCCTACGCCCGCAAGAAGCTCCGCCTGATCGACACCGAGCGGCACGCCGTGGTCGAGGGCGCCCACCCCTCCCCGCTCTCCGCCAAGAAGTTCCTCGGGTCCAAGCCGTTCACCCAGATCGACGAGGCGGTCGCCGCCCAGGGCCACACCGCGATCGACTGGCGCATCCCCGATCTGGGGAAGGGGCAGGGGAGGTGAGGCCCGTCAGGGCCGGGGTGTGAGGACGGCCCCCCGGCCGGGGGCGCGGGGGACGGCCGCCGCGGTGGCCCGCCCCGCGCCGTCCCGCGGGGCGGCGCGCCCGCGTATCCTGCCGGTCCATGCCTGTGCGATCGCGAAGGAGCGCCCTGTGAAGGTCGGCGTGATCGGGCTCGGGGACATCGCCCACAAGGCGTACCTGCCCGTGCTCACCACCCAGCCCGGTGTCGAGCCCCATCTCCACACCCGCACCCGCGCCACCCTGGACCGGACGGGCGACGCCCTCCGGATCCCCGCCGAGCAGCGCCACCACGATCTGGACGCGCTCATCGCCGCCCGCCCCGACGCGGCGTTCGTCCACGCGCCCACCCACACCCACCCCGAGATCGTCACCCGGCTCATCGAGGCGGGCATACCCACCTATGTCGACAAGCCGCTCGCCTACCGCCTCGTGGAGGCCGAGCGCCTGGTCGAGCTGGCCGAGGCCCGCGGCGTGGCCCTGACCGTCGGCTTCAACCGCCGCCACGCGCCCGCCTACGCGGGCCTCCTGGAGCATCCGCGCGACCTGATCGTCATGCAGAAGCACCGCAAGGGCCTGCCCGATGACCCCAGGCGCTTCGTGTTCGACGACTTCGTCCATGTCGTGGACACCCTGCGCTTCCTCGCGCCGGGCCCGGTGGACCGCGTCACCGTCGCCACGCGGGTCAGCGGCGGGCTGCTGCACCATGTGGTGCTCCAGCTCTCGGGCGAGGGGTTCACGGCCGTCGGCGCCATGAACCACCGCTCGGGGTCGACCGAGGAGAGCGTCGAGGTCTCGGGGCAGGACGCCAAGCGCGAGGTCCGCAACCTCGCGGAGATCATCGACCACAAGGGCCAGCCCAGCGTCCGCCGCAGGGGGGACTGGGTGCCCGTCCCGCGTCAGCGCGGCATCGAGCAGGCGGCCCTGGCGTTCCTCGACGCCGTGCGCGCCGGGCGCACACCGGGCGCGCGGGACGCGTTGCGCACCCATGAGCTGTGTGAACGGATCGTCATCTCCGCGCTGGAGGAGCACGGGGCGGGCATCGCGCCGGGGGTCACTCCTCCGAGGTGATCTCGTCCCCCGTGCCCACGTCCTCGCCCGCGTGCGGCTCGACCACGCCGAAGAAGATCAGCAGCAGCAGCGCCACGCCGATCACGATGCGGTACCACACGAACGGCATGAACGTCCGGGTGCTGACCCACTTCATGAACCACGCGATCACCGCGAAGCCCACCAGGAAGGACACGACCGTCGCCAGGATCGTCGGGCCCCACGAGATGTGCGAGCCCTCCTCGCCGATGGAGGTCAGCTCGTACCCGCCCGAGGCGAGCACCGCGGGAATGGCCAGCAGGAACGAGTAACGCGCCGCCGCCTCGCGGGTGTAGCCGAGGAAGAGGCCGCCCGTGATGGTGGCGCCGGAGCGGGAGACGCCGGGGACCAGCGCCATGGCCTGGGCGAATCCGTAGATCAGGCCGTCGCGGACCGACAGCTGCTCAAGCGTCTTGCGCGGCTTGACCGCCCGGTGCTTCCCGCCGGTCGCGTCCCGCAGCGCCATGCGGTCGGCGACGCCCAGGATGATGCCGAGCACGATCAGGTTGACGGCGATGAGCCGCAGATCCCGGAAGGGGCCGTCGATCGCGTCCTGGAGCGTCAGCCCCAGCACGCCGATCGGGATCGAGCCGACGATGACCAGCCAGCCCATCCGCGCGTCGGGATCCGAGCGCGCCGCCTTGTCCCGGAGCGACCTGAACCACGCCCTGACGATCCTGACGATGTCCTTGCGGAAGTAGATCAGGATCGCGGTCTCCGTGCCGATCTGGGTGACCGCGGTGAACGCCGGACCCGGGTCCTCCCAGTCGAACGCCACGGCGGTGAGCCGCAGATGGGCGCTGGACGAGATCGGCAGGAACTCTGTCAGCCCCTGGACCAGACCGAGAATCAGTGATTCGAACCAAGACATGAACTCTGCGGCATCCCAGGGGAGAGTGTCGTAAGGAGCGTGAGGGGCGCGAAAAGCGCGTGGAGTTGATTGATCGGGATCACTCTAAGCCAGCCGGGGGAGTGCCTTGTACCGCGGCCTGGAAGAAAACCGTTCGACAGGGGGCCCGCGGCGCGCCATCATCGCTTCCGTGATCCGGTACGCCCTCCCCGCAGCGCCGGCCGCAAGCGCGGCCGCGCCGAGGGCCGCCCTTACCTTCCTCCACGCCGATGCCGCGGGTCTGGCCGATCTCGCCGGTGTCGCCGAGCCGCACGGCTTCTCCTTCGTCGCGGCAGACGGCGCCCGACGCTGACCCTTCCCGGATCGTTCCGCGGACCCCGCAGGGGGAGGGTCGGCCGGAAGCCAGGGGTCCGTGTCCCGGCCGCGCGCCGGGATCCCACCTCAGCAGCGAGGAAGAGACCGTCATGCCGAAGCAGGCATACGTGCGCACCAAGCCCCATCTCAACATCGGCACCATGGGGCACGTCGACCATGGCAAGACCACGCTGACCGCCGCCATCACCAAGGTCCTCAGCGAGCGGGGCACCGGCACGTTCGTCCCGTTCGACCGGATCGACAAGGCCCCCGAGGAGGCGGCCCGCGGGATCACCATCACCCTGGCGCACGTCGAGTACGAGACGGAGACGCGGCACTACGCGCACGTCGACATGCCGGGCCACGCCGACTACGTCAAGAACATGGTGACCGGCGCGGCGCAGCTGGACGGCGCGATCCTGGTCGTCTCGGCCGTCGACGGCGTCATGCCGCAGACCGCCGAGCACGTGCTGCTGGCCCGTCAGGTCGGCGTCAGACACATCGTCGTGGCGCTCAACAAGGCCGACGCGGGCGACCCCGAGCTGACCGACCTGGTCGAGCTCGAGGTCCGCGAGCTGCTGACCGCGCACGGCTACCCGGGCGAGACGCTGCCGGTGGTCCGGGTCTCCGGGCTCGGCGCGCTCGCGGGGGAGCCGCGGTGGACGGCGGCCGTGGAGGCGCTGCTCGACGCCGTGGACACCTATGTCCCGGTGCCCGAGCGCTACCTGGACGCGCCGTTCCTGCTCCCGGTGGAGAACGTCCTGACCATCACGGGGCGCGGAACGGTCGTCACGGGCGCCGTCGAGCGCGGCACGGTCAGGATGGGCGACCGCGTTCAGGTGCTCGGCGCGGACACGGAGACGGTGGTCACCGGGCTCGAGACGTTCGGCAAGCCGATGGAGGAGGCGCAGGCGGGCGACAACGTCGCGCTGCTGCTGCGCGGCGTTCCGCGGGACGCGGTGCGGCGTGGCCAAGTGGTGGCCAGGCCCGGCAGCGTAACGCCGCGCGACGCGTTCACCGCCGAGGTGTACCTGCTCGGCGGCGACGAGGGCGGCCGCCGCACGCCCGTGGTCACCGGCTACCGGCCGCAGTTCTACATCAGGACCGCGGACGTGGTCGGCGACATCGCGCTGGGCGACGCGGCGATGGCGCTGCCGGGCGAGACCGTGACCATGAGGGTCAGGCTCGGCCATCCTGTGCCGCTCGAGCCCGGGCTCGGCTTCGCGATCCGCGAGGGCGGCCGCACGGTCGGCGCGGGCACCGTGACCGCGGTCGAACAGCCGTGAGCCCGTGAGCCCGTGAGAGACGGCCCCCCGGCCCGTGACGCGGCCCGGGGGGCCACAATGGGTGGGTGGACGAACGGCTGCCCGTGATCAGGGACACCGACCTCGGCGAGGCCCGCCTGCTGCCCGACCTGGACCGTGAGGGCGCCTGGCTGCTCACGATGGACGGCACGCCCCAGTCGTATGTGGACCTGGCCGACCCCACCCACCTGGAGTTCGAGTACACGCGCAGGCTCGCGCACGTGCTGGACACCGCCGCGCCCGAGGGGCGCGCGTTCGACGTGCTGCACCTGGGCGGGGGCGCGTTGACCCTGCCGCGCCGAGTGGCGGCCGTCCACCCTGGGGCGCGGCAGCGCGTCGTCGAGGCGGACGGGCGGCTGGTCGCGCTGGTCGCCGAGCACCTGCCGCTGCCCGATGGCGGCGGCATCGCCGTCGAGACGGGGGACGCCCTGGCCCGCCTGGTCGCGACCCCCGAGGCGTCGGTGGACGCGCTGATCGCCGACGTCTTCAACGGCAGCCGCGTCCCCGCGCATCTGACCACCCTGGGCTGCGCGCGGGCCGCGGCCCGCGCCCTGCGCCCCGGCGGCGTCTACGCCGCCAACCTCGCAGATGCCGCCCCCTTCGCCTTCCTCCGCTCCCAACTCGCCACGCTCCGCGCCCACTTCGCCGAGCTGTGCCTGGTCGCCGAGCCCTCGGTGCTGCGCGGCAGGCGCCTGGGCAACGTGGTGGTGGCCGCCTCGCGCCGCCCTCTCGACACCGCGGGGATCGCCCGGCGCGCCGCCGCCGACCCGTTCCCGGCCCGGGTGGTCGATGGCGACGTGCTCGACCGGTTCGTCGGCGACGCGGCCCCGGTGCCCGACGACGCGCCGCTGCCCTCGCCCCGCCCGCCGTCGGGCGCGTTCACCATCCGCTGACCACGATCACCTTGCCGCCATCGGCCGACCACCGTCCGCCGACGCGGGCCCGCGTCACTCCTCGACGGGGAAGGGC
Source organism: Streptomyces sp. PT12 (assembly GCF_003311645.1). Classification (GTDB taxonomy): domain Bacteria; phylum Actinomycetota; class Actinomycetes; order Streptomycetales; family Streptomycetaceae; genus Streptomyces. The sequence continues at coordinate 38,722 of NZ_QEST01000183.1, read as the reverse complement.
CGCAGGCTGCCGACGATCTGGTCGACGGTCTCCTGGGAGGGCTCGCCCTCGTAGCCGGTGTCCATGACCAGCACCCAGGTCGCCATGTCGTTGCTGAGGTCCTGGTAGGAGACGGTGATCACCTTGCCGCCGCCCGGCGAGCCGCACGGCTCGTCGGGGTCCTCGGGAACGCCCGTGACGGTCGCGGTCGCGGTGTGCCCGACGATGCCGTGGTCGCTCTCGAACGGCACGGCGTCCGTGACCTCGATCGTGCCCTCGCGGTCGGGGTCGTAGGCCGCCCAGGCCCACGCGCCCGCCTCGTTGTAGGCGGCCTCCTCGGTGCCGGTCGCGCCCTGCGCGCCCTTGGTTCCCGCCGTCGCGCGCCAGCTCGCGCCGGTCTCCGACTCGGGGCACCAGCCGTCCATGAAGATGGCGGCGCCCGCCATGGAGACATACAGCTCCGGCGCCGCCCACTCCTCGTCGTCGGCGGGCTCCTCGGCCTCGGGGTCCTCGTAGCCGACGTACATGCCCTCGCTGCCGATCGTCCAGTCCTCGGCCGGGACGTCGAACGCGAGGTGGCGGTTCTCCAGGGTCTGCACCTGCCAGTCGGGCGCGACCACCGGGTCGGGGATCTGGGCGATGCCCTGGCGCGGGTCGTCGGGGCCGAGGTCGGGGCCCTCCTCCTCGGCCGTGGGCTCCTCCGACGGGCTGGGCGAGGAGTCGCCGCTCGCGCCCGCGTCGCCGTCGCCGTCGTCCCCGCTCAGCACGACCACGCCGGTGATCACCGCGGCGGCCAGCACCGCGGTGGCGGAAACGATGGCGATGGCCGTCGTCTTCCCCTTGCGCCCGCCCGAACCCCCGCCGGGCGGTGGGGCGTCGGGCGCGGGTATGCCCTGGCCGTCGGTCGGCGGGCCCAGGGGTCCCGGCTGCTGCCACTGTCCCGGCTGGGGCTGCCCCGGCTGGGCCCCCCACTGCTGCTGCCCGGGAGGCGTCGCGCCCTGGTAGGGATTCTGCTGCTGATACCCCGGCTGCTGATACGGGTTCGACCACGGGGAGTTGGGCTCGCCCCCCGGTTGCTGTTCTCCTGCCCTCATGCGCGTGACCCTACGGCCCGCTGTGCGCCGGGGCTACGTCGGCCTCGGGTATTGCTACGGACCTGCGACTTACCCGTTGGTAACCTGTGTTCATGACCGACGAACAGACGTCCGACGCCCGGCCCGCGCTCGGCGACCTCCTCGCCGCCACCGTTCCCATGGTCCGCACGCTCGGGCTCGAGGTCCTGGCGGCGGACGCCGGCCGGGCCGTGGTCCGCCTGCCCGACGACGCCGCCTTCCACAACCACGTCGGCGGGCCGCACGCTGGCGCGATGTTCACGCTGGGGGAGTCGGCGAGCGGCGCGATCGTCCTCGCGGCGTTCGCGGACCACCTCTCGGACGCCGTGCCGCTCGCCGTGCGCGCGGAGATCGCCTACCGGAAGCTGGCCAAGGGCCCGGTCACGGCGACCGCCACGCTCGGCCGCCCGGTCGACGACGTGCTCGCCGAGCTGCGGGCGGGCGGGCGCCCGGAGTTCCCCGTGGCGGTCGCCATCGAGCGCGAGGACGGCGCGGTCACCGGGGAGATGACGATCACCTGGACCCTCCGCCCCACCGGCTGAGGCGCGCGGCGGGCGCGCGGGCGCGGGCGCGCGGTCAGCCCGAGGCCAGCAGGAGCGTGCCCGCCAGCGCGAGCGCCGCGCCCGCCGCCTGCACCGCGCGCAGCCGCTCGCGCAGCACGCCCCGCGCCGCCACCGCAGTGACCACCGGGTCGAGCGCGGCGAGCGAGGCGGCCACGGTGACCGGGCCCATGCCGACGGCCAGCGCATAGGTGCCGTTGGCCGCCGCGTCCGCCAGGCCGACGAGCGTCAACGCGGGGCGCGCGCGCCGCACCGGCGCCAGGCCGCCGGACGGCAGCACCGCCCCGCCCCCGAGGCGCTGGAGCTGCTGCCCGAGCCCGTGTCCGCGGCCCTCGCCGCGTGGTCGGGGCCCGTTCCCGCCGACCAGGTGGTGTTCGTGGACAGCGACCCCGCGGTGGCCGACACCGCCGACTTCGTCGCGGCACACGGGCCGGAGCTGCGCTCCGTCTCGGCCAACTGCGTCGTGGTCGCGGGCAAGCGCGGCGGCCAGACGCGTCTGGCCGCGTGCGTGGTGCGCTCCCCGACCCGGGTGGACGTCAACGGCACGGTCCGCCGCCATCTCGGCGCCCGCAAGGCGTCGTTCGCGCCGCACGAGGTCGCGGACGGCGAGAGCGGCATGGAGTACGGCGGGATCACCCCCATCGGCCTGCCCGCCGACTGGCCCGTCCTGCTTGACGCGGCCGTCGTGGACCTGCCGTGGGTGCTGCTCGGCAGCGGCCGCCGCAGGGGCGAACTGATCCTTCCGGGCAAGGCGCTGCTCCAGATCGCGGGCTCGGAAGTGGTCGAGGGCCTGGGCCGCTGACCGTTCCCCCCGGCGCTGGCCCGTTCCCCGGCGAAGGCCGCCTGGCCGGGGTGCGGGGGAGGGGGGTGACGGGGCCGCGGGCGGACTCCTAGGATGGGACACATGCTCGCACCCGCCCGTTTTCTGTGCCTCGCGCTCTTCGCGAGCTCGGCGTGGTGCGTCGACGACGGCCTCTGTCGCCGCTGAGCCCCTCCCCCCGCTCCGCACGGTTCCGCCCCGCGCGGCCGGTGCCGCTCTTCCCCGTACGTCCCGCGTGTCCCCGGAGTCCCCGTGACCACCACCTCCCCCCTGCCCCCCGTCCTTCGCCCTGCGCCCACGAGCGCGCCCCCGCCCGAGGCGCCCGAGGCGCCGCCCGTGCGGAAGGTGCCGCTCGTCGTCGCCGCGCTGCTGGCCGCGGGCCTCGACGCCTATGTCTTCGCCGAGCACGGCGGCAAGCCCGGCGTGCTCCTGCTGCTCGGCCTCGGCCTCGGATTCGCGCTGTTCCACTCGCGGTTCGGCTTCACCTCCGCCTGGCGCCAGCTGATCGCGGTGGGCAACGGCACGGGGCTGCGCGCCCACGCCCTGCTGCTCGGCACCACGGCCACCCTGTTCGCGCTGATCATCGGCACCGGCACGGGCCTGTTCGGCTCCGAGCCCGCCCCGTCGGCGGGCGCGCTCGGCGTGGGCCTGCTGCTCGGCGCGTTCGTCTTCGCCGTCGGCATGCAGCTCGGCGGCGCGTGCGCGTCGGGGACGCTTTTCGCCGTGGGCGCGGGCCAGTCCTCGATCGTGCTGACGCTCGGCGGCTTCATCCTCGGATCGACGCTCGCCGCCTGGCAGTTCGACCTGTGGAACGACCTGCCCGCCCTCGACCCCGTGGTGCTCTCCGACCACATCGGCTGGTTCGGTTCCTGGGGCGTGACGATCCTCGCCCTGGTGGGCCTTGTCGCCCTCACCCGCCTTGTCCAGCGCCGCCGCAACCCCCCGCCGGTCGGCGCCGTGCCCACCACCAGGGGCGCCGCACGGCGCGCGCTGCGCGGCTCGTGGCCGCTGGCCGCTGGCGCCGTGGTCCTGGCGCTGCTCGGCGCCGGCGTGCTGCTGGTCTCGGGCGGGGCATGGGGCGTGACCAGCGCGTTCGCGCTGTGGGGCAGCGAGGCGTTCGGCGCGCTCGGCGGCTCGCCCGAGAGCTGGAGCTTCTGGCAGCAGCCGGGGAACGCCGAGATGCTGGCGGGACCGATCCTGGCCGACAAGAACAGCCTGACCGACATCGGCATCATGATCGGCGCCGCCGTGGCCGCCTCGCTCGGCGGCACGTGGGCCCTGCACCGCGGCATCCCGTGGCGGACCGCGGTCGCGGCCGTGCTCGGCGGAGTCCTCATGGGCATCGGCGCCCGCCTGGCCGGGGGCTGCAACATCGGCGCCTATCTCGCGGGCATCGCCTCGGGCAGCCTGCACGGCTGGCTGTGGGGCGCCACCGCCCTGGTGGGCACCTGGGCCGGGCTCAGGCTGCGCCCGCTGTTCGGCCTGGTCAACCCCAAGCCGACCGACGGCGCCTGCTGATCCCAGCGATCCCAACACCCCTGGCGCACGCGGGCGTTCGGGGCGCCGGGCCGGACTTTCCGGCCGGTGCGGCGGATTACACTGGCCGCCGTGACCACACAGAGCGGGGTGCCCGGCCGTGCCGGGCGCGGGCGGGCCACGCTCAAGGACGTCGCGCGCAGGGCCGGGGTCTCCGTGCCGACCGTCTCCCGGGTGATCGCGGGGAACTACCCGGTCGCCACCGCGACCCGCCGCCGCGTCGAGAAGGCCCTGCGCGACCTCGACTATGTCGCCAACACCCACGCCCGCGCGCTGCGCGGCCACGGCGCCAAGACGGTGGCGTTCGTGCTCAGCGATGTGCGCGGCCCCTCGTTCGCCCAGGTCGCCCACGGCATCGAGGAGGAGGCGTCGCGCCGGGGGCGGCTGTGCCTGCTGTGTGTGAGCGGCGGCGACCCGGCGCGCGAGGTGGAGGCCGTGCACCTGATGCGCCAGCAGGGCGCCGAGGCGGTCATCCTCATCGGCAGCGTCGTGGACGACGAGCCCTACCGCCGCACGATGGCCGCCCTCGCCCGCGCCCTCGACCGGTCGGGTTCGCGCCTCGTGCTCGTCGGCCGCCCCCCGCTTGGCGATGCCGTGCCCGCCACGGTCGTCGAGTACGACAACGAGGGCGGCGCGCACGCGATCACCGGGCGCCTGCTGGCCGCGGGCCACCGCGATGTGCTGCTGTTTGGCGGCGACGCCGCGCTGACCACGAGCGCCGCGCGCCTGGCCGGGTACCGCCGCGCGCTGGCCGACTTCGGCGTCCCCTACCGGGAGTCGCTGGTCGAGAAGGTGCCGTTCGACCGGGGCGAGGCCCATGCCGCCATGCGCGAACGGCTCGCCCGCGCCCGTGACTTCACCGGGGTCTTCGCCCTGACCGACGCGGTCGCCGCGGGGGCGCTGCGGGCCATCACCGAGGCCGGGCTCGCCGTTCCCGGCGACATCTCGCTCGTGGGCTACGACGACGTCCCTCCCGCCACGGATCTGCGGCCCCGGCTGACCACCGTCCATGTGCCCTACGAGGAGATGGGCCGCACCGCCGTCCGCCTCGCGCTCGACCGGCACGGCCGCGCCGCGTCCCCCGGCGACCAGCACGTCCTGCTCGGCACCCGGGTCGCGCTCCGCGACTCCGTCGCCCCGCCCCCCGCGCGGCCCCGCTGACCGAACGGCGCGGAGGGCCTGTCTGACCATCCCCGGCGGGCTCGCGACGACTGGCATCCCTCCCCCGGACTTCGTCCGGGGGGACTCCCGGGCTGTGTTGCCGCATCGCGCGGGTACGTCCCCCGGACTCCGTCCGGGAGGTGCCCCCACCGTACGAGCCGCGATCCGGCGCCTTGCCAGGCGGGCGCCATCCGCCGCTCGCTGATCCACCGGGAACGATCAGAGGGGCCCTACGCCTCGCCGATGCGCAGCGTCGTGACGCGGGACGTCTCGCCGAGCAGCGGCTGGAGCGAGGACGCCTCGCGCGCGTACTTGGCGCGGTAGGCGTCGTCCACGGCGGCGCGGGTCGCCTCGTCGTCCACCCGCGTCACGGCGACGGGGTGCCTGCCGCGGTCCGACACGATGGTCGCCCGGCCCGCGCGCGTGGCCCGCCGGTACCAGTGGGAGCCCTCGCCGTAGGCGCTGCGGACATAGGGCACGTCGTCGACGGTGACGGACCAGATCGGGGTCTCCCGCTCGCCGCCCGAGGCGAGCGGGGTGGCGATGCGGATGGTGTTGGCGGTGCCCAGGTAGTCCTTGACTGCGGCGAATTCGGGGGTCATCGTGCGGCTCCTCAGCGTCCGGCATTGCCGACAAATCGGCTCATGACGGAACGAGGGTAGGCCGGGCGCCTCGCCATCCCCGGCATTCGCCGTTCCGCCCGCGTGGCCGCAACGACGCCGCTGAAGGAATCTTTCTCTCCCAACCCCCTTGATCTGGAGGAGATTTACGCCATTCTCGGAAATCGAACGGTCTACCTCCGCTCCCCTTCCCCCCACAGGAGTGCGCGATGTCCCGTGCCCGACGCAGGAGGCTCCTGCGGTCGCTCGCCGCGGCGGTGGTGACCGCGGGGGTGCTGCTGACCACCCCGGCCCCCACGGCCACCCCGGCGCCCACCGCGTCCCCGACCCCGTCCCCGACCCCGTCCCCCACCCCGTCCCCGGCTCCCGCCCCCACGGCGCCGCCCGCGGAAGCGCCGCACGCCCCTGACCCCGCAGCGCGGGCCTCGTGGGTGGAGGAGCGGCTGGCGTCGATGACGCTCGACGAGAAGGTCGGCCAGCTCTTCGTCACCTACGCCTACGGCGCGACCGCCGACACCACGGACCCCGATGACGTCGCCAGGAACCAGGAGTGGCTCGGCGTCGACAACGGCCACGAGGCCGTCGAGCGCTACCACCTCGGCGGGGTCATCTACTTCACGTGGTCGGACAACCTCGCCGACCCCGTCCAGGTCGCCGAGCTGTCCAACGGCCTCCAGCGCGCCGCGCTCGACCAGCCGTCCAAGGTGCCGCTGCTGGTCACCACCGACCAGGAGCACGGCGCCATCACCCGCCTCGGCGAGCCCGCCACCCGCCTCCCCGGCTCCATGGCCCTTGGCGCCTCGGGCGACCCCGACGACGCCCGCGAGGCCGCCCGCATCGCCGGGGCCGAGCTGCGCGCCGTCGGCATCACCATGAACCACGCGCCCGTCGCCGACGTCAACGTCAACGCCGCCAATCCCGTGATCGGCATCCGCTCGTTCGCGGGCGACCCGGCCCTGGCCGCCGAGCTGACGGCCGCCCAGGTCGCCGGATACCAGTCGGAAGGCGGCGTGGTCGCCAGCGCCAAGCACTTCCCCGGCCATGGCGACACCGCCGTCGACAGCCATGTGGGGCTCCCGGTGATCACCCACACCCTCGAGGAGTGGCGCGCGCTCGACGCCCCGCCGTTCGCCGCCGCCGTCGAGGCCGGGGCGGGCGCGGTCATGAGCGGGCACCTCACGTTCCCCGAACTCGACCCCTCGGGCGCGCCCGCGACCCTCTCCGAGCCCATCATGACCGGCCTGCTGCGCGAGGAGCTCGGCTATGACGGCGTCGTCATCACCGACTCGCTCCGCATGGCGGGCGTGCGCGAGAGCTACCCCGACGCCGAGGTCCCCGTGCGCGCGCTCGCGGCAGGCGTCGACCTGCTGCTGATGCCGCCCGATCTGGAGCTGGCCCACCGGGCGGTCCTCGACGCCGTCGCCTCGGGCGAGCTGACCGAGGACCGCGTCGACGCGTCGGTGCGCCGCGTGCTCACCCTCAAGTGGGAAGCGGGCATCGTGGACGACCCGTTCGCCGACATCGACCGGGTGGACGACATCGTGGGCAACGCCGACCACCGCGCCGCCGCCCTCGACATCACCGGGCGCACCACCACCCTGGTGCGCAACGAAGGCGCCACCCTGCCGCTGGCCGCCGACGGCCGCGACGCGCTGGTCACGGGCGCGGGCGGCGCGGTGCGCGGCCTGGCCGACCGGCTCGCCGCGCATGGCCTGCCCGCCGCTGCCCACCCGGTGGGCGCCGACCCTGGCGCGGACGCGATCGCCGAGGCGGTCGCGGCGGCCGAGGGCCACGACACCGTGCTGGTCGTCACCGCGAACACCGCGGCCAACGCCGGGCAGGCCGCGCTCGTCGAGGCGCTGGCCGCGACCGGCAGGCCCGTGATCACCCTCTCCACCGACATCCCCTACGACATCGCCCACCACCCGTCGGCCGACGCGCACCTCGCGCTCTACTCATCGGTGCCCGTCGCCCTCGACGCCGCCGCCGCGGTGCTGCTGGGCGAGAGCGGCCCTGTGGGCACGCTGCCCGTCGAGGTCCCCGCCGCCGACGACCCCGACCGGGTGCTCTACCCCCTGGGCCACGGCCTGCGTTACCCGTAGCCAGGAGACGAACGAGAAGCGCGAGCGAGAAGCGCGAGCGAGAAGCGAAGGAAGGACCCGATGCGCCATCCCCTGCCCCGCCCCCTGCGCCGCAGGCACCTGCTGGCCGCAGCCCCCGCCGCCCTGGCCGCCTCCGCGGCCCCGGTGAGCGCCGCCTCCCCGGCCCCCGCCGAGACCGCGCGCCGGGGGCGCCGGGTCACCACGGGGTTCGACGCGCTGCGCGCCGACGGCTACGCCGCTCTCGCGGGGCAGCGCGTCGGCGTCATCTCCAACCCCACGGGCGTCGACCGCGACCTCAACCACCTGGTGGACGTCATGGTCGCCGACGGGCGCGTGGACCTCGTCGCCGTCTTCGGCCCCGAGCACGGCTTCCGCGGCACCTCGCAGGCGGGCGAGGGGGAGGACTTCTTCGTCGACGCCAAGACGGGCCTGCCGGTCTACAACGCCTACAACGACGCCGCGACGATGGAGGAGCGCTTCGCCGAACTGGGCCTGGACACCGTGGTGTTCGACATCCAGGACGTCGGCGCCCGGTTCTACACCTATATCTGGACCATGTATCTGGCGCTTGAGGCCGCCGCCCGCCTCGGCCTGCGGTTCGTCGTCCTCGACCGCCCCAACCCCCTCTCGGGCGCCGAGGCCACCGGTCCCGTGCTGCACCCCGAGCATGCCTCGTTCGTCGGCCTCAAGCCCATCGCGCAGCGGCACGGCATGACGATCGGCGAGCTGGCCGGGCTGTTCAACGCGGTCTTCGTCCCCGAGGCCACCGGGGGCCGCGCCGCCGAGCTGCGCGTGGAACGGCTCGGGGGCTGGCGCCGTTCGCACCGCTGGGCAGACACCGGGCTGCCCTGGGTGCCGCCGTCGCCGAACATGCCCACTCCCGCCACCGCCGACCTCTACGCGGGCACGTGCCTGTTCGAGGCCAGCGCCCTGTCCGAGGGCCGCGGCACCACCCTGCCGTTCCAGCTGCTCGGCGCCCCCGGTATCGACCACCGCTGGTCCGAGGCGCTGAACGACCGCGGCATGCCGGGAGTCCGCTTCCGCGAGGCGTACTTCAGCCCCACCTTCTCCAAGTGGGCGGGGGAGACCTGCGGCGGCGTCGAGGTCCAGGTGACCGACCCGGACGCCCACGACCCCATTGCCGTGGGGCTCACCCTGCTCACCGAGCAGTGGCGGCTCTTCCCCGAGCACCGCTGGCGCTCCCAGGACGGCGGCTCCGCCCACTGGCTCGACAAGCTCAGCGGCAACGGCGCCGTCCGCCTCGCCATCGAGGAGGGCGCCGACGCCGACGAGCTGCCCGCGCTCTGGGCCGACGACCTCGCCGCCTTCCGCCGCCTGCGCCGCGACCACCTCATCTACCGCTGATCCGTACCGCTGACCCGGCCGCGCGGCCCCGCCCGCCCACGCCCCCGACCCGAGCAGGGCCGTGGCGTCGTGGTGGACGCCATCCGCGTCACCGGGGCCACCGGGTGATCCTGGCCGGTGAACGCCCCGCGGACGCGGCCCGTTTCGTCCCCGACGGCTGGACGGCGACGGAGCGCTGACGCCGCCGGGGCCGCATGGGACGTGTCAACGGGGGTAGGCGCCGAGCCAGTTGCTCGGTTGGTCAGCGCGCTCGCCGGTGGGCGAGATCCGCGGACGTGTGGAAGGGGCGATGACGCTGATGACGGTGTCGACGGCCGGGACGATCGGGACGGCCGGGACGATCGGGACGGCCGTGGCGATCGGTACGGCCGTGGCGAGCGACGCGGGCGCGCTGCCGGAGGTCGCGGAGCCACGCAGGGTCGCGCCCGCCGCGCCCGCGCCGGGGCGCGCCCCCGTGCCGCACCACGGGCCCTGAGCGCCCGGCGCACACCGGCGTGAAGGCCCGTCGGGCGCGGAACCATACAGGAGAAGTGACCGCGCCTTGAGGGGGAGGGGCCGTGCTGTCACGGGCGAGCGAGGCATGGGCGTACGCGCGGGAGAGCGCGCGGGCGCTGACCGAGTGGCACATCGGCCGCGATCCGGGCGAGGGCGAGCCCGCGAGGACCTGGCGGCTGGCCACCGACCTGCTCGCGCTCGCGGCCTGGCGCGTCGCCGGGGACCTTGGGCTCCCGGTCGAGGACGTGCCGCTGGCCGCAGTGGCGGGGCGGCTCGGCGACGCCCGCGTGGAGGGCCTGCTCACCCGCGGCCACCCGCCCGCCGACGTGCCGGGCCCGCCGCCCGGCTGGCGCGGCATCCTGCGGCGTGGCCCCATGCTGGCGCGCGCCGCCCGCGCCGTGGTCGAACGCCACCTGGCCGCCGCCGTCGAGGACGACGTGGCCGACGAGACCAACGGCGGGGCTCCCGGCATGCCGCCCGCGCTGTGGGGCGACCGGGTCAGGGCCGTGCGCTCCGCGGGCCTGCCCGGCACCGTCCCCGCCTGGCGCGAGGCCGCGGAGCTGACGCTCGACCAGCTCGCGGACATCGGCTCGCGCCACGCGGCGCGGCACTGGGCGCCGGGCAGCGCCGAGCGTTTCGCCGCCGCGCAGCTGGCCACCCTCGTCCCCGCGCTCGGCACCTCCGGCACCGGCGGCGGCTGGCTGCCCCGGCTGCGGGGGCTCGCGGGCGCCGAGGCGTCGCTCACCGCGGTGACGCGCCAACACCCGCCAGGCGTCGGGGCGTTCGGCCCCCGCCTGGGCCGCGCCCTGGTCTCGGCCCAGGCGGCCCTGCACCCCGCGGTGACGCTCGCGGGCGAGCTCGACCGCGTGTGGGCGCGCAGACCGGCGGCCCAGAGTGTCGCCCGCTGGGAACGCCAGCACCTGCCGCGCCCGCTGCGCACCCAGGTCGCGGGCCTCGAGGACATGGTGGCGGCCGTGGAGGCCCTGATGCGCCGCATCGCCGGGAGCACGTGACGCCCCGGCCATCAGCCGACGGGGCGTCGGATGTCACCGGGGCTTAAGGCGCGGTACACCGGGCCCCCGCACGATGGCCCGGCCTCACCGCAATCCGCAATCGGCGCCCTGGAGTACGGCCATGACCCCACCCGCAACCCCCTGGAACCGCAGACGGTTCGCCGGGGCGCTCGGCGGCGTCGCCGGGCTCGCCGCCCTCGCGCAGGTGCCGCTCGGACGGGGCGCCTTCGCCGCGCCGCGCCGGGGCCACGGGCGCGACCCGTTCTCCCTCGGCGTCGCCTCGGGCGACCCGGCGCCCGACGGCTTCGTGCTGTGGACGCGGCTCGCGCCCGAGCCGTTCGAGCCGGACGGCGGGATGCCGCGCCGCCCCTTCCCCGTCTCCTGGCAGGTGGCCGCCGACCCGGACATGCGGCACGTCGTGCGCCGCGGCACCGTCGCCGCGCTGCCCGAGCTCGGGCACTCGGTGCACGTCGAGCCCGTGGGGCTGCGCCCCGACCGCGAGTACTGGTACCAGTTCCGCCATGGCGCGGATCTCTCCCCGGTCGGCAGGACCCGCACCACCCCCGCGCGGGGCGCGCGCCCCCGGCGCCTGTCGTTCGCCTACGCCTCTTGCCAGGACTGGGCGTCCGGCTACTACTCCGCCTACCGCAACCTCGCCGACGAGGACATCGACCTGGTCGCGCACCTGGGCGACTATGTCTACGAGGGCGGCATACCCGCCGACGGCGGCTACCGGAACACTCCGGTGCCCGAGCGGCTGCGCGCCGCTCCCCGCACCCTGGAGCAGTGGCGGCTGCGGTACGCGCTCTACAAGTCCGACCCCGACCTCCAGCGCGCGCACGCCCTCTTCCCGTGGATCGTCACCTGGGACGACCACGAGGTGCAGAACGACTACGCGGGCGACGTCTCCCAGTACGAGGACGACATCCGCGCGCTGCGCCTGGCCGCCTACCAGGCGTACTACGAGCACCAGCCGCTGCGCCGCTCCGCCATCCCGCGCGACCACGAGATGCGGCTCTACCGGCGGCTGACGTATGGCGACCTGGCCCAGTTCAACGTGCTCGACGGCCGCCAGTACCGCGACATCCCGCCGGGTGGCTGGGGCGAGGCCCCCGCGACCGAGGCCGCGTACGACCCGTCGGTGACGATGCTGGGGGAGCGGCAGGAGCGCTGGCTGCTCGACGGGCTCGCCGACTCGCGGGCGCGCTGGAACGTCCTGGCCAACAACGTGATGATGGGCCGCCTCGACCACGACGGCCCCGCGGGGGACGTGCTGTGGCACGACGCGTGGGACGGCTTCCCCGCCGCCCGCGCGCGCGTCACGGACCGGCTCGCGCAGGCCAGGGTGAGCAACCCCGTGGTGATCACGGGCGACTGGCACTCGACGTTCGTCAACGACATCCACCGGGACTTCGACAACCCCGAATCGGCCGTCGTGGCCACGGAGTTCGTCGGCACGTCGATCTCCACCAACGGCGACGGCGAGGTCCACGGCCCCTACTACGGCCCGATGATCCGCCACAACCCGCACATCCGCTTCTTCGACGGCGACCGGCGCGGCTATGTGCGGTGCACGGTCGAGCGGGACGCGTGGGTGACCGATCTGCGGATGGTCAGCACGGTCGGCAGGCCGGACGCGCCGGTGGAGACGTTCGCGTCGTTCGTCGTCGAGAACGGCGTGCCGGGGGCCCGCCAGCTCTGAACCCGGCAGGCCCCGCGCGGTGAGCCGCGCCGCGAAGGCGTCGGCGGCGCCAACGCCTCACGGACCGGGGTCCGCGAAACGCCGTACCGCTCGCCCAGCACGGTCTCGAGCAGGACGCTGCCCGGGGGATAGGCGCCGTGGATCAGGTCGTCCTTGATCCGGTTGTAGTGCACATCGCCCGGCTTGCCACGATCGCCACCCCGCGCGCCGCCCACCGGCGACTCCCCCGTGCCGACCATGTCCCACTCCCTCGCCGTCCCACTCCCTCGCCGTCCCACTCCCTCGCCGTCCCACTCCCTCACCCCGAAGCCGCTCCGCATCGTAGGCGCTGCGGCCGGGGCGGTGGCGCGGTCCCGCGGGGAGCCGGGCACGCGTCGTCAAGGGAACGGCGACGCGACGTCATGGATCAGAGGGCGTCCCCGGGCATATCCTCGTCGGCGCGCGCCGGGGTGGGATGTCCGGGCGGGTCCGAGAGGCCCCGCCCGGACGCGAGCGGCGCGCGGGGGCGACTCCGCGTCAGCGGCGCCTCAGCGGCTGACCCTCAGGCCGCGCACGCGGTTGACGGCGGCGGCGATCTCGAAGCGGCGGGGGACCGCGAAGTCCTCGTCCCTGACGGCCAGCAGCGCCGCGACGCCCTCGGGGCCCGCCAGGTCCAGGTCGAGCAGGTCGAGCGCCTCGGCGAGGGAACGCCGCCCGTCCAGGTGCCCGCGCCGCACCAGCAGGTCGATGGCCAGGCCGACGCCCACCACCTGCTGGGCGTCTGCCAGTTGCTCGACGGCGCGCACATCCACCTCGTGCTCCCCGAGGACCAGCAGGTCACGCCCCCTGGCGCGCACGCGCGGGCGGCCGCGCGCGGTCGCGTCCAGCGACGCCGGGTCGGGGCGGCGGTGGACGACGCCGGGGAACGACTCGGCCTCGGCGCGCCGCCCCTCGGGCACGGCCGCCACCTGCCTGGCGCGTTCGGTGACGTCGGACAGCCGGTAGGCGTCCATCATCAACACCCGGTCGGCGACCTCCAGATAGTCACCCGAGCCGCCCATCACCAGCACCGTGGACACCCCGTGGTCGCGGTGCAGCGAGCGCACCGTGTCCACCAGGGGCGTCAGCGGCTCGTGCTCCCTGGACACCAGCGCCCGCATCCGCGCGTCCCTGATCATCAGGTTGGTGGCGGCGGTGTCCTCGTCGATGAGCAGGACCCGCGCCCCGGCCTCCACCGCCTCGCACAGCGACGCGGCCTGCGACGTGGAGCCCGAGGCGTTGGGCGTGGAGAAGTCCCGGGTGTCCGAGCCCTGCGGCAGGCGGTCGACGAACGCGTGCACGTCCACCCGCGTCACCGAACGCCCGTCCTCCGCACGGATCTTGACCGTATCCGCGCGCGAGGCGACCCGTTCGCGCCCGTCGCCCGGCTCGTGGTCCCTGACGCCGGTCTCCAGGGCGCGCAGCAGCGTCGACTTGCCGTGGAATCCGCCGCCGACGATCAGCGTCACGCCCTCGGGGATCCCGGTCCCGGTGACGGGCCCGGCGTGCGGCAGCCGCACCGTCACCCGCAGCGCGTCGGGCGCGGTGAACGGGACGCCGTCCGCGCCATCGGCCGGGCGGTCGTCCGCCCCCGTGCGGCGCGGCAGCAGCGCGCCGTCGGCGACGAACGCCACCAGGCCGAGCCCCGGCAGCGCGGCCCGCAGGGCGGCGGAGTCCTCCACGGTCGCCACGAACTCCCGCGCCGCGTCCGCGTCCGACGCCCTGTGGCACAGGGCGCGTTCGGCGAGGCGCGGCAGCACGTCGCACAGCAGGCGGCGCGCGGCCCGCCCTTCGATCCGCCGCCCCTGGCCCGGCAGGGCCACGCCGAGCCGCAGCGTGACCGAGCCGTCGGCCGCGTCCACCACGCACGAGGAGCGGTCGAGCACTTCCTGGCCGCCCGCGTCCACGCGCAGGGCCCGCTCGGGGGCCGCCTCGCGCGCCGCGCGGCGCACCACGTACCCGGCGAGGGCGCGGCGGCGCACGGGGGAGTCCCACAGGTCCCGGGGGAACGCGGCCCGTTCCCCCGGCACCCGCACGGCCACGCGCGCCGGGGGCGCGAACGGGTCGGCCTGCGCCCTGACCAGCTCCACCGTCCATCCGCCCGGCAGCTGCCATGGGCCGACGAGCCCCTTGTACCTGCCGTACGGCGCGCCGTCGAGCCGTTCGAGCTCGCGGTCGAGACCGCCGCGACCCTCACGCCGACTCATCGCGCGCTCCCACTCGCCGCCACCTGATCCCCTCGTTCCCGCCGTCGTCCCGGTGCGGCACGTTACAGCGTGCGCTCCAGGCGTTCGGCCAGGAGCTTGGTGAAGCGCGCCGGGTCGCCGAGCTGGCTGCCCTCCGCGAGCAGCGCCATGCCGTACAGCAGCTCGGCGGTGCCGGGCAGCTCGGGGTCGTCGGCGCGCTCGGCGTGCGCCCTGCGCAGTCCTTCGACCAGCGGATGGCCGGGGTTCAGCTCCAGGATCCGCTTGCTCGCGGGCACCTCCTGGCCCATCGCCCGGTACATCGCCTGGAGGGCGGGCGTCACATCGCCCGTGTCCGACACGACGCACGCGGGGGAGACGGTGAGCCGGGAGGAGAGCCGCACCTCCTTGACGTCATCGCCGAGCCGTTCGCCCATCCACGTCAGCAGCCCCGCGTACTCCTCGCGTCGCTGCTCGCGCTCGGCCTTGGCCTCCTCCGCCTCGTCGCCCGCGTCGAGGTCGGCCTCGCCCTTGGCGATGGAGTGCAGCTCCTTGCCGTCGAAGGGCGGCACCGCCCCGACCCACACCTCGTCGACCGGGTCGGTGAGGATCAGCACCTCGACGCCCTTCTCGCGGAACGCCTCCATGTGCGGGGAGTTCTCGACGGCCGCCCTGGACTCGCCGGTCATGTAGTAGATGTGCTTCTGCCCGTCCTTCATGCGCTCCACGTACTCGGCGAGCGTCGTCGGCGTCTCCGCGTCGTGCGTGGAGGCGAACGACGCGACGGCGAGGATCGCGTCGCGGTTGTCGAAGTCGCTGAGCAGGCCCTCCTTGACGACGTGCCCGAACTCCCGCCAGAACGCCGAGTAGTTGTCGGGGCGGGCGGACTTCATCTCCCTGATCGTGGAGAGCACCTTCTTGGCCAGCCTGCGGTGCATCAGCTGGATCTGGCGGTCCTGCTGAAGGATCTCGCGGGACACGTTGAGCGACAGGTCGGCGGCGTCGACCACGCCCTTGACGAAGCGCAGGTACTCGGGGATCAGGGCCTCGCAGTCCTCCATGATGAGGACGCGCTTCACATAGAGCTGAACGCCCCGCTTGCTGTCCTGCGCGAACAGGTCGCGCGGCGGGTGCGAGGGCAGGAACAGCAGCGCCTGGTACTCGAACGTGCCCTCCGCGCGCACCTGGATGATCTCCAGGGGATCGGCCCAGTCGTGGCTGATGTGCTTGTACAGCTCGTGGTACTCCGCGTCCGAGACCTCGTCGCGGGAACGCGCCCACAGGGCCTTGCGGGAGTTGAGCGTCTCGGGCTCGGCGGCCTCCTCGCCCTCGTTGTCCTTCTCCTCCCCCGCGGCCTTCTCCCCCGCGGCCTTCTCCCCCGTGACCATCCGGATGGGCCACGTGATGAAGTCGGAGTACCGCTTGACGATCTCCTTGATCTTCCACGGCGCGGTGTAGTCGAAGAGCCTGTCCTCGGCGTCCTCGGGCTTGAGCCGCAGGGTGATCGCCGTGCCCTGGGGCGCCTCGTCGAGCGTCTCGACGGTGTACGTGCCCTCGCCCGTGGACGTCCAGCGGGTGCCCTTGTCCTCACCGGCGCGGCGGGTCACCAGCGTGACCTCGTCGGCCACCATGAAGCTGGAGTAGAAGCCGACGCCGAACTGCCCGATGAGCCCTTCGGCCGCCCCCGCGGCCTGGGCCTCCTTGAGCTGCTGGAGGAACTCGGCGGTGCCGGACCTGGCGATGGTGCCGATGAGCCGCACCACGTCGTCGTGCGACATCCCGATCCCGTTGTCCCGCACGGTCAGCGTGCGGGCGTCCTTGTCGGCTTCGAGCGCGATGTGCAGGTCGGACACGTCGGCGCCCAGCGTGTCGTCCCGCAGCGCCTCGATGCGGAGCTTGTCCAGCGCGTCGGAGGCGTTGGAGATCAACTCCCGCAGGAACACGTCCTTGTTCGAGTAGATCGAGTGGATCATCATCTGGAGGAGCTGGCGCGCCTCAACCTGGAACTCGAACGTCTCGGTCGGCATGGTCGTGAAATCCCTCACCTGTGTCACCAGTTCACGGGAGCCGAGCCCCCCGTGGGCGTCGCGGGCTCCCAGGCTGTTGTCCAGGTGATGGTATGCCGAGCCCGGCTACGTCAGGCAACCGGTGGTAGCCGCCCGTGGCTTCAGCCGCGCGCGTCGACGCGCCGTCCGGACCACGCGCGCCTCCGTCACGGTCGACCGCCCGCGCGTAGCCGTCAGGCCGTGAGGCCGCCCTCGCCCCCGCCGGGGCAGGCGGCAGAGGGCGCCTCCGTGCGGGGCGAGGTCGGCGTGCAGGGTGCCGCCCTCGTGCGGCATCTCGGCGTGGGTCCACAGCTCCCTGACCGCGTCGTCGGGCCGGGCGCCGATCGAGGCCAGAGGCACGGCGACCCGCGCCGGGGCGTCGGCGAGGGAGAAGACGGCGGCGCGCCCGTTGCGGATGGCCGACCTCTGCGTGGTCGGTTGCGGTGGCGCACACGTTGTGTCGAACAGAACGTGCCCCGTCTCGGAAGAGCATCCGCCCGCGGTGGGGCGGCAGGGCTGGGCCGCCGCTACTATCAACGCGCCCCGGGCCACGGGGCGTTGACGCGCGAGAGGCGGAGCTGCGATGGACGATTTCCTGGACGAAGTGGTGGACGAGGCCCTTGACGAGACCGAGGACGCGCTCGAGGACATCGGCGTCGACGTGGAGATCGACGGCGACTGAGCGCGAGAACGGGCCAGCGGCGCGGCCTTGACACCCGCCGGGTGGCGCGCCGCGGCCCCCTGACGGCCCCGTGCCCGTGGGGTCACGGGCGTGTGAGGACCACAAGCCGCTGGGGCGCCCTGTCATCGCGACACGGCGGTCGACCGCTCCGGGGACTCCCTCGCCGAGCTCAGGGGTGAGCGACCCGACGCGGGAGCCCTCGGGCGCGCCACGCGTCGGGAGCGGCAGGGAGCCCGTGGGCCCCTTGCCTTTCGTGCGTCACGAGGCGCGTGTCACGAGGCGCGTGTCACGAGGCGATGCGCTCCTCCAGGCGCGCCGCGAGCCCGGGATCCGGTCTCGGAATGTCGCCGAAGTGCGGGTCGTGGTCGCCAGGAAGGCGCTGGACCACCTGCGTCAGCGCCTCGCACGGCGGCGCGCCGCGGGCGCACGGCTCGTCGTCCGCGTCGGCTCCGAGCGACGAGACGGTGCGCAGCAGCAGGGACTCCACGGCGGTGAACCCCCCCGGTGGTACGGGCACGGTTGCTCCCACGCGGAGAAGCCGCGCCGGGGCACGTCGTTCGTGCTGGAGGCCGTCTCCTACGGGCCGCCCGCCGGGGGCGCCGACGGGACGGCCGAGGGCGGCGAGGCGGCCGAGGCCGAGGCCGAGACGCTGCGCGGCCTGCGGCACGACGGCTCGGCGCCGATCCTCGCCGAGACGCTCGACTACTTCGACTTCCTCGACCGCCTGGCCCCCGGCGTGAGGGACCTCAAGAAGGCCGGGTACGGGACCTGGGCCCACCCCTGGCTGAATCTCCTGCTCCCCGGCGACCGCGCCGCCGAGCTGTCCCGCACCCTGCTCGACGAGATCGCGGGGCAGCACGTCTTCACCGGCTGAGCGGGCCGCGGCGGGCGACCCGCCGCCGATGCCCGCGGGCCCATGGCCGTCCCCCGCTTCCACCGCCGTCCCGCATGAAAGATCCGATGTATTCTGCTGGGGCGTCGACGTGGGGAGGAACGCGATGTCCGTGACCGACGACGCCATCGAGGCGATCAAGCAGATGATCGTGGACGGCGAGCTGCGGCCAGGCGACCGCCTCCCGAGGGAGCCGGACCTGGCCGACCGGCTCGGCCTGTCGCGCAACTCCCTGCGCGAGGCCGTGCGCGCGCTCTCGCTCATCCACGTCCTCGACGTCAGGCGCGGCGACGGCACGTATGTGACCAGCCTCGAGCCCTCGCTGCTGATGGACGCGATGGGCTTCGTCGTCGACTTCCACCGCGACGACACCGTGCTCCAGCTCCTCGAAACCCGGCGCATCATCGAGCCCGCCGCGACCGAGCTGGCCGCGCTCAAGATGCCCATGGCCGACATCGACGCGCTCGCCGAGCTGCTCGACTCGCTGGGCGACGACCCCACGGTCGACCAACTGGTGGAGAACGACCTGGAGTTCCACCGGCGCATCGCCGCGGGCTCGGGCAACGCCATGCTGGCCTCGCTCGTCGAGACCCTTTCGGGCCGCACGCAGCGCGCCCGCACCTGGCGCGGGCTGACCCAGGAGGGCGCGGTGGCGCGCACGCTCGCCGAGCACCGCGCCATCGTGCAGGCGCTCGCCGGGCGCCAGACCGACATCGCCCGCGCCACGGCCACCGTGCACGTCGCGGGCGTCGAGCAGTGGCTCCGCCAGACCCTCGTCGAACGGCGCTGAGCCGCCGCCCCGGGCACCGCGCCCCACGCGTCGCGCCAACACCCCCAATGATCGGGTCTCTTGGCCGATCGGGCCGGGCCGTCGCGGCGACACGGAGGGGAATCACGGGGGAATCGGCGGGCTTCACGCAGTCTTGACGCTCGATACATCGGATGTCTATTGTCGCCGGAAGCCCAGCTCGTTCAAGGGAGTGTGTCCGTGGCTCGCTTTATCGACATACAGACGCACGACGTGCGGTTCCCCACCTCGCGCACGCTGGACGGCTCCGACGCCATGAACCCCGATCCCGACTACTCGGCCGCCTATGTGCGGCTGCTCACCGACGCGGGCGACGGGCTCGAGGGCCATGGGTTCGTCTTCACGATCGGGCGGGGCAACGATGTGCAGGTCGCCGCCCTGCGCGCGTTGGAAGGCCATGTGCTCGGGCGCGACGTCGAGGCGACCCTGGCGGATCTCGGCGGGATGTGGCGGGAGTTGGTGCACGACTCGCAGCTGCGCTGGCTCGGCCCCGAGAAGGGCATCATGCACATGGCCATCGGCGCGGTCGTGAACGCCCTGTGGGACCTGCGCGCCAAGCGCGAGGGCAAGCCCCTGTGGCGGCTGCTCGCGTCGCTCAGCCCCGAGGAGATCGTCGACCTCGTCGACTTCCGTTACCTCACCGACGCGCTCACCCCCGACGAGGCGCTCGGCATCCTGCGCGCCGCGGGCCCGGGGCGCGCCGAGCGCGAGGCGCGGCTGCTCGCCGACGGCTACCCCGCGTACACCACCACGCCGGGCTGGCTCGGCTATGACGACGACAAGCTCGCCCGGCTGTGCCGCGAGGCGGTGGCCGACGGCTTCGGGCAGATCAAGCTCAAGGTGGGCGCCGACCTGGCGGACGACGTGCGCCGCCTCGCCCTCGCGCGCGACGTGTGCGGCCCCGGCATCCGCATCGCCGTGGACGCCAATCAGCGCTGGGACGTGGCCGACGCGATCCGCTGGGTCGAGGCGCTGCGCCCATACGACCTCGCGTGGGTCGAGGAGCCCACCAGCCCCGACGACGTCGTGGGGCACGCCGCCATCGCCGAGGCGATCGCGCCCATCCCCGTCGCCACGGGCGAACACGCCCAGAACCGCGTGGTGTTCAAGCAGCTCCTCCAGACCCGCGGCGCCTCCGTGCTCCAGCTCGACGCCACGCGTGTGGCCGGGGTCAACGAGAACGTCGCGATCCTGCTGCTCGCCGCCAAGTTCGGCGTCAGGGTCTGCCCGCACGCGGGCGGCGTCGGGCTGTGCGAGGCGGTGCAGCACCTGGCGATGTTCGACTTCGTCGCGGTCTCGGGCACGGTCGAGGACCGCATGATCGAGTTCGTCGACCACCTGCACGAGCACTTTGTGACCCCGGTCGACGTGCGCGAAGGGCGGTACTTCGCGCCCCAGGCGCCGGGCGCGGGCACCGAGATGGTGGCCGCGTCCCTCGGCGCGTACGCCCACGGCTGAGCGGCGCCCACGGCGGCGGCCGCCTCGTCCGGCGCGGCGGCCTCGTCCGGCGCGGGCCTCGTCCGGCGCGGCGGCCTCGTCCGGCGCGGGTCACGGCGGCGTCGGCTCGACGGTGACCGCGGCGACGGCCGCCGAGCGCCAGCCGTCGCCGCGCAGCACGGCGCGCAGCCGGTGCTGCCGGGGCCCTTCGCCCGCCCCTGGCGTGACCTCGAAGGCGAACGACGCGCTCCGCCCGTCGGGGATCGGCGGCACCGGGCGGCTCGCCGGGGTCGCGCTCCAGCCCTCGGGCAGGTCCAGGGCCAGCCCGGCCGCGGGGAGCGAGCGCCCGTCCGCCGCCACGGTGACCTCGGCGGTGAACGGCCCTCCCGCCCCGCCTCCTTCGGGCGCGGCCAGCGACATCCGCACGGGCGATGTCGCCACACAGGCGCGCTGTTCCCTGGCGCCGAAGGTGATCTCGGGGCCGTCGCGCCGGAGGTCGACGCGGCGACCGCTGTCCTCGTCGCGCACGTCGAAGAGGCCGTCGAACAGCTCGCCGCGCACGGTCAGCTCGCCCGTGCGCCCGGGGCGCAGCGCCACGCGCGTGGGCGCCCCGCCGTGCCACGCGATGTCCACGGTGACATCGCCGCGGGCGCGCAGGCCCTCGACCGAGCCGTTCGCCCAGACGGCGGGCAGCGCGGGCAGCACGTCGATCACGCCGCGGTGGCTCTGGACCAGCATCTCGGCGACGCCCGCCGTCGCGCCGAAGTTGCCGTCGATCTGGAACGGCGGGTGGGTGTCCCACAGGTTGGCCAGGGTGCTGAAGCGCAGCTGCTCGGACAGCATGGTGTGGGCGCGGTCGCCGTCGAGCAGCCGGGCCCAGAAGTTGACCTTCCACGCCTTGCTCCAGCCCGTGCCCCCGTCGCCGCGCGCGGTCAGCGAGACCCGCGCCGCCTCGGCGTACTCGGGGTCGTCGCGTGGCGTGATCTGCCGCCCTGGGTGGAGGGCGAACAGGTGGGAGGCGTGCCGGTGGGTGTTCGCCGGGTCGTCCCAGTCCTCCTTCCACTCCCGCAGCTGCCCCCACGAGCCGATCCGCAGCCCCGGGTCGAGCCGGTCCAGCGCGTCGGCCAGCTCGGCGGCGAAGGCGCCGCGGTCCCCGACCCGCTCGGCCGCCGCCGCGGTGGAGGTGAACAGGTCCCACACGATCTGCTGGGACATCGAGGCGCCCGCGGAGAAGTCGCCCTGCTCGGGCGAGTAGCTGGGCGACACCACGAGATGGCCGTCGCGCGGGTCGGTGACCAGGAAGTCGATCCAGAAGAGCGAGAGCGACCTCATCAGCGGATAGGCGCGTTCCCGCAGGAACCCCGCGTCGCGTGTGAACAGGTAGTGCTCCCAGGCGTGTTGGGCCAGCCACGCGCCTGCCTCGGGGAACCAGAACGACTGCGCCCAGTCGTGGACCCCGGTGAAGCCGAACGGCGTCGTCTCGTTGTTCACCACCCAGCCGCGGCTTTCGAACATCTCACGCGCGGTGACCTCGCCCGGCGGCACAAGCGACTCGATGTAGTCGAACAGCGGCCCTGTCGTCTCGGCGAGGTTGGTGGTGTGGGCGGGCCAGTAGTTCATCTGGAGATTGATGTTGACGTGGTAGTCCGCGCCCCACGGCGGTCTTGTCGAGTCGTTCCACACGCCCTGGAGGTTCGCGGGTAGCGAGCCGGGGCGGGACGAGGCGATCAGCAGATAGCGGCCGTACTGGAAGTACAGGGTCTCAAGCGCCCTGCGCGCGCCCGGCGTCAGCGTCCGGTCCCGGTAGGCGGTCAGCAGCTCGTCGGTGGGCAGCCCCGGGTCCTCCCCGCCCACGCGCAGCCGCACCCGGTCGAACAGCGCGCGGTGGTCCGCCGTGTGGTCGTCGCGCAGCTCCCCGAACGCCCTGGCCGCGGCCGCGTCCACCCGCCGCGCGACCTCGGCGCGCGGGTCCTCGCCCGTGCGGTATCCCGGGTGGCGGGCGGCGTAGTCGGTGGCGGCGCCGAGGATCAGGGTGACGGAGTCGGCGTCGGCGACGGTGACCGAGCCGTCGGCGTTCTCCGTCCTGCTCCCGCCCCGGTGCAGGACCTGGAGGTGGGACGCGTAGCGCATCCCGTTGTCGTCCAGCGCGCCGGACAGGGCGATCCTGCCGCGGTGGGCGCGCAGCTCGGACGACCTGTCGCCAGGCGTGGTGATCGAGACGGCGCAGCCGATCGAGCCGGGGCGGTCGGCGGTGAAGCGGGCGACGATCACGCCGTCGGGCGCGGAGACGAAGTACTCGCGCGTGTGCGTGACGCCTTCGGACGCGTAGGTGACGCCCCCGACCGCCTCGGAGATGTCGAGGTGGCGCCGGTAGCCGGTCACGCCGGACGGCTGGCGCGTGAAGCGCACCCACACGTCGCCGAACGCCTGGTAGGCGCCGAAGTGGGTCCTGGGCTGGCCGAGCCTGCCGACGACCCGCTCGGGGGAGACGCGCAGCTCCTCGTCGATGCGGGCGCGCACCTCGTCGATGGCGCCGGGGCGCGGGGTCCGCCAGTTCCCGAAGTCATAGCCCTCGGCCCCCGGGCCCCCGGTCCACAGCGTCTTCTCGTTGAACTGGAGCCGCTCCTCGGCGAGCCCGCCGAAGAAGGTCAGGCCGAGCGCGCCGTTGCCCAGGGGCAGCGCCTCCGACTCCCACGCGGTCGCGGGCTCGTCGTACCACAGCGTCATGCCGGTGGTGAACGCACGTCGGGGGGAACCACGTTCTGCCACAGCGGGACCTCGTCTTCGAAGGCGGCCGGCGGGTGGGGGACGCTGATCAGAGCGGAGATTATAGATCCGATGTATGGGCCGTCAAGTGCCCTGAGATGCGGGAAAGTCCGCCGCATCCCCATGAGACACCCGACCTCTGGAGGGCGGTGTCGGCGGCCCTCCTCCTCGCTCCGCGACGTGGACATCCAAGCTCTTTCCCCGCGCGCTTCCGGCGAACGGAATAATTGCGGTTCTGTCCGATGCCTTGACGCGGGATACATCGGATGTTTTTATCGCGGCACCGTGTGCTCAGGGCACCCCGGCGTCCCTGACCTCGCGCCCCGGCCGACATTCGCAACGAAGTGGAACATGCAATGAGACGACGACTCATCCTGGGCGTCACTTCCGTCGCCACCACCACGGGGCTCGTGCTGACCGGCTGCTCCTCGGGGACCAACGCCGCGAGCCAGAGCGAGGACAGCCTCGTGTGGTCGATGTGGATCTCGGGAGCCGAGGACAAGGCGGCATGGCAGGAGGTCGCCGACGCCGTCCATGAGAACGGCGGCCCCGAGGTCACCATCCAGGGCTCCCCGTGGACCGACTACTGGACCAAGCTGCGCACCCAGCTCAGCGCGGGCGGCGCGCCCTGCATCGTCAGCATCCAGAGCCTGCGCGCCGCCAACTACACCGATGTGCTCGTGCCGTTGGACTCCCTCGCCGAAGAAGCGGGCGTGGACCTCGCAGAGTTCGACCAGACGGCCATAGACGGGATGCGGGTGGACGGCGAGCTGTACGCGCTGCCGTACGACACGGGCCCCGTCGTGATGTTCTACAACGAGGACCTGTTCGATGAGGTCGGGGCCGAGATACCCGAGCCGGGCTGGACCATGGACGAGTTCGAGGCCGCCGCCGCGCGGTTCGAGGAGGCGGGCACGCCCCTGCTGGCCTCCACGGTCGAGGACATGTTCCTCGAGTCGCTGATCCTCGGCCACAACGGCGGCCGCGTCATCGACGAGGACGGCGCGCTCGACCCCACCGACCCGACGTTCTCCGACGGCCTCGACTGGATCGCCTCGCTCGTCGAGAGCGGCCGGGCCACCCAGGCGAGCGCCGAGGGCACCGCGGACGACAACGCCTATGTCAACCAGCAGGCGGGCATGTACGTCGACGGCCCCTGGTCGCTGCTCGCCCAGAAGGCCCGCGTCGACTTCACGCTCGGCGTCACGACCGTCCCCGCGGGGACGTCAGGCCCTTCGACGTTCTCCGCGGGCTCCGGATTCGGCATCTCCCAGGAGTGCGAGCACCCCGACCGGGCGTTCGAGGCCATCCAGACGATGACGAGCGAGCCCGTGCTGCGCTCGCTCGCCGAGCAGGGCAGGGCGTTCCCCGCGCGCACCGCCGTGCAGCAGGTCTGGTACGACAGCGCGGGCATCGAGGGCGCCCAGGAGGTGCTGACCGCGGCGCAGGAGGCGTCCGTGCCGCTGCCGGGCAACAAGCAGAGCGACCAGCTGGCGCAGCTGCTCACCCAGTACGCGGTCCAGGCCGTCAACGGGCAGCAGTCGGGCGCCGACACGATGGAGTCCATCGCGGGCCAGCTCGGACAGTGAGCGGTGATCATCAAGTGACGAGTGTGATTCCCCCGCGGCTCGACGAGTCCGCGCCCGCCGCCTCGCGCAAGGCGGCGGGCGCGAGCCGGGCACCGGCGCCGCGAGAGCCCGGGCGGCGTTCGTGGTGGGGCGCGGTCTTCGCCGGGCCCCACGCGCTTGGCCTGGCGATCTTCACCGCGGTCCCCATCGTGGCCTCCCTGGTCGTGAGCTTCATGAGCTGGCCCATGGTCGGCGAACGCGGCTGGGTCGGCCTCGACAACTACGCCGACCTCTTCGGCGACCCCGTCTTCAGAACGGTCATCCTCAACACCGTGGGGTTCGTGCTCCTCTATGTGCCGCTGAACCTCGTGATATCCCTGGGCCTCGCCGCCTGGCTCACCCCGCGGATCCGGCACCGGCACGTCTTCAGAGTGCTGTTCTTCATCCCCACGGTGACGCCCATCGTCGCCAACGTCGTGGTCTGGCGCATGCTCTACGAGCCTGGCGGGTTCATCGACGCGACGCTCGAGTCGACCGTCGGCGTCCAGGCCCCCAACTTCCTGGTGGACGAGAACTGGGCGATGCTCGCCATCGTCGCCATGAGCGTCTGGCAGGGCTTCGGCTACAACATGCTGCTGTTCTCGGCCGCGCTCGACGCGGTCCCCGACAACCTGATCGAGGCCGCCGAGCTGGACGGCGCGGGCCCGTGGCAGACGTTCTGGCGCATCAAGTTCCCCGCGATCTCGCCCACGATCTTCTTCGGCACGATGATGACGCTCATCACGTCGTTCCAGGTCTTCGCGCAGCCGTTCCTGCTGACCAAGGGCGGCCCCGGCACCTCGACGGAGACGCTGGTGCAGTACATCTACACCACCGGGTTCCAGGTGCAGCAGCTCGGCCTCGCCTCGGCGGGGGCGTGGGTGCTCTTCATGATCATCCTGGGCGTCACCGCCGTCCAGTTCCTCGGCCAGAAGCGGTGGGTGCACTATGAGTAGCCTCACACGGGCCCGACCGCCCGCCACCCCGTCCCGGCTGCGGCACGCCATCGGGTATGCCCTGCTCTGCCTCATAGCCCTGGCGTTTCTCGCGCCGCTCATCTACATGGTGGCCACCAGCCTCAAGCCCGCGGGCGAGACGTTCGAGAGCCCGCCCACCCTGTGGGGCTCGGAGCTGCGCTGGCAGAACTATGCCGACGTCTTCACCTACCTGCCGTTCGAGCGCTTCATCGTCAACGGCGTGATCGTCGCCGTCCTCGGCACGGCCATCAACGTCGCGGTCGCGGCCCTGAGCGGCTACGCCTTCTCGCGCCTGAGATGGCGCGGCAGGAACCTCGTCTTCGCGCTCTTCCTGGCGACGCTGATGATCCCGCAGGACGTCCTGGTCATCCCGATGTATGTGATGATGCAGGACTTCGGCTGGGTGGACTCCTTCCAGGCACTGATCATCCCGTGGGCGTTCACCGCGTTCGGGGCGTTCCTGTCGCGGCAGTTCTTCCTCACCGTCCCGCGGGAGCTCGACGACGCCGCGCGCATGGACGGCGCGGGCACCGTGCGCACGTTCTTCGCCGTGATGCTGCCGCTGGCCAGGCCGACGCTCGCCGTGCTCGCCGTCTTCACGTTCATCGCCTACTGGAACTCGTTCCTGTGGCCGCTCATCATCGTCAACGACGTCGAGGCGCACGCCACCGTCCCGCTCGGGCTCCAGCAGTT
Source organism: Streptomyces sp. PT12 (assembly GCF_003311645.1). GTDB lineage: Bacteria > Actinomycetota > Actinomycetes > Streptomycetales > Streptomycetaceae > Streptomyces. The sequence goes on along the minus strand of NZ_QEST01000183.1, from coordinate 12,149 downwards.
CTTCGGCCAGCAGGGCAGCCAGTGGCACCTGGTCATGGCCGCGTCCGTCATCTCCATGCTGCCCACCGTGATCATCCTGCTCCTCCTCCAGCGACACCTGATCCGCGGCATCGTCACCAGCGGCCTCGGGGGCCGCTGACCGCGCCCGTCCCGCTTCCCGAAAGGAAACGTCCGTGCCCGTCCCCGACTGGTTCACCCACGACCGCTTCGGCATGTTCATCCACTGGGGCCTGTACTCGCTCCCGGCCCGCCACGAGTGGGTGATGAACCGCGAGCGGCGCACCGTGGAGGACTACGAGCGCTACTTCGCCCGCTTCGAGCCCGACCTGTACGACCCGCGCGCCTGGGCCAGGGCGGCCAAGGACGCGGGCATGCGGTACGTCGTGCTGACCACCAAGCACCACGAGGGCTTCTGCCTGTGGGACTCCAAGCTGACCGACTACACGGCCGTCCACGCGCCCATCGGGCGCGACCTCGTCAGGGAGTTCACCGACGCCGTGCGCGCCGAGGGCCTGAAGGTCGGCTTCTACCACTCCCTCATCGACTGGCACCACCCCGACTTCACCATCGACGGCCACCACCCGCGCCGCGACGACCCCCGCGAGGAGGTCGACCGCCTCAACGAGGGCCGCGACATGGCCCGTTACCGCGCCTATCTGCACGGCCAGGTCGAGGAGCTGCTGACCGGCTACGGCACCATCGACTACCTCTTCTACGACTTCTCCTACCGCGACGACGACCACCAGGACATCTGGGGCGGCAAGGGCGCCGACGACTGGGGGGCCAAGGAGCTGCTGGCGCTCACCCGCCGCCTCCAGCCCGGCATCGTCGTCAACGACCGCCTCGACCTCCCGGGCGACTTCGTCACCCCCGAGCAGTACCAGCCCGACGCGCCGATGGAGATCGACGGCGAGCCGGTGCCGTGGGAGGCGTGCCAGACCCTGAACGGCAGCTGGGGCTACGACCGCGACAACCAGAACGTCAAGAGCGTCGAGCTGCTGGTGCGCATGCTCGTCGACGGCGTCTCCAAGAACGGCAACATGCTGCTCAACGTCGGCCCCACGGGGCGCGGCGAGTTCGACCCCGTCGCGCTGGCCACGCTCGCGGGGATCGGGGAGTGGATGCGCCGCCACGAGCGCTCGATCCGCGGCGCGGGGCCCGCGGCGTTCACCGCGCCGCCCGACGCCCGGTACACCCAGCGCGGCGACCGCCTCTATCTGCACCTCTTCAGCTGGCCGTTCGAGCATGTCCACCTGCCGGGGCTCGCGGGCAAGGTCGCCTACGCGCAGCTCCTGCACGACGCGTCCGAGGTGGCGTTCCGCGAGATCGACCCCGGCCTGAAGGCGTCGCTCACCGGCATGGGCGGCCAGCCCCCGGGTACGTTGACCCTGACCCTGCCGGTCGTGCGGCCCGACGTGGCCGTCCCGGTGGTGGAGATCTTCCTGACCGACGACGCGGCGGCGAAGGAGGCCGAGTGACCCAGCGCGTCGCCGTCCACACCCGGCTCAAGCCGGGCCGCGAGGCGGACTACGACCGCGTCCACGCCACCATCCCGCCCGAGCTGGCCGAGCGCCTGCGGGCGGCCGGGGTGGTCGACTGGCGCATCTGGCGCAGCGGCAGGGACCTCTTCCACGAGATCGAGGTGGAGGACTACCGCGCGATGCGCAGGGCGCTCGCCGACGACCCGGTGAACGTCGCGTGGCAGGCCCGCATGGCCGAGCTGCTCGAGGTCGAGGACGACTACGCGGGCGACGACGACGGGCTGCCGCTGGTCTGGAGCCTGGGGTGACGGGCGGCGGGGGCGCGGGCCCCTGGTGGTTCGGCGGCGCGGGCATCGGCAACCTCGGCCGCGAGGTCGCCGACCCCGTCGCGCGCGCCACGGTCGACGCCGCGTGGGAGGCCGGGGTGCGCGGCTTCGACACCGCGCCCCACTACGGCCTCGGGCTGTCCGAGCGGCGGCTCGGCGCGGCCCTCGCGGGCCGCCCGCGCGGGGAGTTCGCGGTGTCCACCAAGGTCGGCCGCGTTCTGGAGCCGGTGGGCGGGCCGGTGGGCGGGCCGGTGGGCGACGACCTGGCAGGCGGCTTCGCCGTCCCCGCCACGCACCGCCGCGTGTGGGACGTCTCGCGCGCCGGGGTCGAACGGTCCCTGGCCGCCAGCCTCGACCGGCTCGGCCTCGACCGGGTCGACACCCTCTATCTGCACGACCCCGACGAGTACGACCCGGCCGCCGCCGCGGGCCCCGACGCCCCGGCCGACCCGGGTGCGGCCCTGCGCTCAGGGCTGCGGGCGCTCGCGGCGCTGCGCGCCGACGGACTGGTGCGGGCCGTGGGCGTGGGCTCGAAGTCGGTGCCGACGCTGACCGCGGCGGTGGAGACCGGCCTGGTCGACGTGCTCATGATCGCGGGCCGCTACACCCTGCTCGAACAGCCCGCCGCCGCGCTGCTGCGCGCGTGCGCGGCCCGTGGCGTGTGCGTCGTGGCCGCGGGCGTGTTCAACTCGGGCGCGCTGAGCCGCCCCGAGCCCGACCCCTCGCTGCCCTACGAGTACGGCGCGATGCCCGCCGCGGTGTTCGAGCGGATCACCGCGCTCAGGGCGGTGTGCGAACGCCATGGCGTCGACCTGCCGACCGCGGCCCTCGCGTTCCCCCTGCGCGCCCCCGCCGTGAAGGCCGTCGCGGTCGGCGCCCAGTCCCCCGAGCAGATCAGGGAGAACGCCACCCGCGCCGCCACCCCCGTCCCCGAGGCGCTGTGGGACGACCTGGTGGCCGACGGCCTGCTCGCGGGGGAGTGAGGCGCGCCCCGAGATCCCCGAGATCCCCGAGAGCCCCCGAAGCCTCAGACGTGGAACGGGATCGTGGTGACCACGATCCTGGGCAGCGGCCTGAGCGAGTGGCGGAGGCGGGCGGCGATCCGGCTGTGCAGGATCCGGTAGCGGCGCCGCCTGGAGACGATCTCCGGCAGGATCACCGTCAGCGTCTGACCGGGGCGCTGGCGGTGCAGCGCCTCCACGTAGTCGACGAGCGGCGCGACGATCGCCCGATACGGCGTCACCACCACCTCAAGCGGCAGGTGGTCGCCCCACTGCGCCCAGTACGCGCGAAAGCGCGCCGCCTCGTCGTCGCTCGGCGCGACATGCAGCGCGAGCACCGGCTGCCGCAGCGAGGCGGCATAGGCCAGCGCCGCATCCCGGCGAGGTCGAGAACGGCGAGCGCGACCACCGACAGGGGGAACGCGGCGGAGAACGCGGCGACCCCCGAGGCGATCGACACGGCGACCGTGAGCACATAGTCCGTCATCAGCCCGCCCGCGGCCATCAGCCCGCCCGCGGCCATCAGCCCGGGGAGGCGGCCGAGGTTCCGGCTGGCGACCAGGGAGGAGCCGCCGCCGTGCGGATAGGCGCGGATCGTCTGGCGGTACGACACCCCGACGGCCACCATCAGCACCACGATGGCCCCGGCGATCGGCATCGAGTAGCCGAGCCCCGCGCTCCCGGCGAGGACGAGGATGCCGAGCAGCGCCTCGGGGCCGTACGCCACCGACGACAGCGCGTCGGCCGACAGTACGGGCAGAGCGACCCGTTCGCTCATCCGCTCCCGCGCGATCGCGCTGCTGCGCAGCGCGGCGCCGAGCACCAGACGCCTCGCCCGGTGCGCGGCGCGGGCCCGGCGGCCGCGCCGCGGGACCTCGCCCTCCTCGAACTCGATCGCGGGCGGCTGCCCCTTGAGCACCGGGATGTCGACAAGTCGGCTGAACTGCGTCGGACCCGCCTCGTCGGGCGGGGAAAGCTGCCGACGTCAGGCGTCACCGGCAGCGCGCGCCGCCACAGCTCCGCGTCGCCCGTGACCCGCCCCCACTCGCGCCCCACCTGCCGCAGGACCGCGATCTGCTCGTCGTCGAGCCGCGGCAGCAACGCGGACGGGGTCGGCACACCCCCTACCTCGGCCGCCTCGCCCTTCCGCCCCTTTTCTGACATGTCCGACACGGGGGACAGTGTCACCCGCCGACCCCCCGCCCACCCGCACTGGCACCGGCACGTCAGCCCTGATCCGCGGGGACGAGCCCGGCCTCCCGCATCACCAGGTCGACGGCCGCGTCGAGGCCACTGGACGCGGGCACGACGGTCTCGACCGCGCCGGGCGGCAGAGCGAGCGGCCGGAACCGCGCCCGTACCGCGCCCTGATCTCGGCGGCCACGCAAGACGTGCCCGACGCCGAGTTCCGCCGCGGGGTGATCAGCCGCGTCGTCGCCGAACCCACGTGGGACCGCGGCCCCTTGAGCGTCATCACGCCGCGACTGAGCGTCATCGCGCCGCGCCCCCGGACCCGCGCAGGCCCGCCGCGACATCGGAAGGCGGCGTGAGGGTGAACGGCGCGACCTCCCCCGTGGTGCCGTCCGGCCAGGACACCGTGGCCGACGACGCCGTGAGGCGGACCTCGGGCGGCGGCGGCAGCGCCGCCGCCTCCCGAGGCGTGCCGAGGAAGACCGCCGTGGCGTGCAGCGTTCCTCCCGCCTCGTACACGGGCGTCGCGCTGAATGTGCCAAACGCGTTGACCGCCGTCGCCCGGCGCGCCGACAGCGCGGCGCCGCCCGACGGCGGGTGGAGGACGACGAGCGCGCTGGTGAGCCCGTCGGGGCGGGTGACGACGACGCGGCCTTCCGCCGCCCTGACCTCGGGCGGCCGTTCGGCGGCGAGGGCGTGGCCGCCGATCACCACCGGGTGTCCCGTCGCGTCGGCCACCCGGACCAGGCGCACCTCCCAGGGCCCGCGCACGAGCGAGGCGGTCAGGAGGTCGGGGCCCGTGGGCCAGCGTTCGCGCGCGGTTTCGCCGAGCACCGGCCAGTGGGCGGTGTGCGCGGAGAGCGCGACCCCCTCGGCGAGCAGGATGCGGCGCAGCGGGCTGCGGTGGGAGAGCGCGCCGTCGGCGTCGGCGAGGGCGACGCGGTTGTCGGGGCCCTGGGGCGCGCGGGCGTCGCCGTCCCTGGGGTGGGCCTGCGGGTCGCCCGAGAGGTCGGGGCGCGGGCCGAGGTCGGGGGCGGTGTGGGTGGAGTAGGCGAGGCGGGCGTAGAAGGGGTCGTCGCGGGCGGGCCGGTCGGGGGGCGTGTGGTCCGTGCCGTGGTTGACGACCCGGATGACGCCGTCGGACGCGGTGCCCGAGACCAGCCACCCGGGGGCGGCAAGCGCGCGGGTGAAGTCGCCCCGCTCGACCGGCAGTCGCTCCTCGGGCGCGGTCCACACGGGGTGCTCGGGCGGGAGCAGCAGCCCGGTGAACGCCTGGGAGGCCCAGTAGGGCGATGCGGGCCCCGAGTAGTTCTGGCGTATCAGGGGGAAGCGCGCGTGCCAGCCGAGGGAGAGCACGTCCTGCTCGGTGGCGCCGCGGTCAAGGAAGTGGCGCAGCATGCCGCTGCCCGCGCGGCGCGTGAGCCCGGGGGCGAGGGGCGTGGCGTCGAACAGGGCGCCGACGAAGAACGGCGCGGCGGCGGCGAACCGGTAGATGAGGGAGCGCCCCTGGAACAGCGGCGCCCCGTCGGCCGCGACCAGGTGCGCCGCGTCGGCGAGGAACGCGCGCAGCCGCTCCCGGTAGCGCGGCAGCAGCTCGGGCTCGGCCAGGGTGCCGGAGATCCGGCAGTACCAGAGCGGGAAGAGGTGCATCGCCCAGCCGTTGTAGTGGTCGAAGTTGCGCCGCTGCCCTGGGCCTCTCGCGCCGTCGCTGTACCAGCCGCCGCCCGCGTACCACTCCTCCGTGCGCTCCACGGCGCGCGCGATGTCGTCGGCCGAGTGGGGCGCGCCGACCGAGCGGAGGAACGCCGCGACGACCGCCTTGAACCACAGCCAGTTGTTGGGCGGCACCTCGGTGTCGGAGATGCCGCCGAGCCAGTCGGCGGTCCGCTGCCTGACCCGGTCGGGCAGCCGGTCCCACAGCCGGTGCCGTGACTCGTGCAGGCCGATCGCGACGGCCGCCGCCTCGACCCTGGCCTGCGGCAGCTCGGCGGGCAGCGGCCAACGCCCGGGGGCCGTGGGGTCGGTGCCGTGCTCAAGGCCCTCGGCATAGGGGGCGAGAACGTGGTCGGCGAGGTGCCTGCCCGCGTGCGCGGAGCGGTAGGCCGCGAGCAGGAAGGTGCGGGCGTATCCTTCGAGGCCGTCGCTCAGGCGGCCCGAGCCGCTGGGCGGGCCCGGCAGGTGGATGAGGGAGTGGCCTGGCTCGGCGTGCGGGCGCACCGCGTCGAGCAGCCGCTCGGCGGTCCGCTCCCAGTCGCCGCGGCCCAGGCCCGTGATCGGGGAGCCCTCGGCGGGGGCGACGCGGCTGTGCGAACGGGGAAACACGGCGGCTCCTTCGGTGGGTGACGGCGCTCGGGGGCGGGCCCGCTGCCCGCTGTCCGCTCAGGCGGTGCGGTCGAGCTCGGCGCGTTCGACGCGGTGGGCCAACGGGCGCCCGGCGACGAGCCGTTCGGCCTCGCGCACGGCGGTGAGCCCGAGGCGGCGCAGCTCGTTGCCGAGCGAGCCCGCGACATGGGGGGTCAGAAAGACGTTGGGCATGGTGAAGAGGGGCGAGTCGGCGGGCAGGGGCTCGGGGTCGGTGACATCGAGGACCGCCCTGATGCGCCCGGTGGCCAGCTCCTTCACCAGCGCCTCGGTGTCGACGAGGCTGCCGCGCGCGGTGTTGATGAGCACCGCGCCTTCTGGCAGCAGCGCCAGGCGCGTGGCGTCGAGCAGGTGGTGGGTCTCGGGCGTGGCGGGGGCGTGGACCGACACGATCGTGCTGCTCGCGAGCAGCGTGTCGAGCGCCATCGACCGCACGCCGAGCGCCTCGGCCTCGGCGGCGTCCACATAGGGGTCGTGGAGCACGACGTCGAAGTCGAAAGGGCGCAGCAGCTCGATCACGCGGCGGCCGATCCTGGAGGCGCCGACGATGCCGACCCGGCGCCCGACGTTGCCGATGTCCTGGCGGCGGGCGTGGCCCGAGGGGGACCCGGTGGCCCGGTAGTTGTCGGCGGCGGCGAAGACGTCCTTGCCCGTGAGCAGGATCATGCCGAGCGTGTACTCGGACACGGGGAGCGCGTTGGCCGCCGCGGCGGTGGAGACGGCGATGCCGCGGTCCCACACCTCGCTCGCCAGGAGCTTCTTCACCGTGCCGCCGGTGTGCAGGATCGTGTGGAGGCGGGGCAGGGCGTCGAGCACGCGCGGGGTGATCGGCGGGCAGCCCCAGCCCGTGACCAGGATCTCCGCGTCCGCGAGCCGGTGCCGGACGGCGGCGTCGTCGAAGTCCGAGACCGTGAGCGCCGGATCGATGTCGAGGAGGTCCACGAGTGAGGACAGCACATCCGAGGGGAAGAGCCGCGGGAGGTTCCCGCCGTCGAGGGCGAACAGGGCGGTGGGGCGCTGGCGCATCGCGAGGGAACACCTTCGATCGGCGGGCATGGGTCGTTCAACCATGACCACATGCATCAACGAGTAAATAGAATGCTTCATTCTAATCATCGGTGTCCGTGACCATCCAAAGCGCAGGCTCACCGTGCATGAGCGCGCGTGGGGTGAACGGTCAGGCGCGGGCGCCGGCCCCGCACGAGGCGCGCACGATCAGGCGCGGTTGCAGGACGAGCTGGCGCACGGGCACGGCGCCGGGCTCCGGCGCGTCGAGCCGGTCGAGCAGCAGCCGGGCCGCCAGCTCGCCCAGCTCGTGCTTGGGCGGGGCGACCGCCGTCAGCGGCACGTCCGCGAGCGCGGCGATCTCGTCGTCATAGGCCACGAGCGCCAGGTCGTCAGGGGCGCGCAGCCCCCGCGCGCGCATGCGCCGCATCAGCTCGATGGCGTCGTGGTCGGAGTGCACGAGCGCCGCGCGCGTCCCGCTGGCCGCGCACTCGGCGAGGAAACGGTCGTAGAAGTCCGCCGCCTCCGCGCTGCCGAGCGTGGGGCGGCCGCTGTCGAGCACCGGCGCCGAGGGATCGAGCGGCAGTCGGGCCCTGGCCTCCGCGTGCCCCTCGGCCACGAGTGGCGCGGTGGGGCTGCCGTTGGTGAACAGGCCCACCCGGTCGTGCCCGAGGCCCGCGAGGTGGCTCACCGCCGCGAACGCGCCCTGCCGGTGGTCGGAGATCACGAACTCGCACGGCTCGAACGGGCTTTGAGGCTGGCGTTCGAGCAGTACGAACGGCAGCCCGCGCCCCCGCGGCCGCTCCAGCGTGGCCGACGGGGGATGGTGGCCCCCGGTCGAGGCGATCAGCAGCCCCGTGGCCCCCGACGCGGCAAGCTCGTCCAGCTGCTCCAGGTCACGCGGCCGCGCGTAGTCGGTCAGCCCGATGACGACGCGCGCGCCGCGCTCCGCCGCCACCGCCTGAACGCCCGCCACCACCCGGGGGTAGTAGTACGTGGCCGAGGGCACGAGCAGCCCGATCACCTGCGCCGCCGCGGCCCCCGCGGCGCGTCCCGCCGACCCCGGCGCCCGCTCGGGCGCCCCGGCGGCCGCAGCGCCCCCGGCGCCCGCGGCCAGCACGGCGCCCCCGCGGACCCGGGTGACCCGGCCACCGGTCTCCAGGTCCATCAGGTCACGGCGGATCGTGGCGCGCGAGACGCCGAGCCGCTCGGCGAGCTCGGTGACCTTCAGGATGCCGGAGGACTCCAACTCCCGCACCAGCAGCTCATGTCGCTGCGTGACGAGCATGTCGGCCATGGTTCCTCCAGTGAACAAATATGGGGCATCCTAGAGCAGTGTCACCCACCGTGCTCACTTGAGTCCGCCCTCGGCGAGCCCGGCCCGCCAGCGCCGTTGCAGCGGGATGAACAGCAGAAGCAGCGGGATCGTCGTGACCGCTGAGCCGACGACCACGAGGCGCGTGTACTCGGGGTTCTGGCTGACCGCCGAGTTCCAGGTGAACAGGCCCTGTGCCACGGTGAAGAGGTCGTTGTCGGTGAGCATCACCATCGGCAGGAAGAAGTTGTTCCAGATGCCGATGAACTGGATGAGGAAGATCGTCACCGCCCCCGGCATCATCATCCGCAGGCCCACGGAGAAGAACGTCCGCACCTCGCCCGCCCCGTCGATCCGCGCCGCCTCGAGCAGCTCGCCCGGGATGGCGCCCGACGCGTAGGCGCGCGCCAGATAGACCCCGAACGGGTTGACCGTCAGCGGGATCAGCACCGACCACATCGTGTCCGTGAGCTGGAGGTTGGCCATCATCAGGTAGAGCGGGATGACGATGGCGGTGTGCGGGACGAGGACGCCCGCGATGACCAGCCCGTACCACTTCTCCTTGCCGCGGAAGGCGAACTTGTCGAACGCGTAGCCCGCCGCCACCGAGAGCAGCGTCGCGATCAGCGCGCCGCCGACCGCGTAGACCGCCGTGTTGAGCATCCACCGCCCGAAGCGGGCCGAGTCCTCGGTGAACAGGTCGCGGACGTTGTCGACCACATGGAAGCCCGCGGACGGCGAGAAGCCGTTGCCGCTGTACAGCTCGGGCAGCGTCTTCGTCACGGCGAACAGCAGCCACACCAGCGGCAGCAGCGTGTAGAGGCCCGCGAGCGCGCTCAGCGCGGTGACCGCCGAGCGCCGCAGCCACCAGGGCGTGTCCGCCCCTGGCGCCGCGGGGCGCCGCGCGGGGGTCCCGGCGCCGCGCCGCTCGCCTTCCGCGGCCCGCCGCTCGGTGTCGACGAGGTGGGTCATCGCAGCGCCCTTCTGTTGGCGAACCGGGTGACGAGGAACGACAGAACGCCCGCGAGCAGGGCGATCAGCACGGAGACCGTGGCCGCGTAGTGGTAGTCGTTGCTGTTGAACGCCGACGAGTAGGCGAGCATGTTGGGCGTCCAGGTGTTGCTGATGGGGCTCTCGCCCGAGGTGCGCAGGATCATCGGCTCGGTGTAGAGCTGGAGCGCGCCGATGATCGTGAACAGCGTGGCCACCAGCACGGTGGGGAGCACCTGCGGGAGCTTGACGCCGAGGGCGATGCGCAGCTCGCCCGCGCCGTCGATCCTCGCCGCGTCGACGATCGTCCTCGGCACCGCCTGGAGCCCGACGAAGATCAGCACGACGTTGAAGCCGAGCGCGCCCCACACGGCGATGTTGACCAGCGAGAACAGCACGCCGTCGCCGCCGAGGAAGTCGATCTCCCAGCCCAGCGCCGAGAACGCGTCAAGGACCGGGCTCAGCCCCGGCGTGTAGAGGTAGAGCCAGATGATCGCCGCGATCAGCCCCGGCACGATGTGCGGCAGGAACAGCAGCGTCTGGAAGAAGCGCCGGCCGTAGGTCATCGCGCTGTCGAGCAGCAGGGCGAGCGCGATCGCCAGGGCGATCAGCAGCGGGACGTACACGAGCCCGTAGAGCAGCACGCGGCCGACGCCGTCGATGAACTCCTGGTCGGTCAGCGCCCGCGCGTAGTTGTCGAACCCGGCGAACGTCAGCCGCGGCCCGTCCCAGCCGATCCCGCTGAAGCGCTCGCGGAAGAAGCTGAGCCCGACGGCGTAGAGGAGGGGCACGACATAGGTGAGGAAGAAGAGCAGGAAGAAGGGGCCGAGCAGGAGCAGGACGCCGTTGCGGCCCTGCCCGCGTGGCCCGGTTCGGGACGGCGCGGTCGATGCCATGGGATTCCCCGGGGAAGCGGTGGACGGGAGGCGGAGGTCGAGGGTCGTGCTGGTGGCGGGAGCGGTCAGGCGCGCACGTCGAAGCCGCGCAGCCGCAGCTGGTCGACGGTGCCGTCCTGCCAGCGGCGCAGGGCGGACTCCAGGCCGCCCCGCCGCCCGACGGAGGTGGCCATCTCGTCGATGAGCCGGGCGAATCCCTCGGTCATATCGGGCCCCCACTCCCAGGACGGGGGAACGCTCTCCGCGGCGGCGAGCGCCACCTCGGGGAGCCCCGTGCCCTGGACATAGGGGTTGGCCGCCTCCAACTCCGTGCGCCAGGCGTCGAACAGCTCGGCGTTGGCTGGCATGCCCGTGCTGACCGGCGCGGCGGCGGCGACCGCGTCGGGGGAGGTGGCCACCCAGCGGGCGAACTCCATCGCCTCCTCCGGGTGTTCGGCTCCCTCGGGGATCGCGAGGGTCGAGCCGCCGTAGTTGCCGGCGGCGACGCCGTCCCAGGTCGGCAGGGGCGCCGCGCCCCAGCGCCCGGCGAGGTCGGGCACGAAGCGGGAGAGGTTCCCCGCCATCCAGGGCGCGGCGATCATCGCGAGCGAACGGCCCTCCTGGAGGTCGGCGATGTGCTTCTCGGCGAAGACGGGCTCGGCGTTGACCAGCCCGTCGCCGATGATCTCGTCCCAGAAGCGCGCCATCTCCAGGCTGGCGTCATCGGTGCTGTTCACCTGCCAGACGTTGTCCGAGGTGTCGAACCAGCGGGCCCCGGCCTGCCAGGCCAGGCCCGCGATGAGCCCGGCGTCGGTGTTCCCGAGGGTGGCGAGCACGGCGTCGGGGCGCTCGGCGCGCACCCGCTCGGCGGTGTCGCGGAACTCCTGCCAGGTGGAGGGGGGTTCGATGCCCAGCTCGTCGAAGAGGTCGGCGCGGTAGAGGAACACCTGGGGCGCCATGTCCTTGGGGACGGCGTAGACCTCGCCGCCGAGCGCCACCTGGTTCCAGGCCCACTCCGGGTACGCGTCGCGGAGGTCGGCCACGCCATGGGAGTCGAGCGGCTGGATGACCTCGTGCGTCACAAACGCCGGGACCTGCGGGTACTCGACGTTCACGACGTCGGGCGCCTTGCCCGCGCGCACGGCGTTGTACATCTTCGAGTAGCCGCCGCCGGTGCCCGCGGGTATCTGCTCGAAGACGACGCGGATGTCGTCGTGGGTGGCGTTGAAGCGGTCCGCCATCTCCTGGGATCCGGAGGTCCACGACCAGAACGTGACGGTCGTCGGGCCCTCGTCCGCCCCCGACCCCCCGATGCCGCACGAGGCGAGCATCAGGGTCGCCGTCGCGGCGGCCAGGAGTGCTCGGGCATTCCAGCTTCTTCGGTGAGAGACCACGGCGGCTCCTTCTGCGGCGTTGCGTCACTGCACCTTGGATCAGGAGTGCGCGTGAGTCAATACAAGTGCGCAGCTTGATTCAGAAAACTGCATGGCAACGGAGGTCGCTTCATGAGAGGGCGGCGGGCATGGCCGGTCCGGCCCCCCGGGCGGGGGGGTGCCTCTATGTCTTTCGTCAAGTCCGGGATGCGTAGTTCATGGATTGGTGTC
>NZ_QEST01000182.1 GCF_003311645.1 Streptomyces sp. PT12 | reverse complement strand
CGAGGCCACCCCGCCCGGCAGGCGGCACGCCATGCCGACGATCGCGATCGGCTCGTCCGCCGCCACGGTGACCGGTGGCTGTTCCGCCTCGGCTGGCCGGGATCCGAACAGTTCGTCGCGCAGGTGCAGGGCGAGGGCGGCCGGGGTGGGGTGGTCGAACGCGGCGGCGGCGGAGATCCGCAGCCCGGTGGCCGCGACCAGGCGGTTGCGCAGCTCGACCGCGGTCTGTGAGGTGAAGCCGAGCTCCTTGAAGGCGCGTTCGGCGCCGAGCGCCTCGGGGCTCGGCAGGTCGCGGAGCGCGGCCGCCTCGGCGCGGACGAGGTCGAGCAGCGCGCGTTTCCGCGCCGCGGGGGCCAGCTCCGCCAGCTCGCGGCGCAGCGCGTTCGCCCGCCCTGACGCGTCGTCGTTGGCGGCACCGGCGGCGGGGCGGGGCGCGGTGGCGGGGGCGGCGCCCAGGGGCGCGGCTGTCGCGGCGAGCGCGGCCTGGTCGGTGGTGTGGGCGGCGTCGAACGCGGCGAGGCGTTCCCGCTCGGGCAGCGCGGGGTCCCAGGACAGCGAGAGGGCGGGCAGGCCGAGGGCGCGCCGTTGGTGGGCCAGGGCGTCGAGCACGGCCGTCGCGGCGGCGTGGTCGGCGCGGCCGGGGGCCGCGGGAGGCGCGGCGGCGGGTGAGAGCAGGGTGAACGAAGCCAGTTCAACGTTCCGTGTCAGGGCGTGCAGATGCGCGGCGCCGTCCGCGAGGGCGGCGAGTTCGCGCTCGGACAGCTCGCCGGGCTCGCCCTGGGTGTGCACGACCGCGGTGAGCGGGCGGGGGGCGAGGGTGAGGGCGGCGGCCAACGCCGCGCGGTCGGTCGCGTCGGCGGCGGCCGGTGTGGGGTCGGCCCCGGCGCGGGCAAGCTCGGCGGCGAGCCTGGCGGTCGCCGGGTCCTCGTCGCCGCGCTGGCTGATGAGCAGCAGGTGGCGGGCGCGGTGGGCGGCGACCAGGTGGTGCGCGACGGCCGCGCCCGCGGCGCCGTCCGCGCCGGTGATCACCACGGTGCCCCTGGGGTCGAGCAGCGCGGCGGCGTGGTCCCGCTCCGGCGCGGGGGCGGCGTGCGCGGGGCGGGGGTGGAACGCGTGCCCGGCCCGCAGGGCGACGCGGGGCGCGCCCGAGGCGGCGGCGGCAGGAAGCGCGGCGGCCGAGTGGGGGGCGTGGTCCAGGTCGGCAAGGAGCAGCCGCCCGGGGTGGGCGGCCTGAACCGCGGTGACCGCGCCCCAGGTTGCGGCCTGTGCGGCGGCGTCGGTGGCCGTGTCGGTCGCGGCGGCCGGCGGCTCCGTCCCGGTCGTGACGGCCCGTCGGGTAGTCACCAGGAGCCGGGTGGCGGCCAACCGCTCGTCGGTCGCCCACCAGGTGAGCACGCGGGTCAGCTCATCGCCCGCGGGGGGGTGGCCGAGCACCGTCACCTCGGGCGCGGTGGCCCCGCCCGCGACGGCGTCCCGCACCGCGCCGGGCTCGGCGAACGTCTCGACCCGCAGCCCCGCAGCCGTGAGCGCCGCGCCCACGCCGAGCGGGTCTGGCCCCGCGACGGCCCAGTGGCCACCGGCGTCCGGCGTCCCGGCGGTATCGCCCGCGGCGGTTGCGTCGGTCGCGGCGGTGGCAAGGGCATCGGCGTTCCTGATGGGCGGCAGCGGCACCCAGTCGGTCCTGAACAGCGTCTCGTAGTGGCCGCTGCTGGTCGCGAGCAGCCGGGCTGGCCGGTCGACCAGGGCGTGGCGGGTGACCTTGCCCGACGAGGTGCGCGGCACGCGGTCGATCTCGTACAGCTCCTCGGGCACCTTGAAGTACGACAGCCGCTCCTGGCACGCCGCGAACAGCGCCTCGGGGGACAGCCCTTCGGGCCCGGGGACCAGGTAGGCCACCGGGACCTCGCCCAGGACGTCGTGGGGCTTGCCCGCCACCGCGACATCGGCCACGCCGGGGACCGCGCGCAGGACCTCCTCGACCTCGATGGGGTGGATGTTCTCGCCGCCGCGGATGATCACCTCCTTGATGCGGCCCGTGACGGTGAAGTACCCGGCCTCGTCCCTGCGGGCCAGGTCCCCGGTGCGGTACCAGCCGTCGCGGAGCGCCGCGGCGGTGGCCTCGGGCTGGTTGTGGTAGCCCCCCGCCATCACGCTGGGGCCGCTGACCCAGACCTCGCCCTCCTGCCCCGCGGGCACGTCCCTGCCGGTCTCCGGGTCCACGAGCCGCACCCCGAGCCCGGGCACCGGCAGCCCGCAGGACCCCTCGACGCGGGCGCCCGTGGGCCAGTTGATGGTGATCGAGCCGCAGGTCTCGGTGCTTCCGTAGGCGTCGAGCAGCGGGGCGTCGAAGGTCTCCTCGAACGCCTGCCGCAGCGCCGCGGTGGTGATCGCGCCGCCCACGAGGCACATCCGCAGGTCAGGGGCGTGGAAGCCGCGTTCGTTGGCCGCCTGGACCAGGTGGTGGTACAGGGTGGGCACCCCGGCGAGGAACGTCGCCGACTCCTCGGCGATGGCCTCGAGGATGTCGTCCGCCGCGAAGCCGTCGACGATCCTTGCGGTGGCGCCCACCGCGGTGACGCCCAGCACGCACACGATGTGCGCCAGGCTGTGGAAGAGCGGCAGCGGCCAGATCACCCGGTCGTCGGCGGACAGTCCCGGCACCGGGACATAGCAGGCGGCGACCGACCACAGGCAGTTCCGCTGGGTGGAGAGCACGCCCTTGGGCTTGCCCGTGGTGCCCGAGGTGTAGAGCATCCACGCCAGGTCGTCCAGGCCCAGGTCGTCCCGCGCGGGCGCGCCCGGCTCGGTCTCGGCCAGCGCGGCGAACGACAGCGCGCCGACGGGCGCTTCGGCCGGTACGCCCTGCTCGCCGGTGACGATGACCTTCGGCCGACGTGCGCCGGTCAGCACGCGCCGCACCTGGGCGGCGTGGGCCGGGTCGGTGATCAGCACGCGGGCGCCGCTGTCGTCCAGCAGATACGCCAGCTCGGCGTCGGTGGAGCGGGGGTTGAGCGGCACGCCGATCGCGCTTGCCCTGGTGATCGCCAGATAGCTCTCCACCGTCTCGACGCGGTTGCCGAGGTAGATCGCCGCGCGGTCGCCCGGCTGGAGCCTGAGCCCGGTCAGGTGCCCGGCGAGCCGCCGGGTGCGCGCCGCGAGCTGGCCGTAGGTGACGCTCCTGCGGTCGTCGCGGAACGCGGTCTTGTCCCCGAAGCGAAGGGCGTTGGCCTCGATGAGCTCGGGCAGCGGCCGGATCAGCTCGGTACGCAGCATGGCACGACACATCCCTCTGTCCAGCGGAAAGGAAACGACGAGAGCGCGGTAGGAGAACGCGGCACGCCATCACAGCGTCGCACCGTGGCGGACCGGCCGATCCCCTAACCACCCCCCTACGGCATCCCTGTATTGGATCTCCCGCCGTTTTCGGGTCGTGGCCGATGGAGAGGGAACGGGCGAGGACACTACCCTCGCGGGGGAAGATTTTCCGGGTCCTTTCCTGGTCCCCAGAATCGGGTCCACAGAAATCGCGGGAGATTGCGTGTTCCGTCAGTGGTGGCTTTACCGGACGCCTGGCCGAGGATTGTTCCCCCTGCTTGACTCCCTACGCTTCGTCAACGCCGCGGACAGCGGCGCCGAATGGCATTTCCTTCGGGACGGCGACGGTGCCTGGCCCGAAGGGGAGCCGGAATTCCGGGTGTGGGTCAGGTCGACCCCGCGCGTTCTCGCCGATGTGGGGAGGCGGCTGGGGTCGGCGGGCGAGGCGGCGGCCCCGGCGCTGCGCGGCGGCCAGCCCGCCGTCGAACTCGCCACGGCTCACAGCGACTTCGCGCTCGACGCGCTGCGCGATGGCGGGCTGCCCCCCGGCGGGCGGCTGCCCGCGGCCGTGGCGCACCTGCGGCTCCTCACCGGGCTGCTGCCGACGGCGGAGCGCCCGGCGTTCCTGTTCGCCTGCTGGCTGCGCGACACCGGGCAGCTGACCCCGGCCCGCCGCGTGGACCTGGGGGTGCGGGCGGATCGGCGGGCCGCGTTGCTGCCGGGGCCCGAGGCGGGCTTCCCCGGCGACGGGCGGCTGGGGGACTCCTGGGAGCACTACGTCAAGACCGTCCGCGGCATCGTCGCGGACCGCCGCCGCGGCCCCGGAGGGAACGCGCTCGACGGAAACGGGGACGGCGGAAACGCGGGCGGCGGAGGCGACGGCGGGGGCGTCTCGCTCAACTATCTGCTCTTCGAGCACGCCCGGCTGGCCGCGAACCGCCTCGGCATCCCCCGCGCCACCGCGGCGCTCGCGGCGCGCGCCCTGCGCGCGGCCGGGCGCGCCGGGGAGCGGGCCGCGTGACGGCGGCCGCCCGCGCGGCCCGCCTCGGGCGGTGACGGTAATGGTGACGGCGACAACCGGCGTTCGGGAAAGGACGTGGACGACGTGACACGGACGGAAGCGGCACACCGCAGGATCGAGGTGGCGCTCGGCGGCCACTCCTACCCCGTCATCATCGGGGCGGGGGCGCGGCACGAGCTGCCGGGGGTCGTCGCGGGGCTCGGCGCCCGCCGGGTGGCCGTCGTCTCGGCCCGCCCGCTCGACGAGGTGCCCGACCCCGGCGTTCCCTCCCTGGTGCTGCGCGCCAGGGACGGGGAGGAGGACAAGACGCTCGCGGGGGTGCAGGAGATGTGCCGCGCGTTCGCCAGGTTCGGGCTGACCCGCACCGACGCGGTGATCTCCATCGGCGGCGGCACCACGACCGACTCGGTCGGTCTCGCCGCCGCGCTCTACCACCGCGGGGTGCCTGTGGTGCATCTGCCGACGTCGCTGCTGGCCCAGGTGGACGCGAGCGTCGGCGGCAAGACGGCGGTCAACCTGCCGGAGGGCAAGAACCTGGTCGGCGCCTACTGGCAGCCCAAGGCGGTCCTGTGCGACACGGACTATCTGCGCACCCTGCCGCCGAGGGAGTGGACCAACGGCTATGGGGAGATCGCCCGCTGCCACTTCATCGGCGCCGGTGACCTGCGCGGACTGCCGGTCGACGAGCAGATCGCGGCCAGCGTGGCGCTCAAGGCGTCCGTGGTCAGCGCGGACGAGCGGGACACGGGGCCGCGGCACACGCTCAACTACGGTCACACGCTGGGCCACGCGCTGGAGCGCGCCACCGACTTCGCGCTGCGGCACGGAGAGGCGGTGGCGGTGGGCACGGTCTTCGCGGGGCGGCTCGCGGGCGCGCTCGGGCGCATCGGGCGGGCGCGGGTCGCCGAACACCTGGAGGTGGTCCGCGCCTACCGGCTGCCTACCGCGCTCCCCGCGGACGTCGACCCTGCGGCCCTGGTCGCCCTGATGCGCCTCGACAAGAAGGCGATGCGCGGCCTGACGTTCGTGCTGGACGGGCCGAACGGCGTGGAGCTGGTCCCCGACGTTCCCGAGGGCGTCGTGCTCGACGCCCTGGCGGCGATGCCGCGCGCGACGCCCTGACCGGGGCCGGTGCGCGGCCGGGCGCGGCGCGGGCCCCCGGGGCGGTGCGCGCGGCCCGGGGCGTGCGCGGGGGGGCGCACGCCCACGGGCGGGTCAGCGGTCGGGCGTGTCCACCGCGGGACAGAGCGCAAGCAGCTCGGCCGGGGCGTGCAGCACCGCGTCGGGGCCCGCCGCGAGCAGCGCCGCCTCGTCGGACTCGCCCCACAGGGCGGCCACCGCGGCGACCCCGGCGCCCCGCGCGCTCGCCAGGTCGGTGACCGCGTCGCCGACCATCAGCGCCTCGGCCGCCGAGGCCCCGAGCAGGGCGAGCGCGTGCTCCACGATGTCGGGCGCGGGCTTGGGCCTGGCCACCTCGTCGGAGCCGATGACGTGGTCGAACAGCGGGAGCACGCCCAGCTGTTGCAGGAGTGAGCGGGCCCTGGGGCCGCTCTTGCCCGTGGCGACGGCCAGCCGCAGGCCGCGGTCCCGCAGGGCGCGCAGCAGCTCGGGCACGCCGTCGAACAGGGGCACGCGGTGGGCCAGCCGGTAGCTCTCCCTGACGAACGGCCCCTCCATCTCGAGCGGGAGGTCCATGATGCGCATGATGTCGGGGAAGTACCGGCCCAGGTGCCGGTTGTACTCGTCGAACGGCGCCGGGCCTTCGCCGACGACCTCGCGGTAGGCGATGGTGAACGCCTCCCGCATCACCTCGAAGCTGTCCACCAGGACCCCGTCGAGGTCGAACACCACCGCCCGCGGCCTGGGGGGCACGGCGGTGGCCGGATGTGGCGCGTTCCTGATCAGGTGGGTGTCCATCGCGTTCCTCCGCGCTGAGAGTCGGATTGCGTGCGTTGCGCGCCCGTGCGCCGGGCCCGGGGCGTGCGGTGGGCGGCCCTTCACACCTCGGCGGGCACCGCGGGCCCGGGGGCGGCCCGGCGGTCGCGGGAGGTCCTGGCCGAGGTGTAGAGCCCCTCGATGACCCCGATGGCGCGGCGGGCGTCCGCCACCGCGCGGCCCCTGACGGCCGGGTCGGCCAGCAACGCGGGCAGCGCGTCGAGCTGCCTGAGGTACTCGGCGCCGACCGGCTCGTCCGGCACCGCCACGGGGCGCGTCTCGCCGTCCCTGGTACGGGTCAGCTCAGAGCGCTCCTGGCGGTTGGGGCTGAACCCGAAGGTGCAGCGCAACGTCGCCGTTCCCGCGCTGCCCTCGACGCGGATCAGGGTCACGTCGCGCGGCTCGTGCGACGCCCAGCTGGCCCGCAGCGACACCGACACCCCGTCCCCGGTGACCAGGAAGCCGCGCGCGGTGTCCTCCACGTCGCCCGTGGCGTTCCGGGTGGCGCTCCCCGAGGCGTTCCCCGTCGCGTTCCCCGTGCCGAGGGCGCCGTCGCGCCGCCAGGCCGCCCGCCGTGAGCCGCTGCTGACGAAGTCGTCGGAGACCGTCCCCGCCACCTGCTCGAAGACGGCGCCGCCGAGGAGTGGGCCGATGCTGTCCAGCAGGTGCCAGCCCAGGTCGAGCAGCGCGCCGCCGCCCGCCCGCCGCTGGTCGGTGAACCAGCCGCCCGCGTCCGGCACCCCGCTGGCCCGCACCCACGCGGCCTCGATGTGCCGCACGGTGCCGAGGTCCCCGGCGAGCGCGTGCAGCGCGCGCACATCGGCCCGGTAGCGGGCCGCGCTCCCGGCGAGCAGCACCGCGCCGCCCGCCCGCTCGGCCGCCGCGAGCCGGTCGGCCTCCGCCGGGGTCAGGCAGACGGGCTTCTCCACGAACACCGGGATGCCGCGGCCCAGCAGCTCCTCCGCCACCGGCGCGTGCAGGTGGTTGGGCACCGCCACCACCGCCAGGTCGGCCACCCCCGGCCCCAGCTGCGCCACCCCCGCGAGGGTGCGCGCCCCCGCGTGCTCGGCGACGGCCGCGGCGCGGGCGGCCGGGTCGGGATCGGCCACGGCCGTGACCGTGTACGCCGGGTGCTCGCGGAGCCGGGGCAGCCAGATCGACCGCCCCGCCCAGCCGAGGCCGACCAGCGCCACCCGCACGGGGCGGACGGCCGCGGCGCGCGCGGGGGCGCTCACGCCTCGGCCAGGGTGTCGGCCACGATGGTCGCGATGTCGTGCATGTTCCGCTCGGTGCCCAGCAGGGTCCTGTGGTGCAGCCAGACGCAGTCGGCGTTGATCGCCTCGGAGTTGGGGCAGCGTCGTGCGATGTCGTCCACCGACTCGCTGGGCGCCGCGGTCTCCCAGAACCCGTCGCACCGGTAGATCGCGCGGAACGCGGCGAACGCGGGCAGCCCGCGCTCGATGAGGGCGTCGACCAGGGCGTTGCGGCGCTCCTCGGTGATGCCGGGGACGCGGAACATCGCCATGTAGTGCGGGTTCCTGTCGGCCCTCCGGTCGCGGCCCTGCGGGATCACGCCGGGGATCTCGGCGAGCAGGTCGGCCAGCAGCGGCCAGCGCCGCTCCCTGGTCTCGATCTGCCCGTCGAGCCTGGCCAGCTGCGCCCGCAGCACCGAGGCGGAGAACTCGTTGAGCCGGAAGTTGGAGCCCGAGGTGCGGTGCCGGTACGTGCGGTCGTCGCGCGGCCGCCCGCAGCTGTGCCGCAGGAACGCCTCCTCGTACAGCTCGCTCTCGGGGAAGGTGACGGCGCCCCCCTCACCGGCCGTCATCAGCTTGCCGTTCTGGAAGCTGAACGCCGCCACCGAGCCGAGCTCGCCGACGCGCTTGCCCTGCCACTGCGCCCCGTGCGCGTGCGCGGCGTCCTGGATCAGCCGCACGCCCGAGTCGGCGGACAGCTTCTCCAGCGCGTCCATGTCGGAGAAGTGCCCGGCCATGTGCACCGGCATGATCGCCCGGGTCCTCGGGGTGATCGCCGCCTCGGCCGCGGCCACGTCGATGCAGTACGTCTCAGGGTCGACGTCCACCGGCACGGCGACGGCGCCGAGGCGCTGGGCGGCCTGGGAGGACGAGATGAACGTGAACGCCGGGACGATGACCTCGGTGCCAGGCCCGACGCCCAGGACCTCGAGGGCCAGCTCGAGGGCGTGCGTTCCATTGGTGACGGCCAGGGCGTAGGGGGAGCCGTGGTAGGCGGCGAACTCCCGCTCGAAGGTGTCGACCTCGCTGCCGCCGTTGCGCCACCACTGTCCTTGCTCGAGCGCGCGGATGAGCCCCGCCCGCTCCGCTTCGTCGAACTGGGGCCAGGCCGGGAATTCCGGTGCCTGGCGCGCGGGATCACTCATGATTCTCCTCGCAGAATGGATGCGGCATAACGACGGGTGAATGTGGATGCCCGCCATCGCACGTGCGGCATGCTATCCGCTCGCGATAAAGGGGAACACCCCCTAAGGATCCCCCTATATATCCCCTTGATTTCCGGGGGATCGCGAGGCCGCGCTGCGCCCAAGAGGCTCGCTGCTATACCTTCGATGCGTCAACGCCGCGACAATCCGGCATTCCAAATAAAGGCCCCGTTAATTGCTGGGTGAGGTGACCCTTGAGCGACATACTGCTGTTGAACGGCCCCAATCTGGGAATTCTTGGGAAACGTGAGCCCGAGGTGTATGGGACCGCCACGCTCGCCGATGTCGAGGAGGCGGTGGGCGAGGAGGTCGCCGGGCGCGGCTGGAAGGTCGTGGCCGTCCAGCACGACTCCGAGGGCGAGCTGATCCACGCGATCCAGGACAGCTACGACACGGTGGGCGCCATCGTCAACCCGGGCGCGCTGATGATCGCGGGCTGGAGCCTGCGCGACGCGCTGGCCAACTACCCCAGGCCGTGGATCGAGGTCCACCTGTCGAACGTCTGGGCGCGCGAGCGCTTCCGCCACGAGTCCGTCATCGCGCCGCTGGCCAGCGGCGTCATCGTCGGCCTCGGCGCGCTCGGCTACCGGCTGGCGGCCCGCGCCCTGCTGGGCGTGGTGGACGGCTGACCGGCCGATGAACGCGCCGACAAACGCGCCCACAGGCCGCCTCGGCATCGACATCGGCGGCACCAAGGTCGCCCTGCGCGCCGTCGGCGGCGGCGCGCAGGGCCAGGGCGACGGCCAGGGCAACGACGGAGGCAACGGCAGGGCCGACGCCTGGGAGGATGTCTTCCGCTGGCCCGAAACCGGCGACGCGGACCGCGATCTGGCGGAACTCGCCGAGCGGGTACGGGCGTTGCGCGACCGCTGGAACGCGCCCATCGCCTCTGTCGGCGTCGCCATGCCGGGCACCGTCGACCCCGCGGGACGGGTCATCACCTGGCCGGGCCGACCGTCCTGGACCGGTCTCGACCTCGGCGCCTCGCTGCGCGCCCTGTTCCCCGCCGCCCGGGTCGCCTGGGCGGACGACGGCGACCTCGCGGCCCTCGCCGAGGCGCACGCCACCGGCTGCGCGAACCTCGTCTACCTCGGTGTCGGCACCGGCGTCGGCGGCGGGGTCGTGCTGGGCGGCCGCCCCTGTCCTGGGCTCGGCCGGGGGGCGAGCGAGATCGGCCATCTGATCGTGGACAGGGCGGGGCCGCGCTGCGGCTGCGGGCGGCGCGGCTGCCTCCAGGCGGTGGCCGCGGGTCCTGCCACCCTGCGGCGGGCCGCGCGGCTGCGCGGCACCGGTGGCGAGGTGCCGTTCGCCGCGCTCCGTGAGGCGTTCGCCGCCCGCGCGCCATGGGCGGTGGCCGCCGTGGACGAGAGCTGCGCCGCGCTCGCGACCGCCATCGTCTCGCTCGGCGAACTGCTCGCCCCCGACCGCGCCTTGGTCGGCGGCGGGTTCGCCGACGGGCTGCCGGGGTTCGTGGCCGCGGTCGCCGACCACGCCCGCGGCCTTGCCAGGCCGGGCCACCCGCCGCCCCCGGTGGCTCCCGCGGTGCTCGGCGGCCTGTCCTCCCTGCACGGCGCGGTCCTGCTGGCCCAAGGCCCGGGTGCCGAAGGGGACTTGACCCCGGACCTGGCCCCGCACCCGGACCCGGGCCTGGCCCCGCACCCGGCGAGGCCGGGCCCGGTCTGAGTCGCACCGCGCCCGGCGCCCCGGCGCGGCCAGGGCCACCGCGCCAGGGCCTGTCTGATAATCCGCGGTGGATCGGCGAGCGGCGGATGGCGCCCGCCTGGCAAGGCGCCGGATCGCAGCTCGTACGGTGGGGGCACCTCCCGGACGGAGTCCGGGGGAGGTACTCGCGCGATGCGGCAACGCAGCCTGGGGTCCCCCCCGGACGAAGTCCGGGGGAGGGATGCCAGTTGTCGCGATCCCGCCGGGGATGGTCAGACGGGCCCTACCCCGCGGGGGCGGCCAGCGGCGCGGCCCTGGGGCGGTGGGCGCGCGGCACGGCCCGCTCGGCCTCCCGCATCTCCAGCCACCGCGCTGCCCTGCTGTGCTTGGCCGACCTGACCTCACGCGGCATCTGCGCATACGCCACCTCCCGCACCACGACCTGCTGGAAGTCGTACTCCGGGTCGCCGGTCACCGACACCCGCCCGTTGCGCCGCAGGAACTCCCCGCGCTCCAGGCTCTCCAGGTGCCGACGCACCTCGATCCAGCTGCGGCCGCCGACCGCGGCCAACGCCACCGCGTCCACCGAGGCTCCGAAGATCGCCGCGTCCTGGAGCACCGCCTTCGCCCCCCTGGGCAGCGTGTCGAGCCGGGCCGCGATGATGCTGCGCACCGCGGGCGGCGTCGGTATCTCCCGGTCGGCCGGTCCGTCCCGCAGCGCCCGGGCGTACTCCACGGCGAACAGGGGGTTCCCCCCGATGCTCGCCACCAGCGGATGGCGGGCGTCGAGCGGCTGCTCGCCGGGGCCGAGCGGAGGCAGCAGGGAGGAGAGCAGGAACGCGGCGCCCGCGTCGGACAGCGGGTCGAGCAGCAGGGTGGTCGAGTCGCGGAAGCCCGCGTGCCGACAGGGCCTGGGCTGGCTCTGCACCGGGCGCGCGGTCGCCACGATGAGCACCGGCACGGGGCGGGCGTTGGCGATCAGCTCCTGGACGAACTCGATCATCGGCGTCTCGGCCCGGTCCAGGTCCTCGAAGACCATCACCAACGGCCGTTCGGTCGCCGCCTCTTCGAGGAAGCGCCGCCATGCCGCGAACGCCTCAGGCGTGCCGCCGCGCGGCCGCGGGCCAGGGGTCAGCCCGGCCAGCGGGCGCAGGTGCGGCAGCAGCCGGGCCGCGGCCTCACCGGGCCCGACCAGGCGCCGCACCGTGTGCAGCAGCCGCTCCTCCACCACCGTGGGCGAGTCGGTGTGCCGCACGCCCAGGAGCGACCTGACCACATCGGCCAGCGGCCCGAAGGGCGTGTTGGTGGGGAAGGACGCGGTGCGGCCGAGGACGAAGCGGAAGCCGTCGGCCACGTCGCCCACCGTCAGGGCCAGCTCGGCGACCAGGCGGCTCTTGCCGACACCGGCCTCGCCCACCACCGCGGCCAGCTGCGGCCTGCGGCGGCGCAGGACGTCCCGCAGCAGGGCCCGGAGGATCTCCAACTCCCGCTCGCGCTCCACAAAAGGCGGGGTGGGCTGGTCGGCGACGCGGCACTCCCTGATCGCCGTCACCCGCCAGCCGCCCATCGGCTGCGCGGACGCCCCGTGGACGAAGGCGGCCTCGCTCATCTGCCGGGTCGCGTCGCAGACCCGCACCTCGCGCGGGGCGGCCAGCATCAGCAGCCGCATCCCGACGTCGAGCACCCCACCGGCCACCTCGGGTGTGCCCGCGTCATGGCCAGGCTCCCGGCTCGGCGTCACCAGCACCTCCCCGGTGGCCACCGCGGCCCGTGGCGCGGGCTCGGGGAGGGCGTCGGCGGGCTGCCGCGCCGCGACACGGTCGCGGATCGCCAGCGCGGCCCGCACCGCTCGTTGCGCGTCGTCCTCGCGGTTCCGCTCCACGCCGAACAGCGCCAGCCACACCGACCCCATCCGGCCGTGCAGCACCCCGCCGTACCGGTCGACCTCCTCACGCACTGCCGCCGTCACCCACCGCATGCCCTCAGCGGCGTCCTCGGGGTCCTGCGCCTCGCCGCCCTCGCCCTCCTGGGCGCGCACCAGCAGCACGCTCACCCACTTGCGCTCCACCGTGGCACCGCACGCCCCCCGCTCGGACCCGGCGGCCCGCGCGTCGCCCTGGGGCGGAGGCTCGTCGGCGCCCTGGGCCGCCGCGCCCTGCCGCGCGTCCGCCCCGTCCGCCGCGGCCTCGGCCGGACCGGTCAGGTCGGCGGGCGCGCTGCGCAGCGAAACGGCCGTTCCGCCGGCCGCGAGCAGCGCGAGCGACGGATCGTGGTTGAGGATGGAACGCTCCAACTCCCGTAGCTCGTGCCCCGGGTCGAGGCCCAGCTCGTCCACCAGGACTGTGCGCGTCCGCCGATAGGACTCGAGCGCGTCCGCCTGCCGTCCGCACCGGTACAGGGCCATCATCAGGAGGCCACACAGGCGCTCCCTGCGCGGCGCCGCCTCCGCGGCGGCGGCGAGCTCGTCGATCACCTCGTGGTGGCGGCCGATCGCCAGCTCCGCCTCGGCGCAGTCTTCGAGCACGGCGAGCCGCATGCCCTCCGCGGTGGCCAACTCGGGCCAGTCGACGCCGACTTCGGCCAGGTCGGCAAGCAGCGGGCCGCGCCACAGGCCCAGCGCCTCCCGCAGCAGCGTGGCGGCCGCCCCCCACGCGCCCACCGCCAGCTCCGCCCGGCCCTGCTCGGCCCCGCCGCGGAAGCGGAACCAGTCCACCCGCTCCGGGTCGACGCGCAGCAGATAGCCCGGCGCGTGCGTCAGCAGGGACACCTGCCGCGCGTCCCTGGCGTCCAGTCGGCGGCGCAGCCCCGCGACCGCGTTCTGAAGCATCTTGCGTGCGGTGATCGGTGGTTTATCCCCCCATAGGGCACGCAATAACTGACTGGTTGCCACGGTTTCATTGGCATGCAGCAGCAAATAGCCGAGCACTGCTCTCTGCGTCATTCCTCTGAGCTGAATCGAACGGCTTTGGTCGGTGATCTCCATGGTGCCCAGGATCCTGAATTGCATGCGACTGAACCTCCGTCTCGGTTCGGTTTTTCACGCGCAATTGACAGACCGCTGCCAGCGATCGATGTGCGGTGGGGGGCACATGGCGACAAGCCTCAAATCAAGCATCAATTCTGTTGTCAAGGGAAGTCGGTGTCAAGGGTGTTACCGCCCCCACCGGGGCGGGAAGCCCGGCACGGCGCTGGTGTCCTCGCACTGTGACGTTTCCATTAACGATCCCAGCCTTCACGGAGGAACGGCATCAAACCGGTAAGAGGGCACCAAATCGCCCACTTCACATGTGGGATATCTCTCACTCCCCCGCTCCCTCCATGGGTGACGCTAATGCAATTGCCGTGCGATTCCCGAGGAATGGGTGACAGATGCAACTTCCCCCCCAGGGGCATTGTTAGAGTGAGCGCCGAGCCGCTGTTCACGAAGGAGTGCGCAGGTCAACGAGGTTATGCCAGATCTCGACAAGGGGGTGACCGGTGCGTCTGCTCGAACGGGGCGACCACCTGGTGCGGCTGGGACTACTGCTCGACGACTCAATACGCGGGGAAGGGCGCACCGTTCTTTTGAACGGCCCCGCAGGCAGCGGGAAGACCGAACTGCTGCGGAATTTCGCCGAGGCCGCCACAAAATCCGATGTCCTCGTCCTTGACGCCATCTGCTCACCAACGGAGCGGAGGATTCCGTTCAGTGTTCTCAGTCAGCTCTTCCGCAGCGCGCCGCTGCCGCCTGGACTCGTCGCAAGGGCCGGGCAGTTGATCGACCGGGCATTGACCACGACGGCGCCCGCCACGTCACCGTACGAAGAGCTGACTTTCGAAGCGGTCCAGGTGATCCACGGGCTGAGTCAGGTGATCCTCGATCTCGCCGCCGAGACGCCGCTGCTGATAGGGATCGACGACATCGGGAACGCCGACGGTCCGTCCCGATGCTGCCTGCACTACCTGGCCCGCAGGATCGGCTCGGCCCGTATCCTGCTCGCACTCGCGGGTGAGGATCACCCCGAGCCCGAGAATTCTCCGTTGCGCACCGAGTTGCTCCGCCTGCCCAACGTCGCCGAACTCCATGTGGGGCTCCTCGGCCAGGACGCCGTCACCGGGCTGCTCACCGACGAGCTCGGCGCCAGCGCCGCCCAGCGGCTGGCCCCCGCGCTGCACGCCGCGAGCGGAGGCAACCCCCTGCTGCTCCACGCGCTCATCGAGGACCACAGGGTGGCGGGCGGGGTGCGCGCCGAGGGCTACGGCCGCGCCGTGCTGCGCTGCGCCCACCGCGCGGGGCCCGAGGCCGTGCGGATCGCGCGCGCCCTGGCGGTCCTCGGCGAACCCGCCCCGCCCGCCCCGCTCGGCGGCCTCGCCGACACGGCGCCGGGGACCGTCGAGCGGGCGCTGCGCACCCTGACCGCCGCGGGACTGCTCGACGGCGGTGACTTCCGCCACCCGGCCGCCCGCGCCGCCGTCCTCGACGACCTGCCGAGCGCCGAACGGGCCGCGCACTCCCGCCGTGCCGCCGAGCTGCTGCACCGCCACGGCGCCGACCCGGTGGCGGTCGCGCGCCATCTCACCGACGCGGGCGACGCGGGCCCGCCATGGGCGCGCGACCTGCTGCTCGAAGCCGCCGAACACGCCCTGCTCGACGGCCGCGTGCCCTGGGCCGTCGAGTGCCTGGAGCTGGCTCACCGCGGCTGCGAGGAAGGCCCCAAGCGCGCCGTTGCCCGCGCCAGGCTCGCCGACGCGGAGTGGCAGCTCAACCCGCTGGCCGCCGCCCACCACCTCGAAGCGCTCGTCATGGACCTGCGCTCCGGCAGGCTCGCGCCCCGCCACGGCGTTCCGCTGATCCGCCAGCTCCTGTGGTTCGGCCGCGTCGCCGAGGCCACCGGGGTCATCGAGCACCTGCGCACCCTGCCCGCGCACGAGGCCACGGGGCTGCGCGATCTCGACGCGTGGCTCGCCGTCGTCCACCCGCCCCTCGCCGCCCACCGCCCACGGAGCGCCGCGCCCCGCGAGCCCGAGGACGGCCTGGGCGGGCCCCACGACGACGCCAGGCTCCGCTCGCTCGCCGCGCTGTGCGACCTCATCTCCCGCGGTCGCCGCGAGGAGACCGCGGAAGGGGCCGAACGGACGCTCAACGACCTGAGCCTGGGCCGCCCCGACCCATGGGCCGTCGAGGCCGCGATGCTCGCGCTGCAGGAGCTCGTCCAGGCGGGCCGGTACCGGGCCGCCGAGCGCTGGTGCGACGACCTGGCGCAGGCCGCGACCCGGCGAACCCCGGTCTGGCGGGCCGTGTTCGCCGCCGTCAGGGCCGACACCGCCCTGCGGCGCGGGGAGCTGACCAAGGCCATGGAGGGCGCGCGCGCCGCGCTGGCCCATCTGCCGCCCGGCGCCTGGGGCCTGGCCGTCGGCTTCCCCCTGGCCCTCCTGATCACGGCCGCCACCAGGGCGGGCGACTACGACGAGGGCGCCCGGCTCCTGGCCCACCCCGTTCCGTTCGCGCTCAACACCGGCCGCCACGGGCTGCGCTACCTGCACGCCCGCGGCCACTACTACCTCGCCACCCACCACCCCCACGCGGCGCTCGCCGACTTCATGTCCTGCGGCGAGCTGATGCGCGGCTGGGGCCTCGACCTGCCCGACCTGGTGCCCTGGCGCACCAGCGCGGCGCAGGCGTGGCTGCGCCTGGGCAACAAGGACCGCGCCAGGCGCCTGGCCTCCGACCAGCTCGCCCGCCCCGGCACCGACGGCACCGCCGCGCGGGCGTCGTCCCTGCGGATCCTGGCCACCTCGGGACCCGCCACCCGCTGGCCCCAACTCCTCACGGAGGCACTTGACATCTTCGAGGACCACGGGAACCGGCTCGAACAGGCCCACACGCTGGCCGACCTCAGCCGCGCCTACTACGCCATCGGGGAGAAGCGCCGCGCCCGCATGGTCTTCCGCCGCGCCTGGCACCTCGCCAGGCTGTGCCGGGCCAGGCCGCTGACCGAGGAGCTGCTGTCCGTGCCTTCCGGGCTCAGCGGCGCCGTCGCCGAGCCCGAGGGGCGGGCGGAGCTGTCCCGGCTCACCGAATCGGAACGCCGCGTCGCGTCGCTCGCCGTCATGGGCTACACCAACCGGGAGATCGCGGGGAAGCTCTTCATCACCGCGAGCACCGTCGAGCAGCACCTCACCCGCGTGTACCGCAAACTCAACGTCAAGCGGCGGCAGGAGCTGCCCGTCCACCTCGGCACCGAAGCGCCAGGCGGTGCCGAGCACGGGGGCAACGCCGCCTGAACGCACCGGCGTTCGGCCCGCCGCCCGGTTGCGGCGGCGGGCCGACGCGGCTCACGCGCCGGGGCGGTCCCGGTACCAGGTGGCCAGGGCGACCAGGACCGCCCGCAGGGCGCCGCTCTCCACCGCCCGGCCGAGGGTCCCCTCGTTGAAGCGCTCCCCGCGCACGACGGACGTGGCCATGCGGATCGCGTCGCCCGGCGACAGCGCGCCGTCGTCGTAGCGCACGCGGGGCCGCCGCATCCAGTGGTACGCCGGGGTGACCGCCCCCACCTCGGCCAGCGCGCGACGGGCCTGCGTGACGCGTTCGCCATAGACGGGGTAGGCCATCGTGACGGCGCCGTCGGCGCGCCGCTCGGGCCGCGTCCAGCGGTAGTCGTCGGCGGCGTGCGGCTCGGCGGCGAACCGATCGGCGAGCGCGAGCAGCCGAGCCCATGCGGGGGTGGTGGTGTCGAGCCCCGCCAGCAGCGTGGCGTCATCCGGATTGCCGTCCTCGCTCACGGGGGAGACGCTACCCGCCCGTGGCGCGCGAAGCGCCCGCGCCCGGTCCGCCGAGGGGGCGGGCCGGGCGCGGGCGCCGGTCCTGGTGCGCTTCGTGGGTCCTGGCGCTCTTCGTGGATCCTGGTGCGCTTCGTGGGTCGGGGGCCGGGTCAGTACGCGCTGTCGACGTTGTCCATGGAGCCATACCGGTCGGCCGCGTAGTTGCAGGCCGCGGCGATGTTGGCGACCGGGTCGTAGATGTCCTTGCTCGTGCCCTCGACGTGGTACTGCTCGAACGTCGGGTCGATGACCTGGAGCAGGCCCTTGGACGGGATGTTCTTCTCGGCGTTGCTGTCCCACAGGTTGATCGTGAGCGGGTCACCGCTCGACTCACGCATCAGGTTGCGGTGGATGCCCTCGTAGGAGCCGGGGATGCCCTGCTCGTCCATGACCTCGAGCGCCTCGTCGATCCAGCGGTCGATGTCCTCGCCCGACGCGGCCTGCGCCTTGGGCTGCTCGTGGCGCTCGACGGTGATCAGCGTGCCGTCCTCGCGGTACTGGGCGCCACGGCCCTTGTCACGGGGCTCGCGGTCGTCGCCGCGGGCGGCGCCGTCGTCACCACGGTCACCACGGTCGGCGCGGTCACCACGGTCGGCGCGCTCGGCGCTGTCACGCTTCGCGTCGTCGCCGTTCTCGTCGTCTCCGGTGCCGGGGACCTGGCCCAGGGCGCCGTCGGGGCTCTGCGGGGCGAACGCCGCGGGGGCGGCGGTCTCGTCGGCGGTCCTGGCGACGTGGGCGTTCCCGTCGTCGGCGGCCGCGCCGGGCGCGAAGGGGAGGGTCAGGGCGGCCGCGCCAGCGGTGACGATGCCGGCCAGCGCGACCTTGCGGGTCAGGGTGCGGCGGGTGCCGTGCGTACTGGCGGTCATGAGACGTACCTCGTTTCTCTCTCCGGGGTGCGTACGGGGGCGCACGAGTGGTGCGCGGGGGGTGCGGGGTGTGCCGCGATGTGCGACGTGGCCCAGTGTGGGAACTGCCGTCAGGGCACCGCAAAAACAAGATCCACTAGGCCGGGCCGTAGTTCCCCGCGCCACCGGACCGCCGTCTTACGCCCCGCGGCACTCCCCCACCGAGGCGCCGCCCTGTGGCCTCCTATTCCCCTTCGGATGTGACGGGCGTCGCGTGGCCGGGCTCACAGCGGGGCCGCCGTTCGCGCACGCTCCGGATCGGCGCGCGATACGCCGCGTCACGCCTTTCGAAAGGCTCAGCCCTCGCGCGGCCCGCACACGACGGGGATGTGCTCGAGGCCGCTGATGAGCGCCCTGCGCCAGCCGAGCTCCGCTGCGGGCACGGCCAGGCGCATGGCGGGGAACGTCCGGGTGAGCGTGCGCAGCGCCTCCTGGAGCTCGATGCGCGCGAGGTGCGCCCCCAGGCAGAAGTGCGCCCCGTGCCCGAACGCCAGGTGGGGGTTCGGGGAGCGCGTGATGTCGAGCCGGTCGGGGTCGGGGAAGGCCCCGGGGTCACGATTGGCCGCGCCGATGGCGGCGATCACCCCGTCGCCGCCGCGGATGCGGGTGCCCGACAGCTCGATGTCCTCGGTGGCTATGCGTAGTTGGCCGGTTTCGGACAGCCGGTGCAGCCGCAGCAGCTCCTCCACGGCCCCTGGCACGAGGTCGGGGTCGGCGGCCAGCCTCCGCCACTCGCCCTGGCTGCCCAGCAGGGACGCGACAAACGTGCCCAGCTGGTTGGCGGTCGTCTCGAAGCCGCCGATCAGCAGGTTGAGGCCGAACGCGACAAGCTGCTCCTCGTCCAGCTGCCTGTGCTCGTCGCTGGCGCCGATGAGCTGGTCGAGCAGGTCGTCGGGCGCGCGCCCGTTCCTCAGCTCGGCGCGCTTGGCGGCGAGCAGCCGTCCGAGATAGCTCTCCAGCCGGTCGTAGGACTCGTTCGCCGCGTCGGCCTCGGCCGGTGACAGGCCGTAGACGCTCGCCGACCATGCGGCGAAGCGCTCCCTGTCCTCGTAGGGGACGCCGAGGATCTGGCAGATGACCTGGATCGGGAGGGGCTGCGAGAAGGTCGTGCGCACATCGGCCGGGGTGCCCGCGGCGGCCAGGTCGTCCGCGAGCCGCTCCGCCAGGTCCCTGATCCAGGGCCGCAGGCCCTCGAGATAGCGGTGGCTGAACCCCGCGGTGAGGAGCTTTCTGACGCGGGTGTGCTCCGGCGGGTCCATCGTGGGCAGGGAGCCGCGGCGCGGCTTGGTCACCCCCGCCTGGGGCGCGCCTGGGGCGGTCATCAGGGCCCGGGAGAACCGCCTGTCGCTCAGCACGGTGCGGACGTCCTCGTAGCGCGTGACCAGCCAGGCCACATGCCCCGAGACGGTGCGCACGCGCACCACCGGGCTCGACTCCCGAAGGCGGGCCCACAGGGGCGAGGGCTCGAAGCGGAAGGAGCCGGGAAGCGGACAGGTGAGCAGGCCGTCCGATCCATCGGGGCCGCCCGCCCCATGCGATCCGCCCGCCCCATGCAATCCGTCCGGTCCGTCCGGTCCGTCCGGCCCGTTCGACTCGCCGGACGCCGCGTCAGCCATGCTCATGACCTCACCACCCGTCCGTATCATCGACCGATTCACGGCCGCTTAATCGCCTCGGGGCACACGGCGTTCGGTCGTGCGGCGGCGCTCGGCCGGGGGCAGCAGCAGCACCTCGATGGCCCAGGCGCAGGCGCGGGCCCTGGTCGAGGAACCACTCGGTGCGCTCGGCGGTGATCAGGTCGGGCGTTCCGCGGAGGGCGAGGGCGAAGCGCGCGGCCTCGATGTGGTCGAGCACGGGAACGGCCACGGTGCGGATGCCGTGCGCGGACTCGCCGTCGTTGACCGCGTAACGCCGCGCGCGCACCTGGTCGAGCTCGGCCGCGAGCCGCGCGGAGTCGACGATGGTGCGGTCGGTGAACGCGGGCAGCGGCGGCAGTGACTCCACGCCGCCCTCGCCGGGGGGCGGCCAGGCGAGCAGCACCTTGCCGAGCGCGGTGGAGTGCAGCGGCCTGCGCGGGCCGACGCGCGGGGTGACGGAGCCACCGGCCACGATGACGGCGTAGGGCCCGCCGCGCAGCGCCAGGTCGGCGGTGGTGCCCGTGCGTTCGGCCAGGTCGGTCAGCTCGCGCGCGACCAGGTGCGGGCCACGCCGGTGGTAGGAGAGCCGCCCCAGCTCGGTGACCGCGGGGCCGAGCCGGTAACGCGCGGTGCGGTGGTCCTGTTCGAAAAAGCCCGCGTCCAGCAGGGCGCGGGCCAGCCGGTGCGCGGTGGATGTCGAGAGCTCGAGCCTGCGGGCGATCTCCGAGGCGCTGAGGTCGGGCGCGTTGTCGTGGAAGTCGGGCGCGTTGTCGTGGAAGCAGAGCAGGATGTCGAGGGCGGGCCCGACGGACTGCGCGCCGGTCCCCGAAGTCGGCGTCACCATGCGTCCCTTCGTGGGGTGGGGTCGCCCTGCCCCTTCGTGTGCGCGGGGCCGCGAACGTCTCACATGGCGGCATGCGCGCGGCGGCCGCACCGCCCTTGGCAACACCGGGTTCATGTGCGCTCCCACAGGGTGGGACGTTCCTTGGCCGGGCGTTCGCGGCTGTGCCAGGCTCCGGGTCAGCCGCCGGATCGCGTGCGGCGGGAGCCGGAAGGGAGCGGAACGTTGCGCCACACCGCCGTTGTCCCGTGCCCGCTCACGGCCCGCCGCCATGTCGACCTGGGGCGCGTCTCCAGCGCTGTCTGTCGCTGAGCCCCACCCCGCGACGCGCGGGCCCCCCGTGGTGGTCCGCCCGCGCCCGCGGCCCTTCCGGCCCACGCCCTCGATGCGCGGGTGCGCCCCCGCGCCCGCCGCGCGTCCGCCCCGCCCCGCCCCGCCCAGGGGATCAGCTCCTTCAGGGAAGAGTCCATGACACACCCAGCCCTGCCCACGGTCCTGTGGTACACGCGCTGTCCTGTGCCCACGGCGACCGGGATCGCCGCCGACCGCGGGTGGCTGTCCGACGCGTTCGCGCCCGACGGCATCGCGGTCCGCTCCCTCCAGGACGCGGCAACCGACGCCGACGCGGTGCCCCGCGGCACCCACTACACCCACGCCGAGGCCGCCCTGTTCAGGGAGGGCCACCGCACTCGCGTCGGCCGCCGCGCTCGCGGCCCTCACCGGCTGCGGGGACTCCCGGGCGGACACCGGCGACGGCGACGCCCCGACGGTGACCGTCCGCGTTCCCGACCCCGGCAACTCGGGCGCCCTCGCCCTCGGCAAGAGGGACGGCTCGCTCGAGCGCGCCCTCGCCGGTGTGGGCGCCGAGGTCGCCTGGACGGGCAGCGCGGGACCGTTCGCGCCCGCCACCCAGTCCCTCAACGCCGACCAGCTCGACATCGCGACCGGATCCATCACCTCCGGCATCACCGCGCTGTCCCAGAACCCCAGGTTCTCGTTCTTCACCGCCACCGCGCCCGACCCCGCGGGCGAGGGGATCCTCGTCAGGGACGGCTCGGGCATGGAGTCCATCGACGACCTCGTCGGCAGGAAGGTCGCCGTCAACGAGGGCGGGACCGGCGAGTATCTGCTGCTGAAGGCCCTGGAACAGGAGGGCATCGCCCCGGGGGAGGCCGAGCGGGTCTATCTCCGCCCCGACCAGACCGGCGCCGTCTTCACCGCGGGCCAGGTGGACGCCTGGGCGGTGTGGGCGGCGTACTCCGTGGCCGAGATCGGCGGCGGCGAGGCCCACTTCCTGGTGGACGGCGAGGACATCGCGTCCGACAACTACAGCCTCACGGCCGTCAGGACGGAGTTCGCCGAGGAGCACCCCGACGTGGTGCGGGCCCCCTACGCGTACCTGCACGAGGCCAGCGCGCGGCAGCGCGAGGACCCCGAGGCGTTCCCCAACGTCAACACCGAGGTCGGCCCCCAGGCCCTCACCGGCGACGCCCCGCGCGGGCAGGTGGAGTTCGCCGCCCAGGGCGGCACCGTGGAGCCGATCACCGACGCGGACATCGAGCGGTTTTAGGATGTGGCGCGCTTCTACGCCGAGCACGGGGTGACCCGTGACGAGGTGGACGTCGCCGCGCACGTGCTCGATGTGACAACACTGCGATGAAGACCACCGACGAAGTCCCCGGCGTGCGGGCCGCCGAGCGGGCGGGGGTGTCGATGACCCTCAGCGTGATCGCCCTGATCGCCGCCGAGGAGATCAACACCACCGCGGGCATCGGCTACCTGATGGTGCAGGCGGGCGACTTCGCCCGCACCGACATCCTCGCCGTCTGCATCCTGGTGTACGGGCTGCTCGGGCTGTGCCCGGATGTGATCGTGCGCGTGCTCGAACGGCTGCTGATGCCGTGGCGGAGGGCGGTCCGATGAGCGTCGCCGTCCATGTACGCGGGCTGCGCAAGGCGTTCGGCGGGCGGGCCGTGCTCGACGGGCTCGACCTCCCCATCGGCGAGGGCGAGTTCGTGGCGCTGCTCGGCGCGAGCGGCGGCGGCAGCGGCAGCGGCAGCGGCAAGACGACGCTGCTGCGGATCCTCGGCGCCCTCGACGAGGCGGACTCGGGCGAGATCCTGGTGCCGAGGGCGCGCACCACCGTCTTCCAGGAGCCGCGGCTCGTCCCCGCCAAGCGGGTCCTGGCCAATGTGTCGGTCGCGC
Organism: Streptomyces sp. PT12; assembly: GCF_003311645.1. Classification (GTDB taxonomy): domain Bacteria; phylum Actinomycetota; class Actinomycetes; order Streptomycetales; family Streptomycetaceae; genus Streptomyces. The sequence continues at coordinate 28,175 of NZ_QEST01000182.1, read as the reverse complement.
TCCCCAGGGCCCGGCCGAGCGCGGGCGCAGGGCGCTTGCCGAGGTCGGCCACGAGACGCACGCCCGCGCGTGGCCCACCACCCTCCCCGGCGGGGAGGCGCAGCGCGTGGCGCTCGCCCGCGCGCTGGTGCGGGAGCCCGAACTCCTGCCGCTCGACGAGCCGTTCGCCGCGCTCGACGCGCTGACCCGGCTGCGCATGCAGGACCTGGTGAACGAGCTGTGCCGAGTCCACCGCCCCGCCGTCCTGCTGGTCACCCACGACGTCGAGGAGGCGGTGCGCCTCGCGGACCGCGTCTGCGTCCTGCGCGAGGGGCGGCTCGTCACCGACGAGGTCGTCGACCACAAGGGCCGCTTCTACGAACTGACCGGCGCGGGCGCCTCGTTCGGCGATCCGAGGCCGGTCCAGGCCCCGGAAGTGCCGCTGTGGTTCGGCGGCTCGTCGCCCCCGGGGATCGAGGTGGCCCCCGGGCACATGGATGTCTACCTCACGTGGGCCGAGCCGCCGCGGCAGCTTGAGGAGAAGCTCGACCGGGTGCGGAAGGCCGCCGCCGCGCACGGCAGGACCCCGCGCTTCGGGCCGCGCGTGCACCTGATCGCGCGGGCCTCCGAGGACGAGGCGTGGGCGGCCGCCGACCGGCTGCTCGACGTGACGAGCGAGGCCACCTACGCCCGCCAGCTCGGGGACCGGGCGGGCGGTGAAGGGGTCGGCTGGCAGCGGCAGTTCAGGCAGCACGGCGGCCGGGTCCCGGCGCGGGCCCGCGAGCTGGAGCGGCACCCGAACCTCTGGCCCGGCATGAGTCTGTTCCGGCCGGGTCCTGGCACCGCGGTCGTCGGCTCGACCGCCCAGGTCGTCGAGCGGCTCAAGGAGTATGAGGACCTGGGCGTCGACACGTTCATCCTCTCGGGGAACCCCCTGCTCGAGGAGGCGTACCGCGTCGGGGAGACGATCCTGCCCGCGCTTGGCGCGGCGCCGCGCCCCTGACGCGGCCGCGGGCGCGGGAGCGGACGAACGTGCCGATCTCGTCGACGACATGGTCGAGCATCGCGTCGGTGATGCCGGGGTGGACCCCGATCCAGAGGGTCCGCGCGGTGACGAGGTCGCTGTTCTCCAGGGTGCCTGAGACCCGGTAGGCCACCGAGGCGTACGCGGGCTGGCGGGTGAGGTTGCCGCTGAACAGCAGGCGGGTGCCGATCCTGCGCCCCTCGAGGTGCAGCTGGAGGTCGCGACGGGTGAAGGGGGCGCCGGGCTCGACGGTGATCACGAAGCCGAACCAGCTGGGGTCGCTCCCCGGGGTCGCCTCGGGGAGCAGCAGCCCCGGCAGCCCGTCGAGCTCGGTGCGCAGCCGCCGCCAGTTGGCGCGGCGCCGCTCGCCGAACCGGTCGAGCTTCGCCAGCTGGCTCAGGCCGAGCGCGGCCTGGAGGTCGGTGGACTTGAGGTTGTAGCCGACCTGGGAGAAGACGTACTTGTGGTCGTAGCCGTGCGGCAGGGTGCCGAGCTGCCAGTCGAACCTCTTGTGGCACCGGTCGTCCTCCCCTGGGGCGCACCAGCAGTCGCGCCCCCAGTCGCGGAACGCCTCGACCAGGCCCGCGAGTTCGAGGCTGTCGGTGAGGACGCAGCCGCCCTCGCCCATGGTGATGTGGTGCGCGGGGTAGAAGCTCACGGTGCTCAGATGGCCGAAGTGCCCGGTGAGCTCGCCCCGGTAGCGGGAGCCAACCGCGTCGCAGTTGTCCTCCACGAGCCACAGTCCGCGGTCGCGGGCGAACGCGGCGAGCTCGGCCGCCTCGAACGGGTTGCCCATGGCGTGGGCGAGGGCGATGCCCCGGGTGCGCGGGCCGACGGCGGCGGCGACGCGTTCGACCGTGGTGTTGTAGGTGGGCAGCTCGATGTCGACGAAGACCGGGACCAGGCCGTTCTGCACCAGGGGGTTGACCGTCGTCGGGAAGCCGGCGGCCGCGGTGACGACCTCGTCGCCGGGGCGCAGCCGCCGCTCGCCGAGCTGGGGCGCGGTGAGCGCGGAGACGGCGAGGAGGTTCGCGGACGAGCCCGAGTTGGTCAGGAACGCCTTGCGCAGGCCGAGCCTTCTGGCGAAGGCGCGCTCAAACCTGGGGGCGTGGGTGACGGCGGCGATCCGCAGGTCGACGGCGGCCTCCACGAGGGCCACCCGGTCGTCGGCGTCGAGCACCGCGCCTGAGGGCGTGACGGGGGTGACGCCCGGCACGAACTCCTGGGCGGGGGCGGCGCGGTGGACGGCGCGCACTAGGTCGGAAACGGCGCGCCTCGCGTCATCGGCCATGGCTGCCCTCGTTCATCCTCGCTCCTCTCATCGGTCGTCGTTCATGGGTCGTCGTTCATGGGGCGTCGTTCATGGGGCGTCGTTCATGGGGCGTCGTTCATGGGGTGGCTCGCCCGGGTCCAGAGGTCGCGGAGCGTCCGCTCCGGGGCGCGGCGCGGGCGCCAGCCGAGCCGCCTGGCGCGGGCGATGTCGGCGCACTGCCACGGCGGGCCGCCTGGGCGCACGGACGGCCCGTCGGGCTCGTCGACCAGGACGGCGGGCACGCCGCTCGCCCGCACGAGGCCGCGGACCAGGTCGTCGGTGGCCAGGGCGGTGCCGCTGCCGACGTTGAAGAGGGCCCCCTCAACTCCGGTGCCCGGACCGTGGGGTGCCACGGCGACCACCGCGTCCGCGACATCCCGCACGTCGACGAAGTCGCGGTAGGCCACGGGCCTCGGCAGCGGGACGGTGACCGGGGCGCGGGTGGCCGCGGCCACGCGCAGCCGCCCTGCCAGCCTGCCGAGCAGGCTGGCCGGGTGCGCCCCGGGGCCGAACGCGTTGAACAAGCGCAGGACAACGGCGTCGAGGGAGCCCGCGGCCACCGCGTCGAGGACCCGGGTGGTGGCCTGGAGCTTGGTGTGCCCGTACCGGGTGGCCGGGCCCGTGGGCGAGTCCTCGCGGCAGGGCACGCCGACCCGCGTGGGCGCGTACTCGAGGGACGAGCCGAGGTGGATGAGCCGCGGGCGCGGCCTGGCGGCGGCGACCTCGGCGACGACGCGCTCGGTGAGCACGACGTTGGCCGCGTGCAACTCGCCAGGGTCGCGCGTCCATACGGCGCCCGCGGCGTTGACCACCACCGCGGGGGCGTGCGCGGCGAGCAGGATGTCGAGGGAGCGGCCCGCGGCGGTCTCGGCGCTGCCGAGGGCGACGGGCGACCAGCCCGCGCGGCGCAGGGCCGCGCACACGTGCCGCCCGATGAAGCCGTGTCCGCCGAGGACGACGGCGCCCGACGCCGTCACGCCCTGGCCCCTTCGGCGTGGGAGGCGATGGCGGCGTGGGAGGCGATGGCGTCGACGAGCCGGGCCTGTTCGCGCAGGGCGCGCTCCTCGGCGCGGGCGTCGGACCGCGCGTCGGCTCCGGCCCTGGCCTCGTCGGCGAACGCGCGCAGCCTGTTGCGGAACTGCCGGTCCGGCTCAAGGGCGATCTCGTGCGCCCCGTCGGGGTCATGGAGGACAGCGATGGGGCGGAAGTCGTCGGGCGGCGTGAACGCGCGCTCCAGCACGATGCGCCCGCGGCTGCCCCACAGCTCGTACGCCGAGCGGTAGTGGTGGGTGAAGCCGAACGCCAGCTGCGCGAACGCGCCGCCCGGCGCCTCGAGCAGCGCGGCCCCCGCGGTGTCGACGCCGGTCGCCGGGTCGAGGCGCAGCCCGGCGCCCGTGACGCTCAGCCCCTCGCCCAGGAACAGGGAGGCCGCGCGCAGCGGGTAGACGCCCACGTCGACGAGGGCGCCGCCGCCCAGGCCGGGGTCGTACCGCACATCGTCGGGGGCGCGCGGCGGAACGCCGAACACGGCCCGCACCTCGCGCAGTTCGCCGATCCTGCCGGTGTCGAGCAGGGCGCGCACGGCGGCGTGCTGGGCGTGGTGGAGAAAGGTGAGGTTCTCCCGCAGGACCAGCCGCCGCTCGTGCGCGAGGGCAAGCAGCTCGGCGGTGTCGGCCGCGCGGGTCGTCAGCGGCTTCTCGACCAGGGTGTGCTTGCCCGCCTCCAGGGCGCGGCGGGCCCACGGGGCGTGCAGCCCGGTCGGCAGCGGCACATAGACGGCCTCCACGTCGGGCAGCGCGAGCAGCCGCTCGTAGCCGGGCACCGGCCTGCCGCCGAACCGTTCGGCGAACGCGTGGGCGGTGCGCGGGTCGCGGCTCGCCACCGCCACGAGGTCGATCCCGGGGACGTCGGCGAGGGCCGGGAGGGTGCGCCGCCACGCGATGTCGGCGCAGCCGAGCAGGCCGAGCCCGAGAGAGCGGCTCACTCCGCGTCCCCCGGGTCATCGGGCTCCCCGAGATCAGGGAGGCAGGCGAGCAGCGTGCGGGCCTCGACGTTGACATGGCCGCCGCGGCTGAGCGCCGCGAGGCAGGGCGCGCTGATCCAGCGGAAGCCCTCGGGGGGTGACTCGGCGACCCGCTCCTCGGGCGCCTCGACCACCAGGTAGCGGTTGACGGCGTGGTGGAAGCGGCCGCCCTCCTCCGACAGCAGGACATCGCGGCGCACGCGCGTGGGCGGCGCGCCGAGCACGTCGTCGAGGTAGGGCGGGCGCGGCCCGGGCGGCAGGTCCTCGCTGACCTGGACGGTGGGGCCGATCTCGGCGGCCTCGCGCAGGCCCTGCTGGGTCCTGGCGCAGGCCAGGACCCGCATCGGGCCCGTGGAGCGGGTGACGAGGAACGCGACGATGCCGCGCGCGCAGGGGGCGAGCAGCGGCTGGCACCAGCGCCCGACCTCGCGGCTCTCCGCGGTGACCTCGACCCCGATCACCCGGAAGAACCGCCCCTCCCGGTGGACGATCTCGTCGGCCTCACGGCGCCAGCCGTTCGCCTGGGCCAACGGCACGGTGCGGGCGCGCAGTCGGCGCCCCGCCCTGATCCTGGCCAGCCAGTCGAGGGCATCGCGCGTCTCGGCGACGGGGGGTGCCGCCCGCCCTCGCCCCGTGGGGAAGGACAGGCTGGACAGCACGCTGCGGGCGTCCATGTTGACGACGTTGTCGACGCGCAGGAGGGCGCGCAGCTCGGTCAGCGGGATCCAGCGGTAGCCGTCGGCGAGGGGCACGTCGGCGTCCTGGGGCACCTCGACGATCATGTTGCGGTTGCGCTTGTGCAGGAACCAGCTCGCCTGCTCGGACTGGAGGACATCGACCAGCACCCGGCCGCGGGCGGCATGGGCCCCATGGGTGAAGTAGTCGAGGTAGCGGGTGCGGGCGCCGCGGTGCACGCGGGTGTAGTTGCTGTGGGTCGCCTGCACGGTGGGCGAGAGCTGGACGCCGCCCACGTTGCCCGGCTCGGCCTTGGCCTGCATCAGGCAGTGCGTCAGGCCGCCCGAGCGGCGGACGAGGATGCCGAGGATGCCGGTCTCCGGCTGGTCGATGATCGGCTGGCTCCAGGACGCCACGGGCCCGTGGGGCGCGCTCACCCGCAGCCCGCGCACCGCGAAGAACCGGCCGCTGTCGTGCACGAGGTCGCCCGTGCCAGGGGCGAAGCCCCAGCCGCGCAGCTCGGCGAAGGGGACGCGCCGGACCGCGCACGCGTCCCGCGCGTTCCTGGCGGCGAGCCACGCCCTCGGGTCGTCCGCCGCGACGGACGCGGTCATGACGCCCTCCCCGCGGCCCGGCGCCTCCTGGCCTCGTCGCCCAGGGCGAGCACGCGGGCGGCGACGGTGGCGGCCCCTTCGGTGCCGATCGCGTCGGTGAACGCGGTCCAGCGCGCCGGGTCGACCGTTCTTGCCCGTGCGACGGCCGCCTCGGTGGCGGCGCGCAGCGCGGGCCTGACCTGCCGTGGGTGGGCGGCGGCCCATGCGACGCGGCCGTAGTGGAGGCGGTTGGCGGCTTCCTCGCCCCGAGCGCGGGCGGCGAGCACGCGCTCCTCGTCCAGCACCTCGGGCGGCCAGGGCACGCCACAGCCTGAGCGGGTGGCCGCCTCGTGGAAGCGCGCCTGGAGGATGCCAGCGACGTTCTGCGGGGGCAGCCTGACCAGCGGCACCCCGGTGGCGCCCGCCTCGAGCAGGGACATCAGGCCGGGCTGGGTGAGCACCATCTCGGCCTCGCCGAGCGCCGCGCGGAAGCGGCCGTGCGGCACCATCCCCGCGGTGATCTCCAGGTCGGGCACCGCGGGCATCCCCGGCACCGCCCTGGGGCGCAGCTCGTCGGCCAGGGACGCGGGGACGTTCCCCGCCAGGTGCGCCGATGTGAAGCCGAGCGCGGCCAGCGCCCGCAGCACCGGGGGCACGACGAGCCGTGGATAGGCCAACGGGTCGGTCACCAGCGGCGACCTCAGCCCGCCGAGGGCGATCACGGCGTGCCCAGGGCGGGGCTCGCGGGGCGGGGCGCCGCCGCGCGGGGGCTCGGGCAGGATGCCGCCGACCCACTCGAGCCGTTCGACATGGGCGAGCAACCTCCGGGCCTCGTCGGGGAGTTCGGGGCAGCGTTGGGCGCAGTAGCGGGTGACGGCCCCGGGGAGCCAGTCGCGGTCTCCCATGGTCCACAGGAAGGACAGCACGTCGACGAAGACGGTGCGGACGCCCGCCGCCTCCCAGCTCTTGGCGGCGGGCGCGTCCAGCACGGACAGCGCGACGTCCACGCCCTCGGCGGCGGCCACCTCCGCGTAACGCCGTGGCTCGGCGCCCGAGAGCCCGTACCAGCGCTCGACGGCGATCTCGTCGAGCAGCGGGCGGCCGAGCCCCGAGCTGACGCCGATCAGGCGCACGGGTCCAGGGGCCTGGGCGCGCAGCCGCCCGACGATCGAGTCGAGCAGCCCCGCGCTGCCCCAGCCGAACTCGACGCCGACGACGGCGACGGTCAGCGGCCGCTCCCCGTTCTCCCCGTTCACGTCGTTCACCGCGCTCACCGCGCTCACCGCGTTCGCGCCGTTCACGTCGTTCGCCGCGTTCACTTCGTCCGCCCCGTCGCCGCGACATAGCGCAGGGGCGCGGTCAGCCGCGCGCAGCGCCAGGGGGACGCGCCGTCGGCCAGGGCCGCCTCGGCGAGCCGGTCCGTCGCCTCGGCCAGCTCCCTGGCGCCCGCCTCGTCCAGGCCGCGGGGGAGCACGATCCGCGTCACCCGGGTCAGGGAGTCGAGGCCGCGCAGCATCGGGCTCACCGTCGCGCCGCGGTCGTGGGCGAGGACGACGGGCTTGCGCAGCAGGGACGCCCAGCCCAGCTCGACGGCGACGCCCGCGGACACGGGGCTGCCCAGGTAGGCGCAGACGACGTCGCACGCGAGCATCGCGCGGAAGTCGGAGGGTACGCACTCGCGCGGGGGGAGGCCCGCGGCGCCCCAGTCCTCGTTGTGGTGGGCGTTGAAGACGGCGTGGCCCCGGTCGAGCAGGGCCAGGCGCAGCGTTTCGAGACGGTCGCGCCAGGTGGCGTCCACGCGTTCGCCGTCCGCGACGAGCTGGGCGAACGGCGCGGCCATGAAGATCCGGCAGCTCTCCTCGGGCCAGGGCTCCGGCTGCGGCTCCGACCCCGGCTCCGGCTCGGTCCGCGGGTCCTCGGGGGTGGCGCTCACACGACCTCCATGACGATCTGGCCTGACAGGGGACCGCGCGCGGGGCACCCCCGCGCGTAGTGCACGAACCAGGTGCGCCGCACGGTGCGGCCGCCCCTGGCCATCAGCCGCCGCGCCTCGCGCGGGGTGGTGAGGTGGACGGGCGTGGCGATGACCCGGCCGCGCACGCGGCGGCGCGTCACATAGTCGCCGCCGCCGAGGCCGAGCAGGTCCTTGGCCATGTTCGCGGCGACGGCCCCGACGCCGTACTGGGCCGCGTTGTAGCGGTTGTTGAGGTCGAGCACGGCGCTTCCACCGGGCGCGAGCAGCGCGCCAACGGTGCGCAGGGCGGCGACGCGCGCCTTCTCGGGCATGTGCCCGAGGACATTGCCCAGGCATGTGATCAGGTCGAACCCTCCCGGCAGCCGCTCCCCGCACTGCTCCGCGTCGGCCAGGTCGGCCCTGACGACGCGCGCCCAGGGGACGCCGCGCTTCGCGGTGCGCACCATGCCAGCGCTGCTGTCCGCGAGCCACAGCTCACCGGCGCCGAGCCGCCGCGCGAGGCCCGCGCCCCGCACGCCGGGGCCGCAGCCGATGTCCAGCATGCGGCGCGGCGCGGCGCGGCCCCGGCACACCAGGGCGTCGACCGCGTCGAGATAGGGGCGGCGCTCCGCGGCCACGTCGGCGTCGTAGCGCTCGGCGAGCTCGTGGTAGAACGCGTCCGAGGTGAGCGGGTCGCCGTGCTCGTCGGGGGCCATGGCGCTCACCGCTCGACGGCCCAGGCCGCGGCGAGCTCCCGCGCCTTGTAGTCGGCGTAGGCAGCGACCTCGTCGAGGTCGAAGCGGCCCCACTCGGCGGCCTCCGACAGGGCCGCGTCGACCACGCGCGCCGGGGCGCAGCAGAACGCGGCCACGCACTCCCGCGCCACGTCGTTCAGCCGCGCGACGGCGCGCCCCGCGACGCGGCCCGCGTAGTACCAGCGGCGGCCGCCCCGGCCGTAGGCGAGGAACTCGGGCGGGGCTGGCGCGAGCGCCTCCTCCTCGGCGAGGCCACGCGCGGCCCACTCGGCGTCGAAGTCCGCGGGTGGCCCGCCGTCCCGCTCCGCCACCACGTTGCGGTGCAGCAGGTCGACGAGCTCCGACCATGGCGCGAGCGGGCGGCCGACGGCGGCGGGCGCGAGCGCGCGGTACATCTCCAGGTAGGCGTCGCCCAGCCTCGACCAGTCGAAGCGGCGGGCCAGCTCGCGCCCCGCGGCGATCAGCCGCCGCCGATACGGCTCGTCGCGCCACACGCGTTCGACGGCGGCGGCGATCTCGGCGGGGTCAGGGGCGTCGATGAGATGGGCGCCCCTGTCGCCTTGCAGATACTCGGTGATGCCGCCGACCCGGGTGGCGATGACGGGGCAACCGGCCGCCTGCGCCTCGACGTTGACCAGCCCGCCGCCCTCCGCCAGGGAGGGCACGACCGTCATGGCCGCGCCGCGCAGCAGCCGGGCCGCAGCGTCGAGCGGCACCTCGCCGATGAACCGCACGCGGGCGTCCAGGCCCAGCTCGCCGGTCAGCCGCACGAGGTTGTCCCGCTCGGCGCCGTCGCCCGCGATCAGCAGGTCGAGCTCGGGCAGCCGGGGCGCGAGGGCGTGGAACGCGCGGATGAGGCGGTCGATGCCCTTGGAGACCTCGAGCCGGCGCAGCGCCAGGACATAGGGCCTGGGGTGCGGGTGGGGCCGCGCCTCGGCGAAGTAGGCGTGGTCGATGCCCACATGGGTGACGCCGACCGGCGAAAGCTCCGGCAGCGCCAGGGCGGTCAGGCGCGCCAGGTCCCGCGACGCCGCGGTGACGCGGTCCGCCCGGCGCATCGCCTGGGGCACGAACTCGGCACCGGTGCGCCACACCTTGCCCGGCTCGGGGTCGGTCGGGTCGGGGATGTCCCAGCCGCCCACGGTCATCACCACGGGCGCCCCCGAAGCCCGCGCCGCGATCAGCGCGACGGCGGGCAGCGGGCGGCGCAGCCCGATGACGTGCACGGCGTCGGGCGCGTGGTCGCGCAGCAGGCGGGCGACCGGGGAGACCAGCTCCCTGAACTCGCTCGGCAGGATCGGGCTGGTGACGCGGTGCACGGTCAGTCCGTGGATGTCCTCGGTGGCGGGAAGGTGCTCGGGCCACCGCTTGGTCAGGACGTGGACGTCGTGGCCCTGGGCCACAAAACGCTGTCCCACCTGGTCGATCGGGTCCTGGCAGCCTCCCGTGTTGGGGAGGTAGACGCTGCACACGTACAGAATCCGCATGGATCCCTCCTTGAGGAACGCTCTTCAGGAACGCGCGCCGTCCGCGACGGCGTCGCACACGCGGTCCACGTCGCCCGGTGTGAGGGCCGAGTGCATCGGCAGGGACAGTTGGTGCCGCCAGAACCGCTCGGTGTGCGGCAGCCTGGCCCGGGTGTACATGGGGTAGCTGTCGATGCGGCGGAAGTGCACGCCGGTCTCGATGCCGCGCCGGGCGAGGTGGGTCATCAGCCGGTCGCGGTCGTCGGCGATGACGGGCATCAGGAAGTTGCCGCTGGCGCGCCTGTCGTGGTCGAGCGGCGCGACGCCGGGGATCCCGGCCAGTCGGCGGGCGTAGTGCTCGGCGGCCTCGGCGCGGCGGCGGGCGACGTCGTCGAGCACGTCGAGCTGGGCCAGGCCGATGGCCGCCTGGATGTCGCCCATGTTGTACTTGAAGCCGACCTCATCGACCGCGTACTCCCAGGGCGCGACGCCCTCGGCGTCGGGCCGCGGCTCGATGCCGAGTCTGCGCAGCCGCCGCGCCCGCGCGGCGAGGTGGGCGTCGGGGACGACGAGCGCGCCGCCCTCGCCCATGGCCAGGGTCTTGGTGGCGTGGAAGGAGTACGCCTGGAACGCCCCGCTCCCGCCGATCGGCCGCCCCCGGTGGCGGGCCCCGACGGCGTGCGCGCAGTCCTCGAGAACCGCGATCCCGGCGCGGGCGGCGATGGCGTGGATGGCGTCGAGGTCGCAAGGGGCGCCCGCGTAGTGGACCGGGACGACCGCGGCGGTGCGCGGGGTGAGCAGCGCCCGCAGGTGGTTCGGGTCGAGGTTGCCGGTGCGCGGGTCGATGTCGGCGAAGACCGGGGTGGCGCCTTGGAAGAGCACGGCGTGCCCGGTGGCCACGAAGGTGTTGGCCGGGAGCACCACCTCGTCGCCAGGTCCGGCGCCGATCAGCCGCAGCGCCAGGTGGAGCGCGGCTGTGCCGGAGTTGACGCCGATCACGTGCGGGGCGCCGATCGCCTTGCCGAAGGCGTTCTCGAACTCCTCGGTGACCGGACCGAGGCCGATCCAGGGCGACTGGAGCACCCGGCCGACCCGTTCCTTGGCGCCCGGCGGCACCACGGGAAGGAAGAGCGGGATGCGCGGCTCACCGCCCATCGGGCCACCCGTCGGGTCGCCCGTCGGGCCGCGGCTCGTTCCCGGCCGCCGCCGCGAGCTCGGTGTACGTGGCCGCGGTGCCGCGCGCCAGTTCCACGGGGTAACGGGCCCGGTTGCGCTCCAGCTTGCGCCCGGCCGCCGCGAGCAGGTCGACGTCCAGGTGCCTGGCGAGCCGCAGCAGGTAGTTGAGGACATCGGCCAGCTCGGACGCCACCGCCTCGTGGAACGCGGGATCGCGCCGCATCCGGGCGGCGATCTCCTCGTCACCGAGCCACTGGAGCGCCGCGAGCAGCTCGCCGCACTCGCCGCCGAGCGCCATCGCGAGGTTCTTCGGGGTCTCGAACGCCTCCCACGCGCGCTCGCGAACGAACGCGAACAGGCGCGCGGCATAGGCGTCGAACGCCTCCCCCGGCCCCCCTGGCCCCGAGGGCTCCCCTGGCTCCCCTGGCCCGCCGCCCGTTCCGTTGCGCACTTCCGTCATGGACACACGCCCTCCTTTGGCGCCCCTCATGTGAGATAGCCCCACTGGGCCATGCTCTGGGTGGTGTGGTAGGCGCCCGGCAGGAGCCCTTCGAGCCGCCAACCGTGCCGCTGCAACGCCGCGGTGGAGCGCGCGTCGGGCGCCTGGTGGGTGTAGAGGCGGGTGCCTGGCCCGCCCACCCTCGCGGGCAGCTCGCGCAGCAGCGTCCGCCACGCGGCGTCGCTCGCGGCGCACAGCGGCATCACCTTGACCGAGCCGCCCTTCTTGGGCCCGGTGGCGGCCACGCCCCGCACCTCGTCCCGCTCGTCGGCGACGACATGGACGTCCTTGAACTTGGCGTTGACGTCCCGCCCGGCCCGCCGGGCGTGACCGTCGACGAGCGACTGCACCCATCGGTCGTTCACGCCCTCGCAGTGCGGCGCGAACGCGGCAAGCACCAGTTTCCGCAGCGTGGGCCAGTCCCGGTCCTCGACCTCGCGCAGCCGCAGCGGCCCGCGCTCCGGCGCCTCGCGCGAGGCGGGGATGAGGGGCTTGTAGAGCATGAACTCCCGCACATCGGGCTTGTACTGGCCGACCGCCGACCCCGCGTCGACGAACCCGTGGCCGCGGAAGAACCGCAGGGCGGGGGCGTTGGTCTCGGCGACGGTGCAGTAGATCTGCCGCGCCGTGTGCCCGAGGGCGAACGTCTCGGCCGCCCTCAGCAGCGCGCTGCCGCGGCCACCGCCGTTGCGGTGGCCAGGGGCCACGATCAGCGGGCTGATCTTGACGGTGCCCTGCCGCTTGTACACGACGTGGACCAGGCCGCTGCGCCCCTCCCGCTCGACGAGCAGGAACATCCGCTGGAGCAGCGAGAAGTGCCCGTGTCTGTCGTGTCCCCCGCCCAGGTGGGCGTCGAGGACGCGGTCGGCGTGGGCCCGGTGGTCACCGCCGTAGTGCGGCGCCAGCGCCTCGTCGAACAGGCGGCGGACAAACGGCCTGTCGGCCCGTTCCGCCTCGCGGATGCGGAGCATCACCTGGCGGCTCCTTCCTCGATCGCTCCCCCGTGGACGGCCCCGCCCGTGATCAGCGGCTCCCACCAGGAGCGGTGCTCCCGGTACCAGCGCACGGTCTCGGCCAGCCCCTTCACGAACGGCACCCGCGGCGCGTAGCCGAGCGCCCGCAGCTTGGCGCAGTCGAGCGCGTAACGCCGGTCGTGCCCCTTGCGGTCGGCGACGCGCCGCACCCGGTCCCAGCCCGCGCCGCACAGGTCGAGCAGCGCCCGCGTCAGCTGGTGGTTGGTCAGCTCCTCGCCCCCGGCGATGTGGTAGACCTCGCCCGGCTGGCCGCGTTCGGCCACGAGCGCGACGCCCCTGACGTGGTCGTCCACATGGAGCCAGTCGCGCACATGCAGCGCGTCGCCGTACAGCGGCACGGGGCGGCCGTCCAGGAGGCGGCAGGTGAACAGCGGGACGATCTTCTCCGGGTACTGGTAGGGCCCGTAGTTGTTCGAGCAGCGGGTGACGCTCACCGGGAGCCGATGGGTCCGGGCGAACGCGAGCGCGATCAGGTCGCCGCCCGCCTTGGTCGCCGCGTAGGGCGAGTTGGGCCGCAGCGGCGCGTCCTCGGCCCACGCGCCGGTCGCGATGCTGCCGTACACCTCGTCCGTGGAGACCTGCACCACCCGCCCCACCCGCGCTTCGAGGCAGCGGTGCAGCAGGGTCTGCACGCCCATGGTGTTGGTCCTGGCGAACGCCGAGGCGTCGCGGATGGAACGGTCCACATGGGTCTCAGCGGCGAAGTTCAGGACGAGGTCGTGCCCCGGCACGACATCGCGCACCAGCTCGGCGTCGCACACGTCCCCGTGCACCAGGCGGCAGCGTGGCGCGTCGGCGACAGCGCCGAGGTTGGCGCGGCGCCCCGCGTAGGTGAGCTTGTCGAGCACGGTCACCGCCGCGCCCGCGTACGCCGGGAGCCGCCCTTCGAGCACGGCCCTGACGAACGTCGAGCCGATGAATCCGGCTCCCCCGACGACCAGGATCCTCATGCCGGTATCCCCACCGTGCTGTGGTCGCCGATGACCACCCGATGGCCCTGCCGCGCGCCCGTGCCGGTGACCCTGCTGTCGCGGCCGATGAGCGAGTCGGTGATGCGGCCCGCCCCTTCGACCACGGCCCGGTCCAGGACGATCGAGTGGTCGATCCCGCTGTCGACGACCGCGCAGTCTTCCCCGATGGAGGTGTGAGGGCCGATGAACGCCCCGGCCACGCGCGAGTTGCGGCCCACGAGCAGCGGCCCGACGAGGCGCGAAGACGTCACCTCGGCGCCCTCCTCGACGACCACCCGGCCGATCAGACGGCTCTCGGCGTCGACCGACCCGGCGCAGCGCGCCTCCATCCGCCCCAGCAGGTGCCGGTTGACGTCGAGGACATCGGCGACGCTGCCGGTGTCCCGCCAGAACGTCTCCACCTCGGTCGACCACACCCGCGCGCCGCCGTCCACGAGGCCCTGCACGGCGTCGGTGATCTCCAGCTCGCCCCTGCGCGAGGGCGTCAGCCGGTCGATCCGCTCGTGCACGGCGGCCGTGAAGGCGTAGGCGCCGATGACCGCCAGATCGCTGCGCGGCGCTGACGGCTTCTCGGTCAGGCGGGTGACCCGCCCGAGCGGCGTCCGCTCGGCCACGCCGTAGGCCCGCGGGTCCGCCACCCGGCCGAGCAGTAACTCGGCGTCCCCGCCGTGCCGTTCGAAGCCGTCGAGCAGCCTGGCGACGCCGTTCTCGATGAAGTTGTCGCCCAGGTGCAGCAGGAAGGGGTCCTCGCCGAGGAAGCCGCGGGCGGCCGCCACGGCGTGGGCAAGGCCGCGGGGCTCGTCCTGCCGCACATAGGTGACCGCGGCGCCGAAGCGGGAGCCGTCCCCGACCGCGGCGCGGATCTCGTTGCCCGTCTCGCCCACCACGATGCCGATGTCGGTGATTCCCACCGCGCCCATGCTTTCCAGCACATGGAAGAGAACCGGCTTGTTGCCGACCGGAACCAATTGTTTGGCCAAGGTATGAGTGAATGGCCGCAGGCGCGTGCCACGCCCGCCGGAAAGCACCAACGCCTTCACAACACGATCCCTTCGCCGACTGTCCCGCCGCGACGATCCCCCGGGGAGCGCGGATTTCACCGCATCGCCTCTCTCAGGGAACACGATCGCCCGTTCACCGGCAAGGGCCACCGCGGGCTTCAGGCGCCGCGTGAGGGGCTTCACCTGCGCTTTCCGGCCATGCGCGCCGCCGTCGGCGGCGTTGTCCCGCTACCCAGGAACGACCTTTGCCCAGCCATTCTCACCGAGGGTCAGCGGGGCTTTATCACGAGCGGGATAAAGGCGAACAGAAGATGCGTTTCTCCGCTCCGCCCTTATCGCGCCACGCGCTTTTCTTCCCATACGGGCTCGGGCGACTCGTACACGTGCCCTTCACCGGAGAAGACCAGAAAGCGATCGAACTCCCGGGCGAACCAGCGGTCGTGGGTGACCGCGAGAATCGTTCCCTCGTAGGCGTCGAGCGCCTCCTGGAGGGCCTCCGCGGAGACGAGGTCGAGATTGTCGGTGGGCTCGTCGAGCAGCAGCATCGTGCACCCGCTGAGCTCGAGCAGCAGGATCTGGAAGCGCGCCTGCTGGCCGCCGGAGAGCGAGTCGAAGAGCTGCTCGGCCGAGGCGGCGAGGCCATAGCGGTCGAGCGCCCGGCTGGCCTCCTCGCGCGGCAGCCCGGCCCGCGTCCCCTCGCCGCGGTGCAGCACGTCGAGCAGCGTCCGCCCGGCGAACTCCGGGTGCTCGTGCGTCTGCGCGAACCACCCGGGGACGACCCGCGCGCCGAGCCGCGCCTCCCCCGTGTGCGCCACCGGGGGCGCGGCTGCCGCGAGCAGCCGCAGGAAGTGCGACTTGCCCGAGCCGTTGGAGCCCAGGACGGCGAGGCGTTCGCCGTACCAGAGCTCCAGGTCGAACGGCCGCATGAGCCCGGTGAGTTCGAGCCGCGAGCACACCAGCGCGCGCCTGCCGGTGCGGCCGCCGCGCAGCCGCATGCGCAGGTTCTGCTCGCGGGGGACCTGCTGAGGCGGCCCCGCCTCCTCGAACCGCCGCAGCCTGGTGCGCGCCGACTGGTATCGGGAGGCCATGTCGGAGTTGTAGGCGGCCTTCTGCTTGTAGGTGGTGACCAGGGCCTTGAGCTTGGCGTGCTCGTCGTCCCAGCGGCGCCGCAGCTCCTCGAGGCGCGTGAACCGCTGGCGGCGCGCCTGGCCATAGGTGCCGAACGCGCCGCCGTGCGTCCACGCGGTGTTTCCCGAGGCGCCGAGCTCCAGGGTGACGATCCGCTGCGGCACCCGGGTCAGCAGCTCGCGGTCGTGGGAGACGAGGAGCACGGTTTTGGCGGTCTCGACGAGCGCCTCCTCAAGCCACCGTTTCCCCGGCACGTCCAGGTAGTTGTCGGGCTCGTCGAGCAGCAGCACCGGCGTGGGGCCTCGCAGCAGCGCCTCGATGACCAGCCGCTTCTGCTCGCCGCCCGACAGCGTGCGCGCCTCGCGCCACCGGGCGCGCTCGTAGGGCAGGCCCAACGCGGCCACGCAGCACTGGTCCCACACGACCTCGGCCTCGTAGCCGCCCGCGTCCCCGTAGCGCGCGATGGCGTGGGCGTACCGCATCTGGGTGGGCTCGTCGTCGCGCTCCATCATCGCGAGCTCGGCGGCCTCAAGCTCCGCGCAGGCCGCGCGGACCGCGGGGGGAGCCGCCGAGACCAGCAGCTCGTGCACCGTGGTGCCGCCCTTGGCGCGGCCGATGAACTGCGGCATCACGCCCAGCTCGCCGTCCACGGTGACCGTGCCGCTGTGCGGCCGCTCCTCGCCCCTCACCAAGCGCAGCAGGGTGCTCTTGCCCGCACCGTTGGCGCCGATGAGCGCCGTCTTCGAGCCGTTGCCGACGTCGAACGAGACCTCGTCGAGCAGCACGCGCCCGCCGGGCAGCGTGTATCCCACTCTGTTGAGCTCGATGTGGCCTATGACTCCTCCTTGGAATCCGCGGGGTCGAGCAGCTCCGCGCGCGGCGCGTCCGCCGTTCCCTGGGTCGGCGTCGATGCCGGTGTCAATGCCGATGCCGGGTTCGGGGTCCCGCGGCTCGCGGCCAGCCGCAGCAGGGCGAGGGCCACGAGGCCCGCCGCGCCCGAGACGACCGGCAGCGGCGCCGGGCCCCAGGCGTCGAGCAGGGCGCCGCCGATGGCCCCTCCCATGGCGACGCCGAGATAGGTGCCCGAGGTGTTCAGCGACAGGGCCTGCGTCGAGGCAGGCCCCGCGAGCAGGTGCAGCCGCGTCTGCACCGCGGGAGAGTTCCAGAACGCCGCGGCGCCCCACACCGCGACGACCGGGAGGAGCAGCGCGACGGGCACCGGGCGAGCCTGCCACAGCGCGGCGAACAGGGCCATCGAGAAAACGAAGGCGGCCACGCCGACGGCCAGCGTGCGATCCGCGCCCCACGCGTCGGTGGCGAGCCCGCCGAGCCAGATGCCCACCATCCCCGCCACGCCCGAGACGGCGAACAGCGCGGTCCTGCCGCCCGTCCCCGCCGAGGCGATCCCGTCGGCGAACGGCGCGAGATAGGTCAGCAGCATCATCGAGCCGAGGATCAGCACGACGTTCGCCGCGAGGCCCAGGGAGATCGCGGGGCGGGCCAGGATCACCAGCTGCGAGCGCAGCGGCAGCGCCGATCCGCCCGTTGCGCGCCGCGGCAGCTGCGTGGCGAAGCCGAGCGCGACGAGCGCACCGGCCGCTGCCATGGTGGCGAACGTCGCGCGCCAGCCGAGCGTGCCGCCGATCCAGGTCCCGGCCGGAACGCCGAGCGCGATGGCGCCCGTCACGCCGAACGCCACGATCGCCACATAGCGTCCGATCCGCTCGGGCGGGGCGAGTTGGGCGGCGAGGGCGAACAGCGCGGGCGTCGCGGTGGCCGCGGCGAGGGCCGCGACGACCCGCAGGAAGAGCAGCGGTCCATAGCTGTCGGCCACGGCGGCAAGGACGTTGGCGACAGTGAAGACGGCCGCCGCCGCCGTGAGCACGCCGCGCCGGGGCAGGCGTGCGGTGGCGATCGCGGCCACGGGGGCCGCCAGCGCGACGGTGACGGAGAACGCCGTCACCAACTGCCCTCCGGCGCCCTCGGAGACGCCGAGGTCGTCCGAGATCTCGGGGAGCACGCCGGCGATCACATAGTCGTCGGTGTAGAAGATCAGCGCTCCCACGGCGAGCGCTACCAGCCATCGGGGCATGGCCGAGCCTCCTAGAGGCGGTGATGTGTCCTGACACGGTCGGGGACGAGGGCGGGGAGGGAGAGGTGGTGGCGGAGCACGGTGAGGGGGTCGGGAGCGCCCGACGCCCCGTGGGGGTGGACGAGTTCGAACGTGAGGCCCGTGATCAGCGCGGCGAGCACCTCCACGTCCACCTCGCCGTCGGCGAGCCCCGCCGCACCCAGCGCCTCCCGCAGTATTCGGCGCATGTCCGTGCCCATGCGTTCGGCCACCGCGCGGAACTCCGGGCGGATCCTGGCCGCGCCGATGAACTCCACGAGCACGATCAACTCGGCCCTGTCCCTGGGCGCGAGGGGCAGCAGGGCGGAGACCACCGCCTCGAGCAGGGCGTGCCGCCCCGCCTCGGGCCCGTTCTCGCCCGCCGAGGCCGCGACGGCGTTCAACCTGCGCTCCATGCGGGCGCCGACCTCTTCGACGGCGGCGACCATCAGCCCCTCGTGGCTGCCGAAGTAGTGCCGCACCGAGCCGATGTTGACCCCGGACTCCTCGGCGACCTTGCGGAGCGAGACCTCCGCCACTCCCTGGCGAACGACCAGCCGGAAGACGGCGTCAAGAACCCGCGCCCGCATGGTGATTCGCCGCTCACCCATCGTGACCACGCGGCGAGATTATCACGCCTGTGAGGTGAACCAGGATGTTTCGGACACCAGTGCGCTTCCGTCCGCGATGGCGCCAACGCGCCAACGCGCCCGGCGAGTCCGGCCCGGCCCGCGGCCCCCCGTGGCGGCTGCGCGCCGTCGGCCAGGGCCATGACCACGGCCTGGCCACGCTGGCCCGGCACTACGGCGTCGACGTCGAGGGGCAGCCGATCATGGGAGCGGCCTTTCCCGAACTCCTTGGCTACCGTCGGCGGGTGGCTCCGCGTGAGCGGTGCGGGGAGGTGTGGGCATGGTCGCGAGGTATGTCGTCGCGCCGCGGGGCGGCCGCCGGGCCCATCGTGACATCGCCTCCGCGCTCGCCGCGGCGGCAGGGCGGGGTGGGGCCGCGGTGGTCGAGGTCGCGCCGGGGCCGCTTCTCCCGCCTTGACATCCGCGGTCTGACGAGCTCGGCGCTGCGGGTCTTCGGCGAGTCGAGGGCCGTGTTCGATGGGGTCCGCGTCGCGCGCTGCTCCGCGGGCCTGGACATCTGGGGAGGCGGCGGCACCACGGCCGACGTCACCGACGCGGCGTTCCACGACTTCGACCTCGCCGCGGTGTCGGTACTCGGCCAGGCCCGTGCCACGCTCAGGCGCGCGGTGGCCGAGCGCGGGCCGTTGGGCTTCGGCGTGGGGAAGGAGGCCCAGCCGTTCCTGCACGGCTGCGCCGCGACGGGGGCGCGCTTCGCCGACGCGTGCGGCGGCCGACTGGTGGACTGCGCCGTGCGCGGGACGCGGGGCGCGGCCGTGCAGGCCAACGGGCGCGTCGACCTGGTCGGGCTCCGCACCTCGCTGCGGGTCGTACCGAGCACCGAGCCGGACGAGCGCCCGCCCACGGTCGTCAACCACTTCAACGGCCCCGTGTTCAACGCCGAGGTGTCGGGCGCCCAGCTCGCCTGGAACAACGGAACGGTCACCCAGAACCAGCAGAACAACAGCGCGGTCGCCCCCGGCTTCGAGGCGCTTGCCGAGCTGATCGACGACCTGCTGCGGCAGCTGCCGCGGGCGGGCCTGACCGGCGTCGTGTGACCGGCCGTCGTCAGGGCGCGGGACCCGGGGTCAGCGTCCGACCACGGTGAAGGAGTGCGACACCGCGAACGCGCCGTAGCCGTACGACACCGTGACCTCGTCGCCGTGGCGCGCGTCCAGCTCCGCCACGTCGAGGGTGCCGCGGAACGTCGTGGCGTTCGGGCCCGTCTGGGTCACGGTCAGCGGCTCGGCCGCGCCGTCGCTCACGTGGACCTCGACCGTGCCCTGGTCGAGGGCGTCGGCGTCCAGGTTGAGCGGCGCGGCAAGCTCGACCGTCACCTCCCCGTCGCGGGGGACGACGCGCGCGGGGGCGCCGCCGCGGTTGCGCACCTCGATGCTGGTCAGGTCGACGGCGCGCCAGACGAGCGACTCGTTCCACGAGGTGTTGAACGCGACCCAGCCCTCGGTGTGGCCGATGTTCCCGGTGGCGGGGTTGAAGGGGTAGTGGCCGTTCTTCGGGCTGCCGTCGAGGACGCCGGGCAGGTTCTCCAGCAGCCCGGCGCCGCCCTGGTACTCGGAGAACCAGCCTCGTTCAACGCCTTCGAACCCGTCCTGCTCGCTCGGCGCGTCGTACGAGGCGTGGCGGCCCGTGGGGTTGCGGCCGAAGAGGTTGTCGACGTGGGCCGCGGCGATCTCGCGCAGCCGGTCGGCCAGCGGGTCGTCGTCGCCGAGGAGCCGGGCGGCGGCGAGCGCGGGCGCGGCGAAGCCCGCGACGTTGCCCGTCTCGTTGGGGTCGTCGGCGCCGCCGCCGGTGAAGGCGGGGATGGTCCAGCGCTCGTCGGAGTAGCGGCGGAAGTCCCAGAGGTTGTCTGAGCGTTCGGTGGCGACCTCGGCCCAGTCGCGGACGAACTCCTCGATGCCGTCCGGCGCCTGGTCGGGGTAGTTCTCGGCGAACTGCACAAGGCCGGTGATCAGCACATACTCGCTCTGCCGCTGCCCCTTGGTGACGGCGGGGTCGGCCAGGTCGAGGTTGCCGACCAGCCACGCGGCCTGGTCGCGCGCGGCGTTCAGGTAGCGTTCGGCGTCATCGCGGCCCTCGCGCAGCGCGACCTCGTACATCATGACGTTCGGCCACACCGAGTGGCCGGGCGCCAACTCGCCCTTGCCCGTGCCCACTTCGGTGTATGTCTGGAACAGATCCCCCGTGTGGGGCGTGAACGCCTGCCAGTAGTAGCGGTCGCCCTCGGGGTCGCCCCAGGTGGCGAAGACATGGTCGCGGGCGCGCTCGTAGACGTCGGCCGGTATGTACTCGGCGAGTTGGGGATAGGCGTGCACGAAGGCCGCCAACTGCTCCTTGAGCTGGGGCTCGTTGACATCGGCCGCGAGCAGCAGCTCGACGCCCCAGTGGATGAGGCGCACGATCTCGGGCGTGTCATCGGGCAGCGTCACCGGCAGCCCCTCGTAGATCGCGTCGTCCACGGAGATCTGCTCGAACGCGCTGGGGTTGACGAAGTACAGGTCGACAAGCGTCTGGATCTCCCGCGAGTAGTGCGCCCCGTCGCGCCAGGTGACGGCCTTCATGCACTCGCGGTGGCCGTACTCGTCGCTGGCGAGCCCGGGCCCGTCGGCGAAGCGGGTGAAGTCGCCGAAGTAGCAGCGGCTTCCCGACATGAACTCGATGGCGCGCTGGTAGGACACCCGGTCGATCCAGTAGGCGCCG
This sequence comes from Streptomyces sp. PT12, assembly GCF_003311645.1. GTDB lineage: Bacteria > Actinomycetota > Actinomycetes > Streptomycetales > Streptomycetaceae > Streptomyces. The sequence goes on along the minus strand of NZ_QEST01000182.1, from coordinate 7,131 downwards.
ATCCCGAAGGGCACCGAGGTGCCGACGCCCGCCGAGCCCTCGACGGTGACCACAAAGTCGCCCGTGTCGCGCGGGTCGAACGCGGTGAAGTCGCCCACGCCCCCGTGCACCCTGCCGCGGAACCTGACCTCGCCCGAGGCGTCGGTGATCTCGAAGGCCGCGCCGTCCTCGGCCCGTGGCGCGGTGAACCGCTTGGGCTCGCCGAGGCCGAATCCGCTCTGGTTGAGCAGCACCGGCTGCGCGGCGGTCGGGTCGCCAGGGGCGGCGGCGGGGGCGGAGCCCGGCTCCGCCGCCGCCGCGGCGGCGGCCCCTGGGATGACGCCGACGATGAGCGTCCCTGCGGCGATGAGTGCCCGCGCCTTCATATGGTCCTCCGGCTCTTTATTGGCATGAGCGATTCATTTAGCGAGAACCTCTCCCACATGGCGGAGCCCGTCAACCCCTTGCGCACGGGCGGTGTGGGGAGATGCCGCGGACATGGCCTGTAGGATCCACTATCTGGATGGCACTCCTAAAAGGGATCGGGGTACCCATGGCGTCGCGTACGAATCCCAGCGTGGCCACCGCGGTGGCGGGCACCCAGAGCGTGGAGCGGGCACTGTCCCTGCTGGCGTACTTCACGGACGAGCACCCCGAGCGCCGCATCGCGGAGCTCGTGGAGCTGACCGGCCTGGGGCAGTCCACCGTCTCCCGCCTGGTCAGCGCGCTCGAGGCGCTGGGGTATCTGGCGCGGGACGAGCGCAGCGGGCTGCACCGGCTCGGCCCTCGGCTGATCTCGCTCGCGGGCGTCGCGCTCAACCAGTCGCCGGTGCACCGCGCCGCGCGCCAGGTCGCGCAGAACCTCACCCACGAGACGGGGCTCGGCGCCAACGTCGCCGAGCGGCACGGCGACCAGCTGTTCTACCTCTGCCACTTCGAGGGCCCGAGGGCGCCGCGCTCCTTCACCCTCACCGGGCGCCTCGCGCCCCTGCACGCCACGGCGCTGGGCAAGGCCCTGCTGTGCGGCAGGCGCGCCGATGAGGTCAGGGCGCTCCTGGGCGAGGAGTATCCCGCCTTCACCGGCCGCACCCTGACCGGCCTCGACGCGCTGCTCGGCGCGCTCGACGACGTGCGCGCCCGCGGATACGCCACCGAGGTCGAGGAGTTGGCGCTCGGCCGCGCGTGCCTGGCGGCCCCGATCAGGGACCGCTCGGGCGAGGTGGTCGCGGCGCTCTCCGTCTCCGGGTCGCTGTCCGCCCTCGACCTGCCGGAGCGGGAGGCCGAGCTGGCCCGCCGGGCCATCGAGTACGCCGACCAGATCTCGACGGGGCTCGGCTACCTGCACTAGGCCCTGCCCGGGCGGGCTTGGAGCGCCGGTCCGCGCCGTCCGACGCTGCGCTCGCGCCGGGCGATCGTTCAGCGTTCCATGAGGCCGGTGATCTCCTCGCGGGCGGCGTTCATCGCGTCCCTGGCCGACGAGCCGCCCACGAGCACGGCCTGGACCTGCTGGGCCACGACCTCCTCGATCTGCGCGTTCTGGGTGAGGTGCCAGAACGGGCCAGGGGTCGCCGTCGCGGTGATCCGCTCGGTCCACTCGGTGGTGAACGTGTCCTGGGCGACGGCCGGGTCCGCCAGGCCCTCCTCGGTGGTCGGGGGCAGCGCGAGGCGTTCGAAGTAGTCGGCGACCGTCGCCGTGTCGGACGTGGTGTGCAGCGCGAACTCGGTTGCGGCGTCCGAGCCTTCGCCGTCGACCACCACGATCACATGGCCCCACAGCAGCGCCTGCGGGGTGTCCCCCGAGGCCAGCACCGGGCGCGGCACCGGCACCATCGCGTCCGCGAGGGCGGGGTCGCTCGCCTGGGCGACGGTCGCGCCCTTGCCGATCACCGCGTCGTCGTAGAACCCCACCCTGCCCTGCGCGAACAGGGCGCGCGCGTCGAAGCGGTCGACGTCGGCGGCGATGAGCCCGTCGTCGTAGAGCCGCTTGTACCACTCGACGGCCTCGACGGAGGCGTCGTCGCCGATGGTGACCGTGTCCCCCTCGACCAGGGTGCAGCCGAAGGTCCGCATCCACGGGAAGATGTCCTTGAGCTGGGCCACCTTGGTCGCCGCGGCGTAGGGGGTGATCCCGTCGAGGTCCTTGAGCGCGCGCAGCGCCTCCTCGAACTGCTCGATCGTGGTGGGCTGTTCGGTGATCCCGGCCTCGTCGAGCAGGGTGGAGTTGGCGATCAGCCCGATGGAGGCGGTGGTCCAGGGCAGGCCGTACTGGGTGCCGTCGTACTGCCCGCTGGTCAGCGCGGCCTCGGTGTAGCCGCCGCGCGCCGCGGCCTCCGAGAGGTCGAGGAGCCTGCCCATCGGGGCGAGGGCGCCGAGCCAGGCGATGTCGAGCTGGACGGCGCCGGTGACCTGGCCGCCGCGCAGCTTGAGGGTGAGCTGGGTGAGGTAGTCGTTGTAGGGATAGGACACCGGGTCGATGGCGACGTCCTCGGCGCTCTCCCAGTCGGCGATGATCGCCTCCACGACCGGCTTGCTCGCCTCCTCATTGAGCGACCAGGAGGAGAAGCCGAACGAGGTGGCGGACGCGTCGCCGCCGCCGCCCGAGCCGCCTGACGGCGCGCACGCGGACAGCGCCCCCGCCCCCACGGCCCCCATGGCGCCGAGGCCGAGCAGGCGCAGCGTGTCGCGGCGGCGCAGCCCGGCGTCGGGACGCGCCGTCCCTGGCGCCATGAGCTGGCGGGTGCGGAATCTGGACATGGGAGTTCTCCTTGTGGTTCAAGTCTTGAGTGAGGTTCAGCTCTTGACGGCGCCGGCGGTGAGCCCGCCGACCAGGTAGCGCTGGAGGAAGGTGAACGCGATGACCACGGGCAGCGAGACGACGAGCGAGGCCGCCATCAGGGCGGGCCAGGAGGTCTGGAACTCCCCGATGTAGGTGTTCACCAGCCCCGGCGGCAGGGTCTGGGTGTCCTGGTCGGCCAGGGTGAGGGCGAAGATGAAGTCGTTCCAGCCGCGGACGAAGGCGAACAGCCCCGCGGCGACCATGCCGGGCGCCGCCAGCGGGGCGACGATGGTGTGCAGGGTGCGCCAGCGCGATGCGCCGTCGATGGCCGCCGCCTCCAGCAGGGCGTCTGGCACGGTGTCGAAGATCCCCTTCAGCATCCACACGCACAGCGGCATGGTGAAGGTGGTGAAGGAGAGGATCAGCGCGGCATAGGTGTTGAGCAGCCCGAACTCGCTGAAGACCGCGTAGAGCGTGATGAGCAGCAGGGCCTGCGGGAACATCTGCGAGGCCAGCACGAAGTTCATCAGCGACGTCCGGCCGCGGTAGCGGAACTTGGAGAACGAGTAGCCCATGTAGGCCGAGACGACGACGCTGAGCACCGCCGTGATCGAGGCCACCACGACGCTGTTGAGCATGTAGCGAAACAGCGCCTCGTTCTCGGCGAAGGCGCGGAAGTGCTCCAGGGTGACGGCCCGCGGGAACAGGTCGGGCGGGAAGCGGAACGCCCGGTCGTCCGGGCTCAGCGCGGTGACGAGCATCCAGTAGACGGGCAGCAGCCCGAAGAGCCCGATCACGCCCACCGCCGCCCACGCGGCGACGCTCGAACGCCGCTGGTCGGGTCGGCGCCGACGCCGACGCTTCGCGGGGGCCGGGGCGGGTGGCGCGGGGGGCCCGCCCTTGGTGGGGCGCACGGCCGGGGTCACGGTGTCCATGGCGCTCATCGGTCGGTCTCCCTCTCGAACATCCGCAGATACAGCCCGACAAGACCGAGCAGCAGCACCATCCACAGCCCGCCGAGCGCGGTGGCCCGGCCCAGGTCGAAGCCGTGGAACGCCTCCCGGTACACGGCGACCGCGAAGGTCTCGGTGGACCCCGCGGGGCCGCCCCCTGTGAGCACGTAGATGGTGTCGAAGTGCTGGAAGTTCCAGATGAACTCGAGCAGGATCGCGATCGCCGCCACCCCGCGCACCCCGGGCCAGGTGACGGTGCGGAAGCGGCGGATCGCCCCCGAGCCGTCGACGGCCGCCGCCTCGTGCAGCTCCCTCGGCACGGTCTGGAGCGCGGCCAGCATCATCACCATGATCCAGGGGAAGCTGGCCCAGCTCTTGGTGACGATCACGGCGAGCATCGCGGTCCCCGGCTCGCCGAGCCAGGTGACGGACTCGTCGATCAGCCCGAGCCGGGTCAGCACGCCGTTGAGCACCCCGTAGTTGGCGTTGAAGATCCACATCCACAGGAAGGACACCACGACGCCGGGGATGACCCAGGGGAAGAGGAAGAGGCCGCGCAGGAAGCCGCTGCCCCTGATCCCGGAGTTCAGCGCGAGGGCGAGCGCGAACCCGAGGACGAACGGGATCGCGGTGGCACCCAGGGTGAAGACCGCCGTCTGGCGCAGCACCGGCCAGAAGTCGCCTTCGAGGGCCTCGCGGTAGTTGCTCAGGCCCACGAAGGAACGCCCAGGCAGCACGAGGGACTGCTCGAAGAAGCCGGTGACCAGCGAGGCGATCAGCGGGTAGCAGACGATGGCGGCGAACAGGGCCACGCCGGGCAGCGTGAGCAGCAGCGCGAACGCGGTGTTCGAAAGCCGCTCGCCGCGCCGGGGGCGGGCCGCGCCGGTCAGGGGCGTCATGGCCTGCCCCCGGCGCGCGCCGCGGCACCGGCTCGCGGCCCGGGGTCCGCGCCGGGCCCCGGTGGTCCCACATAGCCGAGGGCGACGCTCACGGAGTCGGCCGCCTCGATCACGGCGCGGGCCAACTCCCGTTCGCGGTGGTCGAGATCGACGGTGGAGAGCGGCCCCGATATGGAGATGGCGGCGGTGATGGAGCCCGAGCGGTCCCTGATGGGGGCCGCCACACAGGACCGGCCGTGCGCCAGCTCCTCGACCTCGGTGGCGTAGCCGCGCCGCGCCGCCTCGGCCAGCTGCTCGTCGAGCGCGCGGTGGCTCGCGAGAGTGCGGGCGGTGAAGGGGCGCAGGGCCTCCTCGGGCAGCAGGGCCCTGCGCTCGCCGGCGTCGAGGGCGAGCAGCAGGCACTTGCCGAGGCCCGTGGCGTGCAGGGGCTTGCGCTGGCCGCTGAGCACGGTGTTGCGGGGGGCCAGCGGGCCCTCGAAGTTGAGGAGGTAGAACAGCGAGGCGGAGCGGCGCACCGCGACGTTGACGCCGAGGCCGACGCGGGCGGCGAGCTCCTGGCCGAGCTGCCTGGCCTCGCGGTGCACCGGGTGCTGGTTGAGGGCGACCCCGCCCAGGGTGATGGGGGCGACGCCGAGCCGGTAGAGGCCGCTGACGCCGTCGCGTTCGACATAGTCGAGCGACTCCAGGGTGGTCAGGAGCCGGGAGGTGGTGGAGGCGCCGAGCCCGGTGTGCCGCACGACGTCGGAGACGCGCAGCTCGGGCGGCCCCGCGAGGAAGGCGCGCAGCACGGAGACCGCGCGTTCGACGCTCTGGTTGTTGCCCTGATCGGAAGCCATGCCCTCTCCAGTGAATCTCACTTGCAACATGTGGGATGGTCGACCGCATATTGAGCCCGCGTCAACCCCTCTGCGGGTATCAATTGCACCGGGCGGCGCGGGAAGCATTGACAGACGCGCATCATGTGGCAACGCTCCCTGCATCACGCATGTTCCATGCATGTTAAGGGAGATGATTCCATGAACGTGCCCCTGAGGCGCCTGCTCCTCGTGCTGGCGACCGCACTGGCCACCGTGCTGCCGCTCGGCACGCCCGCGGCAGCCGCGCCCGCCGACCTCACCGAGGTCCCCTATCCGATGGACTCCTCCAACCAGGCCGCCTGGTGGACACCCGTCGCCACCTACCGGGGCGCCGGGGAGTACGCCTACTTCGCGTTCAACGAGCCGGGCTCGGAGCCCGGCACCCACCGCGTCGCCATCGCCCGCCGCGACCCCTCGGGCGGCTGGAGCAGGCTGCCGGTGCTGAACGGCGGCAGCCCCGCCGAGTACACCGACGACATCGGCCACAACCAGCCCTCCATGGCCCGCGACGGCAGCGGCAGATTCCACGTCTTCGCCTCGATGCACAACAACACGTGGCGCTACTTCCGTTCGGACACCACGGGCGGCGCCCCAACCAACCACGCGGCGGACCTCCCCGACCAGGGGAAGAACGTCACCTATCCCGTGCTCACCAGCACCCCGGACGGCGACCTCTATCTGATCGCCCGGGTGCAGGAGGGAACGCGGCGCGCGGGCAACCTGTACCACTGGGACAACGACGCCTCGTCCTGGAGCAAGGTCGGCAGCTTCGCCGTCGCCGACGGGCGTTCGGTCTACCCCGACGACCTCCAGGTGGACTCCGAGGGCGATCTGCACCTCCTCTTCGAGTGGTCGCTCGCCCCCTCGTCCGCCTTCAGGCACGAGCTGTCCTACCTGAAGTACAGCCCGTCCACGGGGGTGTTCAGGGACCATGCGGGCGCCGAGGCCGCCGTCCCCGTGACCCCGGCGAGCGCCGATGTGATCCAGCCCATCGAGGCCGGGGAGAGCTACCAGGACGAGGCGGGCCCCGCGGTGCAGAGCGCCAAGCTGACGCTCGACGGCACCTCGCCCAAGGTCGCCTACCGCTACCGCTCGGCGACCAGCGGCGGACTCTTCCATGTGCGGTACGCCTATCTCCGCGACGGCGCGTGGGCGCGGCAGACGGTGTACTCGGGCGGCCAGACCACCGCGGCGCTCGGCCTCACGTGGGACGAGACGGAGGGCAAGCGCGTCTACTTCGCCACCGCGTCAGGGGCCGACCGCGCGCGGGTCGCCACCGAGTCGGGCGGCACATGGAGCAGCGCGCCCGTCGCCCCTGGGCTGCCGATCGACCGACTCGCGGTGCGGCGCAACGCCAGCGGCCAGGACATCCTCTATCTGGTGGACACCCAGGGCGGAAGGCTGCACTACGCCCGTCACTAGGACCTGGCCGGGCGGCTTTCGGGGACCGGTCCGCGGCGTGGCACCTGCCGCGCCCGGACTCCGTTTGGGGGCCACGCCGCGGGCCCCTCAGGGCCCGTGTCCCCATGGACGGCCCCCGAAGCACGGGAAGTACCCACACGAGCGGGGCACTTCGGGCCCGGTAGGCGCCCCCGCGCGGCCCCCCGGCCCCGGGCACCTCCCGGACGGAGTCTGGGGTGGGGGCACCTCCCGGACGGAGTCTGGGG
>NZ_QEST01000156.1 GCF_003311645.1 Streptomyces sp. PT12 | reverse complement strand
TCGGCGAACGAGCGCGGGTAGACCTGGTAGATGACCGCGTCACGCCACCACTCCGGCTCGGTGGCGGGAGACGTGGCGGGGCCCGGTGCGGGCTGGGCGCGGTCGGCGAGGTGCTGGGTCATGTCATCCCTGGGGAGATTCGGTCAGGCTTTGGTCGCGCCCGCGGTCAGTCCTGACTGGAGGTGACGCTGCGCGTAGCCGAAGACGAGGATGGCGGGGACGGCGATGAGGACGGCCGCGGCGGTCATCAGGTGCCAGTCCTGGGTGTGCTGGTTGACAAAGGTCTGGAGGCCACCGGCCAGCGTGAGGTTCTGCTCGCCGGTCATGAACGCCGTGGCGAAGGCGACCTCGGCCCACGCCGTGACAAAGGAGTAGAACGCCGTGACGGCCAGGCCCGGCTTGGCCAGCGGCATGATCAGCCGCCAGAAGACGCCGAAGGGGTTGAGCCCGTCGACCCGGCCCGACTCGTCGATGGCCACGGGGATGGTGTCGAAGAAGCTCTTCATCATCCACGCGCAGAACGGCACGGCGATCGTCAGATAGGTGACGACGAGGCCGACCGGCTGGTTGAGCAGCCCGTAGCGGGACATCAGGTTGTACAGCGGCACGATCAGCACCGCCATCGGGAACATCTGCGTCAGCAGCAGGGTCCACATCAGCGGGCGCATCCCGGGGAAGCGGAAGCGGCTGAGCGCGTAGCCGGTGGTCGACGAGATGAAGACGCCGATCAGCGTCGTGGCGAGCACGATCACGACCGAGTTGCCGAACCACGTCAGGAACTCCGTGTCGTTGATGACGTGGTCGTAGTTGTCCAGCGTGAAGCCGGAGACCAGCGACCGCGTGAACGTGTCGGTCTTCGGCTTGAACGAGGTGACCAGCAGCCACAGCGGCGGGAACACCGCGATCACCGCCGCCACGAGCAGCGTCGCGTGCAGCCCCACCGAGGCCGCGCGGGAACGCTCCCCGCGCCTTCGCTGCCGGGGCGCGCGGCGTTGCCGGGAAGCGGGCCGGTCCGAGGGGCGGGCCGAGGGGCGGGCCGAGGGCCGGGTCATGTCGTCGGTGGCCATCGTCACCACACCTCTCCCTGCTTGCGGAGTGCCCTGCGGTAGGAGATCGCGAAGAGGACCAGGAGCAGCAGGATCAGCACGCCCCACGCGGCCGAGTTGGCGAAGTCGCGCGGGCTGGCGGTGAAGGCCAGCCGGAACGCCTCGGTGACCAGGATGTCCGTCGACCCCGCGGGTCCGCCCCTGGTCAGCAGGAAGATCACCGGGAACATGTTGAACGTCCAGATCGTGCTGAGCAGCACCACCGTCATCGACACCGAGCGCACGCCGGGCAGCGTGATGAAGCGGAAGCGCTGCCACGCGCTCGCCCCGTCCATCTCGGCCGCCTCGTACTGCTCGGCGGGGATCGACTGGAGCGCGCCCAGCATGGCGACGAGCATGAACGGCACGCCCAGCCAGACGTTGACGGAGATCACGGCGACCTTGGCCCATGTGGGGTCGGACAGCCACGCGATGCCGTCGATGCCGCGGCCCTCGAGAAGGCTGTTGAGGAGGCCGTTGCGCTCGTTGTAGAGCATCCGCCACGCGAAGACGGACACGAACGCCGGGATGGCCCACGGCAGGATCAGGGCCATCCGGTAGACGGTGCGCCCGCGGAACTGGCGGTTGAGCATGTTCGCCAGGGTCAGGCCGATGGCAAAGGTGATCGCCACACAGGCCACCGTCCAGACCACGGTCCAGCCGAGGCGGTCCCAGAAGGTGTCGTCGCCGAGGATGTCGGCATAGTTGTCCAGGCCGATGAACTCATACGTCGCCGGTATGGAGTTGACGCCGATCGTCCGCTCGACGTTGGCCTCGTCCGCGTCGGTCAGGGAGAGATAGACGCCCCTGACGAGCGGCCAGCCGATGATCGCGGCGATCACCAGGACGACGGGGGCGATCATCGCCCAGGCGTACCAGTGCGTGGACAGGGCCAGGCGCAGCCGTCCAGGGCCGCCGCCCGCCCCGCGGCGGGGGCCGCGGGCGCGCTCGGCGCCCGCGGCCCCCGCCTCCTCGGGGGAGGCGATGGTGGGTGAGGTCATGGGGTGCCTCCCTTACTGCCAGTCCTCGAGGAGGTCGCGGTAGGCGTCGCCGGTGTCGGCCGCGGCCTCATCGGGCGAGGCGGAGCCGGTGAGCATGGCCTCGATGGACACCCGCAGCGGCTCGAAGAGGGACTGCGCCTGCGGGATCCAGGGCCGCTCGTGGGCGATGTCGACGGCGGGCTTGAAGAAGCCGACCATCTCGTTCCCCTGCACCGCCGGGTCCTCGTAGACCGAGGCGCGCGTGGGCAGCAGGCTCAGCTCCTCGGTGATCCGCGTCTGGGACTCGACCGAGGACATGTACTTGACGAACTCGAACGACGCCTCCGCGTCAGGAGTCCCGGCGTACACCGCGTAGTTCCAGCCGCCCAGCGGCGAGCCCTGCGCCTGGCCGCCCGCGGGGACGGGGGCCACGCCCAGGTCCTCGCCGAGCGCGGCGGTGGCGTCGGCGATGGCCCAGGGGCCGTTGATCATCATGGCGACGTCGCCGTTGCCGAACGCCGACATCATGTTCTCCCAGCCCTCGCTGGTGTCGGTGATCGCGGCGCCCGAGTCGACGAGGCCCTGCATCGCCTCGAACGCGGCCACGCCCGCGGCGCTGTCGACCGTCACCTCCTGGGCGTCGGCGTCGACCAGGTCGCCGCCCTCGCCGTAGAGGAACGGCAGGAACCAGTACGGGTCGTCGCCGCGCACATACAGCGGTGTGACGCCGTCCTCGTCGAACGCCCCTGTGGACGCCTCGATGTCGGCGAGGGAGGCGGGCACCTCGACCCCGGCCTGGTCGAGCAGGGCCTGGTTGTAGAAGAGGGCGAGGGTGTCGGTCACCTGCGGGACCGCGTAGGTCTGGCCCTCGTACTGGGTGGAGGCCCACGGGGTGGGCAGGAAGTCCTCCTGGTCCTCGAGCGCCGCGGTGTCGTCCAGCGGGTAGAGGTAGCCCAGGCTCGCGAAGTCGGCCACCCAGGCGACCTCGGTGCGCATCACGTCGGGGGCCTCGTTCGCGCCCGCCGCGTTCTTGAAGCGGTTCTGCGCGTCGTCGAAGCCGACGTTCACGTAGTCGACCGTGACCCCGGGGTGCAGCTCCTCGAAGTCGGCCGCGACGGCCTCGAACACCTCCGCCTCGGTCTCGTTCGAGGTGTCCCAGTAGGTGACGGTGCCCGAGAGCTCGCCGTCACCGCCTCCCCCGCCACCCCCGTCCCCGTCGTCCCCGCCGCAAGCCGTTGCCGCAAGAGCCAGCACGGCAACCACGGCCGTCGTTCCTATGCTGCGCCGCATGTGAACTCCTTCAAGCCTTACGCCCGATCAAGGGTGGTTTGTCCACCCTACGCACCGCACCGCTGCGGCGCCGGACTGGCAGGAACGTAACAGCGCTGCCACACTTTGGAAAGAGCTTGCGGCAAATTGCTGCAAGACTGAGCCCATGCGCGAGTCACTCCTCGAAATTCATACATTCCGGTACGTTTCTCGGCCTCTGGTGGGCAGCGTCACCGGTGACCGGTAAGGTCCCGAACTGTGACCGCACGGCTTGCTGACATCGCAGCCCAGGCGGGAGTCAGCGAAGCGACCGTCAGCCGTGTGCTCAACGGCAAGCCGGGAGTCGCCGCCGCCACCCGCGAATCCGTCCTGACGGCGCTCGACCTCCTCGGCTACGAGCGCCCCGCCCGGCTCGTCAAGCGCAGCGCGGGACTTGTGGGACTGATCACCCCGGAGCTCGAGAACCCTATCTTCCCCGCCTTCGCCCAGGTGATCTGCCAGGCCCTCACCCGCCAGGGATACACCCCGGTGCTCACCACCCAGACCCCCGGCGGCTCCACCGAGGACGAGCTGACCACGATGCTCGTCGAGCGGGGCGTCTCGGGCATCATCTTCATCTCGGGCCTGCACGCCGACACCAGCGCCGACATGGAGCGCTACGAGCGGCTGCGCGGCTTCGGGGTGCCGTTCGTCATGATCAACGGCTTCTCCCCCAAGGTCCGCGCCCCCTTTGTCTCGCCCGACGACCGCGCGGCCATGCGCCTTGCCGTCACCCACCTGGTGTCGCTCGGCCACCGGCGCATCGGGCTCGCGCTCGGCCCGGCCCGCTTCGTGCCCGTCCAGCGCAAGGTCGAGGGCTTCCTCGCGGGCATGGCGGACGAGCTGCGCGTCAAGGAGGCCGAGGCGCGGCGGCTCGTCGAGCACTCGCTCTACACCCTGGAGGGCGGCCAGGCCGCCACCACCGCGCTGCTCGAACGCGACTGCACCGCGGTCGTCTGCGCGAGCGACATGATGGCGCTCGGCGCGATCCGCGCGGCCCGCCAGCGGGGCCTCGACGTCCCCGAGCACTGCTCGGTCATCGGCTTCGACGACTCCCCGCTGATCGCGTTCACCGACCCGCCCCTCACCACGATCCGCCAGCCCGTCCCCGCGATGGGCCAGGCCGCGGTGCGCGCGCTGCTTGAGGAGATCGGCGGAACGCCCGCCCCGCACAGCGAGTTCGTCTTCATCCCCGAGCTGGTGGTCCGCAGCTCGACGGCCACCGCGCCGGTGATACAGAAGACATGACCGGGAGGCGCGTGACCTCGGGGGTTTCCCCTCGGGGGTGAGCCGGTGCCGTCCGCCGCGCGGATGAGGGGCCCGGGGCGAAGACCAGACCGGAGGATGATCGGGCCGGTGTCAGTCCTCTGGCAAACTGTTCGCCCATGGGGGCAACAACCAGCGTCAGTTCGAAAGTGAAGCGAGTGGATCCGGCACGACCCGTGACCGACCGCGACAACGGTGCGGCACCCCCGAGACGCCTCGGCTCGCTGCGGCGCCCTCGACGGCCCAGGGTCTGGTTCGAGCTGATGCTCATCGCCATCAGCTACCTGATCTACTCGATGATCCGCAACGCCGCCCCCCTCCGCGAGGACCAGGCGCAGTCCCACGCCCGCTGGATCTGGGAGCTCCAGGGCTCCCTCGGCCTCGACTTCGAGCTGGGGCTCAACCACGCGGCCGCCGATGTCACCTGGCTCATCGTCGCGATGAACTACTACTACGCGACGCTGCACTTCATCGTCACGATCGTCGTGCTGGTCTGGGTCTTCCGCAGCCACCCCGGCCGGTACGGGGCGACGCGCCTGGTGCTGTTCGCCACCACGACCGTCGCCCTGCTCGGGTACTACTTCTACCCGCTGGCCCCGCCCCGCCTGATGGAGGGCATGAACTTCATCGACACCGCGGCCGTTCACCATACCTGGGGATCGCTGTCCGCCGAGGGCAGCGCGATGGCCTCCGTGTCGAACCAGTACGCCGCGATGCCGTCGATGCACATCGGCTGGTCGCTGTGGTGCGGCATCACCATCGCCGTGCTGGCCGGGCCGCTGTGGGTGAAGCTCCTGGGCGTGCTCTACCCCGTGCTCACCCTTGTGGTCATCATGGCCACGGCGAACCACTTCTGGCTCGACGCGGTGGGCGGCATGGTCTGCCTGGCCTTCGGGTTCGCGGTGGCCTACCTGTGGTACGGCAGGCTGTGCTACCGGCTGCCGCGCAAGGTGCCGGAGGAGAAGGCGCCCGCGCCCTCGTAGACGCCGCCCCTCGCAGACGCCGCCCCTCGCAGGCGTCAACCCTCGCGGGCGTCAACCCTCGTAGAACAGCCGCTCGACGACCGTGCGGGCGCGGCGCGTCGTGCGCCGGTAGTCGTCGAGCATCCGCCCGACCGTCCCCGGCTCGTACCCCAGATAGCGCGCCACGGCCGCCGATTCGCGGGCGTCGGCCGGGAACGTGTCCTGCGGGCGCGCGCGCACCAGCATCACGGCGTTCCGCACGCGCGAGGCCAGCACCCACGCCTCGTCGAGCACCTCGGCGTCCTCCGCGTCCAGCAGCCCCGCGCCCACCGCTGCGGCGAGCGCCCCCCGGGTGCGGGTCGTGCGCAGCGCCGCCACCTCGTGGGCATGGCGCAGCTGGAGCAGCTGAACGGTCCACTCGACGTCGCTGAGCCCGCCGCGGCCCAGCTTGGTGTGCAGGGTGGGGTCGGCGCCGCGCGGCAGGCGTTCGGCCTCCATCCTGGCCTTGAGCCGCCTGATCTCGCGGATCGCGTCCTGGCCGATGCCGCCCGCGGGATAGCGCAGCGGGTCGATCAGCTCGGTGAACGCGCGGCCGAGGTCCGCGTCGCCCGCCACCGGCTCGGCGCGCAGCAGCGCCTGGCTCTCCCACCCGAGCGACCAGCGGCGGTAGTAGGCGGCGTAGCTGGTGAGCGAGCGGACCAGCGGGCCGTTCCTGCCCTCGGGGCGCAGATGCGTGTCGACCAGCAGGGGCGGGTCGATGCTGGGGAGCTGGAGCAGCCGGATCATCTCGTGGGCGATGGCCGACGCGGCCTCGGCGGCGGCGCGCTCGTCGGCGCCCTCGGCGGGCTCGTGGACGAAGAGGACGTCGGCGTCCGAGCCATAGCTCAGCTCGTGCCCGCCGAAGCGGCCCATGGCGATGACGGCGAGCCTGGCGGGCGGCGGGTCCTGGCCGATGGCGGCCGTGGCGGCGGCGAGGGCGCCCGCGAGGGTGGCGGCGTTGAGCGCCGTGAGGGCGGAGCCGACGCGGTCGAGGGCAGGGCCCGGCGCCTCGGCCGGGGCCTCGCCGGGGGCGTAGGCGCCGACGATGTCGGCGGCGGCGGTGCGGAACAGCTCGCGGCGGCGCACCCCCCGGGCCACCGCGACGGCGCTCTCGGCGCTCTCGGCGCGGCCCACGGCGGCCCTGATCTCCTGGGCGAGCGCGGCGGGCGGGCGGGGCCGAAGGCCCTCGGCCGCGCCCAGCAGGGCGACGGCCTCGGGGGCGCGCAGCAGCAGGTCGGGGGCCAGGCGCCCGGCGGACAGGACGCGCGCGAGGTTCTCGGCGGCGGCGCCCTCGTCGCGCAGCAGCCGCAGATACCAGGGGCTGGTGCCCAGCGCGTCGGACACCTTGCGGAAGTTGAGCAGCCCGGAGTCGGGGTCGGCCGAGTCGGCGAAGCTGGCCATGAGGACGGGCAGCAGCGTGCGTTGGATGGCGGCCTTGCGGGTGACGCCCGAGGCGAGCGCGGAGAGGTGGCGCAGGGCGGCGCCCGGGTCGGCGAAGCCGAGGGCGACAAGCCGCTCCTTCGCGGCGTCCTGGCCGAGCCGCAGCTGCCCCGCGTCGAGGCGGGCGACGGCGTCGAGCAGCGGCCGGTAGAACAGCTTCTCGTGCAGGCGGCGGACGCCCGCGGTGTGGCGGCGCCAGGCGGCGGTCAGCTCCTTGACGGGCTCGACGGTGAAGCCGAGCGAGCGCCCCAGGCTGCGCAGCTCGGCCTCGTCGGTGGGCATCAGATGGGTGCGGCGCAGGCGGCGCAGCTGGATGCGGTGCTCGACGGTGCGCAGGAAGCGGTAGGAGGCGTCGAGCGACGCCGCGTCCTGGCGGCCGACATAGCCGCCAGCGGCGAGCGCGGCCAGCGCGTCCAGGGTGCTGGCGCGGCGCAGCTCGGCGTCGGTGCGGCCATGGACGAGCTGGAGGAGCTGAACGGCGAACTCGACGTCGCGCAGGCCGCCGGGGCCCAGCTTCAGCTCGCGCTCCGCCTGGGCCGCGGGGATGGAGCTCTCCACGCGACGGCGCATGCGCTGCACGTCGGGCACGAAGTTCTCGCGTTCGACGGCCTGCCACACGAGCGGGGCCACGGCGGCGGCGTACTCCGCGCCGAGCGCCGCGTCGCCCGCGACGGGGCGGGCCTTGAGCAGCGCCTGGAACTCCCAGGTCTTCGCCCAGCGCCGGTAGTACGCCAGGTGGCTCACGAGGGTGCGGACCAGGGGGCCGTTCCTGCCCTCGGGGCGGAGGTTGGCGTCCACGGGCCAGATGGTGCCCTCGGCCGTGGTGTCCGAGCAGATCCGCATGAGGTGGGCGGCCAGGCGCGTGGCGGCCTGGAGCGCGGGGCCCTCGTCGGCGCCCTCGGCGGGCTCGGCGACGAAGATGACGTCCACGTCGGAGACGTAGTTCAGCTCGCGGCCCCCGCACTTGCCCATCCCGATGACGGCGAGGCGGCACGCGGCGGCGTCGTCGGGGGCCGCGGCGGCGGCGATCCGCAGGGCGGCGCGGAGCGTGGCGGTGGCCAGGTCGGCCAGCTCGGCGGCGGTCTCGGCGACGCCGGTGGTGCCGGTGATGTCGCGCGCGGCGATGGTCAGCAGGGCGCGGTAGTAGGCGACGCGCAGCCCGTCGGGGTCGGCGGCGCCCGCGAGGGCCGCCTCGAACTCCTCGGTGCCCGGGTGGAGATCGGCCCTCTCGAACGCGACGAGCGCCCGCCACTCGGTGGGGTGGCGGACAAGGTGGTCGGCGAGCCCGTCGGAGGCGCCGAGCACGGCGAGCAGCCGGTCCCGCAGCGGCTTGGCGGCCAGCAGGGTGTCGAGGAACGCGGCCCGCTCGCCGTCGGACTGGGCCTCGGCCAGCCTGACCAGGGCGCCGAGGGCCGCGTCGGGGTCCGCCGTGGCGGCGAGCGCGTCGAGCAGCATCCCGTCGGCGGCGGCCGAACGCAGCGCGGGCGCGTCCAGCAGCCGCTCCGCGCCGCTGGGGTCGGTGAACCCCCGCCGCAGCAGCTGCCCGAATCGGCTGTCCCGCCGCCCGCCCAACGGCACGCTGTCGTCCCCTCCGCACTGATCCGTGTCCCAGGCTGATCCGTGTCCCAGGCTGATCCGTGTCCCAGGCTGATCCGTCCCAGGAAGCCTAGCGACCCCGGGTCACAGCACGGGCAGGTTCTTCCGCAGCTCGAACGCCGTGACCTCGCTCCGGTACTCCTCCCACTCCTGCCGCTTGTTGCGCAGGAAGAAGTCGAAGACGTGCTCGCCCAGCGTCTCGGCGACCAGCTCGCTGTGCTGCATGAGGTTGATCGCCTCGCCGAGGTTCTGCGGAAGGGGCTCGATGCCCAGGGCCCGGCGTTCGCGGTCGCTCAGCGCCCAGACGTCGTCCTCGGCGCCGGGCGGCAGCTCGTACCCCTCCTCGACACCCTTGAGGCCCGCGGCGAGCAGCACCGCATAGGCCAGGTAGGGGTTGGCGCCGGAGTCCAGGGAGCGGACCTCGATGCGGGTCGAGCCGGTCTTGCCCGGCTTGTACATGGGCACGCGGATCAGCGCGGAGCGGTTGTTGTGGCCCCAGCAGATGTACGAGGGCGCCTCGCCGCCCGCGCCCGCGGTGCGCTGGGTGCCGCCCCAGATGCGCTTGTAGGAGTTGACCCACTGGTTGGTGACGGCGGAGATCTCGCCCGCGTGCCTGAGCAGCCCGGCGATGAACGAGCGGCCGATCTTGGAGAGCCGGTAGTCGGCGCCGGTCTCGTGGAAGGCGTTGCGGTCGCCCTCGAAGAGCGACAGGTGGGTGTGCATGCCGGAGCCCGGGTACTCCGAGAACGGCTTGGGCATGAACGTCGCCTGCACGCCCTGCTCAAGCGCCACCTGCTTCATCACCAGGCGGAACGTCATGATGTTGTCCGCGGTGGAGAGCGCGTCGGCGTACCGCAGGTCGATCTCCTGCTGGCCTGGGGCGCCCTCGTGGTGGGAGAACTCCACGGAGATCCCCATGGACTCCAGCATCGTGATGGCCTGGCGGCGGAAGTCCATGCCCACGGCCTGCGGGGTGTGGTCGAAGTATCCGGAGGTGTCGGCGGGCACGGGCCTGGTGCCGTCGACCGGCTTGGAGTCCAGCAGGAAGAACTCGATCTCGGGGTGGGTGTAGAAGGTGAAGCCCAGGTCGGACGACTTGGCGAGGGCGCGCTTGAGCACATAGCGCGGGTCGGCGTACGAGGGGGAGCCGTCGGGCATCAGGATGTCGCAGAACATCCGTGCGGTGCCGGGGGATTCGGCGCGCCAGGGCAGTATCTGGAACGTGCTCGGGGCGGGCTTGGCGATCATGTCGGACTCGTGCACACGGGCGAATCCCTCGATGGCCGAGCCGTCGAAGCCGATCCCCTCCTCGAATGCCTGCTCGAGCTCGGCGGGGGCCACGGCGACGGACTTGAGAAAGCCCAGCACATCGGTGAACCACAGCCGGACGAAGCGGATGTCCCGCTCCTCCAGCGTGCGGAGCACGAACTCCTGCTGCTTCTCCATTTCCACCCATCCTCGCTGGTCAGACGGCTCTTCCCCCGCCCGCGGGGTCCTGCGGGGCTCGAAGAGCATCCCATCACAGGATTTCCGCCGCGTTGCGCATACGCGACCGCGACGGCCCGGCTCCATTGTGGGGCACCCGCGGCGCACCGGCCCAGCCGCGCCGGGGCCCTCGGCGCCCCTCGTTCGGAGGACGTTGGGGCAACCGCCTGCGGTATGCCTTCGGCGCGCTCTACTCTCCCTCTCACAGAGCGAGTTGACGCCGTCACGGCTCGTCGCCGACGCGTGCGCCAAGGCCCGTTGCCGAGCCAGTGAGGACCCATCGTGCATGCCGAACCCTTACCGAGAGACCACCGCGGGGCCACCTCAACGGGACGGTGGGCCGCCGCGCCCGCCCTGGTGGGGCTGCTCGCCGTGGCGGCGGCGCTGCTCGTCGCCGAGGGCGCGCGGCCCGCCGTGCTCGGCTGCGGCGCCGCGGCCACGCTCGCGGTGGGCGTCCTGGCGGGCGAGACCGCCCGGCGCGGCAGGCTCGTCGCCGCGCTCGGCGAGCGGCTCGACCAGCAGGCCGACGACACCGCCACGCTGGTCTACGACGTGGTGCCGCCCCTGCTGAGGCGGCTGCGCGACGGCGAGGTGGAGGGAGACGTGCCGCCGCCGTTGGCGCCGGGCCCGTTCTCCGACGTCCGGGTCAGCGCCGCGCACGAGACGCTGCTGTTCGCGCTCGTGGACATGGCCCGCGAGAAGGAGCTGCAACGCGACTCGGGGAAGCGGGCCATCGTCAACGTCGCGGGCCGCATCCAGTCCGAGATCCACCGGCTCCAGCACCGCGTCGGCGCGATGCAGTTCCGCCACGACAGCCCCGAGCTGATGGGCGAGCTGATGGAGGTCGAGCACGGCGTGAACGTCGCGGGCCGCCACGCCACCGCGCTCGCCGTCCTGGGCGGCGGCGCCCCGCTGCGCCGCAGGCGGGCGCCCGTCCCGCTGGCGGACGTGCTGCGCGCGGGCTCGGGCCCGATCACCGAGTACGCGCGCGTGACGCAGCACCATGTGGTGGAGGCGGCGGTGGTGGGCGAGGCGGCCGAGTCGCTGATGCTCATGATGGCCGAGCTGCTCGACAACGCCACGCGGTTCTCCCCGCCGAACACCAAGGTCGTGATGAACGCCCAGGAGGTGGCGCACGGCATCGAGGTGTCCATCGAGGACTGCGGAAGCGGCCTGACCCCCGAGGCCACCGAGCGCGCCGAGGCGCTGCTGCGGCAGGGCGTGGACGGCATCGACGTGATGGACCTCGGCGAGACGGCGAGGATCGGGCTGCGCGTCGCGGGCATCCTGGCCGCGCACCACGGGGCGCGGATCTCGCTGCGCCCCTCGACGGGGGCCGGGGTGCGGGCGGTGGTGTTCCTGCCGGACGAGCTGTTCACGGTCCCGCCCCCCACGGGCTGGCCGACGTACGCCAGGCCGAGCCCGTTCGTGCCCTGGCCACCGGGCCCCGCGGGCCCCGGCGAGCGCCCAGGTGGCGCCGAAGGGCGCACGGCCAGCGGGCTGCCCCGGCGCAAGCGCCCGCCGGGGCCCAGGATCGGCGGGCCGCAGCGGCTCTGACCCCACCCGACCCCCGACCCCTTCAAGGAGGCCGACCCGTGTGTTCCACCTCGTCAGAACCGGCCCGGCTGCCCGAGGACCCATTGCCCGAGGACCCGTTGCCCGAGGACCCGTTGCCCGAGGACCCGTTGCCCGAGGACCAGGGGCCGGGGTCCGAGCGGCCCGCGGCCGAGCGCCCAGGGTGCCAGGGCGCGTGGCTCGGGCCCGGTGGCATCACCCGGCTCAACGGACCGGCCGTGGCGGCCGATCCCGCCGCGCTGTTCGAGCGGCTGCGCGCCGAGCACGGGCCCGTGGTGCCGGTGCTGCTCGAAGGCGACGAGCCCGCGTGGCTGGTCGTCGGGTACCACGAGGTGCTTCAGGTGACGCGCAACCCCAGGCGGTTCAGCCGCGACGGCCGCCTGTGGACCGCGTGGCGCGAGGGCAGGGTCGGGCCGCGGTCGCCCCTCGCGCCCGTGCTGGCGTGGGGCCCCGACTGCGCGCACCAGGACGGCGCCGAGCACCAGCGGCTGCGCGCCGCGGTCAACGAGAGCCTGCGGCGCTTCGACCGGCGCGGGCTGCGCCGCCTGGTGGGGCGGCACGCGGACCGGCTGATCGACGGCTTCGCCGGGGATGGCCACGCGGAGCTGCTGTCCCGGTACGCCAGGCGGCTGCCCATGCTGACGCTCACGGACGTGCTCGGGCTGCCGCGGGACGAGGGCCCCGCGCTCGTCGAGGCCGGGCGCCTGCTGCTCCTGGGCGCCCAGGACGCGGTGGCGAGCGACCGGCACATCCACGGCGTGCTGCGCGCCACCGTCGAGCACAAGCACGCCGCGCCTGGGCACGACCTGGCGTCCTGGCTGATCGCGCACCCGGCCGACCTGACCGACGACGAGGTGGTCCACCAGCTGCGGCTCGTGCTGGTCGCGGCGAACGAGTCCACCACCAACCTCGTTGTCAACACCCTGCGCGCCGTCCTGGCCCGTCCCCCGCTGCGCGGCTCGCTGTTCGGCGGCCGGATCACGCTGCCGGGGGCCGTGGAGCAGGTCCTGTGGGACGAGCCGCCGATCTCGGTGTGCCCCGGCGGCTTCGCGACGCAGGACCTCGAGCTGGGCGGGCAGCGCATCCACGCGGGCGACGTCTTACTCCTCGGCCTGGCGGCGGCCAACGCCGACCCGCGGATCCGATCGGGTCCAGGCGCGCCGATGCGCGGGAACCGCTCGCACCTGGCCTTCGCCGGTGGCCCGCACGAGTGCCCGGGAGGGGACATCGGGCGGGCCATCGCCGTGGCCGCGATCGACGCGCTGCTCGGGCGGCTGCCCGACGTGCGGCTCGCGGTGGAGCCCGACGAGCTGACGTGGTCGGCGTCCACCTGGGCGCGCCATCTGGACGCGCTGCCCGTGGCGTTCACCGCGCGCCGCCCAGCGCCCCGCGCCCCGGCGCCCGCGCCGTCCGTTCCCGCCGCGCCTCGCGCCCCCGAGGCGGCGGGGCCCCTCAGGCCACCACCGGCGTTCCATCGGCGGGTGGCGCGTGCGGGGCGCGCGGCGTTCGCGCGGCTGCTCGGCCGCTGAGCAGGCCCGCGACCGGCGGGCCCGCGGCCTGGCGCGCGCCCCACGCCTGGCGCGCGACCATCCAGGCCCGCAGCCCCGCCAGGTAGCGCTCCACCGCGGCGGCGCCGCGCGCGTCGAGGCGCCAGGCTCCCAGCAGCCCGGGAACGGCGGCGGCCACCGCGAGGAACGCCTCGGCCCGCTTCCGCGCCAGGTCCGCCACCTGCCCCCTGGCCTCCGCGCGCGTGCAGCCCCGCTCGCGCTGGCGGATCAGCACGAGGTTGTGCGGATCGCCCGCGGCCTCGGCGCGCTCGGCGAAGTGGAGGTCGTCGCACAGCAGGACCACGTCGCCCGCGTGCCGGGTCAGGGCGCGCAGCTCGCGGCTCCAGTAGGCGGCGGGCGGCACCTCGAAGCGCCCGGCCCGCTCGATCAGGTCGAAGCACGGCGCGGCCCCGACGGCGCTCCTGCGCGGCCCGAGGTAGGCGTCCTCGCGCGGCCGAACGCCCAGGGCCCGGTTGTGCGCCTCCTGGAGGCGGGCGCGGAAGAAACGCGTCAGGCTCCCCGCCGCCCGCGCCCGCCACGCCGGTGACATCCCGGCCGCGCAGCGCCGCCACACGTCGGCGTGGGCGCGCGTCAGCGGCAGGTCGAGCAGGGGCGGGGTGCCGGGCAACCGGTAGGCGATGGCGGCGAGTTCGGTGCTGATTCGGGCGATGCGCTCCGGCGGGGTGACCCGTGGGTCGCCGTATCGCTCCCCCAGCGTGAAGCCGACGCACACCGCGTCGGTGACCAGGTCGAGGTCGTCGCCCGTGGCCTCGGGGTGGGCCGACGAGGCGAGGTCGGCCAGCCGCAGGGCGCGGTAGCGGCGCAGCGCGGCGACGCCCCTGACAAGGCCGTGGCCCACGACCCACTCCAGGTGCCGCTCCCGCGCGCGCTCGGCGTCGGGATTGGCCCGGGCCCTGAAGGGTAGGAAGAGACAGACGTCCTGCGGCATGCCATCCGCCTTCGGCATGGGTCGGCGACGTGGGGTGGCGACGTGGGGTGGCGACCTGCGGTAGCTCTGCCCTCGCGCGCCCTCGGGCAACCCAGGGCGCCGCATCCTGGCCGAATATGCCGGGCGGCGATGTCGATCGGGCCGGTTCACGCGCGCCCCGCGCCGCCATAATGTCAATCAGACGATTAGACTCGGGCGCGTGCCACAGCTACGTATCGCCCTGAATCAGATCGACTCGACCGTCGGCGACCTCTCCGGCAACGCCGACGCCGTGCTGCGCTGGACCCGGCACGGCGTCGAGCGCGGCGCGCACCTGGTGGCGTTCCCCGAGATGATGCTGACCGGCTACCCGGTGGAGGATCTGGCGCTGCGGGCGTCGTTCGTCTCCGCGAGCAGGACCGAGCTTGCGCGCCTGGCGGCGCGCCTCGCCGACGAGGGTCTTGGCGATGTGCCGGTCGTGGTCGGCTATCTGGACCGGGCGGCCGAGCGGCTTGAGGAGAGCGTCGGCCAGCCCGCTGGCGCCCCGCGCAACGCGGGCGCGGTGCTCCACCGCGGCGAGGTGGCGCTGACGTTCGCCAAGCACCACCTGCCCAACTACGGCGTGTTCGACGAGTTCCGCTACTTCGTGCCGGGCGACACGCTGCCCGTGGTGCGGGTCGGCGGCGTCGACGTGGCCCTCGCCATCTGCGAGGACCTGTGGCAGGACGGCGGCCGGGTCCCCGCGGCGCGCGCGGCGGGGGCCGGGCTGCTGCTGGTGATCAACGCCTCGCCCTACGAGGTACACAAGGACGACACGCGCCTCGACCTGGTGCGCAAGCGAGCGCGCGAGGCGGGCTGCACGCTGGCGTATCTCGCGATGGTCGGCGGCCAGGACGAGCTGGTCTTCGACGGCGACACGCTCGTGGTGGACCGGGAGGGCGATGTGATCGCCCGCGGGCCGCAGTTCGCCGAGGAGTGCGTCCTGCTCGACCTCGACCTGCCGGCCGCGGCCCCCGAGCCGCCGTCGGGGCGGGTCGAGGACGGCCTGGTGGTGGACCATGTGACGCTCTCGGCCGAGCCGGTGGCGCCCTACCCCGCCGAGCACACCGGCGGCGAGGCCGAACGCCTCGACGACACCGAGGAGATGTACCAGGCGCTGGTCGCGGGCGTGCGGGCGTATGTCAGGAAGAACGGCTTCCGCTCGGTCCTGATCGGCCTCTCCGGCGGCATCGACTCGGCGCTGTGCGCGGCGATCGCGTGCGACGCGCTCGGCCCTGAGCACGTGTTCGGCCTGTCGATGCCGTCGGCGTACTCGTCGGAGCACTCGCGCGACGACGCCGCCGAGCTGGCCAGGCGCACGGGCCTCGACCTGTGCACCGTGGCCGTGGGCCCGATGTTCGACGCCTACATGGCGGCCGTCGAGCTGACCGGGCTCGCCGAGGAGAACCTTCAGTCGCGGCTGCGCGGCACGCTCCTGATGGCCGTCTCCAACCAGGACGGGCACATCGTGCTCGCCCCGGGCAACAAGAGCGAGCTGGCCGTCGGGTACTCCACGCTCTACGGCGACTCGGTGGGGGCGTACGCACCGATCAAGGACGTGTACAAGACGGGCGTCTACCGGCTGGCGCGCTGGCGGAACGAGGCGGCCAGGCGGCGCGGCGAGACCCCGCCCATCCCGGAGAACTCGATCGCCAAGCCGCCGAGCGCCGAGCTGCGCCCCGGCCAGGTGGACACCGACTCGCTGCCCGACTACGACGAGCTCGACGCCGTTCTCACGCTCTATGTGGACCGCGACCAGGGGCGCGCGGAGATCATCGCGGCCGGGCACCCGCCCGAGCTGGTCACCCGGATCCTGCGGATGGTCGACACCGCCGAGTACAAGCGGCGGCAGTACCCGCCGGGGACCAAGATCTCCGCGAAGGTCTTCGGCAAGGACCGCAGGCTGCCGCTCACCAACCGCTGGCGCGAGTAGCCGCGCGGCCCGGCCGCCTCACAGCCCGGGCGCGCCCCACACGGGGAACCAGCGGGCCAGCTCGGGCTCGACCCGCAGGTCGTTCTCGATCAGGGCGCGCACCTGGAGCTCGACGCCGACCTCCCGGCGCTCGATGGCGCCAGGCACGGGCGCGAAGGGGTAGAACGTGCCGCGCTTGTAGAGGTACACCAGCGCGAGCGGCGCTCCCTCGCGCTCGAATCCCGTGAGCGAGCACAGCAGCTGGGGCCCGAAGCCGCCCTCGGTGAGCAGGGTGTTGACCGCGTGCAGGTCGTTGACCAGCGCGCCGATGTCCTCGGGGGCGTGGGTGGCGAGCAGCCATGTGTAGCCGTAGGTGTCCTGGCTGAACTCCACGGGCACGCCATGCCCTGGCGCCGCGTCGGCGTCGAGCAGCTCGCGGACCTCGTCGCGCACCCGGGCGAACGCGCCGCCCTCGACGGAGGCGAAGCAGACCGAGCCGCGCCCGGTCGGCCGGAAGCCCGCGCCCGCCTCAAGCGTCACGGCCGCCGAGGGGACCGCGAAGAGCTGGTCGAGGTCCGGGCGCACCGGCTTGCGGCGGCCGAGGATCGCGTCGAGGAAGCCCATGCGGGGCTCACCGCCCGAGCTCGGCGGACAGCCGCCCGAGCCGGTCGAGGCGCTGCTCGAGCGTGGGGTGCGAGGACAGCAGCCGCCCGAGCCCGCCGTTGGACGCCAGCGCGGGGGCGAAGAAGAACGCGTTGAACGGCTCGGCCCTGCGCAGGTCGCGTGTCGGGATGCGGCCCATCTGGCCCGAGACCTTGGTCAGCGCGGAGGCCAGCGCCGAAGGGCGCCCGGTGAGCAGGGCTCCGGCCCGGTCGGCCGACAGCTCGCGGTAGCGGGACAGCAGCCGGGTCAGCAGGAAGCTGATCACATAGACGACGGCGCTGATCAGGGGGATCAGCAGCAGAAACACATTCTGATTGTTCCGCGCGCCCCGGCCGAACAGCCCGGTCCACAGGGCCACCCGGGTGATCAGCCCGGCCAGCACGCCGAGGAACGCCGCGATCGTCATCACGGCCACGTCGCGGTGGGCGACGTGCGACAGCTCGTGCGCGAGGACGCCCTCCAGCTCGTCGGGCTCAAGGCGGCGCAGCAGCCCGGTGGTGGCGCACACCAGCGACTTCTTCTGGCTGCGGCCCGTGGCGAAGGCGTTGGGCACGTCGGAGTCGGCGATGGCCACGCGCGGCTTGGGCATGTCGGCGAGCGCGCACAGCCGGTCCACGGCCCCGTGCAGCTCGGGCGCCTGCTCGGGGGTGACCTCGCGCGCGCCCATGCTGAACGCGGCGATCCGGTCGCTGAACCAGAACTGCGCCACGAACAGGCCGCCCACCAGCAGGATGATCAGCGGCCACGCCTTGCCGAGCGCGGCGATCAGCACGCCGACGAAGACGACGTAGAGCAGCCCGATCAGGAACATCGTCAGCGCCATGCGGCGGGTGAGCCCCCGGTCGGGCACGTAGCGCGTGCGGGCCATCGCTCCTCCCCTCCATCCGGTCGTTTCCGGAACGTCTCTCTCAAAAGTAAGACGTTCCCGGCCAAACCGGAAAAGGAGCCCTCAGAGGTCGACGCGGGCCGCGACGGGCAGGTGGTCGCTGCCGGTGGCGGGCAGGGTCCAGGAGGAGACGGGCTCGAGCTCGCGCACCAGGATCTGGTCGATCCGCGCCATCGGGAACCCCGCGGGCCAGCTGAAGCCGAACCCGGCGCCCGCCGCGCCCTGCGTGGAGCGCAGCTGCGAGGTCAACGGGGCCAGCGCGCCGTCGTTCATCGTCCCGTTGAGGTCGCCGAGCAGGACGGCCCGCTCGACCGGCTCGGCGGCGATGGCCTGCCCCAGCAGGTCGGCCGCGTCGTCGCGCTGCCCCGCGGTGAACCCCGCGCGGAACTGCACGCGCACCGAGGGGAGATGGGCCACATACGCGGCGACGGTGCCGTCGGGCGTGGCCACGGTGGTCCGCATCGCGCGCGTCCAGCCCATGCCGATGTCCACGGGCGCGGTGTCGCTCAGCGGGTGGCGGCTCCACAGCCCGACCGTGCCCTGCACGGTGTGGTGGGGGTGCGTGGCGGCCAGCGCCTCCTCGTAGGCGTCCACGGAGCTCTGCGGCAGCTCCTGGAGGGCGATGAGGTCGGCGCCCGTGCCGCCGAGCTGCCTCGCGGTGGCCTCGGGGTCGGCGTTCCCGGCGTCGACGTTGTGGCTGACGACCATGAGGGCGCCGCCCGAGCCCGTCTTGTCGAGCACGAGGCCGCCGAAGAGGTTGAACCACACGAGCACCGGCACGAGCACCGCGACCAGCGCGGTCGCGGAGCGGCGCACGACCGCGCAGCCGATGAGCACCGGCACGGGCAGGCCGAGCCAGGGCAGGAACGTCTGGAGGAGGCTGCCGAGGTTGCCGATGGTGTTGGGCACCTTGGAGTGCGCCAGCATGATCAGGGCGAGCAGCAGGGCGATGGCCGCGACCACCCAGCCGCGGCGCCAGCGCCCCGTGGCGTCCCGCCAGCGGGGCCGCTCCCGGTCGCCGCCGCCTCCCGAGCCGCCTGGGCGGCCGGGGCTCTCGCCGGAGCCGCCTGGGCCCTCACCGCCGGGGCCCTCGCCTTCCGAGCCCTCGTCGGGGCGCGTCTGAGGGGTGTACACAGGTGCCATCCGCCGCCCTCGCTGACCTCGCGCTCCGCACCGGGTCCCTCTCGGTCGACCCGGACACACGTCTGATCTCAAGACGGTCACGGGAGCGCGCGAGGTTCCGTTATATCAGCACCCTCTTTCCGGGTGCGCGGCGTCGGTGCCACCATGGGAGGTGATCCGGGGACGCCGTTCGACGGCGCTTCGAGACGACGAACAGGAGCAGCGCTATGACCAGCGCGATGACAGGGCAGAAGCCTGCCACACCGGGGCTCTACGGCGGCACGAGCAGCCGTCGGATCACGGTCAGGGACATAGCGGCGGCCAAGCGGCGCGGCGAGAAGTGGCCGATGCTGACCGCCTATGACGCGATGACCGCCTCCGTCTTCGACGAGGCGGGCATCCCGGTGATGCTGGTGGGCGACTCCATGGGGAACGCCCACCTCGGCTACGACAGCACGGTGCCGGTCACGCTCGAGCAGATGACGATGCTGGCGGGCGCGGTGGTGCGTGGCACGCGGCGGGCGCTGATCGTGGGCGACCTGCCGTTCGGCTCGTACCAGGAGGGCGCGGTGCAGGCGTTGCGCAGCGCGACCCACCTGGTCAAGGAGGCGGGCGTCGGCGCGGTGAAGCTGGAGGGCGGCGAGCGGTCCGCCGACCAGATCCGGCTGCTCGTCGAGTCCGGGATCCCCGTGATGGCGCATGTGGGCCTGACGCCGCAGTCGGTCCACGCCTACGGCGGCCACCCGGTGCAGGGGCGCGGCGAGGAGGCGGCGCAGCAGCTGCTGCGGGACGCCAAGGCGGTGCAGGACGCGGGCGCGTTCGCGGTGGTGCTCGAGCTGGTGACGGCCGAGCTCGCCGCCGAGGTCACCCGGGGGCTGCACATCCCGACGGTCGGCATCGGCTCGGGCGGGGAGTGCGACGCCCAGGTGCTGGTGTGGACGGACATGGCGGGGATGACCGAGTGGCCCGGCGGCCGGGTGCCGCGGTTCGTCAAGCAGTACGGGCGGCTGCGTGAGGCGCTGGGCGACGCGGCGCGCGCGTTCGCCGACGACGTGGTGGGCGGCGCGTATCCGGCCGACGAGCACAGCTTCCACTGATCCCGACCGGCCGGGGCGGGCCCGTCCGCGCGGCCTCAGGCCGTCGGGCGGGCCCGCCCCGTGGCGCCGTCGCGCTTGGCGCGGCGATGGTAGTACCAGGCCATGTTCGACGACAGCCCGGTCATCAGCACCCAGACGATGCCCAGCCAGTTCCCCGAGGCGAACGAGATCACCGCGGCGACGATCGTGAGCGCGCACAGCGCGAGGGCGTAGAGGGCCAGGCGGCGCTGCTGGGTGGGCGAGGGGGATGGCATGGCCGAAGGTCTCCGTGGTGGTCGTTCGGGGCGCGCGGGTCACAGGCCGGTGAGCCTGACCCCCGCGTGGGTCTTGTAACGGCGGTTGACCGCGATGAGGTTGGCGGTCAGGGCCTCGACCTGGTGGGCGTTGCGCAGCCGCCCCGAGTAGATGCCGCGCATCCCGGGGATGAGACCGGCCAGGGCCTGCACGGTGGCGCAGTCGGCGCGGTCCTCGCCGAGGACCATCACATCGGTCTCGATCTTCTCAACGGCCGGGTCCTGGAGCAGCACCGCGGACAGGTGGTGAAACGCGGCGGTGACGCGGGACTCGGGCAGCAGGGCGGCAGCCTGCTCGGCGGCGCTGCCCTCGTCGGGGACCAGCGGGTGGGGGCCCTTCTTGTCGAAGCCCAGGGGGTTGACGCAGTCCACGACGAGCTTGCCCGCGAGCTCGTCGCGGAGCGAGGTGAGGGTCGCGGCGTGGCCCTCCCAGGGCACGGCCACGATCACGATGTCGCTCTCGCGCGCGCAGGTGGCGTTGTCCAGCCCTCTGACGCCGTGGCCGATCTCCTCGGCGGCGGCCGCGGCGCGCTCGGCGGCCCTCGATCCGATGGTCACCCGCAGGCCCGCGACGGCCAGCCGGTAGGCGAGTCCCCTGCCCTGGTCTCCCGTGCCGCCGAGGACGCCGACGGCGAACCCCGAGACATCGGGCAGATCCCAGGGGTCCTTCGCGGCGGGCGTCTGTGAAGTCATGCCTGAATCTTGCCACTGCCCGCGCTGACCCCCGCCCGAGGCCCCGGCTCAGTCCTCGTCGCCGTCCCGGTCCGCCTCGTCGCGGTCGTTCCAGCGCGGGTCGTGGCGCCAGGCGGCGTCGCGCTCGTGGGCGGTCTCCATGGCACGCTCCGCCTCGGCCCTGGTGGCATAGGGCCCGAAGCGATCCTTGCCCGGGCAGTCGGGGCCCTCCTCGACCGTGCGGTGCCGCAGGCAGTAGTACCACTCGCCGGGTCGCCCCGACGCCTTGCGCCGGAAGAGTGCAGCCATGCCCTCATCCTGCCCGGCCTTAAACTCACCCGCATGTCTGGTCAGTCGCTTCTCGTTCCCGGCAGGATCTCCCCGCAGCGCACGGTGCCTTCGGCCATCCGGCGCCCCGAGTACGTCGGCCGCAAGGCCCCTGCCCGCTACACCGGGCCCGACGTGCAGGACGCGGAGACGGTCGAGCGGATGCGGGTGGCCGGGCGGATCGCCGCGCGGGCCATGGCCGAGGCGGCGTCCCACATCGCGCCAGGCGTGACGACGGACCGGCTCGACGAGGTGGCGCACGCCTACCTGTGCGACCACGGCGCCTACCCCTCGACGCTCGGCTACCGTGGCTTCCCCAAGTCGCTGTGCACCTCGGTGAACGAGGTGATCTGCCACGGCATCCCCGACTCCACGGTCCTCAACGCCGGGGACATCGTGAACCTCGACGTGACCGCGTTCGTCGGCGGCGTGCACGGGGACACCAACGCCACCTATCTCGTCGGGGGCGAGGACGCGGTGGACGAGGAGTCGCGGCTGCTGGTCGAGCGGACCAGCCAGGCGCTGAGCCGGGCGATCAAGGCGGTGCGCCCCGGGCGGCGGATCAACGTCATCGGCCGGGTCATCGAGGCGTACGCCGCCCGCTTCGGCTACGGCGTGGTGCGCGACTTCACGGGCCACGGCATCAACACCGCGTTCCACTCGGGCCTGATCATCCCCCACTTCGACGACCCGACGGCGACGACCGAGCTGGTGCCGGGGATGACGTTCACGATCGAGCCCATGCTGACGCTCGGCACCCACGAGTGGGACATGTGGGCGGACAACTGGACGGTGGTCACCAAGGACCGCAGGAGGACCGCGCAGTTCGAGCACACGCTCGTGGTGACGGACGACGGCGCGGAGATCCTCACGCTGCCCTGACGCCGACCTGCCCCATTTCGGTGAATATTTCCGATAAGCGCGTTTTCCGCTTCGTCTGAGGGGGCGGGCACGGGACGCTGACACCCAGTACGCGGCCATCCATAAGGAGTACGCCCTGGGTACGTCCATCCGCAGAGCGGTGGTGTTCTGCGCCGTTCCCGTCCTGCTGGCCGCGACCGCCTGCGGCTCCAGTGTCGGCACCGCATCGGTCGATCCGAAGGACGTGGGCCCGGCGAAGGGCTCCATCACCTGGTACGCCATCAACTTCGGCCCCGAGGGCCTGCCGCAGAAGCTCATCGACGCGTTCGAGAAGAAGCACCCGGACATCTCGGTGAAGTACCAGCCGGCACCGAACAACACCGACACCATGCGGGCCACCCTGACCACCGAAATCACGGGGGGCTCGGGGAGCATCGACGTCTTCAACGGCGATGTCATCTGGCCCGCCCAGTTCGGCGCGGCGCGCCTCGCCATGCCGCTGGACGAGCACCTGCCCGACGACTTCTGGGACCGCTACACCGACCAGCGCGCCCGGGTCACCGAGCACGAGGGCAACCACGTCGCCGCGCCCCTCTACAGCGACCAGGGGTTCCTGTACTACCGCAAGGACCTCCTGGAGAAGCACGGCATCGACGTGCCCAAGACCTGGGAGGAGCTGCGGGACGCCGCCAAACGCCTCCAGGACGGCGGGGACGTGCGGTACGGCTATGTGGCGCAGTGGGCCAACTACGAGGGCCTGACGGTCAACTTCACCGAGCTGTCCGCCGCGGCGGGCGGCCGCAGCGTCACCAAAGGGGAGCACGACGCGGCCATCGACTCCCCGGAGAACCGGCGCGTCGTGGAGTTCATGCGCGGGATGATCACCGACGGGGTCGCCCCCTCGGCCAACACCAGCTTCCAGGAGCCGCAGTCGCTCCAGACGTTCGTGGAGGGCGACGCCGCGTTCCACCGCAACTGGTCGCACGGCCTGGCCGAGTCCGACAACCCCGACACCTCGAGCGTGGTCGGCAAGGTGGGCGTCGCCGAGTTGCCGACGTTCGAGGGCGAGAAGGGCCCGGGCAAGGGCGCGTTGGGCGGCTGGAACCTCATGGTCAACCCGCACAGCGAGGCGATCGGCGCGGTGCTGGCCTTCATCGAGTGGATGACCGGGAACGAGGCGCAGCGCATCCTCGCCGAGAACGGGGTGCTGCCGACGGCCACCGACGTGCTCGACGACGAGGAGCTGCACGAGAAGAACCCCGTGCTGGCCCTGGCCGCCGACGCGCAACTGGTCACCAGGCCCGCCGGCACCCCCAGGTACCCGCAGGTCAGCAACGGCATCTTCACCAATGTCAACGGCGCCCTCGCCGGGTCCACCACCCCGGTCACCGCGCTGCGCTCGGCCTCCGACGACATCCAGCGCGCATTGGAGCACAACGCCCTATGAGTGACACTCCCCCGGAGGGCGTCCCCCGGGCCGAACAGCCGTCCGACGGGGACGACGGGCACACGGTCGCGTACGGGCGCGGCAGGCGCGAGCGGGCGGCGAAGGGGCGCCCGTCGGCCAAGGGCGCGGCGACGGCCAGCGGGCCGCCGCCGCGCAAGCGCAACCGCGTGCCCAGGCTCGGCCGGGTGGAGCGCACCGTGCTCGAACGCCGCTTCGCGCGGCTCGGCTGGGGCTTCGCGACCCCGGCGCTCTTTGTCGTGCTCGCGGTGACCCTCTTCCCGATCGCCTACTCGGTCGCGATGAGCCTGAGCCATGTGGAGGTGTCCGCGGGCGGCTTCCACCTCTCGGGCTTCACCGGGGAGCACTACGGGCTGCTGCTGCGCTCGGGGCGCTGGTGGCACGCGTTGATCTTCACCGTCCTGTACACGATCGGGACCGTGCTGGCCGAGCTGATCCTCGGCACGATCATCGCGCTGGTGCTCGAACGGCTCGGCGGCCCCGGCCGCGGCTGGATGATGGCGCTGCTGCTGCTGCCCTGGGCGATGATCACGGTCGTCTCGGCGCAGCTGTGGGCGTACATGTACAACGGCGTGTACGGCGTCCTCACCAGCATCTCCGAGGGGATCACCGGGCATCCGGTGCAGTTCCTCGGGACCCGATTCCCCGCCATCATCTCGATGGCGGTCGCGGACGTGTGGAAGACCACGCCCTTTGTCGCGATCATCGTGCTTGCCGGGCTGATGATGCTGCCCGACGACGTCAACGAGGCGGCGAAGGTGGACGGCGCGGGGGCGTGGACGGCGTTCTGGAAGGTGCGGCTTCCGCTGCTGCGGCCCGCGTTGACCATCGCGGTGCTCTTCCGCATCCTCCAGGCGTTCGGCATCTTCGACCTGCCGTTCGTGCTGACGGGCGGAGGCCCTGGCGACGCGACGGAGTCGATGGCCCTGCTCGGCTGGCATGTGATGTTCACCAACCTCGACTTCGGGCCGGGCGCGGCCGTGGCGGCGAGCACGGCGCTGCTCGTGCTCGTCGGCTGCCTGCTCTTCCTGCGCGCGTTCAAGGCCCGGGTCGCCGACGAGGAGACCACGGCATGAGCCGCATCGTCGAGCGCGCGCGTCGCGTCCGCTTCACCTGGGTCCATCTCGCGGCGCTGGTCATCGCGCTGCTCGTGGCGGCGCCGCTGTACTGGATGGCGGTCTCCTCGTTCAAGGGGAAGGACGAGATCGGCGCCAACCCCCCGACCGTCTTCGCCGACCACCCCACGTGGGAGAACTACAGCGAGGCGTTCTCCGACAACAACTTCGGCACCTATCTGCTCAACTCCGTGCTGGTGTCCGTGATCGCCACGGTCCTGGTGCTCAGCCTCAGCTCGTTCGCGGGGTACGCGCTGGCACGGTTGCCGCTGCGCGGCAAGGCGCCGATCATGGTGGCGCTGCTGATGATCTCGCTCTTCCCGACCATCGCCCTGGCGGCGCCGCTGTTTCTGCTGATGCGCGACGTCGGCTGGCTCAACAGCTATCAAGGGCTGATCATCGTCTACACGGCCCTCAATGTGCCGTTCGCGGTCTGGATCCTGCGGAACTTCTTCCTGGGGATCCCGAAGGAGATGGAGGAGGTCGCGTGGGTGGACGGCGCCTCGCCGGTGCGCACCGTGCTGACGGTGATCCTGCCGCAGGCCAGGCCAGGGATGTTCACCGCGGCGATCTTCACGTTCACCGCCTGCTGGACCGAGTTCCTGATCGCGCTGACGCTCAACACCGCGGACCGGTACCGGACGATGCCGGTGGGTCTCGCGCTGTTCGGCAGCCAGTTCACGGTGCCCTATGGAACGATCTTCGCCGCGGCGACGGTCTCGGTGCTGCCCATCGCCCTCCTCGTCCTGGTCTTCCGCCGCGCCGTGGTCTCGGGCCTGACCGCGGGCGCCGTGAAGGGCTGATCCGGGCCGCTCCCGTTCTTCGCCCCACGAAAGGTCCCCCGTCACCATGCCAACCTTCAGCCGCCCCACGCCCTCCTGGCTGGCCGACGCCGTCCTTTACCAGATCTATCCGCAGAGCTTCGCCGACTCCGACGGCGACGGCATCGGCGACTTCGCGGGCATCACGGAGCGCCTCGACCACCTCGAGTGGTTGGGCGTCAACACCGTCTGGCTGAACCCGTGCTTCGCCTCGCCGTTCCGCGACGCGGGCTACGACGTGTCCGACTACCTCTCGGTGGCTCCGCGCTACGGCACGGCCGACGACCTGGCCGCGCTCGTCGAGGCGGCGAAGGGGCGCGGGATCCGGGTGATGCTCGACCTGGTGGCGGGTCACACGTCCGACCAGCACGCGTGGTTCAGGCGCGCGGCCGACCACCCGGACGACCACCGTTACATCTGGGCCGAGCCGGGGGACGGCGCGCCGCTGCCCGACCGCTTCGTCCCCTCCCCTGGGACCAGGCCAGGCGGCTATCTGCCCAACTTCTTCGACAGCCAGCCCGCCCTCAACTTCGGCTATGCGCGCACCGATCCGGCCGAGCCGTGGCGCCAGCCCGTGGACGCCGAGGGGCCGCGCGCCAACCGCGCCGCGCTGCGCGAGATCATGGACCACTGGCTGCGGCTCGGGCTCGCCGGGTTCCGCGTGGACATGGCGCACTCGCTCGTCAAGGACGACCACGACCTGGCCGAGACCTCGAAGCTGTGGACCGAGCTGCGCCGGTGGCTGGACGCCGCCCACCCCGAGGCGGCGCTCCTCGCCGAGTGGGGCGACCCCGCCGTCTCGGTCCCCGCGGGCTTCCACTCGGACTTCCTCCTCCAGTTCGGCGGCCCGTCCGACGGCCTGCCGCTGCGCTCCCTGTGGAACAACGGCCACGGCACCGTCGCCGACCACTGGACGCAGCGCCACTGCTACTTCGACGCCGAGGGCGGCGGCACCGCGGGCACGTTCGTCACCGCGTGGGAGTCGCTGAACGCGGTCACCTCCGACTGCGGCTTCATCACGCTGCCCACCGCCAACCACGACTTCTCCCGCCTGGCCTGCGGCCCCCGCACCGCCGAGCAGCTGCCCGCGGCGTTCGCGTTCCACCTGACCTGGCCGACGCTGCCCGCCATCTACTACGGCGACGAGATCGGCATGCGCTACATCCCCGACCTCGACGACCACGAGGGCAGCGTCCTGGGCCCCCGCTACAACCGCGCCGGGTCGCGCACCCCGATGCAGTGGGACACCTCGGCCAACGCGGGCTTCTCCACCGCCCCGCACGACCGGCTCTACCTGCCGATCGACCCGGCGTCCGACCGGCCCACGGTCGCCGAGCAGCGCGCCGACGAGGGCTCGCTGCTGCACCTGGTGCGCCGCCTGATCGCGCTGCGCAAGAGCACGCCCGAGCTGGGCAGCCACACGACGGTCGACGTGCTGCACACCGGCTACCCGCTGGTCTACACCCGCGGCGGGCGCTACCTGGTGGTCATCAACCCCCGCAGGGACGCGGCCGAGTTCGTGCTGTCCTCGCCCTCGATCGCCCCGGGGCGGCGCGTGGAGGGCGAAGGGGTGCGGGTCGAGGACGGGCGGGTCGCCGCCGAGGGATTCGGCTGGGGCATCTTCGCGCTGTAGCCCCGCGGGAGCGCCCCCGCGGGGCTTCCGGTGGAGTGCGCTCCACACGGCAGAGTGCCCGGCATGAACGACACGACGCAGACACGCGTGCTGGGGCGCAGCGGCATTCCGGTCAGCGCGCTGGGCTTCGGCTGCTGGGCCATCGGCGGCGAGTGGTTCGCCGCCGACGGCCGCCCGCTCGGCTGGGGCCCGGTGGACGACGCCGAGTCGGTGCGCGCCATCAGGCGCGCCATCGACCTGGGCGTGACCTTCTTCGACACCGCCGATGTCTACGGCACGGGGCACAGCGAGGAGGTGCTGGGCCGCGCGGTCGCGGGGCGGCGTGACGAGGTGCTGCTGGCGTCCAAGTGGGGCAGCGTGTTCGACCCGGCGACCAGGACCAGCTCGGGCGCGTTCGACGTCACGCCCGCGCACGCCCGCCGCGCCCTCACCGACACGCTGCGGCGGCTGGGCACCGACCGCCTTGACCTCTACCAGTTCCATGTCAACGACGGCCCGCTCGACGCCGCGGCCGAGCTCAGGGAGGTATGCGAGGAGTTTGTCGCCGAGGGGCTGATCAGGGCGTACGGCTGGTCGACCGACGACCCCGAGCGGGCCAGGCTGTTCGCCGCGGGGCCGCACTGCGCGACCGTCCAGGTCAGCTGCAACGTCCTGGCGGACGCCCCCGACATGCTCACGCTGTGCGCCGAGCTGAACCTCGGCGCGGTCATCAGGGGCCCCCTCGCCATGGGCGCGCTCTCCGGCAAGTACGGGCCAAGCGGCACGGCCACGCTCGGCGCGGGCGACATCCGCGCCAGGCCGCCCGAGTGGCTGACGTTCTTCGAGAACGGGCGGGTCACCGCCGCGTGGCAGGCGCGCTTCGACGCGGTGCGCTCGATCCTCACGAGCGGGGGGCGCACACCGGCGCAGGGGGCGTTGGCCTGGTTGTGGGCGCGCGGCCCGCACACCGTGCCGATCCCCGGCATCCGCACGGTCGCGCAGGCCGAGGAGAACGCGGGCGCGCTGGCGTTCGGGCCGCTGACGGAGGCGCAGATGCGGGAGGTCGAGGCGCTTCTGGCATCATGAGCCCCCATCGTTCGAGAGTGGAATCAGGGGGCTTGCCTTGTTTGGGATCATCAGGCCGTGCCAACACCGGCTGCCCGGAGGGCTGCGCCAGGAGTGGATGGCCCATCTGTGCGGCCTCTGCCTGGCGTTGCGCGGCATCGAGGGGCAGGCCGCGCGCATGGCGACGAACTATGACGGCCTGCTGATATCCGTCCTCCTGGAAGCCCAGACCGAGCGGACCGAAGGGGCCCGGCGCACCGCCGGACCCTGCCCTTTGCGCGGGATGCGCCGGGCCGATGTGGCGCGCGGGCAGGGGCCGACCCTGGCCGCCGCCGTCTCGCTCGTGCTGGCCTCGGCGAAGATCCGCGACCATGTGGCGGACGGCGACGGGCTGTTGGCGCGCAGGGCGGCGGCCACCGCCGCGCGGCGGGTCGCCAGGGGCTGGGACGCGGCCGGGGCGCGCGGCGGCGCGGACGTCGGCTTCGACACGGCGGTCCTGGTCGACGCGGTGGACCGGCAGCAGGGCATCGAGTCCCTTGCGGGCCCCGGCACCCCGCTGCTGACGGTCACCGAGCCCACCGAGACGGCCACGGCCGCGGCGATCGCGCACACCGCGCGCCTCGCGGAGCGCCCGGGCAACGTCGCGCCGCTCGCCGAGGTCGGGCGCCTCTTCGGGCGCGTCGCGCACCTGCTCGACGCGGTGGAGGACCAGGCGGAGGACCGGGCGAACGGCGCCTGGAACCCCCTCACCGCCACGGGCACCCCGCTGACCGAGGCGCGGCGGCTGTGCGACGACGCCGTGCTCGGGGTCCGACTGGCGCTGGCCGAGGCGGAGTTCACCGACGACCGGCTGGTGCGGGCGCTGCTGACGGACGAGTTGGAGCACGCGGTGCGCCGGACGTTCGCCTCGGCCGGTGGGCCTTCCTCGGGCGGTGGCGGGCACTGGGAGAAGCCGTCGAAGGGCCGGGGCACCCGCACGCGCTGCGGCCGGGGCGGGGATCGGCACACGTGGAGGAAGCGACGCGACAACGCCTGCGACTGCGGCTGCAACTGCTGCGACTGCTGCGACTGCTGACGCGGGCGCCCTGAAGGGCGCCGGGTCAGCCCGCGGTGCGCTGGGCGACGCGGGGGCCGCGCCCGCACGCCAGGATCTCGTGCTCGCTGGCGTTGCCGCCGCTGCACATCACCGCGACCCTGCGCCCGGCGAAGCGGGCTGGCCTGGTGAGCACCGCGGCCAGGGCGGCGGCGCCCGCGCCCTCGGCGAGGGTGTGCGCGTCGCGCATCAACGCCCACTGCGCGGCGGCGATGTCGTCGTCGCCGACCAGCACGAAGTCGGCGAGGCCGCCGCGCATCAGCTCCTGGGTCAGCGCGAAGGCGCGCCCGGTGGCAAGTCCCTCGACGCGCGTGCGGTTCGGGCGGGTCAGGGGCGCGCCGCCCGCGTGCCACGTGTCGTGGGCGGCGGGCGAGGCCGCCGCCTGGACGGCGATCACCTCGCAGCGCGGCGCAAGCGCGGCGGCAACCAGGCAGGCCGCCGCCGCGCCGCTGCCGCCGCCGACCGGGACGACCAGGGCGTCGAGCCCCGGCTCGCGGTCGAACACCTCCAGATAGGCGGTGGCCACCCCGGCGATCAGGTCGGGCTCGTCGGCCGGGCTGACCAGCCGCATGCCGCGCTCCGCCGCGAGGGCGGCGGCGCGCTCGGCGGCCTCGCCCAGGTCGGCGCCCGCCTCGATCAGCTCGGCACCAAGAGCCCGAACGGCGTGCGCCTTGGCCGGGTTGGGGCGCTCGGGCATCACGATCGCGCAGGGCGCGCCGAAGCGGGCGGCGGCGTAGGCGAGGGACTGGGCGTGGTTGCCCGTGGAGTACCCGACGACGCCCCTGGCGCGCTCGGCCTCGTCCATCCCGGCCAGCAGCGTCAGGCCGCCGCGCACCTTGAACGCGCCGGTGGGCTGGACGTTCTCGTGCTTGACCAGGACGGTCGCCCCCGCGGTGGCGTCGAGCAGGGGATAGGACCACATCGGGGTGGGCGGCAGGTGGGCGGCGAGGAGGCGGCGGGCGCGCAGCGCGTCGGTGATGGTGGGGCGTCGCGGCGTTGACATGTCTGTACCGTGCCATGACCTGGATCGATAGATCCAATGCCGGTCTTCTCTGAACCCATCGACGCCGCCTATGGGTGGGGGTTACGCTCGCGGCCATGCTGGATCTCACGCGGCTGAGGGTGCTGGTCGCGGTGGCGCGGGAGGGCTCGGTCACCGCGGCGGCCGAGGCGCTGCACTACGCCCAGCCGTCGGTGAGCCACCACCTGGCGAAGCTGGAGGCCGAGGCGGGCGTGGTGCTGGTGCGCCGGGCGGGGCGCGGGATCGTGCTGACGGACGCGGGGCGGCTGCTCGCGGCGCGGGCCGAGGAGATCCTGGGCCAGGTCAAGGCGGCGCAGGCGGAGCTGGCGGCGCACGCGGGGCTCGCGACGGGGCGTGTGCGGCTCGCGGCCTTCCCCTCGGCGCTCGCCACGCTCGTTCCCGCGGCCGCGGCGCTGCTCGCGGGGGACCATCCGGGGGTCGAGCTGGCGCTGAGCGAGGCGGAGCCGCCCGAGGCGCTGGCCGCGCTGCGGAGCGCCGAGGTGGACGCGGCGCTGATCTTCGACCACGACGAGCCGCTGCCGGGCGACCGGCGCAACACCACGGTGACGCCGCTGCTGCACGAGCCGATGTATGTGGTGACGCCAGGGGGCGCGCGGTGGGAGGGGCCCATGACCTCGCTGGCGACGTTCGGGGGCGAGAACTGGATCGCGGGGTGCGAGCGGTGCAGGACGCACCTGTCGGCGCTGTGCGCGCGGGCGGGGTTCGCGCCGCGGATCACGTTCGAGACGGACGACTACGTGGCCGTGCAGGCGCTTGTCGCGGCCGGGCTCGGGGTCGGGGTGCTTCCGGGGCTCGCGCTGCGGGCGCACCGGCACCCCGGGGTGCGGGCCGACCGGCTGCCCGAGGACCGGCGGTGTGTGTCGCTCGCGATCTACGGCAGGCCGCCCGCGGCGCTGCCGGTCCAGGCGTTCGCCGCGGCGCTGCGGGCGGTCGCGGACCGGACGGAGCCGTCGGATCCGTGACCGCGCCGCGGCGCGCGGTGCGTTGCGTTACGGGGTGTGGGTGGTGGTGCGGCGGCGCGCGAGGTGGATCGCCGCGCCCCCCGCGGCGGCGAGGGCCGCGGCGGCGCCGAGCAGGGCCGCGGTGTCGCTCCCGCCGCCGGTCGCGGCGAGCGCGCCGCCCGCCGCGCCGCCCTGGGGCGCGGGGCCGCCAGGGGTGTCGTCGCCCGAGCCGTCCGGGTCGGCGGGGTTGGCCGGGAGGTCGGCGTCCTCGGTCAGGGCGACGGTCACGGTGACCGGGTCGAGCGCCTCGCCCTCGGCATAGAAGCCCGCGAACGCCTCGGCGCCGTCCGCGGTGAGCGCCGCGGGCACCGCCTCCAGGGTGATCACGTCGCCATCGGGGGTCAACGCCCCTTCGGGAACGTCGAGTTCGGCGACGACAACGTCCTGGTACGCGGAGACCTCGCCGGTCTCGCGGTCCTTGGACGACACATCGGCGATCAGCGCGCCCTCCGCGCCTTCGATGTCCACGGCCAGCCCTGAGAACGACAGGTCGAGCGCGCCTTCGTGGCCCGTGAAGCGGACCGCGCCGTCGAACTCGGCGTCCAGGGCGGGCGTTTCGGCGACATACGCGCCGGTGGCGCCGGGGAAGCGGTAGCCGTCGGCGATCTCGGTCGCGCCACCGGTGAGCTCGACCTCGCCGTTCGCGATGGGCCCGGTCACATAGGAGCGGAACGACTCCTTCACGCCCCAGTCGAGCGTGCCGTCGTGGACCGACCCCAGCGGCTCCTCGTTCCCCCCGGGGTCGTTCCCGCCCGGGTCCTCGCCACCCGGGTCCTCGCCACCCGGGTCCTCGCCACCCGGGGTCTCGGGGGTCACCGTCAGGGTCGCCGGGTCGAGCGCGGTGCCCTCGGCGTACATCGGGGTGCCGTTGTACGAGAACGCCTCGGCGCCTTCGGCCGTGAGCGTGGCAGGGATGTCCGCGAACACCAGCGCCCCGCCCTCGCCCGAACCCGGCGCGACGCCGGTCAGGTCGAGCTCGGCGAACTCCACGCCCTCCGTGGTCTCCCCCGCGATGGTGACATCGGTGACCAGCGTGCCCTCGGTGCCCTCCGTCACCACCCGGGGCGCGGACAGCTTCAGGTCGAGCAGCCCGCCGTGGCCGACGAAGTGGACGCTGCCGTCGAACTCCGTGTCCACGGCGTGCGTCGCGAGGTCGTAGGAGCCGGTGCCCCCGGTGAAGCGGAAACCGCTCTCCGTGGCCTCGGCGCCGTCCGCCGCGGTGGCGCTTCCGTGCGCGATCGGCCCGGTGATGTAGCGGCGGAACGACTCCTTGACGCCCCAGTCGAGCGTGCCGTCGGTGAGGCCGATGGCCTGCTGGCCCGGGCCCTCCTGGGCGAACGCCGGGGTGACGGGGGCGGTGAGGGCCAGCGCGGTCGCGGTGGCCGTGGCGAGCAGCAGGCCGCCGCGGGTGAGCGTGCGGGATCTGAGGGCAGTCATGACGGGTCGGACTCCTCGTTCGATGGGGAGGGGGTGGATGGGGTTTCTTCCTCGGTGGTGGGGGTGGGCCCCGCGGCGCGCGCGGCGCGGCGACGCAGGAGGAACGCGGCGACCGCGAGGGCGCCGAGCGCGGCGGCCCCGGTGGCGATCAGCGCGGTGGTCGACGAGCCGCCGCCGTCCCCGGCGTCGGCGGCGGCGGGCGTCGGCTCGGGATCGTCGGACGGCTCGTCGGACGGGGGCGCATCGGCGGCTGGCTCGCTGCCGAGGTCGGGCAGGGCGGGCAGCTCGGCGCCCTCCTCCACGGCGATGGCGAGGGTGAGCGGGTCCATGGCGGTGCCGGGCGCGTAGAGGTCGCCGAACGCGGAGGCACCGCGCTCCGTCAGCTCGGTGGGCACCTCGCTCAGCAGCAGCAGACCGCTCTCCGGCTCGCCGGGGCCCGCCTCGAACGTGACCAGCGGCTGGTCCTGTTCGGTGGCCCCTTCCACGGTCACATCGGCGGCCAGCGTGCCCGTGCCGTCGGCCACGGTGACGGTGACGCCGTCGAGCCGCAGGTCGAGCCCGGTGCCGGTGAAGCGCACCCCGCCCGCGAACGCGACCTCGGCGGTGCCAGCGCCGGGATCCACGGTGCCCCGGCCCTCGGGGAAGCGGAAGAGCGCACCGCCGTCCAGCGCGCCCCCTTCGAGCTCCCACGCGCCCTCGGCGACGGGCCCCGTGACGTACTCGCGATAGGTGCGCCGCACGCCCCAGTCGACGGCGGCGTCCACGATCTGCCGCTCCCCTTCCGCGTCCTGGCCCTCGTCGTCCGGCTCGTCCGACGGCTCGGGCTCGTCGGGCACCGGCGCGGCGGGCTCCTCGGTGTCGGCGGTGAGCGTCACCGGGTCGAGCGCGTCGCCCGCCACGTAGTACCCGGCGAACGCCGTGGCGCCCTCGGCGGTGAGCGTCGCGGGGATCCCCGTGACGGCGAGCCGGGTGCCGCCGCGCAGCTCGACGCCGCCGAAGTCCAGGTCGGCGAGCGGGACCTGGGCGGACTCGGTGAACGCCCCGGTGTCCCGGTCGCGGCTGCGCATGTCCGCGTGGAGGGTGCCGGAGCCGCCCTCGACGCGGACGGTGGGGTTGCTGATCGTGAGGTCGAGCTGATGGGTGCCGTCCTCATCGCGGTGCCCGGTGAAGTGCACGCCCCCGGCGTATGCGGCGGTGAACGCGCCGGTGTCCTGGTCGTAGTCGCCGCTCGCCGAGTGAAAGCGGAACTGGCTCTCGCCCACCGTCGCGGCGCCCCCGGTCAGCGTCCAACTGCCGTTCGCGATGGGCCCGGTGACATAGGTCTGGAACGACGACCTGATGCCCCAGTCGAGGCGCCCGCCCGCGATCGTCCGCTCCTGGGCAGCCTGGACGGAGGGGGCGGCCTGGACGGAGGGCGCGGCCTGGGCGGCGGCGGGCGGGAGCAGCACGGCGAGCGCGGTCAGTATCCCGGTCAGCGCGCGTCTGCGCTGCGGTGCGGGCAGCATCCTAGGGTCCTCCCAGTCACCCCGGGGCGGATAAGTGAGGTTAGGCTAACCTAAGTCATCCGCGGCCCAGCCCGCACCCCCCCGAGAGAGGTGGACGCACGTGGCGCACCGGCTCAGACGCACAGGCCCCCCGTTCGCAACGCTCGCCCCGCCGCCCGCCCTTGCCCTTGGCCCTGTCCTCGCGCTTGTCCTCGCGCTCGTGCTCGCGCTGGGCGCGTGCGGCGGGTCCGACGGCTCGTCGTCCGGCGGCGATGGCCCCGGGGCCTCGGCCAACTCGGCGCAGGCGCCGCCCGATCGGGTGGAGCCGCTCGAAGGGCCGCCGCCCGAGCCCGCGTTGCCTGTCACGGTCGCCTCGGCCGACGGCGAGACGGTGACGGTGGCCTCGGCCGAGCGGATCGTGCCGCTCTCCGGGTCGCTCTCCGAGATCGTGTACTCCCTCGGGCTCGGCGACCGGGTGGTGGCCCGCGACGTGACGGCCACGTTCGAACAGGCCGCCGACCTCCCGCTGATCACGCGCGGGCACGACGTCTCGGCCGAGGGCGTGCTGTCGCTCCACCCCGATGTGGTGCTCGCCGAGTCCACCACGGGGCCCGATGAGGCCGTCGAGCAGATCAGGGCGGCGGGCGTTCCGCTGCTCGTGCTCGAACCCGCCCTGTCCCTCGACGACATCGGGCCCCGCATCGACGCGGTGGCCGGGGCGCTCGGCGTCGAGGCCGCGGGCGGGGAGCTGGCCGAGCGCACCGCCGAGCGCATCGAGGCCGCTCGGGGCGGGATCCCCGAGGGCGGCGAACGGCCTCGGGTGGCGTTCCTGTATCTGCGCGGCTCCGCGTCCGTCTATCTGCTGGGCGGCCCCGAGTCGGGGGCCACGTCGCTGATCGAGGCGGCGGGCGGCTTGGACGCGGGCGTGGAGTCGGGGCTCACGGGCGACTTCACGCCGATCACGAGCGAGGCGCTGGCGGCCGCCGCGCCCGATGTGATCCTGGTCATGACCAAGGGGCTCGAATCCGTGGGCGGCGTCGACGGGTTGCTCGACATCCCCGGCATCGCGCAGACCCCCGCGGGTCTTGACCGCCGCGTCGCGCACATCGACGACGGCGTCCTGCTGAACTACGGCCCGCGCACCGACCAGGTGCTCGCCTCGCTCGCCGCGCAGCTGCACGGGGGCGGCGCGTGAACACCGCCACCAGGCCCACGCGTGAGGCGGGGGAGGCGGGCCCGAAGGGCCCGACGGGTCGGGACGCGGGGGAACGGGCCCCCGCGCGGCGGCCCTTCCTCCTCGCGGCCGGGCTCGCGGCGGCCCTCGCGGCGCTCGCCCTGGTCTCGGCCGCGACGGGCGCGTACCCGATCCCGCCGGGCGACGTGCTCGGCTCGGTGCTGCACCGGGTGGGGCTCGGCGGCGCGGAGCTCGACCGGGTGGGCGAGAGCGTGCTGTGGGACGTGCGGTTCCCGCGCGTGGCGCTCGCGCTGCTCGTGGGGGCGTCGCTCGGCTGCGCGGGCGCGCTCATGCAGGGGGTGTTCGGCAACCCGCTCGCCGAGCCCGGGGTGATCGGCATCTCCTCGGGCGCGGCCGTGGGGGCGGTGGGGGCGATCGCGTTCGGGTGGACGTTCCTCGGCACGTGGACCGTCACCGTCTTCGCGTTCGCGACGGGTCTTGTGACCGTCGTGGTGGTGTATGCGCTGTCGCGCGCCGGGGGGCGCACCGAGGTGGTGACGCTGATCCTCACGGGCATCGCGGTCAACGCCTTCGCGGGCGCGCTGATCGGCCTGTTTGTGTTCCTGGCCGACAACGCGCAGATCACCCAGATCACCTTCTGGCAGCTCGGCTCGCTGTCCCAGGCGACCTGGCCCAAGGTGCTCGCGGTGCTGCCGTGCGCCGCCGCGGGGCTGCTGATCGCTCCGGCGTACGCCCGGCGCCTCGACCTGCTGGCGCTCGGCGAGCGGCCCGCGCGCCATCTGGGCGTGGACGTCGAACGGCTGCGGCTCGCGCTGATCCTGGTGGTGGCCCTGCTCACGGCCGCCGCGGTCGCGGTGGCCGGAGTCATCACGTTCGTCGGCCTCGTGGTCCCGCACCTGCTGCGGATGGCGGCGGGCCCTGGGCACCGCTTCCTGGTGCCGGGCAGCGCGCTCGCGGGAGCGCTCGTGCTGCTGGCCGCCGACCTCGCGGCGCGCACCGCGGTGCAGCCAGCCGAGCTGCCGCTCGGGGTGCTGACGGCGCTCGTGGGCAGCCCGTTCTTCTTCTGGCTGCTGATGCGCACCCGCCGCAGGCAAGGGGGTTGGGCGTGAACGGCGTGAACGGCGTGAAGGGCATCAGCTCCTCGGGCGTGCGACGGCGGCTGGCCCGGGTGCTCGCCGGGGGCGGCCCCGCGCCGCCCGACGCCCCCGTGCCCGGGCTGACCCTGGCCGCCGCCAAGGGGCTCACCGTGCGCCTGGGGGGGCGCACGGTGCTCGACGGCGTCGACCTGGGCGTCGCGGCGGGCGAGGTGCTGGCGCTCGTGGGGCCCAACGGCGCGGGCAAGTCCACGCTGCTGGCCGCGCTCGCCGCCGACGTGGCCCCCGACGAGGGGGAGGTGACCCTTGCGGGGCGCCCGGCGCACGCCTGGCGCGCGCCGGAGTTGGCCATGCGCCGCGCTGTGCTGCCGCAAATGTCCACGCTGGCCTTTCCCTTCACCGTGTCCGAGGTGGTGCGCATGGGGCGTGCGCCCTGGGCTCGCACGCCGGCGCGGGAGGAGGACGACGCGGCCGTGGCCGAGGCGATGGAGGACGCCGAGGTCACCGCGTTCCACGACCGCCCGTTCGCCGCGCTCTCGGGGGGCGAGCGCGCCCGCGTCGCGCTCGCCAGGGTCCTGGCGCAACGGGCGCCGCTGCTGCTGCTCGACGAGCCGACGGCCGCGCTCGACCTGCGCCACCAGGAGCTGGTGCTCCGGGTCTGCCGCGAGCGCGCGGCGCGGGGCCCCGGCGTGGTGGTCGTGCTGCACGACCTCGGCCTCGCCGCCGCGTGGGCCGACCGCGCAGCGGTGCTCGACGGCGGGCGGATCGCCGCCGACGGGTCGCCCGCCGACGTGCTGACCGAGGAGCTGCTGAGCGCCGTCTACCAGCACCCCGTCGAGGTGCTTCCCCACCCCCGCACGGGCGCCCGCCTCGTGGTGCCGCGGCGGCCTGGAAGACCAGCCCCCTGAACCTGGCGCTTTCGGAAAGTTCCCGCGAACAGCCGCCAAACGCCAGTGGGATGCCCTACCCTTTTCCAGCGGCAGGGCGCGCACTCACGGGGAGATGAAGGCGCGCCTTCTTTGTCGCGCCAGTCCTTCACGCAATCTCCGCAGTGTTGCCGCATCAGACCTTGGGGGGTTCATGCGTCATCCACAGGCATCGTCGCGCTACGGCGGCATCCGAAGACCATCCGTGGCCGGTCGGCGCCCCCTGCCCCACCGTGACACCGCTCGCTGGTACGCGCCCGTCGCCGTCACCGCCGACGCCTCGGGCGTGTTCGTCCCCGTCCTGACCGTCTACGCGCTGGCCCCCGAGCCCCGCCCGCTGGCCGCCGCCGCCACCGCGGGCCTGTGCTGGCTCGCCATCCGCGCGGGCCACCGCCGTTACCTCCGCAAAA
The DNA here is from genome assembly GCF_003311645.1 of Streptomyces sp. PT12. Classification (GTDB taxonomy): domain Bacteria; phylum Actinomycetota; class Actinomycetes; order Streptomycetales; family Streptomycetaceae; genus Streptomyces. The sequence continues at coordinate 16,050 of NZ_QEST01000156.1, read as the reverse complement.
ACCTCGGCGAGACCCGTGGCCTGCTCGCCGCCGCGCACGACTGGCTCGTCCTGCTCGGCGTGCTGGCCGGGCTGCGGGCCCTCACCGGCGAGAGCTCGGCCGTGGACTCCGCGCTCCTCGCCCTGGCGCCCGCCCCCCTGATCACCGGGCTCACCTGCGCCCTGATCCACCAGCACCTGACGGGGCAACGGCACCGGGCTCAGGCGCTGCGGCGCGTGCTGCTGATCGGCGAGCCGGGGCCCGTGGACGCCGTGGCCGCGCGCCTGGCCGCCCGCACCGACCACGCGTATGTCGTGGTGGGCACCGTGCTGGCGGGCCCCGGCGCCACCGAGTGCGGCATCCCCGAGCTGGGCCGCCTGGATGCCATCTGCCCCGAACGCACCCCCGCCGTCCCCGACCTGATACCCGACGGCCAGGACGGAACCACCGTCCTGGCCGCCGCCAGGCGGCAGGACGCCGACCTCGTGCTGGTCATCCCCGGGCCCGTGCTGGGCGGCGAACGGCTGCGGCGGCTGACCTGGGCCGTGCAGGACGCGGGCATCCCACTGGCCGTCGCGTCCGGGCTCACCGAGGTGGCCCCGCGGCGGCTCTCCGTCTCCTCGGCCGCCGGGCTCAGCCTCCTCCACCTCGCGCCCCCGCCGCGCCGGGGCGCGCAGCCCCTCGTGAAGTCCGTCCTCGACCGCGCGGCCGCCGCGGTCGCGCTCCTGGCGCTCTCGCCGCTGTTCGCGCTGCTCGCCGCGGCCGTGCGCCTGGACTCGCGCGGGCCCGTGCTCTACCGGCAGACCCGGATCGGCCACCGGGGCACGCCGTTCACCCTGTGGAAGTTCCGCACGATGGTCCCCGACGCCGAGCTGCGGCGCCCCGATCTTGAGTCGGCCAACGACCACACCGCGGGGCCGCTGTTCAAGATGCGCGGCGACCCGCGCGTCACGCGCCTCGGGCGGCTGCTGCGCCGCACATCGCTCGACGAGCTGCCCCAGCTGTTCAACGTCCTGCGCGGGCAGATGGCGCTCGTCGGCCCCCGTCCGCCGCTGCCCGACGAGGTCGCCAGGTACGGCGCGGTCGAGCTGCGCCGCCTTGGGGTCAAGCCGGGGCTGACCGGGCCATGGCAGATCAGCGGGCGCTCGGAGCTGTCGTGGGACGAGGGCCTGGCGCTCGACCTGCACTACGCGGACAACTGGTCGCTCACCGGCGACCTCGACGTGCTCGCGCGCACCCTGCGCGCGGTCGTCGACGGCCGCGGGGCGTACTAGTGCCGGGCCTCGCGCCGACCCTGGTCCCGGTCCTGGTCCCGGTCCTGGCGCCGCCCCTCGTCCCCGCCCTCGCCCTCGCCCTCGGCGAGCCACCACGCGTATGTCTCGCGGATGCCGCGCGCCAGCGGCGTCCGCGGGGCGAAGCCGAGGGCCCGCAGCCTGGTGGTGTCGAGCAGCTTGCGCGGGGTGCCGTCCGGCTTGGCCGGGTCCCAGGCGATCCGGCCGGTGAAGCCGACCGCGTCGGCGACCGTCGCGGCCAGCTCGGCGATGGTGACGTCCTCGCCGCAGCCGACGTTGACCGCCGTCTCGCCGTCGTAGGAGCGCAGCAGCAGCAGGCACGCGCGGGCCAGGTCGGAGCTGTGCAGGAACTCCCTGCGCGGCGTCCCCGTGCCCCACAGGACCACCTCGTCAAGGCCCGCCTCCCTCGCGTCGTGCAGACGGCGGATGAGCGCGGGCAGCACGTGCGAGGTCTCGGGGTCGAAGTTGTCGCGCGGGCCGTAGAGGTTGGTGGGCATCGCGGCGATATACGCCCTGCCGAACTGCCGCCGGTACGAGCGGACCTGGGAGATGCCCGCGATCTTCGCCAGGGCGTAGGGCTCGTTGGTCGGCTCCAACGGGCCCGTCAGCAGCGCCTCTTCGGGGATCGGCTGCGGGGCGAGCCTGGGGTAGATGCACGAGGACCCCAGGAACAGCAGCCTGTCGATGTCCGCGGCGTGCGCGCCCGCGATCACGCTGAGCTGGATCCTGAGGTTGTCCTCGATGAACGGCACGGGGCGCGTGTGGTTGGCCATGATGCCGCCCACCGTCGCCGCGGCGAGCACCACGGCGTCGGGGCGCGCCGCGCGCAGGAACGCGCCGGTCGCCTCCGCGTCGCGCAGGTCGAGTTCGTCCCTGGTCCTGGTCAGCACCTCGTGACCGGCGTCCGCGAGGACGCGGGCGATGGCGGATCCGGCCAGGCCCCGGTGGCCCGCGACAAAGATCCGGGCCTCGGGATCGAGCAGCGTCGTCATGCGACGCGATTGTGCCAGGGCGCGCGGGCGCGCGGGGCGCGTCGCACCGTCCGTGCCGACCTCTCGGAAACCGGCCTCTCGGAAACCGACCTCTCGGAAGGGGACCCTCCATGGGCAAGACCGCGTTGATCACCGGGGTGACGGGCCAGGACGGCTCGTATCTCGCGGAGCTGCTGCTCGCCAAGGGCTACACGGTGCACGGCCTGGTGCGGCGCTCGTCGTCGTTCAACACCGAGCGGATCGACCACATCTACCAGGGCCCGCAGGACCCGGGGCGCACCCTGGTGCTCCACCACGCCGACCTGGCCGACGGGGTGGCGCTGGTGAACCTGCTGCGCGAGACGCGGCCCGACGAGGTCTACAACCTGGGCGCCCAGTCGCATGTGCGGGTGTCGTTCGACGCGCCGCTGTACACCGGGGACGTCACGGGCCTTGGCACCGTGCGGCTGCTTGAGGCGATCAGGGCGAGCGGCGTGGACACCCGCATCTACCAGGCGTCGTCGTCCGAGATGTTCGGCGCGGCGCCGCCGCCGCAGCACGAGCGCACCCCGTTCCACCCGCGCAGCCCCTACGGCTGCGCCAAGGTGTTCAGCTACTGGTCGACCGTGAACTACCGGGAGGCATACGGGCTGTTCGCGGTGAACGGGATCCTGTTCAACCATGAGTCGCCGCGCCGCGGGGAGACATTCGTCACCCGCAAGATCAGCAGGGCGGTCGCCCGGATCAGGGCCGGGCTCCAGGACCGCCTCTATCTGGGCAATCTGGACGCGGTGCGGGACTGGGGCTATGCGCCGGAGTATGTCGAGGCGATGTGGCGCATGCTCCAGCGGGACGAGCCCGACGACTACGTCGTCGCCACCGGGGTGCCCGCCACCGTGCGGGACTTCCTCGATGCGGCGTTCGCGGCGGGCGGGCTCGACTGGGCGGAGCATGTGCGCTTCGACCCCAAGTACGAACGCCCGAGCGAGGTGGACGCGTTGGTGGGCGACGCGACAAAGGCCCGTGAGCTGCTTGGCTGGCAGCCATCGGTGCACTGGAAGGAGCTGGCCGGGCTGATGGTGGAGGCGGATGTGGCGGCGCTCGACGCCGAGTTGAGCGGCGCGCGGGTGCGCATCGACCGGTGAGTTCAGGCCGCGTGCGCCTCCGCGCGCAACCAGAAGCGGCCTCAAGTGGTCGACATAGACGGCGAGGACAGGGGAGTTCGGGGAATGGTGGATCGATGAGGACGGGATCGGGACGGGCGAGACGCGCGTGGCGCGTGCGCGGTGGGGCGCTCGGCGCCGTGCTGGCGCTGACGGCGGGGCTGCTTGCCGGGACGGGGGGCCCTTCGGCGCCTCCGGCGCGGGCGCTGACGCCCCCGCTGACCATGACCGCGGACGACCTGCCGACGTGGCAGACCAACGGCATCGTCTACGCCCTCGCCGAGGCGAACGGCGTGGTCTACGTCGGCGGCACGTTCTCCACGGTCCGCCCGCCGGGCGCCGCGTCGGGCACCCAGGAGGTCCCCGCCGCCAACTTCGTGGCCCTGGACGCCGCCACGGGCGCGCCCGTGGACTGCGACCTGTCGTTCACGGTGGGCTCGGGCACCGCGACCGTCCGCTCCCTCGCCGTCTCCCCCGACGGCCAAACGCTGTACGCGGGCGGCACGTTCGGCTCGGTCAACGGCGTGGGCGCCAGCAGCGTCGCCGCGTTCGACCTGGGCGAAGGGTGCGCGCGCCTGCCGTTCCCCGTCGCCGCCAACGGCATCGTCCGCGCGATCGAGGCCAGCGACGAACGGGTCTATCTGGGCGGGGACTTCACCCAGCTCAACGGCACCGCCAGGGCCCGCTTCGGCGCGGTCTCCACCGCGGGCGCCGTGCAGGGCTGGCGGGCCGACGGCGACGAGATCGGCAAGGCCATCGCCCTGACCCCCGACGGCGAACACGTCATCCTCGGCGGCGACTTCTTCACGATCAACGGCGCCGACTCCCACGCCCTCGCGGTCGTCGACGCCGACACGGGCGCCAACGTCCGCACATATCCCCTGCCGTTCATCGAGTCAAGCTCCACCGTGCAGGACCTCGTGGTGGACGCGAACGGCTTCTACACGGCCAACGAGGGCACCGGCGGCTTCGACGGGCGCATCGCGCTCGACCTGGAGACGTTCGACCAGAAGTGGCGCGACACGTGCCTGGGCGCCACCCAGGCCGTGGCCGTGCACGACGACGTGCTCTACAGCGGCCACCACGCCCACGACTGCTCCAGCATGGGCGCCTTCCCGAACCAGCCGCGCTACCACCTGCTGGCTCAGTCGGTGCACGACCCCGAGCTGCTTGGCTGGTTCCCGAACACCAACGACGGCCTGGGCGAGCAGCTGGGCCCGCGCGTGATGACCGTGGCGGGCGAACACCCCACGGACGACCGCGCGTTCATGTGGGTGGGCGGCGGCTTCACCACGGTCAACGGGCAGCCGCAGTGGGGCCTGACGCGCTTCGCCACAGGGCCCGACACGGGCGCGCCCACGGTCCCCGAGGCGCACGCCGCGAGCCCGGCCGCCGACCGCGTCGACGTCACATGGGCGCCCAGCCTCGACCTGGACGACAGCCTGCTGACCTACCGCGTCTACCGGGACGGCGGCAGCCAGCCGGTGCACACCGCCGAGGGCTCGTCCCTGCCCTGGCGCAGGCCCCAACTCACCTGGTCCGACCCGGATGTGGCGGCCGGGGAGACCCATAGCTACCGGCTGACCGCCACCGACGGCGCCGGGAACACCAGCGCGCTGTCACCCCCGGTGAGCGTGACGGTGTCCAGCGGTGGACAGCCCTACGCGGACGCCGTTCTCGCCGACGACCCGGTGATCTTCTGGAACTACGACGAGACGGCAGGGAACTTCGCCTCGGACGCCTCGGGCAACGGCGGCAACGGCATCCACCGCGGCGGCCCCCAACGCGGCACCACCCCGCCCGCCGTCCCAGGCCCAGCGGCGGCGGCCGTGGGCTATGACGGCACCGACTCCTACACCTACAGCGACCGCACCTACGCGGGCATGACGCGCTACACGGTGGAGACGTGGTTCAGCACCACGACCACGCGCGGCGGCAAGCTGATCGGGATGGGCGACCGCATCCTCGAGCCCAGCTCGCGGCGCGACCACAACGTCTACATGCTGAACGACGGCCGCCTCACGTTCGGCGTCTACACCAACACCTACCGGACGATCACCAGCGCCGAGTCGTTCAACGACGGCGAGTGGCACCATGTCGCGGCGTCCGTCGGGGCGAACGGCATGCGGCTCTACGTCGACGGCGAGCAGGTCGCGGCCAATGGCGCGGTGACGGCGGCGCGCAGCGTCACCGGGTACTGGCGCACGGGCGGCGACAGCCTCTCCGGCTGGCCCAACCGCCCGGCGAGCGACTATGTCGCGGGCCGCCAGGACGCCACCGCGATCTATCCCGCGCAGCTGTCCGCCGCGCGCGTCGCCGCGCACCACGACGCGGCGTCGATCCCGACGGACGCGGTGACCGCGCTCGCGCCCACCGCCGACACCTATGTCAACGGCGCGGCGGTGAACGCCCCTCACGGCACCCACCAGCAGCTCGCCGTGCGCGGCACCCCGGCCTACGAGAGCTATCTGGCGTTCGACCTGCCCGAGGCGCCCCCTGGGCAGGTGCTCAAGGCGGCCGCGCTGCGGGTGCGGGTGAGCAACGACGCGGCGGCCGGGTCGCTCGACGACTTCTCGGTCCGCCCGATCACGGGCGCCTGGACGGAGACGGGCACCACCTATGCGACGCGCCCGGCCCTTGGCGCCGAGGTGCTGGGCACGCTGAGCGCGCCCGCGGCGCTCGGCGGCGCGCACAGCGTCCCGCTCGACCTCGCGACGGTCAGGGGCGCGCTCGGCGGAACGTTCGACGTGGCGCTGACCGGCACCGGGACCGACAGCCTGTGGCTGTGGGCGGACGAGGCGGCCTCCGCGGGGAACCGGCCGCAGCTGCTGCTGACGTTCGGGGCGCCCTGATGCGGCGCCGCCGCGCCCCGCTGCCCGCCGCCCCGCTCTCCGCGGTGTTCGCCGCCGCCCTCGCCCTCGCGCTGACCGCGTGCGGGGGCGGGGACGACGGGGACGGGGATGACGGGGCGGCCCCGACGGCGCCCGCGTCCGCCTCGGCGTCCGAGCCCGAGGACGAGGACGCGCCCGGGCCCGGGCCCGAGGACGAGCAGGAGGAGGCGGACGACGGCATCCCGGACGAGACCGTGCCCACCGACGCACTCACCCCTCCCGAGGGGGAGTTCAGCGAGGAGCAGCAGGGGTATCTCACCGATCGGGTGCCCGAGGGGGTGGACCCGGGGGCCATCCTCGACCTCGGGGCCGAGACCTGCGACCGGATCGGCTATCTGGAGCGCCACGACCGCGCGGCGGCCGTCGCGGCGCTGCGCGACGGCGAGATCCCGGACGCGGCGGCCGCCGTCGAGCATCTGTGCCCCGAATACGCCGAGTTGCTGACCGAAGCGCGAGGAGAACAGTGACGCGACTGCCGATCGTGGTGGCGATCCCCACAAAGAACGAGGCCGCCAACATCGCCAGCACGGTGCGTTCGGCCATCGGCCACTTCGCCGCCGTCGTCGTGGTGGACTCCGACAGCACCGACGACACGCGGGCGCTGGCCGAGGCCGAGGGCGCGGAGGTCGTCCCCTACGCGTGGGACGGCGCCTACCCGAAGAAGAAGCAGTGGTGCCTCGACCACATACGCACCGACATCCCGTGGCTGCTGTTCCTCGACGGCGACGAGACGCCAAGCGGCCAGCTCCTCCTTGAGCTGCGCCGGATCTTCCTCGACGGCCGCCCGATCCGCCCCGCGGCGTTCGACATCCCGCTGCGCTACTGGTTCGCCGGGCAGCGGCTGCGCCATGGCCACACCATCGTGAAGCGGGCCCTGCTCGACCGCACCAGGGCCCGCTTCCCCGAGCCCGACGACCTGGCCGCGCCGGGCATGGGCGAGCAGGAGGGCCACTACCAGCCGCTCGCCGACCCGGTGCACCGGCTGCGCGGGCCGATCGAGCACCTGGACCTCGACCCGGTGCGCACGTGGTTCGAGCGGCACAACCGCTACTCGGACTGGGAGGCTTGGCTGGAGACGCACCCCGAGGTGCGCGAGGAGATCCGCACGGCCAAGACCCGCCAGGGCCAGATCTTCCACCGCGCCCCGCTCAAGCCGCTGCTGTCGTTCGGCTACGCGTACGTCTACCGCCTGGGCTTCCTCGACGGGCGCGCGGGCTGGGACTACGCGTGGGCGATGAGCTTCTACCGCTGGCAGATCGGCGTGAAGGCCCGCGAGGCGGGGCGGGCCGCCGCCCGCGCCGGGGACGGAGGCTGAACGGCGATCCGTCCAACGCTGACATGACCCGGATTGATCGGGTAGGGCACGCCCGCGGGCTGGCCCTGCCACGGATGGGCGTCCGTGCCGCACACCCCGCTGCCGAGGGTCCGCGACAGGATCGCGCCGGGCTCACGATCGGGCCGGGAGAACTCCCACCGCTCCAGCGGCGCCTCGGGCCCGGGCATGACGACCGCGGATATCACCAGGGATTCCTGTCTGTTGACGCCTGCTGTGACGTCCTCATCGTAGAACCCGAGGTGCTGGAACCTGAGGTGCTGGAACCTGAGGTGCTGGAACCTGAGGTGATGGAGGGGCTGTTCGCCGTTCCCGGGCGCGCACCCGGGAGTTACGGTTTCGCAGGCCAGTCCCGGTGGCCGCTGCCCACGTCGCGGCCCTGGCCGGTGCCGCGGGCGCCGCATCGGGTCTGATCGCCCTCCTCCGCCGAACCGCCCCCGTTCACGGCGCTCCCCCCGGGGGGCGTGGTGAACGGGGGCTTTCTGCGTTCTCCCGTCCGCAGCAATGCATTCCGCGCCTTGCCCCGGGAATCCGGGCAGGTCAGGCGCTCCCCGCAGGCGCGGGGATGATCCCGAGCAGCGCTCCACCGGTGCGACACCCCCGTGGCGGGAGGCCGCCGCCGCGTGACGGCGGCGGCCGTTCAACGCCCCCGCATGCAGCCTTCGGGCCGCGCGCGCGGGGCGCTTCGTCATGCCGAGGGTCAGTCCCGGGTAGCGCCTTCGGGCCACAGCACGCGGACGGGGACACCGTTGCGTTCCGCGTAGGCGACCACGTCGGCGGTGCCTCCGTATCCACGCGCGGGCAGTCCGTCCCAGACGGCTACGAGGCGGTCCGCCTGGCCGACAAGGATCTCGCTCCCGGCCATGTGTGCGCTGGAATCGGACTGTGCGAGGCCGGTGTGGTGCACCTCGGTCGCCGCTCGGAGCAGCCGGTCGTAGGTGGGGTGGTGCCAGTCCGGCAGACCGTCACGGTACGCGGTCGCGGGGACAACGACCTCGACCCGGCCGCCGAGTTGGAGCACGGCTTCGGCGAACCAGGCGTCGGGGCCGTCGGCGATGCACGAGATACCCACCAAGTCGTCTGGAGAAGAGGCGCGCAGTTCGTCGGCGATGAGCTGCCGCACCTGCCGTTCCACCTCGATCGGGAGGCCACGGTGACCGGTGATCCCTATGCGCATGCCGTTTCCCTTCCAGGTCTCTACAGGTAGACGCCGTGCAAGACCTCGTCGAACTCGCGGACGACGCGCGGCGGAGCTGGTGATGTGTACGCCCGGCGCAATGCGCGTGCCCGCTCCACCACGCGACCGGAACGGCATCGGACGCCGGTTTCGAGCGCGCGCCGTCCGAGAGCGAACGCGCCATCGAGTCGACCATCCGCGAGGTGCGCGAACGCCAGGTCCAGCACGAGTTGTGCCCGTTGCTTCTCGTGGCCGGACGAGAGCGCGGCGGCAGCCGCGTCCTGGGAGTCGAACACCCAGTCCGGCCGGGCAAGGCGCGCACCACAGGCCATCCGTGTAGCGGCCACCTTGCTGGGGAGGAAGATGAAGACCCAGGGCCAGGGTGGAGCCCCTTCGGCGGCGATGTCTGCCGTTGCTTCCATCGAGGCGTTGAGCGCTTGGTCGGCGTCGTGCGCGACTCCGGCTGCCGCGTGGGCCAGCGCTTCGACGCTGGAGAGCCACGCTCGTGCGATGGCCGGTGCCTCGGGTCCGAGGAGACGGCGGGCGGAGCGCGTCAGGTTGAGCGCCGCGGCGGCGTTCTCGACGTGTGCTTCGAGCTGGGCAAGACTGCCCAGCTGGTACGCGGTGAGGAGCCGGTCAGCGGACCGGCGCGCGGCGGCAACAGAGGACCCATACCAGGTGCGCGCGGACCCGAGGTCTCCCATGTCCCAGGACAGCCAGCCCGCGAGGCTGGCCACCTCGCTGCCCGCGGCTGCCAACTGCGAGCGCTTCTCGTCGTCCGCCGTGTCGCTCGCGAGGTGCTGTGTCAGGCGCAGGTGCGCGAGTACGGGCTCGATCAGCTGCCGGGAGGGAGTCGTTCCGTCCAGACGCCGGAAGGCGCTCGTTGCCGTCCGGCGCGTGGCGGGTTCGCCCCCTACGAAATGCCTCTCATGCGCGGGAGACCCGAGCAGTGGGGCTGCTGCCGCCGCCGCGCCCGACGCCAGGAAGTTGCGCCGTTCCACAGTTCCGTCCAGGGGGAGATGGTCGGCGAGGCCGACGAGCCGTCTGGGGATATGCAGGTGGGTCGCGGCTCTCGCCAGGATGGTCATGTCGTATGTGCCGACGCCGTGGTTCTCCAACCGTGAGACTGCGGACTGGCTGATCCCGCAGGCGTCGCCCAGTTGTCGTTGCGAGACCCCGGCATCCCGGCGGGCATCGCGCACGATGCGTCCGTAGTCGCCGCGCCGTGATGCCTCGCGGACGCTGCTCGCCGACCAGTTCATGTGCTTACGCCCTTGATTCGATGGTGCCGTGCCCTGGCTGGATCTCGGGTCCAGATATGCGCCGCCCGCATCGCTGTATGCGGGCGGCGGGTCATCGCTGGTGTCAGCAGGATGCCGCGCGATTTGCTCCGAGCACTACCCGCCGTTGCGAGACGGACACCCCCCGGGAGGTATGCCGCATGGCGACCACCAAGCCGCCAGAGTGGAACCGCAACATCCCCGAACCCGCACCGCCGCCGTTGTCCGATGACGAGCCGATCACGGTGATCGTCGGGCGGGACTGTCCGCCCGCGGTGCCGCTTGATCTGTGTCTGGGCTGTCGCGACCGGGTGTGCCTGCGTTCGGGCGGTGGGTCGTGAGCGGGTGGTGCGGGTCGTGCGAGACGTGGACGTCGCCGTTGACGGTGGTGGCGGTGCACCATGCCGGGTCGGGGGGCGGGTGGACGCATCGCGCGTGCGCGAGCTGCCTGATCCGCGAGCGGCTGATCCCGCTCGCCTTCCACCCGCTCACCCACGACGGGACGCGGCTGACGTACCCGGAGATCGTTCCGGGCGAACTGGTCGCCACGCTCGCGCCGTTGGGCGAGTCCCCCGCGCTCGCCGCCCCGATCGCACGGCTGCTGGCCGCCGTGGCCAGCACGAAGGACCGCACGCTCGACGCCGACCAGCGGCACGCCGCCCACGACGCCGCCCGCGCCACCGTCGCACACCTGCGGAAGGCCGCCCGGCAGGAAAGCAGCACCGTTCGGCAGCCACGGGCGGACGGCGCGATCGAACGCGACCGCCCCGCCGCGCCCGGCCGAGCAGCCACACCACCGCCCCTGACCCCTCCACCACGTTTGGGAGCCCGCCGTCCTCTGGCCATTCCTCTACCGGCCCCCGTCCCACCGGCACGACGAGCGCCCGCGGAAGCGACACGCGACGCTGTCCGCGACCGACAGCGTGCGCCGCGTCGAGGTCACCACGGCATCCATCCTCACCGGGGATGTACTCACCATCGGCGACCAGTACTTCAAGGTCTTGACGCGCACCCGGGTCCACGGCGGGGTCAGGCTGGGGCTCACCTCGGGTGCCCTGTTCGTGATGTCCCACCGCACCACCCTCACCGTCTGGCGCGCCGACCCGCCCGGCTTACGGCCCCGCTCCTTCTGGGAGACAGCCCTCCGCCCACCCCCGCCCACCCGGGCGGAGATCATCGCCCAGGTCGTCGTCGGCTGCGCCCTCGTCATCGCCATCGCCCTGGCGGTGATCGCGCGATGAACCCCACCGGAATGGTGGCGATCGAGATCACCGCCGCCACGGTCAGGGTCGGCGACCAGCTGGTCGTCGGCGGACGGCCCTACACCGTGTGCGACATGAGCGCACTCGCCAGCGGCGGCAAGCTCCTGCACTTCCACGGAGGCGAGTCCTTCCACATGGGCTGCTTCACCGTCCTATGGGCCAGCCGCCACATCTCCCAGCTCCCCGGCTTCCTCCCACCCCGCGCGAGACGGCACGAGCGAACGCGCCGCTGACGCGGCGCCAGGCCGTCCCGATCACCGCCGCGCCGTCGTCCCCGCCCCGCGCACCTGCGCGTACACGCGCTCCAGCGCGTCGAGCACGACACCCAGCGTGAACCTCTCGCGCACCAGCTCGAACGCCGCGACCGACGCCTTCTCGTTTTCCCGGAACCTGAGGCGGTGAAGGGGCTGTTCGCCGTTCCCGGGCGCGCGCCCGAGAGTTACGGTTTCGCAGGCCAGTCCGCGCAGCTCACGGACCATGAGACGCGGCCCCGGAGTCCGGAGCGCGACCGGTGGCCGGGCTTCCTGCGTTCTCCGCACGACCAAGGCCCCGTTCGCTAGCATCCGCAGTAATACATTCCGCGCCTTGCCCCGGGAATCCGGGCAGGTCAGGAAGTACGCTCCCCGCAGGCGCGGGGGTGATCCGCTGGTACAGCAGTGGACGAGGGCCACACGGTGCCGTGCTCGTCAGAGACGCAGCCGAGCCCCCGCCGCTGGATGCGGCGGGGGCTGGGCACTGCCCGGCTCAGACACGCCGCCGCGCTTCGGCGATGACGGCTGCGATAACCAGGAAGGCGTGGGCGTTCGTCATGCGCGCAGTGCGGCGAGCCCGGTCGACCAGGCGAACGCATGGGCGTCGCCCTGCTTCGGCGCGTGCGGCTCGCCGGGCGCGAACACCACGCGCACGCCCTGTTCCCGCAGCGTCTCCACGGCCCGGCCGACCGCGGGCTGGGCGCCAAGGGCGGTGGACCAGAACGGCATCGCGACCACAGGCACGCCGAGGTGCACGCCCTCGGCGGGAAGCCCGATGGCCAGCGTGTCGGTGATCCCCGCGGCCCACTTGCAGGCGCTCGTCGTGGTGAGCGGCGCCACGAGCATCGCCGACGCCCTCGGCAGCGCGTCGCGCTCGCCCGGCAGCTTGTACGCGGACCGCACCGGGCGCCCCGTCAGCTCCTCCAGCTCCGCGCGCCGCTCGGCCCACCAGCGCGCGGCCGACGGCGAGAGAACGACGCACACGTCCCACCCGGCGGCCCGCGCCTGCTGGACGCCCTGGTCGATGTGGCGCGCGGGTCCGGCCGCACAGGCGATGAGGTACAGCACCGTGGTCATGCGCGGAGTCCACAGCGCTCGGCCAGCGAGCGCAACTCCAGGGAGGGGGACGGCACGAGCAGCAGGAGATCCTGCACCACGGCCACCACGGCCGGGCGGCGTACTTCCTCGGGGGCCAGGTGTTCGGCCTCGACGAGTGCGGCTGCAGCGTCGTCGCGCTGACGTGTCAAGGCCAAAGCGCGTGCAGTGGTGACGAGGTGACGGGCGCGGCGTTCCCGGCCGAGACACGCGAGGGCGGTGGGTGTGACGCGGCGACCGGCCTCGACCGCTGCCCAGGCGTCGTCGAGGCGCAGCAGAACCTCGGCTTCGTGCAGCCGCACGTTGGTGGTGCCGAAGCTGGTGAAGTCCGCCCCGTCCCCGCCCTGCTGCTCGGCAACTTCGGCCGCTGCGCCGAGGCGGTCATCCGCGGTGGCGACAGCGGCGGGGCTGCGTCCCCCACCTGTGGCGCCGACGGCCGCCACGAGGTACAGCATGCCGAGGGTGGACAGGCCAGAGGTGCCGCCCTGTTCGAGATCGCAACGCAGCGAGTTGGCCCGGGCGGTGGCGTACTCGGTGGCGGCGCTGTGCCGCTTCTGGTGGATCAGGCCGCGCGGGGGCGTTCTGTCATGTGTGACGTCAGTCGAGGGGGCGTGCGTCGTGCGCGGCGGCGATCGCGTTGATCCGCTCGGCCAAGTCGAAGTCCGCAGCGGTCAGCCGATGGCCCGCGTCGTGTGTCGTGATCGCGAACCGCACGGTGTCCCAACGCAGATCGATGTCCGCGTGGTGGCCGATCAGCCGCTCCACGTCGGCGACATGCACGATCAGCGCCACCCCGCCGTGGTAGCGGATGCCGAAGGTGCGGGTGATCTCCTCGCCCTGCCGCGACCACCCGGGCACGCGCCGGAGCCCTTCGGCGATCTCCTCCTCGGTCAGGGGAACGGGCGTATCCGCCACGGTCATCCCCTCTCGGTCACCGGCGCGAGCACATCGGCCAACTCCTGTCCGACCGCGGCATCCTGCCACGGCCGCATGGTGCGCTCCAGGGTCGTCAACTCCCGGCGCATGCGAATCGATCCGGTGTCCACGGCGATCTGCGCAGCCTCGCGGGCGACCGAGAGGGCCTGATCCGGGTCGCCAGCGGTCGCCGCTGCGGTGGCCTGGCGCGCGAGGTAGACCCCGCGGTCACGCCGCGCCGTGGCCGGGACAGCCCCGAGCACCTGGGCCCACAACCCTCCCGCCTCCGCGCCAAGGCCGAGCCGTCCGTAGCACGTCGCGCGTTGCACCTCCAAGTAGCCGGGTGTCCTGCGGCAGGCGTTGCCCCATGGGAGCTCATCGTCCACCCGATCCAGCAACACGGCGGCGTTGTCGATGAGCCGGTCCACCGCCGAGCGGTCTCCGGTCAGGGACGCCCCGTGCGCACGCTGCTGGAGCGCCATGACGCGGACCTTGGGCGCGAGGCGCTGTTCGTCTTCGAGCGCCGCGTCACACAAGTCGGTCACGCCGAGGCCGTCGCCGAGGTCGGTGCGCACCTGCGCCTGGTTGACCAGGCTGTAGCCGATGAGCTGCGCGTCTCTGGAGCGCATGGCGACGTCCTGGGTGATACCGCGCCAGAATGCCGCAGCCCCCAAGTCCCCGGCGTCCTGGTAGAGCCAGCCGACGAGAGCGGCGTAGGCCGCGCCAACTCGCAACAGGCCGCGCCTGGTCTCGCCTGCGGCCACGCGGATGAGACGGTCTATCAGCTGGTACTGCGCGGAGACGGTGCCGATCAGGTCGTGGGGCCCGAGCAGCATGTCAGCGCGGTAGTGCCCTTCCAACTGCTCCTGGAAGTACGTGATGAGCGCGGGGTCGACATGCCGCGGCGGGGTCGGCCCGGCACTGAGCGCTGCCGCCGTCACGGAGATGAAGGTGCGGCGCTGCACGTCGTCCACCGTCTCATCCCGCGCGGGCCGCATCCCCTCGGGGACATCGAACCCCAAGTCCTCCGGCCAGCGGCCGAATGCGGCATGCAGGGCAATGGCGTAGTCCTCCCGCGGCCAGCCGGGGCGGGAGGATTCCCAGCGCCGCCATGTGCGAGGCGACACCTCGAAATACGGATCATCAAGCGCCTTACGTCCTGCTGCCGACACGCCTTTGGCCGCGGCCTCGCCCGAGCGCCAGCCACGTTTGAGTCGGGCTGCTCGCAGTCTGTCGTTGCCGTGCACGGGATCAGTGTGCGGCGCCATGAGGGGGGCTCCTGAGCGTGGCCGCGATGTGGCCGGGAGTGGCCACGTCTCGACCTAGAGGGCATCTTGCGTTGGACACCATCATCGGCCCTGTGACTACTCGCCGTGAAGTACCCATGACGGGGAAGGTCAAGCATCTGCCTCCCGCGCCGCCGCCGTTGAGCGACGACCCGCCTACGCTCATCGTGGGGCGGGACTGTCCGCCCGCGGTGCCGCTCGCCCTGTGCCTCGGCTGCCCGGAGCGGGTGCGCGACCGCGCCGCCCACGTGTGGGCGGGCGGTGGGTCGTGAGCGAACGCTGTGCGTCGTGCGGGACGACGGTGCCGCCGCTGGTCGTGGTGGCGGTGCACCATGCCGGGTCGGGGGGCGGGTGGACGCACCGCGCGTGCCGTCCGTGCCTCGTCCGTGAACGGCTGATCCCGCTCACCTTCCACCCGCTGCGCCACGACGGGACGCGGCTGGCCTACCCGGAGATCGTTCCGGGCGAACTGGTCGCCACGCTCGCGCCGTTGGGCGAGTCCCCCGCGCTCGCCGCCCCGGTCGGGCGGCTGCTGGCCGCCGTGGCCAGCACGAAGGACCGCACGCTCGACGCCGACCAACGGCACGCCGCCCACGACGAGGCCCGCGCCGCCGTCGCACGGCTGCGGAAGGCCGCCCGGCAGGAAAGCGGCACCGCCCGGCAGCCACGGGCGGACGGCGCGAGCGAACGCGACCGCCCGCCGCACCTGACCGACCAGCCGCACGGCCACCCCTGACCCCCACCCATCACGACGACCTTCCGGAGTCCGCCATCCTCTGGCCATTCCTCTACTGGCCCCCGACCCACCGGCACGACGAGCACCCGCCGAAGCGACACCCGGCAATGTCCGCCACCGATGTGCGACGCGTCGAGGTCACCCCGGCATCCATCCTCACCGGGGACGTACTCACCATCGGCGACCGCCACTTCAAGGTCATCGCCCGCACCCCCGTCCACGGCGGGATCAAACTCGGGCTCACCTCCGGCCACCTGTTCGTCATGCCCCACCGCACCATCCTCACCATCTGGCGCGCCGACCCACCCGGCCTACGGCCCCGCTCCTTCTGGGAGGCAACTCTCCGCCCACCCCAGCCGTCGCGGGCGGAGATCGTCGCCCAGGTCGTCGTGGGATGCGCCCTCGTCATCGCCATCACC
>NZ_QEST01000014.1 GCF_003311645.1 Streptomyces sp. PT12 | reverse complement strand
GCGACGAGCTGGCCCCCATCCCCGCCGTCGTCACCCTCTCGCGCGACGCGAGGCGGGCCGCCAGGCGGCGGTCGGCGGCGATCCCCGCGGCCAGCGCGCGGATGTCGGCGTCGCGCGCGGTGGCGCGCTCGCGCAGGGCGTGGCGCTCAGCGTCGGCGGCGCGTTCGTCGTGCATCGCGGGGTTGGGCGGGACGAGGAAGACGCCGCTGTCCCGGCCGTCGGGCGGCGGGGTGGGGGCGAGCAGGGCGGCGGCGGTGCCGACGGCGACGGCGGAGCGGGGCAGCAGCGCGGCGCCGCCCAGCGCCTCGCGGGCGCGGGCGTGGCTGCCGGGGTCGGTGATGATCACGCCGTCGACCAGCTCGGGGCGCGCGGCGAGGACGGCGGCGTGGTCGACCGGGTCGACGGCCTGGGCGAGATAGCGCCAGCCCGGCAGCGCGGGGATGCCGTGCTCGCCGAGGAACTCGACGGTGGCCAGCACGTCGGGCCCCGGCGGCAGCAGCCCGCCGTCGCCCAGGGCGCCGAGGATGCGGGAGTCGTCGGCGGCGGCGGTCCGCAGGTCGAACAGGCGGCGCTCGGCCGTCGCGACGGCCTCGTCGAGCAGCTCGCCCAGGGTCTCGGCTGAACGGTCCACCTCGTCGGCCGTCAGCGGCGCCTGGCCGCCCGCGGCCCCGGCCGCATCGGCCGCATCGGGCCGCTCGCCCGGCGCGGGCGCGCGGGCGAGGCCGAGCAGGGTGGCCAGGCGCTCCTCGCCCGCGAGGGCGGCGGCCGCGCGGTGCTCGGCCGCGTGGGCCGCCTCGGCGGCCTGGGCGGCGTCGGCGGCGCGGGCCGCGGCAAGCTCGGCGGCCGCGTGCTCGGCGGCGGCGGCCCTGGCCTCGTCCGCGGTGCGGGCCGCGGCCTCCCTGGCCGCCTCCCAGGCGGCGACGGCCGTCCGCTCGGCGTCGCTCGCGGCGAGCGCCGCGCGCGCAGGGTCGGCGTGCGCGCCCGCGCCGTCGAGCCAGCCGGCGCTGACGGCCTCCGCGGTCTCCTGCTCGACCTCGGCGAGGCGCTGGCGCAGGTGCTCGGCCTCGCTGCGGGCGCGTTGGGCCTCGGTGGCGGCCGCGGTGGCGTCGCGGTGGGCGGCCTCGGACGCGGCCCTGAGGGCGGCGGCGCGCTCCTCGCCATCGGCCGCGACGCCCTCGCTCGCGGCGGCGGCCGCGTGCAGGGCGCGCACCAGCGCGGCCGCGGCCCGGCCGCGGGCGGCCAGGGCGGGGGCGGCGTCCCGCTCGGCCTCGCGGATCGCGGCGGCGACGCGGGCGGAGCGGTCGGCGGCGGCCCGGTGGGCGAGGACCGTCTCGGCGGCCTGCCACGCGGCGTGGAGCGTGCGGGCCTCACTCAGCTCCCTGCGCTGCGCCGCGGCGGCCTTCTCCGCGGCGGCCAGCGCGAGCGAGGCGTGCCTGAAGTCCAGCTCGGCGGCGGTGCGGGCCGCGTGGGCCCGCGAACGGTCGGCGTCCGATGCCGCGGCCGCCGCGGTGGCGACGCGGGCGGCCAGCTCGGCGGCGCGGGCCCGCTCGGCCACGCCCCTCGCGGCCAGCCGCTGGGCGAGGGCGCGGGCGCGGCGCTCGGCGGTGCCGTGCACGGCGCGGGCGGACTCGCGCTCGGCCGCCGCCTCGGTGACGCGGGCCAGCAGGTCGAGCGACCCCGCGGTGAACTCCCGCTCGGCGGACAGCTCGGCGCGGCGGCCCAGCTTGTGGGCGAAGCCATGCACGAGGTCGGCGAGCCCGTCGGTGTCGCGGGTGTCGGTGACGGCGCGCAGCAGCAGGTCGGTGAAGTCCGAGTCGTTCTTCACGGAGAACAGCCCCGCGGCCTCGCCCTCGTCGGCGTTCATCTCGCGCTGGTACCTGAACAGCTCGGGGTCGAGGCCGAGGCGGCCCAGGTGGTCGACCCAGCGCTCGTGGACCTCCTCCCAGACGACGTCGAGGTTGGGGTAGGACTTGCCCGTCTCGGTCAGGACGTCGCGGAAGCCCTTCATGGTGCGGCGCCTGCCCCTGGCGCCTGAGGTGCCGTCGGCGGCGTCGGCGCGCGGGCGCAGCACGGTGGACTCGGCGACGGGCAGCGAGTCGAGGCTCATGCCGGGCCCCGGCCTGAACGAGTACCACGCCTCGGCGAACCTGCGCGGGTCGCTGCTCACCTGGCGTCCTCGCCACTCGCTGACCTTGCCGACCACGACGGTCTCGCCGGTGAGGGTGTGCTGCCACTCGAGGGCGACATGGCCGCAGTCGTCGGCGAGCAGGAACTTGCGGAGCACGCCCGAGCTGGCGCCGCCCAGGGTGTTGCGGTGGCCGGGGAGCATCACCGAGAAGATCAGCTTGAGCAGCACGGACTTGCCCCCGCCGTTCTCCAGGAAGAGGACGCCCGCCGGGGCGGGGCGGCGGGGCGGCCCCACGGGCTCCTCCTCGAAGAAGTCCGCCTGGGCGGGCGCGGGGCTCGGCACGGGGTCGCCGACATCGCGCAGGTCGAGCACGGTGTCGGCGTAGCGGGCGCCAGCCGGCCCGATGGAGTAGAGGCGGATCCGGGACAGCTCGTACATGGCGGGTCTCTTCGGGGTGTGCGCGGGCGCGGGTCGGGCGTGGGTCAGCGGTGGAACGGGAGCCCCGCCCCGTCCACCAGGTCGAGGGAGTCGTCGGTCGCGGCCGGGACCAGGGAGCCGGAGCCGTCGTCCGTGGGGACGACGCCGAGGGCCAGCAGCTCGGACATCGCGGCGCCTGCCGCCATGTCCCTGACCTGCAACTGGTAGCGCGCGGTGGTGCGGTACGCGCCCCCGGCGTCGTCGCCGGTGCGCTGGAGGAAGCCGGAGTCGGCGAGGAACGCGACCGCCTTGCCGACGATGCCGGTGGTCGAACCCGCCAGCCTGCGGGCGTCCTTGGTGGCTCCGGTGGCGCTGCGGCGGGCGAAGACCCGCCAGGCGGCCTCGAGTCCGGGGGCCTCGGTGGCCGGGTCGGTGTTCTCCCCGTGCTCGGCGGCGCGCTCCTCGAGGCGGCGGCACGCCTGGCGGACGAACGCCTCCACGCCGTTGACCGTGATCCGGCCGAGGTATCCGTCGTCGGCGAGGTCTTCGGGGCGGGGGAACGCCAGGGCGGCGACGGCGAGATGGGCCAGGCCGTGCAGGAAGCGGTCGGCGGTGTCGGCGGTGGCGCGGCGGGCGTACTCGCCCATGCGGACGGCGAACACGGAGTCTTCGGCGGCGGTGACGGCCATCCCGGCGCGCGGCGAGACCTCGAGGACGACCAGGCCGAGCCCCGTGGCAACGGCGTCGGCGACCCTGGCGAACGCGGGGTCCTCCTGGTGGCGCCGCAGGAGCCCGGCGTACTCGGCGTCGCGGGCCGGGACCAGCTTGGGCTGGAGGCCGAAGGAGACCAGGCGCGCGGCGTCGGCGGCGTCCGCGGGGGTGAGCGGGCGAGGGGCATCGGCGCGTGTGCCGTCGGGGCGCGCGCCGTCGGGGCGTGGCTCGGTGCGGCTGTCTGTCATGGGACTTCCTCGTGTGCGGCGTGCTCGACCCGGCTGAGCAGGGCGGTGCCGACGATCAGGTCGGCGCCGCCGAAGTCGGGGTCGGCGAGCGGGGTGCCGTCGTCGACGGCGAACAGCAGCCTGGACTCGCCCTGGCGGTGCGCGGTGCCGACGGGCGGGCTCGCGGCGTGCACGGCGAGCAGCGCGACCAGGTGCGGCAGGTCGGGGTCGGCGCGGCGCGCGTCGGCGAGGAGCCCGGAGAGGCGGCGCGGGGCGTCCTCGGGGAGCTGGAGCAACTCCAGGGCTGCGGCGAGCTGTTCGTCGCTGAACCTGCTGTCGTCCGGGGTGGCGACCAGGTCGGGCTCGGGCAGCTCGGCGCCCAGGTGCTCGCGGGGCGCGGGCGGGGTGAGCAGCAGCTCGACGAGGTCGGCGAGGCGGACGGCGCCGGGCGGGCGCGGCCCGGTGCCGCGGGCGAAGAAGGCGTCGGTGACGCGGGTGGCCCGCTCGACGGGGAGGGGAAGCAGCGGCGCGAGGAGCTGCCCGTGGAGGTCGGTCCCGGCGCGGGCGGCGGGCGGGCGGAACGCCTGCCGGTCCTGCTCGGCGCGGAAGAGGGGCCCGGCCTCGAGGAGCCTGCTCTGGAGGCGGGTGTGGCGGCGGATGCAGTCCTTGACGATGTCCACCAGCTCGGCGGCGCGCAGCTTGTGCCCGGTGTCGACGGCCTCGTCGCGGGCGCGGCGGATGTTCGTCAGGATGGCGTTCTCGTGGCGGTAGCGGTCGGCGATGTGGTCGAGGGCTTCGGCGATGAGGTCGGGGACAGTGTGCAGCCAGTCGACCGCGCGGACGTCGCGCCGGGTGGTCTCCAGGGTGCGGCGCAGCGTCTCGGCGTACTGCACCGTGCGGTAACGCGCCTGCTCAGCGGCCAGCTGGGCGTCGGCGAGGCGGCCGCGGCTGATGAGCACGTCGAGCTTGACCTCGGCGGCGATCTGCGCGCTGGTGACATCGGTGTCGAGGGCGCCCACCAGGACGTTGACCGCCTCGTCGGTGGTGCGCAGATAGACCCCGCCGCCGGGTCCCGGGACCTCCTCGATGAGCTTGAAGTCGTAGTCCCTGCGGACATAGGCGCCGTCGGGGTCGAACGTCCCGTAGACCGCGCGGAATCCGCGGTCGACGCTTCCGACGTTGATCAGGTTGTCCAGTACCCAGCGGGCGACGCGCTCGTGCTCGGTGGTGGGGCGGCCTGGGGCCTGGGCGGCAACGCGGGGCAGCAGGCGGGCGACTATCTCCTCGTGGTCGGCGCCGGTGTCGAAGTCCATGCTGAGGGTGACGTGATCGATGGCGGCGAGCGCCACCTCGGCCATGGCGTAGGTGCCGTACTCGCCCGCGAGGTTGGCCTTGCGGGCGTCGAGGTCGTGCAGCGGCGCGGTGCAGGCCAGGGCGCGCAGCCGACGGGCCAGCCCCTCGTCGGCCGCGGGCCCCGGGGCGGTCCTGGCCGGGGTCGTGGAGTCGATCTCTTGCGCACGTACGGTCACGAGCCACACCTTAGGCGTTCCCACTGACAACCCCGCCCGGCGGCCGATCCGAATGACGCCCCTACGGTCCGCCCCGCTCCATCAGCTGTTCGGTCCAGATCGTCTTGCCCGAGACGGTGTAGCGGCTGCCCCAGCGGTGGGCCACCTGGGCGACCAGGAACAGGCCGCGGCCGCCCTCGTCGGTGGGGCGGGCGCGGCGCAGGTGCGGCTGCGTCTCGCTGGGGTCGGACACCTCGCAGACAAGGGTCTTGTCCCTGATGAGCCGAAGGCCGACCGGGCCGCCCGCGTAGCGGATGGCGTTGGTGACCAGCTCACTGACGATCAGTTCGCTGGCGAACGCGTGCTCGGCGAGGTCCCAGTCCTTCAGCCGGGCGATGACGGCGTCGCGGGCCCTGCCCACGGCGGCGGGGTCGGCGGGGAACTCCCAGTCGGCGACGGCGTCGTCGGGCAGCGTCCGCACGGTCGCGGCGAGCAGGGCCACGTCGTTGGCCGGGGCGCGGTCGGGCAGCAGCGCGTCGAGGACGGCGCGGCCGACCGTCGCCGGGGCGTCGCCCGCGGCGGCCGACGCGGTCACCCGGTCGCGCAGCAGGGCGAGTCGGCGCGCGCGGCCCTGGACGCCGTCGGCCCCGCCCTCGCCGGAGCGGGCGACGAGCTGCTCGCTGAAGAACAGCAGCATGCTGCCGGGTGCGAGGCGCAGCCTCGCCGCCTCGAACGGGGTGCCGCCGATGCCGAGGGCGGGCCCAGGGCTGAGGGTGACGTCCCTGGCCGGGCCGCCTGGCTCGGCGACCACCGGAGGGACGCGCCCGGCCGCGGCCATGGCGCAGTGCCCTGTTACGGGGTCGTAGACGCAGTACAGGCACGTGGCGCCGATGGCGCCGCCGCGTGTGCCGTCGGGGTGCGGCTCGACATCGGCGAGGCGGATGGCGAGGTCGTCGAGGCGGTTCAGCAGCTCGTCGGGGGCGAGGTCGAGGTCGGCGAGGGTCTGGACGGCCGTGCGGAGCCTGCCCATCGTGGCGGTGGCGCTCAGCCCGTGCCCCGCGACGTCGCCGATGACGAACGCGACGCGCGCGGAGGAGAGCGGGATGACGTCGTACCAGCTGCCGCCGATGCCCGCCGCGGTGGTCGCTGGCACATAGCTGCCCGCGGCGCGCGCGGCGCTGAACGCGAAGTCGGGCTGGGGCAGCAGGCTGCGCTGAAGGCTCTCAAGGGTGCGGTGCTCGCGCGTGTAGCGGCGGGCGTTGTCGACGCTGAGCGCGGCGCGTGAGCCGATCTCATCGGCCAGCTCGGCGTCCCAGTCGCCGAACGCCGGGCGCCCCGGCGAGCGCCACACGGCGAGCGAGCCGAGCACCTGCCCCCTGGCGCGCAGCGGGACGGCCATGCGGGAGCCGCGCTCGTCGGGCAGGAGCCCGCGGTCGTCGGCGCCGGGGCGGGCGCCAGGGGCGTCCTCGACGGATCCGGTGCGCAGCTCGGTGACCTCGTCGTCGCGCAGGGTGCGCGCCTCGGACGCGGCGTGGCCCGGTGGGTGGTGGATCCGGAACGTCGCGCCGCAGGCGTGCGCCCCCGGCGGCCACGCGCCGTCGGCCGCCACGGCGGCGACCCGGCGCACGGGCGCGCCGTGGTGGACCGCGCCCGGCTCGTCGCCGGTGAGCAGCGCCTCGGAGAGGTCGACGGCGGCGAGGTCGGCGAACCGGGGGACCAGCACGCGGGCCAGCTCCTCCGCGTTGCGGGTGACGTCGAGGGAGGGGCCGATGCGCTGGGCGGCGTCGTGCAGCAGGTCCATCCTGCGGTCGGCGAGCCGCTGTTCGGTGACGTCGCTGAAGATGCTCAGCACGCCGAGCGGGCGGCCCCGGTTGTCCTGGAGGCGGAGCGCCGACCTGGCCAGCAGCCGCTCGCGCAGCGGGGCGGCCTTCAGGCGCCCGGAGTGCTCCCACTGGACAAGCGGCTCGCCGACGGCGGTCACGCGCCGGAACCGCTCAAGCGTCGCGCGGGCGTCCTCGTCCACCAGGATGTCGTCGAGCGCGGCGGGGAGGGTGAACGCCCAGGGCACGCCGGCGGTGCGGGCGACCTCCGTGGAGTCGGCGTTGATGCGCGTGATGCGCAGGTCCGCGTCGTGGATGGCCAGGCCGACCCTGCTCTGCGAGAACAGCGCGCGCATCAGCGCGCGGTTCTCCTCCTGGCGGCGGGCCTCGTCGCCCGGGGTGAGGGCGACGAGCTGGCGGGGCGCGTGGTCGGGCAGCAGCGGGAAGACGTCGATCCGCACGTCGGCGCTTCTGCCGTCGGGGCGGCGCAGGGTCACAAAGCCGTGCCCCACCTCGTGGATGTCGGTCAGCTCCTCCAGGTCGGCCCACACGCCGGGGTCGCCGACGAGCTCCGAGAACCGCGCGCCGCGCAACTCGCCGGGGCGGCGGCCGATCAGCCGCTCGGTGCTCGCGGTGCCCGTCAGGATCCGGCCGTCGCGGTCGAGCAGCAGGAGGGCGGCGGCTCCGCCGAGCGGGCGGTTGAGGCGCCCCGAGTGCGGGATCGCGTTCACATTCCTCCTCGGCCACGCGGCGCCCTTCGTCTCCCCCTTTGTCTCCCCTGATCCCCCACTGTCCAGGACACGAGGGCGCGCGGCGACTTCACCTGCACCGTTCCGGGATGCGGAGCTGAGCCGTTCGGGGTCCAATGGCAGGGCGGGGACACCGGCGGGACCGCGAGGAGGCTCGGAGATGACGGCTCCACGGCGGCTGCTGCGCGTGCTCCCCGCCGAGTACCGCGACCGGCTCATGGAGGTGGCCTCCGAGGTCTCGTTCGCGCAGGGGGAACGGATCTTCGAGGAGAAGGGGCGGGCCGACGAGTTCTGGATCATCCGCTCGGGGACGGTGACGCTCGACCTGCGCCTTTCGGGAACGCGGCCCACGGCGGTGTCGTCCCTCGACTCGGGGGATCTGCTGGGCTGGTCCTGGCTCTTCCCGCCGTACGAGTGGGACTTCGGCGCCGAGGCGCTGAGCCCCGTGCGGGCCTACCGGTTCGACGGCGCCGAAGTGCAGGAGCTGTGCGACCGCGACCCGGCGTTCGGCTACGCGCTGCTGCGGGTGATCGTGGAGGTCCTGGCCCACCGGGTGCGGGCGGCCCGGACGCGCCTGCTCGACCTGTTCGCCCCGCACGCCGGTCGGACCGGTCAGGGTTTCGCCTTCTGAACGTCGCGCTGAACGTCGCGCTGAACGTCGCGGTCGTTCAGTCGAGGACCCCCAGGGCGCCCTCCTCCTTGGCCGGGGCCGGGGCGGGCGCCGGCGCCCTGGGCGGCGGGCCCGCCGTGGCGCGCAGGGCGTCGCGGGTCGCCTCCCTGGTGGCGCGTTCGAGCGCATCGAGCGTCCCGGCGACGCGGTGCCTGGTCTCGACCACGGCGAGCCGCGCCAGCCCGGGCAGCAGGTCGGTGGAGCGGGCCGCCACCCAGCGGGTGCCCCGGGTGGCCAGCCACCAGGCGCTCGCCGCGGCCCTGGGCGGCGGCTGGTCGGCGAGCGGCGACGGCGGGCGGCCCGCGGCGAGGCCGCGCGCGGCGAGCCCTCCGTGGAACTCCCTGGCGAGCAGCCGGTGCCCCAGCTCGCTCGGGTGCAGCCGGTCCACGCTCCAGGCCGCCTTGTCCGCGACGCACGGGTGGTCCGCGAGGTGCGCGTGCACGGCGTCGTAGCGCCAGGAGAGGTGGTGCACCACGTCGTTGAGCGCCCGCATGCGCCGCGCGAGCGGCGCGGTGACGGCGCGCGGCAGCCGCAGCGTGCGCCCGGGGTCGGGGAGGCACGCGGTGAGCACCACGGCGCCTTCGGCGGCCAGCGCGCCGATGGCCCGGTCCAGGTCGCGGGCCGTGCGGGCGATGTCGAACGGCGAGCGCAGCGTGTCGTTGCCGCCCACGATGACCGAGGCCACCTGCGGCCTGTGGGCCAGCGCGGCGGCGAGCTGGGCGCCCGCCACATCGGCGGAACGGGCGCCGCTGCGGGCCAGGTTGACCGTGCGGACCGCGCCGCCAGGGAGCGGAAGGCCCTCGGCGAGCAGCGGCACAAACCCCCGCCACCGCGGCCCCGCGCCACCCGGCGCCCTGGGCAGGGGGTCGCCCAGGCCCTCGGTGAGGGAGTCGCCGAGGGCGACGAGGCACACCACGCCCGGCGGCGCCCCCGCTGGCCCGTTCACCGTTCGCCGCCCGCGGTGGCGCGGACGCGCGGGGCGTCGAGGGCGGTGAGGAACGCGTCCACCGCGGCGCGCCACGGGAACTCCTCCGCGCGGGCGCGCGCCGCCGCGCGCCGGTCGGGCTCGGGGCGGGCCAGCAGGCGGCGCACCCCGTCGGCGAACGAGCGGCCCGTGCCGTCGGCGCGCGTGCCCGCCGTGCCGAGCAGCGCGGGCACCGCCGACCTGGCGCTGGCCACCACGGGGGTGCCGCAGGCCAGCGCCTCCATGGCGGCGAGCCCGAACGTCTCGGCGGGGCCAGGGGCCAGCACGACATCCGCGCTCGCCTGGAGGACCGCGACATCGGCGGGGTCGCCGACGTGCCCGGCGAAGAACACGGGCAGCCGCTCCGCCCTGGCCCGTTCGCGGAGCCTGCCGCCCAGCGGGCCCTCGCCCGCGATCACCAGCGCGGCGTCCATGCCGCCGCGGCGCAGCTCGGCGAGGGCGTCGAGGGCGAGCCCTGGGCGCTTCTCCGGGGAGAGCCTGGAGCACATGGCGAGCAGCACCGGGGCGCCCCCTGCCAGCTCGTCGCGCAGCGCGCGGTCGCGCAGATCGGGGCGGCAGCGGCGCAGGTCGACGCCCAGGGGGGCGCGAACGACGTTGCGCGCGCCGACGCGCCGGAACTCGCGCTCGGCCCACTCGGTCGTGCAGATCACGCGCGTATAGGCGTGCGCCGTGCGGAGGTTGAGGCGGTCGGCGGCCCGTCGGCACAGGCGTTCGGGCAGGCCCCAGGTGGCCATGACGCCGTCGACGCTCTCGTGGGAGACCATCACGGCGGGCACCCGGTGGCGCCTGGCCCACTCGCCCGTCCACCGCAGCGTGGTGCGGTCGGAGACCTCGACGCGGTCGGGGGCGAGCCCGGCGAGCAGCCGGGTCAGCCGCGGCCTGTCGGTCAGCACGCGGTAGCCGCCGGTGCCGGGCAGCACGCGCCCCGGCAGCGTGATGACCCGGCCCTGCCCGGTCATCACATCGCCCGCGCTCTCGCCGGGTACGACGAGCACCGGCTCGTGCCCGGCCTCGGCGTAGCCCGTGCCCAGCTCGCGCAGCGCGGTGCGCAGGCCCCCCGAGGCGGGGGCCACGAAGTTGGCGAGGCGGACGATGCGCAGCCCCGCGCCGTTCCGGCCGCTCACCTGACGGCCACCTCCCTGGCGTCGAGCACGCGGCCGTAGTGGCCGATCAGCTGGTCGCCGACGGCCTCCCACGTGCGGCCCGCCACGGCGGACAGGCCCGCGGCGGCGAGGCGTTCGCGCCGCGGGGCGTCGTCGCGCAGCGCGGCGACGGCACCGGCCACGGCGACCCGGTCGCGGGGCGGCACCAGCAGGCCCGTGACCTCGTGGTCGATCAGGTCGAGCGGCCCGCCGACGGCGGGGGCCACCACGGCGACGCCGCTGGCCTGGGCCTCCTGGACGGTCTGGCAGAACGTCTCGAAGGGGCCCGTGTGCACGAACACGTCGAGCGACGCGTACACGCGGGCGAGGTCGTCGCCGGTGCGCCGCCCGAGGAAGTGGGCGCCGGGCAGCGCGGCGCGCAGGGCGCCCTCGCTCGGCCCGTCGCCGACCACCACGACCCGCACACCCGGCAGGGCGGCGGCCTCGGCGAGCAGCTCCACATGCTTCTCCGGCGCCAGCCTGCCGACGTAGCCGATCAGCAGCTCGCCGCCGGGGGCCAGCTCGCGGCGCAGCCCGGGGTCGCGCCGCTCGGGCCTGAAGCGTCCGGTGTCCACGCCGCGGCCCCACAGCGCGACCCGGGGAACTCCCCTGGCTTCCAGGGCGTTGAGCGAGGCGGTGGAGGGTGCCAGGGTCAGGTCGGCCGCGGTGTGCACGGCGCGTATGCGCCGCCAGGCGGCCAGCTCGCCCGCGCCCAGATAGGTGCGGGCATAGCCCGCGAGGTCCGTCTGGTACACCGCGACGGCGGGGACGCCGAGCCGCACGGCGAGGGAGGCGCCGCGGGCCCCCAGGACGAACGGGCTGGCCAGGTGCACGACATCGGGGCGGTGAGCGGCCACCGCCGAGGCGAGCTTGCGGCTGGGCAGAGCGACCCTGACCTGGGGATAGCCGGGCAGCGGCAGGGAGGGGACGTGCACGACGGGAGCGGGGCCGTCGTGGCGGGCGCGGACGCCGGGGGCGGGAGCGGGGGCGACGACCAGCGGGTGGTGGCCGCGCCGCGCCAGGTGGCGGGCGGTCTCCAGCGCGCAGCGGGCCACGCCGTTGACATCGGGAGGGTAGGACTCGGTGATGATGGCGACTCGCATCGGGGAGGTGCGCATAGGGCAGTTGTCACCGGCGTCGGCGTGCCCCCGCCCACATCCGCATGTCCGTTCGGGAAACGTCCCATGAGCATCACCGCCAGGGGCTCACCTGCCGCCCGCGCGCCCCGCCAGGCGCCCGCGCACCGCGGTCTGCACCCCTGCCTGCTCCGCCGGGTCGGTCGCGAGCCGCCGCAGGCGCTCGACGACGCGGCTGTCCACCGTGGTCGCGCAGCGGGCGCCCACCTCGCGGGTGTCCTCCTCGCAGTCCCACAGGCACTCGACGGCGAACCCCGCGGGGAAGGAGCCGTCCGTGGCGGCCAGCGCGGCGGCCGTGTGCCCGCGCAGGTGGGAGGACGACGTCTCGCGGTAGACGTGCCGCAGCACCGGCACGGCGCGCGGCACCGCGAGCCGCCCGACGCCCTCGACCAGCGGCCGCAGCTCGCGCGCGTCGGTGCCATGGGTGCGCACCGCGCGATAGAGCGCGGCCAGCACCAGGGGCGCGTCCCTCGGCCCGCCGCGCCGGGCGAGCAGGACGGCGGCGCACGCGCCGAGGTCGTCGGTGCGCTCGGCCCATCGCCGCGCCCTGGCGAGCGCGGCGTCCCCGCGCATGCGGGCGAACGCCGTGACCGCCGCCCCGGCCACGTCCCCGTCGGCCGCGACCGCGCCCGCCTCGATCAGCGGGAAGACATCGGGGTCGCCGCGCTCGGCGAGGTGCCGCAGCGCCGCGGCGCGGGGGGCCGGGTGCCCCTCGGCGGCGGCGGCGAGCAGCGTGCCGCGGTCCTCGGGGCCCGCGACGGCGCCGAGGCACCGCGCGGCCGACGCCTCGCGCCACTGCCGCGGGGTCTGCTCATAGCCCTCGCGGGCCCACGCGAGGACGGAGGCGACGCTCCACCCCGGCTGCGGGCCCGTGGGGCGTAGCTGCCGCTGCCAGCGGTCGAAGTCGCCGTGCTCCAGGGCGCGTTCGAGGCGGGCGCGCTGCCCTGGGCGGGCCAGGTCCGCCGCCCACAGATGCCAGGGGCGCGGCTCGAACGAGTCGCGAACGGCCGCGGCGAGGGCCGCCTCGCCCGCCGCGTCGGCCGGGAAGCGGGCCAGGATCCGCGGGCCGAGCGCGCGCAGCCCCGCGTCGTCGTCGCGGACGGCGAGCTCGTCGAGGGCCCAGCGCCAGTTGGCGCCCGAGACGGCGTAGCGGCGCAGCAGCCGCAGCGCCCCGCGGTCGCCGTACGACGTGAGATGGCCCAGGACGGACAGGGCGAGCCCGGTGCGCTCCTCGTCGTCGCGCAGGGCGTCTTCGGGATCGGTGAGGTGGGCCTCGATGGCGTCGAGGCCGGCGCCGAGCTCCGCGTAGAGGCGGGCGTAGTAGAGCGAGCGGTGCTCCAGCTGCCAGTCCTGGCGGGGATCGTGCAGCACGCAGCGCTCGAGCGCGGCGACGGCCTCCGCCCTGGGGGCCGCGAGGGCGTGCAGCCACCCGTCGCCGCGCCCTCGCTGGAGGAGCCCGAGGAGGGACCCGCTGGGCGCTATGTCTGTTTCGATCGGACTGGCGAACATATGAGTCAGCATCCGGTGCGTGCGGTGAGCTGGCAACGGGATTTCCGTTGGGCGGGCTCCTTGCCGGTCACGGCTGTTCTACACCTTCCCCACGGGAACCGCCGCCCCGGGCGGCTGAATCTCTCGCCGGAGGGGGAAGGCTGTGCAACAGTCCGGAGTCGTCCGCTCCGACCGCTCGGCCCCTCGGGGGCCCGACCGCGCCGCATCGGGGATCAGTCATGCTCTCGTCCCACAATCCGGATCACCCCGCGAACGACGTTCCCGCGGGGCCCACGCTCGACGACCTGATCGAGCGCGTCCACCACCTGCGCGACGACCTGGACGCCGTCCGGCTCGCCGAGGCGGCGGCCGGGACCGGGCACGGCATACGGCATGCCGTGTGGGCGATGGCCGCGCACCGCCTCGACGAGGCGACCGACCAGCTCGCCCAGCTGGCCGGGCCCGAGCCGCCGGGCAGGGCCAGCCTCGGCATGCGCGTCGGCAGCGCCGAGTGGAACCTCATGACCGACGACGTCTCCTGGTCCGACGAGCTGTTCTCGATCTTCGGCAGGGACGTGGACGAGGGCCCGCTCACGCTGGACCAGCTGCCGTCCTGGCTGCCCGACGAGGACCAGCCCGCGCTCACCGCGGCCGTCACCGGGTGCCTGGTGGACGGGCGGCCCGTGGACTGCGAGTTCCGCGTCAGGCGGCCCGACGGGTCGCTGCGCGCCGTGCGGATGGCGGGTGAGCCCGTGCTCGACGACCGGGGCGGAACGGTCGCCATGTGGGCGGTGATCCGCGATGTGAGCGAGCTGCGGGACAGCGCGCTCGCGGCGGTGCGCGCCAGCGTGGCCGAGCGGCCGCGCGCCCCGGTGGGCGCGGCGCACGGGGTGGTGATCGACCTGGAGGAGTCGGCGCTCGCGCCGTGGCTCGGCTCGCCCGAGGCGGGGCGGGTGCGGGGTCGGCCGGGTTCGCTGGAGCTCGCCGCCCGTTTCCTGCCCGCGCAGCCGGGCACCCCGATGAGCGGCAAGTGGTACGACGCCCTCGAACTCCCGGACGGCGACTGCGTGTTGAGCGTGGGTGACCTCTCGGGCCGTGGGCCCGCCGCCGTGGCGGGGACGGCCACCGCGCTCGGCGCGATCCGCGGCATCGCGCTCACGGGGGCCGGGCCGGGCGCGTTGCTCGCCCATCTCAACCAGCTGCTCGACGGCGGCGTGCACCCGGTGCTGGTGAGCGCCCTGTGCTGCCGCTGGGAGCCCGTGGGCGGGTTGCTGACCTGGGCACAGGCGGGCCATCCCGCGCCGCTGCTGTGCCGCGGCTCCACCGGGTGGGCCCTGCCGCGCCCCGCGGGACCGCTGCTCGGCGCGGTCACCGACGCGGGCTACGCGGAGCGGACCGACCTGCTCGTGCCGGGCGATGTGCTGGTGCTCCACACGGATGGCCTGTTTTCGGACATCCCGCCCGATGGCCGCACGGGCCACGGCGGGGAGCCCCGGCTGATCGGCCTGGCCCCCCGGCTCGCCGCGGCCACCAGCGCGCGCGAGTGCCTGCGCGTGGTGGTGGACGCGTGCGGCGAGACCGGGCGGACGGACGACGCGTGCGTCCTGGTGGCGCGCGTCAGATCCTCGTGATCAATGCAGCTCTCGTGATCAATGCAGCTCTCGTGATCGATACAGCTCTCGTGATCGATACAGCTCTCGTGATCGATACAGCTCTCGTGATCAATACAGCTAGAGCCCCACGGACCCGGCGCTCCTGGCCATGTGGGGAACGCCGAGGGGGTCGCCGCCCTGTACCCGTTCGGGCATCACCTCGGCGATCTCCTCGCGGAGTTGGGCGATGCCGGGGTCCTGGGCGTGGGGGCCGGTGAGCCGGTACATCTCGCGCAGCCGGTCCCATGTCCGGTGCGAGGAGTTCTCCCCTATGGCGGCGAGCGCCAGCCTGGCGTAGCGGTCGGCCTGGTCGGGGTCGTCGCCCAGGAGGCACGCGGAGGCCAGGGTCAGCTGGTCGAAGATGCGCGAACGCCGCCGTTCGTCCGCGCGCAGGTCGAGCGCGCGGCGGGCGTGCCGCTCGGCGGGCGCCACGGCGGCGGGGTCGTGCTCGGCCAGCGTGCGGTAGGCCAGCGCCTCCATGCCGTGCAGGTCCGCCTCGTCGAACATCTGCATCCAGCTGGGTGGCGGCACGTCTCCCCGGTCGGAGACGAACAGGTCCTCGGCCTCGCCGAGCATCCGGCGCATGGCCTGGCCCTGGCCCTTGGCCGCCTGGGCCCACGCCTCGATCGTGCTCAGCATGGCCCGGGTGCGGGGCAGCGCCCCTTCGCCCATGCCGGAACGGGCCAGCTGCATCAGGTCGAGGGCGTCGTCGGGCCGCCCCAGGTGGACCATCTGACGGGCCGCGCGGGAAAGCGCCTCGCCCGCGCGGGGGCGGTCGCCGCCCTCGCGGGCCGCGTGCGCGGCGATCACGAAGTACTTCTGGGCGGTGGGCTCGAGGCCCACGTCATGGGACATCCACCCGGCGAGCACCGCCAGGTTGGCGGCCACTCCCCACAGGCGGCGTTGCAGCGCGGGCGGGTGGCGGTAGGCGAGCATGCCGCCCACCTCGTTGAGCTGGCCCACCACCGCCTTGCGCTGGAGGCCGCCGCCCCTGGCGGCGTCCCAGGCGCGGAAGATCTCCACGGAGTGTTCGAGCGCTTCGATCTCCTGGAGGCCGACGGGCGCGGCCTCGTAGCGGTCGAGGCCCACGGGGTCGCCGAGGGCCGAGGCGCCGTCGGGCCCGGCGTCCCCTGCCGGTGAGGCCAGGAGCCAGTCGTGCATGGCGTCGCTGAGTGCGGATCCCGCGGCGAGCGCGGCGCCCGCGCCCACCATGCCGCGTCGGTTGAGCATGAGGTCCATTCCCGTGAATTCGGTGAGGACCGCGGCGGTTCTGCGGGGTGCCCACGGCAGTCCGTCGAGGGACGGCCGCTCGCCCGCGTCGCCTGGCCGGCGCAACCCCAGGTCCTCGGTGGTCACGACACGGCCGAGTCGCTCGGTGAACAGCGTCGCCAGCACCTCGGGCACCGGATCGCGCGGGGTCTCCCCCATCTCGATCCACCGCCGCACCCGCGAGGTGTCCGTGGCCAGTTGTGGGTGGCCCTGGGCGGCCGCCTGGCGGTTCACCAGCCGGGCCAGCTCGCCCTTGGACCACCCCGCGAGCCCGAATAGGTCCGCGAGGCGGGTGTTGGGTCGTCTGCTCACGTCAAGCCCCCAGGATCTCGGCTGAGTTGACATTAACCGCGGAGAAGGGTGCCCATGACGAATCGCCAGGTTCCGCCAGGCCCCGCCACATGGTGTGCCACCCGTGGGAGGGAGTGGTGTGGAGTGTGCGCTCCCCCGGACCGGGGCCGGACGGCACTTCCCCAGGGTGCCAAGGACCCCTCCGGGCCGGGGAGCGCGTCAGACCTTCCGGCATCCTCCGGCAGACGAAGGGACCATGCCCGCCCATGTATTCAGCACCCCTCCCCGTCATCCACCGGCAGCGTCCGCGGCTGGGGCGCCCCCCGGGCGCGGGACAGGACGAGCCCGCCCGCGGGGGCGCGCGGACGCCGCGGGGCGCGGGGCGCCTCGACTTCTCCGGCGAACGGGGGGAACGGCTGCGCGCCGCGCTGGCGTCCGTGCACGACCTCTGCCCCGAGTTCAGCCCGGTGCGGCTGCTCGCCGACGGCACGGGTCGCGTGGTGGTCGCCGGGACGGCGGGGCGCCGCGCGGTGGTGGCCACATGCGTGGCGGGCCCGCCCGACGCGGCGGGGAGCGCGGCCGACGGCCTGCGCAGGGACATCGCGGCGCACCGCCTCTTCGTGCGGCACCGCCCGCCCGTGCGGGTGCCGCGGCTGATCGCCGACGACCCGTACGGCTGCGTGCTGGTCACGGAGTTCGTGGCCGGGCGCCAGGGCTCGGCCGCGCGCCACCCGGGGGCGGGCACGACCACGACGGACCTGCGGATGGCGTTCAACGCGGTGTGCCGGGTGAACGCCTGGCGCCCGCCCGTCGGCGCGTTCCCCGATGTGGTCAACTACCCGGCGCGGGTGGCGCGTTACCACGCCATGGGGCTGCTCACCGACCGCGACGCCGGGGACCTGGGCGCACTCTTACGCGCCCTGACCCCGCGCGGGCACCGCGAGCCGCCCCGGCAGTTCTGCCACGGCGGCGAGCTGCCCGACCACGTGCTGCTCTCCCCCGCGGGCCCGGTGCTCGTCGGCTGGGACGCGGCGGGCTGGTACCTGCCCGGCTACGACCTGGCGCGGCTGTGGACGGCGCTGCCGCACGCCCCGGGGATCAGGCGGCTGATCAGCCAGACGGCGCAGGGGGCCGGGCCGCTGGGCGCCGACGCGTTCCTGGTGAACCTGATGCTCGTGCTCACGCGCGAGATCCGCCACTGCGAGGAGGCGGTGCAGCGCGCCATGCGCCACCCGGGGTCCGTCGCGGCAACCGGGCAGGAGCACGCCCCCGGCGGGGTGTCCCACGGCGAACGGCGCCGACGGCGGCTGCGGCGGCTGTACGACGACTGGGCGGTGGCGCGCAAGGCGGTGCGGGCCGCGGTGGGGGCGCGCTAGAGCGCCCGACTCAGCACAACGCCCGGCTCAGCGCTGGAACATCTCCGCGGGCAGGGGCTTGAGCAGCTGGTACAGCTCGTCGGTGATCGGGCGGTCCCAGCTGGCGATGGTGACGAGCACGCCGTCGCTGCGGTCGAACTGGACGCACGAGATCCTGCCCTCGGAACAGCTCACGCGGCGCACGATCAGCAGGCTGCCCTCGTGCATCACCGGCACCTCCTCCACGCCGGTGGCCGTCACCTCCTCGTCCATCTCCAGGGCCAGCAGCAACTGGTGGACCTCGAACGGCACATCGCCCTCGGCCACCTCGCGCGCGGGAGAGCCCTCGGGGAGGTTCCCGATGACCATGGCGGGGCCGCGCCCGCCGAACAGGTCGTAGCGCAGCACAACGCCCTGGCAGCTCCCGTCGGGCGCGGGCAGCAGCCCGGCGCCGAGCACTCCGGGCCAGTCGCCGGGGTCCATGGCCAGCACGTCGAAGTCAGGCCCGGCGGGTGAAGAGGCGTTGCGGCGGCGGAGAAAGGACATGCGGCCATGGTACGTGGGCGTACCGGGCCGTTCAGCGGTCGGCGGCGCCCCGGTCCTCGGGGGCCGCCACCTGCCGGTACAGCTCGACGGCCTCCCCGGCGCGGCCGAGCTGTTCGAGGCAGTGGGCCTCGTCGTTCCTGCTGGTGAGGGCGTCGGGGTGGCCTGGCCCCAGCACCCGCTCCCTGGCCTGCCGCACCTCGCGGTACTCGTCGAGGGCGGCCTCCCAGCGGCCCAACCAGCCAAGCGCCACGGCGATCTCGCGCCTGCTCACCAGGGTGTCGGGGTGGTCATCGCCCAGCACCAGGCCGCGCACGGCCCACACCTCGCGCGCCTCTTCGAGGGCCTCGTCCCAGCGCCCGAGCCTGCCGAGGCTGATGCCGCGGCCGTGCCGGGCGCGCAGCGTCTCGGGGTGGGTCGCGCCCTGGGCGCGGGAGCGGGCGGCGGCCAGGTCGGTGTAGAGGGCGAGCGCCTCGGCGGGGCGCCCCAGCCTGCCCAGCGCGATGCCCGTCTCGTACCTGGCGTCGAGCGTGACCGGGTGGTCGGGCCCGAGGATGCGGGCGCACGTCTCGGCGACGTGCCGGTGGCCTTCAAGCGCCTCGCGCCAGCGGCCGAGGCGGCCGAGCGCGTAGGCCGTCTCGTAGCGGCTGTTGAGGGTGTCGGGGTGGTCGCCGCCCAGGGCGCGCTCCCGTTCGGCGGCGACCGCGCGGTGCACGTCGCACGCCTCCTCCCAGCGGCCGAGGCGGCCGAGGCTGAGCCCGGCGCGGTGGCGGCTGGTCAGCACCGCCAGGTACTCGGGGGCGGGGCCGCGCCGCTCAGCGGGCGGCGCCTCGACGACGGTGGCGGGCGGCAGCCCGGTCCACTGCCCGGTGAGCCCCGCGGTCCTGTCGGGGGGCGGCAGCCGCAGGGACCAGGAGCCGCTGGCGCGCGACCCGGGGCGCATGCCGCGGGTCCACTCCGGCAGCCGCTCGGTGGGCCGGGGCGCGGGGACGCGCAGCGCCGCGGTGGTGTGATGCCCCGCCGCGACGAGCAGGTCGCGGGCGAGGGCTGCGGGGTCATCGGGGCGCTCGGCGGGGTCCTTGGCGAGCAGCGCGAGGATGAACGCGTCGAGCTGCGGCGGCAGCTCGGGGCGGCGCAGCCTGGGCGGCTCCGGCGGGGTGTCGCGGTGCCCGATCAGGATGGCCCAGGGGTCGCCGAGGTCGAACGGGGGCGCGCCCGTGGCGATTTCGTAGAGCACGCAGCCGAGCGAGTACAGGTCGCTGCGGTGGTCGACGGTGAGCCCGGCGATCTGCTCGGGCGACATGTAGTGCGGGGTGCCCATGGCCATGCCCGCGCTGGTGAGCTTGGCGCTCAGGCCGATGTCCTGGGCGAGCCTGGCGATGCCGAAGTCGAGGATCTTGACGGTGCCGTCGGCCAGGCGCATGACGTTGGCAGGCTTGAGGTCGCGGTGCACGACGCCCTGGGCGTGCGTGTAGGCGAGGGCGGCGGCGACCTGGTGCGCGATGTCGGCGACCTCGCCGACGGGCAGCGCGCCGGGGCGCCCCGCGCTCAGCAGCTCGCTGAGGTTGCGGCCGTCGAGCAGCTCCATCACCAGGTAGAGCACGCCGTCGGACTCGCCGAAGTCGTGCACCACGGTGATGCCGCGGTGCTGGAGCCCCGCGGCCACCCTGGCCTCGCGCCTGAACCGCTCGCGCAGGACCCGCAGGAACGGCTCGTCCTGCCGCGTGCCGAGCGGCTTGAGGCACTTGACCGCGACGCGCCGGTCGAGCGCCTCGTCGCGAGCACGCCACACCTCGCCCATGCCACCGCGCCCGATAAGCTCAAGCAGCTGGTAACGACCATGGATCAGCGAGCGTTCCACCATCGCCCGTCTCTCGCCCCCGTAATCCGCCAGCCGGCGCCCCACCCTCCCCAGTATGGCTTCCGGCCGCGGACGTTCCTATGCCAACGTGTGGGAAACACACCTTTCCAGACCCCGGCGCCCCAGGGAAGAGGGCCCGGTGACTACGATGCCCCCGTGGTGGCGATATCCCCAGGCCCGCTCGACGCTATCTGCCTCGGCGAGACAATGGTGCAGCTGACGCCCGCCCCCGGTGGGCGGCTCGACGGCGGCTCCCCCTTGGTCATGCGCCCTGGCGGCGCGGAGTCGAACGTGGCGACGGGCCTGGCGCGCCTGGGCCACCGGGCGTCCTGGTGCAGCCGGGTGGGCACGGATCCGCTGGGTGAACTGCTGATATCCGAGCTGACGGGCGCGGGCGTGGACACGTCGCTGGTGGCGCGCGATCCGGGGCGGCCGACCGGCGTGTACTTCAAGGACCCGGCGCCCGAGGGGAGTTCGGTCTACTACTACCGGGCGGGCTCCGCGGCGTCGGGGATGGACGGGGGGACAGGGGATGCGGCCCTGGCGGCCGGGGCCCGGCTGATCCATGTGAGCGGCATCACCCCCGCGCTGTCCGACAGCTGCCGCGCGCTGGTGGAGCGGCTGCTGCTCGAACGGCCCCCCGGCGGGCCGCTGGTGAGCTTCGACGTCAACCACAGGCCCGCGCTGTGGCGCCGCGACGCCGCTCCCGAGCTGCTGCGGCTCGCGCGGGCCGCGGATGTCGTCTTCGTCGGGCTCGACGAGGCGCAGCGGCTGTGGGGCGTGGCCGACGCGGCGGGGGTGCGCGAGCTGATCGGCGCGCCGGCGTGCCTGGTGGTGAAGGACGGCGCGACCGAGGCGGTGTGCTTCGACGGGAACGCGGTGGTGGCCGAGCCCGCGCCGCGCGTCGAGGTGGTGGAGCCGGTGGGCGCGGGGGACGCGTTCGCCTCGGGGTGGCTCAGCGGGCTGCTGCGCGGCCTCGACCACGGGGCGCGGCTGCGGCTCGGGCATCTGATCGCGGGGACGGCGCTGCGCAGCACCGGCGACCATGGCCCGCTGCCGGACGTGGACACCATCTGCGCCCGGACAGGCATTCCGCGGGCGCGCTGGGTCGAGGGCTCGCGCGCCCCGCTCGTCCCGCACACGACCAGAGGACAAGCATGACCGACTACTTCGAGAAGGCGTTCGCCGCGGGGCCCGTGATGGGGATCTTCCGCGGCTACGACCCGGAGCGCACCGTGGCGGCGTGCCACCGGGCGTGGGACCTCGGCATCGACCTGGTGGAGGTTCCCGTGCATGTCCCTTCGGCGCTGCCTTCCCTGCGGGCAGCGATCGCCGCGGGGCGCGAGCGCGGCAGGCAGGTCGGCGCGGGGACGGTCACCACGGTCGCGCAGGTCGAGGAAGTGGCGCGGGAGGGCGCGGCGTTCACGGTGGCGCCAGGGCTGCTGCCCGAGGTGGTCGAGGCGTGCGCCGAGCGCGACCTTCCGCACCTGCCGGGGGTGGCCACCGCCACGGAGGTGTCGCGGGCGCGGGCGCTCGGGCTGACGTGGCTGAAGGCGTTCCCCGCGGCCCAGTTGGGGCCGGGGTGGATCAAGGCGCAGCTCGGCCCGTTCCCCTGGGCGCGCTTCGTGGCGACGGGCGGCCTCGACGCGCGCAACGCCCCGGCGTTCCTGGCGGCGGGCTGCCGGGGGTTCGCGGTGGGCTCGGCACTCGACGACCCGGAGCAGCTGCCGCTGCTCGCGCAGCTGATGCCTGGCGGCTGAGGGCGGAACGGCCGCGGGGGGCGCCCTCCCGTCCGCCGTCGGCCGACTGACCGGTTTCGCGGGGTGCGGCTCAGCGACAGTGGTTGGTGACCCGCGCCACGACCGTGTCCCTCGTGTCCGCCCTCAGGTCGCCGCGGTCGGCGGCGTAGAGGGCGCCGGAAGAGGCCACGGCAATCAGCGCGGGACGCGGCGTCCGCGTGAACCCGCGTGGTCATACCTGAGCGGTGGTGGTCGACTCTCACCGGTAATCGGCCGGATAGCCTTGGCTTCGCGGGCGCGGCGTGCACGAGTGGCGGCGGAACGTGATCGGTGTCGTGGTCGATCCGCACCCCGCGCCACCCGTCTGCTGTCGCGACTTCCGCGCTCCCTCCCTAAGGTGGTAGAGATGCGGTCAAAACGCCGCAAAGGGCGCAGGCCGCGAGGGACATCCCACGCCACCCCGGGAGGCATCTGTGAAGGCGGTCGTATACCAAGAGCCCTACTCCGTCACGGTCGAGGAAGTGGACGACGCGCGCATCCTGGACCCGACCGATGTCGTCATACGGGTCACCACCTCCGCCATCTGCGGCTCGGACCTGCACATGTACGAGGGCCGCACGGGCGCCGAGCCCGGCATGATCTTCGGCCACGAGAACATGGGCGTCGTCGAGGACGTGGGCTCGGGCGTCGCGACGATCAAGAAGGGCGACCGGGTGGTCCTGCCCTTCAACGTGGCCTGCGGCTTCTGCAGGAACTGCCTGGCGAACAAGACCGGCTTCTGCCTCACGGTGAACCAGGGCTTCGCGGGCGGCGCCTACGGCTATGTGTCGATGGGCCCCTACCGCGGCGGCCAGGCCGAGTATCTGCGGGTGCCGTTCGCCGACTTCAACTGCCTCAAGCTGCCACCCGGCGACGTCCACGAGGACGACTTCGCCCTCCTCGCCGACATCTTCCCCACCGGCTACCACGCCACCGAGCTCGCCGGGGTCAGCCCAGGCGACACCGTGTGCGTCTTCGGCGCGGGGCCCGTCGGCCTGATGGCGGCCTACTCCGCCCTGATCCGCGGCGCCTCCAAGGTGTTCGTGGTGGACCGCCAGCCCGACCGGCTGCGCCTGGCCGAGCAGATCGGCGCCATCCCCGTCGACTACTCCAAGGGCGACGCGGCCGAGCAGATCATGGAGCAGACGGGCGGCGACGGCACCGACCGCGGCATTGACGCGGTCGGGTACCAGGCCACCGTGCCCGAGGGCAAGGAGCAGCCCGCCATGATCCTCAACACGCTGGTCAACGCCGTCCGCGCGACCGGCACGATCGGCGTCGTCGGCCTGTATGTGCCCTCCGACCCCGGGGGCCCGAGCGAGAGCGCCAAGCACGGCGAACTACTCTTCCGCATGGGCAAGTTCTTCGAGAAGGGCCAGCGGATGGCCACCGGGCAGGCCAACGTCAAGTCCTACAACCGCCACCTGCGCGACCTCATCATCGCGGGCCGCGCCACCCCGTCGTTCGTCGTCTCGCACCGGCTGCCGCTCGAGCAGGCGCCCGAGGCGTACGACCAGTTCGACAAGCGGGCACAGGGCTGGACGAAGGTCCTGCTCAAGCCCGCGATGGCGAACGCCTGACGCCCGGCGCGCGTCCGGGCCGAGGGGCCGCACGCCTCCGGTCATTTCACCTGACGCACGGTCATACGATGGACGCGGACCGTAACTTCTGAGATGCCCACGTGATTAGCACACGGTAATGCGCAGTGCGGATCCCGAGAGGTGCGGCATGAACAAGTGGGTACGGTGGCCGGTCCTGGCCGTGGCGACGGCGGGGGCGGCGGCACTCGGGGCCGGGGCGGCCACCGCGGACGAGCACTACAGCGGCACCACCCACATCGGTTCGCGCTTCGCGCTGATCGGCACCGGGCAGATCGACGACCCGCTGGAGGACGTGCTGGAGCACGCGGCGATCCTGGGCTCCACCTCGACCGTGGACAGCGAGACCGCGGCGCCCGAGGCGGCGGAGGCAGCGGAGGGGCCCGAGACCGCCGAGGGCGGCGAAGGCGGCGAGGGCGGCGAGGGCGAAGAGACCGCCGAGGGCGGCGCCGAGCCCTGATCGGCACCGTCGCGCGACGCCGCGGGAGCACCCTCCCGCGGCGTTCTCCTGGCTCGAAGCCGCGCCTTTCCCCGGAGCGTTCTTCAGTGCTCCTCAAGCGCTCAACGATCACGCGGACGACCTGGTGGCGCTCAAGCAACTGGTCTACCGCCACCGCATCGTGGTGCTGAGAAATCAGCGCCTCTCCCCCGCAGAGTTCGTGGAATTCGGCCGCAGGCTGGGCGAGGTCGAGACGTACTACCAGCCGATGTACCACCATCCCGAGCACAAGGAGATCTTTGTCTCCTCGATTGTGAAGAAGGACGGCGAGCAGGTCGGGGTCCCGCAGACGGGGAAGTTCTGGCACCATGACTACTCGTTCATGCCGCGGCCCGATGGCGAGAACGCCGTCGCGTTCCCGCACGACAAAGTCCTGCTCGACCAGGTACTCGAGGTCTACAAGCCGCACTGCCGCTATCTGGAGACGACCTCGGTAACCGCCATGGGAGATCCGAGCGAGCCGGAAGGCCGCATCAGCCTCCGCGGCGCCTTTCGCATCGGCGAATCCTGCTACATCGACGACACGGGTCACTTCAATTCCGTCGAATTCAATATCTGCTTCAACCAGATGATCTATTTCCTCATGGCACGTCCATGAAGGAGCGGATCCTTAGGGTGTTCGACCGGTGGTCCATGGACGACTACTGGACGCGGCAGCTGCCCGACATGTTCATCGTCGACTTCCAGAGCTCGTTTCGCCGCGCCACGCGCGGGCGCCGCTGCTGGGGAGAGCTCGACATCGTCCGCGCCACCCGGAGGGACGGCTCGAACGGCCCCGTGATCATCCTCAGCACGCCGTGCCGCTTCGGCGAGGGCGACAAGCCCGCCTGCCATGGAACGGTGCGCCTCGCCCTCGGAAACCCCGGGGCCACCGGCTGAGCCCTCCGCGCCGAGGCCCCTGTGACCCGCGTGGCGTGCCCCACAGGGCTCACGGCGTGGCTGGTGTCCCGCTACGCCGATGTGCGCGAGATACTCGGCGGCGCCGAGCGGTTCAGCAGCCGCCCCGGCCAGGTCGTCCATCTGATGGCCCACGCCGATCCCGAACGCCCCATCGGCAAGGGCGAGTTCACCAGGATGGACGGCCCCGACTACCAGCGGTTCCGCCGCCACATGGGCCCCGAGGTCAGCTCGCCGAGGCGGCTGGCGAAGCTCCGCCCGCTGGTGCGGGCCGCGGTCGACGAGCGGATCGGGGCGCTGGCCGACGCCGGGCCGCCCGCCGACCTCTACCAGGACTTCGCCATCCCCGTCACGACCGCGTCCTTCGGCGGCCTGGTGGGCGTGCCCTACGCCGACCGCGACCTCTTCCACCGGGCCGCCTCCGGCGTCTTCAGCGATGTCACCGACCAGGTCCAGCTGGCCGCCGCGGTGCGGCCGCTCCAGGGGTACCTCTTCGAGCTGGTGCGGCGCCGCCGCATCGAGCCCGAGGACGACGCGCTCAGCCGCATGGTGGCCCGCGCCCCGTCCGCCGAGCCGCCGTTCAGCGATGTCGAGCTGGTGGCGATGAGCGCCGTGATGCTGGTCGCGGGCTTCGACTCCACCGCGACGGCGCTGGCCCATGGCGTCCTGGCCCTGCTGACCGACCCCGACCAGTGGGCCAGGCTGCGCGACGACCCGTCGCTGGTGCCCGGCACGGTGGAGGAGATGGTGCGCCTCTTCGGCGGCGGCGCGGGCATCGTCCGCGAGGCGACGACCGACACCGGCATCGGCGGCCACCCGGTGGCTGAGGGCGACTACATCATCCTCGCCATCCAGTCGGCCAACCACGATCCCGAGGCGTTCGACGACCCCGGCCGCCTCGACGTCGCCAGGGACGCCGAGGGGCACCTGGGGTTTGGGCACGGCACCCACCAGTGCTTCGGGCAGCAGACCGCGCGGCTCGAACTGACCGTCGCGCTCGAGGCGTTGGCCCGCCGCGTCCCCTCGCCGCGGCTCGCGGCGCCGCTGGCCGACGTGCCGTTCAAGACGGGCACATCGGTGGTGGGCCCCGAGCGGGTCCCGGTGGCAAAGGCCGGTTGCCCCGCCCGGCGCCGGGGAACACCCTTGGGGGCCCTGACCAGGGGACCCGCACGACACGAGCGACCGGGAGAGCCGCCATGACCGCACCACCGCCCGCCAGCCCGCTGCGCGTGACCGTCTGGGGCGAGAACCGCCACGAACGCGAGGACGCCAACGTCGCCGAGCTGTATCCGCGGGGCATGCACGCCGCCGTCGCCGACGGCATCGGCGAGCACCTGGGCGACGCCGCCCGCGTCCGCACCGTCACCCTCGACGAGCCCGAACACGGCCTGGGCGAGGAGGCGCTGGCCGCCACCGACGTCCTCACCTGGTGGGGGCACCGGGCCCACGACGAGGTCTCCGACGAGGTCGTGGCCCGCGTCCAGCGCCATGTGCTGGGCGGGATGGGCCTGATCGTGCTGCACTCCGGGCACTTCTCCAAGATCTTCCGCGCGCTGATGGGTACCACCTGCACGCTGCGCTGGCGCAACGAGCGCGACCGCGAGCTGGTCTGGACGGTCGCCCCCGCGCACCCGATCGCCGCCGGGGTGCCCCAGCCGCTGGTCATCGAACAGCAGGAGATGTACGGCGAGTTCTTCGACATCCCGGCGCCCGACGAGCTGGTGTTCATCAGCTCGTTCTCCGGGGGCGAGGTCTTCCGCAGCGGCTGCGTCTTCCACCGCGGGAAGGGCCGGATCTTCTACTTCAGCCCGGGCGACCAGGACTACCCCGTGTACCACAGCCCCGGCGTGCGGCGCGTCATCGCCAACGCCGTCGCCTGGGCCCGCCCCGTCGCCGAGCGCGGCGAGCCGGGCATAGGGCGTTACCCCACCGGCT
Organism: Streptomyces sp. PT12; assembly: GCF_003311645.1. Taxonomy (GTDB): domain Bacteria; phylum Actinomycetota; class Actinomycetes; order Streptomycetales; family Streptomycetaceae; genus Streptomyces. Next base: position 270,533 of record NZ_QEST01000014.1, on the reverse strand, counting down.
GGTTCGAGCCGGGCGACGGCGCGTGAGCGCCCCCGCCCGCCGCGCTGCCCCCGCCTCCGAGGCCGCCCCCGCCTTCCGGACCGTCCCCGGCGACGGCGGCCCGCTGCGGGTCGCCGTCGTCGGCGCGGGCGCGATGGGCCGGGCCTGGCTCGCCGCCGTGAGCGCGTCGCCCGACGTGGAGCTGGCGTGCGTGGTGGACCTCGACCCCTCGGTGGCGCGCGCCGCGGCCGACGCGGCGGGCGCCCCCGGCGTGCCCACGGGCGCCGACCTGGCCGCGCTCGCCGCGGCGACGGCCCCCGACGCCGTGGTCGACGTGACCGTCCCCGAGGCCCATCTCCCCGTCACGCTCACGGCCTTCGAGCTCGGCCTGCCGGTCCTCGGCGAGAAGCCCGCCGCCGCGACGCTGCCCGAGGCGCTGTACCTGGCCGCCGCGGCCAAGCTCTCGGGGCTGCTGTTCATGGTCAGCCAGTCCCGGCGTTACCACCCGCAGCTGACCCGGTTCAGGGACGAGACCCGCCGCCTCGGCAGGCTCGGCATCCTCACCACCGAGTTCTTCCGCGCCCCGCGCTTCGGCGGCTTCAGGGAGACGATGCCGCACCCGCTCCTGCTCGACATGGCGATCCACCCGTTCGACACCGCGCGCTGGCTGCTCGACGCCGAGCCCGTCTCCGTCTACTGCCAGGAGTTCAACCCCTCCTGGAGCTGGTACGCAGGGGACGCGGCCACGACCGCGCTGTTCGAGATGACCGGGGGCGCGCGGTACGTCTACACCGGAAGCTGGTGCAGCCCGGGCCTCGAAACGTCGTGGAACGGCGCGTGGCGGGCCAGCGGCGAGCGCGGCAGCGCCGTGTGGGACGGCGACCACGCCCCCGTCGCCGAGGCCGGGGCGGCGGCGCCCGCCCTCCGGGCCGCCCGGGCGGCCGAGGGCATCGACGGCGCGCTGGCCGCGTTCGTCCACGCCCTGCGCACCGGAACGGTCCCGCGCGGTGAGATCCACGAGAACGTGATGAGCCTGGCCATGGTCGCCTCGGCCGTCCTGTCGGCGCGCACCGACCGGCGCGTGCTGCTCGCCGACGTCCTGGCCACCGCGCGCGCCGAGGCGGTGGAGCTGGCCGAGGGCGAGGTGCGCGACATCCTGCTCGCGGACCTCGCGGACGGCCGCGGCGGCTAGCCTCGCCGCCGCACGGAGGCTGCCGTACCAGGCCATGATCCGTAGGCTGGTGCCCAAACGGCCCGCCTGACGCCGAGGAAGCCGGGCGTTCGCCGCTGTCCTCGGGAGGAGTGTCCGTCGTGAAGATGCTGATCAACGGGGCGGAGCGGGTCATCGGCGACGCGCTGCGCGGCATGGCCGCGGCCCATCCGGAGCTGGTCGTCGACGCCGAGAACCGGGTCGTCGTCCGCCGCGACGCGCCCATCCCCGGCAAGGTGGGCCTGGTCTCGGGCGGCGGCTCGGGGCACGAGCCGCTGCACGGCGGCTTCGTCGGCCCCGGGATGCTGGACGCCGCGTGCCCCGGCGAGGTGTTCACCTCCCCCGTGCCCGACCAGATGGTGCGCGCCGCCGCGGCCGTGCACAGCGGCGCGGGCGTGCTGTTCGTCGTGAAGAACTACACGGGCGACGTCCTCAACTTCGACATGGCCGCCGAGCTGGCCGAGGAGGACGGCATCGAGGTCGCCAAGGTCCTGGTGCGGGACGACGTGGCGGTCACCGACAGCCTCTTCACCGCGGGCCGCCGCGGCACGGGCGGCACGCTCTTCGTGGAGAAGCTCGCGGGCGCCGCGGCCGAGGAGGGCGCGCCGCTCGCCCGGGTCGCCGAGGTCGCATGGCGGGTGTCCGACGCCTCGCGCAGCTTCGGCGTCGCGCTCGGCGCCCCGACGACCCCGGCCAAGGGCAGCCCGACGTTCGAGCTGCCGCTCGGCGAGCTGGAGCTCGGCATCGGCATCCACGGCGAGCCCGGCAGGGAGCGCCGCGCGATGATGACGGCCAGCGAGATCGCCGAGGCCGCGGTGGGCGCGATCCTGGACGACGCGACCCCGAGCGGCCCGGTGCTGCTCCTGGTCAACGGCATGGGCGCGACGCCGCTGCTCGAGCTGTACGGCTTCGGCGGCGAGGTGATCCGCGTCCTGCGGGAGCGGCGCGTGGAGGTGGCGCGTACCCTCGTCGGGAACTATGTGACGTCCCTCGACATGGCGGGCTGCTCGGTCACGCTCTGCCAGGTGGACGAGGAGCTGCTGCGGCTGTGGGACGCGCCGGTGGCGACGCCGGGGCTGCGGTGGGGACGCTGAGAGGAGCGCAGACGTGGCCTTCAGGGACGCCGGGTTCTTCCGGCGCTGGCTCACCGCGGCGGCCGGGTCGTTCGACGCGGAGGCGGACCGGCTGACCGAGCTCGACTCCGCCATCGGCGACGCCGACCACGGCAGCAACATGCGCCGCGGCATGCTCGCCGTCGCCGCCGCCCTGGAGAAGGAGCCGCCAGGCGCGCCGGGCGCGGTGCTGCTGCTCTCGGGGCGCACCCTGGTCTCCACGGTCGGCGGCGCCTCGGGCCCGCTCTACGGCACGCTGCTGCGCCGCGCGGGGAAGGCGCTCGGCGACGCGGAACGGGTCGACGACGCGGCCGTGGCCGAGGCGTTGGCCGCGGGCGTGGACGCGGTGGCCCAGCTGGCGGGGGCGGTGGCGGGGGACAAGACGATGCTGGACGCGCTGCGCCCCGCCGTCGAGGCGCTGCCCGACTACGCGGCGGCCCGCGGGGCGGCGGCGCGGGGCGCGGAGGCGACGGTGGGGCTGCGGGCCCGCAAGGGCAGGGCCAGCTATCTGGGCGAGCGCAGCGTGGGGCACATGGATCCGGGCGCCGCGTCGTCGGCCCTGCTGTTCGACGCGCTGGCGCGGGCGGCGGCCGATGAGTGACCTGGCGCTCGTGGGGGTCGTGATCGTCTCGCACAGCAGGGAGGTCGCCGAGTCGGTGGCGGCGCTGGCCAGGGGCCTGGCGGGCGGCGGCGAGCTCGCCCCGGTGGCCGCGGCGGGCGGCACCGCCGACGGGCGCCTTGGCACGAGCCCCGAGCTGATCGCCGAGGCGGCGCGCCGCGTGGAGAGGGGCGCGGGGGTGGTGGTCCTGGTGGACCTGGGCAGCGCGGTGCTGACCGTGCAGATGATGCTGGCGGAGGGCGACGAGCTGCCCACCCCCACACGCCTGGTGGACGCGCCGCTCGTGGAGGGCGCGGTGGCCGCGCTGGTCACGGCGTCGGCGGGCGCCGACATCGAGGCGGTCTCGGCCGCGGCGGCCGAGGCGTACACGTTCAGGAAGACCTGACGCCCCGGTCGAACCACGCGGGCCCTTCGTCCTCCGTCGCCAGCTTGATGCGGTCGAGGGCGCCCTGGTGCAGCGGCGGCAGCGCGTCGAGGGCGAACCAGCCGACCTCGGAGGACTCGTCGTCGTTGACCCGCGCGCTGCCGCCGACCGCCCGGCAGCGCAGGCTGACATCCATGAACTGGCAGACGTCGCCGTTGGGATAGCGCGTCGGCGGCAGCGTCTGCACCAGCAGCAGGCGCTCGGGGACGCACCGCACCGCGGTCTCCTCCCAGGTCTCGCGCACGGCCGTCTCGGCGGGCTGCTCCCCCGGCTCGGGGATGCCGCTGACGAGGGTCCAGCTGCCGTTGTCGGCCCGCCGCACGAGCAGCACGCGGCCCTCGTCGTCGAGGACGACGGCGGTCACGCCCGGCAGGAACAGCGGCTGGTGGCCGATGCTGACGCGCAGCTCGCGGATGAAGTCGGGGGTTCCCATGGGAGCCGAGCCTACGCGGCAACCCCGGCGAGGAAACGGCCCTCCCGGTAGGCGAGCGCCGCCTCGGGCAGCTCGGCCGCGCGGCCGCTCGCGAAGACCGTGAGGCCCCCGGTGGCCGGGGTGCCGGGCGCCGGGGCAGCGCCGACGCGGCGCAGCGCCTGGGCGGCGACCGCGTCGGCGGAGCCGAACAGCGTGACGGGCGCGCCGGTCACCGACATCAGCTGGGCGCGGATCGGCTCGGCCACCAGCTCGTAGTGCGTGCAGCCCAGGACGACGGCGGCCGTGTCGGGCGGGGTCAGCTCGGCCGCGGCCTTGACGGCGGCGCGGACGGCGGCCCCGTCGGCGCGCTCGACGGCCTCGGCGAGCCCGTGGCATGGCACCTCGGTGGCGGCGGCCCCCGCGGCGAACTCCTCGATGAGGCGCCGCTGGTAGCCGCTGCCCGTGGTGGCGGGGGTGGCCCAGACGGCGAACGGGCCGCCCGCCGCCGCGGCGGGCTTGACGGCCGGGACGGTGCCGACGACGGGCACCGCGGGCTCGAACGCGGCGCGCAGCGCGGGCAGCGCGTGCACCGACGCGGTGTTGCAGGCGACGATCAGCGCGTCGGGCCGTTCGGCGGCCGCGGGCCCGGCGCACTCGAGCGCGCGGGCGGTGATGCCCTGGGGGGTGCGGGGCCCCCAGGGCATCCCGTCGGGGTCGGCGCACAGGATCAGCGAGGCGTCGGGCCGCAGCCGCCGCAGGGCCGCGGCGGCCGCGAGCGAGCCGAGGCCCGAGTCGACGAGCGCGATCCTCACTTGCGGCCCGGGGTCCACTGCATGCCGAAGCCGTACGCGTAGTCGACGGTGCGCTGGGGGCTGACGCCGCGGTCGGGGATGAGGTACTTGGCCTCGCGGTGGACGACGAGGGCGCCGTTGTCGTTGGTCAGCACGGCCAGGACGCACACCGGCGATGGCACGGTGCACTCGTCGAGGTGGAACTCGACGGGCGCGCCGTTCTCCGGGGTGAGGGTGACGGTGGCGGCGATGTTCTGGAAGCTGCTGGCGCCGGAGTAGATCGTCACGAAGACGACGACGCGCTTGAGGTCGCGCGCGTGGTCGAGGTTGATCGTGAGGTTCTCGCCACGGGCGACGGCGCCGGTGCGGTCGTCGCCGTCCAGGTGCATGTAGGGCGGCTGGTGGAGGGAGCCGAACGCGTTCCCCAGGGCCTGGACGACGCCCTTGCGCCCGTCGGACAGCTCGAAGAGGGCGCACAGGTCGAGGTCGAGGCTGCCGCCCATGGCGCGGGTCAGCTTGTCGCGCCAGCCGCCGCCCGACTGCTTGGCGGGCGTGCGCTGCTGCCAGTTGAGGTTGACGTTCATCCGGCCCGATGTGGCGCCCTGCTTGGCCAGCGAGATGGCCGGGGACTCCTTGGTGAGCGTGACCTTGCTCAGCCGCACGGCGCCGCCGGAGGGCGCGGGCGCCGCGGGCGCCTGGGGCGGGGCGGGGGCCGCGGGCGGGGCGGGCGGCATCGGGGCCTGGGGAGGCAGGGGCGCGGGCGGCATGGGCGCGGGCGGGATCTGCGTCGAGGGGGGCAGCGGAGCCTGCGGCATGGGCGCGGGCGGCATCTGCGCGGACGGCGGCAGCGGAGCCTGCGGCATCGGGGCGGGGGGCGGGGGCGCCGCGGGGGCGGCCTGGGGCTCCTCGTCGACGCTGATGCCGAAGTCCGTGGCGAGCCCGGCGAGTCCGCTGTCGTAGCCCTGGCCGACGGCCCTGAACTTCCAGGCGCCCTGGCGCCGGTACAGCTCGCCGAGCACGAACGCGGTCTCGGACGAGGCATCGGCGCTGTCGAACCTGGCCACCTCGGCGCCCGAGCCGGAGTCGAGCAGCCGGATGTGCAGCCCGGGGACCTGCCCGAAGGTGCCGCCGTCGGCGGAGGCGGCGAGCGCGATCTTCTCGACGCCGGGCTCGACGCGCGCGAGGTCGACGGTGAGGCGGTCGGTCACGGAGACGCCCGCGGGCTGCTTGCCCTCGTGCCGCACGGATCCCGAGGCGTGCTGCGGCTGGTTGTAGAAGACGAAGTCCGCGTCGGAACGGACCCGGCCCGCCTGGTCGAGCAGCAGGGCCGAGGCGTCGACGTCAGGTACGCCACCCGCTGTGTTCCAGCCGATCTCGATGCGGACCGAACTGGCCGCTACCGGGACATTCGCACCTTTGAGCATCTCGGCTTCCTCCGTCGGGTGACCGTCGTCACGTCACCTGTGCTGCGCTTGTATGGGGGGTTGTTGCCGGGTGGCATGCCCCACTATGCCATCCCGCCCCATGGCCCTCCGGGCTGACCCCTGATACAACATCATGAGGGGTGAGATCGACGTTTTTTCCGGAATTCCTTCGAATTGACCCCGTGGGCGAAGCTCAAGGCTGTGAAAAGACCGCCTGATCGGACTCCCCAACAAGCACATGGTGGGCTTAACTTATGGGGCATGACCTCCCCGCGCCCCTCCTACGGCGGTGGCTACTCCTCATCGTCGTTCCCCGACACCCCCATCTACGACAGGCTGGTGGCCGAGCGGGGGACCCCGCAGATCGCGCCCATCCGCGTGCCCGCCGCCTACGAGCCCGCGAGCGGCTATCAGCACACCCCCGCGCCGAACGCGCTGCCCGCCCTGCCCGCGCTCCCTTCGGGGCCATCGCAGCCGCACCAGCACGCCCAGGCGCCGTCCGGCTACCCCGGGTACCAGGCGACGCCGGTGCGCCAGCCGCTGCCCGCGGCCACGCCCCAGGCGCCCACGCCGTACTTCCCCCAGCAGGCGCGCGAGCCCCGGGGCTACCCGGGCCCGCAGGCGCCGGTGCCGCAGCAGATGCGCCCCGCGACGCCGCGGCCCGCCGCGCCGCGTCCGATGCAGCCCGGCGCGTACCAGGCGCCGTATCCGGGGCAGCAGCAGCCCCAGCCGCAGGGCCACGGGCAGGCGCCGCACCAGTACCCGTCCCCCGGCTACTGGTCGGAGCAGGGGGCGGGCCACTGACACCTGCGGAGGTCACACCTCGGCGTCCTCCAGGATCCCGAGGGCGTCGGGGACCAGGACGGCGGCCGAGAAGTAGGCGCTGACCAGGTAGGAGATCACGGCCTGGTCGTTGATGCCCATAAAGCGGACGTTCAGGCCCGGCTCGTACTCCTCGGGGATGCCGGTCTGGCGCAGCCCGACGACGCCCTGGTTCTCCTGGCCGGTGCGCAGGGCGAGCACCGAGCTGGTGCCCTCGGGGGTGACGGGGATCTTGTCGCAGGGCAGCAGCGGGATGCCCCGCCAGGCGCCGACCCTGGTGCCGTCGATCTCCGTGTGGCCCGGGTGCACTCCGCGGGCGTTGCACTCCCTGCCGAACGCCGCGATCGTGCGCGGGTGGGCGATGAGGTACTGGGTCTTGCGGCGCCGGGAGATCAGCTCGTCGAGGTCGTCGGGCGTGGGCGGGCCCGAGCGGGTGTGGAGGCGCTGGCGGGGGTCGGCGTTGTGCAGCAGGCCGAACTGCCGGTCGTTGACGAGGTCGTGCTCCTGGCGTTCGCGCAACGCCTGGACGGTGAGCTTGAGTTGTTCCTCGACCTGGTCCATCGGCTCGCCGTAGAGGTCGGCGACGCGGGTGTGGACGCGCAGCACGGTCTGGGCGACGCTCAGCTCGTACTCGCGCGGGGACGTCTCGTAGTCGACAAACGTCCCCGGCAGCACGGGCTCGCCCGCGTGCCCCGAGGCCAGGGCGATGTCGGCCTCGCCGCGCTTGTTGCGGGCGGCGGGCGGGGCAGCGGCCGCCTCGTCGAGGTGGGCGCGCAGGGCGGGGTGCGCCTCGGCGACCTCGGCGACCCGGTCGAGGGGCAGGGTCAGCACGGTGCAGCGGGTGACCGTCCGCAGGGTGTGCTCCCAGGCGCCGGGATCGCCGAGCAGCGCGCCGTCGCCCGCGAAGTCGCCGTCGGCCAGGGTGCCGAGGGAGGTCTCGCCGTCGTAGGCACCGCGGCCGAGCCTGCGCACCTTGCCGTGCGCGATCAGCACGACCCCGGTCACGGGGCCCCCCGCCTCCACGACGGCCTCGCCCGGACCGTACTCGCGCTGGACGCAGGCGTCGGCCAGCGCGTCGAGGGCCGCGGGGTCGTCGAGCCCCCGCAGCGGGGGCAGCTCGGTCAGCTCGGCGGGGATGACGTGGAAGTCGGCGCCGGTCGAGGTGAATTCGACGCGCCCGTCGCCGAGGGTGTGGGCGAGCCTCCGGTTCACACGGAACGTCCCGCCGGAGACCTGCACCCAGGGAAGGACCTTTAGCAGCCACCGCGGTGTGATGCCCTGCATCTGCGGAGGGGTCTTGAGGGTGCTCGCGAGATTGCGGGCAGCGGTGGTGTCGAGGCTGCTGCGCGTGGGACGCACGGGCGAGTTCACGAAGAGGTGCCTTCCGATGGGGTGCGGGGCCCGGCGGGACGGGCCGGGGAAGCGGGCGGGGGGACGCGGGCGTCTCAGTGCCCGATCTCGACGTCCTCCAGAATTCCGAGGGCGTCGGGCACGAGAACGGCCACCGAGTAGTAGGCGCTCACCAGATAGGAGATGACGGCCTGCTCGTTGATGCCCATGAAACGGACGGAGAGGCTGGGCTGGTATTCATCGGGAATTCCCGTGCGGTGCAGCCCGACGACGCCCCGGGCCTTTTCCCCGGTGCGCAGCGCCAGAATAGAGCTGGTGCCCGCGCGGCTGACCGGGATCTTGTCGCAGGGCAGCACGGGGACGCCGCGCCAGGCGGGGACCGCGTGGCCCTCGATGTCCGCGCTGCCGGGGTAGAGCCCGCGGGCGCTGCACTCCCTGCCGAACGCCGCGATCGCCTTGGGGTGGGCCAGGATGACGCTCGGGTCCTTCCAGACGGTGGCCAGCAGCTCGTCGAGGTCGTCGGGCGTGGGCGGGCCCGAGCGGGTGTGGAGGCGCTGGCGGAGGTCGGCGTTGTGCAGCAGGCCGAACTCCCGGTTGTTGACCAGCTCGTGCTCCTGGCGTTCACGCAACGCCTCGACGGTCAGGCGCAGTTGCTCCTCGACCTGGTTCATCGGCTCGTTGTAGAGGTCGGCGACGCGGCTGTGCACGCGCAGCACGGTCTGGGCGACGCTCAGCTCGTACTCGCGCGGGGACGTCTCGTAGTCGACGAACGTCCCCGGCAGCACGGGCTCGCCCGCGTGCCCCGAGGCCAGCGCGATGGCCGCCTCGCCCTGGGCGTTGCGCTGGGCGGGCTCGGCGGCGCGGAAGGCCGCGAGGTGGCCGGTCAGCCCGGGTGAGCGGGCGGCGATCCCGGCGAACTCCTGCCTGCCGAGGGTGAGAACGGTGCCGCTGGTGAGCGCGACGAGGCTGTGCTCCCACAGGCCCGCGTCGGCGTCGGTGAGCACGCCGTCGCCGTGGAAGTCGCCGTCGCCCAGGACGCCGAGCTGCGTCTCGGTGTCGTACGCCCCCGCGCCGCGCACCGCGAGCTTGCCGTGGGCGATCAGGACGACCCGGTCCGCGGGGCCCCCGGCCGCGAGCAGCACGTCGCCGGCCGCGAAGTCCCGCTGGACGCAGGCGTCGGCGAGCGCGGCGAGCGTCTCGGCGTCGTCGAACCCGGCGAGCGCGGGGAGCTCGCCCAGCTCGGCGGGGATCACCCTGACCTCGGCGCCGGTCGAGGTGAACTCGACGCGGCCGTTCCCCACGGTGTGGGTCAGCCTGCGGTTCACCCGGAACGTCCCGCCGGAAACTTGCACCCACGGCAGCACCCGCAACAGCCACCGCGAGGTGATCCCCTGCATTTGCGGAGGGGTCTTGGTGGTGGTGGCGAGATTGCGCGCGGCAGAGGTGTCAAGGCTCAGCCGGGGCTGCGCCGACTCATTTCCTGCGGTCGGTTCGGTGGACGTGGTCATGCGAAAGAACACCGCCAATCTGCGGTCGTACTCGGGCCATTCGGGGGATCCCGCGAATGAAGCTAGAGGCTGGTGCTCACACGGGGCAATCACTCGAAAGTGGGCCCAACTCCGGGGTTTTTCAAGGGAATTGGTGGGTATCCCGGTGGGACTTCCGCGCCTCGCACCACCCAGGGTGCGCGCGGGGGCACGATCGGTCACGGCATAGGCTGGGGGGCGCTCGGGCGCACGACGGTTGTGCGGTTGCGTGCGGGGGGCGCGCGTGCCATGCCGACGCTACGGTCATTCCCCCGGCCTGCGGCGCGCTACGGTGGAGCGGCCAAGTACGCGTGATAACGCGCACGTCATCGCACGAGGTTGGGGCACACCGGTTCCATGACCAAGGGTTCTGTCCAGGTGACGCACACCGGAACAGCACGCTGGCGGCGGCGGACCGCCGTCTACACCACCGTCACCGAGGCCCTTGCCGCGGCCGCCGACGGCGATGTCCTGGTCCTGGGGCCCGGCACCTACCGGGAGAACCTGGTGATCGAGCAGTCGGTCACCCTGCGGGGGCCGAGCGAGGCGAAGGACGGCCCGGCGCGGATCGCGCCGCCCGATGGCGTCCCGCTGACGGTCCGCGGCTCGGCCACCGTCCAGCACCTGCGCATCGAGGGTCAGGACACCGCGTCCCCTGCCGTCCTCATCGAGAACAGCACGCCCGAGCTGACGGGCCTTCAGGTGCACGCCGCGTCCGCGTCGGGCATAGAGGTGCGCGGCGGCGCCAGGCCGACCGTGCGGCAGTCGGTCGTCAGCAACCCCACGGGCGCGGGCATCAGCGTCGGGGACGGCGCGGGCGGCCTGTTCGAGGAGTGCGAGGTCGTGGAGGCGGGCCAGCCGGGCGTCTCGGTCAGGGGGCCCGCGCATCTGCGCCTTGAGCGCTGCCGGATCACCCGCTCGTCGGGCGCCGGGCTCTCGGTGACCGGCGAGGGCAGCGCGGTGGACGCGGTGGGGTGCCGCGTCGAGGAGATCAGGGGCGCGGGCGTGGTGCTCGCCGAGCGCGCCACGGCCCATCTGACCGAGTGCGCGGTCGGCGCGACCACGGGCGACGGCATCACGCTGGACTCCGAGGCCGTGCTCACGCTGACCGACTCGCGGCTGACCGGGATCCCGGAGAACGCCCTCGACCTGCGCGGCCGTTCGGTGCTGACGCTGGTGCGCACCGCCATCAGCGGCTTCGGGCGCAACGGCCTCTCGGTGTGGGACCCGGGCACGCACGCCGACGCGCACGACTGCGAGATCCACGAGTCGGCGGGGGACTACCCCGCGGTGTGGGTCAGCGACGGCGCCACGGCGGTGCTCGAGTCCTGCCGGGTGCACCACGTTCCCGACGCGCTGTTCGTGCTGGACGCGGGCTCGCGCGCGGACGTCGTGGACAGCCGCATCGAGGAGGTGCGCGGCTCGGCGGTGTCGGTGAGCGACGGTGCGACCGCCCAGCTCGACGCCTGCCGGATCCAGGACGTCGGCACCGGGGCGTGGTTCCGCGACGAGGGCAGCGGCGGCACGGTGACCGGGTGCACCGTCGAGGGGGCGAGGACGGGCTTCATCGTCACCAAGGGCGCCGACCCGCAGGTGAGCGACAGCACCGTGAGCGGGCCCGCCGAGGCCGGGGTGTATGTGTCGGCCGGGGGGCGGGGCCGGTTCTCCCGGTGCCGGGTCACCGGGTCGAGCGGCTACGGCTTCCACATCATCGACGGCTGCCGCACCGAGCTCGAACGGTGCCGCACCGAGCGGTGCTCGCGCGGCGGCTATGTCTTCGCCGAGGACAGCCCGGTGCTCACCGACTGCCAGAGCGACGAGACGACCGCGCCGGGGGCCGACGTCCGGCTCAAGGCGGGCGAGGCCGCGCGGCGCACGGCGCGCGAGGCGGCGGGCTCGGAGAAGTCCGTCCAGGCCACGGCCCCGCCGGAGCCCGAGCCCGCGGACGGGGGCCGCCCCGCCGACGAGGTGCTGGCCGAGCTGGAGACGCTGGTCGGCCTCGCCACGGTCAAGCGCGAGGTGCGGGCGCTCATCGACATGATCGAGGTGGGCCGCCGCCGCAGGCAGGCCGGGCTCAAGGCGGCCTCGGTCCGCCGCCATCTGGTCTTCACGGGCTCCCCCGGCACCGGCAAGACGACCGTGGCGCGGCTCTACGGCGAGATCCTCGCCTCCCTCGGCGTGCTCGACCGGGGCCACCTGGTGGAGGTCTCGCGCGTGGACCTGGTCGGCGAGCACATCGGCTCGACCGCGATCCGCACGCAGGAGGCGTTCGAACGCGCCCGTGGCGGCGTGCTGTTCATCGACGAGGCGTACGCCCTCTCCCCCGAGGACGCGGGCCGCGACTTCGGCCGCGAGGCCATCGACACGCTCGTGAAGCTGATGGAGGACCACCGGGAGGCCGTGGTCGTCATCGTCGCGGGCTACACGGCCGAGATGGAACGCTTCCTCGCCGTCAACCCCGGCGTCGCCTCCCGCTTCTCGCGCACCATCACGTTCGGCGACTACTCCCCGGAGGAGCTGCTTAGCATCCTGGAGCAGCAGGCGAGCGAGCACGAGTACGACCTGGGCGAGGGCACCAGGGACGCCCTGCTCAAGTACTTCACGGCGATGGACCGCGGCCCTTCGTTCGGCAACGGGCGGGCCGCGCGCCAGACGTTCGAGGCCATGGTGGAGCGGCACGCGGGCCGCGTGGCGCGGCTCGCGGAGCCGAGCACCGAGGAGCTGAGCGTGATGCACCCCGCGGACCTGCCGCCCCTGCGTTAACGCGCCGCGGCCTGCTCGGGCAGCGCGGGCGGGGCGCCGTCCCTGGTGAGCAGCGTGAACAGCGCCGCGCGCTCCTGGGCGAACGCCGGGTCGTCGGCGTAGTCGCCATGGCCGAGGACCGGCTCGGGCAGCGGCCGCAGGAGGTTGCGCCCGTAGTGCAGCGGGTCGGCGAGCGGGCCCCGGTCCACGGCCGTGCCCGTGGGGCCCGTGACGCCGACCGGGCCCCCGATGGGGTCGGTGGCCCGCCACAGGTTGCGCCAGCAGGGCACGTCGCGGTGGAGCGAGCGCAGCGCCGCGGCTCCGAAGAACGCGGGGAACCACCGCCCGTAGAGCCGGGTCAGCGGCGAGCCGTAGGTGAGCAGCGCGATCCGGCTGCGGGTGGCCGCGTCGAGCTGCCACACCGCCGCCGCGGCCAGGACGCTGCCCTGGGAGTGCCCCGAGATCACCAGCCGCCCCCCGGTCACCTCGATCCACGTCCCCATGCGCCACGACAGGTCGGGCACGGCGCGCTCGGCGTAGCAGGGCGGCGCGAACGGGTGGGCGGCGCGCGGCCAGAACGTTCCGATGTCCCACAGGATGCCGACCGTCCTGCGGGCGCCCGCGTCCCGGTAGGCGCGGCGCCCGAGCGCGAGCAGCAGGACGACGCCCGCCCCCATGAGCCACGAGCCGAGGCCCTGGCAGGCGTCGGCGACCACCGAGACGGCCGCTGGCCCGTCCGCCGCGGCCCGGGAAGGGCTCTCGCCCACGGCCGCGCCCGCCACCGCCACCAGGCCGAGCGCCAGGCAGGCCCCGCTGATCCAGCCGACCAGGGGCCCCGCGGTCTCGGTGAGCCCGGCGCGCGCCAGGGCGCCCGCGATCTCGCCGCTGCGGTCGGCCAGCTCCTCCTGGCCTTCCCCTGGATAGCGCCCCTTGACGGTCGGCGCGAGCCGCGCGCGCTCCCGCCGCACCCTGACCACCACGACGGCGGCGAACACCACGACGACGAGCAGCAGCACGGGGATCGCGGACGCCTCCCAGCTGAGCACGACCGGGGGCCCGGCGATCGTGGCGCCCTCCTCGCCCGGCACGGCCGAGGGGTCGAGCCAGTCGGCGACGCGCTGGGCCACGCCGCCCGTGAAGACCCCGGCGATCCCGCACGCGAGCAGCGCCACGCATGCACCGCCGAGCCCGAACAGCGCGCCCCGGTCCGCGTCGCGCGCCCGGCGGTGCAGCGCGTACGCGGTGAGCGCGAGGCCCACGGCCAACGCGCCCTGCACGACGATCAGCACGGGGAAGACCGCGCTCCCCGTGGGGTACCGCCCCTCGGTGGCCCAGCCGTCGCGGCTCCAGCCGGTGTGCAGCAGCACGAGCGCCAGCAGGGCAACGGCGGCCCAGGGCAGCGCGCGGGCCAGGCGCGGCGAGGGGCGCTGGTCGGGCGCGTCCTCGGTGCGGCCGTGCCGCACCTGCTGGACGGCGATCACGATCCACCCGGCCAGCGTCAGCGCGGCCAGCGCCCACCCCGTGGCCTCGAGCGGACCGGCGCCGTTCGCCCCCCGGTCGTGCGACCACGACGCGGCCAGCAGGGCGGCGGCCACGGTGAGCAGCGCCGCGGTGGTGTGCGCGGAGCGCAGCCTGGCGACCAGGCCGCGCCCGTACCAGAAGCCGGGCAGGCTGAGCAGCGCGTGCTCCCCGCCGTCGGGCCGTGGCCGCACGGGCGGCGAGGCGGACTCGTACGCGCTCCACGTGCGGTGGGAGAGCCACCACAGCAGCGCGATCAACGCCACGGGCAGCGCCGCCGCCAGGGCGAGGCGCCGCCCCGGCTGCCCCCACCAACCGCCGCCCTGCTCAAGGGGCTTCAGCCACGAGACCGTGTCGGTGCAGGCCGCCGAGCCGGTGCACTGCCAGGCGACCAGGTCGAGCGAGACCGCGCACGCCCCGGCGACCAGCAGGACGGTGAGGGACAGCGCGGTGAACCGGACGAGGCCGTCGTAGAGGCGGTGGGTGCGAACCGGGCCCCTGGTGGCGGGGCGCATCCAGTGCGCCATGTTCACGATCATGAAGGGGAGCAGCAGCAGCCACAGGGCGCGGGCGCCGTTGCCCGAGGTCAGGTTGCACCACGTGTACGCCTCGCGCAGCGGCGGGGTGTCGGCGGCCCAGGGGCGGTCGTCGAGGTCGTCGGTGCGCCGGTGGATGTTGGCGGTGGAGTCGCCCGTGATACGCGTGACGCGGTTGTCCTCGAGCATCTCCTCGGGCGTCGTGCCGCCGACGCCGTGGACCAGCAGCTCGACGGCGGGCGGGGGCGCGGGCGGGGGCGTTGAGGCGGGCGGGGGCGCGGGGTCCCGGTCGCGCGCCGGTGGTGTGCCGTCCGCGTCCGCGTGCCCGTTCGGCCGTGGGGTGCCGTCGGTGCTCATCGTGATCCCCCGCTCGTTCGAGTCCCGTCGTCCCGCTCTTCTCCAGCCCGGACCGTGCCGAACCGCCTTCGATCGGGGGATGTTGATGCGTGGGAGGATGTCCCCTCGTCATGGCAACCACGGACAGCCGCCGCGGCGGCGGGGTGCACCACGGGGTGAGCGAGGAGTGGGCGTGAGCGACAACCAGAACCTGCTGGCGGGACAGCGGAGGGCGCTCATCCTGGACGAGGTGCGCCGCAGGGGCGGCATCAGGGTCAGCGAGCTGACGCGGATGCTCCAGGTCTCCGACATGACCGTCCGCCGCGACCTTGACGTGCTGGCGCGGCAGGGCGCGTTGGAGAAGGTGCACGGCGGCGCGGTGCCCGTGGCCGAACGGCGCACGCACGAGCCGGGGTTCGAGGCCAAGTCGTCGCTCGAGCTGTCGGCCAAGAGCCAGATCGCCAGGGCGGCGGCGGCCCTGGCGACGCCGGGCAGCGCGGTGGCCCTCTCGGGCGGCACCACCACGTTCGCCGTGGCCCACCAGCTGCTCGAGGTGCCGGACCTGACGGTGGTCACCAACTCGGTGCGGGTGGCCGACGTGTTCCACCACGCGCGCCAGGCCGCCGAGGGCGGGACCGCGCCCGCGGCCACGGTCGTGCTGACCGGCGGGGTGCGCACGCCGTCGGACGCGCTGGTGGGCCCGGTGGCCGACGCGGCGATCGGCTCGCTCCACTTCGACGTGCTGTTCCTCGGGGTGCACGGCATCTCGGTCGAGGCCGGGCTGTCCACGCCCAACCTCGCCGAGGCCGAGACCAACCGCCACTTCATCCGCTCCGCGCGGCGCGTGGTCGTGGTGGCCGACCACACCAAGTGGGGGACGACGGGCCTGAGTTCGTTCGCCACGCTGGACGAGGTCGACACCCTGGTGACCGACGCGGGGCTGCCGGGGGCGGACCGCGACGAGATCGCCGCGCACCTGGCGGAGCTGGTGATCGCGGGCGCCGACGACGACGGGGACCGCGTTGGGGCGTGAGGGCCCCGCGCTGCCGACGGGTCGGACGCCCTTGACCGGCGCGGGGCCCGCGTTCAGCCGGTGGCGCCCTTGCGGCGGTCCTCGCCGAGGACGGCGAGCCTCCCCCGGTACTCGTCCGCCTTGATCTCCCCCGCCGCGAACCGCCTGGCCTGCAGGTCGGCGGGCGTCTCGCGCCAGGGCCGCCGCCCAGATCAGCGCGAACAGCGGGATCCACGGCCCAGGAGCGCCGTCGTCGAACGTGTGCGCAAGGGGGCGCGCGGCGGACGCGCCCGGCGTTGTCAGTGGCGGCTGCCAGACTCCCCGGCATGGGTGAGGAGCGGGCGCGCCCCGGCAGATGGGCGCTGGCCGAGTACGCGGACGGCTCGGTCGCGGTCTGCCTCCTCGACGAGCGCGGGCGCCCCGATGGCCCGGTGGAGCGCGAGCCCGACGCGGCGGCGGCCGTGCGCGCCAGGCCCTGGGTGACGCGGTGGGTGTGGCGTTCGACGGCCGCGGTGTACCCCGGGGTGCTCGCGGCCGGTCTCCGGGTGGAGCGGTGCTACGACGTGGAGGCGGCGGAGGCGCTGCTGCTCGGGCACGAGGGGAGCTGGGGCCTGCCGCGGTCGCTGAGCGCGGCGTTCGCGCGGCTGCGCGGGCTGCCGGTGCCGGAGGATCCGCCTCCCGCGGTGGCGGAGACGGCGCAGCCCTCGCTGTTCGCGGCGGGCCCCGTGCCACTGCCCGCGGACGCGGACCCGCTCGACGCGCTGCTCACGGTGTACGAGGGGCAGTTGGCGCGCGCGGGCACGACCGCGCGGCCCGAGCGGATGCGGCTGCTGCTCGCCGCGGAGTCGGCCGGGACGCTGGTGGCGGCCGAGATGGGGAGGGCGGGCATCCCGTGGCGGGCGGACATCCACCGCGAGGTGCTGCGGGAGCTGCTGGGCGAGCGCTATCCGGGGGGCGCGCAGCCGCGGCGGCTCGCGGAGCTTGCGGAGCGGGTGTCGGAGGCGTTCGGCGACGGGGTGCGGGTGCGGCCCGACCTCCCCGCGGACATCATCAGGGCGTTCGCGCGCGCGGGCGTCAGGCTGGGGTCGACCCGGGCGTGGGAGCTGCGCGCGGTCGACCACCCGGCCGTCGAGCCGCTGCTCGAGTACAAGCGGCTGTACCGGATCCACACGGCGCACGGCTGGTCGTGGCTGCGGACGTGGGTGCGGGACGGCAGGTTCCGCACGGAGTATGTGCCGGGCGGCGCCCCGTCGGGCCGTTGGACGACGCACGGCGGCGGGGCGTTGCAGATCCCGCGGGCGGTCAGGCGCGCGGTGGTGGCCGACCCGGGGTGGCGCCTGGTGGTGGCCGACGCCGACCAGCTGGAGCCGAGGGTGCTCGCGGCGATCTCGCGCGACCCCGGGCTGATGGCGACGGCGGGCGGCGCGGGCGACCTGTACGGCGCGCTGTCCCACCGGGGCTTCTCTGGCGACCGGGCGGCGGCCAAGCTGGCGCTGCTCGGCGCGATCTACGGCCAGACGTCGGGCGACGGGCTGCGCCATCTCGCCGACCTGCGGCGGCGGTTCCCCGCCGCGGTGGCCTATGTGGACGAGGCGGCCAGGGCGGGCGAGGAGGGCCGCCTCGTCCGCACCTGGCTGGGCCGCACGAGCCCCGGTGGCGAGGGGAGCCGGGCCAGGGGCCGGTTCACGCGGAACTTCGTGGTGCAGGGCAGCGCGGCCGAGTGGGCCCTGCTGATGCTGGCCGCGCTGCGCGCGCTGCTGAAGGACACGCGGGCCGAGCTGGTGTTCTTCCAGCACGACGAGGTGATCGTGCACTGCCCTGCCGACGAGGCGGACGCGGTGGCCGAGTCGATCCGCGCGGCGGGCGAGTCGGCGGCCCGCCTGACATTCGGCCCCACCCCGGTCCGCTACCCCTTCACCACGGCAACGGTGCGCTGCTACGCGGAGGCGAAGTAGCCCTTCCCCCGCGGGATCGCCTGCGGCGAGCCAAGCGACGGCCGAGACCGCGGGCGTCCGCGGAGCCGGGCCGCCTACGGCGGAGGTGGGCCGCGGCACCCCGGTCGGCACGGCACCGCGTACAGGTCGTACTCACCTGCTGCCCGGTGGTGCCAACCCCAGGCACCAAGGAGCGTCACGCTCCGCGCAACGGGCACGCGCACCGCTCGACGGCGCGAAAGGTCACGTCGCAACCCCAGCCCGAACGGCGAACCCAGCGGAGCGCACTACGCGATGTGCCCCAGCGGAGCGTCCACGCTCAGGCCGTCCGCCACCATGCTCGCCGCCGTCGCCAGGCGGGTGGCGGCCTCCGTCGCGAGGGGGGTGTCGACGATGAACGGGATGCGGACATAGCCCTCGAAGGCCCCGTCGAGGCCGAACCTCGGGCCCGAGGCGACCCGGACGCCCAGGCGTTCGCCCGCCTCCGCGATCCGGGAGCCGGACAGCCCCCCGGTGCGCACCCACAGCGTGAGGCCGCCGTTCGGGACCGTGAAGTCCCACGTAGGCAGGTGCTCTCCGAGTGCGGCGACCACCGCGGAGCGGTTCGCGCGGATCTCCGCGCGGCGCTGCTCGATCGCCTCGTCCCAGCCGCCCGACGCCAGGAGCCAGCACAGCGCCAGCTGTTCGAACACCGGGGTGCCGAGATCCGCCCTGGCGCGCGCGGCCACCAGGCTGCGGATCACCTCGGGGGCCGCCCTGACCCAGCCGATGCGCAGCCCCGCCCACACCGCCTTGCTCGCGGAGCCCACCGTGATGACGCCCGCGCCGCCGTGGTCGAACGCCGCCACGGGCCTGGGCCGTTCCCCAGGGGCGACGTCGAGCGCGAGGTCGGCCATCGTCTCGTCGACCACGAGCACCGTGCCAGCGCCCCGGGCCGCGGCGACCAGGTCCCTGCGCCGCTCCTCGTCGGCGAGCGCGCCCGTGGGGTTCTGGAAGTCGGCCATCACATAGGCGAGGCGCGGCGACGCCTCCGTCAGCACCCGGCGCCACGCGGGCAGGTCCCAGCCGCCGATCCCCTCCCCCATCGGCACCGGGACCAGGCGGGCGCCCGCCTCGCGCATCAGCTGGAGAACGTTGGCGTAGGAGGGGTGCTCGACCGCGATGCGCTCGCCCGCGGGCGCGAACAGGCGGCAGATGGCGGCGATCGCGCCCATCGCTCCCGTGGTCACCATGATCTGCTCGGGCATCGTCGGCACGCCGAGCGCGGTGTAGCGGTCGGCGAGCGTCTCACGCAGCGCGGGCAGCCCGGCGGGGAAGTCGCCATGGGTCATGGCCGTGGGCGGCAACGCCTCGAGCGCGCCCTGGAACGCCCTGGTCAGCCATGGCTCGGGCGCGGGCAGCGCCGCGCAGCCCAGGTCGATGACCGAGCCGCCCGCCTCGGGCGGCAGCGGGTCGAGGCCCCGCCCCGGCAGCGGCCGCCCCGCGGGCACCGCCGTCCAACTGCCCGAGCCGCGCCGGGACTCGAGGAACCCGTCGGCCCGCAGCGCCTCGAACGCCGCGGCCACCGTGGTGCGGCTCACCGAGAGCGCCCCGGCCAGCTCGCGCTCGGCGGGCAGCCGCGCGGCGACCGGCACGCGGCCTTCGAGGACCAGCAGCCTGACCCCGTCGGCCAGGGCCCGGTAGGCGGGCACGTGGGCGCCGCCCGCGGCGGGCGCCACCGCGCCGCGCCCGTCCCTCGAACCCAGGAGCCTGGCCAGCTGACCGGCACCGACCGTTGAGGTCCACTGCGGCATGATCTCAGTCCACCTTTCGTCAATTGGCCCTGGATGAGCCGCCACTCAAGGCCACAGGGTGTCATATATCAGGCCACTTGCGCCAGACCTGCCACGCCAGAGAGGGGTCCTCATGAACCAGCCGCACCCGCCACGCCGCCTGGCGCGCCGCCTCACGCAGCTCTACGGCGGGCTGCTGCTCTACGGGGTGAGCGCGGGCCTGATGGTGCGCGCCGACCTCGGGCTCGACCCGTGGGACGTGTTCCACCAGGGCGTCTCCGAGCGCACCGGGGTCTCCATCGGCATGGTGGTGAACATCACGGGCCTGCTGGTGCTGCTCCTGTGGATCCCGCTCCGCCAGCGCCCCGGGCTCGGCACCGTGTCGAACGTCCTGCTCGTCGGTTTCGCGATGGACGCCACGCTCGCCCTCACCCCCGGGCTCGACGACCTGGCGGCGCGGGTGCCGCTCATGCTGGGCGCGGTGGTGCTCAACGGCCTGGCCACGGGGCTCTACATCGCGGCGCGCTTCGGACCTGGACCCCGCGACGGCCTGATGACGGGGCTGCACCGGATCACGGGGCGTTCTCTGCGCCTGATGCGCACCGGGATCGAGGTCGCGGTGCTCGCGGTGGGCATCGTGCTCGGCGGAACGGCGGGCGTGGGGACCGTGGTGTACGCGCTGGCGATAGGGCCGCTGGCCCAGTTCTTCCTGCGCATGTGCGCGATCTCGGGGACGCGGACCGGAATGGATTTCGACGACCGGCGGCGGCCGGGTATTCTACGCGTTCGTTCCCGCCGGTTGGACCGTCACCCCGAGCCATCCCCTGCGGACGCCCGGTGACATCTCCTGCCAGATGTGACAAACCGGACGCCGGTGGGTACGAGAAGGGGCGGTACGACGGGCGACGCATACCTGTAAACGGGAATCTTCACCGCCGACCGGACGTTGACCGGAGTGATGATGACAGCGACACCTGTCCTGTGGGCGACCAGCCCGGGAGGCACGATTCATGAGTGAGCGAGCTCTACGCGGCACGCGGCTCGTGGTGACCAGCTACGAGACGGACCGCGGCATTGACCTCGCGCCGCGTCAGGCGGTGGAGTACGCATGCCAGAACGGCCATCGGTTCGAGATGCCGTTCTCGGTGGAGGCCGAGATCCCGCCGGAGTGGGAATGCAAGGTATGCGGCGCCCAAGCCCTGCTGGTGGACGGCGAGGGGCCCGAGGAGAAGAAGGGCAAGCCCGCCCGGACGCATTGGGACATGCTGATGGAGCGCCGTACCCGCGAGGAGCTGGAGGAGGTGCTGGCCGAGCGGCTGGCGGTGTTGCGTTCCGGAGCGATGAACATCGCGGTGCACCCCCGGGACAGCCGCAAGACGGCTTAGGACGCCGACTCAGGCGTCCCGACAGCGAGGGCTGGGTCACCCGTAAGTGACCCAGCCCGTTTGTATGCCCGCACACCCGCGCCCCCGCGCACGCCGGAACGCCACCGGCGCGCGGGGGCCTCAGCGTCGCTCAGGGGGCGCGCCCCCCGGCTCCCCGTCCCCTGGCTCCCCCTCGCCGCGGTCCCCGCGGCCCTCGCCGTGCGCGTCGTCGTCCTCGCGGATGACCTCGCCCGGCACGACCTTGCCGTCGGGGCGCCGCATCCGCGCCTGGTCCCGCGCGGCCCTTGCTTCCTCGAACGCCACCCCCACGGGACCCGCGCCCCGCCTCAGATAGCGCAGCCCGGCGCCGCGGATCAGCGCGGCCGTGGGCGGGAAGACACACAGCAGCCCGAGCGTGTCGGAGATCAGGCCAGGCGCCATCAGCAGGAGCCCGCCGAGCATCGCCAGGCCGTTCCCGCCGCGGGTGGCGCGGTCGTCGCCCGGTGGGGTGCCGGTGTTCAGGGTCTGGGCGAGGCGCCGCCAGGCGCGGCGCCCCGCCTGCTTGATGACGAGGGCTCCCAGCAGGAACGCCGCCACCAGGAGCAGCAGCACGAGCCACCCGTTGGTCGCGTCGCCGACCACCAGATAGAGCCAGATCTCAAGCAGCGCCCAGGCCGCGAGCACCAGCGGCAGCAGCGCGCGCGTCCCCCGCCTCGGCCTGCGTCTGCGGTAGGGGGTCGGTTGCCCGGTCGTCATGGATCAAGTGTGCCTGGAGCGGCCGGATTTCCCGAACCGGGCGGCGAGTCCCCACGCGGTCACCCGCCACAGCGCCTCCACGACGATGTCGCGGTTCATCTTGCTGTCGCCGTGCTCGCGCTCCACGAACGTGATCGGCACCTCGGCCACCCGGTGCCCGGCCGCGAGGGTGCGGTGCAGCAGGTCCACCTGGAAGCAGTACCCCTGGGAGACCACGTCGCCCAGCTCCATGCCCGCGAGGACATGCCCGCGGAACGCCCTGAACCCGCCGGTGACGTCGCGGACCGGCATCCCGAGCACCAGCCTGGAGTAGGCGCTGCCGCCGCGGGAGATCAGCTCGCGGTACCTGGGCCAGTTGACGATGCGGCCGCCGGGGATCCAGCGGGAGCCGAGCACCAGGTCGGCGTCGCGCAGGGCGGTCAGCAGCCTGGGCAGGTCCTCGGGGCGGTGCGAGCCGTCGCCGTCCATCTCGATCAGCACGTCGTAGCCGCGTTCGAGGCCCCAGTGGAAGCCCGCCACATAGGCGGCGCCCAGGCCCTCCTTGCCCGCGCGGTGCAGCACGTGCACCTGGGCGTCGGCATCGGCGATCTCGTCGGCGATCTTGCCGGTGCCGTCGGGGCTGTTGTCGTCGGCGACCAGGATGTCGCAGGCGGGGACGGCGAGGCGCAGCCGCTTGATGAGCGGGGCGATGTTGTCGGCCTCGTTGTAGGTGGGGATGATCACCAGGCCCTGGCCGAGCGGGCGGCGCTCGGGCCGCGTCGCCCGGCTCACCCGGCCTCCTCGCTCCGGCCCGCGGGACTGACCGCCGCCCTCCGCCTGACGCGGTCCCTGAGCCCGACGCCCGCCCAGGCCAGCAGGCCGAGGGCGGCCAGCGCCCACTCGGGTGCGGCGCCGAGCCGGTCGGAGAGCGTCCTGTCGTCGCGCAGCGGCAGCTCGGCGGTCAGCACGTCCTGGGTGAACTCCTCGGTGCGCTGCTCGATCGTCCCGTCGGGCGCCACAATGGCGCTGATGCCGCTGGTCGCGGCGGTGACGACGGCCCGCCCGTGCTCCACGGCGCGCAGCTTGGACATCGCCAGCTGCTGCTCGGGCTGCCCAGTGCGCCCGTAGGTGGCGTTGTTGGTCTGCACGACCAGGGCGCGGGCGCCGTCGTTGACGGTGTCGCGGACGATGCCGTCGTAGGCCACCTCGAAGCAGATGACGTCGCCGAGCCTGGCCGGGCCCACGTCGAGGACACCGCTCTCCTCGCCGGGGTAGAAGTCGCGCGGGACGCGTTCGAGCCGGGTGATGACCGTGCTCAGCTGCTCGCGGAACGGGACGTACTCGCCGAACGGCACGGGGTGCTGCTTGGTGTACGAGTCGCCAGGGCCGGTCTCGGGGTCCCAGACGATGCCCTGGTTCTCGACGTAGCCCTCCCTGGTGGGGTGGTCCACGAGGGCGCCGACCAGGATGGGGACGCCGACCGCCTTGGCCGCCCTGTCGATGACCGCGTAGGCCTCGGGCTCGGTGTAGGGGTCGAGGTCCGAGGCGTTCTCCGGCCAGATCACCAGGTCGGGGCGCTCGGCGCGGCCCGCGTCGATGTCGTCGGCGAGCTCGAGGGTCGCCTCGACGTGGTTGTTGAGGATCATCATCGGGCGGCCGAGGAAGTCCATGCCCGCCTGCTGCACGTTGCCCTGCACGACCGCGATGGAGACCGTGTCGTCCGCGTCGGTGCGCACCGGGACGGCGTACCCGGCGGCGGTGACCGCGGCGGCCAGGCCGAGGGCCCCGGCCAGCGGCGCGGCGACGGCGCGGGGCAGCGCCACGGGCCGAGCGCGCAGGAGCGGCCACAGCCGCAGCGCGGCCCAGGCCAGCAGCGCGCCGGTCAGCGCGACGGCGAACGTGACGAGCGGCGCCCCGCCGAGCGCGGCGAGCGGCGTGTAGGGGGTGTCGGTGTTGGCGAACGCGAGGCGGCCCCAGGGGAACCCGCCGAACGGCACCCGGTCCCTGGCCCACTCCTGGGCGACCCACAGGCACGCGGCCCACAGCGGGGCGGCAGGCAGCCGGGAGGTGACGGCGAGCCCGGCGCCCATCGGCACGAAGAACAGCGCCTCGACCAGCGAGAGGCCGACGACCGCGTCCCAGCCGATGACATGGAGCCACTTGAGCAGGACGACGAAGAACGGCAGCCCGAGCGCGAAGCCGAACCACGCGCCCCGCTTGGCCGTTACGCCGTGGGTGAGGACCGAGAGCACCGCGACCGCGACGAGGGAGAGCGGCCAGATGTCGTAAGGAGGGAACGCGACGGCGAGCGCGAGGCCCGCGACCGCGGCGGCCAGGGCCCGCGGCCAGGTCGCGCGGGCGGCCGCGGCGGTCCTGCGCAGGCGGCCAGGGCGGCGGGCGGCCCGGGCGGGCTCGGCAAGGGCGGGCTCGGCGGGGGCGGGCTCGGCAGGGGGCAGGGGCGCCGCGGCGGGCACCTCGGTCACCGGGGCGGCGTCCGGTGTGGGCTCGCCAGGGCGCACGTCATCGGTGTCGCTTGCCGTGGTCGTCTCGGGGCCCGATGGCACGGTCGTGGCCTCTCTGCTGAGCGGGCGATGATGAACGACCGTACCTCGTGGCGGGCGCGGAGCGGCGACGCGGGGGCTGCGGATCGGGACCCGGAGCCCTTCGGTCCGACCCGGGACCCGCTGGCTGCGGGTCGACCGAAGCCGTTGTCTACTGAGCGTCCGGGCCCCGCCCCGGGTCGCACCCGCCGACCGGGCGATGCTTCCGCCCCCGTGCCGCAGGCCACTGGACCTGGCTCCCGCTGGCGGAATGCCGGGGTCGTGGCACCCCGCCCTCTGGCCCAGTGGCGTTCGACGACTGCGCGGAGGAGCGCCGGCCGGACGTCCTGTGGTGGACCCGGCCGAACCTACCCTTCGACGGCGGGCGGCTGTCAACAGTTGTCTGACCTGCCTCTTTCCGCCAAAAGACCAGGTCAGTGCCGCGCGGGGCCGCTCGTTCGACAGGCTGAGCGCACATCGTTCGGCGGTATGGCCCGCGGGGCAATCACTCGTTCAGCCGGTCGTACACCGTACGACCGGCGACCACCGTGCGCAGGCACGTGGGGAGCGGGGCGCCAGGGGTGAGGTCGGGCAGCCCTGGGGTGCCCGAGCGAGGGTCGGTGGACCAGCGGGCGACGCGGTCGTCGGGCGCCTGGACGACCAGCGCCCCGGCGCGCCACACGGCGTAGTCGGCCGGGGCGCCGGGGACGAGCGCGCCCGCATCGTCGCGCCCTACGGCGCGCCAGCCGCCGCGGGTGTGGGCGGTGAAGGCGGCGCGCACGGAGACCCGGTGCTCGGCGGTGCGGTGGAACGCCGCCGCCCGCAGCGCCTCCCAGGGCCCGAGCGGGGTGACGGGCGCGTCGGAGCCGAAGGCCAGCGGGACGCCGGCGCGCAGGAGGGCGGCGAACGGGTTGAGCGCCCTGGCCCGTTCGGCGCCGAGCCGCCGCGCGTACATGCCGTCGGGGCCGCCCCACGCGGCGTCGAACATGGGCTGCACGGACGCGGTCAGGCCGAAGGCGGCGAAGGCGGCGATGGTGTTGGGGGCGAGCAGCTCGGCGTGTTCGACGCGGTGGCGCTGGGCGCGCACGCGGTCGGCGCCGAGCCGTCGCGCCGCGGCGGCGAAGCCGTCGGTGACGGCGGTCAGCGCGGCGTCGCCGATGGCGTGGAACCCGGCCTGGAGCCCGGCCTCGGTGCACGCGGCGACGTGCGCGGCGACGTCGTCCGCGCTCAGGTGGGCGACGCCGGTGTCGTCGCCGCCGAGGTAGGGCCTGTGCAGGTGGGCGGTGCGGGAGCCGAGCGAGCCGTCGACGAAGAGGTCGCCCCCGGCGCCGACCGCGCCGAGCTCGCGAACGCGCCGCGCCTCCTTCGCGGTGGTGACGAGTTCGCCCCAGTAGCCGAAGACGCGCGGGCCCGGCTCGTCGGCGGCCAGCGTGAGCAGCGCGGTGAGGTCGTCCTCGCTTGAGATGTCGGGCCCCGCGCACTCGTGGAGTGAGCCGATGCCGAGCGAGGCGGCGCGGGCGAGCGCGGCGCGCTGGGCGGCGGCCCGCTGGGCGGGGGTGAGGGCGGCGTCGGCCGCGTGCCTGACGGCGTGGTGGGCGTCGCCCGTGAGCGGCCCGTCGGGGTGGAATCCGGGCAGGTCGGCGACGCCGGGGACGAGGTCGAGCAGGGCCGTGGTGGCCAGCGCGGAGTGGGCGTCGACGCGCGCGAGGTAGACGGGGCGGCCGCCCGCGGCGGCGTCGAGCCCGGCCCGGGTGGGCGGGTGCGCCCCGGGCCACTCGGTGGTGTCCCAGCCGTGCCCGATGACGGTGGCGCCGACGGGGAGCGGCGCGGTGTGGGCGGCGACGCGGGCGAGGGCGTCGGCCGCCGAACGGGCGCCCGCGAGGTCGAGTCCCGTCAGCGCAAGGCCCGTTGCGGTGATGTGCACATGCGCGTCCGTGAACGCGGGGGTGACAAGGGCGCCTTCGAGGTCGACGACCTCGTCGGCCGACGCGGCGAGCGCGTCGGCAGCCGACTCGGAGCCGACCCAGGCGACGCGGTCGCCGGTGACGGCCATGGCGGTGGCGAACGGGTCGGCGGGGCTGTGGACCTCGCCGCGGCGCAGCAGGACGGTGCGGGGCGGCTCGCCGGGGGCTCGTTCGTCCGGGGCTCGTTCGCCGGGGGTGGTGCGTGCGGTCATGGCCCCATCCTGGCGCGCCCGCGCCGCCGCTTAGATCCGGGGCGGCCTGGCCTCGTACGGCGTGGAGAGCACGACGGTGGTGCGGGTGGAGACCCCGGCCAGGCTCCTGATGCGGCTGAGCAGGTGCTCGAGCTCGGCGGGGGTGGCGACGCGGACCTTGAGGATGTAGTTCTCGTCCCCTGCCACGCTGTGGCATGCCTCGATCTCGGGAACGTCCGCGAGCCGGTCGGCGATGTCGTCGGGGGCGCTGGGGTCGAACGGCTTGACGGAGATGAACGCGGTCAACGGCAGCCCCACCGCCTCGGGCGCGACGATCGCGGCGTATCCCCTGATGATGCCGCGCTGTTCGAGGCGGCGTACGCGCTGGTGCACCGCCGACGTGGAAAGGCCGGTGGCCCTGCCCAGGTCGGTGTAGCTCATCCGCCCGTCCGTGACGAGCAGTTCCACGATGCGCCGGTCCAATTCCTCCACGCCTCCGTAACCTACCCGGAACGGCGGCGCCACGGCGCGCCCACCGGCGCGGAGGGGACAGCGCACGCCCCGGCAATGCTTATGTGACGAACGACACAAACACGTGTCCGCGTCCGTTTCCCCTTCACGATTATTCGCTGATCGCCGCGGGCATTGCTTGCTGTGGCCAACGCCTTTGTGCCGTCCAAGGGGGATGCTCATGCGCACTGCGAAGCCACTCAAGCGTGCCGAACCCAACGCCTTCGCCGCGGAGTTCGACATCGAGATCGCCGATCCCGCCGACGACGAGGGCGACGCGGACCCGGTCAGGGTCGTGTGCTCGGACTGCGCGCGCCCGATCGCGCTCGTCGGCTCGGGCGGGCAGATCCCGGAGCACGCGCTCTGCCCGACCCCGTGGAACCCGTTCGGGCTGACCCTGTGCCCCGGCTCAGGGCTGGCCGTGCCGGGCGAAGGGGCCGCCGTGGCCCCCGACGCGCCCTCCGGTGGGGACACCACGGCGCTCGTGGCCCTGCCGGAGAGCCTGGACTGGCGGCTCCAGCCCTTCTCGCACGCCGTGGTGGCCTCCGCGGGGATGCGCCAGGCGGCCTGAGCCCGCCCAACACGGCCAAGACCCGCCCGTTACGAGGCGCCCACCAGGTGGCGGGCGATGACCGCCCGCTGGATCTGGTTGGTCCCCTCGACGATCTGGAGGACCTTCGCCTCCCTCAGATACCGCTCGGCGGGGAAGTCGGCCGTGTAGCCGTAGCCCCCGAGCGCCTGCACCGCGTCGATGGTGACCCGCATCGCGGTATCCGTGCAGAACAGCTTGGCCATCGCGGCCTGTTGGGAGTACGGCCTGCCCGCGTCGCGCAGCCGGGCGGCGGCCAGGTAGAGGGAGCGCCCCGCCTCGATCTGGGTCGCCATGTCGGCCAGCATGAAGCGAAGCCCCTGGAAGTCGGCGACGCGGCGGCCGAACTGCTCGCGCCCCGCGGTGAACGCCAGCGCCTCGTCGAGCGCCGCCTGTGCCACGCCGACGGCGCACGCCGCCATGCCGAGGCGGCCCCCGTCGAGCGCGGCCATGGCGACGCGAAAGCCGCGGCCCTCCTCGCCGACGCGGCGCGCGTCGGGGACGCGCACGCCGTCGAAGTGCAGCTGGGCGGTGGGCGATCCGGCCATGCCCATCTTCCGCTCGGGGACCGCGGTCACGAGCCCGGGGGCGTCGCCCGGCACCAGGAACGCCGTGATGCCGTCGGGCCCGTCGTCGCCGGTGCGGGCCAGCACGGTGCAGAAGTCGGCGATGCCGCCGTGGGTGATCCACGCCTTGGTGCCGCTGATGACCCAGTCGCCGCCGTCCCGTTCGGCGCGCGTGCGCAGCGAGGCGGCGTCGGATCCCGACCCTGGCTCGGACAGGCAGTAGGCGCCGAGCAGGCCGCCGCCGAGCATGGCGGGCAGGTGCTCGGCGCGCTGCTCCTTGGTCCCGAACTCGGCCAGGGCGTGGCAGGCGAGCGTGTGCACGCTGACGCCGAGGCCCACGGTGAGCCGCGCTGCGGCCAGCTCCTCCAGGACCTGGAGGTAGATCTCGTACGGCTGGTCGCCCCCGCCGTACTCCTCGGGGTAGGGCAGCGACAGCAGTCCGGCCGCGGAGAGCCGGGCGAAGAGGTCGCGGGGGAAGACGCCCGCCTCCTCCTCGGCGGCGGCGAGGGGGCGGACCTCGCGCCTGACCAGGTCGCGCACCAGGGCGAGCAGGTCGCGGGCCTCGGGTGTCGGCAGCTGGCGCGGCACGGGGCGGGGGGCGTCAAGGGTCGTCATCGCGCTTCCTCCCTGGGGTGGGCGGCAGGTCACACGTCGGTCACCCATCGGGCCGCCGGATCGCGGCGGCCCGTGGATGCGTCGACAAGGATCGATCGAACGGGCAGGAGCCGCAACGGGTCGTCGGCGGGCGCCGCGAGCGGGCTGCCTTCCGGGGTGAGGCACGTCGTGTACTCAACGACCGGCTCCGTGCCGAGGATACGGCCGAGGGAACGGCCGACGGGGACATGCCGGACGCCCGGGGGCTCGACCGCGGTGCCGCCGCGCGCCGAGACCTCGACCGAGAGGTCGCCGGGCGTCCGGGAGAGGGTGATCGGGCGACGGCGTCAGCGGATCCCGACGGCGGCGAGGGCCGCGCGCTGCCGGTGGGTGAGGTCGGTCGGGAAGTACAGGTAGCAGACGCCGCCGGTGCCGCTGCTGACGCCGCCGCTCTCGTTGTACCGCCGGGTGCGCAGCCAGATGTTCTCGAACTGCCGCCGCGGATAGACCCGTCGGACCTCGGCGTTGCTGTCGCTCGCCGGGTCGTTGGCGATGACGTCGCCGTCCTCGGTGAAGCCGACGACGGTCATCAGGTGCCCTGCCGTGCCGTATCCGGCGCCGTCGAGCTCGGCCTCGTAGAAGGACTGCGACGTGATGAGCGGGATGCCCGCGGCGACCAGGCGCTCGGCGTCGGTGAGGGAGGCGATGCGGGTGACCACCGACTGGAGCCCGGGGTAGGTGGCGGCGTAGGCGGCGTTGAACGGCCAGTTGCCGCAGCCGTCGTACTGGTAGTCGAACGTGTACCGCGCGGCGTGGCAGACCTGCGGGTCGTCGTAGGCGGGGTCGACCCACTCCAGCTGCTCGGGGGTGGGGGCGCGGCCCCAGGACTCGATGATCATCTGTGAGGAAGTGGGGCTGCACCACGCCTCGCCGCCGTTGTCGTACTCGGGGTAGCGGCCGATGTGGACGTTCTGCGAGTAGGGCGGGACGTCGATCTCGACGCCAGCGGCCTGGCCTGGCTCGGTCGCCGGGACCTCGAAGCGGGCCGGCACGTCGGACGT
Organism: Streptomyces sp. PT12; assembly: GCF_003311645.1. GTDB lineage: Bacteria > Actinomycetota > Actinomycetes > Streptomycetales > Streptomycetaceae > Streptomyces. The sequence goes on along the minus strand of NZ_QEST01000014.1, from coordinate 240,900 downwards.
CATCGCGCCCAGGCGCCACACGGTGGGCGAGGCGCCTGCCCCGGGGGCGCGGTGCAGGGTGAGCCTGAGCTGGTAGGTGGCGAGGCGGGGGCCCGCGTCGGTGTCGTCGATGGAGAACGTGTCGGTCCAGATCGTGCTCTTGCCATCCGACTGGTCGTCCACCGAGGTGCGGCGGATGTCGCCGTCGCCCGAGGCCCACACGCCCATGGTGTACCAGGGGGTGTGGGAGCCGTCGGTGTAGACGCCGAACAGCTCGATGCGCACCCAGGTGCCCGCGGGGGTGTCGGCGTTCCACGAGGCGATCAACTCGCTTGCGGGGGTTGCCGCTTCGCGGACCGGGGAGAGCCATGTGGCGTACTCCCACGACGCGGTGGTGCCCGTGTGCGGGTCGGTGTAGGAGACCGTGCCGACCGGCGTGCCGATGGTCACGCCCGGGCGGTCGCCCGTCACCACGGCGGTGCCGTCGCCGTGGCCCGCGCGCCAGTCGGCGGCGGTGGTCCAGGCGGCGTTGCCGATGGTGGACGCGGTGGGGCGGGGGCGGGGGCGGTGGCGGGCCGCGGCGCCACCGCCGCCATCGGCGGCCGCGGCCGGGGCGGAGAAGGAGGCGGATGAGCCGACGGCAGCGGCGACGGCGGCGGCGAGAACGGTGCGGCGGGGCGGCGTGGTCACGGTGATTGTCTCCCGGTCGTTTCCGGCGTTCGCCGGGTGAGGGCGGGCGAGGGCGCGGAGCACCACTATCGCGGGTCGGTCAGCTGACGACCAGTAAGCGACCGGGAACGCGCGGAAGCAATATTGGTGTCGACCAGTGACGATGCCGAACCGACGTTAGGCTGATCGCGATGATCGCCGCCCCGGATGACGGACTCGACGACGACGGACTCGCCGGAATCGCCGGACTCCGGGAAAGGGTGCGCGCGCTCCCGCCCTCGTGCGGCCCGGCGCGTCTCGTGGGGATCGACGGGCACGCCGGTTCCGGCAAGTCGACACTGGCCGACCGGCTTTCGGCGGCGCTCGGCGGCGCTCCCGTGGTGCGACTCGACGACTTCGCGACGCACGCGTCGTTCTTCGGATGGACCGAGCCGCTGACACGTCAGGTGCTGCGCCCGCTGGCGGCCGGGCGGACGGCGCGGTACCTGACGTACGACTGGGAGAGGGGCGCGTTCACCGGCGCGCGGGTGCTTCAGCCCGCGCCCGTTGTGCTGCTCGAGGGCGTCGGTGCGGGACGGCGCGCGCTGCGCCCGTGGCTCGCGCTGCTGATCTGGCTCGACGTCCCCGCGCCGGTCGCCTGGAAACGCGGGCGGCGCAGGGACGGACCGGGCCTCGGGGACTTCTGGGACCGCTGGGAGGCGGCCGAGTCCGCGCACTTCGTGAAAGATCCGTCGAGGCCCTTTGCGGATATCCTGATGTTATCGAGGGGTGGTCGTCACGATGCGCGCTGGTGAGGACGTCCTCGTGCAGGGGGCAGACAGCGGAAGCCCGTTGTGGGGGTCGTCATGAACTCTGGCGCTCATGTCCGGTCCGGTCACCATCGTCCCGAGACGGGCGCCGATCTGGCGTGGCTGCGCGGGGTGGACGCCTACACGGCCGCGGCCTATCCGGAGGCCGAGGAGGAGTTCCGCGCGGCGGTGCGCGAGGACCCCGGCATGGCGGACGCCTGGCTCGGGCTGCACGCGCTGCGCACGGACGTCCCCGCGGCGCTGCGGCACATGTACCGCAACCGCGCCAGGTTCGGCGAGCAACGCGCCAGGCACGGGCGCCCGTTGAGCTCCTGGTACTGGCTGGGCTGGTGGGTGCAGCCGGTGCTGGAGACCCCGCGCGACCTGCTGCTCGCGCACGCCTCGCAGCTGCTCGACGGGCGGCGCATGCCAGAGCTCGACCGGGCGCTGGCTGAGTGCCCCGCGCCGGAGTCGGACCCCTACGCCCGCTTCCTGCACGCGTGCCGGTGCTATCTGTCGAAGGACTGGGAGGGCCTTTACCGGTTCACGGCCTCGCTCACCGACGATCCCCATCTGGGCGTGGAGGCGGGCCTGTTCGCCGGGATGGCGCGGGTACGGCTCGACATGTTCGACCAGGCGGAGCCGCTGCTGACGGCGGCGCTCATGCGGTGCCGCAGCGAGCAGCCGCAGCGCAAGGAGCTGCGGTACTGGCTCGCGCGCGCCCGTGAGGGCAGCGGGCGCAGCGCGGCGGCGATCCCGCTGTACCGGGCGGTGCACCACGTGGACCCCGAGTTCATGGACACGGCGGTGCGGCTGACGGCGCTGGCCTCTGAGGACCCCGAGGCCGGGCATGTGATGGACCACAGGGACGGCGCGGACGCGGACTTCGGGGCGTCGGACGAGGAGGCGGCGGCCCCCTTGACCGGCGGGCCCGCCGGGCGCAGGGTCCCCTCCCCCGCCGCCCCCGCCGCCGCGGGGCACGGGCTCTCGCCGCGGCTGGCGCGGACGCTGCCGCCCGCGCCCGACCCCGAGCTGCTCGCGCGCACGCTCGCCGAGCTGGAGCGCATGGTGGGCCTCGACCCGGTGAAGGAGCAGGTGCGGGCGATGTCGGCGCAGCTGCGGATGGCGCGGCTCCGCTCGGGGCAGGGGCTTCCTGTGCAGCCGCCCAAGCGGCACTTCGTCTTCTCCGGCCCTTCGGGCACGGGCAAGACGACGGTGGCGCGGATCCTGGGGCGGGTCTTCCACGCGCTGGGCGTGCTCAGCCACGACCGGCTGGTGGAGGCCCAACGCGCCGATCTGGTCGGGGAGTTCCTGGGGCAGACGGCGGTCAAGGCCAACCGCCTGATCGACTCGGCGCTCGGCGGGGTGCTGTTCGTCGACGAGGCGTACAGCCTGGTCCACACCGGCTACAGCAAGGGCGACGCGTACGGGGACGAGGCGTTGCAGGTGCTGCTCAAGCGGGCGGAGGACAGCAGGGAGCACCTGGTGGTCATCCTGGCCGGGTATCCGGCGGGCATGGACCGGCTGCTCGCGGCCAATCCGGGGCTCAGCTCGCGCTTCTCGGCGCGCGTGGAGTTCCCGAGCTACCAGCCGGGCGAGCTGACGGCGATCGGCGAGCTGCTGGCGGCCGAGCACGGCGACGCGTGGGACGCCGAGGCGCTTGAGGAGCTGCGCAGCATCGCGGACCACGTGGTGGCGGAGGGCTGGATCGACGAGCTGGGGAACGGCCGCTTCCTGCGCACCCTGTACGAGTCGAGCTGCGCGTTCCGGGACATGCGGCTCTCGGAGGCGGCGGCGGCGCCCACGCGGCAGGAGCTGGCGACGCTGCGGCTGCCCGACCTGATGCAGGCGTACGGCGAGGTGCTGGCGGGGCGGGGGCGCCCGCGGGAGGACGACGAGCTGCCGCCGCTGGCGTGAGCGCGCGGGGCGCCGCAGGGCCGTCGTGTGATCGCCGCAGGGCCGTCGTACGGTCAGGGCGCCTTGGTGCCCAGCGTCTCGGCGAGGGAGCGCAGCGTGCGGGCGTCGGCGAGGGCGCGGGAGCGGGCGACGCCCGGCTGGATGGCCATCACCGGCTGAACGGTGCCGTCGGCGAGGTCGAGCGTCACCCAGGGGTCGCCGGGGCGCAGGGTGACGCGGACGACCTCGGGCCAGGCGAGGCGGCGGGTGGTCGTGAGGTTGATCACGGTCAGCCCTTCGCGGTCGGCGGTCACCTTGGGGCGGCTGAGCAGCGCGAGCACGCCCCAGGCCAGCAGCCCGCTCGCCGCGACCGCGGCCCGTTCGCCCAGGCTCCAGCTGACCGCGCCGCCCGCCGGGAGGAGGGCGGCGATCAGCGTGAGCACGGCGAACACGGCCGCGCCGATGGACATCAGCGCCACCCGCGTGACCGTCGGGCGGATGGTCAGCGGGAGCGCGGCGACGGGGTCGGCGGGCACGGGGTCGACGGGGGCGGTCACAGGCGGGCCGCGTGGATGCCGGTGGTCAGGATGGCGCGGGCGCCGAGGTCGTAGAGCTCGTCCATGACGCGCTGGGCGTCCTGGACGGGAACCATCGAACGGACGGCGACCCAGCCCTTGTCGTGCAGCGAGGAGACGGTGGGCGACTCGAGTCCCGGGGTGAGGGCCACGGCCTTGTCGACCAGCTCGGAGCGGATGTCGTAGTCCATCATCACGTAGCGCCGCGCGACCAGGACGCCCTGGAGGCGGCGGAGGAACTGCCGCGCCTTGGCCTCCTGCGCGCTGTCGCCGGGGCGGCGGATGACGACGGCCTCGGACTCGATGATGGGCTCGCCGACGATCTCGAGCCCGGCGTTGCGCAGGGTGGTGCCGGTCTCCACCACGTCGGCGATGACCTCGGCGACGCCCAGCTGGATCGCGGTCTCGACGGCCCCGTCCAGGTGGACGACGGCCGCGTCGACGCCGTGGTCGGCCAGGTGCTTGGTGACGACCCCGGCGAACGACGTGGCGACGGTCAGCCCGCCGAACTCGCCGACGCCGGTGACCGTGCCGGGGCGCGTGGCGTAGCGCAGGGTGGAGGCCGCGAAGCCGAGCCGCATGATCTCCTCGGCGTGCGCCCCGGAGTCCAGCAGCAGGTCGCGGCCCGTGATGCCGATGTCCAGGCGGCCCGAGCCGACGTAGACGGCGATGTCGCGGGGGCGCAGATAGAAGAACTCGACCTGGTTGTCGGCGTCGATCAGGACCAGCTCGCGGCGGTCCTTGCGCTGCCGGTAGCCGGCCTCATGGAGCATCGCCGCCGCAGGCTCGGAGAGGGAACCCTTGTTGGGAACGGCGATGCGCAGCATGGCTCCAGCTTTCTCGTCGGGCGCACCGGTGCCTGGGGCCGTCCGGGTGCGGGCTGTCCGGGTCAGAGGTGAGCGTATACGTCGTCGAGGGAGATGCCGCGCGCGACCATCATCACCTGAAGGTGGTACAGCAGCTGCGAGATCTCCTCCGCGGTGCGGTCGGCGCCCTCGTGCTCGGCCGCCATCCACACCTCCGCGGCCTCCTCGACGACCTTCTTGCCGATCGCGTGGACCCCGGAGGCCACCAGCTCCGCGGTCCGTGACGTGCGGGGGTCGCCGGTGGCGGCCTTGTGCTGAAGCTCGGCGAACAGCTCGTCGAATGTCTTGTTGGCCATGGTCCTCTTACCCTACGGCCTGACCTGAACGGCTCAGCGCGCGGGCCCGGGGACCTCGCGCAGCACGGCCGCGGTGGCCACGGCCGCGGTGACCGCCTCGTGGCCCTTGTCCTCGGCTGACCCCGGCAGCCCGGCGCGGTCGATGGCCTGCTCCTCGGTGTCGCACGTCAGCACGCCGAAGCCGACGGGGACCCCGGTGTCGACGCTGACCTGGGTGAGGCCCTGGGTGACGCCCTGGCAGACGTAGTCGAAGTGCGGGGTGCCGCCGCGGATGACGACGCCGAGGGCCACGACGGCGTCGTAGCCGCGGGTGGCCAGGGCGCGGGCGGCGACGGGCAGTTCGAAGCTGCCGGGGACGCGGACGACGGTGGGCTCGGGGATGTTCAGCTCGACGAGGGCGCGCTGGGCGCCGTCGATGAGGCCGTCCATCACCGTGGCGTGCCACTGGGCGGCGGCGATCGCGACCCTGAGGTCGGCGCCGTCGGTCACGCGCAGTTCGGGAGCGCCGTTGCCGCTCACTCGTTCTCCTTCGTGGGTGTGGGGTGGTGTGTCGGGTGGTGCGTGGGGTGGTGCGTGGGGTGGTGCGTGGGGTGGTGCGTGGGGTGGTGCGTGGGTGGATGGGACCCGCGGGGGCGGGCGTTCACTGGCTCGCGCAGGGCGAGACGGGCGCCGCGTCGAGCCAGGGCAGGTCGTGGCCGAGGCGGTCGCGCTTGGTCTCCAGGTAGCGCAGGTTGTGCGCCCCCGGGGGCACGGGCACGGGCTCGCGCCGGATGACGCGCAGGCCGTGCCGGGTCAGTGCGGCGGTCTTGTCCGGGTTGTTGGTCATGAGCCGCAGGGAGCGCACGCCGAGGTCGGCGAGGATCCTGGCGCCCGCGGCGTAGTCGCGGGCGTCGGCGGGCAGGCCGAGTTCGAGGTTGGCGTCCAGGGTGTCGCGGCCTCGCTCCTGGAGCTCGTAGGCGCGCAGCTTGGACAGCAGTCCGATGCCGCGGCCCTCGTGGCCGCGCAGGTAGAGCACCACGCCGCGGCCCTCGGCGGCGATGCGGGCCATCGACGCGCGCAGCTGGGGGCCGCAGTCGCAGCGCTGGGAGCCGAGGACGTCGCCGGTGAGGCACTCGGAGTGCAGGCGGACCAGGACGTCATCGCCGTCGCCGAGGTCGCCCGCGACCAGGGCGATGTGCTCGACGCCGTCGGCGGCCGAGCGGTACCCGTAGGCGCGGAAGTCGCCGTGCGCGGTGGGCAGGGCGGTCTCCGCCTCGCGGCGCACGGCGGGCGGCGCCTCCTCCTCGGCCTGGCCGCGGTAGGCGATGAGGTCGGCGATGGAGACGAGGGCGAGGCCATGGGTGCGGGCGAACGTCCGCAGCTGGGGCAGGCGCAGCATCGTGCCGTCCTCGGCTGCGATCTCCACCACGACGGCGGCGGGCCGCAGCCCGGCGAGGCGGGCGAGGTCGACCCCGGCCTCGGTGTGCCCGGGGCGGGCCAGCACGCCGCCGGGGCGGGCGCGCAGCGGGAAGACGTGCCCGGGGCGCGAGAAGTCCGCGGGCGCGGCGGCCGGGTCGGCGAGCAGCCTGATGGTGGCGGCGCGGTCGGCGGCGGAGATGCCGGTGGTGACGCCGTGCGCCGCGGTGGCGTCGACCGAGACGGTGAACGCGGTGGCCATCGACTCGGTGTTCTTCTCCACCATCTGCGGCAGGTCGAGCCGGTCGAGGTCGTCGCCCGCCATGGGGACGCAGATCATGCCGCGGCACTGGCTCATCATGAACGCCACGATCTCGGGCGTGATCAGCTCGGCGGCGACGATGAGGTCGCCCTCGTTCTCCCGGTCGGCGTCGTCGACGACCACGACGGGGCGGCCGAGCGCGATGTCGTCGATGGCGCGCCTGACCGGGTCGAGGGGCGCCTGGCGCTCCTCGGGGAGTGGGCGTCGCGGGGCCACGGTCATGCGGTCGCTCCTTCCGTGACGGGTCGCCTGGCGGCGGGCGGTGCGGTCGTGCGGTCCTGGGGGGCGTCCGCGGCGCGCGAGCGCCGCCACCAGTCACGCAGTCCCCACAGGACGAGGACGAGGTAGACGACGTAGACGAGCCCGGAGAACGGCAGGCCGCTGCTGAAGGCGAGCGGGACGCCCACGAGGTCGACCAGCAGCCAGGCGAACCAGAACTCCACGAGGCCGCGCGCCTGGGCGACCATGGCCACGAGCGTTCCGACGAAGATGTACGCGTCGGGCCAGGGGTTCCAGGAGAGGTCGGGGAAGGCGGAGAACAGCCCGCCGACGGCGAGGGTGCCAAGAGCCGCCCCCGCGGCGAGCGCGCCGCGCTCACGCCACGTGGCGAACCGGATGGCGATCCGGCCGCCGCCGGTGTCGCGCCCGAGGTGCCACTGGCGCCAGCCCCACACGGCGACGGTGATGACGAGGAGCTGCTTGCCGACGCCCCCGGCCAGGTCGGCCGAGGCGTACGCGGCGACCAGGATGGCGCCGGAGAGCAGCTGGACGGGCCACGTCAGCAGGGAGCGCCGCCAGCCGAGGGCGAGGGCGGCGAGCCCCGCGAGGTTCCCGGTCATGTCGGACCAGATGACGTCCTGCCCGAAGGCGGTGAACGCCGTGGCGTGCAACGGGTCCAGCGGGCTCATCGGAGATCGGCCCCCTCGGGCGTCCGCTCGCGGTGGGTCAGCAGGCGCTCGGTGTACTTGGCGATGATGTCGACCTCGAGGTTCACCGTGTCGCCCGGCTGCTTGCGGCCGAGGGTGGTGAGGTCGAGCGTGGTGGGGATGAGGCCGACGGCGAAGCGGTCACCGGTGGCCTCGGTGACGGTGAGGCTGACGCCGTCGACGGTGATGGAGCCCTTCTCCACGACGTAGCGTGCCAGGCCCTCGGGGAGCGAGAACGTCACGGCCTCCCACTGGTCGCCCGGCACCCGGCTCAGCACGGCCGCGGTGCCGTCGACGTGGCCCTGGACGATGTGGCCGCCGAGTCGGCCGCCGACGGGGGTGGGGCGTTCGAGGTTGACGCGTGAACCGGGCGTCAACTCCCCGAGGTTGGAGCGGGTGAGTGTTTCGGCCATGACGTCGGCCGTGAACGCGCCGTCACCGGTCTCGGTGACGGTGAGGCACACGCCGTTGACCGCGATCGAGTCGCCGTGGGCGGCGTCCGCGGTGACGACGGGGCCGCGCAGGCGCAACAGGGCCGAGTCGCCGACGCGTTCGACGGCAAGGACCTCGCCCAGCTCTTCGATGATTCCGGTGAACACTTACGACTCCTGGGGGACGGTGGTCGGCACGGCGGTGAGGCGAACGTCGGGGCCGACACGGGTCAGTTCGGTGACGCGCAGACGCAACGCCGAGGCGATCGTGGTGATTCCTGCGCCGGTCAGGGCCGTGGGGCCCTCGCCGAGGAGCGCGGGGGCGAGATAGCCGGTGACCGCGTCGACCGCGTGGGCGGCGACGAACGCGCCGGCGAGCGTGGGGCCGCCCTCAAGCAGCACCGACCGCACGTCGCGGGCGTGCAGGGCGGCGAGGAGCGCGGGGATGTCCAGCCCGCGCCCACCGGGGGCGCGCGGCAGGCGTACGACCTCGGCATGGGGCGCGAGCGGATCGGTGCGCTCCGGGGGGACGTCGTCGGCGACGGCGATCAGGGTGGGGGCGGCGCCGTCGAGGACACGGGCGCCCGGCTTGACGGCCACGGCCTCGGTGTCGGCGACGACGCGCAACGGCTGGCGGGCGCCCGGGATGTCGCGCGCGGCGAGGTGCGGGTCGTCGGCGCGGGCCGTTCCTGAGCCGACGAGCACGGCGTCGGCGCGGGCGCGCAGGAGGTGCACGTCGGCGCGGGCCTCGGGCGAGGTGATCCAGCGGCTCGTGCCGTCGGCGGCGGCGACGCGGCCGTCCAGGGTGGCGGCGTACTTCCAGCGGACATGGGGGCGGCCGAGGCGAACGGCGGTCAGCCACGCGGCGTTCACGGCCTCGGCCTCGTCGGCGAGCAGCCCGGCCGCGACGTCGATCCCGGCCGTGGCGAGGACGGCGGCGCCGCCCGACGCGGTGGGGTTGGGGTCGGCGACGGCGTAGACGACGCGGGCGATCCCGGCGTCGATCAGGGCGCGGGCGCACGGGCCCGTGCGGCCGGTGTGGGCGCAGGGCTCGAGCGTGACGACCGCGGTGCCGCCCCTGGCGGCGGGCCCGGCCTCGGCGAGCGCGTGCGCCTCGGCGTGCGGGCCGCCCGCGGCCCGGTGCCAGCCCTCGCCGACGGGCGCTCCCGAGGCGTCGATGACGACACAGCCGACGACGGGGTTGGGGCTTGCGGTGCCGAGGCCACGGGCGGCGAGCGCGACGGCGCGCCGCATCGCCTCGGCCTCTGCTGCGGGGGCGGCCACCGGATCCTCCTGCCTCTTGGGCACGGCTCCGGGGCGCGAGGGACAGGACGGCAACGGAAGACGGCCGCCTCGGACACCCGGTCCGCCCCACGGGCGGACCAGCACCCGGGACACACCGGTCCCGCTCCGCCGCGCACTGCCTCCCATCCGGACTTTCACCGTCGGTCCAGGAATTCCACCTGGTCAACCGGCCGCTGGAGGCGGACGGGTCGCGGACTGTAACCGCCGGTTCGGAGTTTCACCGACCCCGGAGTGCGCTACGTCACTGGTACACAACCAGTGTGCCACGCCTCGCCTTCGGCGGGTCCCGGCTGTGTGACGCCTCACAGAGGGCCTTCCCCCGGGGCAGCCACGGACATCCCGGCGACACACAACGAACCTCCCCGCGTCAGCGGGGCGTCAACGCCAGCGAGCCCGCTGAACGGCGCGCGCCACCGGGAGCGGCCACCGGGAGCGCGGCCGCCACATACCGGTATCCGCCTGCCCGTTCGGCGTACGGTCCCGGCCGACGACGAGACAAGCCACCACGGCCGACGGCGCGCACCACCGGACCCTCCGTAGCCGCCGTCGCAGCCGCCCGCAGGGCACCCCTCACGCGGTCGACGTGAACAACGCCTCGCGCGCCGCGTCCAGAGCCGTCAGCAGGGCGCCGTTCAGGACCGGGCTACCGGCGACCGTCGAGGCGCGGACCTCCGTCGCCAGCGGGGAGAGCGGCCGCACGCGGGCCGCGACGCGCTCAGCCAGCGCGGCGCCCCCCGCCCGGCCGACCTCACCGCCGAGCACCACACAGCCGGGGTCGAGAACGGCGGCCACCCCGGCGATGGCCACCGCGACGCGCTCGGCCAGCTCGTCGAGGAACGTCGCGCTCGCCGCCGCGCCCCCCTCCGCCCCCGCGTTCCCCGCCCCCGCGTTCTCCTCGGCCGCCGCGCGCACCACCGCCTCGGCCGCCGCCGCGTCGTCCCCCGCCCCCGCCGAGAGGCCATGGCGGCGGGCCAGCGCGCACACCGCGCCGCTCGACGCCTGCGTGTGGAAGCCGCCGTCGCAGTCGGTCGCCGATGGCAGCCCGCCCGTGCCCGGCACCGGCAGGAAGCCGAGCTCGCCCGCGCCGCCCGACGCGCCCCTGCGCAGCACCCCGTCGAGGACGACCGCCGCGCCGATGCCGTGGCCGAGCCAGATCAGCACGAACGTGTCGCGATCGCGGACGGCGCCGACGCGGTGCTCGGCGATGCCCGCGAGGTTCACCTCGTTCTCCAGCAGCACGGGAGCGGCCATCCCCTCCCGCAGCGCCGCGAGCAACTCCCCGTGCCAGCCCGGCAGTCCGCCGAACGGCGGCAGCGCGCCCGTGCGCGGGTCGGCCAGCCCTGGGGCGCCCATCACGGCCGTGTGGAACGCCGGGACGCCCGCGGCGCGCCGCGCGTCGTCCAGGGCGGCCAGCACGTTCCCCACCGCGTCGGCGCCGCCGTCGACCGGCACCGCGCCCCGCCCGACCGTGGCGCCTGTCAGGTCCGCGAAGGCAAACGCCACCCCTCCGGTGCGCACGTCGAGCGCCGCGACATGGGCGCGTTCGCCGACCAGGCCGTAGACCTTGGCGTTGGGCCCGCGGCGCTCCTCCCCCGCCTCCCCCACGACCTGCACAAGGCCGCTGCGGCCCAGCCGGTCGAGGAGGTCCGAGACGCTGGGCCGGGACAGGCCCGTCAGCTCCCTGAGCCCGGTGGCGGTCAACGGGCCGCGCTCGACCAGGAGTTCGAGGGCGATGCGGTCGTTGATGGCCCTGGCCGTGCGGGGGGACGCGGTGCGCGCGGTGCTCATCCCGGCATCCTCGCAGACCTTCCACTTTTTATCAGTAAGGCTTCCTGATAGTTTACGGCCATGCCGCACCCCGACCCCCCGGCCCCCTCGCCCGACTCGACCCGCCGCGCCCGCCTGGCCGTCGGCGCCGTCTTCGCCGTGCACGGGGCGGCGCAGGGCAGCTTCGCCACACGCATCCCGTGGATCAAGGACCAGCTCGACCTGAGCACCGCCGTTCTCGGCCTCGCCCTGGCCTTCCCCGCCATCGGCGCCTCGCTCGCCATGCCGCTCGCCAGCCGGATCATGCACCGCTACGGCGCGCTCGCCGCCGTGCGCGGCCTGCTGATGCTGTGGTGCGCCGCCCTCGCGCTGCCCGCGGTGGCGCCCTCGCTGGTCGCGCTGTGCGCCGTGTTCGCGGTCTTCGGCGCGACCGCCGGGATGGCCGATGTCGCCATGAACGCCCAGGGCGTGGACGTCGAACGCGCCCATGGGCGGTCCATCATGTCCGGGCTGCACGGCCTGTGGAGCGTGGGCACCCTGCTGGGCGCCGCGATCGGCGTGGGCGCGGTCCACCTGAACGTCGACGCGCGGGCGCACCTGGCGCTGGTCGCCGCGGCTCTGGTGGCGGCGACGCCGTTCATCTGCCGGGGGCTGCTCGACGTGCGCCCAGGGCCGGACGAGGACCCGCCGCCGCGGTTCGCGCTGCCCCCGCGTTCGGCGCTGCTGATCGGCGCGGTGGGGATGTGCGCGATCCTGGCCGAGGGCGCGAGCGCCGACTGGTCGGGGGTGTACCTCAGGGACGTGACCGGCGCGTCCGAGACGGTGGCGGCCGCGAGTTACACGGCGTTCGCCTGCACCATGGCCGCCGCGCGGCTCGCCGGGGACGCCGTGGTGCGGCGCATGGGCCCGGTGCGCGCCGTGCGGCTGAGCGGGGTGCTCGCCGTCTCCGGTGGAACGCTGGTGGTGACGGCGCAGGCGCCGGCGCAGGGCATCGTGGGGTTCGCGCTGCTCGGGGTGGGGATCGCGGTCGTGGTGCCGCTGGCCTTCGCGGCGGCAGGGCGCAGCGGGCCGAACCCCGGCCAGGCCATCGCCGGCGTGGCGACGGTGACCTACACGACGGGCCTCATCGCCCCCACGCTCATCGGGACCATCGGCGAAGTGACGTCCCTGCCCGTGTCGTTCGGCGTCGTGACGGCCGCGACCGCGGTGCTCGTGGCCGCGGCGGGCGTGCTGGGCGCGGGGGGAAGGAGCACCACGGTCGCCTCGGACCTGTCCTCGCCCGGCGGGGCGCGGGCCTCAGGGGACGCGGGCGGGCGGCTGGCCCGCGAGTGAGACGGCGCGGGCGGCGGTCACTGCCTCCGCCGCCGCCCGCGCCCCTCGGGGTCGACGCGCGTCGCGTCAACTCCGTTGCGTTCAGCCCACGTTGCGAACGGCCTGGTAGTAGGTCCACGCGGTGCCGTCGCAGGCCGCGCCGGTGGCGCCCGAGTACCCGTCGCACACGCGCAGCAGGTCCTCGTAGAAGGCGCTGTCGAGGCGGGCCTTGTTGGGCTCGAAAATGCCGAGGTCCTTGTGGTTGCGGTAGCCGAAGTCGTGGCGCGCGCACGCCGTTTCGAAGGGGAAGCCGAAGGGGTTGTCCGGGGACCAGGAACACAGGTCCGTCGACCAGTCGAACTCGTAGGCGGCCCAAGCCGCCTGGTTGTGACGCGCGTTGAGCCAGGCGTTGTAGCTGCTCGCGCTGGTCTGCGTCCAACTGGACAGCACCTGGGGCTTGTCGGGCGGAGCGGCGGCGGCGGGGGACGCCGAGACGGCGACGGCGCCGAGCGCCAAGGCGGAAGCGGACACCGCGGTCGCGAGCCGTTGACGGGTGCGCATGCGCATCCTCCGGAGGATGTGGGCGGCCGGGCGAGCGGGCCGCGTGGGGGTTCCGGAGGGAAAGCTACTTGCGGGTAAAGGGATACTCAACCCTTCCCGCATGCACGGTTGTTGACGCGGAGGCGAACGTCAACGCGCGTCAACGGGAAGCGCCCTGACCCAGCACCCGTCGTCCGTCAGCGCGGCGTCGAACGCCAGCCCGGCCCCGGCGAGCGCCCGCTCGAACGCGCCCTCGCCGTACCGGTGGGAGAGGAACGTCTGGCTCCACTCCGCGCCATCGATCGCGTACTCCACGCGGATCCGCGAGGTGTCGGCGTCCACGGGGTCCGCCGACACGACGCGCACCACCCCGCCGTTGCCCAACTCCCGCTCGCGCGGCACCCGGACGTGCCAGTCCTCGCCCTCGCGCTCGATCAACACCGCGCCGCCGGGGGCGACATAGCGGCGGCATGCGGCCAACAGGCCGCGCCGCACCGCGGGATCACCCGAGTGCACCAGGAACGAGCCGAGGACCACCACGTCGAAGCGCTCATCGCCGAGCTCAAGCGCCTCGATCGGCGAGCACACCGTGCGCGCGCCCGAGACATGGGCCAGCATCTCGGGCGACTCGTCGACCGCCGTGACGGTGAACCCGCGCCGAAGGAGGGGACGGGTCACCCGGCCCACGCCGCAGCCGAGCTCCAGCAGGCGGGCGCCCGGTGGCGAGACGGAGGCGATCACATCGGGCTCGCGCCCCACCGGCAGCCGCAGCCACCACTCCACCGGGCTCCCGTCGGGGGTGATGACCCCGGGACCCGTTCCGGCGCTGCCCTCGCGTGCCTGTCCGCCCACGGGCCCATCAGACCACCTGGCACCCGCCCCCACCAGGGGCCGGAACGCCAACCGCCCCCGGATTACTGCCAGCTGGCGTGCAGCGGCTGCCCCTCGGCGTACCCGGCGGCGCTCTGCACCCCGACGACGGCGCGCTCGGCGAACTCGCGCAGCGTCCCCGCACCCGCGTAAGCGCACGCCGATCGCACACCCGCCACGATGGCGTCGATCAGGTCCTCGACGCCGGGCCGCACCGGGTCGAGGAACATCCGCGACGTGGAGATCCCCTCCTCGAACAGCCCCTTGCGCGCCCGGTCGTAGGCCGACTCCTCGCTCGTGCGGTTTCGCACGGCGCGCGCCGACGCCATGCCGAAGCTCTCCTTGTACAGCCGCCCGTCCGCCGTCTGCTGGAGGTCGCCGGGGGACTCGAACGTCCCGGCGAACCACGAGCCGATCATCACATTGGAGGCGCCGGCGGCCAGCGCCATCGCCACGTCCCTCGGGTGCCGCACGCCGCCGTCCGCCCACACGTGCTTGCCGAACTCGGCCGCGGCGGCGGCGCATTCGAGCACCGCGGAGAACTGAGGCCGCCCCACCCCCGTCATCATCCGCGTCGTGCACATCGCGCCGGGGCCCACGCCCACCTTGACGATGTCGGCCCCCGCCTCGATCAGGTCGCGCGTGCCCCCGGCCGAGACGACGTTCCCGGCCACGACCGGCACGCCGGGGTCGAGCCCGCGCACGGCCCGCAGCGTCGCGATCATCGACTCCTGGTGCCCGTGCGCGGTGTCCACCACCAGCGTGTCGACCCCGGCCTCGAGCAACGCCTTGGCCCGGCCCGCCACATCGCCGTTGATCCCGACCGCCGCCGCGATCCGCAGCCGCCCGCCGCCGTCCGTCGCGGGACGGTACAGCGTCGCGCGCAGCGCGCCCTTGCGGCTGAGAATCCCGGCGAGCCGCCCGTCGGCGGTGACGGCGGGCGCGATCTTGCGGTGCGCGGAGTCCAGCGCGGTGAACGCCTCCCGCGGGTCCATCCCCGCGTCAAGCACCAGCAGGTCGCGCGACATCACCTCGCCGACCTGGGTGAAGCGGTCCACGCCGAGCAGGTCGGCCTCGGTGACGATGCCGACGGGCCGCTCCGCCGACACCACGACGCCCGCGCCGTGCGCCCGCTTGGGCAGCAGCGCCAGGGCGTCGCCCACCGTCTGGGTGGGCGCGAGCACGATCGGGGTGTCAAGGACGAGGTGGCGACGCTTGACCCAGGCGATCACCTCGGTGACCACGTCGAGCGGGATGTCCTGCGGGATGACCGCGAGGCCGCCCCTGCGGGCCACCGTCTCCGCCATGCGGCGGCCCGCCACCGCCGTCATGTTCGACACGACGAGGGGGATCGTCGTCCCCGTGCCGTCCGGCGTGGACAGATCCACGTCCTGGCGGGACGAGACCGCCGAACGGCCCGGGACCATGAAGACGTCGTCATACGTCAGGTCGTAGGGAACCGGAGATGACTCTACGTAGCGACCTGTGGTGGCCTCAAGGAAACGCATAGACCCACAATTTCACGCGAAATGTCGCAGGTCACTCCCACGAAGACACAGCAAAGCGCCCCCGCGATCATGTGATCCTCCAAGGAGGTACGGGGGCTCCGGTGCCGGGCAGGAACCTGCCTTACAACAAAACGCTACCCGGGCCCCGTCCCACGTGCGAGCCGAGGACCGCCCAGGGTCAGGCGGCCCGTCCAGGCCGCGCAGCGCTCGGATCGTCCGCAAACAGCGGCTCTGCGCATCGAAGCCTGGGCTCCAGCGCTGCTCGACCTCGGTGACCTCGGGAGTGTCGGCTCCGGGCTACCTCGGGGCACAGAGCGCAGTGCGCGGCCGAGAGCCTTCTCCTGCTCGTCGCGTGCCCCGCGCAGACGCATGTCCCCGTGGCAGTCCTCGAGCGCGTGGCGCAGGTTCCAGTCGAAGAACTCCTCGTCGTGTGGCCCGGCTGGGCTCCTTCGTCGGATATGACGTGACCGTGTGCGACGCCAGGCCGGTCCTTGCAACGACCCGCAGGTTCCCGGACGCCGACCGCGTCGTCGTCGACTGGCCGCACCGCTACCTCCGGACAGAGATCGAGGCGGGCCGTGTCGATCGACGCACGTCGCGGCCATCGCGGACCTCACGTCCGTCGCGGCCGCCCGGTCAGACGTCGGGGTCGGCGCGTTCCAGGGCGGGGCGCTCCCCCGTGGGCTGCGTCAGCAGCCGGTCGGCCGCCGCCGTGTCGGTGACCAGGCTGGTGACCAGGCCGGAACGCAGCACCGCGCCGATCGCGTCGGCCTTTCTCGCGCCCCCCGCGATGGCGACCACCTCGGGCACCCGGCGCAGCCGCTCGGCCTCGACCGTGATGCACCGTTCCCCCAGGTCGCGCCCGACCCGGCGCCCGTCGGATGCGAACAGGTGCGCCGACATCTCGGCGGCCACCCCGAGCGAGTCGTAGTGCTCGCGCTCCTCCTTGCCCAGCATGTCGTGGACCGCGGAGACGCCCGTCTCCCACGAGCCGATGGAGACCGCGGCGATCGTCACCTTGTCGAAGTACTCGAACGCGGCCGCGATCCCCGGCTGCCGCCGCAGCGCCGCCGCCGTGCCGGGGTCGGGCAGCAGCATCGGCGCGTAGATCGGGTGGGCCGCGCCCCCCGAGACCGTCGCCGCGCGCCGCACGGCCTCGACCGAGCCGCGCTCGGCCGTGCCCGCGTCGTAGACCCCCGTCAGCTGCACCACGGTGCACGGCGGCAGCTCGCGCAGGGCCGCCGCCATGTGGATCGTGGAGCGGCCCCAGGCCAGCCCGAGCACGTCGCCCTCGGCGACCAGCTCGCCCAGCAACTCCGCGGCCACCTCGCCCAGATGCTCGGGATCGGGCGTGTCGTCCGCGGCCCCCGAGGGGGACTCGGCGACCACGACGTGCCGCAGCCCGTACCGGGCCCGCAGCGCGTCGGAGCGGTCGGCGTCCAGCTCGGCGGGGACCCTGATCTCGATGCGGACCAGATCGTGCTCCACGGCCGACTCCAGGACGC
Organism: Streptomyces sp. PT12; assembly: GCF_003311645.1. Classification (GTDB taxonomy): domain Bacteria; phylum Actinomycetota; class Actinomycetes; order Streptomycetales; family Streptomycetaceae; genus Streptomyces. Next base: position 223,951 of record NZ_QEST01000014.1, on the reverse strand, counting down.
GGGCCACCTTGAAGCGGCTGACCCCGAACTCGTCCGCGATCTGGATCTTCGACTTGCCTTCCAAGTAGAAGCGGCGGGCCATCGCCGCCGCCTGCATCAGCTCCGCGGGCCCCATCCGTGTGGCTGACCTCCCGGTCGGCACCGCACTCACCTCACTGTCCTCCGGTTTGTGTCCCCGCACACATACGCGTGTTCATCCTCGCAGATCCCGGTGGCCGACGGCCGGTTCCCGCCGGTGCGGAGGGCCGGGGAACCGGATCGACAGCCAGCGTTCACCGGGATGTGGCGTGGGGCGGCGCGGCCCGCTCGGCCAGCTCGCGCAGCGCCCGCACCGCGGCGGCCGGGTCCTCGGCCCCGTAGACGGCCGAGCCCGCGACGAAGACGTCGGCGCCCGCCTCGGCACAGCGTTCGATGGTCTCCGCCGAGACCCCGCCGTCGACCTGGAGCCACAGGGCGAGGCCGTGCCGCTCGATGAGCTGCCGGGTCCTGCGGATCTTGGGCAGCATGATGTCGAGGAACGCCTGCCCGCCGAAGCCCGGCTCGACCGTCATCACCAGGAGCATGTCCAGCTCGGGCAGCAGGTCCTCGTACGGCTCGATCGGGGTGGCGGGCCTGAGCGCCATCGAGGCGCGCGCCCCCTTGGCCCTGATCTCCCGCGCCAGCCGCACGGGGGCCGCGGCGGCCTCCACGTGGAACGTGACCGAGCCCGCGCCCGCGTCCACATAGGCGGGCGCCCAGCGGTCGGGGTCCTCGATCATCAGGTGGCAGTCGAGCGGGGTGTCGGTGGCCCGGCCCAGCGCCTCGACGACGGGCACCCCGAGCGTCAGGTTCGGCACGAAGTGGTTGTCCATCACGTCGACATGGAGCCAGTCGGCGCCCTGGACGGCCTTCGCCTCGTCGGCGAGCCGTGCGAAGTCGGCCGACAGCATGCTGGGGTTGATCTGAGCCATGGCGCCAGTATTCAACATCGTCTTCCGCGCCGTGGCGGGGGATCAGATCCGCCGCAGCAGCGCCAGATACATCGCGTCGGTGCCGTGCCGGTGCGGCCACAGCTGCACGTCGGGACCCTCGCCGAGGTCGGGCACGCCGGGCAGCAGGGGGCGCGCGTCGATCCACTCCGCGCCCGGGCCCCCCGCGTCCGCGAGCCCCTTCAGCACATCGCCGACCACCAGGCGGGTTTCGGCCAGATGTGGCGAGCAGGTCGCGTACCCGACGACGCCTCCGGGACGCGTCGACTCGATCGCGGAGCGCAGCAGCGCGCGCTGGAGCCGGGTGAGCCCGTCCAGGTCCTCGGGCCCGCGGCGCCAGCGCGCCTCGGGGCGGCGGCGCAGCGCGCCGAGGCCCGTGCAGGGCACGTCCACGAGCACCCGGTCGAACGTGCCGGGCCGCCACGCGGGGCGCGTGCCGTCGGCGACGACGGTGCGGGCGGGGCCCGGGTTATCCGCGAGGGCGCGCGCGACCAGGCGCGCGCGGTGCGGCTGCTTCTCCGCGGCCAGCAGCTGCGCGCCCCGCCCCGCGGCCAAGGCGGCGAGCAGCGCGGCCTTGCCGCCCGGGCCCGCGCACGCGTCGAGCCAGCGGGTGTCGGCGCCGGTCAGCGGGACGTTGGCCAGCGCGAGCGCGACCAGCTGGCTGCCCTCGTCCTGCACCCCGGCCCTGCCCTCGCGCACGGCGTCCACCGCGCCCGGCTCGCCGCCCTCCGCGAGGCGCGCGGCGAACGGCGACCAGCGCCCCGGCTCGGCCCTCCCCTCCTCGGTCAGCTCGGCCACGGTGGCGCGCCCGGGGCGGGCGACCAGGGTGACGGTGGGCCGCTCGTTGTCCGCGGCGAGCAGGCGCTCGATCTCCTCGCGGCCGCCGCCCAACGCGTCCCACAGCGCCGAGACCACCCAGCGCGGGTGGGAGTGGACCAGGCCGAGGTGGCCCTCGGGGTCGTCGTCGTAGGGCGGGGCCAACTCGGCGAGCCAGCCGTCGAGATCGCGCGCGGCGACGCGGCGCAGCACGGCGTTGACGAACTTGGCGCGCCCGTCGCCCAGCACGCAGCGGGCCAGCTCGACGGACGAGCTGACCGCGGCGTGGCTGGGGATGCGGGTGCCGAGCAGCTGGTGGGCGCCGAGGGAGAGCACGTCGAGCACCGGCGGGTCCACCTCGCGCAGCGGCCGGTCCACGCACTCCCGCAGCACCTCGTCATAGGTGCCCTGGCGGCGCAGCGTGCCGTAGACGAGCTCGGTGGCGAGCGCGGCGTCCCTGGCGTCGAGCGTGCCCGCCGCCCTGGCCCTGGCCAGCATCGGGGGCAGCACGAGGTTGGCGTAGGCGCCGCGCTCGTCGACGGCGCGCAGCGCCTCGAAGGCGAGGATCCGCACCGGGTCCCTGCGGGGGCGGCGGTAGGGCCTGGCGGCGGGGCGGCGCGGCCGAGTGCTCATCGGGACGGTCAACTCCGGTGGTGCGGGAACATGCCTCCCCAGCCTACGGCGGCCTCGCGGGGAGCCGACGGGGTGGTCGACGGGCAGGGCTCAGCCGTGGGGATCCGCGCCGTGGGCGTCCGTGCCCCTGGCGCCCGCGTCGCCGCCGAGGCACTCGCCGGGGGCGAGGCGGACGCCGCGGGCCCAGTCGGCGGCGGGCATGGGCTTCTTGCCCTGGGGCTGCACCCAGCCGAGCGCGACGGCGTGCGAGCCTGTGCCCGCGCGGACGGCCCGCTTGTCCACGGCCAGCTCGCCCGGCGCGAGCCCTCCGTGCTCCGGCGCGAGGGAGACCTGCCGCAGCTTGAGGCGTTCGCCGCGAAACGTCGTCCACGCCCCTGGCGCCGGCGTGCACGCCCGCACCTGGCGGTCCACGCGCAACGCGGGCGCCGCCCAGTCCACGGCGGCGTCCGCCACGGTGATCTTGGGCGCGAGGCTGACGCCGTCGGCGGGCTGCGGCCTGGCGACCAGCGAGCCGTCCTCGATGCCGTCCATCGTGGCCGCGAGCAGCCCGGAGCCGGCGAGCGCGAGCCGTGTCAGCAGATCGCCGCTGGTGTCCTCGGGCCTGACGCGCTCGGTCAGCACCCCGTAGACGGGGCCCGAGTCCATGCCCTCCTCGATGAGGAACGTCGTCGCGCCGGTCACCTCGTCGCCCGCGAGCAGCGCGTGCTGCACCGGGGCGGCGCCGCGCCAGGCGGGCAGGAGCGAGAAGTGCAGGTTGACCCAGCCGTTGCGGGGGATCTCAAGGGCGACCTTGGGCAGCAGCGCGCCGTAGGCGACCACGGGGCAGCAGTCGGGGGCCAGGGCGCGCAGCCGGTCGAGGAACTCAGGCTCCCTCGGCCGCGCGGGCCGCAGGATCTCGATCCCCGCCTCCGCGGCGCGCTCGGCCACCGGGCTCGGCACCAGCCGCCGCCCCCGGCCCGCGGGCGCGTCGGGGCGGGTGACCACGGCGACCACCTCGTGCCGGTCCGACGCGAGCAGGGCGTCGAGCGAGGGCACGGCGACCTCGGGTGTGCCGGCGAAGACGAGCCTCATCGTTCGGGTGCCAACCTCTCGGACGGGTGCCGGACGGATGCCGGGACGGACACGTGGAGCGGCTGGACAGTCTACGTTCGGCGACGGCGGCGCGCCGGCGGGGGCGTACAGCTCCCCGTGCGCTCCGCCGAGTTGACGATGCGCTCCGACAGCGTGACCCCGACCGCCGCCGCGCGTTGGTCAAGACAGATTGACCGCAACGGGCCGATTTCGGGCCCGCTTCCTTGACGCCGGTTCGAGAGGCTTGTTGATGGCCGACCACGCCACCCCTGACGCTCAGGCACGGGCCAGCCTGCATCTGCTGGTCCGGGACATCGAGCGGGTCCGCCGCCAGGTGGACGCGCTGCGCACCCTGACCGCACAGCTGGGCAATGTCTACCGCCCCCGACGCACCGGCCCCTCGGCCGGGTTCGTGGTGTACGGGCGCGCCCCCGCCCCGACCGTCCGGCTGGCCCAGGAGCTGCGGGACAGCGTGGAGGCCCTGGTCACCGCGGCGGTGGACTTCGACCGTTCCCTCGGCTTCTCGTGGGACGCGGTGGGCTCGGCGCTCGGGGTCACCAAACAGGCCGTCCACCGCAGGTACGGGGCGCGGCGCCCGGCGGGCCCACCGGGGGGGCCGCCCGCCCCGGCGCGCGAGCCCGCGCGCGCGGAGAGTCCCGCGCCCCCCACGGTCCCGGCCGCGCGCGGCGTGCCCGTGCGGCCGCCCGCGCCGGTGCAGGGCGAGGCCAGGCCGGGGGTGTTCCCCGGGCAGCGCAGCGGATAGCGCGGGGGGGCGCGCCGGGTCAGCCGATGTCCTGGGGGTCGACGACCACCCGGACGCCCGGCCCCTCCCTGCGGGCGAGCCTGGCGGCCTGGGCGGTGCGCAGCGCGTCGGCCATGGCCGCCCCGGCGCCGGGAGGAACGCGCACCAGGGCCCGCTCCCACCGCTCCCCCGGCGGCGGATCGCCCGTGCGGCGCGGGCGCCCCGGCTCGGGCACAGGAAGCGGCACGGGCCCGAGCACCTCGGCGTCGCCCGGCAGCTCGGCCGCCGCAAGCAGCCCCGCGACCGCCTCGGGCGGCCCGCTGACGGCGGCCATCCGCGACACGGGCGGGAAGCCGAGCGCGGCCCGGTCGGCCAGCTCGCGCCTCGCGTGGCCCGCGGGGTCCCAGCGCACCAGGGACTGCACCGGGCGCAGGGTCGGCTCGGCGAGCACCACCGCGGTGCCGCCGTCGGCCCGCGCCCTGACCAGCGCCGCGGCGCCGAGCCAGCGGCGCAGCGCCTCCTCGGCGGCCCGCAGGTCGGGGCGCCCGAGCAGCGTCCAGCCGTCGAGCAGCAGCGCCGCGGCATAGCCGGGCCCCTCGGGCACGGGCTCGGCGCCCGGCGTGCTGACGACGAGCGCCGGTGCGTCGGGCACCGAGTCGAGGACGTGGTCGCGGCCCGAGGTGCGCACCGGCACGGCGGGGAACGCGCGCCCCAGCTCCTCCGCCGTGCGCCGGGCGCCCACCACCACCGCGCGCAACCTGTCGCCGCCGCACTCCTCGCAGTGCCACGCGGGCTCCTCGGCCCCGCACCAGCCGCAGCGCAGCGCCTCGTCCGCGCCCACGGCGGCCAGCGGGCCATGGCACGCGCCGCAGCGCGCCGGCGTGCGGCAGCGGGCGCACGCCAGGCGCGGGGCATAGCCGCGGCGCGGCACCTGGATCAGCACGGGCCCGAGGGCGAGGCCGTCCCGCAGAACGTTCCACGCGAGGGTGGGCAGCCGGGCCGAACGCGCGCCCTGGTCGCGCGCCTGGTCGTCGTCGCCGACCGTCCTGATCAGCGGCGCCGTCGCCCTCACCGTCTCGCGGTCGGCCAGCAGCGGCCCCGCCCAGCCCGTCTCGACGAGCCGCGCCGCCTCCGTCGTCACCGCGTGGCCGCCGATCAGCGCGGCGGCCCGCTCCTGCGCCGCGCGCAGCACCAGCACCTCGCGGGCGTGCGGCTGGGGGGCGCGCTCGTCGCGGTGCCCGTCGTCCCCGTCGTCCCACACGGCGACGAGGCCGAGGTCCCGCACCGGCGCGAACATCGCCGCCCGCGTCCCCACCACGCCGCGCACCGAGCCCCTGCTGATCGCGAGCCACCTGCGGTACCGCGCCTCGGGCCCCGCGTCGGCGGTCAGCAGCACATGGTGTCCTGGGCCGATCAACGCGGTGAGCGCGGCGTCGACGCGGGCGGCGGCCCGCCCCTCGGGCAGCACCGCGAGGGCGCCACGGCCCGCGGCAAGCGCGGTGGCGAGGGCGCGGGCCAGCTCGTCCGGCCAGCCAGGGCCCGGCAGCGCGGTCCACACCGCGCGGGGGGCCCCGCCGCCGCCGAGGGCGTCGAGGAACGCCCGGCCCCTGGGATAGCGCGCCCAGCCCGCGGGCTCGGGAGCCGCCGGGGGGCGCGCGGGGTCGGGCGAGGGCGCGCGTTCGGCCTTGGCCATCCGCGGGGGCACCGCGAGGGAGACCACGTCGGCGAGCGCGCCCGCGTAACGGTCGGCGACGGCCCTGCACAGCGCGAGCAGCTCGGGCGTGAGGACGCGTTCGGTGGAGAGCACCTGGGCGAGGGGGGCGAGCACGCCGGGGAAGTCGCTCTCGGCGCGGCGCTCGACGATGAAGCCGTTGATCAGCCGGCCGCCCTCGCGGCGCCCCTCGCGCTGCCCCGCGCCGAAGCGCACGCGGACCCTGACGCCCGGCTGGGCGTCGACGTCCATGGCGGCGGGCACCGCGTAGTCGAAGAACCGGTCCAGGTGCACCAGGCCCTTGTCCACCAGCACGCGCGCCACGGGCAGCCGCCCGGCCGCGGGAACGCCGCGCCACGTCCGCGGCCTGGCCCGGGGGGCGACCCCCTTGACCAGCGCGAGCTGCTCCCCGTGCTCCTCTCGACCACCCACATGGCCAGTACACCAGAGGCCGGTGACACCCGGCCCCGGTCGCCGGATCCCGGAGCCGGACCCCGGGGAGCCGCCCCCGCCGTCAGATCCCGGCCGCCGCCCGCAGGGCCTCGACGCGGTCGGTGCGCTCCCAGGTGAAGTCGGGCAGCTCACGGCCGAAGTGCCCGTAAGCGGCGGTCTGGGCGTAGATGGGGCGCAGCAGGTCGAGGGCGCGGATGATCGCGGCGGGGCGGAGGTCGAAGACCTCGGAGATGGCCTGCTCGATGCGCTCGGGGGCGACGGTGGCGGTGCCGAAGGTCTCGACGAAGAGGCCCACGGGCTCGGCCTTGCCGATCGCGTACGCGACCTGCACCTCGCAGCGGCCCGCGAGGCCCGCGGCCACGACGTTCTTGGCGACCCAGCGCATGGCGTAGGCGGCCGAGCGGTCCACCTTGGAGGGGTCCTTGCCGGAGAACGCGCCGCCGCCGTGCCGCGCCATGCCGCCGTAGGTGTCGATGATGATCTTCCGGCCGGTCAGCCCGGCGTCGCCCATGGGGCCGCCGATCTCGAAGCGACCCGTGGGGTTCACCAGGAGCCGATAGCCCTCGGTCTGGAGCTTGATGCCCTCGTCGCGCAGCAGCTTCAGCTCGGCCTCGACCACGAACTCCCGCACGTCGGGCGCGAGCAGAGAGTCCAGGTCGATGTCGGCGGCGTGCTGGCTCGAGACCACGACGGTGTCGAGGCGGGCGGCGCGGTCGCCGTCGTACTCGATGGTGACCTGCGTCTTGCCGTCGGGGCGGAGGTAGGGGATGGTGCCGTTCTTCCTGACCTCGGAGAGCCGGTGCGAGAGGCGGTGCGCGAGCCGGATCGGCAGCGGCATCAGCTCGGGCGTCTCGTCGCACGCGTAGCCGAACATCAGGCCCTGGTCGCCCGCGCCCTGCCGGTCGAGCTCGTCGTCGTCGCCCTCGACGCGCGCCTCGTAGGCGGAGTCGACGCCCTGCGCGATGTCGGCTGACTGCGAGCCGATGGACACCGAGACGCCGCACGAGGCGCCGTCGAAGCCCTTCTTCGACGAGTCGTAGCCGATGTCCAGGATCTTCTCGCGCACGAGCTGCGCGATGGGCGCGTACGCCTTGGTGGTCACCTCGCCGGCGACGTGCACGAGGCCGGTGGTGATCAGCGTCTCGACGGCGACGCGTGAGGCGGGGTCCTCCCGCAGGAGCGCATCCAGAATGGTGTCGCTGATCTGGTCGGCGATCTTGTCTGGATGACCCTCGGTGACGGATTCCGAGGTGAAAAGACGGCGGGACACATCGCTCCCTTGGGTTGCAGCGGCTGCTGACTGGCTACGGATGCCGATGACACCCTAACGGCCCGGCCGCCGAAGGGGGTAGAGGCCGCCCGTACTGTAAGACCGCGCCCCGGCTCACGCGCCGGGGCGCGCGCCCCTGAAGAGGTGGGCCACGGCGTCCCAGATCGCGTCCGCCAGCGCCTCCTTGGGGCCGTGCGGCACCGGTGTCTCGCCGCCGTCCGCGGCCAGCAGAACGGCCTCGTTCTCCTCGGTGCCGAAGGCGCGGTCCTCGCCCACCTGGTTGACCACGAGCAGGTCGCAGCCCTTGGCGGCGAGCTTGGCGCGGCCGTTGGCCAGGACGTCGTCGGTCTCGGCGGCGAAGCCGACGACGACGCGGCCCGGGGGCTTCGCCGACGACAGCTCGGCCAGGATGTCGGGGTTGCGGACGAGGGCGATGGGGTCGGGGTCGCGGCCCGGCACCTTCTTGATCTTGCTCTCGGCGCGGGCGGCGGGCCTGAAGTCGGCGACGGCCGCCGCCATGACAACGGCGTCGGCGTCCGCGGCGGCCTTGAGCACGGCCTCGCGCAGCTCGAGCGCCGTGGTGACGCGCACAAGATCGGCCCCCGCGGGATCGGGGAGCGCGGCGTTGGCGGCGACCAGGGTGACGCGGGCACCGCGCGCGACGGCCGCGCGGGCGAGGGCATAGCCCTGCTTGCCCGACGAGCGGTTGCCGAGGAAACGCACGGGGTCGACGGGCTCGCGCGTGCCGCCCGCGCTGATCACGACATGGCGGCCCGCGAGGTCGGGGGCCGCGGCCCCCGCGCCGCGCGCCAGGACGCGGCGGCAGATCTGGAAGATCGCCTCGGGCTCGGGCAGCCGCCCCTTGCCGGTGTCGGCGCCCGTGAGCCGCCCCTCCGCGGGCTCGATGACGACGGCGCCGCGGCGGCGCAGCGTCGCGACGTTCTCCCGGGTGGCCGGGTGCTCCCACATCTCGGTGTGCATGGCGGGCGCGAACACCACGGGGCAGCGGGCGGTCAGCAGAACGTTGGTCAGCAGGTCGTCGGCCCGGCCCCCGGCCGCCCTCGCGAGGACGTCGGCGGTGGCGGGGGCGATGACGACGAGGTCGGCCCGCTTGCCGATCCGCACGTGCGGGACCTCGTCGACGTCGTCCCACACCTCCGTGGCCACGGGGGCCCCGGAGAGCGCGGCCCAGGTGGCGGCGCCGACGAAGCGCAGGGCCGAGGCCGTGGGCACGACGCGGACCTCGTGCCCCGACTCGGTGAAGCGCCGCAGCAGCTCGCACGCCTTGTAGGCGGCGATGCCGCCGCCCACTCCGAGAACGACCCTGGGCTGATCCATCGCTCGCCCCTTCCGCGGGCCCTGGCCCGCTCGGCAGACATCACGGCAGACGCGAGGCCCGGCAGCTCCCGCTGCCGGGCCTCGTGACGGAAACCCTCGGGCGCCGCGCGCCCCGGCCTGTGACGGCCTCAGTCCGTGGCGCCCTCGACGGCCTCGGAGGTCAGCAGCCCGGCGTTGATCTCACGGAGCGAGATAGAGAGCGGCTTCTCGTGCACATGCGTGTCCACCAGCGGGCCGACGTACTCCAGCAGGCCCTCGCCGAGCTGCGAGTAGTACGCGTTGATCTGGCGGGCGCGCTTGGCCGCGTAGATCACCAGGCTGTACTTCGAGTCGGTCGCCTCAAGCAGCTCGTCGATCGGGGGGTTGATGATGCCCTCGGGCGTGGTGATGGAAGAGGACACTCTCTGCCTTCCGCTGGAAGTCCGCGGGAGGGCGTTGGGCGTACCCCGCGGTGACATATGGGTCAACGAATCAAGGCTAGCAGCTCCGCGGCGACGCCCTCGACCGAGGTGTTGACCAGGGTGACGTCGAACTCGGGCTCGGCCGCGAGCTCCGTCCTGGCCACGGCGAGGCGGCGCTCGATCACCTCGGGCGGCTCGGTGCCGCGGCCCGTGAGGCGGCGGACCAGCTCCTCCCAACTGGGCGGCGCGAGGAACACAAGCCGGGCCTCGGGCATGGACTCGCGGACCAGCCTGGCGCCCTGGAGGTCGATCTCGAGGAGCACCGGCTTCCCCGCGTCGAGCCGTTCGAGCACGGCGCGGCGGGGCGTTCCGTAACGGTGCCCGGCGAACTGGGCCCACTCCAGCAGCTCGCCGTTGGCGATCAGCTTGTCGAACTCCCCGTCGTCCACGAAGTAGTAGTGCACGCCGTGCCGCTCCCCGGGGCGCGGCTTCCGCGTGGTCGCGGAGACGGAGAGCCACACCTCGGGGTGGGCCTTGCGGAGATGGGCGACGACCGTGCTCTTGCCGACCCCTGAGGGGCCGGAGAGCACGGTCAGTCGCGGACGATCGGTCATGCGGCGATTATCCCGTCTCCCGCGCCGACGGGGAAAATCCGGTCGGCGGGCGCGGGACGTCAGGACTTGCTGGTACCGAACTCGCGCTCGAGCGCGGCGATCTGGTTGGACCCGAGCCCGCGGACCCGGCGGCTCTCCGAGATGCCGAGCCGCTCCATGATCTGGCGCGCGCGGACCTTGCCGACGCCGGGCATCGACTCGAGCAGGGCACTGACCTTCATCTTGCCGATGACGTCGTTCTCCTGGCCCCGCTTGATGACCTCGTGCAGCGAGGCACCGGAGTGCTTGAGCCGATTCTTGACCTCGGCGCGCTCCCGGCGAGCCGCTGCGGCCTTCTCAAGCGCGGCTGCGCGCTGTTCAGGGGTAAGGGGCGGTAGAGCCACGCCTACGTCACCTCGGTTGTCGAACGTGTCGGATACGGAACGGTGAGGAACCTAGTAGCCCCGCACCAGGGGAGCAACGAGCGACGCTCGGCTGCTCCGCTCTCGACGGAGACTAGCGGCCGTCACCGCAATAAGTCAGGGAGAATCGACAAAAACTCCAGGTCAGATGGAGAGCGTCACCGACATTTCCGGGCATATACCTACGGCTGGCGCCTCATCGCCATGGCTCGTCACGCTCAGGCACCGGTGAATCGGGCGACTTCGGCGGCCTCGCGCTCCGCCGCGGCACGCAGTGCCGCCACATCGGGGCCATGCCGCAGGACGCCGCGGCTGGTGCTCGGCACGACGTTGCGCAGCACCCCGCCGAAGACGCGCGGGAGATCGGCCGCCGTGGCGCCCTGGGCGCCGAGCCCCGGCGCGAGCAGCGGCCCGTTGATCGCCAGGTCGGCGCCCGCCTCACGCAGGGTGGCGCCGACGACCGCGCCGAACGAACCCAGCGGCGTGGCGCCCGCGTTGTCCGCCGCGAGGCGGTCGAGCACGCCCTGCGCGACGCTCACGCCCCCCGCGGATGTGGCGCGTTGGACCTCGGCGCCCTCGGGGTTGGAGGTGAGCGCGAGGACAAAGGCGCCGCAGCCGCCCGCCGCGGCGAGGTCGAGGGCGGGGCGCAGCGCGCCGTAGCCGAGGTAGGGGCTGAGGGTGACGGCGTCGGAGAACAGCGGGGAGCCCTTGTCGAGGAACGCGCCGGCGTACGCCGCCATCGTCGAGCCGATGTCGCCGCGCTTGGCGTCCATGATCACCAACGCCCCGGCCGCGCGCGCCTCGGCGACGGTGCGCTCCAGGACGGCGATGCCGCGCGAGCCGAAGCGCTCGAAGAACGCCGACTGCGGCTTGAGGACGGCCACGCGGTCGGCGAGCGCGTCGACGGCCGTGGCGCAGAAGCGTTCGAGGCCGCCGATGTCGTCGCCGAGGCCCCACGCGGCGAGCAGCGCGGGGTGCGGGTCGACGCCGACGCACAGCGGGCCGCGCGCGTCCATCGCGCGGCGCAGCCTGGCGCCGAACGGCTCGGGTGCGGTCATCGGGTGCGGTCCCTTCCCTCGGCGCCGACGGCGTCGGCGAGCGTCGCGTACGGGCTGGCCGCCAGGCGCTCGGCCAGGCCGCGGTGGATCGCGCGGGCCCAGGCGGGTCCCGCGTAGACGAAGCCGCTGTAGCCCTGGATCAGGGTGGCGCCCGCGAGGATGCGCCGCCAGGCGTCGTCGGCGGTCTCGATGCCGCCGACGCCGACGAGCGTGAGCCGGTCCCCGGCACGCGCGTGGAGGCGGCGGAGCACGGCAAGTGACCTGTCGCGCAAGGGGGCGCCCGACAGTCCGCCCGCGCCCGTGGAAGCCACGGTGCGCGGGTTGCTGATCAACCCCTCACGGGAGACAGTGGTGTTGGTGGCGATGATGCCGTCGAGCCCGGCCTCGACGGCGAGATCGGCGACGGCGTCGATGTCCTCGTCCGCCAGGTCGGGCGCGATCTTCACCAGCAGGGGGACGCGCCGCGCGGGCGTGGCGCGGTCGGCCGCCGCGCGGACCGCGGCGAGCAGCGGGCGCAGCCGGTCGGCGGCCTGGAGGTCGCGCAGCCCTGGGGTGTTGGGCGAGGAGACGTTGACCACGAGGTAGTCGGCGTGGGCGGCGAGCCGTTCGGTGGCGGCGGCGTAGTCGGCCGCGGCCTCCGCCTCGGGGACGACCTTGGTCTTGCCGATGTTGACGCCGACGACCGGGCCCTGGCGGGGCCTTCGGGCCAGGCGGGCGGCGACGGCATCGGCGCCGTCGTTGTTGAAGCCCATGCGGTTGACCAGGGCGCGGTCGGGGGTGAGCCGGAAGAGGCGGGGGCGGTCGTTGCCCGGCTGGGGGCGCGCGGTGACGGTGCCGACCTCGACGAAGTCGAAGCCGAGCGCGGCGAGCGGGCCGATGCCCTCGGCGTTCTTGTCGAATCCGGCGGCGAGGCCGAAGGGGCCAGGCAGGTCGAGTCCCAGGGCGCGCACGCGCAGCTCGGGATGTGCGGGCGCGTAGGCGGCGCGCACCACGGCGCGCGGCCCGGGCACGCGCCCCGCCGCGCGGATCAGCCCGAAGGCGGCGCGGTGGGCGCGCTCCGAGTCGAGCCGGCGCAGCACAGCGGAGAACAACAGCCCATAGGCGGACATCGCGGTCAGCCCTCCCGCGCGGCGGTCAGGTCGCGCGCGTGGTCCTGGAGGGAGCGCACGCCGACCTCTCCGCGCCCCAGCGCGTCGATGCCCTGCACCGCGGCGGACAGCGCCTGGACGGTGGTGAGGCACGGGACGCCGCGGGCGACGGCGGCGGTGCGGATCTCGTATCCGTCGAGCCGACCGCCCGTGCCGAACGGCGTGTTGATGATGAGGTCCACCTGTCCCTCGTGGATGAGCTGGACGATCGTGGGCTCGCCGTCGGGCCCCTGGCCCTCGCTGTGCTTGCGCACGACCGTGGCGCTGATGCCGTTCCGCTTGAGCACCTCGGCGGTGCCCTCGGTGGCCAGCAGCGTGAAGCCGTGCTCGGCCAGGGCGCGCGCCGGGAAGATCATGGCGCGCTTGTCGCGGTTGGCGACGGAGACGAACGCCCGGCCCTTGGTCGGCAGCGCGCCGTACGCGCCCGCCTGGGACTTGGCGTACGCCGTGCCGAACACCGTGTCGATGCCCATGACTTCGCCCGTGGAGCGCATCTCGGGCCCGAGCACCGTGTCCACGCCACGCCCGTGCGCGTCGCGGAAGCGCGACCAGGGCATCACGGCCTCCTTGACGGAGATCGGCGCGGTCAGCGGCAGCGTTCCGCCGTCGCCGGTCGGCGGCAGCAGGCCCTCGGCGCGCAGCTCCGCGATGGTGGCGCCCAGCGAGACGCGGGCGGCGGCCTTGGCCAGCGGCACGGCGGTGGCCTTGGACGTGAAGGGAACGGTGCGCGAGGCGCGGGGGTTGGCCTCCAGGACGTAGAGGATGTCGCCCGCGAGCGCGAACTGGATGTTGATCAGGCCGCGCACGCCGACGCCCCGCGCGATGGCCTCGGTCGATGACCGCAGCCGCGTGATGTCGCTGGCGCCCAGGGTGATGGGCGGCAGGGCGCACGCGGAGTCGCCCGAGTGGATGCCCGCCTCCTCGATGTGCTCCATCACGCCGCCGAGGTAGAGCTCCTGGCCGTCGTAGAGCGCGTCCACGTCGATCTCGATGGCGTCGTCGAGGAACCGGTCGACGAGGACCGGGTGTTCGGAGATCAGCCCGGCGTGGTGCTCCAGGTACTCGGCGAGCGCGGGCTCGTCGTAGACGATGCGCATGCCGCGCCCGCCCAGGACATAGCTGGGGCGCACCATGACCGGGTAGCCGATGCCCGCGGCGATGGTCTTGGCCTCCTCGAAGGAGAACGCCGTGCCGTACTTGGGCGCGGGCAGCCCCGCCTCGGCGAGCACCCGCCCGAACGCCCCCCGCTCCTCCGCCAGGTCGATCGCCTCGGGCGACGTGCCGACGATGGGCACACCGTTGTCCTTGAGCGCCTGGGCGAGGCCGAGCGGGGTCTGGCCGCCGAGCTGGACGATGACCCCGGCGACCGGGCCCGCCTGGGTCTCGGCGTGCACGATCTCCAGGACGTCCTCCAGCGTCAGCGGCTCGAAGTAGAGCCGGTCGGAGGTGTCGTAGTCGGTGGAGACGGTCTCGGGGTTGCAGTTGACCATCACGGTCTCGTAGCCGGCGTCGCTCAGCGCGAAGCACGCGTGGACGCACGAGTAGTCGAACTCGATGCCCTGGCCGATGCGGTTGGGCCCCGAGCCCAGGATGATCACGGCGGGCCGCTCGCGCGGAGTGACCTCGGTCTCCTCGTCGTAGGACGAGTAGAGATACGGGGTGCGCGCGGCGAACTCGGCGGCGCACGTGTCCACCGTCTTGTACACGGGGCGCACGCCGAGCGCGTGCCTGACCTCGCGCACCACGTCCTCGCGCAGCCCGCGGATGGCGCCGATCTGCGCGTCGGAGAAGCCGTGCCGCTTGGCCTCGGTGAGCAGCTCGGGCGAGAGCCGCTCGGCCGCGGCGAGCGCGTCGGCCGTCTCCTTGATGAGGAACAGCTGATCGACGAACCACGGGTCGATGCGGGTGGCCTCGAACACCTCCCCGGGGGTGGCGCCCGCGCGGATGGCGCGCATCACGGTGTTCAGCCGCCCGTCGGTGGGGATGGCGGCCTTGGCCAGCAGGGCGTGCTTGTCGCCCAGCTCCCTCGGGTCGCCGGGGCCCGAGCCGAAGTCGAACTGCGACCCGGACTTCTCGACCGAGCGCAGCGCCTTGTTGAGGGCCTCGGTAAAGTTGCGGCCGATGGCCATGGCCTCGCCGACGGACTTCATCGTGGTGGTCAGGGTGGCGTCCGCGGCTGGGAACTTCTCGAACGCGAACCTCGGCACCTTGACGACCACATAGTCGAGCGTGGGCTCGAACGACGCGGGCGTGCGCTCGGTGATGTCGTTGGGGATCTCGTCGAGTGAGTAGCCGATGGCGAGGCGGGCGGCGATCTTCGCGATCGGGAATCCCGTGGCCTTGGACGCGAGCGCGGACGAGCGGGAGACCCTGGGGTTCATTTCGATGACGACGACGCGGCCGTCCTCGGGGTTGACGGCGAACTGGATGTTGCAGCCGCCCGTGTCCACGCCGACCTCGCGGATGACGGCGATGCCGATGTCGCGCAGGATCTGGTACTCGCGGTCGGTCAGGGTCATCGCGGGGGCGACGGTGATGGAGTCGCCGGTGTGGACGCCCATGGGGTCGAGGTTCTCGATGGAGCAGACCACGACGACGTTGTCGTTCCGGTCGCGCATCAGCTCGAGCTCGTACTCCTTCCAGCCGAGGATGGACTCCTCGAGAAGCACCTCGGTGGTCGGCGAGAGCGCGAGCCCCTGCCCCGCGATGCGACGCAGCTCGGCCTCGTCGTGCGCGAAGCCCGAGCCCGCGCCGCCCATGGTGAACGAGGGACGCACCACCACGGGGTAGCCGCCAAGATCGGCGACGCCCGCGAGCGCGTCGTCCATCGAGTGGCAGATGACCGAACGCGCCGACTCGCCATGGCCCGTGGCCGCGCGGACGGCGGCGACGACGTCCTTGAACTGGTCGCGGTCCTCGCCCTTGCGGATCGCGTCGACGTTAGCGCCGATCAGCTCCACGCCGTGCGCCGCGAGGACGCCCGACTCGTGCAGCGCCACCGCGGTGTTGAGCGCGGTCTGGCCGCCCAGGGTGGGCAGCAGCGCGTCGGGGCGCTCCTTGGCGATGATCCGCTCGACGAACTCCGGGGTGATGGGCTCCACATAGGTGGCGTCGGCCATCTCGGGGTCGGTCATGATCGTGGCGGGGTTGGAGTTGACCAGGATGACCCGCAGGCCCTCGGCCTTCAGGACGCGGCATGCCTGGGTGCCCGAGTAGTCGAACTCGGCCGCCTGGCCGATGACGATCGGGCCCGAGCCGATGACCAGGACGGACCGGATGTCGGAACGTTTAGGCACGCTGGCCCTCCATCAGTGCGGTGAAGCGGTCGAACAGGTAGGCGGCGTCGTGGGGTCCCGCGGCCGCCTCGGGGTGGTACTGGACGCTGAACGCCGGGCGGTCGATGAGCCGCAGCCCCTCGACGACGTTGTCGTTGAGGCAGACGTGGGAGACCTCGACGCGGCCGAACGGCGTCTCGGACGCCTCGCCGACCGGGGCGTCCACGGCGAAGCCGTGGTTGTGCGCGGTCACCTCGACGCGGCCCGTGGCCAGGTCCTTGACCGGCTGGTTGATGCCGCGGTGGCCGTACTTGAGCTTGAACGTCCCGAATCCCAGGGCGCGTCCGAGCACTTGGTTCCCGAAGCAGATGCCGAACAGCGGCGTCGCCCGCTCAAGCACGCCCCGCATCAGCTCGACGGGGTGGTGGGCCGCCGCGGGGTCGCCGGGGCCGTTGGAGAAGAACACCCCGTCGGGGTCGGCCGCGTAGACCTCGTCCAACGTGGCCGTGGCGGGCAGCACATGGACCTCGACGCCGCGCTCGGCCATGCGGCGCGGGGTCATGCCCTTGATGCCCAGGTCCACCGCGGCGACGGTGAGGCGCTTCTCCCCCACCGCGGGGACGACATAGGGCTCCGTGGTCGCGACCTCGGCGGCCAGGTCGGCGCCCGTCATCACCGGGGCGGAGCGGACGCGTTCGAGCAGGGTCGCGTGGTCCCCGAGCGTGGGGCCCGAGAACACGCCCGCGCGCATGGCGCCGCGCTCGCGCAGGTGCCGGGTCAGCGCGCGGGTATCGACGCCGCTGATGCCGACGACGCCCTGGGCGGCCAGCTCGTCGTCGAGGGAGCGCACGGAGCGCCAGTTGGAGGGAGTGCGCGCCGGGTCGCGCACGACATAGCCCGCGACCCAGATGCGCCGGGACTCGGGATCCTCGTCGTTGACACCGGTGTTGCCGATGTGCGGGGCGGTCATCACGACCACCTGGCGGTGGTAGGAGGGGTCGGTCAAGGTCTCCTGGTAGCCGGTCATGCCGGTGGCGAAGACGGCCTCGCCGAACGTCTCGCCGACCGCGCCGTAGGCCCGGCCGTGGAACGCGCGGCCGTCCTCGAGGACGAGCACGGCTGGGGTGGGGGTCATCGGGCACCTTCCGGGGCGGTCTTGGCGGGGGCGGTCTTGGCGGGGGCGGTCTGTGCGGGGGCGGGCGGGTCGAAGGGGGAGAACGGGCCGAGCGCGTCGAGCCAGTCGGCGTGCTCGGCGGCGCGGTCGGAGCGGAACCCCGAGTCCAGCAGCCGGTCGCCGTGCGCCCAGGTGATCACCAGCAGGGCGCCCTCGGTCAGCACCTTGCCCGCGATGCCCTTGTCCAGGCGTGCGCCGCGGATCCGGTCGGACGGGATGAGGAACCCGGCGGCGCCGGGGCGCTCCACGGCCACGCCCGCGCCGGTCAGGGACAGCTCGGCGCGGCTCCTCGCGCCCAGCCCGTGCGCGACGATGCGGTCGAGCCACCGCCCCGCCGTGGTCGTGCCGTGGTACGTGCCGCTCAGCCGCAGCACGGGCGCGCCACCCTCGTCGGGCAGCGGGGCGAGCGGCGGCAGGTCGCCCTGGAGGGTGGCCCGCCACTTCCAGCCCTCGCGCATCAGCCAGTAGACCAGGGCGACGAAGAGCAGCAGCCCGACGACCCAGGCGATCCTGGCGGCCCAGTCGGTGACCTCGGCGGAGCGGCGTTCGACCTCTTCGGCGGCGAGCAGGGCGGGGTGGAACGAGGGGTGGGAGGAGGTGTGAAGGGCGCCGGTCATGCCAGCTCACCGTCCACAACGGTGGCCCGCCCGCGCAGGAACGTGTGGATCACGCGCCCGGGAAGCTCGAGGCCGCGGTAGGGGGTGTTGCGGCTGCGCGAGACAAACGCGGTCGGGTCCACCACGGCACGGTGCGCGGGGTCGACCAGCGCCAGGTTGGCGGGCTCCCCCGCGGCGATCGGGCGGCCGTGCCCGGCCAGGCGGCCGATGGCAGCGGGCCTTGCGGACATCCGGTCGGCGACGGCCGCCCAGTCGAGCAGGCCCGTGTCGACCATGGTGTGCTGCACGACGGACAGCGCCGTCTCCAGGCCGATCATGCCCATGGCTGCGGCGCCCCACTCGCAGTCCTTGTCCTCGTGGGGGTGCGGGGCGTGGTCGGTGGCCACACAGTCGATGGTGCCGTCGGCCAGCGCCTCGCGCAGCGCCAGCACGTCGGCCTCGGTGCGCAGCGGGGGGTTGACCTTGTAGACCGGGTCGTAGGAACGCACCAGGTCGTCCGTGAGCAGCAGGTGGTGCGGGGTGACCTCGGCCGTGACGTTCCAGCCCTTGGACTTGGCCCAGCGCACCAGCTCGACGGAGCCCGCGGTGCTCAGGTGGCACACGTGGACCCGGGAGCCGACATGGGCGGCGAGCAGGACGTCGCGGGCGATGATCGCCTCCTCGGCGACGGCGGGCCAGCCGGTCAGGCCCAGCTCGGCGGAGACGACGCCCTCGTTCATCTGGGCGCCCTCGGTCAGCCTCGGCTCCTGCGCGTGCTGGGCGATCACGCCGTCGAACGCCTTCACATACTCGAGGGCGCGGCGCATGATCACGGCGTCGTCGACGCACTTGCCGTCGTCGGAGAAGACCACGACGCCCGCGGCCGATTCGTGCATCGCGCCCAGCTCGGCCAGCTGCTTGCCGTCGAGGCCGACGGTGACGGCGCCCACGGGCTGCACGTCGCAGTACCCGGACTCCCGGCCCAGGCGCCACACCTGCTCGACGACGCCCGCGGTGTCGGCGACGGGGAAGGTGTTGGCCATGGCGTGCACGGCGGTGAAGCCACCGGCGGCCGCGGCCCTGGTGCCGGTGAGGACCGTCTCGGAGTCCTCGCGCCCCGGCTCGCGCAGATGGGTGTGCAGATCGACGAGCCCCGGCAGCAGGACGAGCCCGGCCGCGTCGATCACCGCGGCGCCCTCGGCGGGCAGTCCCGCGCCGATCTCGGCGATCGCGCCGCCGTCGATCAGGACGTCCCCCGGCGCCCCGCCCAGGACGTGGGCGCCACGGATCAGGGTCCGCTGGGTCTGCTGGCTCATGCTGGCTGTCCGTTCTCGTCGGAGCGGGTCGTGTCGGTACGGGTGAGGTCGGAGCGGGTGAGGTCGGGGCGGGTGGTGTCGGGGCGGGTGGTGTCGGCGGGGCCCGCGCCACCGAGCAGCAGGTAGAGCACCGCCATGCGCACGCTGACGCCGCCCGAGACCTGCTCGACGGCCGTGCATCGGGGCGAGTCGGCGACCTCGGCGGTGATCTCCATGCCCCGGTTCATCGGGCCCGGGTGCATCACGACGGCGTGCTCGGGCATGCGCGCCATCCGGTCGCCGTCGAGGCCGTAACGCCTGGCGTACTCGCGCTCGGTCGGGAAGTAGGCGGCGTTCATGCGCTCGCGCTGGACGCGGAGCATCATCACCGCGTCCGACTTGGGCAGCACGGAGTCGAGGTCGTAGGAGACCGCGCAGGGCCAGTGGCCGACGCCGATGGGCAGCAGCGTCGGCGGGGCGACCACGGTGACCTCGGCGCCGAGCGTCGTGAGCAGGTGGATGTTGGAGCGGGCCACCCGGCTATGCAGGATGTCGCCGACGATCGTGACGCGGCGGCCCGCCAGGTCGCCCCCGACGCCGCCGCCGGGGCCCTCGGTGAGCCTGCGGCGCAGCGTGAACGCGTCGAGCAGCGCCTGCGTGGGGTGCTCGTGCGTGCCGTCGCCCGCGTTGATCACGCAGCCGCCGATCCAGTCGGAGGTGGCGAGGCGGTGCGGGGCGCCGGAGTCGTGGTGCCTGATGACCACGGCGTCGGCGCCCATGGCCTCCAGGGTCAGCGCGGTGTCCTTGAGCGACTCGCCCTTGGAGACGGACGAGCCCTTCGCCGAGAAGTTGATGACATCGGCGGAGAGCCGCTTGGCCGCGGCCTCGAAGGAGATCCGGGTGCGGGTGGAGTCCTCGAAGAAGAGATTGACGACGGTGCGGCCGCGCAGGGTCGGCAGCTTCTTGATCGGCCGGTCGGCGACGCGGGCCAGCTCCTCAGCGGTGTCGAGGATCAGGACGGCGTCGTCACGGGTGAGATCGGTGGCCGAGATGAGGTGACGCTTCATCTGGTGCCTTCCGTGGTGTCTTCCGCGGCGTGCGGGCGCGGGTGAGGGAAGCGTGGTGTCGGCGTGCGGGGATCCGGGGCGGCGAAGAGGGCTACCGCTCGCCGGACGGGGCGGGCTCGCGCACGCCGAGCAGCACGCCGTCGCGGCCGTCCTCCTCGGTGAGCTGCACCTTGACCGTCTCGCGCAGCGAGGTGGGGATGTTCTTGCCGACGTAGTCGGCGCGGATCGGCAGCTCGCGGTGGCCGCGGTCCACCAGGACCGCCAGCTGCACCGCCCTGGGGCGGCCGATGTCGCCCAGGGCGTCGAGGGCGGCGCGGATGGTACGCCCCGAGAACAGCACGTCGTCCACCAGGACGACCAGCCGCCCGTCGATGCCCTCGCCGGGGATGTCGGTGCGCGCCAGGGCGCGCGCCGGGCGCAGCCGCAGGTCGTCCCGGTACATCGTGATGTCGAGGGAGCCCACGGGAAGCGGGAGCTCGGTGATCCGGCGCAGCTTGTCGGCCAGCCGTCGGGCCAGGAAGACGCCACGGGTCGGGATGCCGAGGAGCACCACGTCGTCGGCGCCCTTGGCGCGCTCGACGATCTCGTGGGCGATGCGGGTGAGGGCCCGCGCGATGTCGGGGCCCTCGAGAACGGTGCGCGCCGCCGCGGAGGGGGCGGGCACGGAGGGCTGGGTGTCGGGCGTTGAGTCCATGGAAGTGCGGACCTCCTTCCCCGCCTCACGGGACGGGCCTTAAAGGACGTCGGTCGAACGCCCCGACCCTACCAGGGTCACCGGCACGCTCCGCATTCCTACAGGTCAGAGGCATGGTCCCCGCCCCCGGCTTGACGAGACTTATTACGCTGCGTAACCTCACAGTGAGTTACGAAGCAGCCGTTCCGGGGAGACACATGTCCAGCGAATACGCCAAACAGCTCGGGGCCAAGCTCCGGGCCATCCGCACCCAGCAGGGTCTGTCGCTCCATGGGGTCGAGGAGAAGTCGCAGGGCCGCTGGAAGGCGGTCGTCGTCGGCTCCTACGAGCGCGGCGACCGAGCCGTCACCGTGCAGCGCCTCGCGGAGCTGGCGGACTTCTACGGGGTCCCGGTGCAGGAGCTTCTGCCCGGCTCGACCCCGGGGGGCGCCGCCGAGCCGCCGCCCAAGCTCGTCCTCGACCTGGAGCGCCTCGCCCATGTGCCCAGCGAGAAGGCCGGGCCGCTCCAGCGGTACACCGCGACGATCCAGAGCCAGCGCGGTGACTACAACGGCAAGGTGCTGTCGATCCGCCAGGACGACCTGCGCACGCTGGCCGTGATTTACGACCAGTCGCCCTCGGTGCTGACCGAGCAGCTGATCAGCTGGGGCGTGCTGGGCGCGGACGCGCGGCGCGCGGTGCAGGCCGAGGAGTCTTAAGGCGTCCTCGCCGAGAGCGGCCGAGGGGGTGGTGGGCCGGTGCGGCCCGCCACCCCCTCGTGGGAGCATCGCGTCGTCAGCGGCGAAGCGTGGGCTTCAGGTCCTTCAGACGGCCGAGCAGGCCGTTGACGAAGGCCGGTGAGTCGTCCGTGGAGAACTCCTTGGCCAGCTGCACCGCCTCGTCGAGCACCACGGCGTCGGGCGTCTCGTCCTGCCAGATCAGCTCGAACGTGGCGAGCCGCAGGATGTTGCGGTCCACCACGGGCATGCGGTCGATCGGCCAGCTGACGGTGTACTGGGCGATCAGCTCGTCGATGCGCGCGGTGTGCCCGGCGTAGCCCTCGACCAGCTGACGGGTGAAGTCGCTGACCCGCGGCTGCCGGTCGTCGGTGAGGGCCAGCCTGGCCCAGTCGGCGAGGACATCGGTGGCGGGCACGCCGCGCTGGTCGGCCTCGAAGAGGATTTGCAGGGCACGTTTGCGGGCCTTGCTGCGGGCAGCCACGGTTAGCTGTTCACCCGGCCGAGGTATTCGCCGGAGCGGGTGTCGACCTTGATCTTCTCGCCGGTCGTGATGAAGAGCGGCACGCCGATCTCGTACCCGGTCTCCAGCCTGGCGGGCTTGGTGCCGCCCGTGGAGCGGTCGCCCTGGACGCCAGGCTCGGTGTACTCGATGACCAGCTCGACGGCGGCGGGCAGCTCCACGAAGAGGGGGTTCTCCTCGTGGATGGCGACCGTGCAGTCCTGGCCCTCGAGCAGGTAGTTGGCGGCCTCGCCCACGGTATCCGGGGTGATGTGCAGCTGGTCGTAGGTCTCCGTGTCCATGAACACGAAGTCGCTGCCGTCCTTGTAGGAGAACTGCATGCCCCGCCGGTCCACGGTGGCGGTGTCCACCTTGGTGCCGGCGTTGAAGGTCCGGTCGACCACCTTGCCGGAGAGTACGTTCTTGAGCTTGGTGCGCACGAAAGCGCCGCCCTTGCCGGGCTTGACGTGCTGGAACTCGACGACGGACCACAGCTGGCCCCCGTCGAGCTTGAGCACCATGCCGTTCTTGAGGTCGTTGGTGGTGGCCACGGTTGCGGATTCTCCTACCGACTGCTGCTTGCGGTGACCGAGGTCCCCCCCGGCCGCCCGGGAAGGGCCAGGCGTATTCCGGAACACGCCCTAGAGGGCGAGGAGTTCCTTGGTCGTGATGGTGAGTAGCTCGGGTCCGCCGTCCGCGGGTGAGCGGACGACCAGCGTGTCATCGATCCGGACACCACCCCGGCCTGGAAGATGCACCCCCGGCTCGACGGTGACCGGCACGCAAGGGCCCAGTCTACCCATGGCCGCGGGGGACAACCGAGGGTCCTCCCCGATTTCCAGGCCGACCCCGCGCCCGGTCACCGGGCCGAGCGCCGTGCCGTGCCCCGCGGCGTCGAGCACGTCCCGCGCGGCCCGGTCGACGGCCGCGTACTCCGCGCCAGGGGCCAGCGCCTCACGCGCGGCGCGCTGAGCGGCGAAGACGACCTCGTACAGCTCGATCTGCCAGTCGTCGGGGCTGGTCCCGATGACAAACGTCCGCCCGATCCGGCAGCGGTACCCGCGGAAGCGGGCGCCCAGGCACACGGTCAGGAAGTCCCCCTCCTCCACCCGCCGGTCCGTGGGCCGGTGCCCGGCCAGGCCCGAGTGGCTGCCGGTGGCGACCGAGGTGGGGAACGCCGGGCCGTCCGCGCCATGGTCCACCAGGCGGCGTTCCAGCTCCAGCGCGAGATGGCGCTCGGTGCGGCCCACCAGGATCGACTCGAGCAGCTCCCCCAGCGCCCTGTCGGTGATCTCGGCGGCCACCCGCAGCGCCGCGATCTCCTCCTCGTCCTTGACCAGCCGCTGCCGCTCCACCGCGCACTCCAGGTCGACGAGCCCGAGCCCCGACACACCGGCCGCGACGGCCCGGTGGCGGGCGACGGTCAGGTGGTGCTCCTCGACGGCCAGGGTGTCGGCACCGCCCTCGGCGGCCAGCTCGGCGGCGGCCACCGCGGGGTCGGCCTCCCCGCCAAGGGGCGCCACGCGCAGGCCCTGGTCCTCGGTGGGCGGCGGGCCCGCGGGGTCGCCGCCGTGGTCCCAGTGGCCAAGCAGCACGTCGTCGCCCGACGGGCCCACGAGCAGCACGGCCCCCTCGGGGGCGCAGCCCGCCAGGTAGCGGACGTTGGCCGGCAGGGAGACGAGGGCGGCCACGCTACCGCCCGCTGGCGAGCAGCGGGTCCGCAGCCGTGACCGTCGGGCCGCGTGAACCTCGGACATGGACCGAGCCTATGCGGGCCCGCGCCTCTTCGGCCGCCTGAACACGTCCGGACGAGCGCGACGGGTCACCGACGGGTCACCACTGCGGCGGGTGGGACAGGCTGCGCGCCACCGCGTCGTCCAGCATCCGCGCGGTGGTCGCCACGTCGTGCCTGGAGTTGTCGATGATGGGCAGGCCCGAGCCGTACCACCCGGCCATGCGGCCGTGGATCGTGGCCACCTCCTCGTCGGAGAGGCGCCGGGTGCCGGTGCGCGCGGCG
Source organism: Streptomyces sp. PT12 (assembly GCF_003311645.1). Taxonomy (GTDB): domain Bacteria; phylum Actinomycetota; class Actinomycetes; order Streptomycetales; family Streptomycetaceae; genus Streptomyces. Next base: position 199,991 of record NZ_QEST01000014.1, on the reverse strand, counting down.
TTCCGCTCCAGGACGACGTCGAGCCCCGGCAGCAGCACGATCGGGATGAGCCCGGGGCCCACATGGCGCTTCCAGCCGCCGAGGCCCACGGCGGGGCGGTCGGGGAAGACGGCGTCGTCGAGGATGCAGGAGATGCCGTTGGCCAGGAAGTTCCGTGCGGCGAAGCCACACGTGCGGCGCGCGAGGCGGTACTGCGCCTCGGAGCGGTCGTCCCAGCCCGAGCGGGGGTCGGCGAACCCCGAACGCACCCATTCGCGCACGTCGTCGAGGCTGATGTGGGCCGTGGGCACGGGTCTGCGCTCGGCCCAGAACCTCGCCACCGTCGTCTTGCCCGCCCCCGCGGGGCCGATCAGCAGCACCGCCACCCCGGCGTGCGCGATGTCGGGCGCCGCGGCGCCCGGCGCCGGGGTGGGCGCGGGCACCACGCTGCCTGGCGGCAGCCTGACGTGCCCGGTCGCCCCCCCGTCGATTGGAGCCCCCCCGTCGAACGGAGCCGGGGGTGGCACGGGCATCCCACCGGGCTGTTGCATCCGATCCCCATGTCCGTCATCTCAGCGCACGGCGCGGCGGCTCGTGCGTCCCTTCGGGCCTGACACACCGTACCGGTCGGGCCTTTCGTTGTCGTGAACGCCTGGGGAGCCCGGACAGTGCCGCCCTGGGCTGCTTCAGTCGGCGAGCTGGTCGGCGACCGCCCGCAGGGCCAGCAGATACGAGCCGATGCCGAAGCCCGCGACCGTGCCGCTGGCCACCGAGGCGATCACCGAGGTGTGACGGAACTCCTCCCTGCGGTACGGGTTGGAGATGTGCACCTCGATGAGCGGGGCGGTGCGCTGGGCCGCAGCGTCGCGCAGGCCGTAGGAGTAGTGGGTGAACGCGCCGGGGTTGAGCACCACGGGCAGCGCGCCGTCCGCGGCCTCGTGCAGCCAGCGGATCAGCTCGCCCTCGTCGTTGGTCTCCCTGACCTCGGGGTCGAGCCCGAGCTCATCGCCAAGCGCGGCGCAGCGCTCGACGAGCCCGGCGTAGGACGTCGAGCCGTAGACGTCGGGCTCGCGGGAGCCGAGGCGGCCGAGGTTGGGCCCGTTGAGCACCAGGACGCGGCGGCTCATCCGGCCACCTCCGCGTGCGCGGCGACCAGCAGGGCCGGGTCGGGCCCTTCGAGGACGGCGGGGCGGGCCAGCCCGTCGAGCACGATGAAGCGCAGCCGGTCGCCCCTGGACTTCTTGTCCACCCGCATCGTCTCCAGCAGCCGCTCCCATGGCGCGCCGCGGTAGGTCACCGGCAGGCCGACGGACGCGAGAACGGCACGGTGCCGGTCGGCCGTCGCGTCGTCGAGGCGGCCCGCGAGGCGGCCGAGCTCGGCGGCGAAGACCATGCCGACGGAGACGGCCGCGCCGTGCCGCCAGGAGTAGCGCTCGTTCTTCTCGATGGCGTGCGCGAGGGTGTGGCCGTAGTTGAGGATCTCCCGCGGGCCCGACTCCTTGAGGTCGCTCGCCACCACCCCGGCCTTGACGCGGATGGCGCGTTCGATCAGCTCGGCGGTGTGCGGCCCCTCGGGGTGGCGGGCCGCCCCGGGGTCGGCCTCGATCAGCTCGAGGATCGCCGGGTCGGCGATGAATCCGGCCTTGATGATCTCGGCGAGCCCCGAGACGTAGTCGTTGACCGGCAGGGAGTCGAGCGCGGCCAGGTCGCACAGCACGCCCGCCGGGGGGTGGAAGGCGCCCACCAGGTTCTTGCCCTCGGCGGTGTTGATGCCGGTCTTGCCGCCGACGGCCGCGTCCACCATGCCGAGCACGGTGGTCGGCACGGCGATCCAGCGGACGCCGCGCAGCCAGCTCGCGGCCACGAAGCCCGACACGTCGGTCGTCGCGCCGCCGCCGACCGCCACGATGACGTCGGTGCGGGTGAACCCCGACTGCCCGAGCGCCTTCCAGCAGTACGCGGCGACGCCCGCGGTCTTGGCCTCCTCGGCGTTGGGCAGCTGGACGGCGATCGTCTCGTAACCCTGGTCGGCGAGGTCCTGGCGCACCACGTCGCCGGTCTCGTCGAGCGCCTCGGGATGCAGCACCGCGACGCGGCGTGCCGTGGTGCCGATGAGTCCCGGCAGCTCGCCGAGGAGGCGGCGCCCTACCAGCACGTCGTAGGGCGCCGTGCCCGCGCTGCCGCCGACCGTGATCCGGGTCGCGGCGGGGATGCGGCCGCCCTGGGCGGAAGTGGTGGTCATGCGGTCGTGAGCTCCAATGCGTCGAGAACGGCCTGGGCGACCTCGCCGGGGGTCAGGTCGGCCGTCTGCACCACCGCGCGGGCGACCTCGGTGTAGAACGGGCGGCGCTGCTCCATGAGCGTGCGCCACTGCTGCCTGGGGTTCATGGCGAGCAGCGGGCGGGCGGCGTCGAGGCCGACGCGGCGGACGGCCTCCCCGTGCGCGACGTCGAGGAAGACGACGGGCAGGCCCGTTAGCAGGGCGCGGGTGCCGGGGTCGAGCACGGCGCCGCCGCCCAGCGCGACCACGCCGTCGTGCCCGGTGACGGCGGCGCGGACGGCGGCGGCCTCGAGCTCGCGGAAGCGCGGCTCGCCGTCGTCGAGGAAGATCTCGGGGATCGCCTTGCCCGCCGCCTCCTCGATGTCCCGGTCGGTGTCGCGCAGGGTGCGGCCGAGGCGCTCGGCCAGCAGCGCGCCGACGGTGGACTTGCCGGAGCCGGGCGGCCCGACCAGCACGACGGCGGGCCCGCGGCCGGGCGCTGGGGCGGTCACCGGATCTCCAGGTTGTCGAGGAAGCCGGTCACGTTGCGGCGGGTCTCGGTCACGTTGTCCCCGCCGAACTTCTCGGCGACGGCGTCCGCGAGCACCAGCGCGACCATCGCCTCGGCGACGATCCCCGCGGCCGGGACCGCGCACACGTCGGAACGCTGGTGGTGCGCGCGCGTCGTCTCGCCGGTCGCGACATCGACCGTGGCCAGCGCCCTCGGCACCGTGGCGATGGGCTTCATCGCGGCGCGCACGCGCAGCAACTCGCCGGTGGACAGGCCGCCTTCGGTCCCGCCCGAGCGCCCGGACGCGCGGCGGACGCCGTCGGGGCCCGGCACGATCTCGTCGTGGGCGAGCGAGCCCGGCACCCGGGCCAGGTCGAACCCGTCGCCCAACTCGACGCCCTTGATGGCCTGGATGCCCATGAGCGCCCCGGCGAGGCGGGCGTCGAGGCGGCGGTCCCAGTGGACGTGGGAGCCCAGGCCCACCGGCACGCCGTGGGCGACCACCTCGACGACGCCGCCGAGGGTGTCGCCGTCCTTGTGGGCCTGGTCGATCGCGGCCACCATCGCCTCGCTCGCCTCGGGGTCGAGGCAGCGCACCGGGTCGGCGTCGAGCCGCGCGGTGTCCTCGGGGCGTGGCAGCAGGCCGCCCGGGGCCGCCGCGCCGCCCAACTCCACGACGTGCGAGACGAGTTCGACGCCGACGGTCTCCCGCAGATACGAGCGGGCGACGGTGCCGAGGGCGACGCGGGCGGCCGTCTCGCGCGCGGAGGCGCGCTCCAGGATGGGCCTGGCGTCGTTCAGGCCGTACTTCTGCATGCCCGCCAGGTCGGCGTGGCCGGGGCGCGGGCGGGTCAGCGGGGCGTTCCTCGCGAGCCCGGCGAGCACGTCGTCCGGCACCGGGTCGGCGGCCATGACCTGCTCCCACTTGGGCCACTCGGTGTTGCCGACCATGATGGCCACGGGCGAGCCCAGGGTGAGGCCGTGCCGGACGCCGCCGATGAAGGTGACCTCGTCGCGCTCGAACTTCATCCGGGCCCCGCGACCGTAGCCGAGCCGACGCCGGGCCAGGGCGTCCGCCACCATGTCGGTGGTGATCGGGACCCCGGCGGGCAGCCCCTCGAGCGTGGCCACCAAGGCCGGTCCGTGCGACTCTCCCGCTGTCAGCCAGCGCAGCCTGCTCAACGGTGCTCCTCAATGTTCCTCGACCGGACGGTGTACCACCGCCGATCCTGCCACGTCCGCGAGCGGCGCCCGTCCGCCGTCTGCGTCGCGAGACGGCGGTCTCGCTCAGCGGGCGGCGAGGGCCGCGCGGCCCGCGGCGCGCATCTGCCTGACGGGCGCGGGGGCGATGCCGGTCATGGCCTCGACCTGGAGCACGGCCTGGTGCACCAGGAGGTCGAGGCCGCCGATGACATGGCCGCGCCTGCGGGTCCAGGCGCCGGCCAACGCGGTGGGCCAGGGGTCGTAGAGCACGTCGAACAGCACGCCGGGGCGCTCGGGCACCGCGCCCGCGAGGCCGTCCGTGGCGCCGGCCGGGGTGGTGGCGATCACCAGGGGCTCGGTCAGGGCGCGTTCGGCATCGGACCACGCGGCGGTGCGCACGGGGATGCCCAGGCGCTCGCCCCAGCCGTGCATCTCGCGGGCGCGTTCGTCGCTGCGCACATACGCGGTGATGTGGCCGGTGCAGACCTGGCCGAGCGCGGCGACGGCCGAGGCCGCGGTGGCGCCCGCGCCCAGGATCGCGGCGCCCCCCACCTCGGTCAGGCCGCGCTCGCGGAGAGCCCGGACCATGCCGGGGACGTCGGTGTTGTCGCCGCGGCGCCGCCCGTCGTCGCCGAAGACCACGGTGTTGGCGGCCTCGATGGACGCGGCGGTCTCGCTGATCTCGTCGAGCAGCGGGAGCACGGCGCGCTTGAGCGGCATGGTCAGCGAGAGCCCGGCCCAGCCAGGGCCCAGCCCTTCGATGAACCCGGGCAGGCCCCGCTCGTCCATCTCGAAACGCCCGTAGTCCCACGTGTCGAGGCCGAGCGCGCGGTAGGCGGCCCGGTGCAGGACCGGGGAGAGGGAGTGCGCGATGGGCGAGCCGATGACCGCGGCGTGCCGTTCCGCCGGTGGGTCGCCCATCAGCCCTCCCCCTCCTCGGCCTGGGCGGCGTTGAAGTCCCTGACGTTCTGCTCGTGTTCGTCGTGGTCGGCGGTGAACCTGGTGTCGCCGGGGCGGACGGTCACGAAGTAGAGCCAGTCGCCCTCGGTGGGGTTGAGCGCCGCTTCGAGCGCCTGGTGCCCTGGGTTGTCGATGGGGCCGGGCGGAAGTCCATCCACCTGGTAGGTGTTGTAGGGGGAGTCGAGCTCGGTGTCCTCGTAGGAGACCTCGAGGGTATCGCGGTTGAGCGCGTAGTTGATCGTCGAGTCGAACTGCAACATCATCGGCAGCTCGAGCCGGTTGTAGATGACCTGCGCGACCTGGCCGAACTCCTCGTCCTCCTGCGCCTCGGCCTGGATGAGCGAGGCGATGATCAGGATCTCGCGCGGGGTGCGGTCAAGCTCGGCCGCCTGGCCCTCCAGGTCGATCTCGGCGAACTCGTCCTCGGCGCGGTCGACCATGCGCGTCAGCAGCTGCTCGGGGGTGGTCTCCTCGCCCACGTCGTACCGCGCGGGGAAGAGGAAGCCCTCAGGGTCGCCCTCGGCCCACTCCGGCAGCCCGATGTCCGCGGTCTCGGCGACCTCGGCGGTCGCGCCCTCGTCCAGGCCCAACTGCGCGTCGATCAGGGCGTAGATGTCGGAGGCGCGCTCGCCCTCGGGGATGGTGAGGGTGTTGGCGGCGGAGGACGCGGGGTCGAGGAGCAGCGCCACGGCGGACTCGGCCGACATCTGCTCGCGCAGGGTGTAGATGCCCGCCTGGATCAACTGGCCGTCGTCGCCCGCGGCCTGGACGAACGCGTCATGGCTCCTGACCACGCCCGCCTCCCTGAGGATGTTGCCGATGGCGGAGACCGACGAGCCCTCGGGGATCTCGATCTGGATCTCGCCCGAGCCCTCGCCCGCGTAGTCGGGGGCGGCGCCGAAACGGTCCTGGTAGAAGCCGTAGCCGTACCACGCGACGCCGCCGAGGCCGCCCACGACAACGAGCGCGATCGCGACGCAGCCGCAGCCCGCGCGCCGCTTCTTGGGGCGGTCGCCGCGGCGGCCCGTGCGCGTGGGGGCGTCGCGGTCGGCGTCGTCATCGTCGTCGTCGCGGCTGAAGAAGTCCCGTTCGCCCTGGTCGGGTCCCGGGTCCCAGCCGGTCTCGGGGTCGGGGCCCGCCAGGTCGTCGTAGGGGCCGCCCGGAGCGGCGCCGCCTGGGCCCTGCCCCGGACCCGACTGCTGGCGCGGCATGCCCTGCGGCGGCATCTGCTGCGGGGGCATCGCCTGCGTCTGCTGCGGGTACTGGGCCTGCTGGGCCTGCTGCGACTGCTGCGACTGGTAGGGGGGCGGGTGCTGGGTCTGCTGGGGATGCTGCGGGTGCCGCTGCCCGTACGGGTCCTGCTGGAGGTACATCTCCTGCGTGCCGTAGGGCTGCTGGAACTCACCGGTGCCATAGCCGCCCTGCTGGGGGTGCTGGGCCTGCCGCGGGTACTGGCCCTGGGCGTAGTAGGGGTCGCCGGTATCCCAGCCGCCCTGCTCCGCCCGCTGTCCGGGGTAGTACTGCGCCTGCGGGTACTGCGCCTGGGCGTCGTACCCCTCCTGCCAGCCGCCGCCCGGCGCGGACTGGCCACCCGTGCCGTCGTACCCGCCCGACCAGTTCTGCTCTCCGTAGAGCGGGTCGTCGGGGTGCCACGGTTCGGAGCCGGGACTCCGGCCATACTCAGTCATCGAACCCCTTGTGAAGCAAGGCGGCAGCCGTTTTCCCCCGCAGTCCGCAACACTGCCCTGTCGCGCGGAACGTTACCGTATCGCGATCAGACAACCACTTCGACGCACTGCCCCGGCGGGCGGCCCGAGGAGCGCTCCGTCTCAAGGGCACTCTGGAGGATGACGACCGCGGCCGCCTGATCGACGCGCGACCTGCCCTTGCGCTCCTTGACGCCCGAGGCGCGCATGCCCCGGGTCGCGGTGACGGTGCTCAGCCGCTCGTCGACCAGCCGCACCGGGACCGGCGCGACGTCGTGGGCGATCCGCTCGGCGAACGCCCGCACCCGCGCCGCGGCCGGGCCCTCGCCGCCGCGGAGGGAGCGCGGCAGCCCCACGACGACCTCGATCGGCTCGTATGCGGCGACCAGTTGGGCAAGCCGCCGCCTGGCGGCCCGGACATCGCGCCCCGGCACGGTCTCCACCGGGGTGGCGATGAGCCCGTCGGGGTCGCACGAGGCGACCCCGATCCTGGCCTCGCCCACGTCGACACCGAGGCGCCTGCCGCGTCGCATCAGGCGGTGTCCCCGACCTGGCGCTCGACGGCGGCCAGCGCGTCGTCGATGGCCGCGGGGTCCTGCCCGCCGCCCTGGGCGACGTCGGGCTTGCCGCCGCCCCCGCCGCCAAGGGCCTTGGCGGCGGCGCGCACCAGGTCACCGGCCTTCAGGCCGCGTTCCCTCGCCGCCTCGTTGGTGGCGACGACGGTGAGCGGGCGCCCGTTCACCACGGTGAACAGCGCCACCACGGCGGCCCTGTCGCCCTTGATCCTGCCGCGCACGTCGAGCACCAGGCGGCGCAGGTCGTCGGCGGTGGTGCCGTCGGGAACGCGCCCGCTGGCCAGGGCGACGCCGCGGATGTCCCGGGCTGCGGCGGCGATGCCGCCCGCGGCCTGGAGGACCTTCTCGGCGCGGAAGCGCTCGATCTCCTTCTCGGCGTCCTTCAGCCGGGTCAGCATCCCGGAGATCCGCTCGGGCAGCTCCTCGGGACGGCCCTTGACCAGCTCGGTGAGCTGCGCGACCACGGCGTGCTCGCGGGCCAGGAAGCGGTAGGCGTCGGTGCCGACCAGGGCCTCGACGCGGCGCACGCCCGAGCCGATGGAGGACTCGCCGAGCAGCTTGACCAGGCCAAGCTGGGCGGTGTTGTGCACATGGGTGCCGCCGCACAGCTCCTTGGAGTAGTCGCCGATGGTGACCACGCGGACCCGGTCGCCGTACTTCTCGCCGAACTCCGCGATGGCGCCCTGCTTGCGGGCCTCCTCCATCGACATCACCTCGGCGGTGACGTCGAGCTCGCGGCCGAGCACCTCGTTGATCTTCTGCTCGACGTCGCCGAGCACGGAGCCGGGGACGGCGGCGGGCGAGCCGAAGTCGAAGCGGAAGCGGCCCGGGGCGTTCTCGGACCCGGCCTGGGCGGCCGTGGGGCCGAGGGCGTCGCGCAGCGCCTGGTGCGTCAGGTGCGTGGCGCTGTGGGCGCGGGCGATGGCGCGGCGGCGGTGGATGTCGATGAGGCAGTGCGCGGCGGCGCCCACCGTCACCTCGCCGACCTGGACGACGCCCTTGTGCACGATGACGCCGGGCACCGGCTGCTGCACGTCGCGGACCTCGACAACGGCCCCCGACTCGAGCCGGATCCGGCCGGTGTCGGCCAGCTGGCCGCCGCCCTCGGCGTAGAACGGGGTGCGGTCGAGGACGACTTCGACGTCGTCGCCCTCGACGGCGGCGGGCGACGAGGCGCCGTCGACCAGCAGCCCGACCACGGAGGACTCGGCGGCGGTCTGCGTGTAGCCGATGAACTCCGAGAGCCCCGCGGCGTCGGCGACGGCCCGGTAGGCGGACAGGTCGGCGTGGCCCTGCTTCTTGGCGCGGGCGTCGGCCTTGGCGCGCTCCCGCTGCTCCTTCATCAGCCGCCGAAAGCCCCCCTCGTCCACGGACAGGCCCTGTTCGGCGGCCATTTCGAGGGTGAGGTCGATAGGGAAGCCCCAGGTGTCGTGGAGCAGGAACGCCTTGTCGCCGGGGAGCACGGTGGACCCCGCGGCGCGCGTCTCGGTGACGGCGGAGTCCAGGATGTTGGTGCCGGCCTTGAGGGTCTTGAGGAACGCCGACTCCTCGGCCAGCGCGACCGTTTCGATGCGGCGGCGGTCGGTGAGCAGCTCGGGGTACTGCTGGCCCATGGTGGCCAGCACGACGTCGGCGAGGTCGGCGACGACGGGTCCCGTGGCGCCCAGGATCCGCATGTTGCGGATGGCGCGGCGCATGATGCGGCGTAGGACGTAGCCGCGGCCCTCGTTGCCCGGGGTGACGCCGTCGCCGATGAGCATGGCGGAGGTGCGCATGTGGTCGGCGACCACGCGCAGCGAGACGTCGGTGGCGTCGGACTGCCCGTAGCGGACGCCGGTCAGCTCGCCCGCCCTGTCGATGACGACGCGCAGGGTGTCCGTCTCGTACATGTTCTGGACGCCCTGGAGGACCATGGCGAGGCGTTCGAGGCCGAGCCCCGTGTCGATGTTCTTGGCGGGGAGGTCGCCCAGGATCGGGTAGTCCTCCTTGCCCTCGCCCGGGCCGCGCTCGTACTGCATGAACACGAGGTTCCACAGCTCGACATAGCGCTCCTCGTTGACGGCGGGGCCGCCCTCGGGGCCGAACTCGGGGCCGCGGTCGTAGTTGATCTCGGAACAGGGGCCACAGGGTCCCGGCACGCCCATCGACCAGAAGTTGGGGCCCATCCCGAGGCGCTGGATGCGCTCGGCGGGAACGCCGACGACGTCGCGCCAGATCTGCTCGGCCTCGTCGTCCTGCTCGTAGACGGTGATCCACAGCCGCTCGGGGTCGAGGCCGTAGCCGCCGTCGGCGACGGAGCTGGTCAGCAGCTCCCAGGCGAGCGTGATCGCGCCTTCCTTGAAGTAGTCGCCGAACGAGAAGTTGCCGCACATCTGGAAGAACGTGCCGTGCCGGGTGGTCTTGCCGACCTCGTCGATGTCCGGGGTGCGCACGCACTTCTGCACGCTGACCAGGCGCGGGTGGGGCGGGCGGGCCTCGGCGAGGAAGTAGGGCTTGAACGGCACCATCCCCGCGGGGACGAGCAGCAGCGTGGGGTCGTCCGCGATCAGCGACGCCGAGGGCACGACGAGGTGCCCGCGCTTCTCGAAGAAGCTCAGCCAGCGGCGGCGGATTTCAGCCGACTCCATCAGTGGTCCTCTTTTCGGATCGTCCGGGGCGTTCGGTTCGCTCGGGGCGTTCGGTTCGCTCGGTTCGGCGGGGGCGGTGGGGCTGGATCGCGGGCGCGGGTGGGAGCGCATGGGGGGCGCGCGCGGGCTCGATGCCGAGCGCGTCGTTCAGCTCGCTCTCCCGCTGGGCCATCCCTGACCTGACGTCGAGCGCGAAGTCGCGCACCCGGTGGCCCGCCGCCGCGGCGCGGTCGGCCGCCCTGACGGCGAGGCTTTCGGGCGCGAGGCCGCGGAGGGTGCGCTGGACCTTGGTGGTGGCCCAGATGCCTGCGGCGGCGCCTGTGGTGAACCAGAACGCACGGCGGAACACGGGCGGATCAGTCCTTTCCGGTCGAGCGGCGGCGCGGCCCCGGGAGCCTTCGGGCCCGTGGGGCGGCCTGCGCCTCGGGGGTCGCGGGGGCCCGGCGGCGCAGCGCGCGGCGCACGCCGTAGCCGAACGCCGCGACCTTCACCAGGGGCCCGCCGAACGTGGTGGCCACGGTGCTCGAGAGCGCCGAGGCGTTGGCGGCGACCTCCTGGACGTCGGTGGTGATGGTCTCGACGCGGTCCAGCTGCGCCTGGGCCGAGCGGACGGTGTCGGACGCCTCGCCGAGCAGCGGCACGGCACGCTCGGTGACGCTGGTGACCAGCTCGGTCGCGGCCCTGAGGGCCTGGGCCAGCCTGACCAGGGCCACCGCGAGGAACGAGACCAGGATCGCCCAGAAGACGGCCACCAGGAGGCCGGCCACTTCACCACCGGACACGTTCGCACCGCTTCCCTCGGACGGGTCATTTCCCACTCCCCCGCACACGGGGTCGGCCGCCGCTCACCGGCTCGGCGGCCCGGGTGGGGGCGGCGGCAGGACCCGACCCTATCGCGCCTCGCTCCCCCGCCTGTACCGCATTCCCCGGGCTCCTGCCAAGGGCCGACGGCCACAATTGTACGTTCTGCATACATCCGAGTACGCTGCGTGTCCCATGCGAGGCTTTCAGGGTTCCGAGTCCGAAGCCAGGGAGACGGCGAGGCTCGGCCGCAGCCCGGGCAACCTCCCGGCCGAGCTCACGAGGTTCATCGGGCGTCACGCCGAAGTCGGGGCGTTGACAGGGCAGTTGACCTCCTCGCGGCTGGTCACGGTGACCGGGGTCGGCGGGGTGGGCAAGTCGCGGTGCGCGGTGCAGGCGGCGCGGCAGCTCCAGGAGCGGTTCTCCGACGGCGTCTGGCTGGTGGAGCTGGCCACGGTGCGCGACCCCGAGCTGCTCGACCACGCGGTGGTCGAGGCGTTGGGCCTGACCGACCACACGGGCAGGCCGCCGCGCGCGGTGCTCACCGAGCGGCTGGCCGAACGGCGGCTGCTCCTTGTCCTCGACGGGTTCGAGCATCTGGTGGAGCCCTCCGCCGAATTGGTGCTCGACCTGCTGCGCAGGGCGCCGGGCCTTCGGGTGCTGGCGACGGGCCGCTGCCCGCTCGGCGTCGCGGGGGAACGCCTCTACCCCCTGCCGCCGCTCTCCGCGCCGACGCCGGGCTCGGGCGAGGCGAGCGAGCTGGCGCCGCTGAGCGAGGCGGCCTGGCTCTTCGCGGACCGGGCGGCGGCCGTGCTGCCCGGGTTCGCGGTGACCGAGGAGAACCACGCGGTGGTGGCCGAGCTGTGCCACCGGCTCGACGGGATCCCGCTGGCGCTCGAGCTGGCCGCGGGCCGGCTGCGGACGCTCTCGCTCGACCAGACGCTGCACCGCCTGGATGACCGCTTCAGGCTGCTGGTCGGCGGCCACAGGGGCGCGCCCCCGCACCACCACACGCTGCGCACCGCGATCGGCTGGAGCCACGAGCTGTGCACCCCTGCGCAGCGGCTGCTGTGGGCGCGGCTCTCGGTCTTCGCCCGCCACTTCGACCTGGAGGCGGCCGAGTATGTGTGCTCGGGGCCCGACCTGCCGGCCGACGAAGTGCTCGACGTGCTGACCGAGCTGGTCGCGCAGTCGGTGCTGACCCGGGAGGACGCCGCGTCGGGCGTGCGCTACCGGATGCTGGACACGCTGCGGGCGTACGGCGCCGACTGGCTGGCAGCGACGGGGGACGCCGACCGGCTGCGCCGCCGCCACAGGGACTGGTGCACGGGCCTGGTCACCTGGTGCGAGCTGGAGTGGTTCAGCCCGCGCCAGGCGGAGGTGGCGCGGCGTATCGAGGACGAGATGCCCAACCTGAGGGCGGCCCTGGAATTCGCGCTCGACGACGAGGAGGAGGGCCGCCTCGGCCTCTACCTCGCGGGCACGCTGTGGTTCTGCTGGATCGGCTGCGGGCGGCTCGGCGAGGGCAGGCACTGGCTGCGGAGGGCGTTGCGGCGGGAGACCGACCAGGAGGAGATCAGGCTCAAGGCGCTGTGGGTGGTCGGCTACGTGGCCGTGCTCCAGGGCGACACGGCGGAGGCGCTGACGGCGTTGCACGAGTGCCAGGAGGGCGCGGAGCGCTCGGGCAACGCCAGGGCCGCCGCCTACAGCAACCACAGGCGCGGCTGCCTGGCGCTCATCAGCGACGAGGTGCAGCGGGCCGAGAAGCTGCTGCGGGCGGCGCTCGACCGCTTCGAGGAGATCAGCGAGCTGAACAGCGAAGTGCTGATGTGCAAGGCGCAGTTGGCGATGGCCATCGCGTTCCAGGGGGACCTGGCTGAGGCGGTGCGGCTGTGCGAGGAGGCGCGCGGGGTGTGCGACGAGCACGGCGAGCGCTGGGCGCGCGCCTACGCGCTCTATGTCCTGGGCTTCGCGGCGTGGAGCCGGGGGGACCTGGCGGAGGCGCGCGAGCTGGTGGAGGCGTCGCTGCCCGCGGCCCACGCGTTCCATGACCTGGTCGGCACGGTCCTGGCGCTCGAGCTGCTCGCCGGGATCACGGCCTCGGAGGGCGACCCCGCGGAGGCCGCGGTGATCCAGGGGGCGGCCGCGAAGGTGTGGGCCTCGGTGGGGATGCGGATGTTCGGCTCGGAGTACTTCAACGCGCCCCACATCCACTGCGAGCGCCATCTGCGGCGGCGGCTGGGGGCGACGCGCTTCCGCGCGTGCTTCCGCGAGGGCGAACGCCTCGACACCGACCGGGCGGTGGCCAGGGCGCTACGCCGCGCGGACGGCGCGGGCGCGCGCCCGGGGGCCGCCGCGCCGAGGGCGCTGCCCGCGAGCCGCGACGACTCGCGGCCCGCGCTCCCCGCGGCCCCCCGCGGGGACGGCGGGGAGCCCGGGCCGTCGCCGGGCGGTCAGCGGGCGTAGTACTCGACCACCAGCTGCTCGTCGCACAGCACGGGGACCTCGCGGCGCTGCGGGTCGCGGTCGAGCCTGAACGCCAGGGCCTCCAGGTTGACCTCGAGGTAGCGGGGGGTCTCGCCGTCCGGCGCGTAGCCGCCCTCGCGGGCGACCAGGAAGGGGTGCTTGGCCCGGCTGCGCTCGCGCACGGTGACGACGTCCTGCGGGCGCACGCGGAACGACGGCTTGTCCACCTTCCGCCCGTTGACCGCGATGTGACCGTGCACCACCATCTGGCGCGCCTGGTAGATGGTGCGGGCCAGCCCTGAGCGCAGCACCAACGCGTCGAGGCGGCGCTCCAGTTCGACGATGAGGGCCTCGCCGGTCTTGCCCTCGACCTTGCGGGCGCGCTCGTAGGCGCGGACCATCTGGCGCTCGCTGATGTCGTACTGGGCGCGCAGGCGCTGCTTCTCCAGGAGGCGGACCTTGTAGTCGCTGGTCTGCTTGCGGCCACGCCCGTGCTCGCCCGGCGGATAGGGGCGCTTCTCGAAGTACTTGACCGCCTTCGGGGTCAGGGCGATGCCGAGGGCGCGTGACTTCTTGATCTTGGGACGTGACTGGTTCACGGGGAGCGGACCTCCGGGCATCTCATGTAAGTTAGGTGAGGCTTACCTTATCTGAGGAGTGAGCATGACGCGATTCGGAGTTCCCGCTCCCGCGAGATGCCCGGGCGAGGAGGCCCGGGGCCCCTCGGCCGCGGAGCGGGTGCGCACCCTGGTGGAGTCCAACGCCTCCGCGGTGCTGTCGATTCCCGAGGCCGAGCCTGGTGAACCGGGTCCCAGCGTCGTGGAGGCGCGCGCGGTGGCGGGCACCGGAGACCTCTTCCTGCTGGTCCCCGACGCCTGCCCGGCCGCGCGGGCCGCCGCCCACGCGCGGGATGACGAGGTGACGGCCGTGATGGAGATCACCGACATCGCGCCGGTCGCCGTGCCCCACCGGGTCAGGGGCCGCGGCTGGGTGGCGGGCTGGCTGACGGCCGCGCAGGGCCGCGCGCACGCCACGGGCGCGCGGCTGCTCGCCGACTGCGGGCCGATGCCGGGCCCCGGCTGGTCGCTGCTGCGCCTTGAGGCGGGCGAGGCGTACATCGACGACCTGTGGGGCAGCTCGCACGTCGAGCCGGACGAGCTGGCCGAGGCGGACCCCGATCCTCTGGCGCGGTACGAGGCCGAGCTGCTCCAGCACCTCGCCGCCGCGCACGGCGCCCAACTCCGCTCGCTGTGCTCGCTGTTGGACGGCACCAACGCCTCGTGCGCCGAGGCCGTCACGCCGCTTGGCCTCGACCGCTTCGGGCTGCGGGTGCGCTTCCGCGCGGGTGCCTCGTGCTTCGACGCCCGCTTCGAATTCCCGGCCCCCGTCGGCGACATCGCCCAGCTCCGCCGCGCGATGCGCCAGCTCTTCGAGGCCGCGAGCACCTGACCTACCGAGCACCCGAGCCCCTGACCGCCCGACGACCTGACCGCCCGAGCACCCCAACGCGCCCCGAGTGGACGCCTCGCCGGTCACTCCTCGGTCAGGCGCCGGCGGACCCGGTCGAGCACCTCGCCGTAGCGCGCCTCGGCGCCGTGCGTGGTCGGGCGGTAGTACCGCTTGCCGTGCACCGTGTCGGGGGCGTACCGCTGGGCCGCGATGCCGCCCGGCAGGTCGTGGGGGTACTGGTACCCCTGGCCGTGGCCGAGCTTCTCCGCGCCCTTGTAGTGGCTGTCCCGCAGGTGCGCGGGCACCGGGCCCGCGAGTCCTGCGCGCACATCGGCCTGCGCCTCGCCGATGGCGACCACCGCGGCGTTGGACTTGGGGGCCAGGGCGAGGGCGATGGTGGCGTGCCCGAGGGTGATGGCCGCCTCGGGGAAGCCGATCATCGCCACCGCCTGGGCCGCCGCGACGGCCGTCGGCAGGGCCGTCGGATCGGCGAGGCCGATGTCCTCGCTCGCCGAGATCATCAGCCGCCTCGCGATGAAACGCGGGTCCTCCCCCGCCTCCACCATCCGCGCCAGGTAGTGCAGCGCCGCGTCCACGTCGGAGCCCCTGATGGACTTGATGAACGCGCTGGCCACGTCGTAGTGCTGGTCCCCGTCCCTGTCGTACCGCACGGCGGCCCGGTCGACCGCCTCCTCGAGGGTGGCGAGCCCGATCTCCTTCTCGCCCTTGGCCAGCGCCGCGCCCGCCCCGGCCTCGAGCGCGGTCAGCGCCCGGCGCGCGTCGCCGCCCGCTATCCGCAGCAGGTGCGCCTGGGTGTCGTCGGGCAGCGTGACCGCGCCGCCGAGGCCGCGCTCATCGGCCACGGCCCTGCGCAGCAGCGCCCGCAGGTCGTCCTCGGTCAGCGGCTCGAGCGTCAGCAGCAGGGAGCGCGAGAGCAGCGGGGAGATCACCGAGAAGTGCGGATTCTCCGTGGTGGCCGCGATCAGGGTCACCCAGCGGTTCTCCACGGCGGGGAGCAGGGAGTCCTGCTGCGCCTTGCTGAAGCGGTGGATCTCGTCGAGGAACAGGACCGTGTCCTTGCCGTACGCCCCCGAGGAGCGGCGGGCCCCTTCGATGACCGACCGCACCTCCTTGACCCCCGCGGTGATGGCGGACAGCTCGACGAAGCGCTTGTCGGTGGCCTGGCTGACGACATAGGCAAGCGTCGTCTTGCCGGTGCCGGGCGGGCCCCACAGGATGACGGACGAGGGCCCCGCCGGGCCGCCGCCGCCCTCCCCCACCAGGCGCCGCAGGGGCGACCCGGGGCGCAGCACATGCCGCTGCCCCACGACGTCGTCAAGGGTGCGCGGACGCATCCGGACGGCCAGCGGCCGCCCGGTGGGGTCCTTCTCGGCGCGCTCCTCGGCGGCCGCGGTGAACAGGTCGGGCTCCACACCCCCGACCCTAAGTCACGCCACCGACAACGGGTCACGCCGCCGAGGCACCGCCCGCGGCTCAGCTGGTCCAGAAGTCCCACCAGCGGGTCAGGATCAGCATGCCGACGATCCCGATGTGCACCGCGGGGACCAGCCAGTGGAACTCCTCGAACGTCCGCCGCACGCCCTCGGGCGCGGGCAGGATGCCGTGGCGGACGTTGTGCAGCGTCGTGTACCAGAACATGACGATGGTCGCGACCCAGGCCAGGCAGCACCACAGGCACAGCGCGCCGATCTCGTACAGCGACTGGTACTGGAGCCATGTACAGAAGCCCACCCCGAAGAGCGTCCCGGCCTGGAGGCCGAGCCAGAACCACCGCCGGTACCTGGCGCCGGCCAGCAGGCCCATGCCGATGGCGATCACCATGCCGTAGGTCACCAGGCCGAGCATCGGATTGGGGAACCCGAAGACCTCGGCCTGGTCGCTCTCCATGATGTTGCCGCAGGAGACCACGGGGTTGATGCTGCACGCCGGGGAGAAGTCCGGGTCCTCGAGCAGGTGGAACTTGTCCAGCGTGATGACCCAGGCCGCGAGCAGTCCGGCGAAGCCGGTGATCACCAGCGTCAGCGCGAAGCCGCGCCCCGCGCCCACGGCCCCCCGCTCGCCCTCCGCACCGGCCTCGTCCGACGGGGCCACATCCACCGCAGCTGCTGCCATCTCGTTCATCCCTCGTGTCCGGGTGGCCAGCCACCCCTGTCCCTCGGCGACGTCCCTCGGCGACGCCCATCAGTGACACAACGCTCACCCGCCGCTGATGTCAACCTGGCAAAGGTCCTGGGCGAGGGGAATCGCGGCCCTCAGCCGAGCCGTTGGCGCAGCTCCTCGACCGCCACGGCGAGGGCGACGGGCGCCTGATCCCCGCTGGCCAGGTCCTTCACCTGGACGACGCCGTCGGCCAGGTCCCGGTCGCCCGCCACGACGGCGAAGCGGGCGCCACTGCGGTTGGCCGCCTTCATCGCGGCCTTGAGCCCTCTTCCACCATAGGCGAAGTCGGCGCGGACCCCGCCCCGCCGCAGCCCCGTGACCAGCGTGAACAACGCGCGCCTCGCCTCCTCGCCGAGCGGCACCGCGAACACGTCGGTGGCAGGCGGGAGATCGAGCGCGACGCCCTCGGCGCGCAGGGCGAGCACCGTGCGGTCCACGCCGAGCGCCCAGCCGACCGAGGGCAGCCTGGGCCCGCCGATCATCTCCGAGAGCCCGTCGTACCGCCCGCCGCCGCCGACCGCGGACTGGGAGCCGAGGCCGCCGTGCACGAATTCGAACGTGGTGCGGGTGTAGTAGTCCAGGCCGCGGACCAGCCGGTCGTCATCCGTGAAGGGGACGCCCGCCTCGCGTAGCAGGTCGCGGACGCCCTCGTGGTACGCCTTGCACGACTCGCACAGGTGGTCACGCATCATCGGGGCGCCGACGAGCTGACGCCGCACGCTCTCGCGCTTGTCGTCCAGGACGCGCAGGGGGTTGATCTCGATCCTGGCCCTGGTGTCCTCGTCGAGGTCGAGCCCGCGCAGGAACGCCTGGAGCGCGGCGCGGTACGCGGGGCGGCACTCGGCGTCGCCCAGGGAGTTGAGCAGCAGGCTCACCCCGGTCAGGCCGAGCGAGCGGTGGGCCTCGGCGGCCAGGATGATCAACTCCGCGTCGAGCGCCGGGTCCTCGGCCCCGATCGCCTCGGCGCCGACCTGCGAGAAGTGGCGGTACCTGCCGGCCTGGGGGCGTTCGTAGCGGTAGTACGTGCCGGAGTACCAGAGCTTGACCGGGAGGTTCCCGGTCCGGTGCAGATTGGCCTGGAGCGCGGCGCGCAGGACGGACGCGGTGCCCTCGGGGCGCAGCGCGAGGTGGGTGCCGCCCTTGGTGGTGAGGGTGTACATCTCCTTGGTCACGATGTCCGTGGACTCGCCGACGCCCCGGGAGAACAGCTCGACGTGCTCGAAGCCCGGGGTCTCGACATAGCCGTAGCCCGCGCCGCGCAGCGGGGACGCGAGCGCGTCGCGCACCGCGGTGAACGCGGCGGAGTCCGGCGGGATGAGGTCGTACGTGCCCTTGGGGGCGGAGAAGCTGCTCACGAAAGGATTCTTCACATTCCTGGTCGCTGTGCGGCGGCGTCGGCCGCCGCCCGGCCGGCGGCCAGCTCCCGCAGGAACGGGTTGGTGGCGCGCTCGCGGCCGATGGTGGTCTGCGGGCCATGCCCGGAGAGCACCACGGTCGAGTCACTGAGCGGCAGGCAGACACGGGCCAGCGAGCGCAGGATCTCGAGGTGGTCACCCCCGGGCAGATCGGTGCGTCCGACGGAGCCGGCGAACAGCAGGTCGCCCGAGAACAGCACCGGCGGAACGTCCGCCTGCTCGGGCAGCCCGAAGGTCACCGACCCCTTGGTATGGCCGGGGGCGTGCGCGACGGTGAGGCTCATCCCCGCCAGCTCGAGCTCGGCGCCGTCGGCCAGCTCCCTCAGGTCGTCGGGCTCCCCCACGGTCAGCTCGCCCATGAGCGGCTGGCCGATGCGGACGCCGAGGGCCTTCTCGGGGTCATCGAGCATGTAGCGGTCGGCCGGGTGGATCCAGGCGGGCACGTCGTGGGCGCCGCAGACGGGCACCACCGAGGCGACGTGGTCGATGTGGCCGTGGGTGAGGATCACGGCGACCGGCTTGAGCCGGTGCTTGGCGATGGCCTCATCGACCCCGGGGGCGGCGCGGTGCCCCGGGTCGATGATCACGCACTCCTCGCCCGCGGCGGGCGCGACCAGGTAGCAATTGGTCCCCCAGGCCCCGGCGGGGAAGCCAGCGATGAGCACGGTCGTCCTCACGGTCGTCGTGGGTGGCTGTTTTGCCAGAGCCTACCGGCGGCGGTGCAGGACGGGCGAACCCGTATACGGTGACGCCACGGCGCACTTGAGGTACGTGAGTTCCAGTCCCCGACAGACAAGGGAGAGCGCGGTGGTCAGCAAGGAGCAGCGGCGCAAGCAGCTCGCGCGTGCGAAGTTCGAGCGGCAGCAGGAGCGGAGGGCGAGCCGGTACCGCCGAGGTCGCCGGCGCCGCGTCCTGCTCTCGGTCGCGCTTGTCGTGCTGGTGGCAGGCGGCGTGACCGCCCTGGTGGCCGTGAACCGGGACGACGGCGGCTCGGACGCGGCGGCGGAGGACGGCGCGCAGCCGGGGGACGAGGCGACCACGCCGCCCGACGACCCCTGCGAGGCCCCGGCCGAGGGCGAGCCGACCACGGCGCAGTGGGAGGAGGAGCCCGAGATGGCCGTGGACGCCGCGAGCGACTACGTGATGCGGCTCGCGACCACGTGCGGCGACATCGAGATCACGATGGACGCCGAGGCGGCGCCGCGCACGGTGAACTCGTTCGCCTTCCTCGCTGGCGAGGGCTATTTCGACCACACTCGCTGCCACAGGCTGGTGACCGAGGGCATCTTCGTGCTCCAGTGCGGCGACCCGCAGGGCACGGGCCAGGGCGGCCCCGGCTACAGCCTGCCCGACGAGAACCTCGACGCCCCCGAGGTGGCCGACGGCGTCTACCCCGCGGGCACGGTGGCGATGGCCAACAGCGGCCCCGACACGGGCGGCAGCCAGTTCTTCGTGGTGTACGAGGACAGCGAGCTGCCCGCGCAGTACACGCCGTTCGGGACGCTGACGGCCGGGCTCGACGTGGTCGAGCTGATCGCCGAGACGGGTGCGGCCCCGCCCGACGCCAACGGGACGACCGCGCCGAACGCCACGGTGGTGATCAACGAGGCGACCGTGGAGGAGGTTGCGGCGGAGTGAGCCTCGTTCACCGGTATTTTCCGGCGAGCAAGGTGCGGACAGCCGGGCACGGTGTCACCTATGTTGGCGTTGTGCAGGGTGCCTGCGCCGGTCGGGCGGGAGAAAAGGGCCGCCGACCGGTCGAGAACTGTGGACGGTGCCGGGGGCGTCGGGCCCCGTCGTGCGCATCAGACGAGGAGGCGCTGTGAGCAGCGAGCCGTGGGGCCGTGTTGACGAAACCGGGACCGTGTACGTGCGGACGCCGGACGGCGAGAAGGTCGTCGGCTCCTGGCAGGCGGGCTCCCCCGAGGAGGCGCTCGCCTATTTCGAGCGCAAGTACGAGGGCCTGGTCGTCGAGGTGGACCTCCTCGAACGGCGGGTGCGGACCACCGATCTGTCGGCCAAGGACGCCATGACGGCCATCGGCCACCTGCGGGAGCAGGTCGACGCCGGGCACGCGGTCGGCGACCTCGTCGGTCTCGGCCGCCGCCTCGACGAGCTGGTCGCCCTGGTCGACGCGCGCCGCGAGGAGCGGAAGGCGGCCAAGGCCCGGCAGAGCGAGGAGGCCAGGGCGGCCAAGGAGGCGCTGGTCGCGGAGGCCGAGGAGCTGGCCGCGAGCGAGCAGTGGCGGGTCGCGGGTGAGCGGCTGCGCGGCCTCGTCGACACCTGGAAGGGCCTGCCCCGGCTCGACAGGAAGACCGACGACGAGCTGTGGCACCGGTTCTCGCAGGCCAGGTCGGCGTTCTCCAAGCGCCGCAAGTCGCACTTCGCCGCGCTCGACTCGCAGCGCGAGGAGACGCGGCGGCGCAAGGAGAAGCTGATCGCGGAGGCGGAGAGCCTGTCGGATTCCACGGACTGGGGCCCGACGGCGGCCCGTTACCGCGAGCTGATGCGGGAGTGGAAGGCGGCGGGCCGGGCGCACCGGGACGCCGAGGAGGACCTGTGGACCCGTTTCAGGGCGGCGCAGGACGTCTTCTTCCAGGCCCGCGGGTCGGCGTTCGCCGAGCGGGACGCCGAGCACCGCGACAACCTCGCGCTCAAGGAGCAGCTGGCGGCCGAGGCCGAGAAGCTGCTGCCGATCACCGATCTGCGGGCGGCGCGGGCCGCGTTGCGGTCGATCGGCGAGCGCTGGGAGGCCATCGGCCATGTGCCAAGGGACGCCAGGGCCGCGATCGAGGGCCGGATGCACGCCGTCGAGCGGGCCGTCGCCGAGGCCGAGGACGCCGAGTGGCGCCGCACCAACCCCGAGGCGCGGGCGCGGGCCGCGGGCCTGACCGGGCAGTTGCAGGACGCCGTGGACCGGCTGCGGGAGCAGGCGGAGCGCGCCAGGGCCCAGGGGAACGCCGCCAAGGCGCAGAAGCTGGAGCAGGAGCTGGCCGGGCGGCAGGCGCTGCTTGACCAGGCGCTCAAGGGGCTTCAGGAGTTCGGCGGCTGAGCGGGGCGCCGGTGGCGGAGGGGAGGCGCGGCGTCGTCCGGCTCCTCCCCTCCGCCGCTCGCGTCAGGGCCTGCGCGGCGAGGTGACGCGGTAGACGTCGTAGACGCCCTCGACGCCGCGCACGGCCTTGAGCACATGGCCCAGGTGCTTGGGGTCGCCCATCTCGAACGTGAAACGGGACGTGGCCACCCGGTCCCGCGACGTCTGGACGGCGGCCGAGAGGATGTTCACGTGCTGGTCCGACAGGACGCGCGTGACGTCGGAGAGCAGCCGTGACCGGTCGAGGGCCTCGACCTGGATGGCGACCAGGAAGACCGATGACTGGGTGGGCGCCCACTCGACGTCCAGGATCCGCTCGGGCTCCTGAGCGAGGGAGTCGACGTTCAGGCAGTCGGCCCGGTGCACAGAGACGCCGTTGCCGCGCGTGACGAAGCCGATGATCGGGTCGCCCGGCACCGGCGTGCAGCAGCGGGCGACCTTGACCCAGACGTCGTCCACGCCCTTGACCACCACGCCGGGGTCCGCCGTCGTGCGCCGCTTGGCGCGGACCGGGACCGGCGGGGCCGCCTCGGAGATGTCCTCGTTGGCCGCCTCCTCGCCGCCGACCGCCTGGACGAGCTTCTGCACCACGCTCTGCGCCGAGACATGGCCCTCGCCGATCGCGGCGTAGAGCGACGAGATGTCGGGGTAGCGCATCTCGTGGGCCAGGGTGACCAGCGCGTCGCCGCTGAGCACGTGCTGGATCGGGAGGTTCTGCTTGCGCACGGCGCGGGCGATGGAGTCCTTGCCCTGCTCGATCGCCTCGTCCCTGCGCTCCTTGGAGAACCAGCCCCTGATCTTGTTGCGCGCGCGGGGCGACTTGACGAAGGCCAGCCAGTCGCGCGATGGCCCCGCGCCTTCGGCCTTGGACGTGAAGATCTCCACGGTGTCGCCGTTGTCCAGCGTGGACTCGAGCGGCACCAGGCGGCCGTTGACCTTGGCCCCTATCGTGCGGTGGCCGACCTCGGTGTGCACGGCGTACGCGAAGTCGACCGGCGTCGCGCCCGCGGGCAGCGCGATCACGTCGCCCTTGGGCGTGAAGACGAACACTTCGTTGCGCGACAGGTCGAAGCGCAGCGACTCAAGGAACTCCCCCGGGTCCTCGGTCTCCTTCTGCCAGTCGAGCAGCTGCCGCAGCCAGGCCATGTCGTCGACGGTGGTACGGCCGCCCCTGCGCTCGCCCTTCTTCGGGGCGTCGGAGCGCACCTTGGAGGAGCCCGCGACCGCCTGCTGCTTGTACTTCCAGTGGGCGGCGATGCCGAACTCCGCCCGCCTGTGCATGTCGAACGTGCGGATCTGGAGCTCGACCGGCTTGCCCCCTGGCCCTATCACCGTCGTGTGCAGGGACTGGTACATGTTGAACTTGGGCATCGCGATGTAGTCCTTGAACCGCCCCGGCACAGGGTTCCACCGCGCGTGCACGGTGCCGAGCGCTGCGTAGCAGTCGCGGACGGTGTCCACCAGGACCCTGATGCCCACCAGGTCGTAGATCTCCGCGAAGTCCCGGCCGCGCACGATCATCTTCTGGTAGACGCTGTAGTAGTGCTTGGGCCGCCCGGTGACCGCGGCCTTGATCCGGGCGCCGCGCAGGTCGGACTGGACCTCGTCGATGACGGTGGCGAGGTACTCGTCGCGCTTGGGCGCGCGCTCGGCGACCAGGCGGACGATCTCGTCGTACATCTTGGGGTAGAGGATCGCGAACGCCAGGTCCTCGAGCTCCCACTTGATGGTGTTCATGCCCAGGCGGTGGGCCAGCGGGGCGTAGATCTCCAGCGTCTCGCGGGCCTTCTGCTCCTGCTTCTCCCGCTTGAGGAAGCGCATCGTCCGCATGTTGTGCAGGCGGTCGGCGAGCTTGATGACCAGGACCCTGGGGTCCCTGGCCATGGCCACCACCATCTTGCGGACGGTCTCGGCCTGGGCCGCCTCGCCGAACTTGACCTTGTCCAGCTTGGTGACGCCGTCGACGAGCTGGGCGACCTGGTCGCCGAAGTCCCTGCGGAGGGTGTCGAGGCCGTACTCGGTGTCCTCGACGGTGTCGTGCAGCAGCCCGGCCATCAGCGTGGCCGCGTCCATGCCCAGCTCGGCCAGGATCGTCGTCACGGCCAGCGGGTGGGTGATGTACGGGTCGCCGCTCTTGCGCTTCTGGCCGCGGTGCCACCGCTCGGCGACCTGGTAGGCGCGCTCGATGCGGCGCAGCAGCGCGGTGTCGGCCTTGGGGTCGTTGGCCCTGACGACGCGCAGCAGCGGCTCGAGCACGGGGTTGTACGGGCTGGAGCGCTGGACGCCGAGCCGGGCGAGGCGGGCCCGTACGCGGTTCGACGAGCCGGAGCGGCCCGAGACGCCTGAGACGGCAGGGGCCGACGGCGCCGTCGCCGGTGCCGGGGCACGGCTGTCCTCGCCGTCCCGCCAGCCGAGGGCGGCGGCGGACGGCTTGGCACTCTTCCGCTGGGTCGAGGTGAGCGGCTGGGCGTCGTCTGGCAAGAGCACTCCTTCTCGGGCCCTTCCCCGCCGTGGACCGGCGGGGAGGGGGAGCGGTCCTCCGTGCCGCGGGCGGCCTGAGGAGAGTCCGGCCGGAATCGATCGGACTGCCATGGTAACGAGCCCAGGGGATCCGCACGCGCGCAAGCCCGCGTACGCTCCCGGGCGCCCGCCGCGTGACGGGAGCCCGGGGCGTGCGCGGGCGCTTTCAGACGGTGAGCAACGCCTGGTAGGGGGCGCCGTCCAGGGCGGGGAGCACCCGCTGTCTGCCCGGCAGGAATCCCAGCTCCATCAGCACGGCCAGTCCGGCGACCTGGGCGCCGGAGCGCCGGATCAGCCGCAGGGCGGCCTCGGCGGTGCCCCCGGTGGCCAGCACGTCGTCGATGACCAGCACGCGGTCGGACCCCGACAGGTCCTCGGCGTGGATCTCCATCTCCGCGCTGCCGTACTCGAGCTCGTACGCCTGCGCGAGGGTGGCCCCGGGGAGCTTGCCCGCCTTGCGGACCGGGACAAAGCCCAGGCCCGCGCGGACGGCCACGGGGGCGGCAAGGATGAAGCCCCTGGCCTCGAGCCCGACGACCTTGGTGGCGCCGTGCTCCAGGCTGAACGCGGCCAGCGCGTCGGTGAGCGCGGTGAACGCCTCGGGGTCGGCGAGCAGCGGGGTGATGTCCTTGAAGACGATGCCCGGCTTGGGGTAGTCGGGGACATCGCGGATCCGGCCACGGAGCAGCGCCTCGACCTCGGCGCGCGACCTGGCCTCGGCCGTCACCGGCGCTTCCCCGAGGGACGGCCCTTGCCACGGCTCCGCGACATCGGCTGGCGGCGCGGGCCGCGGGAGCCACGCGGGGCGGCGCCCGCCGCGGCCACGGGCGCGCGGGCCTCGTCCTCGGGCTCGCGGGCGTCGCGCTCCAGGCCCGGGACCTCGAGGTCCCGGTCCGAGAGCCGCCGCGGGGCGTCGTCGTCCGCGGACTCGTCCTCGTCCTCGTCGTCGGTGTCGGCATCCGCGCCGAGCCCGAGCTCCTCGCGCTTGGCCCGCCGGGCGAGCACCTTGCGGTCATGGGCGGCGACCACCGGGTCACGGCTCTTGAAGTCCGAAACCAGGGGGGTCGCGATCATGATCGAGGAGTACGCGCCCGCGGCGAGGCCGACGAACAGCGACAGGGCGATGTCGTTGAGCATGCCGCCGCCCAGCGCGCCACCGCCGATGAACAGCAGGGCGCTGACGGGGAGCAGGGCCACCACCGAGGTGTTGATCGAGCGGACCAGCGTGCCGTTGAGGCTGCGGTTGGCCAGCTCGGCGTAGGTGTGGCGGCTCTGCTTCATGAAGTTGCGGGTGGTCTCGCGCAGGCCGTCGAAGACCACGACCGTGTCGTAGAGCGAATAGCCCAGGATGGTCAGCAGGCCGATCACCGTGCCCGGTGTGACCTCGAAACCCACCAGGGCGTAGACGCCGACGGTGATCGTGAGGTCGTGGATCAGCGCGATCAGCGCGGCAAGTGCCATGCGCCACTCGAACGCGATGGCCAGGTAGATGACCACGAGGACGAGGAAGATCGCCAGGCCCTGCCAGGCTCTGTTCGCGATCTGGGAGCCCCAACTCGGGCCGATCAGCTCGGCGTTGAGTGCCTCGGTCTCGATGTCGAGCGCGTCGGCGAGTGCGGCGCGCGTCTCGTTGGAGTGCTCGGTGTCCAGGCCGCTGACCTGGATGCGCATCGAGCCGTCGTCGCCGAGCGTCTGGACGAGGGCCTGGCTGCCCGACGCCTCCTCCGCCACCTCCTCCGCGGTCTCGGTGGAGACGGAGGTGGGCGGGGTGGTGAAGACCGCGCCGCCCTCGAACTCCACACCCATGTGCAGACCCTTGACCCCCACCCCGGCGAAGGCCAGGACCGTGATCACGATCGACACCAGGTACCAGATCTTGCGGCGGGCGACGAAGTCGACGCCGACCTCTCCCCGGTAGAGCCGGGCGCCGAGATCACCGAGCCGTGACATCTCACGCCTCCTTGGGGTCGCTGGGAACGGGTGCCGGACGCCGGGCGCCGCGCAGGATCGGCCTGGCCCCGAGGCGCTTGGGGTCGAGCCCCGACCACGAGTGGCCGCCCGAGAAGAACTTCCGCCTGGCCAGCAGGGTCATCAGCGGCTTCGTGAACAGGAAGACCACCACCACGTCGAGCGCCGTCGTCAGGCCCAGCGTGAACGCGAAGCCCTGCACCTTGCCAACGGTGACCACGAAGAGGACCGCTGCGGCGAGGAAGGAGACGAAGTCGGAGACCAGGATGGTCCGTCGGGCGCGCGGCCAGGCCCGCTCGACGGCGGGGCGCAGGCTGCGGCCCTCCCTGACCTCGTCCCTGATGCGTTCGAAGTAGACGATGAACGAGTCCGCCGTGATGCCGATGGCGACGATCGCACCGCACACGGCCGGGAGGTTGAGCGCGAAACCGATCATCGGGCCGAGCAGCGCCATCAGCGAGTAGGTGAGCGCCGCGGAGACGACGAGGCTGGCGATGGCGATCAGCGCCAGGCCGCGGTAGTAGACCAGCATGTAGGCGATGACGAGGGCGAGGCCGATGCCGCCCGCGATCAGGCCCGCCCGCAGCTGCTCGTCACCGAGGGTCGGCGAGACGGTGGAGACGCTCGCCTCCTCGAAGGTGAGGGGCAGCGCGCCGTACTGGAGGATGTTCGCCAGGTCCTCAGCGGACGCCTGCGTGAAGCCACCGGAGATCTCGGCGCTGCCGCCACCGAGGCGCTCGGAGACGGAGGGGGCGGAGACGGTCTCGCCGTCGAGCACGATGGCGAAGCGGTTCTGCGGCTCGACCTGCATGGCCAGCTCGGCGGTGATGTCGGCGAACTTGTCGGCGCCTGAGTTGCTGAAGTCCATCTGGACGATCCAGCCCTGGCCGCGCTGGGTGTCGTAGACGGCGTCCGCGCCGCTGACGTCACGGCCAGGGACGGCCACGGGGCCGAGGGCGTACTTGGTGGTGCCCTCGGCGTCGCACGTCACGACGGGCTCGTCGTCCTGGGCCTGGGCTGCGGCGCGGCTGGCCTCGAGGCGCCCCGCCTCGGTGGTGCAGTCGAGCGCGTCGAGCTGGGCCTGCGGGTCGGCCGGGGCCTCGTCGCCCGCGCCGCCCTCGTCGGCGGCGGCGTCCGACTCCTCGTCGGTGGGCTCCTCGCCCGCGCCGTCGCTCGGCTCATCGCTCGGCTCATCCGAGGCGTCCTGGGCCGGGTAGGACGCCAGGCTCATGGTGCCGAGGCCGCCGTCGCGGGCGCCGGGGACGCCGAGGCTCTGGCTCTCGTCGCCTGACGCCTCGTCCGCGGGCTCCTCGCTGGCGTCGTCGCTCGGCTCCTCGCCCGTGTCCTCGCCCGCTCCGTCGCTCGGCTCGTCCGTGGGCTCGCCCGACTCCTCGTCGGTGGGCTCATCGCCCGTGTCCTCGCTCGCGCCGTCGCTCGGCTCCTCGGTGGGCTCATCGCCCGACTCGGCCGGGGGCGCCGCGGAGGCCATCGTCAGCACGGGGCGGAAGCCGAGCTCGGCCGTGGTGCCGACCTGCTCCCTCGCCTGCTCCTCGTTGGTGCCCCTGGGGATGTTGACGATGATGTTCCGGTCGCCCTGGGTCTGCACCTCCGCCTCGGAGACGCCGAGGCCGTTGACCCGGCGCTCGATGATACTGACGGCGGTGTTGAGGTTCGTCGAGTTGATCGCGTCCTCGTTGCCCTCCTCGGCCACGGCGGCGAGCGTGATGCTCGTGCCGCCGGCGAGGTCGATGCCCAGGCGGGGCGTGGTGTGACCCGAGGCGAACATCCCCGCGACCAAGCTCACCACGATCAGCGAAATCAGCGTCAGGGCCCGCCCGGGCCTCCCCTGCGCTCCCTTGGTCCTCCCGCCTCTCTTGGCGGAGGAGGACCTAAGGCTCTTCTTCGGTGTCGCCACCTTCTCGTCTTCTCTCTGTCCAGCGGTCCGCGGCCGGTGACCGCCGCGCGGCGGAATGGCTGACGGGCGGCCGAAGCCGCCTCGCGCTCAGGACTTGGGGTCGCGCGGCTCCTTGGGGGAGCTGTCAGGAGAGTCGGACGTCACGGCGTCGTCGGTGTCGGCCTTGCCGAGCTCGACGCGGTCGCCGTCGTCCTCGGTGAGGGAGGAGGCGTCATCGGGAACGACCGGGGCCTCGTCCTCGTCGTCCACGTACGGCTCGTCGTTGATGATCCGCTGGTACTCGTCCGCGTCGAGGACGGCGCCGATGGCGTTCTTCGCGTAGACCGCGTGCACCCCGGGGGCGACCTCGAGGAGGACCGTGTCCTCCCTGACCTCCTTGACCTCGGCGTACATGCCGCCGATGGTCCGCACCCCCGACCCCGGCTCCATCGAGTCCCGCATCTCGAGAGCCTGACGCTGCCGGTTCTTGGCGGAGCGCGTCATCAAGAACATGACGCCGATGAGCAGAATGAAGGGGAAGAGAAACGCGATGTCCACGGCGGAGGGATTTCCTTTTGTTCGGCCGCTGAGGCGACCTGACGTATGGGGGGCGGGCATGCCTTCCCGCACGGGGTCGGCAACGGCGGAGTCTAGGGGAGGCCGTACTCGGGGAACAACGTTCAGGATGCCACCGGAGTTCCGGGGGCGTGAAATCCGCGGTGCGGGGAACGCCTCACATCCCGAAGAGTCCGTCTTGTCCCGTCCCGCCCTCCCGCGTCGGCGGCGTCAGGCCGAGGTGGCGCCAGGCCGCGGGGGTGGCGACGCGGCCACGCGGCGTCCTGGCGAGCAGCCCCTCCCTGACGAGGAACGGCTCGGCGACCTCCTCCACGGTCTCGCGCTCCTCCCCCACCGCGACCGAGAGCGTGGACAGGCCCACGGGGCCGCCGCCGAAGAGGTTGAGCAGGGCGTGCAGGACCGAGCGGTCGAGCCGGTCGAGGCCGCGCTCGTCCACCTCGTACACCGCGAGCGCGCGCCTGGCCGCCTCGTGGGTCACCACGCCGTCCGCGCGGACCTGGGCGTAGTCGCGCACCCGGCGCAGCAGGCGGTTGGCGATGCGGGGGGTGCCGCGCGAGCGCCCCGCGATCTCGGCTGCGCCGTCCTTCGTCACCTCGACGGCGAGCAGCCCTGCCGAGCGGTGCACGACGCGTTCGAGCTCGGCGGGCTCGTAGAACTCCATGTGCCCGGTGAACCCGAAGCGGTCGCGCAGCGGTGGCGGCAGCAGCCCGGCCCTCGTGGTGGCGCCGACCAGGGTGAACGGCGGCAGCTCCAGGGGGATGGCCGTGGCCCCCGGGCCCTTGCCGACGATGACGTCGACCCTGAAGTCCTCCATCGCCATGTAGAGCATCTCCTCGGCGGGCCGCGACATCCGGTGGATCTCGTCGAGGAAGAGCACCTCGCCCTCGGCGAGGGAGGACAGGATGGCGGCCAGGTCGCCCGCGTGCTGGATGGCGGGGCCCGAGGTGATCCGGATCGGGGCGCCCATCTCGGCGGCGATGATCATGGAGAGGGTCGTCTTGCCGAGCCCCGGGGCGCCCGAGAGCAGGACGTGGTCGGCGGTCGCGCCGCGGGCGCGGGCGGCGCGCAGCACCAGGTCGAGCTGCTCGCGGACGCGGGTCTGGCCGATGAACTCGCCGAAGTCCTTGGGGCGCAGCGCCGCCTCGACCGCCAGGTCATCCCGGTCGGCGGCGGCGCCGACCAGGCGCTCCTCCACGCCGTCGGTCTGCTCGTCCCAGCTCATGGTGTTCGCCTTCCGGCCCGGGCCGCCTCGCTGCTCACGGGGGCCTACCTGGTGCGGTTGAGGGTTTGCAGGGCGGCGCGCAGCAGCCTCGGGACGTCGGGGGCCGCGCCCTCGGCCTCGGCCGCCTCGGCCTGCGGGGCGACGGCGGCCAGGGCGCCGTCGGCGTCGCGCGGGGCGTAGCCGAGGCCGACGAGGGCGGTCTGGAGCTGCTCGCGCCAGCCGGGGGGCGCCGCGGCGCGCGCGGGTCCCGCCTCGGGCGCGGCGGTGGACAGCGGGGCGCCGAGGCGGTCGCGCAGCTCGAGCAGGAGCTTCTGCGCGCCCTTCTTGCCGATGCCGGGCACGGCGGTGAGCGCCTTCTCGTCGCCGGTGGAGACGGCACGGCGCAGCGCGTCGGGGCTGTGCACGGCCAGCATGGCCTGGGCGAGGCGGGGGCCGACGCCGCTCGCGGTCTGGAGCAGCTCGAAGACCCCTCGCTCGTCGTCGTCGGCGAAGCCGTAGAGCGTGAGGGAGTCCTCCCGGACGACGAGCGACGTGGCGAGCCTGGCGCGCTCCCCCACGCGCAGCCCCGCGAGGGTGCCAGGGGTGCACTGGACGGCGACGCCGATGCCGCCGACCTCGACCACCGCGGAGTCGGGGGCGAGGGCGGCGACGGGTCCTGCGACGAAGGCGATCATGAGGGGATGGTGCCCTTCGGTCGGGGGGCGGGCGGCTCGCGGCGCGCCGCCGCGTGGGCCCGCCTGATGCGGTCGTGGGCCGGGGCGCGCCAGATGTGGCAGATGGCGAGCGCGAGGGCGTCGGCGGCGTCCGCGGGCCTGGGGGGCGCGTCGAGGCGGAGCAGGCGCGTGACCATGGCGCCGACCTGTGCCTTGTCGGCGCGCCCGCTGCCGGTGACGGCGGCCTTGACCTCGCTCGGCGTGTGCAGGGCGACGGGCAGGCCGCGCCGGGCCGCGCAGAGCATGGCCACCGCGCTCGCCTGCGCGGTCCCCATGACGGTGCGGACGTTGTGCTGGCTGAACACCCGCTCCACGGCGACCGCTTCGGGCCTGTGGGCGTCCAGCCACTCCTCCAGGCCGCGCTCGATGGCCACGAGCCGCAGCGGGGTCTCGGCGCTGGCCGGGGTGCGCAGCACGCCCACCGCGGCCATCCGCAGGGCGCGCCCCGGGGCCCCGTCCACGACACCGACACCGCAGCGGGTCAGCCCGGGGTCGATTCCCAGTACCCGCACGGGCCCTCCCTCGTTCGACGGCTCCCCGCCGGAACGGCTCGGGCGGGACACGCGGCACGCTACCCGCCCCCACCGACAATCGCCGTGAGCCGACGAGGTCTTGGGGGTGTTGAACGATGTGCTACGCGTCGACCTTGGCCATCACGTCGTCGGCCACGTCGAAGTTGGCGAAGACGTTCTGCACGTCGTCGCTGTCCTCGAGGGCGTCGATCAGCCGGAAGATCTTGCGGGCGCCGTCCTCGTCGAGCTCGACCTGCACCGTCGGCAGGAAGCCCGCCTCGGCCGAGTCGTAGTCGATCCCGGCCTCCTGGAGGGCGGTGCGCACCGCGACCAGGTCGCCAGCCTCGCTGACGACCTCGAACGACTCGCCCAGGTCGTTGACCTCCTCGGCGCCCGCGTCGAGCACCGCGCCGAGCACGTCGTCCTCGGTCTGGCCCGCCTTGGGGACGATCACCACGCCCTTGCGGTTGAACAGGTAGGACACGGATCCCGGGTCGGCCATCGAGCCGCCGTTGCGGGTCATGGCGACGCGGACGTCGGAGGCCGCGCGATTGCGGTTGTCCGTCAGGCACTCGATGAGGACGGCCACTCCGTTCGGCCCGTACCCCTCGTACATGATCGTCTGGTAGTCGGCGCCGCCCGCTTCGAGGCCCGCGCCGCGCTTGACCGCGCGGTCGATGTTGGTGTTGGGGACCGAGCTCTTCTTGGCCTTCTGGATGGCGTCGTAGAGCGTGGGATTCCCCTCGGGGTCACCGCCGCCGGTCCGCGCGGCGACCTCGATGTTCTTGATCAGCTTCGCGAACAGCTTGCCGCGCTTGGCATCGATCACGGCCTTCTTGTGCTTGGTGGTTGCCCACTTGGAGTGGCCGGACACAGCGCTGCTCCTTCGATGTCACCAGAAATTCCCTCATCGATCAACGTGTTTGATCCTACCGGCAGTGTGCTACCGCGCCGTGCGCACCATGTCGGCGAAGAGTGCGTGGACCCTGTGGTCGCCGGTGAGCTCCGGGTGGAACGCGGTGGCCAGCAGCCGGTCCTGGCGCACGGCGACCGGGTGCCCCTCGTGGACGGCGAGCGTCTCGGCCAGGGCGCCGGTGGACTCTACCCAGGGCGCGCGGATGAACACGCCGTCGACCGGGCCGCCGGGCACCCCTGCCATCTCGACGGCGGCCTCGAACGACTCGTTCTGCCGCCCGAAGGCGTTGCGCCGCACGATCATGTCGATGCCGCCGACGGTCTCCTGGCCCGAGCGGGGGTCGAGGATCTTGTCCGCGAGCATGATCATGCCCGCGCACGAGCCATAGGCGGGCATGCCGGACCTGACGCGTGCGCGCAGGGGTTCGAGCAGCCCGAAGGCGTGGGCCAGTTTGGAGATGGTGGTCGACTCGCCGCCGGGGATGACCAGTCCTTCGACCTCGGCCAGCTCCTCGGGGCGGCGCACGGTGGTGACCCGTGCGCCCGCCCCGGTCAGGGCGGCCAGGTGCTCGCGGACGTCTCCCTGGAGGGCGAGGACGCCGATGAGGGGGGAGGTCACGCGCGCCGCCCTCCGCTCACCAGCCGCGCGAGGCGTAGCGCTCGCCGTCGGGCAGGGTGTCGATGTTGATGCCGACCATGGCCTCGCCGAGGCCGCGGGAGACATCGGCGACGATCTTGGGGTCGTCGTGGAATGTCGTGGCCTTGACGATGGCCGCGGCCCGCTTGGCCGGGTCGCCCGACTTGAAGATGCCCGAGCCGACGAACACGCCCTCCGCGCCCAGCTGCCGCATCAGCGCGGCGTCGGCCGGGGTCGCCACGCCGCCCGCGGAGAACAGCACCACCGGCAGCTTGCCCAGCGCGGCGACCTCCTTGACCAGCTCGTAGGGGGCGCGCAGCTCCTTGGCCGCGGCGAACAGCTCGTGGTTGTCGAGGGCGCGCAGGCGGCCGATCTCGCCCCTGATCTGCCGCATGTGGCGGACGGCCTCCACGACGTTCCCCGTGCCGGCCTCGCCCTTGGAGCGGATCATGGCCGCGCCCTCGGCGATGCGCCGCAGGGCCTCGCCGAGGTTGGTGGCGCCGCACACGAACGGGGTGGTGAAGGACCACTTGTCGGTGTGGTTGACCTCGTCGGCCGGGGTGAGCACCTCGGACTCGTCGATGTAGTCGACGCCGAGCGCCTGGAGGACCTGGGCCTCGACGATGTGCCCGATGCGGGACTTGGCCATCACGGGGATGGACACGGCCTCGATGATGCCGTCGATCATGTCGGGGTCGGACATCCTGGCCACGCCGCCGTCCTTGCGGATGTCGGCGGGAACGCGCTCGAGCGCCATGACGGCCACGGCCCCCGCGTCCTCGGCGATCTTCGCCTGCTCCGGGGTGACCACGTCCATGATCACTCCGCCCTTGAGCTGCTCGGCCATGCCGCGCTTGACCCGGGCGGTGCCGGTCTCGGGCGTCTGGGGGGCGTGGGATGACGTGCTCGACACGGGATCTGACCTCACTCAGCGGTAGCTTCTGGGGAGAGATGGGGTGGTACGCCCCATCGTAGGACCGGTGGCGGCGTGGGCGTCGTGCCCCGCGGCCGAGGCCACCTTCGATGAAACCGCGAAGTGGCCCCGGGCGAAAAGAGCCAATCGGCAGTCAGTGGCCTGGACGATCGGGCCGTGCCGCGTGCTCGACCAGCGCCGCGGGCGGCTCGTCGTCCATCTCGAACGCCAGCGGGAACGGCGCGTGCCCCGCCAGCCTGAACCACCGCACCGTGCGATGGCGGCGCACGGCCCGCGCGGCGCGCACCGCGTCGTTGTGGAAACGCCGGGCCATCGGCACCCGGCGCACCGCGGCCTCGAGTTCGTCGGCGCTCGCCTGCCCGCCCGGCGCCTCACGGACCGCGACGACCTGCGCGCTCTCGGCGAACACCGCCCGCAGCGCCTGGCTCAGCTCGCTCTCCGCGACCTCGCGCTGGTCCTCGGGCGCGAGCCGCGCGGCGTGCGCCGCCTGGTAGATGACCATGGAGGCGGCCGGGTCGAACACCCCGGCGGTGGCCAGCTCCTGGGCCACGGAGGCGCGCCGCAGGAGCTGCGCGTCGAGCGCCGCGCGCGCCGCGTCGATGCGCGCGTGCAGCCGGTCGAGACGCCCCGCGGTCCAGCTGAGGTAGACGCCGATCAGCACCAGGACGAGAACGATCCAGATGACGGTGGTCACGATGCGTCACCCTACCGGCAGGGCCCGCGGCCTCAGTCGCGGGTGCGGCCGAGGCGGCCGAGGAACCCGGCCCGGTCGTCGGGGGCCACCGCATCGGCGCCCGCCGTGACCGTCTCGTAGACCGCGAGCACATCGGCGCCGACGGTCGACCAGTCGAACCTGCGCACATGCCCGCTGCCGCGCTCCCGCAGCTCGTTCCGCCTGGCCGGGTCCCCCAGCAGGCGGACGGCGGCGGCGGCCAGCGCGGCGGCGTCCTCGTTGGGGAAGAGCTGCCCCGCCGCTCCCCCGTCGAGCACCTGGGCGAACGCGTCCAGGTCGCTCGCCAGCACGGGCGCGCCCGCCGACATGGCCTCGACCAGGATGATGCCGAAGCTCTCGCCCCCGGTGTTGGGAGCGACGTAGAGGTCGACGCTGCGCAGCAGCCTGGCCTTGTCCTCGTCGCTCACCATGCCGAGGAACTCCACGCGCCCCCTGAGGTCGTCGGGCAGCCCGGCCACCGCCTCCTTCTCGTCGCCGCGCCCCGCCACCAGCAGCCTGGCCCCCGGGCGCTCCCGCAGGATCCGCGGCAGCGCGCGCATCAGGACGGGAAGCCCCTTGCGCGGCTCGTCGATGCGGCCGATGAACCCGATGGTCCCGCCCTGCCACTCCGCCTTGGGCTCGGCGTCCGCGAAGAAGCCGACGTCGACGCCGTTGGGGATCACCACCGCGTCCCCGCCCAGGTGTTCCACGAGGGTGCGCCGGGCGTACTCGCTGACGGCGACGCGGGCGCTGATCTTCTCCAGCGCGGGCTGGAGCATCGGATAGGCGGCGATCATGACGCGCGAGCGGGGGTTGGAGGTGTGGAACGTCGCGACGATCGGGCCGCGCGCCGCCCAGCACGTCAGCAGCCCGAGCGAGGGAACGGACGGCTCGTGGATGTGCAGCACGTCGAAGTCGCCCTCGTGCACCCAGCGCCGCACGCGCGCCACGGAGCGCACGCCGAGGTTCACGCGCGCCACCGAGCCGTTGTACGGAACGGAGACGGCGCGCCCGGCCGCGACCACATAGGGCGGCAGCGGGGTGTCCTCGTCGGCCGGGGCGAGGACGGACACGTGGTGGCCGCGCCTGATCAGGTGCTCGGCCAGGTCGCGGACATGGAACTGGACACCGCCCGGCACATCCCAGGAGTAGGGGCAGACGATGCCGATCCTCATGCCGTTCCGCCTCCTCGGCCCGAGCCCTCGCGCCCGTCGCCGCCCGCCGCGGCGGCGTGCCGGGCGATGTCGGCGGGCCACAGCGGCTGGAGCATGTGCCAGTCCTGGGGGTGCGCCGCGATGCCCGCGGCGAAGTGGTCGGCCAGGGCCTGCGTCATGACGGCGGTCCGTTCGGCGCGGGTGCCGGTCTCGGGCACGGGTACCGGAGGCATTATCCGGCCGCGCATCACCGGCGGCTCGTCGTACCACAGGGTGACCGGCAGGAGCAGCGCGCCGGTCTGCTGGGCCAGCAGCGCGGGCCCGCCCGGCATGCGGGCGGTTTCGCCGAAGAACGTCACGTCCACGCCGGACGCCGACAGGTCGCGGTCGGCGACCAGGCACACCAGGCCCCCGGCCCGCAGCCGCCGCGCCAGGCGCCCGAACGAGGCGCCGCCCGTGTGCGGAATGACCTCCATGCCGAGGGACTCGCGATAGGCGACGAAGCGGTCGAAGAGGCGGTCGGGCTTCAGGCGCTCGACGACCGTGCCGAACTCCGTCTCGAGTGCGGTGACCATCCAGGCCCCGGCCAGGTCCCAGTTGGCCATGTGCGGCAGGGCCAGGATGACGCCGCGGTCGCCCTCTATGGCGTCCGTCAGGTGCTCGAAGTCCTGGGTCTTGAACGCGCCCCTGATCCGCTCCGTGCCCCACGCGGGCAGCCGGAACATCTCCATCCAGTACCGCAGGTAGGACCGCATCCCGGCGCGGGACAGCTCGCGCAGCTCATCGGGTCCCGCGCCGGGGACGACCCGCGCGAGGTTGGCCTCGAGGCGCAGCACCCCGGCGGTGCGGCGGCGCCACGCGGAGTCGGCGACCCGGCGGCCCAGGGCCTGGGCCGCGGGCTCGGGCAGGCGCTTGATCCCGCCCCACCCGGCCGCGTAGAGCGCGTCGGCGAGCCGGTCCCTCATGCCGGGCCGCTCTGCCGGGCCTGCTCGCTGCCCTGTTCGCGCTCGCGCTCGCGTTTCCGCTCGCGTTCCGGCTCCCGTTCCCGCCCGCGCTCCCGCTCCTCGGCGGCGTCGGCCTCGGCGGACTCGCGACGGATGGTGACCACGCGCTGGATGAGGGTGATCAGGCTGCCGACGGCCACTACCCACAGGGCGAGCGGCAGCAGCAGGCCGATGTGCGGCACGTCGAACGTCCGCTCCCACCCGGCGAATCCGGCCAGGACGAGCGTGATCACCAGGCGCTCGGCGCGTTCGACCAGCCCGTTGACGCGGACCGGCAGGCCGATGCTCTCGCCCCGCGCCTTGGTGTACGACACGACCTGGCCGCTGGCCAGGCAGAAGATGGTGACGGCGCAGAGCGTCAGGTTGTCGCCGTTCCCTGCGTACCAGAGCGCGATGCCGGTGAAGATGGCGGCGTCGGCCACCCGGTCGAGGGTGGAGTCGAGGAACGCGCCCCACCGGCTCGATGTGCCGATCTGCCGCGCCATGTTTCCGTCGACGAGGTCCGAGAAGACGAAGAGGGTGATGACGACGGTGCCCCAGAAGAACTCCCCTCTGGGGTAGAAGGCCAGTGCTCCCGCCATGACTCCGGCGGTCCCTGTCACCGTCACGGCGTCCGGCGTCACCCGCATCCTCAGCAGGAAGGCGGCGAACGGCGTGAGGACACGCGTGAAGAATGCACGCGCGTACTTGTTGAGCATGTCCTTCCCAGGGGTCAGGTCGCAGCGGGCCGCGTCGGGGCGGCCGTCCGAAAGCCCCATCGTAGCCACGTGCGCGGGGCGGTGACGCGGGCCCCGGCTGATGGCGCGAAGCCGGTCGTTGTGGCCCTGCGGGCCGCCGCGCGCCGCTAGGCTGGTCCGGGCAGGTGTGCCGGACCTCCGGGAAGGGAACTGGCCTGGAGGCGGCTGGCGTTCGAGGCGTGTGAGGACTGTGGGGGTGTTCGGTGGCCGGGCTGGACGACCTGAAGCGATCGGCGGGGGTGGAGTTCGACTTCGCGCCCGGGGCCCAGGTCCCGCTGTCCGCTGCGGACAGCGGAAGGACCGGGGTGAGCAGCGCGATCGCCTCGGTGGCCTACCGCGAGGGCGTCGCGCCCGCCGACATCCGCGACCCCAATGACAAGGCCGAGGTGAAGGCCGGGCGCTTCTCCCTCCTTGAGCCCAACCTCGGCGAGGCGTTCACGCGCGCCATCGAGGTGCGGATGCTGGCCGACGGGCGCAAGCCGATAGTGCAGTCCTTCGGCGCCGAGCCGCAGACGGTGGTGGAGCACAGCCTGGCCGCCAAGCGCATCCGCAGGCAGCGGGACCGGCAGCTGACCGCCATCATGATCGTCTTCGGGCTGCTTTTCCTGCCCGGCGTCCTGATATGGCTCGGCCTCTTCCAGCTGCGCCGGACGATCGCGGGGGCGCAGGACCGGCGAGCGGGCGCGTTCGGCATGGCAGGTCTTGTCCTGGTCGCCGCGCTGATCGTGCTGATGGTGCTGCGGCTGCCGGTCGACGGCGTGCTCCAGATCTATGTGTGGGCCGCGCTGCCCGCGCCGATCATCGGCTGGTACCTGGCGAAGCAGATCTGCGAGCGCACCGCGAAGAACCTTCGGGCGCACTGGTCGGACCTGCTGGGCGGCGGCGGGAGCGGCGCGCAGATCCCCGAGGCCGTTCCGCAGAACCCCAACGACGCGGAGGCCGAGCGGCTGCGGGTGGGCCTGGCCAAGCTGGCGGCCGAGCAGAGCAGCAATCTGCTCCACTACGCGGGCACCGACGGGATACTGGGCATGGGCGTGCGCTGGGCCAGCTGGCAGCTGGCCGAGGAGCTGCGGCCCAAGGACGCGACGCGGGACATCGACCCGTTCCGCGCGTGGGACGTCGCCCGCGCGATGCACGACCAGCTGCGGCTGCTCGAACGCGGGCCGCTGCACACCGGCGGCTTCCCGACCCCCTCCATAACGCACTGGGTGGTCCGCCACGTCGGCAACGGGGCGGGGGCCATCTCGCGCCCCGAGGGCCCCAACACCGAGGGGTACAGCTTCAGCAACATCGAGGTCCAGCGGATCTGCAACGAGCAGCAGTTCGACAAGGGCGACCGGCACTACCTCGGCGTGCAGTTCGTGCTGTGGGACGGCGAGTTGGTGATCACGATGATGATCACGGTGACCGTGCTGCACCACACGCTGCGGATCGAGGTGACGGCGCACGCGCTCGGCCCGCTCCACGGCTTCTTCCGCAAGGGCCCCGACACCAAGAAGAAGAAGATCCGCAGCGCGAGCAAGCCCTGGAAGATGGTGGAGCAGCCGCTGCCCTACGTGGACGCCAAGGAAGTGGTGCGGCTGGCGGCGCGGGCGCCGCTGACGTGGTTCCCGGCGACGCTCGACAAGTACGGCGGCACGCTGAGCCTGCCCGAGCCGTTCGGCC
Source organism: Streptomyces sp. PT12 (assembly GCF_003311645.1). Classification (GTDB taxonomy): domain Bacteria; phylum Actinomycetota; class Actinomycetes; order Streptomycetales; family Streptomycetaceae; genus Streptomyces. Next base: position 161,604 of record NZ_QEST01000014.1, on the reverse strand, counting down.
TGCGCCACACGTGGGCGACGGCGCCGTGGAAGCACCGTTTCATGATGGACGACGCGCTGCGGGCCGTGACGCCTGTGCTGCGGGTGGCGCACGCGGCGGCGATGCGGGTGCTCGACGAACACGGCGTGGACGTCTCGGCGTTCGAGAGCAGGTCGCAGGCGCTCAGCGGTCAGGTGCAGACCGCCGAGCCGCGGAAGGCGGACGAGTACAACATGTGAGCCGGGCGCGGCCCGCCGCGCTCAGGCGGGCCAGACGTCGGCGAGCATCCGCCGGGTGTCGGCGAGGAGTTGGGGCAAAACCTTGGTATGCCCCACGACGGGCATGAAGTTGGCGTCCCCGCCCCACCGCGGCACCACGTGCTGGTGCAGGTGGGGGGCGATGCCCGCACCCGCGGCCGAGCCCTGGTTGAGGCCGATGTTGAAGCCGTGGGCGCCCGAGGCCGTGCGGATCGCGGTCATGGCGCGCTTGGTCTGCTCGGCCAGCTCGACGGTCTCGGCGTGGTCGAGCTCGGTGTAGTCGGCGACGTGGCGGTAGGGCACCACGAGCAGGTGGCCACTGTTGTACGGGTAGAGGTTCAGGACGGCGTAGGTGACCTCGCCGCGGGCGATGACCAGGCCGTCCTCGTCGCTCTTGCCGGGAATCGAGCAGAACGGGCAGCCGTCCCCGGCCCCGTCGCCGGTGGGCTTGCCCTCGCCCTGGATGTAGGCCATCCGATGGGGGGTCCAGAGGCGCTGGAAAGCGTCCGGCGTCCCGACCCCGATCTGCTGCTCCGGCTCGCTGCTCATGCGGGCCAGCATATGGCGTTGGCGTGCGGTGGAAGGGCCCAGGGGCGGTGGCTGGATCCGGCCCCGCCCCCGGGCGCTCGGTCAGACCTGGACGCGTCGTGCGACCGCGTCGGCGATCTCGGCCAGGGCCTCGTCGCGGGGGACGCCGTTCTTCTGCGAGCCGTCCCTGTAGCGGAAGCTGACCGCGCCGTCGGCGATGTCGTCGTCCCCGGCGATGACCATGAACGGGACCTTCTGCTTCTGGGCGTTGCGGATCTTCTTCTGCATGCGGTCGGACGAGCCGTCGACATCCATCCGCAGCCCGCGCCCCCTGGCCTCGGCGGCGAACGCCTCCAGGTAGGGGACGTGGGCGTCGCCGATGGGGATGCCGACGGCCTGCACGGGCGCGAGCCACGGCGGGAAGACGCCCGCGTAGTGCTCGACCAGGACGGCGAAGAACCGCTCGATCGAGCCGAACAGCGCCCGGTGGATCATGACGGGCCGCTGCCGTGAGCCGTCCGCCGCGGTGTATTCGAGCGCGAACCGCTTGGGTTGCTGGAAGTCGACCTGGATCGTGGACATCTGCCAGGTGCGGCCGATGGCGTCCTTGGCCTGAACGGAGATCTTCGGCCCGTAGTACGCGGCGCCGCCCGGGTCCATGACCAGCTCGAGCCCCTGCTTGCCCGCGGCCTGGCGCAGCACCTCGGTGGCCTCGGCCCACTCCTCGGGCTCGCCGATGAACTTGTCCGAGTCACCGCGGGTGGACAGCTCGAGGTAGAACTCGCTGAGGCCGTAGTCGCGCAGCAGGTTGAGCACGAAGGTCAGCAGCGTGTCCAGCTCGTCGGGCATCTGCTCCTTGGTGCAGTAGATGTGCGAGTCGTCCACGGTGAAGCCGCGGGCGCGGGTGAGGCCGTGCACGACGCCGGACTTCTCATACCGGTAGACCGTGCCGAACTCGAAAAGCCGCAGCGGCAATTCCCGGTAGGACCGCCCACGCGCCCGGAAAATCAGGTTGTGCATGGGGCAGTTCATCGCCTTGAGGTAATAGTCCTGCCCATCGAATTCCATGGGCGGGAACATCGACTCGGCGTAGTGCGGCAGATGGCCCGAGGTCTCGAAGAGATTCGCCTTCGTGATGTGCGGGGTGTTGACGAATTCGTACCCGGCTTCCTCGTGGCGGCGCCGCGAATAGTCCTCCATGACCCGGCGGATGACCCCGCCCTTGGGGTGGAAGACGGCGAGTCCCGAGCCGAGCTCCTCGGGAATGGAGAAGAGGTCGAGCTCGGCGCCCAGCCTGCGGTGGTCGCGCTTCTCGGCCTCGGCGAGAAACGCCAGATGGGCCTTGAGCTCGTCCCTGCTCGGCCACGCGGTGCCGTAGATCCGCTGGAGCTGGGGGTTCTTCTCGCTGCCACGCCAGTACGCGGCCGCGGTGCGCATCAGCTTGAACGCCGGGATCAGCCGCGTGCTGGGCAGGTGCGGGCCGCGGCACAGGTCCTTCCAGCGGACGTCACCCGAGGCGGGGTCGACGTTGTCGTAGATGGTCAGCTCGCCCGCGCCGACCTCGGCGCCCGCGCCCTCGGCCTGGTCCGCGGCTGAGCCCTTGAGCCCGATCAGCTCCAGCTTGTAGGGCTCACCGGCGAGTTCGTCCCTGGCCTCGGCATCGCCCACCACGCGGCGCGAGAAGCGCTGCCCCTGCTTCTGGATCTGCTGCATGCGCTTCTCGATGCGGCCGAGGTCCTCGGGCTGGAAGGGCCGCTCGACGTCGAAGTCGTAGTAGAAGCCGTCCTTCACGGGCGGCCCGATGCCGAGCTTGGCCTCGGGGAACAGCTCCTGCACGGCCTGCGCCATGACATGCGCGGTGGAGTGGCGCAGGATGTCGAGGCCGTCGGGCGACCCGATGAGAACGGGCTCGATCTCGTCGCCGTCGGCCAGCGGGCGGTCGAGGTCCCGTAGTTCGCCCCAGACGCGGGCGGCGACGACGGACCGGTCGCCCTCGAAGATCGCGGCGGCCGTCGTGCCCGTGGCCACCACGCGTTCTTCCCGCTCGGAATCGCGTTTGATGATCACACGGACGTCTGACACCGGTCTCTCCTGACACTCATGGCGTACGGAAGCAGCCTGCGCTGCGCGGTTGGCATCGTACCGACCGGGAGCACCCGAGGGCGAAGCAGAAAGCGCTGGCCGCGCGAGAACGGTGGTCGCCGCGCGGGGGTGCGGGTGGGAGGAGCGTTCGCCGCGCGAGCCCGGGACGGCCCCACCCAATGTCCGCGAAGCCACTCGGACTCGCCGCACCCACCCACCGGCCCATGAGGGGGTGCGGGTGGCAAAGCCCCCGCTACGCGAGGCGAAGCCGAGCCACAACAACCAGAGCCAAGCCGCCCACGCGTTCCGTGGACACCACCGGCCCATGAGGGGGTGCGGGTGGCAAAGCCCCCGCTACGCGAGGCGAAGCCGAGCCACAACAACCAGAGCCAAGCCGCCCACGCGTTCCGTGGACACCACCGGCCCATGAGGGGGTGCGGGTGGCAAAGCCCCCGCTACGCGAGGCGAAGCCGAGCCACAACAACGAGGGCGAAGCGGTCCACGCGTTCTGTGGACACACTTCACCCTCGCACTCGTGGGCGATACTGGGATCGAACCAGTGACCTCTTCGGTGTGAACGAAGCGCTCTCCCGCTGAGCTAATCGCCCGGGGCCGCTCACCGCGGCACGGGTAGAACCATACCGTGTGGATCACCCGTCATCCAAATGAACTCCCAACCAGGTGCGCAGACCTCGCTGTCCGCCCCGCATCATCAGCGCGTGGTTGGCGGTGAACGCCGCGCGCAACGGCCGTGCCAGCGGCCGGAGTAGCCGCTTGGTGAGCGCGGTGTCCTGCTCCCAGTGGACCCGGGTGCCGGGGTCCCTGTGGCTGGCGGAGAAGCGCAGCCAGCCGTCGAGGTCGCCGCTCAGCGCGATGTGGAGCGTCCAGGTCCCGGGGTCGCGGCATGTCTCCGTGATCCCGACGCGGAGGTCGAACGGGAGGGCCGAGCGAAAACGGCACGACCCGGTGTCGGGACCGGTCCGCACGACCTCGCGGACCTGGGGCCACCAGCGGGGGTAGTCCTCGGGCGTGACCAGGACGTCATAGACGGCGTCGGGCGGCGCTGCCACCCACCAGTCTCCGCGGAATCGGAATCGGTTTGTCCGGCTGTCGGCGATCACGCTATCTCCTGCTATAACCCATATCGCTGCTCCCCCATTGGAATGACATTAAAGGCCATAATTAGGGCAGAGGGGTTTACAACCGACGCGTACGTGGCATCTCGATTTGGCCGACGTGCGAATCCCCGAGCGCACACTGAGCGAAAGGCCCTGGCGCTTATGAACACCACGGTCAGCTGCGAGCTGCACCTGCGCCTCGTTGTATCGAGCGAGTCCTCACTTCCTGTACCCGCGGGGCTGCGGTATGACACGGCGGACCCCTACGCCGTACACGCCACGTTTCACACCGGAGCCGAAGAAACCGTCGAATGGGTTTTCGCCCGAGACCTCTTGGCCGAAGGGTTGCACCGCCCCACGGGCACCGGCGACGTCCGGGTGTGGCCCTCCCGGAGCCATGGCCAGGGAGTCGTCTGCATCGCCCTCAGCTCACCCGAGGGCGAGGCGCTTCTCGAGGCTCCGGCCCGCGCCCTCGAGTCGTTCCTGAAGCGGACCGACGCCGCGGTGCCACCGGGCACCGAGCATCGGCACTTCGACCTTGATACGGAGCTCTCGCACATCCTGGCGGAGAGTTAGAGACCCGCCGGTCCCCCAACGCCGTCTGACTCGGGGCGACGGCGCGGGACCGGCGATACACGGCGCACGGCGCCGTCGTGGCCCCCGGGCCGCGGCGGCGCCGTCGTGCGTGTGCGGGGGGCATCATCACTGTCAGGGACTGTCAGAGCAGGAACTGGTCATGCACCCCCGCGATGAGCAGCAGCGCGCCGATGACGGCGAGGAAGAGCATCAGCGGGGGCTGGGAGAGAGCGAAGAGGCAGCCGTTGCCCTCGGGGGCGCCGGGTGCGGTGTCCTGCGGGGCGGCGGGGTGTGGCCCGCCGCTTGAGTCGGGAGTCGGCTCCCTGGTGATGTGCGCCATGTCGTCGCGATCATGGCGCAGGCGGGGGGCGCTCCGCGATCAACACGTCGCATTTGTGCAACGTTACACGGAATGTCGACCCGTGCGTGTCACGGTCCGATCAGATGCCGTGCTTCTTGAGGATGGCCTCGATGTCGGAGAAGTCGTCCGGGTCGGCGGCGGCGCCCTTGGCCTTCCTGCCCGCGCCCCTGGAGCCGGGGAGCGAGGGCGTGGCGCCGCCGGTCACGGCCATGGCGTCGGGGGCGGGGCCCGCCGCGGGGGCGCCACGCCCTCGGCCGTCGGCCAGGCGGCCGGAGAGGAACAGCAGCACCGCGCAGGCCAGCACGCCGAAGCCCGCCCAGGCCACGGGGTTGAAGGTCATATTGACCACGAAGCGCACCACGCCCGTCATCGCGAGGCCCACGGGCAGCAGGGCCACGGCGGCGGTCCGCAGCGCCAGCGCGTAGCGCCTGCGGCGCGCCACCAGGAAGGCGACGCCTAGGCCCGCGGCGGATAGAAGGGTACAGACAGTGCCGATCAACATCTTTCCATCCTGCCGCGCCGCCCTCCGTAAGGCCATGGCCTCGGGCGCGGATCAGGGGAATCTCCGGGTGCGAGACTGGGGCCCATGAACGAGACGACCGGCCGCCGCGCCGTGCTGGACGTGTGGTGTGACCTCCAGTGCCCCGACTGTCACCGCGCGGAATCCGACCTGCTCGCCCTGCGGGAGCGGTTCGGGGAGGCCCTGGAGATCAGGCGCCGCCACTTCCCGCTCGCCAGCCACCCGCACGCACTCGCCGCCGCGCAGGCGGCCGAGGAGGCCTACGCCCAGGGCCGGGGCGACGCGTACTGGACGGCGCTGCTGGCCCGCACCGCCGACCTCGGTGCGCGGGGCACCGTGGTGCTGCTCGAGGTCGCACGCGATCTCGGGCTCGACGCGGACGAGGTGGACACCGCCCTGATCGACGGGCGGCACATGCTCATGGTCGACGCGGACCAGGCCGAGGGCGAGGCGCTCGGGGTCAGCGGTACGCCGACCTATGTCATCGGCGGCACACGCCTGGACGGGGGCAGGAGCCAGGAGGGCCTGCGCGAGCGGATCGCCGAGATCGCCGAGTCGCTGCTGGATCAGCCGAGCGGCTTGTAGAGGTGGTGCTCGACCGGCCGGTAGCCGAGTGAGGCGTAGAGCCGCAGCGCCGGGGTGTTGCCCGCGAAGACGTTGAGCCCGAGGACGCGGCCGCCCGCGGCGCGCGTGAGGCGTTCGGCCTCGATCATCAGCGCCCTGCCGTGGCCGCGGCCGCGGTGCTTCTCGTCCACGGCTACCGAGAAGACATACGCGTCGGCGCCGTGCGGCAGCCGCTCGGGGTCGGTGGAGAGCCACAGCGTGCCGACCGGCAGGTCATCGTGGGTCAGCACGCGCAGGGCCGCGCGCTCGGTGGCGAGCCCTTCGGGGAGCAGCGTGGCATGGGCGGAGCGGCCGCGTTCCTCGGCGGTCGTCTCGGGAACGCCCCGCTCGACCCACTCCCGCACATACCGCTCGCGCGCCTCGACGCGCCAGTCCTCGAACTCGGGCCCTGTCATGGCGCGGGCCGCGAGGCCCCTGGGCAGGGAAGGGGGGTGCTCGGGCAGCTCCTTGGCCATGTTGAGGTTGCGTTCGAGATAGCCGAGCGACCTGGCGAGCTCCAACGCGCCGTCCGCCGTCGCGGGTACGGAGGCCACGACCTGGCGGCAGCCCTCGCCGCGCAGCACCTCCTCGGCCGCGAGCGCGGCGACGGTGGCCCGGCCGCGGCGGCGGTCGTCGGGGGCGATCTCGAGCTGGGCGATCCGCCCGAACACGTCGCCTTCGGTGGCGTACACGGTGAGGCGCAGCGCGCCGGCGCGGCGGCCGTTGACCCTGATGTCGAACGGACGGCTGCGGAGCCCGTCCGCGCCGCTCTCCTCGGGACCCGCGGGGCGCAATGTGGTCGTCATCCGCTGATCAATACCCCGTGAAACGTGACGTGAGCCACCCCAATTTCCGCGCGGGGCGGTCAGGGGTCGATGTCGGCGGCCGAGCGCTCGCGGAAGACGCGCAGCGCCTCGGCTGTCACGGGGCCCGGGGCGCCCGGCAGTTCGCGGTCGTCGACGCGGCGGACGGCCTGGACATCGCGGGCCGTGGAGGTCAGGAAGATCTCGTCCGCCTCGCGCAGGGCGCCGAGCGGCAGCTCGGTCTCCTTGGCGCCCGACCACTCGACGACGAGCGCGCGGGTGACTCCGGCGAGGCAGCCCGAGGAGAGCGGCGGCGTGTGCAACTCCCCGTCGATGACCACGAACACGTTGCTCCCCGTGCCCTCGCACAGGTGGCCGGCGGTGTTGCCGAACAGCGCCTCGGACGCGGCGGACTTGCGGGCGCGGGCCAGGGCGATGACGTTCTCGGCGTAGGAGGTCGTCTTGAGCCCGGTGAGCGCGCCCCGCTCGTTGCGCGTCCACGGGACGGTGACGACGGCGGTGGACTCGGGGAGGCGGGCGCCCTCGACATGGGCGACCACGAGGGTGGGCGGCGCCTGGCCGCGGTCGGAGCCGAGCGGGCCGACGCCTCCGGTGTAGGTGACGCGGAGGCGGCCGAGGGGCAGTGGAAGGGCCTTCACCACCGCGGCGCACGCCCGGCGCACGTCGTCGAGGTCGGGCGCGGGCAGGCCGAGTCCCGCGGCCGAGACGGCGAGCCGGTCGAGGTGGCGGGTGAGGGCGAACGGGCGCCCCTCCTCGGTCTTGATCGTCTCGAACACGCCGTCGCCGACGGTCAGTCCGTGGTCGAAGACGGAGACGCGCGCACTGTCGGCGTCGCGCAGCTCACCGTCCAGCCAAATCAGCGCCATATCGGATCCCTTCGAACTCGCGGGGCTGCCCTCCCGTAGACGCTACCCCTACCAGGCGCGCGGCCTTGAGCTCGGTCTCGGCCCACTCCCCCGCGGGGTCGGAGTCCCAGGTGATCCCTGCGCCCGTGCCGAACCGCAGCACGGGGCGGGCCCGTTCGCCCTCGCCTCCCGCGCCGACTCCCGTGTCGATCCAGAAGGTGCGGATGCCGACGGCGAGCTCGCCCGCGCCGCGGTCGGCGTCGACCCAGCCGACCGCGCCGCAGTAGGGGCCGCGTTCCACGGGCTCCAGGTCGTCGATGACGCGCAGGGCACCGGACTTGGGGGCGCCGGTGACCGAGCCCGGCGGGAACGTGCCCGCGAGCAGCTCGGCCCATCCGGCCCCGGGCGCCAGCTCGCCGCGGACGGCGGAGACCAGGTGGACGAGCCCGGGGTGGTGCTCGATGTGACACAGGCGGGGAACGGTCACGGTGCCGGGGGCGCAGACCCGGCCGAGGTCGTTGCGGACCAGGTCGACGATCATGACGTTCTCGGCGCGGTCCTTGGGCAGCATCAGCTCGGGCGTGGGGGCGGTGCCCTTGATCGGGCCCGACTCCACGGTGCGGCCGCGGCGGCGCAGGAACAGCTCGGGCGAGGCCGTCGCGACGGCGACGCCGTGCGCGGGCAGGCGCACGGTGCCCGCGAACGGCGCGGGGTTGCGGGCGGCGAGCAGCGCGGTGAGCGCGTCGATGTCGGCCGGTCCTGGCAGGGGCGCGGACAGGACGCGGCAGAGGTTGGCCTGGTAGACGTCGCCCGCCGCGATGTGCGCGCGAACGCGCTCGACGCCCGCGACATAGGCGTCGCGGTCGAGCGAGCTGGTCCACTCCCCCGGGGCCGGGCCGCGCCAGCGCCCTGGGTCGGCGGGGGGCGAGGGCGCGGGGCGGACGTCGGCGAACCTGGCGCAGACCAGCCGCCCTTCGTAGGTGTGGACCACCGCCCACCAGCCGGTGGAGTCGAGCGCGGCCGGGTCGTCGGTCACGTCGCGCAGGCCGGTGGCGAGGAGCCCGCCGAAACGGGCGAGCGGGGGCAGGTCGTGCACACGTGCGATTCTAGGCGCGCCTCGGCGGGGTGGCGGGGATACCGAGTTTGAGCTGAGAGGCGGATCCGCTAAAGTTCATGACGTCGCCGGGTCACGGAAGTGGTGGCGGGGACAGCACTGCGGACGTAGCTCAGTTGGTAGAGCACCACCTTGCCAAGGTGGGGGTCGCGAGTTCGAGTCTCGTCGTCCGCTCGAAGGGGGCCCGCCCCCATCCGGTGGAGTGGCCGAGAGGCGAGGCAACGGCCTGCAAAGCCGTCTACACGGGTTCAAATCCCGTCTCCACCTCGGACGATTAGCTCAGCGGGAGAGCGCTTCCCTGACACGGAAGAGGTCACTGGTTCAATCCCAGTATCGTCCACGAGGTCCGCGAGGACCCGCCCCGGAGCCCCGGCTCCGGGCCCGCGCGATTAGCTCAGCGGGAGAGCGCTTCCCTGACACGGAAGAGGTCACTGGTTCAATCCCAGTATCGCGCACCGCCGGGAGGCCGGAGAGTCCACGCTCTCCGGCCTCTTCCCATGTGCGCGAAGGTGCTTCGACGTGCTTCGACGTGCCGTTGAACGGACTGGTGCCCGGACAGCTCCCCAGCTGTCCGGGCCCTTGGTCGTCCGCCTCACCCCCGTCCCCACGGGGCTGTCAGCCGGTGTCCCCGACCCGGGCCGCTCTCCCGGGCCCGGGGCGCCGCTCAGCGCCCCAGCGTGCCGGCCACGGACGACGCCTGTGTCATGACGGCTTCGACGCCGCCGATCGCCACGGCCAGGACGAGGGCGAGAGGCAGCACCATGGCCGTCGCCACCAGCGGGTGGCGGCGCTCGGCCCTAGCGGTGCCGGTCCGTGCCGCGGTGCGCGCCATCTGTCCACTCCTGTCGTGGGGTTGGGGCGGCGGGCGGGTGACCTCGGGGGACGAGTGTTACGCCCGCCGCCTGGTCCATACATTAGGCGGGCGGCACCTTCCGGGACGTCAGCCCGGCGTACTGACCTGGGGGCATCCCCCAGGATGAGAAGCGTGCCACCTGGCTACTCCCCAGGGTGGAGGACCGCGTGCCCGAGCCGGGGTTTTCCCCCAGGGGTGCGGAGCGTCAACCCGCTGGTGCGCGTGGGGGGGCGTGCGCGCGGCCTTATCACTGCTCGGGCCGCGCAGTCCGTAAGCTGTGGCTCATCACAAGCACGGGGCAGCGAGGTGGACATGGCGATGATGCGGCTCCGGCGCGAGGACCCGCGAGTCGTCGGAGCGTTCCGGCTCCACCGGCGGCTCGGGGCCGGGGGCATGGGGGTCGTGTACCTCGGCTCCGACCGGCGCGGGCAGCGGGTCGCGCTCAAGGTGATCAGGCCGGATCTGGCCGAGGACGAGGAGTTCCGTTCGCGGTTCGCGCGTGAGGTGTCCGCGGCGCGGCGGATCCGCGGGGGCTGCACGGCCCGGCTGGTGGCGGCCGATCTCGACGCCACACGGCCGTGGTTCGCCACCCAGTATGTGCCGGGGCCCTCGCTGCACGACAAGGTGATGGAGGAGGGGCCGCTCTCCGCCGCCGAGACGGCCGCGATCGGCGCGGCGCTCGCCGAGGGCCTGGTCGCCGTGCACGAGGCCGGGGTGGTGCACCGGGACCTCAAGCCGTCCAACATCCTGCTGTCCCCCAAGGGCCCGCGGATCATCGACTTCGGCATCGCGTGGGCCACGGGGGCCAGCACCCTGACCCATGTCGGAACGGCCGTGGGCTCCCCCGGCTTCCTCGCGCCCGAGCAGGTGCGCGGGCAGCCGGTGACGCCCGCGAGCGACGTGTTCTCGCTCGGGGCCACGCTGGCGTACGCGGCGCTCGGCGACTCCCCGTTTGGCCAGGGCAGTTCCGAGGTGATGCTCTACCGCGTGGTGCACGAGGAGCCCCAACTGCGGGGCGTGCCCGCCGCGCTGGCGCCGCTGCTGCGCTCGTGCCTGGCCAAGTCGCCGACGGAGCGGCCCAGTACGCTCCAGCTGTCGCTGCGGCTCAAGGAGATCGCCGCACGTGAGGCGCGGGGCGCGACGCAGTCCACCGCGAGCCATCCACGGGCGAACGCGCCGGCGCGCGCGCCGGCTCCCCGGCAGCCGGGCACGCGGACGGCGCCCGCGTCCGCGGGGAGCCGGACGCGGCCCGCTCAGCGCAAGCGGCGCCCGGTGGACCGGAGGCTGCTGCGGCAGCGGCTTGTCGTGTTTGTCACGGTGACGCTGCTCGTGGCGCTCGGCGTCGCGGCGGCGCAGGGCTGCCAGGGGCCCATCTGAGCGGCGCGGGGCGGGGCGTTCAGCGGGGGCGGGCCAGGGCGTAGCAGGCGACCGCTGCCGCCGCCGCGACGTTGAGCGAGTCGATGCCGTGCGCCATGGGGATGCGCACGCGGGCGTCCGCCGCGGCCAGGGCGCGCGGCGTGAGCCCCTCGCCCTCGGCGCCGAGCAGCAGCGCCACGCGGGCGTCCCGGTCGTCCTCGACGGCCTCGGCGATGTCCCGCGCGCCCTCGGCCGGGGTGAGGGCGAGCAGCCTGAACCCCGCGTCGCGCACCGCCGCGAGGCCGCAGGGCCACCGGCCGAGCCTGGCGTAGGGCAGCGAGAACACCGCGCCCATCGAGACCTTGACCGAGCGCCGGTAGAGCGGGTCGGCGCAGTCGGGCGAGAGCAGCACCGCGTCCATGCCGAGCGCCGCGGCGCTGCGGAAGACGGCGCCGACGTTGGTGTGGTCGTTGACGGCCTCGAGGACGACGAGGCGGCGCGCGGTGGCGAGCAGGTCGCCCGGCTCGGGGAGCGGGGTGCGGCACATCGAGGCCAAGGCGCCGCGGTGGACGTGGAAGCCTGTGACGCGCTCGGCGAGCGCGGGGCTCACCACATAGACGGGGGCCCCGGCGCGTTCGACCAGGTCGCCCATCGCCTCGGCCCAGCGCGGGGTCAGCAGCATCGAGCGCATGGGGTAACCGGCGCGCAGGGCGCGGCGGATGACCTTCTCGCCCTCGGCCATGAAGAGACCGCCCGCGGGCTCGACGCGCCGCCGCAGGGCGACATCGGTGAGCGAGGTGTAGTCGGCGAGCCTGGGGTCGTCGGGGTCATCGACCGGGATGGGCCCGGGAACGGGGGCCGGAACGAGGGCTGGCGCGGTCATCCGGCGTTCACCACGTCGCCGATGACGATCACGGCGGGCGGGCGCACGCCCTCCTCGTCGATGCGGCGGGCGAGCGTGCCCAGGGTGGCGTCGACGCGGCGCTGGGCGGCCGTGGTGCCGTCCTGGACGACGGCGGCCGGGGTGTCGGCGGGGCGGCCGTGGGCGACGAGCGTGGCGGCGATGGCGGCGGCGTGTTCGACGGCCATCAGCAGCACGAGGGTTCCGCGCAGGGCCGCGAGGGCGGGCCAGTCGACCAGGGAGCGGGGGTCGTCGGGCGCGAGATGGCCGCTGACCACGGTGAACTCATGGGCGACGCCCCGGTGGGTGACGGGGATCCCGACGGCGGCCGGGACGCCGACGGCGCTGGTGACGCCGGGGACCACGGTCACCGCGACGCCCGCCTCGGCGAGCGCGAGCGCCTCCTCCTTGCCGCGGCCGAAGACATAGGGGTCGCCGCCCTTGAGCCTGACCACCGAACGCCCCGCCCTCGCGTGCTCGAGGAGCGCGGCGTTGATCGCCTCCTGGGCCATGGCGCGGCCGTAGGGGATCTTGGCGGCGTCGATGACCTCGACATGCGGGGGCAGCTCGTCGAGCAGGTCGCGGGGGCCGAGCCGGTCGGCGATCACGACGTCGGCCTCGGCGAGCAGCCTGCGCCCCCGCACGGTGATCAGGTCGGGGTCGCCGGGGCCGCCGCCGACCAGGGCCACGCCGGGGACGCGGCCGCGGTGCCGTGGCGCGCCGAGCGTGCCGTCGCGCAGGCCCTCGACCACGGCGTCCCTGACGGCGGCGGAACGGCGGGGGTCGCGCCCTGTGAGCACGGCCACGGTCACGCCGTCGCTGCGGCCCGTCGCGGGCGTCCACGCGGTCGCCGCCTCGGCGTCGTCGCTGCGCACGCACCACACGCGGCGCCCCTCGGCCTCGGCGGATGCCGCGGCGTTGACCTCGGGGTCGTCGGTGGCGATCAGGGCGTACCAGGCGCCTTCGAGGTCGCCGGCGCGGTACCCGCGGCGCTCCCAGACGAACTCCCCCGCGTCCGCCATGGCCTGCACGGACGGGGTGACCTCGGGTGCGACCAGCCGGACGTCGGCGCCCGCGGCGAGCAGCGCGGGCAGCCGCCGCTGGGCGACGGTGCCGCCGCCGAGCACCAGGACGCGGCGGCCTGAGAGCCGCAGGCCGACGGGGTAAGCGGGGTGGGTGGGCATCGCTTGGGGTGACTCCTCGCGGGGGAACGGGCCTGCCGAACGCGGGTGCGACCCGTTCGGCCCCCACACCCTAGGCCCTGCCCGGGCGGACTTCGACGACGAGCCCGCGGACCACCGTGTCCGACGCCGTTCGCTGATCCGCGAGGATCCGGAAGACGGGCCCTGGGTGTGTTGATCAGCCGGGTCGGCAACGCTTGACGTCCATACGGCTAGCTCTTCTCGCTCTTCTAGCTCTTCTCCGTGACTCCGGCTCCGTCGAACGTCGCGACCTCGCGCATCGCCCTGGCCGCGCTCTGCACCACGGGGAGGGCGAGCAGCGCGCCCGTGCCCTCGCCGAGGCGCAGGTCGAGGTCGACCAGGGGGCGCAGGCCGAGCGCGGTGAGCGCGGCCTGGTGGCCCGGCTCGGCGCTGCGGTGGCCCGCGATGCACACGGAGACCGCCTCGGGAGCGATCGCGCGGGCGACGAGGGCGGCGGCGCCCGCGCTGACGCCGTCGAGGATGACGGGGACGCGCAGGGAGGCGCCGCCGAGGATCAGCCCGGTGAGGGCGGCGTGTTCGAGGCCGCCGACGGCCGAGAGCGCGCCGAGCGGGTCGGTGGCGTCGGGCTCGTGGCGGGCCAGGGCGCGGCGGACGACATCGACCTTCCTGGCGTGGGTCTCGTCGTCGATGCCGGTGCCGCGCCCCGTGACCTCGGCGGGCTCGGCGTCGGTGAACACGGCGATCAGGGCGGCGGAGACGGTGGTGTTGGCGATGCCCATCTCGCCGGTCAGCAGCGCTCGGTTGCCGCCCGCGACCAGGTCGCGGGCGGTCTCGATGCCGACCTCGAGGGCGCGCAGCGCCTCGTCGCGGGTCATCGCCTGGCCCTCGGTGATGTCGCCCGTGCCGGGCCTGACCTTGCGGGGCACCAGCCCGGTGGCGCCGGGGAGCTCGGCGCGCACGCCGACGTCGATCACGCAGACCTCGGCGCCGACCTGGGCGGCGAAGGCGTTGCACACCGCTCCCCCGCCGAGGAAGTTGCCCACCATCTGGGCGGTGACCTCCTGGGGCCATGGGGTGACGCCTTGGGCGTGGACGCCGTGGTCCCCGGCGAAGACGGCGACGGCCGCGGGCTCGGGGACGGGCGGGGGGCACGAGCGGGAAAGCCCGCAGAGCTGGGCGGAGATGACCTCGAGGGCGCCGAGCGCGCCCGCGGGCTTGGTCATCCGCTTCTGGCGCTCCCACGCCTCGCCGAGGGCCTGGGCGTCGAGCGGGCGGACCTCGGCAAGGGTCTCGCTGAGCAGGTCGTGGGGCTCGGAACCCGGAAGCGCGCGGCGGCCGTACGCCTCCTCGTGGACGACCCAGGAGAGCGGGCGGCGCTGGGCGGGGCCGCGGTCGGCCGCGTCGCCATCGGCGGGGAACGCGTCCACGTGGCCCACGCACAGGTAGGCGACGATCTCCAGGTGCTCGGGGAGGTCGAGGGCGCGGACGAGCTCGCGCTCGTCGAAGAAGCTGATCCAGCCGACGCCGAGGCCCTCGGCGCGGGCGGCGAGCCAGAGGTTCTCCACGGCGAGGGCCGAGGAGTAGGGGGCCATCTGCGGCTGGGTCGGGCGGCCGAGGGTGTGGCGGCCGCCGCGGGTGGGGTCGGCGGTGACGACGATGTTGACGGGGGCCTGGACGACGGCCTCGGCGCCCAGCTCCCTGAACTGCTTGGCGCGGGCCTTGGGGAGGGAGCTCGCGTATGCCTCGCGCTGGCGCTCGACGAGCTCGTGCACGGTGGCGCGGGTCTCGGGCGAGCGGATGATCAGGAAGTCCCACGGCTGGGAGAGGCCGACGCTCGGGGCGGTGTGGGCGGCCTGGAGGACGCGCAGCAGGACGTCGTGCGGGATGGGGTCGGGGCGGAAGCCGCGGTGGACGTCGCGGCGTTCGCGCATCAGGCGGTGAACGGCCTCGCGCTCGGGCTCGGGGTAGGCGGGCGCGGGGGGCGCGCTCGGCGCCTCCTGAGCGGGCGCGGGCTCCGGCGCGGGGGCTTGTTCAGTGGCCTGTTCCGCGGGGGCGGGCGCGGGCGCGGCTTCCGCGACGGGGGTCGAGGGCGCCGAGGGCGCGCTCCTGGGCGCGGGCACCGCGGCAACCGGCTCGGGAGCAACCGGCTCGGGAGCAACCGGCTCGGGAGCAACCGACTGGGGGGCAACGGGCTGGGGGGCAACGGGCTGGGGTGCGGGCGCCGTTGGCGTAACGGGCTCGGCCTGCGCGGGAATGGGCTCGGCGGGCTGGGGCTTGGGCTGCGCCTCGGCGGCGGGGGCGGGCGCGGGGGCCTGCGGCTCGGGGGCCGCGGGCTCCGGCTCGGGCGCGGCGGGGGCGATGGGCTGCCACGCCCCTGGCGGGGTGGGCAGGGTGCCGGGCAGCGGGCTGGGCGGGGGCGCGCTCGGCGCCTCCTGCGCGGGCGCGGGCGCCGGGGCGGGCTCGGGCTGCGCGACGGCTGGGGCGGGTGGGGGCGCGGCGGGGGCGGGCGCGGCCCGCACGGGCACGGCCTCCGGCTCGGGCTGCGCGGAGGGCGCCTGCTCCCGAGGGGCGGGCGCGGGGGTCGGCACCCCGGCCTGGGGTGCGGCGGCCGCCGCGGCGGGCGGGGCGGGGACCGGCTCGGGAGCGGGCTGCGGCTGGTGCGGCTGGGGCTGGTGCGGCTGGGATGGGGGTTGGTGCTGCTGGGAGGCGATGTCCAGATACTCCGGCTCGGTGGGCGTGGGTCCCGGCGGGGGAACGGCGGCGAGCCGCTGCGTGCTGGGCTCGGCCGCCACGGCGCGCGGGCGGGGAGCGATCGCGGCGTCGCCCCACGCGCCGTTCGCGCCGGGCATCAGCAGATCCTCGTCCTCGGCGTCGCCCGCCTCGTCGGGCTGGCCGGGGAAGGGATAGACGGCGGAGCCAGGAACCCCGGGCTGCGGCACCGGTCGCTCCGTCGGTCCGCCCGCCGGCTCCGGCTGCGGCGCCCCTTCCGGCATCTGGCCGGGGTCCGTCATGCGTCCACCTCGCCCATCGCACGTGCTCCTTCCAACCCCGGACATTGATGGACGAATCATCAAGTCCGGCTGACGGCACAACGATCCATGAGCCTACCTGGGCCGACGCCCCGCGCTGATCACGGGTGCACGAGTGGCCCCGGATGATCCCGGTTTGTCACCGGGGTGTCGACAGACGACTGGCGACGAGCAGAAAGACAACGCTCCTGCCGCGTTCCGACCAGTCCGCGGTCTCCAGTTCGACGGACTGGAGCAGGGTGCACTCGACCGTGAAGCCCGCGCCCGCCAGCACCCGCCCGGCCGCCTCGGCCTGATCGCGCGTCATCGCGTGGGTCACGAGCCGCTGCGGACGGCGGTCGGCGCAGGCGGCCAGCGTGCGCTGCCCTCCCCCGCCGACGCGGATCACATCGGGCTCGGGCAGGTCCTCGAGAACGTGGGGCGCGACGCCGTGAACGGCGTGGACCTGGAGCCCGAGCCGACGCGCGGCGGCCTCCGCGCGCGCGCACGCCTGGGCGTCGCGGTCGACGGCGATGACGGCCGAGCCGAGGCGGGCGGCCTCGACGGCCGCGATGCCGTCGCCGGTGCCCACGTCCCACAGCAGGTCGCCCATGCCGGGGCCGAGGGCGGCGAGTTGGAGCGCGCGCAGGCGGCGGTCGCGCCCCGCGCCCTCCGGCGCGTCCCCCGGCGCGGACGGCCCGTAGGCGGAGCGTTCGAGGCCGATCCCGCGCGGCTGACCCGAGGCGGCGGGGTCGAGCCCGGCCAGCCAACTGGTGTCGGCCGACTGGGTGCTGCCGCTGCCGCTGCCGCCTATGACGATGACCAGGTTGGGGTCGGTCCAGCGGTGCTGGGAGACGGTGTCCGAGGTGAGGACGGAGACCCGTTCCGCCTCGGTGCCCAGGGCCTCGCAGATAACGAACGTGCGATGCACCTGGCCGAGCAGCAGGGCGATCTCGGCGGGGCCCGCGCCGGGCGAGGTGAGGACGGCAACCTTGGGGTGGGCGCGGCAGACGTTGACCGCGCGGCGCAGGGTGCGGCGGTTGGCGACGACGACGCGGGCGTCGTCCCAGGGCATCCCGGCGCGGGCGAACGCGACGGCGACGGCCGAGACGGCGGGGACGACCTCGACCTCGAGGCCATGGGCGGGGTCGCGCAGGTCGCGCACGACGCCGAAGAACCCCGGGTCGCCGTCGGCGAGCACCACGGCGGTGCCCCGGTGCGCGGCGATCCGGCGCGCGGCGAGGGAAACGCTCCCCAGGCGCACGCGCTCGGCGTGCGGGGGGACTTCGGGCAGGTCGAGGTGGCGGGGGGCGCCCGCCACCAGGGTCGCCGCATGGAGCGCTGCGCGGGCGGCGGGGTCGAGCGGGGAGCCGTCCCATCCGATCACCGTGACGCGGTCGGCCATGGTCGGGCTGCTCCTGTAGGACTCGCTCGCACGTCGGGGACGGCGTCGAGCCTAATCCGTTTCCCGCGATCGCGGTGCACCGGGTGCGGGGGGACCGGGCAACTCACCGATGCCGTGGGCGCCGTCGCCCGGTGGGTGGCGACGGCGCCCACGCGAGCGATGTCGAGCGAGCGATCAGCTCACGGGCGCGGACGGGGCGGGGCGCGGACCGGGCGGGGCGCGGACCGGGCGGGGCGGGGCGGGGCGGGGCGGGGGGCGTCGTACGCGTCGATCAGCGCGACGTCGACGCCAGGTCGCCCCGCCCGTCGGGCGAAGTACCCACGCCATTGCGGGCGTTCATCCCCTCGGTATACGAGGGCGGCACGTCGTCCTCTTCGGTGCCCCAGTCGTCCGGGGCGTCCGACATATCGAACGTCAGGGTGCCGCCTGCCGGAGCGGACGAACGCCGCGTCGACCCAAGACTCGCTCCGCGGCCTGTGGTTGACGCGCAGGCCCGCGGTGCAGCGCGCGTCGGGCCCGGCACCCGGCGCGTCGGTGGTGATGACGCGGCCGCCGCCGACGGGGTCGATGACGACCCTCTCGAACATCGGGTCGGACGGGGACGGGCCGCCGACATTCCCTTCACACGGTGGCCATGAACGGACCCGAAGGTGGATGAGAAAGGCCGATCAACCCGCGCTGTACTGCACGGGCGGGGCGTCCTCGAGGTCCTCGGGGAGCAGGCCCCAGACGATGAGGTCGGTGCGGATGTCGGTCCAGCCGCCGTCCTCGGTTCTGGAGCGGACTATGAGCGCGTTGCGCAGCACCCCCTCGCTCACGCAGCCGATCTTCTGGGCGACCTGCTGGGACGCGGTGTTGCCCGCGGCGGTGCGCAGCTCGAGGCGTTCGAACTTCTGGTCGTGGAAGAGCCAGTGGGCCGTGGCCAGGACGGACTCGGCGGCGTAGCCCTCGCCCCTGGCCCAGGGGGCGACGACATAGCCCACCTCGGCGGACAGCGCGTGCCAGTTGGTGTTCATGAGGTGGACGCTGCCGACGAGCCGGTGGGTGAGCAGCTCGTTCACGGCGAAGACGATGCCGCGGCCCTGGGTGCGCTCGGCCGGGGCGCGGCCCGTGATCCAGCTCCGCGCCTCCGCGTGGGTGTAGGGGATGGGCACGGACGTCCAGGCCGCGGTGAGCTCGTCGTTCATCATCGCGGTGAGCTCGGGGATGTCCGCTTCCTCGAACGGGCGCAGCACCAAGCGGTCGGTGCTGATGGAGATGTCGGGGAAGGTGGATGTCATGCGCCTCTCCCTGCCGGGGTTACGGGGGGACAGCATGCAGTATGGGCGGGGCGGGCGCGGCGCCGGTGACCGGGCCCCTCACGGGGCCCGGTCGGGTGATGACGCCGGGTCAGGCCGCGGGCTCGCCGAAGGCGGGGACCACGGAGCCCTGGTAGGTGTCCTCGATGAACTGCCTGACCTCGTCGGTGTTCAGCAGCTCGGCGAGGGTGGTGATCCGGGGGTCGTCCTCGTCCCCTGCCCTGACGGCGAGGAAGTTGGCGTAGGGGTTGCCCTCGGAGTCCTCGATGACGAGGGCGTCGTCGGCGGGCGTGATGCCCGCCTCCAGGGCGTAGTTGCCATTGATGATCGCCGCGTCGAAGTCGTCGAGGGCGCGGGGCAGGGTGGCCGCCTCCAACTCCTCGAACGACAGGCCGCGGTCGTCGGTGATGTCGGCCAGGGTGGCCTCGACGCCGACGCCCTCGGCCAGCTCGATCACGCCGTTGTCCGCGAGGAGCTTGAGCGCGCGGCCCTCGTTGGTGGCGTCGTTGGGCACGGCGATGGTGTCGCCATCGGCCAGGGCGTCGGCGCTGTCGAGGGTGTGGGAGTAGAGGCCGAGCGGCTCGAGGTGGACGTTGACCACGGGGACGATGTCGGTGCCCTGGTTCGCGTTGAAGTCGTCGAGGTAGGGCTTGTGCTGGAAGAAGTTGGCGTCCACCTCGCCGGAGTCGAGTGCGGTGTTGGGCAGGACGTAGTCGGTGAACTCGGTGACCTCCAGGTCGAGTCCGGCCTCCTCGGCGAGGTCTTCTCTCACGAAGTTCAGGATCTCGGCGTGCGGGACGGGGCCCGCGGCGACGTTCAGGGGGGCGTCGCCCGAGCTCTCGCCGCCGCCGTCGCCGCCACCGGTGTCCGGGTCGGAGTCGGTGCCGCAGGCGGTCAGGGCGAGGGCGAGGGCCGCGGTGGCGGCCAGGGCGGTGCCGGTGGTGCGGAGGGTGCGGGTGCTGCCCATGGCGGGTGTGCCTTTCGGGTGGTGGCGTGGTTCAGCCGGTGGAGCGTTCGCGGCGGTGCAGGAGGCGGACGATGCCGTCCCCGAGCAGTTGCACCGCCGTGACGATGACGATCAGCACGACGACGGTGGCGAGCATGAAGCCGTTCTCGAAGCGCTGGTATCCGTAGGTGAGGGCGAGGGTGCCGAGGCCGCCGCCGCCCGCGGCGCCCGCCATGGCGGAGTAGCCGATGAGGGCGATGACGGTGGTGGTCAGCCCGGCGACCAGGGAGGGCAGGGCCTGGGGCAGCAGCACCTTGAGGACCACGGTCCAGGTGGAGCCGCCCATGGCCTGCACGGCCTCGACCAGGCCGAGGTCGACCTCGCGGACGGCCGTCTCGACCAGGCGGGCGAAGAACGGGATGGCACCGATGGCGAGCGGCACGACGGCCGCGGTGGGGCCCACGGCGGTGCCGACGACGAAGCGCGTGAACGGGATCAGCGCGACCATGAGGATGATGAACGGCAGCGAGCGGCCGATGTTCACGATCACGCCGATGACCCGGTTGACCACGGCGTTGGCCAGCGGGCGCCCCCGGTCGGTGAGCACGAGCAGAACGCCGAGCGGGAGCCCGCCGACGACGGCGTAGAGAGTGGCCCAGCCGACCATGTAGAGGGTGTCGATCGTGCCCTGTTCGAGCAGGGGCCGCATCTCGTCCCAGGTCATCGCGGCTCCTCCCCCGGCAGCTCGACGGTGAGGCCCTGGTCGCGCAGGAAGGCGAGGGGGGCGGCGTTCTTCTCGGCGGGGCCGGGGAGCTCGACGCGCATCCGGCCGATCTGGCGGGTGCCGACCCTCTCCACGGTGGCGCCCACGATCGAGACGTCGATGCCGTGGGCGCGGGCGAGCCGGGAGATCACCGGGGCCCCGGCCGCCTCGCCGTGGAACGTCAGGTCGACCACCGTGCGGTCGGGGCCGCGGTCGGCGGTGCCCAGTGGGAAGAGGGCGTGCGCGAGCCGGGAGCCGGGGGTGGCCAGCAGGTCGTCGACGCGGCCCGACTCGGTGAGGCGGCCGTTCTCCATGAGCGACGCCGAGTCGCACACGGCCTTGACCACGTCCATCTCGTGCGTGATGAGCAGCACGGTCAGGCCGAGCTGCCGGTTGAGGTCGCGCAGCAGGCGCAGCACGGATCCCGTGGTCTCGGGGTCGAGGGCGGACGTGGCCTCGTCGGACAGCAGCACCTTGGGGTCCCCGGCCAGGGCGCGGGCTATGCCGACGCGCTGCTTCTGGCCGCCCGAGAGCTGGGCGGGGTGGGCGCGGGCGCGGTCGGCGAGGCCGACGAGGTCGAGGAGCTCGACGGCCTTGCGGGCGCGCTCGCGGCGGCCGAGTCCCTGGATCTCCAGGGGCAGCTCGACGTTGCCCTGGGCGGTGCGCGAGGAGAGCAGGTTGAAGTGCTGGAAGATCATGCCGATGCCGCCGCGCGCCCGGCGCAGCGGGCGGCCCGCCCTGTTGCCCTTCCCCGCGAGGGCGGTCAGGTCGAGCCCGTCGACGGTCACCGTGCCCGAGGTGGGGCGCTCCAGCTGGTTGACACAGCGGATCAGGGTGGACTTCCCCGCTCCGCTGCGGCCTATGACGCCGTGCACCTCACCGGGCTCGACATGGAGGCTGACGCCGTCGAGCGCGGTGACGTCGCGGCCGCGCGCGCGGTAGACCTTCGTCAGGTCACTGATGGTGATCACAGTGGGATTCCATGGCTCTCTCGCGCCAGGGCGTGCGGGATCACGGGCGCGCGGGCGCGCACGCGGGGGCACACACCTGGCGTGGCAGGGGATTCAGGGACGGGCGGTGTCGCTCAGGGGCGCCTGGTGCCGGGGGTCAGGGCCGGGGCAGGGGCCGGGTGTCAGGGGCCGGGTGTCAGGGGCCCTCAGCGGTCGCCCATGCGACAACAACAACGAGCGCCGGGCATCGGGGCTGCCTGGGCCAACCGGAAACGGCTGCTCGTCGTGGTCATACGCACCAGTAAAACACGCGTTCCCCCGCACCACCGTCGCAGACTGTGGTGGTGTGGCCAACGCCACGTCGCGACCGCCAGCGGGCCGACGAGGCGCCCCCGGCCAGCGGGCGCGCGGCGGGGGCCCGTTAGAGTCGGCGCATGCTCACGCCACTGACCGTGACCGTCGGGGTGACCGCGCTGCTGCTGGCCCTGTGGTGCGGATACGCGGCGCTGCGCGACCAGCCCGTCAAGGACTGGCACTACCTCGGGATGGCGCTGGTGCTGCTCCTCGCGCTGGCGCAGCTGGTCATCGCGCTCGCGCAGCTCTCGAACGGCGAACGGCCCGCGGGCGAAGGCACCGCGGTATTCGTCTCGTACCTGGTGTCGATCCCGCTGTGCCTGCCCGTGGTCGGGGTGGTGGCGCTGGGCGAACGCAGCCGCTGGGGCTCGGCCACGGTCGCCGCTGGCGCCCTGGTGCTCGCCGTGCTCCAGCTGAGGCTCGCGGATGTGTGGTCGGGAGGCACCGGCGGTGGCTGAGGGTACGGCGCGACGGACCGCGGGGAGCGCGGGTCCCGATCTGCGGCAGGGGCCGGGGCGGCTGCTGGTCACGCTCTACGGCGTCTTCACCGTGGGCGCGGCGTCCCGTTCGGTGTATCAGCTGTCCACGCGCTTCGACGAGGCGCCGCTCGCCTATGTGCTCTCGGCGGTGGCCGCGCTGGTGTACGCGTTCATCACCGTCTCGCTGGTGCGCGGCGGCGAGGGCGCGCGGCGCGTGGCGCTCGTGGCGTGCGCGGCCGAGCTGGTGGGCGTGCTGACCGTGGGGACCTGGACACTGATCGATCCCTCGGCGTTCCCCGACGCGACCGTGTGGTCGGACTACGGCCTTGGCTATGTCTTCTTCCCGCTGATCCTGCCGGTCACGGGGCTGCTGTGGCTGAGAAGGGCCAGGCCAGCCCCGCGCGAGGAGGGGCGGGCCTGAGAGGGTCGAGGGGCCTCACGCGCCCGCGGGGATGGCGTCCTTCTCCAGGGTGACCAGGCTCAGCTGCCGGGAGATCTCCTCCGTGGCGACCGGGGCGTAGCCGAGCCTGCGGTAGAGGCGCAGGGTGCCCTCGCTGCGGTGGCCGGTGAACAGCCGGTAGCGCGCCGCGTCGCGCTCGGCCGCCAGGCGCCGCTCGATCTCGGCGAGCAGCCGCCCGCCGAGGCCGTGACGCTGCATGCGGGGGTGAACGATGAGGCGGCCGATGCACGCCGTGCCGTCCGCGTCCACCCGGCCCCTGACGGAGCCGACGACCTCGCGGCCGAGCCGGGCCACGAGCACGCATGTGTCGGCCACCTCGGCGCGCAGCTCGGCGAGGGTCTCGGTCAGCGGGTCGATGCTGTAGTCGCCGTAGAGCTCGGCCTCCGACTGGTAGCAGAGGTACTGGAGCTTCAGGATGTACTCGGCGTCCTGCCCAGTCGCCTTGTCGATCGTCACGCTCATGCCCATGTGCGCATGCCTCCTGATGAGGTGTGGAGCCGGCCTCGAGGGGTGGGGAGGCCGCGCCCTCGGCTGGCGTTCGCCCTGACGACGCGGGTCGGTCGGACCCGCGCCGTCTGCATTGTGCTGGGCGGCGCGGGCCCGGGGGAATGTGCGGGAGCCAACTGGCTTGTGAGATTCCCGACTCCGGAGCGCAGCTGACCGTTCGCCGGGTGTTCCCGCGGCGAACGGCCGGGTCAGCGGCGGAAGTCGGCGGCGGCGAGCAGCGCGGTGTCGGGGTGGTCGGCGAAGACCCCGTCGATGCCCGTGCCGAAGTAGGTGGCGAGGGCGCCGAAGACGTCGCCGTAGGCGTGGGGGTCGTCGCCGCGGCGGAACTCCGCGGGCAGGTAGCGGTTCTCGTTGCGGAGCGTGTACGGGTGCACCAGGAGGTCGGCGTCGTGGGCGTCGCGGACCAGGCGCGTGGGCTGGTCGAGCGAGCCGTCGGACTTCCTGGGGATGACGAGGTCGAGCGTCGGGCCGATGCCCTGGGCGTACGCGGAGATCTCCCGCAGGCCGCGACGGGTGATCAGGTCGGCGACGGTGCGCGGGTCGCCCGCCTCCTGAAGGTCCCAGGGCCGCGAGTCGGCCGAGGAGAACAGCACCACGCGCGGGGTCTCCACCAGGTCGGCCATGCGCCGCATGCTGGTGGGCTCGAACGACTGGAGGATCACGGGGGCGCTGGCGCGGTGGAGGCGGTGCCTGCGCAGCAGGTTCGCCAGCGGGCGTTCGAGGCCCAGGCCGATGGAGCGGAAGTAGGTGGGGTGCTTGGTCTCGGTGTACAGCCAGACAGGACGGCCGCGGCGGCGGCCCTCGTCGGCGGCCCAGCGCAGCACCTCGTCATAGGTGGGTATGCGCCAACGGCCGTCGTACAGCGTGTTGTTCGGACGCTGGTCCGGGATCCGCTCGGTGGCCCTGAGGGTTCTCAGCTCCTCCAGCGTGAAGTCCTCGGTGAACCAGCCGTTCAACTCCACCCCGTCCACCGTCTTGGTAGTGCGGCGGTCGGCGAACTCGGCGTGGTCGGCCACGTCGGTCGTGCCGGTGATGTCGTTCTCGTGGCGGCAGACGAGGTGCCCGTCCTTGGTGGGGACCAGGTCCTGCTCGATGATGTCGGCGCCCAGGTCGAGGCCGAGCTGGTAGGAGCCCATGGTGTGCTCGGGGCGGTAGCCGGAGGCGCCGCGGTGGGCGACGATCGTCGGCGTGCGCAGGTCGTCCGTCGCGGCGCGGCCCGCGGGGCGGCCGACGGCGCCCGCGGGGGTCGCGGTGCCGAGGAGGGCGGCGGCGCCCGCGCCGGCGACCGCCGCGCCGAGCATGGCCCGTCGGCCGAGGGGTGAGGGGTGGTGAGCTGCCATGGTCTCTCCGTTGGGCTCGGTCCCGTCGTGGCCGCTTCTCCCGCGCCCGCGGGTGCGGGAGAAGCGGCCCCGTGATCGCGGACGATCGTAGGGACGCGGGCCCGTTCGTACAGGTACGCGGAGGGAAACAGTCGACGAAGGCACATCAAAGCCGAGTATCGGCGGTGTCCACCCCGTGCGCGACGTGGGCCGAAGCGCGAGTATCGTCCTCAAGGCTGCGGAGGTACGCACGCCCATGACCGACCGGAGGGGAAGTTGTCCCGTTTCCTGCTGCTGAAGGTGCTGCTCGGCCCGTTGCTGAGACTCTTCCTGCGACCGCGGGTCGAGGGGGCCGAGCGGATCCCCGGCAGTGGTCCGGTGATCCTCGCCGGGAACCACCTCACGTTCATCGACTCGATCCTGCCGCCGCTGGTCCTGGAGCGGCAGGTGTTCTTCATCGGCAAGGACGAGTACGTCAAGGGCCGCACGCTCAAGGGGCGGCTGATGGCCTGGTTCTTCACGTCCGTCGGGATGATCCCGGTGGACCGGGACGGCGGGCACGGTGGCGTGGCCGCGCTGATGACCGGGCGCAGGGTGCTGGAGGAGGGCAAGATCTTCGGGATCTACCCCGAGGGCACCAGGTCACCCGACGGACGCCTGTACAGGGGCCGCACGGGCATCGCGCGGCTGACCCTGATGACGGGCGCCCCCGTGGTGCCGTTCGCGGTGATCGGCACGGACCGGGTGCAGCCGGGCGGCAGGGGACTGCCGAAGGTGGGCAGGGGGCGGCGGATCACCGTACGGTTCGGCGAGCCGCTCGACTTCTCGCGCTACGACGGGATGGAGCGCGACCGCTATGTGCTGCGGGCCGTCACCGACGAGGTGATGACCGAGGTGATGCGGCTGTCCGGGCAGGAGTACGTGGACATGTACGCCACCAAGGTGAAGGCGGCCTAAGCCGTTCCCCTTAACCGCTGGGTCCCCTTCACCGTCAAGGTCCCCTTCACCTCCAAGGTCCCCTTCACCGCCAGGGCAGCGCCGAGCGCTGGGCCCAGTAGGCGGCGGGGGGTTCGGCCAGTCGGGTGAGCCGGTCGAGCTGGTCCTCCGTCAGCCTGACGTGGGCGGCGGCCAGGTTCGAGGCCAGCTGGTCGACGGTGGCCGCGCCCGAGAGCGCGAGCCCGGCCCATGGCCGGTGCAGCACCGCGGCGAGCGCGACGGCGTCCGCGGCGACGCCGTGCTCGTCGGCGACGCGGCGCAGCGCGGGGGGCGCGCCGGGCGGGGCGAGGCGCCCGTTGGCCATGACCTCCTTGGCGATCACGGTCAGGCCCGCGGCGTGGGCCTCGGCGAGCGCGGGTCCCGCTGACGGCTCGAGGACGTTGAACGTGGACTGCACCGCCCCGAACAGCGGGCGGCCCTCCACGGTGACCTCGAGGGCGGCCCGGATCGCGTCGGCCTGGCCGGGACCGCTGGTGGACAGGCCCACGGTGACGCCGTCGGCGGCGAGCCGCGCCAACCGGTCGAGCACGGCCGGGTCGTTGAGCGCCGGACTCTCGGGGGTGACGGAGTGGATCTGGTAGAGGTCGAGGCGGTCGCCGAGCAGGGCGCGGGTCTGGGCGTACTGGCGGTCGAACGTCGGGGCGCCGTGGTCCTTCACCTCGTGGACCTCGGCGTCCACGCGCCAGTCGGCCGTGTAGGTGTAGCCCCACTTGCTGCCGATGACCTGGTCGGCCGCGTCGGGCCGCGCGGCCAGCCACCCGGCAAGGAACTCCTCGGCCCGCCCGTAGGAGCGCGCGGCGTCGAAATAGCGCACGCCCGAGGCGCGCGCCGCGTCCATGAGCCGGTGGCTGCGCTCGCGCAACGCCTCGGGCGTGCGGTCGACCGGCAGGTCCCGGTCCCGGCCCAGGGTGAGATAGCCGGGGCGGCCGACGGCGGCCAGGCCGAGGCCGATGCGGGCGGTGGGGGTGGCCCCGGGGTCGAAGCGGGCGAACGGCATGCGGGCACCTTCCGGTTCCTTGGGGCGGTGGCTGCTCACGAGAGGCGGCTGCTCACGGGGGGCGGCTGCTCACGAGAGGCGGCTGTTCACGGGGGGCGGGCCCGGCCCTGATCGGCCGGGGGCGCCGGGATCGTCACGCTACCCGCCCCCCGTCGGGGCCGTGGGCGGGGGCGGCCGCGGGCTCCGGGATCCAGGCGGCGGCGCACAGGGCCGCGGACATCGCGTCGGCGTACCCGGCCGCGGCGAGCCAGGCGCGGGCGAAGCGGTCGGAGTCGGCGGGCAGCAGGCGGCCGAAGGCGTCGAGGGCCCGGTCGGCGGCGGCGCGGTGCAGCTCGTCGAGCACGGCGGCGCCCGTGACCAGGCCCGCCCGGCGCAGCCGCCGCAGGTCGGCGCCGTCCGCCCCGGGGAGTGCCAGGGTGCGGCGGCCCGCGGCGACGGCCTGGTCGACGCGGCGGCGCAGGGCGTGCAGGGGCGGGGGCGCTGGCTCGTCGACGGCGGCTGGTGGCACCGGTGGGTCGGGCGGCGGGGGCAGGTCGGCGCGTTGGAGGCGGTCGTGGCCGACGTCGATCCTGCCGCGCGGGTCGGCGGGGCGCAGGGTGCGGCGGGCGCCGGGCGGGCGGCCCGCGGCGAGCAGCGCGAGCCTGGGGTGGGTGGCGGGCACCAGGCGGCCGATCACGCGGAGCTGGAGCCCGGGGTCGGCGGCGAGCAGCCTGAGGTTGTCGCGGTGGGCCAGGGCGGGGTGGTCGTCGGCGGCGGTGACGCGCACGGGCAGGCCAGCGCAGTCGGCGGCCATGACATGGCCGCCGGACTCGCGGACGTGCCCGGTGACGGTGAGGTCGAGGAACAGCAGGTCGCCGCCAGGGGGGCGGCGCGCTTCGGGGAGCGCGAGGGCGGCGAGGGCGCGGGCGGCCTGCTCGTGCGCCGGGGGCGCCCACAGCCGGGCCAGCGGCTCCTCGTCCCAGTCCGCGCCCGAGGCGCGCACGGCGCGCACGCCCGCGCCCGTGCCGAGGCGGCCATCGGGGGACACGGTGGCGCCCGAGACGGTCAGCCCCGCGCGGGCCAGCTCGCGGTGGGTGAGGGCGGTGTCGCCGAGGCGGACGGTGCGGGCGGCGGCGGACGCGGCACGTTCGGCGCCGCCCGGCATGACGTCGAGCACGCTGTGGATGCGGCCCTCGGCGTCGGCGGCCCAGGTGGCGACGCCCGCGTGGCCCGTCCCCGCCAGGACCGGCTCGGAGAACAGCCCGTAGAGCCGCAGCGCCCCGCCCGGGGTGTAGGGGCGGCGTGCGGTGCCGCGCAGCACGGCGAGCTCGGGCCCCGTGGCGCCGCGCCCCACGCCGTGCGCGGTGGTCAGCAACTCGTGGAGCGCGGCGGTCAGATCGGCCAGCCGGTGGCCCGGATCCGCGGAGCGGGCCGCGCGTAGCCCCGCGACGGCGGCGGTCGCCGCGGCGGCGGGGCGGTGCAGCCCGGCGAGGCGGGCGGCGTGGGCGGCGCCGAGCAGCTCGGCCTGGGCGAGGGCGCCCGCGCCGTCGACGCCGGTCTCGAGGACGGCCGCGCCCGCGGTCCACAGGGCGGTGGCGGCGGCGAGCTGGGCGGGCGACGCGCGCGGGACGGCCTCGGCGGCATCGGCGTGCTCGGTGGCCGCGGCGTTCTCTTCGGTCGCGGCGGCCGACGCGGGGGCGGGCTCCGGGGCGTTGTCCTGGGCGCCTTCGCCCGCGGGGTCGGGGGCGGGGACCTCGTCCGCGACCGGCGCCGCCGACGCGATGGCCGCGCGGTGCACACAGGCGGGGGCGAGCAGGCAGCCGCAGCGGATGGCGTCGGCGTCGGTCACCGCGCCCCCGGGGGCGCACAGCTCGACCGCGGCCTCGTCGTCCACGGCGACGCGCGCGGTGTCGCCCTCGCGTGTCACGGGGCGGGCGGCGAGCTTGGCCGTGGCGGCGTCGAGGCGCTTGCGCAGCCGGGGGCTGAGCGCGGCGACGAGCGCGGCGGTCACGGCGGGGGCGACGGGCGGCAGCGCGGTGGGCGGCGCTGAGGGCGCGGTCATCGGATCTTCTCCCCTACCCAGCGGGCGAGTTCGAGGGGGCTGAGGGCGGCGACGGGCATCCCCGCCGCGACTAGCTGGCCCGCGACGGCCGTGGAGTAACGCGGCCGTCCCGCGTCGTCGAGGCTGGCGCAGCCCAGCACGTGGCAGCCGGAGTCGACCAGGGCGCGCACCTCGGCGAGCAGCCCGCCCAGCGGATAGCCCTCCTCGAAGTCGCTGATGACGACGGTGAGGGTGCGGGAGGGCGCGGTGACGAGCGAGCGGGCGTGGCGCAGCCCCGCGGCGATATGGGTGCCGCCGCCCACGCTGACCTCGAGGAGCAGGCCGAGTGGGTCGTGCACATGGCCGCTGAGGTCGATGACCTCGGTGGAGAACGCCAGGAAGTGCGTGGAGAGTGCGGGCACCCCGGCGAACACGGCGGCGGTGAGGGCGGACCAGATCGTCGACGCCTCCATCGACCCCGAGACGTCGGTGACCAGGATCAGCCGCCAGTCGGCCGAGCGCGCGGCGCGGCCCCTGAACACCGGCCGCTCGGGGACGATCACCACGTCGCCTTCGGCGGAGCGGCGCGCGGTGCGGAGGTTGGCGCGCAGGGTGCGGGGCAGGTCGAGGCGCCCGGTGGGGCGCCGCGTCGGGCGGGGGTGGGCGGCGCCGCTGAGCGCGGGCCGCAGCCGGGTGGCGAGCTGCCGCGTCAACGCCTCGACCAGGCGGGCGACCAGCGGGCGCAGCCGGGCCACGCGCGCCTCGGGCAGGCCGCCCGCGTGCCGCAGAACGGTCCGCAGCAGGTCGACCGAGGGGCGCACGGTGTCAGGGTCGAGCGCGAGCACGGCGTCGTGGCGCCCCGCGGCGACGGCGGCGGCCAGCACCTCCTCGCGGAGGCCCGGACCGAACAGGGCGGCCAACTCCTCGGACCACTCCCGCACTCCGGGGTAGGGCGCCTGGCGCCCGCCGCCCGACGAGGGGCCGAGGTCGCCCCGCGAGCCCTCGCCCTTGCCGCGCCCGTACAGCTCGTCGAGCGCGGTGGCCAGCGGTGCGGCCGAGGGCGGCAGCCGGTCGGCGCGGCGGCCAAGCAGCAGCCGCCAGCGGTCGGCCGGGGAGAGGGCGCGTGCCTCGTCGGGCGGGGCGGGGGCCCGGGGCCGGGCGGGGGCCCGGGGCGTTGCGCCGGGGTCATCGGCGCCGTCCGCGCGGTCGCGTGGCGGGGGCAGCAGGCCACGGGCGGCGAGCGCTTCGGCCGCCGCGAGGTCGGCCCGCGTCCAGCGCTCCAGGGTGAGGGGGTCGGTGTCGGGCAGCTCGGCGACCCGGCCGCCGATGCGCTCCTCCACGACGTCGAGCAGGCGGTCGCGGGCGGCGGGGCTGAGGGTGTCGAACCCCCCGCGCAGCGCGGGCAGCCGGTCGAGGAAACGGCGGTCGGGCAGCTCGGCGATCCGGTCGAGCAGCGGGCCCAGGGTGGCGGGTGAGGCTTCGAGGAGCGGTCCCGCGGCGGTCAGCAGGCCGCCGAGGCGGGCGGTGAGCGCGGCGCGCGCTTCGGGGTCGCCCGCGGCGTCCACCCAGGAGGCGACCAGGCCGCCGAGCCGTTCGGGGGTGGTGAGGCCCAGCAGCGTGCGCACCGCGGCGGCGGCGCCGCGCATCGTCGGGCTGCCCTCGGCGGCCAGCGCCGCAAGGGCCCCGGCCAGCCGCATGCCGCCGAACGCGTCCGCGCGGTGGGCCAGCTCGACCAGGGCGCGAGCGTCGGCCAGCTCGTCGGAGCCGGTGAGCCCCTCGACCTGGCGGATCGCGGCCGTGGTGAGCGCCTCGGCGATGGCGTCGACCGCGTGGCCTGTGGCGCGCAGCCGGTCGATGAGGGTGAGGGCGGACAGCAGCTCGGGCAGGGTGGCGCCGACCGGCAGGAGGGTGGCGGCCTCGGCCAGGCGTTCCCCGGTGAGGGCGTCGAGGGCGCAGGCGGCGGCCTGGTCCAGGCCCGTGATGACCTGGGCCGCGGTGGGTCCTCCCGCCGCGCGCTCGGCGCGGTGCCGCTCGCGGAGCGTGCCCTCGGCGGCCTGGGCCGGGGTGACGCCGCGGACCCCGGCCGCCACCAGCATCGCGGCGGTCGCGGGCGTCCACCGCGCCTGCCACCGCGTGGTCAGCGCCTCGGTGCCGCCGGTGCCTGTGACCCGCTGCTCCTCGGCGTAGGGCACGCCGCACGCGGCGAGCCGCCGCAGCAGCAGCTCGCGGCGCCGGTCGAGGGCGGAGCGGCGGGTGTCGAGGCGCAGCTCGCGCCCCGCGGCGTCGCCCGGCCCCGGCAGCCCGAGGTCGGCCACCTCCGCCTCGACTGCGGGGCCGAGGCCGCCGCGTGGCGTGCCGGGGGCGGGGCGGCCGGTGCGCGCGCCGACCAGGACGTCCTCCAACGCCCGTGAGACGGCCCGGCCACGGCCCAGGGGCTCGCCCTGGGCGAGCACGGTCCCCACCGCCTCGATCAACTCCCCGCGCCCGGGCGCCGGAAGCCCGCGCAGCCGGGCGAGGTCGCGGGCCAGGCGGCTGATCTCCCGGGAGTCGGCGGGGCCCGACGGGTGGTCCTGGGCGCGGAGCGCGGCGCAGATCCGGACGGCCGTCCTGGTCAGGGCGTCGTGCAGGGCGGCGGGGTCGCCCGCGGCGCCGAGGACGAGGTGCTGCCACTCGGGGTCGCGGATCCCTGCCGGGTATCCGGAGCGTTCGTCGAGGAGGGCGTAGGTGTAGGGGATCAACGACACGGTTACGCCGCCGTCCGCGGGCGCCGCGGACGGGCGTTCCCCGGCGTTCTCCCCGGCGTTCTCCCCGGCGTTCTCCCCGGCGTTCTCCCCGGCGTTCTCGCAGCCCTCCCCGGCGTCGTCGTGCCGGGCGGCCGGGGTGAGGGCGGGGGTGTGGAACGCGCCGACCACCGCCGCGGCACGCCGCCCGCCCGCAGTGGCCTCGGCCAGCCGGGCGCGCATCCAGC
The DNA here is from genome assembly GCF_003311645.1 of Streptomyces sp. PT12. Lineage (GTDB taxonomy): Bacteria > Actinomycetota > Actinomycetes > Streptomycetales > Streptomycetaceae > Streptomyces. The sequence goes on along the minus strand of NZ_QEST01000014.1, from coordinate 130,054 downwards.
GTTCCCTGGCGAGGTCGAGCGGGTCGATGCCGCAGTCCTGGGCCGCCGCGTCCCGGCGCAGGGCCCAGCCGGTGAGCAGGGCGGCGCGGCGCAGCGCCTCGGGTGGGGACCCCGGGGCGGTGGCCTCGACCAGCCGGTCCCACAGGTCGTCGCCCGGGCGCCCGGTGAGCCGGGCGCGCAGCGCGTCGCCGACCCCGGCCCGCCCCTGGCCCGCGGGGCGGCGGGCCGCGCGGTGCGCCCGGTCGGCGAGCGGCAGGTCGGCGGCGATCGCGGGCACGCCGCGCCGCGCCGCCCAGCGCAGGGCGACCAGCTCGGGCGAGAAGTCGGCGAACGGGTAGAACGCCGGGCCGCCCGCGTCCCCCTCGGCCCCCCGGTCGCCACGGGGGACGGCCGCGAGGGCCACCGGCGCCCTGGTCTCCTCGTGGGCCAGCCAGGGCAGCCAGTCCTGGAGCTCGGCGGGCAGCTCCACCAGAAGCACATCGGGCTCGGCCGCCTCCAGCAGGTGGGGCAGCGCGGCGGCGAGAGAGGGCGCGTGGTGCCGCACGCCGATGAGGAACGCGCCCGCCGGGTCGGTGAGCTCGCTCAGGGCCGCGCGGGTCTCCGCCGCGCCGGGGTCGGTGGCCATCGCGCGTCAGTCCTCCAGAACGTGCCGCAGGTCCCACAGGGTGCGCCAGGTCGGCGAGCCCTGCTCGGCGCGGCGGCGCACGGCGCCGTCCCAGTACCCCTGGAGGCAGGCGGCGTCCTTGGGCTCGTCCTTGCGGACCACGCCGAGCAGGTGTCCTGGGACCAGGGAGAGGACGTCGCGGTCCGAAGGGAAGTAGGCCGCGGACAGCGCGAGCGAGCCCGCGACCGCGACAGCCTCGGCCGTGCTCATCACGGTGGAGGGCCGCTCGACCTCCCAGCCCTCGGCGGAACGGCCTTCGCGCAGGTCGCGGAACGCCGTGACCAGCGCCTCGAGCACGGCGTCGTCGACCCGGAACGCGGCGCCCGAGCGTTCGACGGCGGCCCGGGACTGGCGGCGGACCAGCTCGGTCTCGGCGTCGAGGTCGGCGATGGGGCCGACCGTCTCGAAGTTGAACCTGCGCTTGAGGGCGGCGGACATCTCGGAGACGCCCTTGTCGCGGAGGTTCGCCGTGGCGATGAGCGTGAAGCCGGGGGCGGCATGCGCCTGCGCGGCCCCTGTCCCGGTCAACTCGGGTATGGCCAGGCGGCGTTCGGAGAGCAGGGAGACCAGGGCGTCCTGCACCTCGGGCAGGCAGCGGGTGATCTCCTCGACCCGGGCGACGGCGCCCGTGGTCATGGCGGTGAGGACGGGCGAGGGCACCAGGGCCTCGGGGCTCGGGCCCTTGGCCAGCAGCAGGGCGTAGTTCCAGCCGTATCTGAGCTGGTCCTCGGTCGTGCCCGCGGTGCCCTGGACGGTCAGGGCGCTGGTGCCGCAGACGGCCGCGGACAGCAGCTCGGAGAGCATCGACTTGGCGGTGCCGGGCTCGCCGACGAGCAACAGGCCGCGCTCCCCCGCGAGCGTGATGACGCACCGCTCGACCAGGGCGCGGTCGCCCACGAACTTGCCGCCGATCTCCAGCTTGCGGGGCAGCTGACCCCTGGGGTCCGCGCCGTCGGGCAGGGCCAGGGCCCGGCCCTCGCTGCCCATGACGAACGTGACGACCGCGCGGGGCGTGAGCCGCCACCCCGGCGGGCGGGGGCCCGGGTCGTGGGCGGCGAGGAACGCCAGCTCGGCGGCGTACCGCTCCTCGGGCGGGGTGATCTGGCGGGCCTCGCCCGCGGCGGTGGTGGTCGTGGTCATCGACGGCCCTTCCTGGTGGCGCGGGTGACAAGCTCCTCGTACGCGGGGCCATCGCCCGCGGTGACCCGGGCCCACGCCCGGGCGAACAGCTCGGGGACGGGGGTCAGCGGGACGATCGGCCCCTCGATGGGGTAGAGGCCGGCCTTCCAGGTCTCGACCGGGAGGAGCGGCGCGCCCCGCTCGAGCCAGCCGCAGGGCAGGAACAGCTTGCGCCCGGCCCGCGACCGCTGGGCCGTGACCACCAGGTCGGTGGCGGACAGCTCGGCGGCGGCGCGCTTGGCGCGGGCGGGCTTCCAGCCGGTCCAGCGGGCCCTGGCGCGGTCCGTCGGGGCGGGCAGGGCGAGCAGCTGGAGGTAGAGCGCGGCGGCGTCCTCGCCCAGGCCGTGGTGGGCCGCGACCTCGGCGACGAGCCCGGGAACGCTCAGGGTCGGGTCCTGGGCGTAGCCGGTGAAGCCGTCAGCGTCGCCGTGCCCGGCCGCGAGCAGCCGGTCGATGTCGGGGCCGAGCAGCGTGCGGAGATGGGTGAGACGGCCCTCGGACGAGGGCGGGAGCAGCCCCTGGACCAGGCCGAGCGCGGGGTCGTCGGGCCCGCTGAGCCCCGCGGGGCGCAGCCAGAGGTACTCCGAGCCGGAGTACCAGGGGGCGAGGACGAACGCGTCGCCCACGCGGGTCATCCCGTCGGGTCCCGCCCCGCCCTCATCGGGCATGCCGTGCGCGGCGCGGATCTTCTTGGCGGTGGGCTTCCCGTCGGCCGACCACTGGAGGTGCAGGTCGAGGAGCAGCCCCGGGTCGGCGAGCCGTCGGCGCAGGGCGTCGAGCCCGGCGGGCAGGGCGGCGCGCAGGGGGTGGCCGTAGGGCAGGCCGTGGCCGAGGGCGGCCAGGGCGCCGACGGCCCCGCTCAGCAGGAACCGGCTGGGCAGCAGCGTGCTGTCATCGGCCTCGACCTGGCCGTGCGCGCCGAGGCGCTGCGTGGTGGTCCGCGTGAGCCACGGCGTGTCCTGGGGGTTGAGCACGGCCTCGCCCATGCCGCCGATGTTCAGCTCGTCGGCCAGCTCCTCGGGGATGCGCAGCCGGGCGCCGAACAGCGCGGTCCAGCGCCGTGCCGCCTTCTCGGTGTCGGGGCCCGAGTCCCACAGCGCGGCCGGGTCGTCCCTCAGCAGCGCGGCCAGCAGCTCGTGGCTCTCGGGCGGCAGGAGCGCGGCGGCCTTGCGGGCCTGGCCCACCTTGAGGCCGAGGTCGGCGGGGGTGCGGGGGGCCCGGGTGAGCCCGGCGAGCAGCAGGGTGGCCTGGACGGTGCCCGCGCCGGTGGCCTCGGCGAACGCGGCGGCCGTCTCGGGGCGCCAGGGCAGCGGGCCCCGCTCGCGCACGAGGCGGACCAGCTCGGCGAGGTACGCGGCGCCTGGGCCGGGGGCCACGGGGTACGCCTTGAAGGTGGTGAAGTGCGCGACCGGGCCGAACGCGCCCTCGGGGTCGTGGTCCATGGCCAGCCATGTGTGCCGGTCGTTCTGCCCGGGGTGGCCGAGGCGGCCCAGGATGACGACCGTGCGGGAGCCGCGGCGCAGGACGTGGCCGCCGCGCTGGAGGGCGGAGCCGGGCTCCTTGAGCACAGTGGTGCGCAGCGCGCCCGCGCCGCCCGCGAGCGGGCCCTCGGCGACCGCGGCGAGGAGCAGCAGGAGCGCCTCGCGCGCGGTGTCGTCGACGGCGGGTCCCGTGGCGTGGTAGGCGAGGGCGTGGAGCCTGCCGAGCAGCCCAGTCCAGTCGCCGCTCCCCCAGGGAGCGGTGCGGGGCTCGGCGCGCCAGCCGTCGGGCAGCGTCTCGGCGCGGTCGGCCGCGGTGAGCGGGGCGCCGGTGGCGGGCTTGCCGTTCAGCACGTGGTTCACCGCCCGGATCTGCTGGAGGCAGCTCCACAGGCCCTTGCTCCACAGCCGCCGGATGGGCCGCTCGGTGAGAGTGCCCACGGCCTCGGCGATCTCGCGGTCGGCGCCGTGCAGCGGCTGGTAGTCGGCGAACATCGGCCCGTCGGCCTTCGGCTCGTCCTGGCGCGGGCCGGTGAGCCGCGCGATGGAGCGGGACATCCGGATGGCGAAGCGGACAATGCCCGCGACGCCGCGCAGCAGGGAGCGGTCCTTCACCGCGGGGAGCTCGGCGCCGACGGCGTCGACCAGGGCACGCTCCCACTCCTTGGCGCGCGCGGCCGGGTCGGGGGTGCGCCCTGCCTCGCGGTCCTCGCTGTCGGGGCGGGCGAACGCGGCGTCGAGGTCGGCGACGGCCGCGATCAGCCGCGTGGCCGTCGCGTCGGTGACCTCGCGCAGCGCGAGCGAGCCCGTCTCGTCCCTGACGCGGAGGGCGTGCAGGAGGGGGACGGGGGGCATGAGCGGGGTGCCCGCCGCGAAGGCGCCGCCGCGCGCGGAGACCGGGGCCGAGCCAAGCGCCCCCGTGGCGCGGTCGGCGCCGTCGGGGAAGAGGGACACGTTGTTCCGGCTGATCGCGAGCACCGGCTCGGCGCCGCCTGGCAGCCGCAGCGCGCCGATCGGCACGGGCTGGCTCGGGCTGATGTAGGCGGGGGTCCCGCGGGTGAGGCTGACCGTGCGGCCATCGGTGCCACGGGCCCTGAACGTGCCGCCATCGGCCTCCTCGTACCGCACCCACCAGCCGAGCAGGGAGCCGTCGGTGCCGAGGGGGGTGGCCTCGAGCCCAGACGCCATCGGCAGCAGGGAGCAGTAGTGGGGGATCAGGCGGGCGCCGTCCGCGGCCCCGCCCGCGAGGAACGCCGGAAGCGAGTCGCGGCCGCCCTCGCCGGTGACCGGGTCGAACTCCCGCCAGACATTCCCCCGTTGGCGGTGCTCAAGACGCCAGTAGGCGGTGCCGTCGGCGAGGACGGCCGCCTCCTGGGGATAGCTGGTGTCCCCCGCGTGCACGGCGCGCCCGCCGGTGACCAGGCCGCCGCCCGGCAGCGGCGGGGCGACCCGGCAGGGCAGCACCCCGGAGCGCGACAGGTGGGCGCCGCCGAGCGGGAAGATGTCGTCGGGGCGCGAGGACCAGTAAGCGCGCTGCCCCCCGTCGGCCCACCAGGTGACCAGCAGCTCGCCGTCCACGTAGCGGAACGTGGGCCGCCGCCACAGGTCGGTGTCGGGGATCCGGACGTCGTGGTCGATGAGGACGCGGTCGGGGCCGACGACGACGGCCTTGGCGGAGTTTCCGAGGATGACCCCGGGCCATGCCTCCTCCACGCCGAGCGCCCGCGCGCCATTGCCCGATACGTGCGGCGCCATCAGCCGCATGCCCTCCTCGAGGGCGGGCCAACCCAGCTCGTCGAATATCCCGGCGCGCAGGGTGCGGGCCACCAGCGGGGCCAGGTCGTGGGCGGTGACGCGGGCGAGGGCGTCGGGGTGGACGTCGTCGGCGACGCGCTCCGCGGCCACCAGCCGGTCAAGAGCCTCGCGGGCCGCGGGGAGCGCGGTGGCGGCCGTGACCTCGTCGGCGCGGGCGGCGAGCCAGTCGCGCAGGAGCTCGCGCAGCACCGGGTGGGCCGCGGCGGTGGTGAGCCGCTCGGGGTCGCGGTGCTGGGCGGTGGCGCCGACGGAGGCGGTGAGCAGGGGGCGGTAGCGCGGGTCCGCGGCGAGGGCGGCGAAGTCGCACCGCTCGTCATCGGGCGCGCCGAACCAGTCGTCCATGTCGAGGACCAGGCCATCGGCCGGGTCGGCCACGGGGGCGCCCTCGGCCAGGCAGGCGTCGAGCAGCTCCACGTCGGCGCCGTCGTGCCACCCGCGGCGGCGGCCCGACGACGCCACCGGCACGCCGTCGGCGCGCAGCCGGGGAGCGAGGCGCCTGGCCAGCGCGTAGGTGGCGGGCGACCGGTGGGGGGACCAGCCGCGTTGCAGGTGGGCGCTCCAGCGGGAGAGCCAGTCCGCGGCCGACGGCCGCTGCCCTTCCCCGCCCTCGCCCTGGGCGGCCTCGCGCGGGTCGTCGGCGAGCAGCTGCTCGGCGCCCGTGGCGGCGAGCAGGTCGAGCCATGTCGCGTCGCCTCCGCCCTCGACGGACAGCTGGGAGGGCATGAGGGACAGCAGCCGGTGGCGGATCCCGGGCCGCTCGGCGGCGAGGTCGACCAGCGTGCTCCGGTACCCGGTCCAGAACGACGGGGGCGCGTCCACCACGGACGAGTGGTCGAGCAGCTCCCCGACCAGGGCCCGCTCCTCGGCCGCGACGTCGAGCCCGGCGGCGCGGACGAGCTTGCGGGAGTCGGCGGCCAGCGAGGCGTAGGGCGGCATCCCGGCCGCGCAGCGCTCGACGGTGAGCTGCCTGAACTGGCGCCACGCCTCCTCGGGAGGCAGCCTGCGGGTGAGGTCCTTGACGTGATCGCGCAGCGCCTTGACGGTGAGGGCCCCGGCGAAGGCGAACTCGAGGAAGACCGCGCGCTGCCGCGCCTCGTCCACCTCGAGGTCGTGGACGCGCTCGGCGGCGCGGGCCTTGCCGAAGAACATGGCGGCGTACGAGGTGTTCTCGTGGGAGAGGAAGACGCGCGCCGCCTGCTCGTAGAACGTGGGCAGGAAGTGCGGAACGGATCGCCCGAGCCGATCGCCCAGCTGGTCGAAGCCGTCCTTGGCCGCCCCGGCGCGGCTGGCCGCCGTGCGGGCGAGGCGCTCGATGTCCTGGACGAGGGCGAGCGCGTGGTGGCCGTTCGCCGGGTCGTTCACCAGCGCCCAGGCGGGGAAGCCGAGGCTCTCGCGGCGGACGCGGCCGACGCGCGGCGCCTCCTCGGCCTCGTCGCGGACGAGGCCGAGATAGCCGAGCGCCAGGTCCTCGGCCTCGCCAAGGGTCTCGGCCACCAGGCGCACCACGGGCCGCTCGTCGAGTGCGGGGTGGGTGTAGGCGCGGGCGGTCAGGATGTCGACGTCATCGCCGCCGCTGCCGCGCGGGTCGTCGAGCGGCAGGACGGCGCCCGCGTCGAGCAGGAGCCCGGCGGCGACGTGGCCGTCGCGGTGGGCCTGGGGGGTGGCGGTGCTCATCGAACGTCCTCCTCGGTGTCGCGGCCCGCGTGGAGTGCGGCGGCCATGCGCATGCCCTCGGACCACGCGACGGGCCCGATGTCGGCCAGGCGCAGGGCGCGCCCCTCCGGGGTGTTCCAGCTGAGCGGGCCCGTCTCGGTGCGCTCGGACCCCTCGTACTCACCCAGCCAGACGCGGGCCTCGACCGTTGTGCCGTCCTCGACGACCGGGCAGACGGCCTGGCCGCCCCGCACGCGGTACCCGAGCGAGGTGGCGCGGCCGATGAGGAAGCGGAGCTGCTTGTAGACGCCGCCCGCGTAGGTGTCGACCGAGGTGGCGGCCGGGTCGACGGGCTCGGCGCCGTCCGTGCCGCGGCGCCAGACCTCGCGGTGCAGCTGGCCCAGGCCCTGGCGCAGCCCGAGCTCGGTCGCGAAGTCCCGCAGCTCGTCGAGGTCGTCGAGCAGGACGGGGTGCGGGATTCGCAGCACCGGCGCTTCGGTGCGGACGCTGTCGCCGTCGAGGTCGACCAGGCCGATGCCGCGCTCGGGGTCGGCGTCGCGCAGGAATCCGGCGACGGCGCCGTCCGCGTCGGTGACGACGAGGTCGCGCAGGGCCGCGCGCCAGGCCGGGTCGGGCCAGACGCGGACCAGGACGGGGGCGGGAACGGGCAGCGAGCGGATCATCCAGCGCTCGGCCGTGGCCAGGCACTCGCGCTCGTGCCGGGCCAGCCAGTCGGTCAGCTGCCGCAACTGGACGACGGCCGGCTCGTCCGCGATCTTCGACGGCACGGACTTCAGCAGCTTCCCCGCCTTGTTCCGGCAGAGAACCTTCCCCGTGTCGTCGAGGGCGACGGTGTAATCGCCCGCGCTCATCCACCCCATGACCATCTCCCCGAAGGTCGCCTCCTACAGTGATCGAAACCGTAGTAGGCCCCACTGACAACGCACTTCCCGGGGGCAGAAGGAGAGTCACATGGGCGAGCGCGCGGCCGAGTCGAAGGACCGCCCGGTGCGGTGGGGCATCCTCGCGACGGGGGGCATAGCGGCCAGGCTGGCCGGGGATCTGGCGGCGCTGCCGGACGCCGATGTGGCCGCGGTGGGGTCGCGTTCGCCGCGCGCCGCCGAGGAGTTCGCGCGCCGCTTCGGGATCCCGAGGGCGTACGGCGACTGGGCCGCGCTGGTCGCCGACCCCGAGGTGGACGTCGTCTATGTCGCGACCCCGCACAGCGCCCACCACCCGGCCGTGCGGCTGTGCCTTGAGGCGGGCAAGCCGGTGCTGTGCGAAAAGCCGTTCACGCTGAACGAGGCGGAGGCGCGCGAGCTGGTCGCCCTGGCGCGGGAGCGGGGCGTCTTCCTCATGGAGGCCATGTGGATGTACTGCAACCCCTCGATCCGGCGGGCGGTGGAGCTGGTGCGCGACGGGGCGATCGGCGACGTCGTCGCGGTGCACGCGGACTTCGGCATCGGCGGGCCGCTCGACCCCGGGCACCGGCTGCTCGACCCCGCGCTCGGCGGCGGCGCGCTGCTCGACCTGGGCGTGTACCCCGTGTCGTTCGCGCACCTGCTGCTCGGGGAGCCCGCGCGGGTGTCGGCGCTCGCGCGGATCGAGGGGGGCGTGGACGTCAACACCGGGATGCTGCTTGGCTACGACTCCGGCGCGGTGGCGGCGTTGACCTGTTCGCTGCGGGGTGACACGGCGCGGACCGCGGTGGTGACGGGGGAGCGGGGGCGGATCGCGTTCCCCCGGGGGTTCTTCAGCCCGGAGCGCTTCGTGCTGCACAGGGACGGGGCCGAGCCCGAGGAGTTCGCGGGCCCCGGGCCCGCGGGGACGATGGCGTATCAGGCGGCCGAGGTGATGCGGTGCCTGCGCGCGGGGGAGAAGGAGTCGCCGCTCGTGCCGCTCGAAGGGAGCCTGGCGGTGATGCGCACGCTGGACGCGGTGCGGGAGCGGATCGGGCTGCGTTACGCGGGCGAGTGACCGCGGCGCGGGCGGGTGACGGGCCGCGGCCCGTCACCCGCCGCGCGTGCCGACGGGTGGCCCGGTCAGCGGGTGGCCGCCGCCCAGGCCCGCTGCTCGGCCAGGGCCGCTCTGGACTCACCGAGCTGGACGGCGACCGCCGAGGGCGCGGTGCCGCCGCGCGCGTCGCGCGCCGCGATGGCGCCCTCGACCGTCAGGACGGTGCGGACCTCGGGGGTGAGGTGCGGGGAGATCTTGGCGAACTGCTCGTCGGTGAGCTGGTCGAGCTCGATGCCCTCCGCCTCGCACGCCTTGACGCACTCCCCCGCGACCTCGTGGGCCACGCGGAACGGCACGCCCCGCTTGACCAGCCACTCGGCGATGTCGGTCGCGAGCGAGAAGCCCGCGGGCGCCAGCTCGGCCATGCGCGCGGCGTTGACCGTGAGGGTGGCGACCATGCCGGTGAACGCGGGGAGCAGCACCTCGAGTTGGTCGCAGGAGTCGAAGACCGGCTCCTTGTCCTCCTGGAGGTCGCGGTTGTAGGCGAGCGGGAGCGCCTTGAGGGTGGCGAGGAGGCCCGTCAGGTTCCCGATGAGGCGGCCCGACTTGCCGCGCGCCAGCTCGGCGATGTCGGGGTTCTTCTTCTGCGGCATGATCGAGCTGCCGGTGGAGAACGCGTCGTCCAGGGTCACGAAGGAGAACTCCCTCGTGTTCCAGATGATGATCTCCTCGGCGATGCGCGAGATGTCCACGCCCGCCATGGCCGTGATGAACGCGAACTCCGCGACGAAGTCCCGCGCGGAGGTGCCGTCGATCGAGTTCGCCGACGAGCCGCCGTCGAAGCCGAGCTCGGCGGCGACCGCCTCGGGGTCGAGGCCGAGCGAGGAGCCCGCCAGCGCGCCCGCCCCGTAAGGGGACACGGCCGTGCGCGCGTCCCACTGCCGCAGCCGCTCGCCGTTCCGCGACAGCGCCTGGACATGGGCCAGGACATGGTGCGCGAACAGGATGGGCTGGGCGTGCTGGAAGTGGGTCCTGCCGGGCATGGCGACGTCCGGGTGCGCCTCGGCCAGGCCGATCAGCGCCTCCTGGAGGTCGGCGAGCAACCCGCCGATGATCCGCGCGTGGTCGCGCAGGTACATGCGGAAGAGGGTGGCCACCTGGTCGTTGCGGGAGCGGCCCGCGCGCAGCTTGCCGCCGAGCTCGGGGCCGAGCCGCTCGAGCAGGCCGCGTTCGAGCGCGGTGTGCACGTCCTCGTCGGCGATCGTTCCGGTGAACGAGCCGTCCGCGACGTCGGCGGCCAGGCGGTCGAGACCGGCCAGCATGCGCTCCAGCTCGTCCTCGGTGAGCAGCCCCGCCCGGCGCAGGACGCGGGCGTGGGCGCGTGACCCGGCGATGTCGTAGGGCGCGAGCCGCCAGTCGAAGTGGACGGAGGCGCTGAGCCTCTCCAGGGCCTCGGCGGGCCCGCTGGCGAACCGGCCGCCCCACAGCCGGACGTCGCTGCCGCCCTCGGCCGCCGTCACTGGGCGAGGTCCCGCCGCGCGGCGATCTTGCTCGAGAGGCCGAAGATGTCGATGAAGCCCTTGGCGAGCGACTGGTCGAACGTGTCGCCCGTGTCGTACGTGGCGAGGCTGAAGTCGTAGAGCGACTGGCCCGAGCGCCGCCCCGTGACCACGGCGCGGCCGCCGTGCAGCGTCATCCTGATGTCGCCGCTGACGTGCTCGTTCGCCTCGGCCACGAAGCCGTCGATGGCCCGCTTGAGCGGGGAGAACCACAGGCCGTCGTAGACCAGCTCGGACCAGCGCTGCTCGACCTGCCGCTTGTAACGGGCCAGCTCGCGCTCGACCGTGACGCTCTCAAGCTCCTGGTGCGCGGCGATGAGCGCGATGGCGCCAGGGGCCTCGTAGATCTCGCGGGACTTGATGCCGACAAGGCGGTCCTCGACCATGTCGATCCGGCCCACGCCCTGGGCGCCCGCCCGCTCGTTGAGCTCCTGGATCGCCTGGAGCATGGTGACGGAGCGGCCGTCGACGGCCACGGGGGCGCCGCGCTCGAAGGTGATGACGACCTCGTCGGCGTCCCGCGCGGTGGCGGGGTTCTGCGTGTACTCGTAGATGTCCTCGATCGGGGCGTTCCAGATGTCCTCGAGGAAGCCCGTCTCGATGGCGCGGCCGAAGACATTGGCGTCGATGGAGTACGGCGACTTCTTGCTCGTGGCGATCGGCAGTCCCTTGGCCTCGGCGAAGGCGATGGCCTTGTCCCGGGTCATCGCGTAGTCCCTGACGGGGGCGATGCACTTCAGGTCGGGGGCGAGGGAGGCGATGCCCGCCTCGAACCTCACCTGGTCGTTGCCCTTGCCGGTGCAGCCGTGGGCGACGGTGTCGGCGCCGTGCTTGCGGGCGGCGGCGGCCAGGTGCTTGACGATGACGGGCCGGGAGAGCGAGGAGACGAGGGGGTAGCGGTCCATGTAGAGGCCGTTGGCCTTGATCGCGGGGAGGCAGTACTCCTCGGCGAACTCGTCCTTGGCGTCCACGACCTCGGCCTCGACCGCGCCGCAGGCGAGCGCGCGCTTGCGGATGACATCCAGGCTCTCGCCGCCCTGGCCGACGTCGACGGCGACGGCGACGACCTCGGCGCCGGTCGCCTCGGCGATCCAGCCGATGCAGACGGAGGTGTCAAGACCGCCGGAGTAGGCGAGTACGACGCGCTGGGTCACGGTATCTCCTTATGATGCATGCACGGTCTAGAATAAGTATGCAGACATCCGCATGGTTCGTCAATCCACTCGCCAGGAGCCCTCACGGGCTGGGCATACTGCGGGACATGGGGAAGTCATACGAACGCATCGACGGCAGGCTTCGGACGTTCATCGAGGCGCAGCCCCTCTTCTTCACCGCCACCGCCCCGCTCGCGGCCGACGGCACGGTGAACCTCTCGCCCAAGGGTCTGTCCGGCTCGTTCGCGGTGCTCGACGAGCTGACCGTCGCCTATCTCGACTTCGCGGGGAGCCACGCGGAGACCATCGCCCATCTCAGGGAGAACGGCCGCATCACCCTGATGTGGTGCGCGTTCCAGGGCCCGCCCACCGTCGTGCGCGTCCACGGCAGGGGCGAGCCGGTCTTCCGCGACGACCCGCGCTTCCCCGCCCTCCTCGCGCGCTTCCCCGCCATCGACCCGGCCGACCACGGGCTGCGGGCGATCATCGTGGTGACGGCCGAGCTGATCAGGGACTCGTGCGGCTATGCCGTCCCGTTCATGGGCTACGAGGGCGACCGCCCGCTGCACGGCTCGCGCTTCGCGCGGGAGACGGACGCGTCGCTCGACGCGTACTTCCACAAGAAGGAGCACATCGCGGCCAGCATCGACGGCCTGCCGGGGCTCCCGCTGCCCCTGCCGCCCACGCCGCCGTCCGAGCGGCCGGAGGCCGCCGAGGGGTCCGGGCCTTCGGAGGCGGCCGTGAACGGGGAGTCGGCGTGAGCGCGCGGCTACGGGGGATCGCCAGGGAGACCGAGGAGTTCGTGACCGCCGGCTGGTATCGGGCCCCCGGCGGGCGGCGGGTGGACATCGGCGGGGCAACGGCCAGTGCGCGCGAGGGCACCGCGCTGTTCGGTCCCTGGCCCGTGCCCCTTCCGCCGCTCGACCACGGGACGCCGGGCGGGGCGCCAGCGCGCGAGGTCCCCGCGTTCGAGGTCACGGGGGAGAGCAGCACCGCCGCCGCGCGCCGCCTGGTCACCGGGGGCGGCGGCGCGGTCGCCGTGCTCAACTTCGCCTCGGCCCGCAATCCGGGCGGCGGCTACCTCAACGGGGCGCGGGCCCAGGAGGAGGCGCTGTGCCGGGCCTCGGCGCTCCACACGTGCCTGCTGCGGGTCCCCGAGTTCTACGCGGCGCACCGGGCCGACCCCGACCCGTTCTACAGCGACCGCGTCATCCACTCCCCCGGCGTGCCGGTCTTCAGGGACGACAAGGGGGCGCTGCTGCCCGAGCCGTTCGCGGCCGGGTTCCTGACCTCGGCCGCGCCCAACGCGGGCGTGATAGCCCGGCGCGCCCCCGAGCGGGTGGGCGAGGTGCCGGGCGCGCTGCGGTCGCGGGCGGCGCGCGTGCTCGAGGTGGCCGCGGCGGCGGGGTACCGGCGGCTGGTGCTTGGGGCGTGGGGCTGCGGGGTGTTCCGCAACGACCCGGCGCACGTGGCCGAGGCGTTCCGCGAACCGCTCGGCGCGGGCGGGGCGTTCGCCCGGCGGTTCGACCACGTGGTCTTCGCGGTGCTCGACCGGCGTGAGCCCTCGCCGACCAGAAGGGCCTTCGCCGACGCGTTCGGCGCTGGCTAGTGCCGCGTCAGTCAGGGTTTGCCCGTGCAGGAGCGGCGTCCGGTGCGCAGCGTCTTCGCCATGGGCGGCACGCGGCACGACCTCCAGGTGCGGGCCCTGCTGGCCGACGCGTGGCACGAGGAGAACGCTCCTCACCCACACGGGTGATTACGCGCGCGGCGGCCGCACCACCCCCTTCCTTTGGCCTGAACAGAACTCCTGGTCAGCGCGCCTGAGACACCCGCCAGGAGCGCGCGGGCGCGCGGGGGGCGCGCGGGCAATGCGCAACGCGCCGTTCCAGCCGCTCCGCCGAACGGTCAAGCTGAACGTCGTGATCAGCGATGTGACCAGCGATCCGCATGAGGGAGTGGCGTGATGTCCGTCGACCTCGGCAAGGTCTCAGGGGTCGCCAGGGCCGCCTCCGCCGCGAACGTTCCCTTCCGCATCGGCCCAGGGGAGGCAAGAGGGGCGGGTCCGGGTGTTTCGTCGGGCGACGGCAAGGGTCACATCTTCGTCAAGGGCGAGTATGTGAGGGGCAAAGTGATGCGCACCATCCCCGGGCCCCGCGTCGTCGCGGCGCTCGTCGCGAAGGCGCTCACCCGCACCGGGACGGCCGTCGCTACCGAGCCCGTCGCCCTCACCGAGCCACCCGCCCGCACCGAGCACCGCCAGGAAGCCGAGGCCCCGTCATGACCACCGTCCCTGACACGGCGGGCGGAGCGCACACCGCCCGCGACACCCTGCGCGACGCCCGCGCGCTGCTCGACCCCGCGCTGCGCCAGTGGGTCCACTTGCTGCCCACGCCGGTGGCCCGCGTGGCGTCCTACCACTTCGGCTGGACCGACGCCACGGGCCGCCCCGACGACGCCCCCGCGGGCAAGGCCCTGCGCCCCGCGCTGGTCTTCGGCTGCGCCGAGGCCGTGGGCGGCAGCGCCGATGAGGCCATGGCCCCCGCCGTCGCCGTCGAACTGGTGCACAACTTCTCGCTGCTGCACGACGACATCCTCGACGGCGACACCACGCGCCGCCACCGGGCCACCGCGTGGACGGTGTTCGGCTCGTCCGCCGCGCTGCTCGCCGGGGACGCGCTGCTGATGCACGCCAGCCGGGTGCTGACCGAGCAGCCAGCCCCGCTCGCCGCCGTCACCGGCATCCGCTGGCTCAGCGAGGCGACCACCCAGCTGATCGAGGGCGAGCACACGGACATCAGCTTCGAGGACCGCTTCCATGTGTCGCTCCCCGAGTGCCTGGCCATGACCGAGCGCAAGACGGCGGCGCTGCTCGCCTGCTCGTGCGCCCTCGGCGCGCTGTGGGGCGGCGCTTCGCCCGAACGCGTCGAGTCGCTGCGGAGGTTCGGCACTCACCTGGGCATGGCGTTCCAGCTCACCGACGACCTGCTCGGCATCTGGGGCGACCCGGCCGTCACCGGCAAGCCCGCGGGGGCGGACCTGGCGAACCGGAAGAAGTCCCTCCCGGTCGTCGCCGCGCTCGACTCGGGCACCCCGGCCGCGCGCCGCCTGTCCGAGCTGTACACCCGCGAGCAGCGCAGGGACCCGGGCCAAGCCCCGCCGCCCGAGCCCGAGGAGACGGCGCTGCTCGCCTCCCTGGTGGAGGAGGCGGGCGGCCGGGCGTGGGCGGAGGAGGCGGCCGAGGAGGAGCTGCGCCTGGCGCTCGCGTGCCTCGACGCCGCCGAGCCCGCCGACCCCGCCGGTGCGCACCTGGCCGCGCTGGCCGAGCTCGCCGGGCACCGGGACCGCTGACCGCACGCCGAAGGACGCCGAAGGACGCCGAGGGACGCCGAGGGACGTTGAGAGACGTTGAGAGACGCCGACGGGTGCCGAGGGAGAGGGCTTTCGATGGGGAAGGTACTGCTGGCCGCCCCGCGCGGGTTCTGCGCGGGCGTGGAGCGGGCGATCGAGACCGTGGAGCGGGTGCTCGAGCGCCATGGCCCCCCGGTCTACGTCCGGCGCCAGATCGTGCACAACACGCATGTGGTCAGGGACCTGGCGGAGCGGGGCGCCGTCTTCGTCGACGAGCTCGACGAGGTGCCGGTCGGCTCCGTCGTGGTGCTCTCGGCGCACGGGGTGGCCCCCGAGGTGCACGCCCAGGCGGCCGAGCGCGAGCTGTCCGTGGTCGACGCGGTCTGCCCCCTGGTCACCAAGGTCCACCGCGAGGCGGAACGGTTCGCCGCCGAGGGGTACCAGATCGCGCTCGTCGGCCACGAGGGGCACGAGGAGGTGACCGGCACGGTGGGCCACGCCCCCGGGCGGATCACGGTGGTGGAGTCGCCCGAGCAGGCGAGGGCGCTCCCGGTGGCCGACCCCGAGCGCGTGGTGTGGCTGTCGCAGACGACGCTGGCCGTCGACGAGGTGGCCGAGACGGTGGGCGCGCTGCGCGAGCGGCTGCCGCTGCTGGCCGACCCGCCGGGCGACGACATCTGCTACGCCAGCCAGAACCGGCAGGACGCGGTCCGCGCCATCGCCCCCCGCTGTGACCTGCTGCTGGTCGTCGGCTCGGCCAACTCATCGAACTCCGCGCGCCTCGTCGAGGTGGCGCTGCGCGCGGGCGCGGGCGACGCGCGGCTCATCGACGACGCGGGGCAGGTCAGGGACGAGTGGTTCGACGGCGTGACCACCGTGGGCGTCAGCTCGGGCGCCTCCGTTCCCGAGGTGCCCGTGTCCGGGCTCGTCGCCGCGCTGGCCGCGCGGGGGTTCGCCGAGGTGGAGGAGGTGCCGGTGGCCGACGAGACGCTGCGGTTCGCGCTGCCGAGGCGGCTGGCCGCCGTCAGCCCTCCCCCGACGCCTCCTTCTGGCGCTGCACCAGCCGCAGCAGATGGTCCGCGAGCCGCTGGCCGCCCGTCGGGTGACGGGTGATCAGCAGCACGGTGTCATCACCGGCGACGGTGCCGAGGATGTCGTGGAGCTGGGCCTGGTCGATCACCGACGACAGGAACTGCGCGGCGCCAGGCGGCGTGCGCAGCACCACCAGGTTGGCCGACGCCTCCGCGGAGATCAGCAGCTCCTCCGCGAGGCGCGCCATCCGCACCTCCTTGGCCGACTCGCCGAGCGGCGCCTGGGGGGTGCGGAAGCCGCCCTCGCTCGGCACGGCGTAGATCAGCTCGCCTCCGGTGTTGCGGATCTTCACCGCGCCCAGTTCGTCGAGGTCGCGGCTGAGCGTCGCCTGGGTGACGCTCAGTCCGTCGTCAGCGAGCAGCTTGGCCAGCTGGCTCTGCGAGCGCACCGGCTGGCGGCCCAGGATGTCGACGATCCGCCGGTGACGGGCGGTCCGGGTCTGCGGTACTGCGCCGCCCGCTGGCTGCCGCTCCTCGGTCATGCTCCCTCTTCTTCGATCATCGCGCCGCGTCGATCATCAGGCCACGTCGGTCATCGCGCCACGCCGGTCACCGCGCCCCGGCCGACGCGTCGGCGGCGTCCAGGATGCCGGGCAGGGCCGCGAGCAGCGCGTCCACCTCCGCGTCCCCGACGACGAGGGGCGGGGCGAGCCGCACCACGTCGGGCGCGACCGCGTTCACGAGGAACCCGGCGTCCTGAGCCGCACGTTGCACCTGGGGTGCCAGGGCCTCGGTGAGCACGATACCCAGCAGCAGCCCGGCGCCCCTGACGCGGTCGACCAGGGGGTGCCCCAGGCCCCAGACGCCGTCGCGCAGCCGCTCGCCCGCGGCCTTGACGCGTTGCAGCAGGTCGTCGGACGCGATGGTGTCGAGGACGGCGAGGGCAGCGGCGCACGAGACGGGGTTCCCGCCGAACGTCGAGCCGTGCGTCCCCGCCGTGAGCAGCTCCGCTGCCTCGCCGAACGCCAGGGTCGCGCCGATCGGCAGGCCACCGGCGAGGCCCTTGGCGAGCGTGATCACATCGGCCTCGACGCCCTCGGCCTGCCCGGCGAACCAGTGCCCGGTGCGCCCGATGCCCGTCTGCACCTCGTCGAGGACCAGCAGCGTCCCGGTGGCGCGCGTGATCGCGCGGGCCTCGGCGAGATAGCCGTCGGGCGGCACGACCACGCCGTTCTCGCCCTGGATGGGCTCGAGGATCAGCAGGGCGGTGTCGGTCGTGACCGCGGCCCGCAGCGCGTCGGCGTCGCCGTAGGGGACATGGGTGACACCGCCGGGCAGCGGGCGGAACGGGTCCTGCTTGGCGGGCTGCCCGGTGAGGGCGAGGGCGCCCATGGTGCGGCCGTGGAACCCGCCCTCGGTGGCGACCATGTGCGAACGCCCGGTGAGGCGGCCGATCTTGAACGCCGCCTCGACGGACTCGGCGCCCGAGTTGCAGAAGAAGACGCGCCCTTCGCGGCCCGCGAGCGCCAGCAGCCGCTCGGCCAGGGCGACGGGCGGCTCGGCCACGAACAGGTTGGAGACATGGCCGAGGCGCGCGACCTGCTCGCTGACGGCGCGCACCACGGCGGGGTGTCCCGTGCCCAGGGAGTTGACGGCGATGCCCCCGACGAAGTCGAGGTACTCGCGCCCCTCGGCGTCCCACAGGCGGGCGCCCTCGCCATGGGTGAGGGGCAGCCTGGGGGTGCCGTAGGTGTCCATCAGGGCGCCCTGCCAGCGGGCGGTGAGCGCGGCGTTGCCCGACGCGGCCCCGGCGGTGTCGGCGTCGGCCCCGGCGATGTCGGTGTGGGCTGTGGCGTTCATGTCGGCTCTCCCTCGCCGTCCCCGTCGGGCACGACCATCGTCCCGATTCCCTCGTCGGTGAAGATCTCCAGCAGGATGGCGTGCGGGACGCGCCCGTCGATGACCCGCGCGGTGCGCACGCCGCTGCGCACCGCGTGCAGGCAGCCCTCCATCTTGGGCACCATGCCGCTGGCCAGGTCGGGCAGCAGCTTCTCCAACTCGCTCTCGGTGAGCCTGCTGATGACCTCGTCGCTCGCGGGCCAGTCGGCGTAAAGGCCCTCGACGTCGGTGAGCACCATCAGCGTCTCGGCGCGCAGCGCGGCGGCCAGCGCGGCGGCGGCGGTGTCGGCGTTGACGTTGTAGACGTGGTCGTCGTCGGCGCCGCGGGCGACGGAGGAGACGACCGGGATGCGGCCGTCGCGCAGCAGGGCCTCGATGGCGCCGGTGTCGGTGGCGGTGACCTCGCCGACCCGGCCGAGGTCGACGCGCTCCCCGTCGACGTCGGCGTAGCGCTTGACGGCGGACATCAGGTGGGCGTCCTCGCCGGTCATGCCGACGGCGAGGGGGCCGTGCCGGTTGAGCAGCCCGACCAGCTCGCGCTGCACCTGGCCCGCGAGCACCATCCTGACCACGTCCATGGCCTCGGGGGTGGTCACGCGCAGCCCGGCGCGGAACTCCGAGTCCAGGCCGAGCCGTTCGAGCTGGGCGCTGATCTGCGGGCCGCCGCCGTGCACGACGACGGGGTGCAGCCCGGCGTGCCGCAGGAACACCACGTCCTGGGCGAACGCGGCCTTGAGCGCGTCGTCCACCATGGCGTTGCCGCCGAACTTGATGACGACGGTCTTGCCGTGGTGCCGCGTCAGCCAGGGCAGGGCCTCGATGAGGATGCGCGCCTTGGGGAGCGCGGTGTGCTTGCGGGGCGGGCGGGGGGTGTGGGGGGCGCTCATGAGGAGTACGCGCTGTTCTCGTGGACGTAGTCGGCGGTGAGGTCGTTCGTCCAGATGACGGCGGACTCGGTGCCCGCGGCGAGGTCGGCGGTGATGGTGACCTCGCGGAAGCGCATGTCGACCTGGTCGCGGTCCTCGCCGTAGGAGCCGTTCTTGCACACCCACACGCCATTGATCGCGACGCTGAGCTGCCCGGGATCGAAGGTGGCCGCCGTGGTGCCGATGGCGGCCAGGACGCGGCCCCAGTTGGGGTCCTCGCCGTGGATGGCGCACTTGAGCAGGTTGTTCCTGGCGATGGAACGGCCCACCTCGACGGCGTCCTCCTCGCTCGCGGCGCCCGTGACCTCGACGCGGATGTCCTTGGACGCGCCCTCGGCGTCCTTGACCAGCTGGAGGGCGAGGTCGGCGCACACCGCGCGGACGGCCTCGGCGAACGCGGCGGGCTCGGGCACGGTCCCCGAGGCGCCGGAGGCGAGCAGCAGCACGGTGTCGTTGGTGGACATGCAGCCGTCGGAGTCGACGCGGTCGAACGTCGTCCTGGTGGCGGCACGCAGCGCGGCGTCGAGGCCGGGGGCGGCGACGTCGGCGTCGGTGGTGAGGACGACCAGCATGGTGGCGAGCCCGGGGGCGAGCATGCCCGCGCCCTTGGCCATGCCGCCGACGGTCCAGCCGTCGCCGCGCGCGACGGCGGTCTTGTGCACGGTGTCGGTGGTCATGATGGCGAGGGCGGCCTTCTCGCCGCCGTGCGGGGACAGCTCGGCCGCGGCCGTGCCGATGCCGGGCAGCAGCTTGTCCATCGGCAGCCGCAGGCCGATCAGGCCCGTGGAGGCGACGGCGATCTCGGCGGCGTTCAGCCCGAGCACCTCGGCGGCGCGCTCGGCGGTGGCGTGCGTGTCCTGGAAGCCGAGGGGGCCCGTGCAGGCGTTGGCGCCACCGGAGTTGAGCACGACGGCGGAGACCTGGCCGCCCTTGAGCACCTGCTCGGACCAGACGACGGGCGCCGCCTTGACGCGGTTGGCCGTGAAGACGCCCGCGGCGGCGGTGCGGGGGCCCTGGTTGACCACGAGCGCCAGGTCGCGGCGGGCGCCGCCCTCCCCCGGTGCCTTGATCCCCGCGGCGACCCCCGCCGCGGTGAACCCCTGTGCTGCCGTAACGCTCACGGTGCGACTCCGATCGTGGAAAGTCCCAGGTCCTCGGCGAGGCCGAGGGCGATGTTCATGCTCTGCACCGCGCCGCCCGCGGTGCCCTTGGTGAGGTTGTCGATGGCGCTGATGGCGATGACCCTGCCCGCCACCTCGTCGAGGGCGACCTGCACGAGCGCGGCGTTGGACCCCACGACGGCCGCGGTGGTGGGCCACCGGCCCTCGGGGAGCAGGCGGACGAACGGCTCGGCCGCCAGCGCCTTGGCATAGGTCTCGCGCAGGGTGGCCGCGGTGACGCCCGGCCTGGCCCTGGCCGAACACGTGGCAAGGATGCCCCGGGGCATGGGCGCGAGGGTGGGAGTGAACGACACGGTCACGCGCTCCCCGGCGACCGCGGAGAGGTTCTGCGCCATCTCGGGGGTGTGCCGGTGGACGCCGCCGACGCCGTAGGGGCTGAGCGAGCCCATGACCTCGCTGCCCAGCAGGTGCGGCTTGGGCGACTTCCCCGCGCCCGAGGTGCCGGACGCGGCGACGACCACGGCCTCGGGCTCGACCAGACCGGCGGCGTAGGCGGGGAAGAGCGCCAGGGTGACCGCGGTGGGGTAGCAGCCGGGGACCGCGACGCGCCGCGTCCCGGCCAGCGCCTCGCGCGCGCCCGGCAGCTCGGGCAGGCCGTAGGGCCAGGTCCCGGCGTGCGGTGAGCCGTAGTAACGTTCCCACTCTGCCGCGCTCTCCAGGCGGAAGTCGGCGCCGCAGTCCACGACGAGCACCCCGTCGCCCAACTGCTCGGCGACGGCGGCCGATTGGCCGTGTGGCAGGGCGAGGAAGACGACATCGTGCCCGGCGAGCACCCCGGCCGAGGTCGGCTCGAGCACACGGTCGGCCAGCGGGAGCAGCTGCGGCTGCAACGCCCCCAGCGGCTGCCCGGCGTTCGCGTTGCCCGTCAGGGCCCCGATCTCCATCGAGGGGTGTCCGAGCAGCAGCCGCAGGACCTCGCCCCCCGCATACCCACTGGCACCCGCCACCGCAGCGCGCACGGCCATCGCCTCCTCCTGAGTGACAGGATAACTATACGTAGCACCACAGTTTTATGCAATGGGAATCCGGCCCACCCCTGCCCCGCTAGCACGCGGGAGGCGGGACCCGTCCCCGGGGGGCGCGGGCTACAACTGGGGATCGTCGCCCGATGTCTGCCCTCCCGGAAGGAAGCACTCGTGGCACTCGTTCCGCACAGGCTCCCCGCACCGCCCGCACCGCCCCGGTGCGTCCACCGATCGGCCCGCAGGGAAGGGGAGCCGGTCGCCCCATGAACGACACCCACGCCGCCGACACCACCACCGACACCACCACCGACACCACCGCCGCCCACATCGACGCCGAGAAGGTCCTCGCCCGCGGGATCGACAACCTTCTCGCCCGCCAGCACGACGACGGCCACTGGTACGAGGGACCGCACACCAACGTCAGCGCCGAGTCAGCCGACATCATCACCCGGCACTGCCTGGGCGTCCCCGACGCGACCGCGCTGGAACGCACCGCGCGGCGCGTGCGCCGGGCGCCGCGCGACTCGGCAGCTTCAGGGACTCGGTGGCGGCCGGGATGAGCCATCTGCACCGGACCTACGGCCCCGTCGCGGCGGTCGGCGCGGGACCGCTACGCTGGACGTTCCTGTTCGGCGCCGAGGCGAACGAGCTGGTGCTCGGCAGCACGGAGAACTTCGAGTTCTCCTACGGCGGGCTCCAGGCCATCGCGGGCGACACCGCCCTGGTGGCCCTGCCGAACGCCGAGAACCGCGCCATGCGGCACGTGCTGCGCCCGCTGTTCGACCGCGAGCGCGTGGACACCTACGCCGACCGCGTGCTCGACCGGGTGCGCGAGCGCGTCGCGGCCTGGCCGCCCGGCGGGACGGTGGACGCGTACGCCGAGCTGCGGCACGCGGTGCGGCTGGCGTCGGTCGACTCGTTCATCGGCCCCGGCGTCATCGCGCGCGAGGGCGACGCCCTCGACGCCACCCTCGAGCGGCTGCACACCGTGCTGAACCGCTCGTCCGTGCTGACGCTGCTGGTGTGGAACGCGCCACGGCTCGGCCGGTTGCGGCTGCGCGGGCCGCTAGGCCGCGTCGACCGGGTGGTGCGCGCCGAGATCGCGCGCCGACGTGCCGGGCGGACGGCCACCCCAGACCCGGCCGACCCCATCGGGTTCCTGCTGCGGCCCGAGGTCCACTCCCGGCTGCCCGCGGGTGACGACACGGTCCGCGACACCGTGGTCAGCCTCCTCGTCGCGAGCTACGACCCGACCAGCTCCGCGCTCGGCTGGTCGCTCCACGGCCTGCTCGCCCACCCCGAGGTGCTGGCCGAGGCGCGGCGCGAGGTCGCCCGCGAGCTGGGTGACGAGCCGGTGCGGGCCTCGACCGCGCGGCGGCTGAAGTACCTGGGCCACGTGGTGGCCGAGGCCCTGCGGATCCATCCACCGGTGGTGGCGAGCGCCCGCCGCTGCGTCGCGGCGTTCGACCTGCATGGGCACCGCATCCCCGCGGGCAGCCGGATCATGCTCAGCCAGTTCACGTCCCACCGCTCGCCCGAGTCCTGGACCGACCCCGAGCACTTCGACCCTGGCCGGTGGGACAGGACGGGCGCGGCGGCGGCCGTGCCGCCCTCCGCCTACTTCCCCTATGGCTCGCCGCGCCGCCGGTGCCCCGGCAGCGGGATGGCCGCGGTCATCGTGCCCGCGGTGCTCGCGGCCGTGCTCCAGGCGGGGGATGTGGCGCTGGCCGACGAACGCCCGCCCCGCCTCGACGGGTTCGCGGCGCTGCGGCCCAGGGACGGGCTCCCCGTGCGCGTCCCTCGGGTCGCCGAGAACACCTGACCCAACGCCCCACGCAACGCCCGACGCAACGCCCGACGCAACGCCCCACGCAATCGCGTATGACCAGAAGGGACTTGACGATGACCACGATCGACGAGTCGGAGCCGTCCGTGAGCAGTTCCGCCACCTCCGCCGACGCCTCCGCCGCCCTCGACGCCTCCGCCGACGCCTCCGCCGCCCTCGACGCTTCCGCCGCCCCGGCCCCGGTGGAGCTGTCGAGCTGGGACCGCTACCTCCTGGCCCACACCAAGGCCAGCACGCGGTGGGGCCACGTCGCCGCGATGGGCGCGGCCCTGGCGACCGCCGCGACGGCCCCCAAGGGCAAGCGGCTGCGTCGCACGCTGCTCGGCGTGCCGGTGTTCTTCTCCATCGCCTGGCCCAGCCACTTCATTTTCGAGCGCAACATGCCGGTCGGCTTCACCGACTCCAAGGCGGCGTTCGCCGGTGACCTCCGCATGATCTGGATGATGGTCACCGGGCGCGACGGCGAGCTCGCCGAGCGGATCGACGAGCTCAAGCGCCTGCTCGCCGAGCGGGCGGACGACCGATGACGACGCACGACGTCCGCCGCCTGATCCTGAGGCAGATCGTGTCGAGGGCGGTGCAGGCGTTCGTCCTGCTCGGGCTGCCCGACACGATGCGGGACGCCGGGCACCCCGTCGACCGGCTGGCGCGGTCTGCGGACGCGGACGCGGACTCGCTGCGCCGCCTGCTGCGGGCGCTGGTCGCCTTCGGGGTCGTCGATGAGACCGCCCACGACACGTTCGCCCTCGGGCCGCTCGGGCACCAGCTGCGTTCGGACACTCCGGGCACGGCGGGGCCGACCGCGCTGCTCGCCGCGGACGCCGTGGGCAGGGCGTGGGACGGGATGGCGCGGGCGGTGCGGTCAGGGCGGCCCGTGTTCGAGGAGGTCGCCGGTGCCCCGTTCTTCCCCTATCTGAGCGGGGACCAGCGCCTCAGGTCGGTGTTCGACGCCTCGCAGGCCGCCGGGCTGCGCGCCGAGGTGCCGGGGATCCTGGCGGCCCTCGGCCCCGAGCGGCCCGAGGTCGTCGTGGACGTCGGCGGCGGGGACGGCGCGCTGCTCGAACGCGTGCTGAGCCACCACCCCGGGGCGCGCGGGGTGCTGTTCGAGCGCCCCGAGTCCCGCGAGCCCGCCCTGGCGCGGATGGCGCGCGCGGGTCTGGCGGACCGGTTCGCCTTCCGCGCGGGCGACTTCCTCGCCGACGAGCTGCCCGCGGGCGACCTGGTGCTGCTGCGCCACATCGTGCACGACCACGGGGACGACGACGCGGCCACCGTCCTGCGCGCGTGCGGGCGCGCCCTGGGGGCGGGCGGCAGGCTGGCCGTCATCGAGATGGCCGCGCCCGAGACGGGCGCGCGGGGCGAACAGTCGTGGGACGCGGCCGTGATGGACCTCTACATGATGTGCCTGTTCGCCGCTGGAAGGGAGCGCGGCGCCCGGGAGCTGGCGGCCCTGCTCGACCGCTGCGGCTTCGACGTGGCGGAACGCCTGCCGCTGCCCGGCGGCGCGGTCCTGACCCTGGGCCGACCGCGCGGGGCCGACCCGCCAGGCGCGGTCGACGAGCTGGTCGACGCGTGGTTCCGCGCCTATCTGATGCGCGACCACGCCGAGCTCGGCCGCACGGGCCCCGTCTGCCCGTTCGTCGAGTCCGCGCGGCGGGCGGGCGCGATCGCCGTCGAGCGGGACGACGAGGCGGAGGGCGAGGACCCCGCCGCGCTGCGCGCCCTGGTCCTGACGCGGTCGCGCGGTTCCGCGGCAGGGCGTGGGACCACGGGAACGCGGCGCTGCGGTCGCTCGTCGTGGCGCTCCCCCGGCTCGGCCGCGCGGGCTGCCACCTGCTGGACCGCGTGCAGGCGGAGCTGAAGCCCGAACTCGTGGCGCTCGGCGTGATGGTGGGCCAGTTCCACGAGCACTGCGCGGAGCCCGCGGCGCGCAACCCCGCGTTCCCCGTGTCCCGTTCGCCGATCCCCTGATCGTGGTCAGGAACATGGCGCTGCACGACATCCTCTTCCTGCACCAGGACGCCAGGTGCTTCCGCGCGTACGACGAGAGGTTCGGCGACCGCTTCGCCAGGGGTGGCGTCGCCGACCCGCTGTTCGTGCGGTGCTACGAGCGCGCGGCCGCGCGGTTCTCCCCCGGCCGGGTCGGCGAGCGCGGGACGCCGGTGTGAGACCCGCCGTCAATTGCGTTGCCCCGGGGCCCTTCGAGCCGGTGCAATACCCCCATGACCGCCGCCGAAGACCCTCTCGACCACACCGAGCTGAACCAGAGGTACTGGGACGGGGCGGGGGGCGCCGCCCATGGGCCGCTCGCCCGTGACCAGTGGGCCGCCAGCGAGCCGCGCTGGGGCCTGTGGGCCACCCCGGAGTCGGAGCTGCGGCTGCTGCCCGACGACCTGACGGGGACGCGGGTGGTCGAGCTCGGCTGCGGCACGGCGTATGTGTCGGCGTGGCTCGCGCGGCGCGGGGGGCGCCCCGTGGGCGTCGACATCTCGGCCGAGCAGCTGGCCACGGCGCGGGCGATGCAGGAGGGGTTCGGCGTCGCGTTCCC
The DNA here is from genome assembly GCF_003311645.1 of Streptomyces sp. PT12. Classification (GTDB taxonomy): domain Bacteria; phylum Actinomycetota; class Actinomycetes; order Streptomycetales; family Streptomycetaceae; genus Streptomyces. The sequence goes on along the minus strand of NZ_QEST01000014.1, from coordinate 104,852 downwards.
GCTCGTGCGGGCCTCGGCGGAGGAAGTCCCGTACGGGGACGGGTCGTTCGACCTGGCGATCAGCGAGTTCGGGGCGTCGCTGTGGTGCGACCCCTACCGCTGGATCCCCGAGGCCGCGCGGCTGCTCGTGCCGGGCGGGCGGCTGGTGTTCGGGCGCTACTCCCCGCTGTTCGCGCTGTGCGCGCGCCCCGAGGGGCCCGCGGCCGCCGAGCTGCGACGCGACCTGTTCGGCATGCGCCGCATCGACCACGGCGACCGGGTGGAGTTCGTGCTGCCGCACGGCGACATGCTGCGCCTGCTGCGCTCGAGCGGCTTCGATGTGCTCGACCTGGTCGAGATCCGGGCGCCACGGGCCGCGCACCGCGGCTACGCCGAGGTGTCGGCCCACTGGGCGCGACGGTGGCCCAGCGAGGAGATCTGGGTGGCGCGCCGCCGCGCGGACAGCGGTGCGGTGTGAGCGCCATGCGGACCACACTGCGCGGGGCCCTGGTGACCCTGCGGCCCGCCACCGCTGACGACGTGCCCGAGCTGGCCAGGATCCGGGCGACGCCCGAGGTCAGACGGTGGTGGCGGGGCGGCGACGACCTCGCCGCCGAGGTGGCGGACGAGCTCGCCGACCCGGACGCCGAGCGGCTGGTGATCCAACGGGCGGGGGCCACGGTCGGGTTGATCCAGTGGAGCGCCGAGGAGGACCCGGACTACCGGCACGCGAGCATCGACATCTTCATCGACCCCGCCGTGCACGGCCTGGGCCTTGGCACCGACGCCCTCAGAACGCTCGCCCGGCACCTGGTCGACGCCCATGGCCACCACCGGCTCTCGATCGACCCGGCCGCGGACAACGCCGCGGCGATCGCGTGCTACCGCAAGGTGGGCTTCCGCGGCGTCGGCGTCATGCGCCGGTACGAGCGGGGCGCCGACGGCACCTGGCACGACGGGCTGCTGATGGACCTGCTCGCCGAGGAGCTGACCGGCTGACCGGCCGAACGCCACGGGCCGAACGCCGCCCGCGCCGCGGGCCGTTCAGTCGGCGGGCGGCCTGCGGGCCGGGGGGACGGTGCAGGCGGGGGTGCCGCCCGGCATGCGCTGCCGGTTGTTCGCGACCAGGCGGTAGACGCCGCGCGCCGCCCAGCTGATCGGCGGCAGGGTCAGCGCGGCGCCCAGCACCGCCCAGGGCCCCCCGGCGCTCAGCAGCAGCTTCGCGACGGCACGCGCGCCCCCGTGGACGCGCCCGGGCGGCGTGATCCACAGGACCTCGTGCGAGGCCCGCCGTTCGTCGGTGCCGAGGGCGGCCAGGTCGGCGAACTGCCAGGGCGTCGCCTCGCAGCGCGGCCCGATCCGCCGCTCGGCGAACCGCACGCAGCTGGTGCAGAACGCGCAGTCCCCGTCGTACACGAGCACAGGTAGCGTTCGCATGCCCCCATGGTGCCGCGCGCCCCGCGGCCGCCGTCGGGCGCCCCCCTCGGGGCGCGGCGGCGGGATCGCCGCGCCGCTCGGCACCGTCGAACGGGTCAGCCGAGCCGCAGGCTCCAACGGCCAGGGTGGCCGCTGAGGCTTACGACCGACAGGGGGTGCACCTCGGTGCGCCAGTACGACTGCGGCGGGGCCTTGAGCGCGTAGAGCATGGCGGCCCTGATCACGGAGGACTCGGTGACGGCGACGATCCGCCCCTCGCCCCCGAGCGGCCGGGTGTCGAGCCAGCCGCCCACGCGGGAGACGAACGCCAGCAGCGGCTCGCCACCGTGCGGCGCGGACCTGGGGTCGGCGAGCCATGCCTCGACGGCGGCTGGCTCGCGGGCGGCGACCTCCTGGAGGGTCATGCCGTGCCAGCGACCCATGTCGCAGTCGCGCAGGGCGGGTTGGGCGAGGGGTGCCAGGCCGAGGGCGTCGCCCGTCTGCCTGCTGCTCGGGGTCGGCGAACAGTAGCGCAGCTCGGCCGCGGCCAGCGGCAGCAGGACCGGGATGGCCCGTTCGAGCGCGTGCCAGCCCGCGGCGTCGAGCGGACGGTCGTCGCCGAAACGCGTGTCGAGGACAGCTGAGCTGCGGGCAGCCGCTATCAGCGTGAGCAGCATGGCGCGATCGTACGAGCAGGCGAATTACCGCACCACTACCGCGGGGTAAATATGACGGCGGTAGGGCACCCGCCCGTTCACCCGGCGCGAGGGCCCTGGGTCACCGGTGGTCACGGCAGCGTGTCGGGCGCGTTGTCCTGGGTCTCGCGCCAGGCGCGTCCCAGGCGGCGCACGCCCTCCGCGATCTCCCCCACGCCGGCGGCCGATGCGAAGCTGAGGCGGATGTGGGGGGCGGGGCGTTCGGCGGCGAAGTAGGGGCGCCCCGCGGCGATGGCCACTCCGGCGCGCAGCGCGGCGGCCGCGAGCCCCGTCTCGTCGGCGCCCGGCGGCAGCCCCAGCCAGAGGTGATAGCCGCCCCGGGGCACCAGGGGCGCGGCCAGCGCGGGCAGCCCCGCGGCCACCGCCGCGGTCAGCGCGTCGCGGCGGGCCGCCAACTCCCGTGCCACCGCCCGCAGATGACGGTCCCAGGCCGGAGAGCCCACCAGTTCGAGCGCGGCCTCCTGGAGCGGGCGGGCGACGAAGAAGCTGTCGACGATCTGGATCGCGCGCAGCCGCTCGACCACGGGCCCGCGCGCGGCGAGAGCGCCCACGCGCAGGCTCGGCGAGGTGACCTTGGTGAGCGAGCACACGTGGACCACGGTGCCGTCGGGGTCGTCGGCGGCCAGCGGTCCGGGCAGCGGCCCGGCGTCGGCGTGGGCGAGGCGGCGCGCGAAGTCGTCCTCGATCACGAACGCGCCCGCCGCGCGCGCCACGTCGATCACCGCGCGCCGACGCGCGGGCGAGAGCACCGCGCCGGTCGGGTTCTGGAACAGCGGCTGGCACACGAACACCCGCGCGCCGCTGTCCGCGAAGGCACGCTCCAGCAGTTCCGTGCGCACGCCGTCGGCGTCCATGGGCACGGGCACGGGCCGCAGCCCGGCCGCGCGGGCCGACGCCAGCATCCCGGGATACGTGGGCGACTCGACCAGGACGGAGCCGCCGGGGGGCGCGAGGGCGCGCAACGCGGTGCTCAACGCGCTCTGCCCGCCCGCGGTGATGGTCACATCCGACGGCGCGAGGGCGCCCGAGCCGCCGTCGATCGACCGCGCGAACCACGCCCGCAGCTCCCCGAGTCCCGCCATGGGCGGCCGGTCCCACGCCCTCGGCCGCCGCCCCGCCCTGGCGAGCGCGGCGGCGAGGGCGCGTTCGGGCCGGATCGCGGGCCCGAGATAGCCGCCGTTGAGCTCGATCACGCCGGGCGGCGGGGCGGGCAGGGTGGCCAGCACTCCCCCGGCGTCCACCGCGCGCGGCACGCTGTCGGGCGCGGGCCGGGCGCTCAGGGTGATCTCCTGCCAGCTGGGATCGCCCACCGGGGGGCGGAGGGCGCGCGGCTCGGCCCGGAACGCGCCCGCCCCCGGCCTGGTCACCACCAGCCCCTCGGCGACCAGCGCGGCCAGCGCCCGCGCGACGGTGCCAGGGCCCACCCCGTAACGGGCCATCACCTCACGGCTCGACGGCAGCTTCCCCCCGGCCGGGTAGCGCTTCAGCTCCTCACGCAAGGAAGCGGCCAACCGGACGTCACTGCTACTCTGATTCATGAGAGCACAGAATAGCGCTATCGATTCGGGGACAGCAGCGGTTCCGGTGGGCCGCGGCCTGGCGATGGCCGCGCTCGCCGTCGTCGCGTTCTCCCTGACCTTCCCCGCCACGACATGGGCGCTCGAAGGCTTCGGCCCCTGGACCGTGACGTTCGCCCGCACGGTCGTCGCGGCCCTCATCGCCGCCTGCGCGCTGGCCGCCGCCCGGGTCCCCCCGCCCGAGCGCCGCCACCTGCCGGGGCTCGCGCTGGTGGCCGCGGGCTGCGTGCTCGGCTTCCCGCTGCTCACCGCCCTCGCCCTGCCCACCTCGGGAACGGCCCACGCCGCCGTGGTGACCGGGCTGCTGCCGCTGACGACGGCGATCTACGCGACCGCCCGCACCGGCGCGCGCCCCTCGCCCGTCTTCTGGGCCGCCGCGGCGGCGGGCGCCGCGGCGGTCGTGGCGTTCGCCGCCGTGGACAGCGGCGGCTCGCCCGCGCGCGGCGACCTCTACCTCGCCGCCGCCCTGCTGCTGTGCGCGGCGGGCTACGCGGAGGGCGGCCGCCTCGCCGGGCGGCTGCCGGGCTGGCAGGTGATCTCCTGGGCCCTGGTCGCCAGCCTGCCGCTCGCCCTGCCGGGATTCACGGTAGCGCTACTGGCCGAGCCGCCCCGCCCCACCGCGTCGTCGCTCGCCGCCGTGCTCTGGCTGGCCGCGGGCGCGAGCTTCCTCAGCATGCTCGTCTGGTACGGCGGCCTCGCCCGCGCCGGGATAGCCAGGGCCAGTCAACTCCAGCTCGCCCAGCCCCTGCTCACCCTCGTCTGGTCCACCGCCCTCCTGGCCGAACCCCTCCCCGCGGCGGCCCCCCTCACGGCGATCGCGGTCCTGGCCTGCATCGCGATCACCCAGCGCGCCCCCCGCCACCCAGCCGTTTCGTATACAACGCCGGACCCGCACGCCACCCGGCGCCCCGCTCAATCCGGATAGTGGGCGTCAATCCCGGTAGTCGGCGTCAATCCCGGTAGTGATCGTCGACGACCCGGCTCATCGCGCCCAGCGGGTCGGAGGCCACCTGCGTCGCCGAGTAGAAGACGTTCCCGCCCACCCGCGGGTGCTCGGCGCACAGCGTCAGGTGCCGCGACAGCTCCGCCGCGTCCTGCCACGCCTCGGGCTGGGCCGGGTCGCCGACCTTGTAGACCGCCTCGCCGATGTACAGGGCCACATCCGTGCCCTCCGCGACATCGGCCCACCACGCCACGAGCGTCGCGTAGTCCGCCGCGGCGTAGCCGATGTGCCAGTAGACCTGGGGGATCACATAGTCGATCCAGCCCTCCCTGACCCATGTGCGCACATCCGCGTACAGGTCGTCGTATGTCTGCACGCCGCCGCGGGTGTCGGAGCCGAGCGGGTCGGTGCTCTTGTTGCGCCACACCGCGAACGGGCTGACGCCGAACGGGATCCCGGGCCGCGCCTCGGCCACCCGCTCGCGCATCTCCCGCACCAGCAGGTCGATGTTGTGCCGCCGCCAGTCGCCCAGGTCGTCGAAGTCGCCGCCGTGCGCGTCGAACGCCGCCGCGTCGTCGAACGCCTCGCCCGCCACCGGATACGGGTAGAAGTAGTCGTCCCAGTGCACCCCGTCGATCGCGTACGACTCGACCGCGTGGATCATCGCGTCCTGCACGAACGCCCGCACCTCGGGCAGCCCGGGGTTGTAGAACAGCTGCCCGCCGTACGGCACCACCCACTCGGGGTGGACCCTGGCCGGGTGCCCCTGCGCCAGCCGCCCCGGGTCGCCGTGCTGCGCGATCCGGTACGGGTTGAACCACGCGTGCAGCTCCAGGTCGCGCGCGTGCGCCTCCCGCACCGCGAAGCCCAGCGGATCCCACCCGGGATCGCGCCCCTGTGTGCCGGTGAGCAGCGCCGACCACGGCTCGTACGGCGACGGCCAGAACGCGTCCGCCGTCGGCCTGACCTGGAGGAACACGGTCGTCAACCGCCGTTCCACGGCCACGTCGAGCAGCGCGGCCAGCTCGGCCCCCGCCTCGTCGGGCGAGAGCCCCGCGGCGCTTGGCCAGTCGATGTTCGCCACCGTGGCGATCCACATGCCGCGCGTCCCTGTCGGCGCCGCGGCCGCGCCGTTCGCGCCCGTTCGCGCCGGCGCGCGCTCCGTCCACCGCGCCGAGGCGGACGCCTGAGTGAGCGTCAGGGCCCCTGCCAACGTGCCGACCGCGGCCGACGCCAGACGCCTGCGGGTGATTCGTCCCATCGTGTGCCCCCTGTCGTCTCTCCATGTCACACCTACCCCGCACAGAGTGACCAAGTCCCCGCCCGACGTCCGCGCGACACACCCACCGCGGGCCGAACGGCGCACGTCAGGCGCGGATGACCGAGCGCGCCCCGGGGATGACCGGTCGACCGGCCGGTCGTCCCCCGCTTCCTACCGGACGGTACCGTCGGGTGAGTCCGGGTGAGTCCGGGTGAGTCCGGGTGAGTCCGGTGCTTCAGGGAACGGCGAAGGGGCATGAGGTGACCGACATCGAGCGCGTCGGCGTGGTGGGCAGCGGGCAGATGGGCGCGGGCATCGCGGAGGTCTGCGCGCGGGCCGGGCTCGACGTCCGGGTCGCGGAGACCACCGGCGAGGCCCTGGAGATCGGCCGCACACGGCTCGCGGCGTCGCTGGCCAGGGCGGCCGAGCGCGGGAAGATCGGCGAGGACGAGCGCGACGCGGCGCTCGAACGCATCACGTTCACCACGGACCTCGGCACGTTCGCCGACCGTGACCTGGTGATCGAGGCAGTGGTGGAGCAGGAGCAGGTCAAGGCCGAGATCTTCCAGGTCCTCGACCAGGTGGTGACCCGCCCCGACGCCATCCTGGCGTCCAACACCTCGGCCATCCCCCTGGTCAACCTGGCCATGGCCACCTCACGCCCCGGGCACGTGCTCGGCATCCACTTCTTCAATCCCGCGCAGGTGCAGCGCCTGGTGGAGCTGATCCCCGCGCTCACCACCGACGAGGAGACGGTGCGCCGCGCCGAGGCGCTGGTCTCCGGGGTGCTGGGCAAGCACGCGATCCGCGCCCAGGACCGCGCGGGCTTCGTGGTGAACGCGCTGCTCGTGCCGTATCTCCTGGCCGCCGTCCGGATGCTGGAGACCGGCGCGGCCAGCAGGGACGACATCGACAAGGGGATGGAGCTCGGCTGCGCCCACCCGCTGGGGCCGCTGCGCACGGCCGACCTGATCGGCCTCGACACCATCGCCTCGATCGCCGAGTCGATGTACGCCGAACACAAGGAGCCGCTCTACGCGCCGCCCCCGCTGCTGCTGCGCATGGTCGCGGCCGGGCACCTGGGGCGGAAGTCGGGGGCGGGCTTCTACGCGTACGAGGCCCAGCGCTGAACGCCGTCAGGAGGCGCGTTTGCGCCCGCCCGCCTTCTTCGCCTGGGCCTTCCCGGCCTGAGTCTTCTTGGCCTGCGCCTTCTTCGCTGGGGCCTTCTCGGCGGCACCCTGTCCGCCCTCCGCCTCCTCGCGGGACGCGGTCTTCTTCGCCGCGGTCTTCCGCGCCGCCGCCTTTTTCTCCTGGGCCTTGCGCGGGGCGGCCTTCTTCTGGCCGGTCTTCTTGATCGGCGTGACGGTCGCCTCCTCGCCGCCCTCGGCCGCCGCCTCCCCCTCGCCACGGCCCTGGCGGGCGTTGCGCACGCTGTCCTCGAGCGCGGCCATCAGGTCGACGACCTTGCCGCCGCCGGGCGCGCCCTCCTCGGCGAGCTCGGGCGCCCGGCCCGTGAGCTTGGCGTCGACCAGCGCCTCCACCGCCTCGCGGTACTCGTCGTGCAGCTCGGCCATGTCCACCTCGCCAAGGGTGTCCATCAGCGTGTAGGCGAGGTCGATCTCGGCGTCCCTGACGGTGACCTGCTCACCGGGCGCCAGCCCGCCCGCCGAGCGGATCTCGTCGGGCCACAGCAGCGTGTGCATGCCCAGCACATCGTCGTCGAGCGCGCGCACCAGCGCGAGGGTCTCCCGCCCGCGCATCGCGAGCTTGGCGATCGCCCCCTTGTCGGCGCGGCGCAGCGCCTCGCGCAGCAGCACATAGGGCTTGGCCGCCCCCGCGTCGGCGGTCAGGTAGTACGAGCGGTCGAGCTGATAGGGGTCGATGCTGCTGACCGGAACGAAGCCCAGGATCTCGACCGTTCTCGCGGTGGGCAGCGGCAGGGCGTTCAGGTCGGCGTCGGTCAGCTGGACGAGGGAGCCGTCGGCCGTCTCGTACGCCTTGCCGATCTGCTCGCCCGACACCTCCTCGCCGTCGATCTCGCACACCTTCCGGTAGCGGATCCTGCCCTCGTCGGACGTGTGGACCTGGCGGAAGGACACCGAGTGGTTCTCCGTGGCGCTGACGACCTTGATGGGGATGGTGACAAGACCGAAGGAGATCGACCCCTTCCATACCGTTCGCATCATCTGCCCCTTTCGTGCCACTCTCAGGGTATGCCGGTCGTGACCGTCGAGGGGCGGCGTCTGACGCTGACCAATCTGGACAAGGTCATCTACCCGGACGGGACGACCAAGGGCGAGCTGCTGCACTACTACGCCAGCCACGGCGACGCGCTCCTCCCCCACCTCGCCGACCGGCCGCTGAGCCTGCTGCGCTACCCCGACGGGCCCGCGGGGCAGCGTTTCTTCACCAAGAACGTCCCGCCCGGCACCCCCGACTGGGTGAACGTCGCCGATGTCCCGCGCTCCGGCGGCGGCGAGCCGCTGCGGCAGGTGGTGGTCAACGACCTGCCGGGGCTGATGTGGGCGGCCAACCTGGTCACCGAGCTGCACACCTACCAGTGGCGGGCCCAGGCCCCCGGGGTGGCCGACCGGCTGGTCCTCGACCTCGACCCCGGGGCGCCCGCGACGATCGCCGACTGCTGCCGGGTCGCGCTGTGGCTGCGCGAGCGGCTGGCCGCGGACGGCCTCGCGGCCTGCGCGAAGACCTCGGGGTCCAAAGGGCTGCACGTGCTGTGCCCGCTGCGCCCCACCCCTTCGGCGCGCGCGTCCGACTACGCCAAGGAGCTGGCGCGCGAGGCGGCGCGCGCCCTGCCGGGGCTGGCGATCGGCGAGATGGCCAGGCGGCTGCGCCCTGGCAAGGTGTTCATCGACCACAGCCAGAACGCCGCCCGCAAGACGACCGCCGCCCCCTACACCCTGCGCGCCCGCCCCGCGCCCACGGTCTCCGCGCCCGTGGGCTGGGACGAGCTCGACGAGGTGGCCGAGGGGGGCGACCCGGCGTCGCTCGACATCCGCATGGCCGACATCGCGCGCCGCCTCGCGGAGCGCGGGGAGCTGATGCGCGACCTGACGCGCGCGTCGGCGGCCCGGCCGCTGCCCGAACGCGGCGAGGGCCGCCGCACCTGACGGTGAGGCGGCCCTCGCGTCAGCGCGGGAAGCCGGCCATCAGCCGCCGCGCAGCGTCGCCCCGGTCCGCTCCACCGCGGCGGCCACCGCGGCCTCGCGCGCCTCGGTCAGCTCATCCGCGGTCAGCGTCCGGTCGGGCGCGCGGAAGCGCAGGGCGTAGGCCAGCGACTTGCGGCCCTGGCCCACCTGCTCGCCGGTGAACACGTCGAAAAGCCGCAGGGACTCGAGCAGTTCCCCCGCCCCGGCGCGCAGCGCCGCCTCGACGTCAACCGCGGGCACCGACGCGTCCACGACCAGCGCCACATCCTGCGTGGCCACGGGGAACGACGAGACGCGCGGCCCCGCCACCAGCCCGGGGGTGGCGCGTTCCAGCAGATCGAGGTCGGCCTCCATCGCGCATGTGCGCTCCGGCAGGCCCAGCGCCTTGACCACCCTGGGGTGCAGCTCGCCCGCGTGCCCGACCAGGGTCCTGGCCCCGTCGACCGAGGCGTACAACGCGGCGCACCGGCCCGGGTGCCACGGCGCGTGCCGGTCGTTCTCCACAGCCAGCTCGACGCCCGCCTCGCGGGCGACCGTGCGGGCGGCCTCGACCGCGTCGGCCCAGTCGGCGGGGCGGCCACCGCCCCACCAGCCCGCCTGCTCGCGGGCCCCGGCCAGCGCGACGGCGACCCGCCGCGGCTGGGCGGGCAGCGCCGCCTCCAGCTCGGCGACCTGCTCGTCGGTCGGCCGCGCGTCGACCGGAAGCCGGGCCGCGGGGGCCTCGGCCCCGGTGGGCCGGAACACCAGGCCCGTCTCGTACAGCGCCAGGTCGCCGCTGCCCCTGCCGACGTTGCGGCGCAGGGCGTCGAGCAGCCCGGGCAGCAGCGTGGTGCGCAGCCAGGGCGTCTCGTCGGAGATGGGGTTGACCAGGCGCGCGGCGCGGCGGCGCGCGTCGTCGTCCGGCAGCCCGAGCCCGTCGAGCTGCGCGGGCCCGACAAACGGCGCGCTCAGCACCTCGACATGGCCCGTCCCCGCGAGCGCCCTGCCGACCCTGCGGTGCAGCCGCTGCCTCGCGGTCAGCCCACGCCCGGCCGGCGGGCGCGGCAGCGTCGCGGGCAGCGCGGTGTACCCGGCGAGGCGGATGACCTCCTCGGCCAGGTCGTTGGGCTCGGCCAGGTCGGGGCGCCACGTGGGAACGGTGACGGTCAGCTCGTCGGAGCCCGCCACCTCGCAGCCGATCTCCTGGAGGTGGCGCACCACCGCCTCCCTGCCGTACGCCATGCCCGCCACCCGGTCGGGGTGGTCGGCGGGAATGGTGACGGTGCGCGGCTCGCGCGGCTCGGCGACCACGGTGACGCCGGGGTCGGCCGTACCGCCCGCGAGCAGGACGAGCAGGTCGACGGCCCGCTGGCCCGCGGCGGCGGCCGCCTCGGGATCCACGCCCCGCTCGAAACGGCGGGCGGCCTCGCTGCCCAGCTTGTGGCGGCGCGCGGTGCGGGCCACGGTGACCTGGTCGAAGTGCGCCATCTCCAGGACGACCTCGGTGGTCCCCACGGGCCACTCGGTCTGGGGGCCCCTCCCAGCCGTCAGGGCTGGGGGATGATCGGCCACCTCGGCGATCTCGGTGTCGGCGCCGCCCATCACGCCCGCGAGGCCGATGGGGCCGCTGTCGTCGGCGATCACCAGGTCCTCGGGGTCGAGGGTGCGCGCGGTGCCGTCCAGGGTGGTCAGCTTCTCGCCCGCCCTCGCCCTGCGGACCGCGATGGGCCCCGAGAGCCGAGTGCGGTCGTAGGCGTGCAGCGGCTGGCCGATCTCCAGCATCACGTAGTTGGTGATGTCCACGGCGAGCGAGATCGGCCGCATGCCCGCCTTCTGGAGGCGGCGCTGGAGCCACAGCGGCGAACGCGCCTCGGGCCGCACCCCGGTGACGGTGCGCAGCACGATGCGGTCGCACGCGACGGTGTCGCTGACGACGGCGGGGTAGCCGGAGCCGTTGCCCTCGGGGACGTCGAGCAGCGCGGGGTCGCGCAGCGGCAGGCCGAACGCGGTGGCCGTCTCGCGGGCCAGGCCGCGCATCGACAGGGCGTAGCCGCGGTCGGATGTGACGGCGATGTCGAGGACCTCGTCGACCAGCTCAAGCAGCGCGATGGCGTCGATGCCGACCTCGTACTCGGGCGGCAGCACGACGATGCCGCCGTGGTCGTCGCCCATGCCGAGCTCGCGCGCCGAGCAGATCATGCCCTCGGAGACGCGGCCGTAGGTCGTGCGGGCGGTGATCTCGAACCCGCCGGGCAGCACGCCGCCGGGGAGGACGACCACGACCTTGTCGCCCACCGCGAAGTTGCGGGCGCCGCAGATGATGTTCTGCGGCTCGCCCGTGCCGTTGGCCGCGCCCACGTCCACCTGGCAGTAGCGGATGGGCTTCTTGAACTCGGTCAGCTCCTCGATGGCCAGCACCCGGCCGACCACCAGCGGCCCCGAAAGGTCGGCGCCCAGCCGGTCGACGGCCTCGACCTCGAAGCCCGCGGCGATCAGCCGCTCGGCCACCTCGCGGCCGGTCACCCCGGCAGGCAGGTCGACGTACTCCCGCAGCCAGGAAAGCGGGGCGCGCATCAGATCTCCATCCCGAACGGGCGGGTGAACCGCACGTCACCCTCGATCATGTCTCGGATGTCCTCGACGTTGTGGCGGAACATCAGCAGCCGCTCGATGCCGAAGCCGAACGCGAAGCCGCTGTACTTCTCCGGGTCCACGCCGCACGCGGTCAGCACCTTGGGGTTGACCACGCCGCAGCCGCCGAGCTCGACCCAGCCCTCGCTCGAACACGTGCGGCAGGGCCGGTCGGGGTTCCCCGCGGACTCGCCGCGGCAGCGGAAGCAGAGCATGTCCATCTCGGCGGACGGCTCGGTGAACGGGAAGTAGTGCGGGCGCAGCCGCGTGTGCACGCCCTCGCCGAACAGCGAGCGCACCATGTGGTCGAGCGTGCCCTTGAGGTCCGCCATGGTCAGGCCCTCGTCGATCGCGAGCAGCTCCACCTGGTGGAAGACGGGGCTGTGCGTGGCGTCGAGCTCGTCGCTGCGGTAGACGCGGCCCGGGCAGATCACATAGATGGGCGGCGTGCGCTCCAGCATCGAACGGATCTGCACCGATGACGTCTCGGTGCGCAGCACCAGGTCGGGGCCGCCAGCGGCGCCCTCGACGAAGAAGGTGTCGCGCGTCGACCTGGCGGGGTGGTCGGGGCCGATGTTGAGGGCGTCGAAGTTGAACCACTCGGTCTCGACCTCGGGCCCCTCGGCGACCTCGTAGCCCATGGCCACGAAGATGTCCTCGATGCGCTCGGAGAGCGTGGTCAACGGGTGCCGCGCCCCCGGCGGCACCCGGTCGTGCGGCAGCGTGACGTCCACCGCCTCATCGACCAGGACGCGCTCGTCGCGCTCGGCCTCGAGCTCGGCCTGGCGGGCGGCGAGCGCCTTGTTCACCGCGCCCCTGGCCTGCCCGACGCGCTTGCCCGCGTCCGCGCGGGCCTGCGGGGGCAGGGCGCCGATCTCCCGGTTGGCCAGGGCCAGCGGCGAGCGGTCGCCGACGTGGGCGACCTTGGCCTCCCGCAGCGCGTCGAGGCTGTCCGCGGCGGCGAACGCCGCGAGGGCTTCGTCCCGCACGCGGTCGATCTCTTCCGGTTTCAGTGCCTCGACCTCGACAGGGTCGTACGACTTGTTGGGTGCCGACATCTCTTCCCGTGCTTCCGATTGGCGTGACCCGCCGCGCTCCCGGGGTCAGGGACCGAGTCTAAGGGGGCGCGCGCGGCCGCGTGTACGCGGTGGACGCCCGCGGGCGGGGCTCCTCGGGCGGCCAGGAGGCTCCAGGGCTTCGAGGCTCAGGAGAGGAACGCCGGTGTGCCCGCGGGCAGGATGAACCGGAAGCGGGCGCCACCGCCGTCGGACCTGCCGACGGTCACGGTGCCGCCGTGTGCCTCCACGATGCCCTTGACGATGTAGAGGCCGAGCCCGGTGCCGCCGCGCTCGCTGCCGCGCCAGAAGCGCGTGAAGACCCGGTGCATCGCCTCCTCGGGGATGCCGGGGCCCTCGTCGCTGACCGTCACGGCCATGCCTTCCTGGCGCGTACGGGTGGGCGGCACGTGGTGCATCTCGATGGTGACGGTTCCGCCGCCGTGGCGCACGGCGTTCTCAAGGAGGTTGCCGAGCACCTGGTCGACCTTGTCGGGATCCGCCCACAGCCCGGGGACCTGCTCGCTCAGCCGCAGCTCGAAGCGCTCGGCGGGGCAGCCGCCGTTGATCATGGTCTTCACATGGCGGCGGACCGCCTCGTCGAGCCTGACCGGCTGGCGGCGGATCTCCAGGCGCCCCGAGTCGATCCGTGAGACGTCGAGCAGCTCGGTGATCAGCCGCGTGACGCGGTCGGCGTCGGAGTCGACGGTCTGGAGCATGAGCCGCTTCTGCTCGTCGGTGAAGCGGTCCCACTTGTCCAGCATGGTCGCCGTGAACCCCTTGACCGAGGTCAGCGGCGAGCGCAGCTCGTGCGCGACGGTGGCGATCAGCTCGGCGTTGCTGCGCTCGGTGCGCCGCCGGGCGTCGGTGCCGCGCAGGGTCACCACCAGGCGCCGCACCGCGCCCCCCGGGGCGACGCGCACATAGCGCGCGGCGACCAGCACCTCGCGCCCGCCGGGCAGCAGGAGGTTGCGCTCCGGCTGTCCCGAGCGGGTGGCCAGGCCGTGGTAGGGGTCCGTCAGGCGCCACCACGGGCGGCCCTCGGGGTCCTCGAGGGGCAGAACGGACTCGATCGGCCGGCCGATGGACTCCTCGGCGCCGCGCCCGGTGAGCCGCGCGGCCTCGGCGTTGAAACAGCTGACCAGGCCGAGCCTGTCGGCGACCACCAGACCATCGGGAAGGTCATCGGGCCCCAGATCGAGCTCCCCGGCACCGTGCGCGGTGTCCATCCCCGTTCGCCCCTCTCCCGTGCGGGTCACCCTACTAGGGCCTGTCTGACCATCCCCGGCGGGCCCGCGACGACCGGCATCCCTCCCCCAGAGTTCGTCCGGGGGACCCCCAGGCTGCGTTGCCGCATCGCGCGAGTACCTCCCCCGGACTCCGTCCGGGGGTGCCCCCACCGTACGAGCCGCGATCCGGCGCCTTGCCAGGCGGGCGCCATCCGCCGCTCGCTGATCCACCGGAATTATCAGACAGGCCCTGGGGCCACGGGGCCCGCCATCGAAGGGCGGTCGCCTTCCGGCCGTTCAGGCGCGGGCCGCGGAGCGGCAGCCGCCGGGGGCGCGCTGGGCGCGGGCGGACGCGTAGAGGCACACGGCGGCGGCGGTGGCCAGGTTGAGGCTCTCGGCGCGGCCGTGCAGCGGCACCCTGACCACCGCGTCGGCCAGCGCGCGGGTCCCGGCGGGAAGCCCCCACGCCTCGTTTCCGAAGATCCATGCGGTGGGTCGCCCCATCGCGCCGTCGTCCAGCTCGGCGTCGAGGTCGCGCTCCCCTCCCCCATCGGCCGCGACGACCCGCACCCCGGCGCCCGACAGCGCGGCGACCGCCTCGTCGACGGGCACGCCGAGGGCCACCGGGAGGTGGAAGATGCTGCCCGCGGAGGCGCGCACCGCCTTGGGGTTGTAGAGGTCCACCGAGGCGTCGGTGAGGATGACGGCGTCGGCGCCCGCGGCGTCGGCGCAGCGCAGCACGGTGCCCGCGTTGCCCGGGTCGCGGACGTGCGCGAGCACGGCGACCAGCCGGGGCGCGGCGGCGGTGATCTCGGCCAGCGGCCGGTCGAGGAAGCGGCACACGCCGACCAGGCCCTGCGGGGTGACCGTCCCGGAGAGGTCGGCGAGAACGGCGGGCGCCGCGAGGTGGACCCTGGCCCCGGCGGAACGCGCCGCCGCGACGACGTCGGGGTGCCGCTCGGCTGCCTCGGGCGTGGCGAACAGCTCGACGAGCGTGCTCACGTCGCCGTCCCTATGGGCCACGGCCTCCCGCACGGCCTGCGGGCCTTCGGCCAGAAAACGCCGCTCCCTGCCGCGGGCGGCGCGCCGCAGCAGCCGCTTGGCGGCGGCGACCCGGGAGGCACGGGGGGAGATCAGCTCGGCGGCGGGGCCCATGGGAGGCGGCTCACTTCGAAGGGGGCGTGACACGCGGCGGGAGGGCGGGATAACGCGACGGGACCCGCAGGCGGGCGGCCTGCGGGTCCGGTCGCGTTGTGGAACGCGGCTCAGGCGGCCTTCGGGGCGTTGACGTCGCTCGGCAGCGCCTTCTGCGCCGTCTCGACCAGCACGGCGAACGCGCCCGGGTCGTTGACCGCGAGCTCGGCCAGCATCTTGCGGTCCACCTCGATCTCCGCGGCCTTCAGGCCCTGGATGAACCGGTTGTAGGTGATGCCGTTGGCGCGGGCGGCGGCGTTGATCCGCTGGATCCACAGCTGCCTGAAGTCGCCCTTGCGCTTCTTGCGGTCGTTGTAGTTGTAGACGAGGGAGTGGGTGACCTGCTCCTTCGCCTTGCGGTACAGGCGGGAGCGCTGGCCGCGGTAGCCGCTGGCCTGCTCGAGGATCGCCCGGCGCTTCTTGTGGGCGTTGACTGCCCGCTTGACGCGTGCCACGTGTGTACTCCTTGCAGGGGGGCCGCGGGATGCTCACGCGGCCCGGAACGGATGGGGTCCGGTCGGCTCTCGGGCGCTCCGCCGCCGTCGCGGCGCGCGGAGGGCGCCCGGGTCACTTGCCGAGAAGCTTCTTGATCCTCTTGGCGTCGGCCGGAGCCGTCTCCGTCGTGCCGGCAAGGCGACGGGTCAGCGTCGACGGCTTGTGCTCCAGGTAGTGACGGCGACCGGCGCGCTGGCGCATCACCTTGCCGGAACCAGTGATCTTGAAACGCTTGCTGGCGCCGGTGTGCGTCTTGTTCTTCGGCATGTCGCCGTTCTCTCCTCGTCCTTCGTACTGTCACGTGCCGCCGGGGGCGGCGCCCTGCCTCAGGCGGACGCCTTCCCCTGCTGGCGTTCGGCCTTGCGGGCGGCCTGGGCCTCCCTGGCCTCCGCCATGGCCTCGGTCTTCTTCTTGTGCGGGCCGAGAACCATGATCATGTTCCGCCCGTCCTGCTTGGGATTGGACTCCACGAAGCCCAGATCCTGGACGTCCTCGGCAAGTCGTTGCAGCAGCCTGTAGCCCAGCTCAGGGCGGGACTGCTCACGACCGCGGAACATGATCGTGATCTTGACCTTGTCCCCCTGCTTGAGGAACCGGACGACGTGACCCTTCTTGGTGTCGTAGTCGTGCGGATCGATCTTCGGCCGGAGCTTCATCTCCTTGATCACCGTGTGCGCCTGGTTCTTGCGCGCCTCACGGGCCTTCATGGCCGACTCGTACTTGAACTTTCCGTAGTCCATGAGCTTGCAGACCGGCGGGCGGGCGTTGGCCGCGACCTCGACCAGGTCCAGGTCGTACTCCTGTGCAAGCTCCAGGGCTTTGGCAAGCGGCACGATGCCGACCTGCTCGCCGCTGGGACCGACGAGTCGCACCTCGGGGACGCGAATCCGGTCGTTGATGCGGGGCTCGGCGCTGATGGGGCCTCCTCGGTTTGCGCCGCACGGATGCCTGGCGGGCAGCCGTGCTGGAATAGGTCTGGTGGACCGCCGCACGGCGGCGTGAAAAAACGCCCCGGGCGACGCACAGGCGGGGCTCCACACAGACCTGGAGCACCACCGCGGCAGATCGCGGGGCGCGAAAGGACCGGTGACCTGCCGACCCTGGGGTCGATCAGGTGGGAGAGCGGAGCCTCCACTTGCGGGCCGGGCACACGGATGTCCGGCCGGTCACCCTCCATGGTACAGCACCCTTGCGGAACCACCGCGCGGTGTGCTCCCGACCCGCCGTGGGACACCCCCCACCGGGCGCATAGGGTGGTCCGCATGAGCGAGGCGGGACCCGACATCGGCGGCATGACCCCCAACGTCGGTGACATGACTCCGAATGTCGGTGACATGGCGAGGGACATCGCGGACGTGCCCGCGGTGGAGGTGATCACCACGGTCGCCGTGCACCTGATGAGCGCGTCCGCGGTCAGCCTGGGTCTTGCCGAGGACGGCGAGCGGCACCGTGACCTGGACGAGGCGCGGAAGCTGATCACCGCGCTCGCCGGGCTGGTCACGGCGGCCGCCCCCGAGGTGGGCTCCTACCACGCCGCGCCCCTGCGCGACGGGCTGAAGTCGCTGCAACTGGCCTTCAGGGAGGCGTCGGCGGTGCCGGACGACCCGGGCCAGGGTCCTGGGGAGGCGTTCACGGGGCCGGTCGCCGCCCCGGCACCGCGCGGCGCCAGTCGGTGAGCCACTCGTCCGGCTGAGGGTGGACGATCCGGTGCACGATCACCGCGACCGCCGCGCCCACCAGCGGGGCGACGATGAAGAGCCACAGCTGCGCCAGCGCGCTGCCCGCGGCGAAGAGGGCGGGCGCCAGGCTGCGGGCGGGGTTGACCGACGCGCCGGTCAGCGGGATGCCGACGAGGCTGACCGCGCCGAGGGTGAGCCCGACGGGGACGCCCTCCCAGCCCTTGAGCAGCGATGTGCTGGTCACCGAGAGCCACACGAAGACCAGCAGGAACGTCAGCATGATCTCCACGACGAACGCGCCGCCGAGCGACAGGCCGACCGCTGACCGGTCGTCGAAGCCATTGGTGCCGAACGCCTCGCTCGTGTCGAGCCCCGGGACCTGTTTGGCCACCAGGAAGAGCAGCGCCGCGCCCGCGATGGCGCCGACGAACTGGGCGATCCAGTACATGATCGCGCTCTGGAGCGACATGCGCCCGGCCAGCAGCATGCCCAGCGTGACCGCGGGGTTGAGATGGCTGCCCGAGATCGCGCCGAACGCGAAGACGAGGCCGATCAGTACGAAGGCGAACGCGAGGGCGATGCCCATCGACCCGATGAACTCGCCCGCCACCACCGCGGCGCCGACTCCGAAGAAGACGAGCAGCAGCGTTCCCACGCATTCGGCCGCTAGCGGTTGGGGTTCGGTCTCGGCGGACATGGCGCCCTCCCGTGGCTGACGACGGCTTTCGTCGCAGTCTGTGGCGCGTGCCGGGCGCCCGCACGCCGACCGGGCCATGCGAGTGACGCCTTCCGGCGGCGGGAGGCGGCGGCGTTCAGCGGTGGTAGGTCGGCTCCCCTGGCAGCGCGGCGCCTGGGGGCAGCACGGCCAGCTGGAGTCCGCGCACCAGATGGGCGCGCAGCACCTCGTCACCGGCCAGCGCGCGGGCGAGCCGGGTCATGGCGGGGGCGGCGTCGGCCCGGCCGTCGAGGCGCAGCGCCAGCGTGGCGTCCGCGTCGCCGCCCGGCACCAGGTGGGCGGCGGCCACCGCGGGCTCGGTGGCCAGCACGGCGCGCACGGCCTCGGCCACGGCGGGGGCGGAGGCCGGGGAGCCGCCGCCCGCGACGGCGCGCAGCCCGGCCCCGGCGAGCTCGTAGGCGACGGGCCCCGCGATGTCCACGACGAGCGCCCCCGCGCCCTCCTGCACCGCGGCGGCCAGGGCCTGGCGCGTGGTGACGGGCACGGGCCTGGCGTCGGAGCGCCAGCGGGCCAGGGTCTCGGTGGCGGTGAAGACCGGGAGCGCGCGGCGGCCGCCCGGGAGCGCGAGGGTGAGCACGGCCATCTCGCTGCTCTTGTCCCTGCGCAGCCCGTCCTCGCCCGTCTCGGCCTCGCCGAGCACGGCGACGACGGGGACCAGCAGCCTGGCGCCGCCGAGCGCGCTCAGGACGGCGGGCTCGGTACCGGGGTCGCGCGCCCAGTCGGCCAGCGCGCGGGCGAGGGCGGGATCGGCGGTGCCGTCGTCGGCGGCGAAGGCGGGCCTGGGGATGTTCAGCGGCACGCGTCGAGGGTATCCGGGCGGCCGCGAGGGGCGTGCGCGGGGCGCGTGGGCGGCCCAACGCGCCCCCGGGGCACGGGCGTTGCGGAACTACTGTCACCGACTGTTACGCGTTCTTCATTCAGCGGGCGATGACTCGTGCACATGTGCGGGATACCGTGCGGTTATGAGACTGTCGCGGCGAATACGGCCCGCCCTGATGGTGAACGCCGCCCTGGCGAGCTCGCTGCTGGCCGTCACCGCGGCCGGGGACTCCGTCCCTCCCGCGGGGGGTCCGCAGGCGGTGGAGAGACCGGTGGACGACCTGGGCGCCGTGGGGGCGGGGACGGAGGGGAGCGGGGTGAGCCCGGACGGCGGGACGAGCGGCCGTTCGTCCCCCTACGTGCCCAGCTCGACGGTGCGGGACGCGTTGCTCGCCCAGTCGCTGCCGCGCCTCGTGGGCGATCCGCCGCCGCGCCTCTCGGTGGCCGTGACCTCGCTCGACGGGGAGGTCGCCGCGGCGTACGGCGCGGACCACTTCGACACCGCGAGCATCGTCAAGGTCGACATCCTGGCCGCCCTGCTGCTCAAGGCGCAGGACGAGGGCCGCGAGCTGACGGCGCGCGAGCGGCTGCTCGCCGAGGTCATGATCCAGCGCAGCGACAACGACGCGGCCGACGAGCTGTGGCTCGCGATCGGCGGGGGCGCCGGGCTCGACGCGGCCAACGAGCGGCTCGGCCTCGTCGCCACCTCGGCGGGCCCCGCGGGCCACTGGGGCCTGACCCAGACCACCGCCGTCGACCAGCTGGCCCTGCTGCGCGCGATCCATGGCGCGCGGACGCCGCTGCACGCCGACTCCCAGGCGTACATCAGGGAGTTGATGGCCACGGTGGTGCCCGAGCAGCGCTGGGGTATATCGGCCGCGGCGGACGGGGGCGCCGACGGGGGCTTCGAGCTGAAGAACGGCTGGCTGCCGCGCACCCGCACCGGGCTGTGGGACGTCAACAGCATCGGCCGGGTCACCGTGGAGGGGCGCCCCTATCTGGTGGCCGTCGTCTCCGACGGCCACCTCTCGTGGGAGGCGGGCGTCGCCGTGGTCGAGGCCGCCGCCGAGGCCGCGCTGTCGGCCGTCAGGGCCGACCAGGCCCCGCGGTCAGGCGTCTGACCCGCTCCCTGATCCGGGCGGTCCCGCCGCCCATCAACGCCGCCGCCGCGGCGAGCAGCACCACCCCCGCCGCGCCCGAGAGCGGCGCGAGCCAGGCCGAGCGCCCCGCGCCGTCGCCGCCGTCGCTCGGCCCTGGCCCGAAGAACTCCCCCTCGTAGGGGCCAGCGGCGGGCGCCAGGGGCCTGGCGGTCAGGCCAGCGGCCGCGGCGATGGCCGCGGCCGGGTCCACCATGCCGCTGCCCAGCGCGTCGTCGCGGCCCCCGGGCGGCGGGTGCGCCGCCGTCTCCACGAGCACGTCCCGCACCTGCGCCGGGGTCAGATCGGGGTGGGCGGCGAGCAGCAGCGCCACGGAGCCGGAGACGAACGCGGCGGCCGCCGACGTTCCCCAGCCGGTGTAGTAGTCGCGGTCGGGGTCGGCCACGATGACGTCCTTGCCGGGGGCGCACAGGGTCGCGTACCAGCGCTCGGTGGAGAACTCCGCGGGGCTGCCGCCCCGGTCCACCGCGGCGACGGCGATCACGCCGGGGTAGCCCGCGGGGTAGGACACGGGGTCGCCGTTCTCGCCGCCGTTGCCCGCGGACGCGACGACGACCGCGCCATGGGAGAGCGCGTAGCGCACGGCGGCGTCCTCATCGGGGTCAGGGTGGGCGGACTCGCTGTCGTCGCCGAGCGAGAGGTTGATGACGTCGGCGCCCTGGTCGGTGGCCCAGCGGATGCCCTCGGCGAGGGCGCCCGAACGCGTCTCGCGCGCCGTGTCCCGCTCCGGGTCGTCGTCCTCGAGCAGCACGCGCACCGGCAGGATCTCGGCCTCGGGCGCGACGCCCATCACGCCGGAGCCGCGCCCGGCGCCGTGGCCGCGGCCCGCGATGATGCCCGCCATGGCCGTGCCGTGCGAGGCCCACTCCTCGTCGCCCGGCCCCGCGCCCATGCCCACCATGTCGCGGCCCTGGCGGATCGCGCCCGCCAGGTCGGGGTGGGTGGGGTCGACGCCGGTGTCGAGGACGGCGACGGTGACGCCCCCGCCGCGGGTGGTCTCCCACGCGGCGGGGGCGTTGACGGCGTCGAGGGCCCACTGCTGCTGGTCGCGTATCGCGTCGGCGCGCGCGGGCCCGGCCGTCGGCAGCAGCAGCCCGGCGGCGAGCAGGGTGGCCAGGGCGGGGACGGCGCGCCGGGCGGCGGTGGCCGGGCCTGCGGCGTTCGCTTCTGCGGTCACGGGGTCAGTGCTCCTCGACTCGCTGGTCGGCGGTCGCGCGCAGGTCGCGTTCGACGCGTTCGGCGATGCCCGCCGCGTCATGGCCGAGCCCCGCGAGCGCGACGGTGGTGTCCTGGCCCTCGGCGGTGGCCTCGGCGGCGGGTCGCGGGTCGGTGAGGGGGCGGCCGTCGGCGAAGCCGGTGACGGCGTAGGCGACGACGGGAAGTCCCGGCAGCGCCTTGATCGTCCAGGCGCCGCGCTGCTCGTCGCCGAAGTCCTCGGCGGGGGTGCCGGGCGCGGCGAACGGGCGGGGCATGAGGTCGGCGCGGGCGTCGAGGCCCTCGGTGGTGAGGCGGGCGGCGAGGGCGTCCATCCGGGCGGGCCCCGCCTCGGTGAACATCAGCCCCACGGTGGTGACGGTGGTCTGGGTCTCGTCGGCGTAGGTGGCGCGCAGCAGCCGGTGGCAGCCGACGGGGGCGAGGACGTCGGCGAGCAGCGGGTCGAACGCCTCGGCGCACGTCGCGTCGGGGGCGACGGCGACGCGTATCCAGAGTCGGTCGGAGCCGCCGGGGCCCGCGCCCTCGCCGGTGATCTCGGGCGGGAACAGCACGTCCACGGGTATCTCACGCCACAGGTCGCGCCGTTCGTCGAGGGCGGCCGCGGCGGACGAGTGGTCGTCGCCGTCGCCGACGAGCCATGCCCCGGCCGCGGCGCCGCCGAGCAGGCCCGTGCCGAGCACCAGGCACGTGACCGCGGTGGCCAGGCGCAGCGACGCGCGGGCGGTGACGCCGCGCGGCCCGCCCTCGGGCGGCGGCGCGGCGCGCTGCGCGGGGATGTCGGGAGGTGCCGAGGGGCGCGGCGGGGCGGCGGGCCGTGGCGGCACCGCGGGCCTCGGGGGCGCGCCCGGTCTCGTGGGAGCCGCCGCGCCTCGAGGGGTCAGGGGCGGCAACGGCGAACGCCGCGGTCCCTGTTCGGTGTTCATCCGCACACTCCCCGGCCACCTGACGCCCCGCTGGTCAGCTCGACTCCGGTCACTTTACGGGCGCGTTCTCAGGCCCGGGTACCGGGTCCCTGGGCGGACGTCGCCGCCGCGCCCTGCACGAGGCGGTCCATGTCCTCCTCGGGGGGCGACTCGTCCCCGATGTCGAACCCGAGGCGCAGGACGACGAGATCGCCCGAGCCGTCGGGGGCGGGGAAGGCCACCGACTCGACGAACGCGGCGGTACCCGACGCCGTCTCGATGCGGCTGCGGATGTGATACCCCTCCTGTCCTGCGACCGTGACGGCCCGGGAGAACACCTCCTCGCGCTCGGTGACCGAGCCATAGGTCTCGGGGCTGTACGACTCGCTCTCGTTGGCGCCTATGTCCGCGCTGACGTAGTCCTGCGCGGGGACGTCGCCCGCGCCCGGCACGATGCTGACGAACGCGCCCGCGCGCACGCAGTTCATGGCCGAGTCGCCGGGGCAGGGGTGGTCCCCCGTGGTCACGGCGAAGCCGCCGTCGTACTGGCTCTCCGACCAGCCGTCGAGCAGCGGGAGGACCAGGCCGCCCGCGGTGGCCGTGGTGAGCCCCCCGTCGCCGCCGTTCCCGCCGCCGTCTCCGCGCGGGTCCTCCTCCGGGTCGGCGGGCTCGCCGGGCTCGCCGGGCTCCGCGGGCGGCGGCTCGTCGGGCGGCGCGCCGTCGTCCTCGTCGGGTGCGGGCTCGCCCCGCGGGTCTTCCGCGCTGGCGCTCGGCGCCGGGCCGCGGCCCTCGGGCTCCTCGTCATCGCCGCCGCCGAGCAGCACCACGAGGCCGACCGCGAGGGCGGCCACCACCACGATCGCGCCCGCGATGAGCGCCGTGCGCTGCCCACCGCCCGGGGGCGCGGGCGGCGGGTGGGGTGCGTAGCCACCGGGGGGCGCGCCATACGGGGTGGGCGCCGGGCCCTGCCCGTACGCGCCGTAGGGCGCGGTGGCGTACGGCGAGGGGGGCGCCGCGGGCGGCGGCGCCAGGGGCTTCTCGCCCGGCAGGGTCGCCATGCGGGCCGTGTCGCCGGGCGCGGCGGACTCGGGGGGCTCAGCGGGCTCGGGGGGCTCAGCGGGCTCGGGGGGCGGCGTCGGAACGCCGTCCACGACGGTGACGTCGCGGGCCGACCGGGTCTGACCGGTCCAGGCGGTGCCGTCCCAACGGCGTTCCGGTGCGGGCCCGTCGCCGGTGTGACCTGGGTCCGGATACCAACCGGGCGGAGTCGTCGCGCTCACGCAGTGAACTTCTCACACCGCCGCCGTTCCGGCCACCACCCCGGACTACAACGGCGTTACATATGCGCCCGAAATCCCGCCGTCCACAAGGAAGTCGGCGGCGTTGACGAACGAGGAGTCGTCGCTCGCCAGGAACGCCACCGCCGCGGCGATCTCCTCGGGCTCGGCGAAGCGCCCGCCGGGGACGTGCACCAGGCGGCGCGCGGCGCGCTCGGGGTCCTTGGCGAACAGCTCCTTCAGCAGGGGGGTGTTGACAGGGCCTGGGCACAGGGCGTTGACGCGGATGCCCTCCCTGGCGAACTGCACGCCGAGCTCGCGGGACATCGCGAGCACCCCGCCCTTGGACGCGGTGTAGCTGATCTGCGACGTGGCCGCGCCCAGGACGGCGACGAACGACGCGGTGTTGATGATCGACCCCTTGCCCTGCCGCCGCATGTAGGGGATGGCCGCCTTGCAGCACAGGTAGACCGACGTGAGGTTGGTCTGCTGGACCCGCTGCCAAGCGTCGAGCTCCGTGGTGAGGATCGAGTCGTCGTCGGGCGGCGAGATCCCGGCGTTGTTGAACGCGATGTCCACCGAGCCATAGGTCTCGTCGGCCGTCCTGAACAGCGCCTCGACCTGCTCGGCCTCGGTGACGTCGGCGTGCACGTACAGGCCGCCGACCTCGGCCGCCGCGGCCTCGCCGCGCGCGGCGTCGACGTCGGCGCACACCACGTGGGCGCCCTCGGCGGCCAGTCGGCGGGCCGAGGCCAGGCCGATGCCGCTGCCCGCCCCGGTGACCACGGCGGTGCGGCCGACCAGCCTGCGGCAGACGGCGGTGGGGTGTGTCACGTGGGTCTTCTCCTTGGCTAGCGCTCGGGGGTTGGGCCTTCGGTCGGGCGTCCGTCAGGCGTCGGTGGCGAGGAAGACGTTCTTGGTCTCGGTGAACGCGGCCAGCGCGTCGGGGCCCAACTCCCGCCCGAGCCCCGACCGTTTGAAGCCGCCGAAGGGCGTGCTGTAACGCACGCTGGCGTGCGAGTTGACCGAGAGGTTCCCGGCCGCGACGGCGCGGGAGACGCGCAGGGCGCGGCCGATGTCGCGGGTCCACAGGGAGGCGGCCAGGCCGTAGTCGGTGGCGTTGGCCAGGCGGACGGCGTCCTCCTCGTCGTCGAACGGCATGACGACGGCGACCGGGCCGAAGATCTCCTCGGCGGCGGCCCGCTCACCCGCCGTGTGGGCCTCGAGCACGGTGGCCGGGTACCAGTAGCCTGGGCCTTCGGGGATGGCGCCGCGGATGGCGGCCGGCGCGTCATCGGGGACATAGGAGCGGACGCGCTCGCGGTGGGCGGCGGAGATGAGCGGGCCCATCGCGGTGGCCGGGTCGGCGGGGTCGCCCACGGTGACGGCGCGCACGGCTGGTTCGAGCAGGGCGAGGAAGCGGTCGTACGCCGGGCGCTGCACCAGGATGCGGCTGCGGGCGCAGCAGTCCTGGCCCGCGTTGTCGAGGAACGACGCGGGCGCGGCGGCCGCCGCGGCCTCGATGTCGGCGTCGGCGAAGACGATGTTGGGGCTCTTGCCGCCGAGTTCGAGGGTGACGGGCTTCACCTGGGCGGCGCAGCGGGCCATGATGCGCCTGCCCACGGCGGTCGATCCGGTGAAGACGACCTTGGCGACGCCCGGGTGGTCGACCAGGGCCTCGCCCGTGACGGGCCCGGGGCCCGGCAGGACCTGGAAGAGCCCGTCGGGCAGCCCGGCTGCCTGCGCGAGCACTTCGAGCGCGAGCGCGGTGAGCGGGGTGGCCTCCGCGGGCTTGAGGAGGACGGCGTTCCCCGCGGCGAGCGCGGGCGCGGTGCCCCAGGCGGCGACGGGCATGGGGAAGTTCCACGGGGCGATCACCGCGACGACGCCGAGGGGTTCGGCGAAGGTGATGTCCACGCCGCCCGCCACCGGGATCTGGCGCCCGGTCAGCCGCTCCACTCCCCCGGCCGCGTAGTCGAGCAGGTCGCGGACGTTCTCCGCCTCCCCCAGGGCGTCGGCCACGGGGTGCCCCGCCTCCTCGACCTCGGTGCGGGCGAGGTCGTGGCGCGCCTCGTCGACGGCGACGGCGAACCGGCGCAGCTGCCTGGCGCGTTCGGCCGGGGCGAGCGCGGCCCAGCGGCGCTGGGCCTCGGCGGCGCGGCGCACCGCGGCGTCCACCTCGGCCGGTGGGGTGTCGGGGACGGTGGCGATGACGCGCTCGGTGGTGGGGTTGACGATCTCGCGGGCCTTCGGCTCCTCGGTGGTCCCCGGCGCTTCGGTCTTCCGCGGCACGGCGTTGCTGGTCCTCACGGGCGTCGCTGGTCCTCTACATGCGCTCGAAGGAGCGGTAGCGCTCCCAGTCGGTGACGGCGGTGTCGTACGCGTCCTGCTCGACGCGGGCCATGGTGCGGTAGTGGTCGACCACATCGTCGCCGAACGCCGCGCGCGCGGCCGCGCTCCCGGCCCACAGCGCGGCGGCGTCGCGCAGCGTGGCGGGGACCTGCTCGGCGTCGGACGCGTAGGCGTTCCCCGTGCAGGGCTCGGGGAGTTCGAGGCGGCGCTCGACGCCGTGCAGGCCCGCGGCGATCATTCCTGCGACGGCGAGGTAGGGGTTGACGTCGCCGCCTGGCAGCCGGTTCTCCAGGCGCAGGGACGGGCCATGTCCCACGACGCGCAGCGCGCATGTGCGGTTGTCGGGGCCCCAGGCGACGGCGGTCGGGGCGAACGAGCCGGGGCGGAAGCGCTTGTAGGAGTTGATATTCGGCGCGTGGAGCAGGCTGAACTCCCGCAGCGTGGCGAGCTGTCCGGCGAGGAAGTGGCGCATGGTGTCCGACATCCCGCCCGGCGCGGCGGGGTCGGCGAAGACGGGGGCGCCATCGGCGTCGCGCAGCGAGAGGTGGACATGGCACGAATTGCCCTCGCGCTCGTCGTACTTGGCCATGAACGTGAGCGCGACGCCCTCCTGCGCGGCGATCTCCTTGGCGCCGGTCTTGTAGACGCTGTGCTGGTCGCACGTGGTGAGCGCGTCGGCGTAGCGGAACGCGATCTCGTGCTGGCCAAGGTTGCACTCGCCCTTGGCGGACTCGACGGTCAGTCCCGCGGCGCCCATCTCGTTGCGGATGCGGCGCAGCAGGGGCTCGACGCGGCCGGTGCCGAGGATCGAGTAGTCGACGTTGTACCGGTTGGCCGGGGTGAGCCCGCGGTAGCCGGTGTCCCAGGCGCGCTCGTAGGTGTCGGTGAAGACCATGAACTCCAGCTCGGTGCCGACGAACGCGGTCCAGCCGCGCTCGGCGAGGCGGTCGAGCTGGCGGCGCAGGATCTGGCGCGGCGACGCGGTGACGGGCGAGCCGTCGTGCCAGGCGAGGTCGGCGGTGACCATGGCGGTGCCGGGGTGCCAGGGGACACGGCGCAGCGTCGCCGGGTCGCCGCGCAGCGCGAAGTCGCCGTAGCCCCGCTCCCACGACGCCATGGCGTAGCCGTCGACGGTGTTCATGTCGGCGTCGACGGCCAAGAGGTAGTTGCAGCCCTCGGTGCCGTGGTCGAGGACCTCGGCCAGGAAGAACGGCGCGGCGAACCGCTTGCCCTGGAGTCGGCCCTGCATGTCGGTGAAGGCGAGGACAACGGTGTCGATCTCGCCGCGTTCGACGAGGACCCGCAGCTTGTCGGTGGACAGCGGGGGCGTGCGCCTCGCCACGTCGTTCGCCACGTCAGCGGCCTCCTGTCGGTTCGCCCTGAGGCCATAAGGTATCCATGCGGACCATTGATTGGGAAGGAGGGCGGGCGCGGGCGCATGGCTGGGAGACGTCGAACGGACGAGGGCGGGGACGCGCCGCCGCCCGACCGCCTGGCGGGGGCGCTGCGCCCGGTGCGCGCGGGGAACGGCTTCGAGGAGGCGCTGGCCCAGATCCTCCAGGTGCTGCGGCTCGGCCTCGTGCCCGAGGGCGGCAGGCTGCCCGCGGAGCGCGAGCTGGCCGCGCGGCTCGGGGTGAGCCGGGTGACGCTGCGCGAGGTGCTCAGGGCGCTCGCCGACGAGGGCCTGGTGGAGAGTCGGCGCGGCCGCTACGGAGGAACGTTCGTGCGCGGCCGTGGCGCGGCGGGCGGCGGGTCCCCGGCCTGGCGAGGGCGGATCGCGGGGGTCGACGTCGGCGTGGACATGGAGGACACGCTGCGGCTGCGCGAGGTGCTCGACGTGGGCGCGGCCGGGCTGTGCGCCGACGACGGGCCGAGCCCCGAGGCGGCGCGCAGGCTGCGGGCCGCGCTCGCGGCGACGGGTGAGGCGCGCCCCGCGGAGTACCGGCGCGCGGACACGCTGCTGCACCTGACGCTCGCCGAGCTCTCGGGATCGCCTTCGCTGGCCGCCCAGTACGCGGCGGTGCGCGCGACGCTCAACGAGCTGCTCGACCGCATCCCGCTGCTCGTGCGCAACCTCGAGCACTCCCAGGCCCAGCACGCCGCGCTCGTCGACGCGGTCACCGAGGGCGACGCGGACGGCGCGCGCGAGGTGATGCGGGAGCACTGCGCCGGAACGGCCGCGCTGCTGCGGGGATTTCTCTCCTGAGCCGTCCGGCGCTCCCACGGCGAGCCGTAACCGCCGCTTAACGCCCCGGGTCTTGCGCCGCGGCTGGCGAGCCGCAATGGTATGCGCCCAAACCATTGACCCACCCCCCTGGGTTCCCCATCCATCGCGCGGCGTCGCGGAGCGAGGCAGGAGCGGCCATGACCGACACCCCTGAGGACGCCTATCTCCGCCGCCGCGCGCTGCGCGCGGGCAGCGCGGGCCCCCTGCTGCTGACCGGCCTCGGCGTGGCCTATGTCGTCTCGGGCGACTACGCGGGCTGGAACTTCGGCCTGGCCGAGGGCGGCTTCGGCGGCCTGGCCATCGCCGCCGTGCTGATGGGCCTGATGTACACGTGCATGGTCTTCGCGCTGGCCGAGCTCGCGGCCATCCTGCCCACGGCGGGCGGGGGTTACGGCTTCGCGCGGCGCGCCCTCGGCCCCTGGGGCGGCTTCCTGACCGGGACGGCGATCCTCATCGAGTTCGTGCTGGCCCCCGCGGCGATCTCCATCTTCATCGGCGACTACGTCGAGTCGCTCGACCTCTTCGGGCTCACCTCGAGCTGGCCCGTCTACCTGGGCTGCTTCGTCGTCTTCCTGGCCATCCACCTGTGGGGCGTCGGCGAGGCGCTGCGCTTCAGCCTGGTGGTGACCGCGATCGCCGTGGCCGCGCTGCTGATCTTCGCGATCGGCGCGTTCGCCGAGTTCGACGCGTCGGGTCTCGACGACATACCGGTGGACGGCGACGCGTTCGGGTCGAGCGCGTGGCTGCCGTTCGGGCTCATGGGCATCTGGGCGGCGTTCCCGTTCGGCATGTGGTTCTTCCTCGGCGTCGAGGGCGTGCCGCTGGCCGCCGAGGAGACCAGGGACCCGGCGCGCACCCTGCCAAGGGCGATGGCCTGGGCGATGGGGATCCTGCTGGTCCTGGCCGTACTGACCTTCCTCGCCGCGGCCGGGGCGCGCGGCTCCACGGCGGTGCAGGACGCGGGCAACCCCCTGGTGGCCGCGCTCGAGCCGGAGGGGGAGACGACGGCGCTGAGCCGCTTCGTCAACTACGCGGGCCTCGCCGGGCTCGTGGCCTCGTTCTTCTCGCTCGTCTACGCGGGCTCGCGCCAGCTGTTCGCGCTCTCGAGGGCCGGGTACCTGCCGCGCTTCCTGTCGCTCACCAGCCGCCGCAAGTCGCCCTACCTCGGCCTGCTGATCCCGGGCGCGCTGGGCTTCGGCCTGGCCGCGGCGACCGGCGACGGCGCGCGGATGCTCAACGTCGCGGTGTTCGGCGCGACCATCTCCTATGCCTTCATGACCCTCTCGCACATCGTGCTGCGCCGCCGCGAGCCCGAGCTGCCGCGCCCCTACCGGACGCCGGGCGGCGCGGTGACCTCGGGTGTCGCGTTCGTCCTCGCGCTCGCCGCGCTGGTGGCGACGTTCCTGGTGGACCGGGACGCGGCGTTCATCGCGCTCGGCGTGTACGCGGTGGCGGCGGGGTACTTCGCCTTCTACAGCAGGCACCGGCTGGTGGCCGCAGCCCCCGAGGAGGAGTTCGCCGCGCTCGCCGCGGCCGAGGCCGAGCTGGCCCGCGACTGAAGGGAGTCCCGCCCGTGAGCGGCCCGTTGATCGGCATCAGCACCTATCTGGAGAACGACGCGCGCTGGGGCGTGTGGCGCCAGCCCGCGGCCCTGCTGCCCGCCGCCTACCACCGGCTGGTGCAGCGGGCGGGCGGCGTCGCGGCGCTGCTGCCGCCCGACGACGCGCCCGCGGTGGCGGCGTCCCTGGTGGCGCGCCTCGACGGCCTGGTCATCGCGGGAGGGCCCGATGTGGACCCGGCGCGCTACGGCGCCGAACGCGACCCGCGCACGGGCCCGCCCGCGCCGGAGCGCGACGCGTGGGAGCTCGCGCTGATCGAGGCGGCGCTGGCCAGCGGGCTGCCGCTGCTCGGCGTCTGCCGCGGGATGCAGCTGCTCAACGTGGCGCTCGGCGGCACCCTGCGCCAGCACATAGCGGGCCACACGGGCGCCCCTGGCGCCTTCACCGAGCACAAGGTGACCCCGGTCCCCGGCACCGCGCTCGCCCAGGTCCACCCCGCCCCCGTCTCGGTCCCCGCGTACCACCACCAGGCGGTCGACGCCCTCGGGGAGTCGCTGATCCCCTCGGCGTTCGCGGAGGACGGCACGGTCGAGGCCGTCGAACGCCCGGGCGGCGACGGCTTCGTGCTGGCGATCCAGTGGCACCCGGAGGCGGGGGCCGACGCCTCCGTGGTCCGCGCCCTGACGAGGGCGGCCACGGTCTGAATCCGTGCGAGCGGCGCCTCAGCCGCGCACACGTCGGACGCCGCGGCCGCCGTCGAAAACGCGGTCGCACCGGTCGCACTGCACCGGGTCGCGCCCGTAACGCCTCCGCCGCCTCCGCGGGCCACGCCGGGCGCGGCAGCCCGCACCCGGCGACCAGCGCGCGTTCCAGCTCGGCGAACGCGGCGCCCTGCGCCTCGCTCAGCGACGGCACGAGCGGCACGAGCGGGACGAGCGGGACGAGGCGCCGCGCGCCCCTCGGCGCCTCACCGCTCCTTCCCGGCTCCCGCGAGCTCCTCCGCGGGCTCATCCTCCTCCCGCCCCTCGGCCGCGGCGGCCTTGCCGCCCGGCAGACAGCGCGCCAGCCAGTGCGAGCGCCCTGCGGCCAGCGGCGCGACCACCGCCAGGATCAGCACATACCCGGCGATGAACGGCGAGAGCCGGCTGTCGAGCCCGGCCGCCGCCGCCATGGTGGCGAGGATCAGCGCGAACTCGCCGCGCGCGAGCAGCGTGGTGGCGACGTTGGCCGTGGGCTGCGGCCCGAAGCCGTAGATCCGCGCGGTGAACAGCCCGGCCAGCACGTTCATCGTCACCGTGATCGCGACGGCGATCAGGACCGGCCAGATGACGAGCGGCAGGTCGCCTGGGGCGATGGACAGGCCGAAGGCGAAGAAGAAGATCGCGGCGAACGCGTCCCTCAGCGGGTGCACCAGGTCCCTGATGCGGTCGCCGGATCCGGTGTTGCCCAGGATCAGGCCCACCATGAACGCCGCGATCGCGTCAGCGACCCCGACCTTCTCGGCCACCCCGGACACCAGCACGGCCGCGCCGAGGAAGGAGATGACGAGCAGTTCGTTGTCCTTGGTGGCGAACAGCCGCCCGATCAGCCCGGTCCCCCAGCGCGCCGCCACCGCGAGCAGCACCAGGAAGCCGAACGCCTGCCCGATGTCGAGCAGTGTCCCCGTGACGCCGTCGGCGCCCGAGATCACCGGCTGGAGCGCGGCCAGGTAGAGGGCGAGGAAGATGTCCTCGACCACGATGATGCCGAGGATGGGCCGGGTCTCCTTGTTCCCGATACGGCCCGCGTCGACAAGGATCTTGGTCACGATCGCGGACGACGAGATCCCCAGCACGCCGGCGAGCACCAGCGCCTCTGAGGTGCCCCAGCCCAGCGCGAAGCCGAAGCCGAGTCCTGCCCCGACGTTCAGCAGCAGATAGGCCGAGCCCGCGATGGCCATCTTGCGGCCGCCGGTCCTCAGGTCGTCCATGTGGAATTCGAGGCCCAGGTAGAACAGCAGCAGCACCAGGCCGAGGGCGGAGAGCATCTCCAGGTCGTGTGCGTCCTCGATCAGCACATACCCGGGGGTGTTGGGGCCGAGCAGGATGCCGGCCAGGATGAACAGCGGAATCGTCGGCAGACCTATGCGGCCCCCGAGGCGGGCGAGGAAGGCGGCGGCCACGAAGGCCCCGCCCATGGCGAGCAGCGTGTCGGCGTGTCCCAATGGCGCACTCCTTGGCGGTCGGATGGCTCGGTCACGACATGACGGTCAAGGGAGCGTCAAGAAAGTGTCAATATTTAGCTTACCAAACGAAAGTATGTGGGAACAGCGGTGCCCGTCCGCCTGTCAGTGCCGTGCGGCATGATCCGGGGTGTGACCGGACGACTGATGCTCCTCGACACCGCCTCGCTCTACTTCAGGGCGTACTTCGGCGTACCCGACTCCGTGCGCGCCCCCGACGGCACCCCGGTGAACGCCGTGCGCGGGCTGCTCGACTTCATCGCCAGGCTCGTCACCGACCACAGGCCCGACGACCTGGTGGCCTGCATGGACGCCGACTGGCGCCCGGCCTGGCGCGTGGAGCTGATCCCCAGCTACAAGGCGCACCGGGTCGCCGAGGCGGCCCTCGAAGGCCCCGACACCGAGACCGTGCCCGACACGCTCTCCCCCCAGGTGCCGGTCATCGAGGACGTGCTCGACGCCATCGGCATTGCCAGGCTCGGCGCCCCGGGATTCGAGGCCGACGACGTCATCGGCACCCTGAGCCGCCGCGCGCGGGGCCCTGTGGACATCGTCACAGGCGACCGCGACCTCTTCCAGCTGATCGACGACGCCCGCGGCGTCCGCGTGCTCTACCCCGTCAAGGGCATGGGCACCCTGGCGTCCTTCGACGAGGCGGCGCTGCGCGAGAAGTACGGCGTGGACGGCCCTGGTTACGCCGATCTGGCGCTGCTGCGCGGCGACCCAAGCGACGGCCTGCCCGGCGTGCCCGGCATCGGCGAGAAGACCGCGGCCAGGCTGCTCGCGCGCTATGGCGACCTGGCGGGGATCCTGGCCGCCCTCGACACCCAGGACCGGGCGCTCACCCCGGCCCAGCGCAGGCGGCTCACCGAGGCGAAGCCCTATCTGGCCGTCGCCCCCCGGGTCATCAGGGTCGCCGACGACGTCCCGCTGGCCGACCACGACGCCGCGCTGCCCGGGGCCCCGCGCGATCCGCGGGCCCTGGACGCCCTGGCAGCGCGCTGGGGCCTTGGCGGCTCGCTGACGCGGCTGCTCGCGGCCCTGCGCCGCTGACCCCGACCGCCGGCGGGCGCGAAGGCGCGCGGCTCAGCCCACCGAGCTGTACGCCACGACGCCCCGCAGCATCGCGTCCACGGCCTTGCGGGCGTTCCCCCGCACGGTGCCGCCCTCGGGCGCCGCGGCGGCGATCTGCCCCAGCACGTCGATGACCTGCTTGCACCAGCGCACAAAGTCGCCCGCGGGCATGTCCGCGTCGCGCAGCACCTCGTCGAGGCCGTGCCCGCGCGCCCAGCGGTAGGCGGGCCACGCGAAGCCCAGATCCGGCTCCCGCTGCCCGACGCCCGTGGCCTGGCTGATGCTGTGCTGGTCCTCCAGGGCGTCGAGGCGACCCCAGATGCGCACCATGTCGGCCAGCGCCTCCCGCGCGCGCCCGCCCGGCAGCTCGGGCGCGGGCGCGTCGTCGGCCGACCGCGCCTCGTAGACCAGCGCCGACGCACACGCCGCCAGCTCCGCGGGCCCCAGGCCCTCCCAGACGCCGTCCCGCAGGCACTCGCTTGCCAGCAGGTCGAGCTCGCCGTAGAGCCTGGCCAGCCGCCTGCCGTCCTCGGTCACCTCGTCGTCCCGCAGATACCCCAGCTCGGACAGCAGCGCCGCCACCTGGTCGAACGTCCGGGCGATGGTGTTCGTCCTGCCCTCGATCCGCCGTTCGAGCTGACGGGTGTCCCGCGCGAGACGGTGGTACCGCTCCGCCCAGCGCGCATGGTCCTCGCGCTCGGCGCAGCCATGGCACGGATGCGTCCTGATCGCCGCACGCAGCCGCGCGATCTCGGGGTCGTCGGCGGCCGCCGCCCGCTGCTTGCGGTGCCGCCGCGGCACGACGTGCCCCGCCTTGGACCGCAGCGCGGAGGCGAGATCGCGCCGCGACTGCGGGCTGCGGGGGTTGAACGAGCGCGGGATCCGCATCCGGTCCAGCGGCTCGACGGGCGCGGGGAAGTCGATGGAGGCCAGCCGCTTGACCTGCCGCTGCTCGGTCAGCACCAGAGGGCGCGGCCCCTCGTGGAACTCCATCCCGCGCCGCCCCGCGCTGCGCCCCGCCGGGATGCCGGGGTCGAGCACCAGCGCCAGACCGGCGAACTTCCCGGTCGGCACATGGATGATGTCCCCCGGCTTGAGCTGCTCCAACGACGTGTGCGCCGCCGCCCTGCGCTGCGCCACGCCCTGCCGTGCCAGCTCCGCCTCCCGGTCCTTGAGGTCCTGCCGCAGCCGCGAGTACTCACCGAAGTCGCCCAGGTGGCACGTCATCGCCTCCCGGTACCCGGCGAGACCCGTCTCGTTCCGCCGCACCTGCCGCGAGATCCCGACCACCGACCGGTCGGCCTGGAACTGCGCGAACGACGTCTCCAGCAGCTCACGCGACCGGTGCCGCCCGAACTGCCCCACGAGGTTGACCGCCATGTTGTACGACGGCTTGAACGACGACCGCAGCGGATACGTCCGCGCCCCGGCGAGACCCGCGAGCGCCGCCGGGTCCATCCCCCGCTGCCACAGCACCACCGCGTGGCCCTCGACGTCGATCCCGCGCCGCCCTGCCCGCCCGGTCAGCTGCGTGTACTCGCCCGGCGTGATGTCCGCGTGCTGCTCGCCGTTCCACTTGACCAGCTTCTCCAGCACGACCGAACGCGCGGGCATGTTGATCCCGAGCGCCAGCGTCTCGGTCGCGAAGACCGCCTTGACCAGCCCGCGGACGAACAGCTCCTCGACGATCTCCTTGAACGTCGGCAGCATCCCCGCGTGGTGCGCCGCGATGCCGCGCTCCAGACCCTCGAGCCACTCGAAGTACCCCAGGACGTGCAGGTCCTCGTCAGGGATCGCCGCCGCCCTGCGCTCCACGATCTCCCGCACCCGCGCCCGCGCCACCGCGTCGTTGAGCCGCAGACCGGCGTGCAGGCACTGCTGCACCGCCGCCTCGCAGCCCGCGCGGCTGAAGATGAACGTGATCGCGGGCAGCAGCCCCTCGGCGTCGAGGCGGTCGATCACCTCGACCCGGCTCGGCGTGTAGACCCGCGCGCGCTGCCGCCGCTCGCGCTCCCGGTCCGCCGCCCTGCGCCGGTCCCTGCCGTTGCGGTAACGGTCGCGCGCGCCCCACGTCCTGGTGTTCTCCAGGCGGGCCATGCGCAGCAGGTCGGGGTTGACCTCGCGCTTCTCGCCCGACTCCTCGAAGAGGTCGTACAGCCGCCGCCCGGCCAGCACATGCTGCCACAGCGGCACGGGCCGGTGCTCGGAGACGATCACCTCGGTGTCCCCGCGGACGGTGTCGAGCCAGTCGCCGAACTCCTCGGCGTTGGAGACGGTCGCCGAGAGCGACACCAGCGTCACCGACTCGGGCAGGTGGATGATGACCTCCTCCCACACCGCGCCCCTGAAGCGGTCGGACAGGTAGTGCACCTCGTCCATGACCACATAGCCGAGCCCGGTCAGCGCGGAGGAGCCCGCGTACAGCATGTTCCGCAGGACCTCGGTAGTCATCACGACCACGGGGGCGTCGGCGTTGACGCTGTTGTCCCCCGTCAGCAGGCCGACGCGGTCGGCGCCGTACCGCTTGACCAGGTCGGCGTACTTCTGGTTCGACAGGGCCTTGATCGGCGTGGTGTAGAAGCACTTGCGGCCCTGGTCGAGCGCGAGGTGGACGGCGAACTCGCCCACGATCGTCTTGCCCGAGCCGGTGGGCGCCGCGACCAGCACGCCCTTCCCCGCCTCGAGGGCCTGGCACGCCTCGATCTGGAACGCGTCAAGACCGAAGTCGTAGAGCTCACGGAACGGGGCGAGCGCGGTGGCCTGCTCGGCGGCGCGCCGCTTGGCGGCGGCGTACCGCTGCGCAGGGGAAAGGTGGTCGGTCATTGTGCCTACGAGCCTACCGGCCCCACCCCCCGCCGACCCGAGGACTTCTCACCCCCCCGAGCCCGCCCCCGGGGGCGGCGCGAGCAGCCGCAGGGCGCCGGGCACGCACCTGGCCGCGAGCGGCAGCGGGCCGAGCGATTCGCCGTCGGCGTAGCCCGTGACGCCGGGGGCGTCCAGCTCCACGCGGGTGGCGGTGAACACGGACACCGCGGGGTGGCCGAGGTGGGTGCCCCGGTAGACGCGGGGGTAGACGCGCACCAGCGTGGTCCTGCTGACGGGGCCAACCACCGTCACCGTGAAGTGCCCGTCGTCAGGTCTTGCCCCGGCGCAGATCCGCAGCCCGCCGCCGTAGCTCGGCCCGTTCCCCACGGCGACCAGCGTGATGTCCCGCTCCCACCACGGACCGCCGTCCAGGCGGATCCGGCAGGGCACCGCGTGCAGCGCGGCCAGCTCGGCGAGCACCGCCGCGTCGTACCGCAGCCTGCCGCGCGGCCAGCGCATCCGGTTGCCGCGGTCGGTGACGCGGGAGTCGAAGCCCGCGGCCAGCACCCCGGCGAACCACGTCTCCCCCACCCGGCCCAGGTCGACGCGGCGGCTCGCGCCCGCCGCGAGGGCCTCGGCCACCAGGGTGGCCGAGGCCTCGGGGGCGCGTATCGGCAGCCCGCAGGCGCGTGCGGTGTCGTTCCCCGTGCCCGCGGCGACGATGCCGAGCGGCGTGGCGGTCTCCGCGACGGCGCCGAGCGCGAGCGAGACCACGCCGTCCCCGCCGACCGCGACGAGCGCCCCCGTGCCGTCGGCCACCGCCTCCCGCGCGCGGCGCGCCGCGTCGGGCGCGTCCTCGCCGGTCACGGCGCGCACCGAGAACCCCGCGGCCCGCAGCACGCGGGCCGCGCCGAGGGCGGCGCGCGCGCCACCGCCCCGGCCCGCCGCCGGATTCACCAGCAGCGTGATGTCATCGCCCACGCGCGTCAGGTCGCGTCGTCGAACCCGTTGACCCGGGATGAGCCCCCGTCGTCGCGCGACGCCGACACCGACTCCACCGGCTCGATGGCCGACGGGGTCAGGTCGAGGTCGGACGCCTCGTCGTCGTCGAGCTCGGCGTCGGGGTCGTTGCGCTGGCGACGCCGGTCGTTGAGCAGGGCGATGCCGCAGGCGATGAAGTAGAGGCCGGTGACCGGGACCTGGAGGGCGATCATCGACATCAGGTCGGTCGGGGTGATCGCGGCCGCGAAGATCGCGATGCCGAGCACCATCCAGCGCCACCAGCCGAGCATCCGCTTGCCGGTGACGACGCCGCCGAGGTTCAGCAGGACGAGCAGCAGCGGCAGCTCGAAGGAGAGTCCGAACGCGAACGCCATCCGGATCGTGATGTCGAGCAGTTCCTCGACGGTCACGAGGTTCTGCACGCCGTCGGGGCTAAAGCCGAGCAGCACCGGGATGGCCCGGGGCAGCAGCCAGTAGGCGAAGTAGACGCCGCTCAGGAACAGCGGCACGCCGACGCCGACGACCGCACGCGCGTACTTCTTCTCGTTCCTGTGCAGGCCGGGCGCGATAAACGCCCACGCCTGGTAGAGCCAGACCGGCGCGGCGCCGATGAGGCCGACGAGCAGCGAGACCCGGAAGTAGGTGGCGAACGGCGAGGTGAGGCCCTGCTGGGTGAGCTGGGTGTCGCACTGCCGCACCGCGTCCGCGGTGTCGTTGACCTCCTCGCAGTCGGGCATCAGATCCGTGAGGATCTCCATGATGTCCCTGGCGAAGAAGAGCGCCACGATGGTGATCGCCAGCACCGCGCCCACCGAGATGGCGAGCCGGTTGCGCAGCTCACGCAGGTGCTCGGTGAGGGGCATCCGCCCCTCGGGGTCCTTCTGCTTCTTCCGCGCGGCCTTGGGCACCGGCACGTCCTCACCTCAAGGGGCGGCCGGAACCCGTCCGGCCGCCCGACCTCACTCCTGCCACCGGTGGGGCGTCAGCCCTGGGCGCTGCGCTTCGGCTCGTCCACGGGGCGGGCGCTCTCGGTGTCCCCTGGGGCGGCCTGGATGGTCCGCTGCGCCAGCGGCGCGGCGTCCGCGGGCTCCCCGGCGTCGCCCGCCTTGCCGTCCTTCTTCAGGGCGGCCGTCTCGCTCTTGAGGATGCGCATCGACTTGCCGAGCGAGCGCGCGGTGTCCGGCAGCCGCTTGGACCCGAAGACGATCACGACGACGAGGAAGACGACCAGCAGGTGCCAAGGTGAGATCGAGCCCATATCGTCCGTCTACTCTCTCATCCGGGGAATGACCTTCGTGCCGCCCGGACACGGTCATTCCGGATCGGCCGACACACGAGCAGCAATCTTAACGCGCAAGGGTGAACGCAAAGCAATGCCCGCGCATCCGCCTATTCTTCCGGGCTGTTCCCGCCGTACGTCCGCCGTACACTCCCCCCGCGCGCCGCAAGCGGCCGCGCCGAGCGCTCAAGGCGGTCGGCCGCCGCGCCGATCCGTTCGGCGCCCTCGCCCACCGCGCGGGCGAAGCGCCGCACCTCGATCCCCACGCGCACCGCGAGCACTCCGAGCACGGCCACCCCGCAGAACGCGAGCACCAGCTGCGTCATCGGCCAGAACACCGCTACGCCACCTCCCCGTACAGCTCGAGCGCGGCCCGCGCCGCCTCCCGCGCGCTGTCCGCGAGCTCGGGCGGCGAGACGATCCGCCCGTCGCCGCCGAGCCGCAGCGCGAGCCGGCGCAGCGTGGCCGGGTCGGGGGTGCGCAGCGTCACGCGCAGGCCACCGTCGGGCAGCTCGTCGGCCGCGTCATGCGGGTAGTACTCCGCGACCCAGCGCCCGCCAGGGCCGACCTCGATCACCACCTCGGGATCGCTGGGCGCGGGCTGCACAAGCCCCTCGCTCAGATCCCGGGGCTCCACGGGCGGCGGGTCGGCGGGCACGTCGAGCAGCTCGATCCTGGCCACCCGGTCGAGGCGGAACGTCCGCCGCGCCTCGGTCCTGCGGCACCACGCCTCGACATAGGTGTGGCCGACCGCGAAGAGCCGGATCGGGTCGATCTCCCGGTCGGTCAGCTCGTCGCGCCCCGGCGAGTAGTACCTGATGCGCAGCCTGCGGCGTTCGGTGATGGCCCGGTCCACGTCGGCGAAGACCCCGCCCTCCGCCTCGAACGTCACCGAGAGGCGCGAGCTGGCCCCCGCGCTCTCGCCCGCGGCCGTCTCCAGCTTGGCGGTGGCCCGCAGCAGCGCGTCCCTGTCGCCGTCGCGCAGCCCCGGCAGCGTGGCCACGGCGCGCGCGGCGACCAGCAGCGCGGTCGCCTCGTCGGCGGCGAGCCGCAGCGGCTGCCCGGTGCCCGAGCCTACGGCGTCCGCGTTGTGCCACCAGATGTGCTCGCCGTCGGTGTCGATGTCGAGCAGGTCCCCGCCCCTGAAGCTGGTGCCGCACATGGGCAGCACATTGAGGTCGGAGATCAGCTCGTCGGACGAGATGCCGAACGCCCGCGCCACCTCGTCGACGCGCGCGCCCGGGCGTTCCCTCAGATAGGTCACCAGGGAGAGCATCCGCCGGGTCCGGTCGATGGCGGTCGTCGCCATGTCAGTCACTCACTCCCTAGCCCTTGGCCACGGCCCGCAGCCGGTCCACCACGTCCGCCCGCAGCTCCGCGGGCTCGAGCACGATCACATCGGGGCCGAACTCCGCGAGCCAGGCGCCGAGACCGTGCCCGTAGGGGATCTCGAGCTCATCCCACTCCCCGTTCACCGGGGTCGCCTCGGTGGCCCGGGCGCGCAGCGGGTATCCCGCGTCGGCGCGCAGCCGGATCCGCGCCTGCCCCGTGGCGTGCTCCCCCGCCCAGCGCGCCACGCTCTCCCTGACGGCCACCTGCCCCGGCACCTCGGCGGTGAACGTCCCGAGCCGCGACTTGACCCGCCCGACGATCCGGGAGAGCCGGAAGACGCGCACCGCGCCCCGGTCGCGGTCGAAGCCCGCCAGATACCAGTGGCCGCGCCAGCACTCCAGGGCCCACGGCTCGACCTGCCGGTTCTCCGGCTTGGCGGCGTTGGACTTGCGATAGGCGAACGTCACGGGCCTGCGGTCCCGGCACGCGATCATCAGCGGCTCGAACGCGGCCTCCCCCGCGGGCACGCGCGGCTCCAGCGCGCCGTACCCCTCGGGCTCCTCCTCGGCCAGCGGCATCCCGGCGGCCCGCAGCTTCTGCAACGCCCCGCTCGCCGCGCCCGCGAGCCGCGCCTGCTGCCACACCCGGGCGGCCAGCACCAGCGCGGCCGCCTCCTCGGCGTCCAGGGTGACGGGCGGCAGCTGGTTCCGGTCGCGGCGCGCGACATAGCCGATGTCGCCCTCGACGCTCTCGACGGTCTCGATGACCATGCCGAGCTCGCGCAGGTCGTCCTTGTCACGCTCGAACATGCGGTTGAACGCGTCCTCCGACGTCACCTCGAGATAGGCCTCGATCGAGGTACGCAGGTCCCGCTTGCTCAGCGGGCGTCCGGATCCCAGGAGGCACAGGGCAAGGTTCATCAGCCGCTCGGCCTTGGCAATCGCCATCGACGCGTCGCCCTCTCTCCTCAACGCGGTGGGCCCACCCCCGAAGGGATGGGCCCACCGTACCGCTTGTGACGATCGGCTCAGACCGAGAACAGGTCGCAGACGAAGATCAGCGTCTCCCCCGGCTTGACGCGGCCACCGCCAGCGCCCGCGTCCCCGTAGGCCAGGTGCGGCGGGATGGTCAGCTGCCGCCGCCCGCCGACGCGCATGCCCTGCACGCCGCGGTCCCACCCCGGGATGACCTGCCCGGCGCCCAGCTGGAAGCGCAGCGGCGTGCCGCGGTTCCAGCTGGCGTCGAACTCCTCGCCGCTGCTGAACGCCACCCCGACGTAGTGCACGGAGACCTCGGCCCCCGCCTCGGCGACGGGCCCGTCCCCCTCCCAGATCTCCTTGATCTCCAGATCGGCGGGCGGCTCGCCCCCGGGGAAGTCCACCTCGGGCTTGTCGATGTTCACCACAACTCTCCTGTCGGACTCTCGTACGTCTCGCGGGCGGTGGACGCGCGCGGCGTCAGACCAGGCCCACGATGTCCACGACGAACACCAGGGTCGAGCCCGCCGGGATGGCCCCGTTGCCCGCCTCCTGCTCGCCGTAGCCCAGGTCGGGCGGGATCACCAGCAGCACCCGGTCGCCCACCTTCTTGCCGACCAGCCCCTCGTCCCAGCCAGGGACGACCGAGCCCGTGCCGATCTGGAAGCCCGAGGGCATCTCACGCTCCCACGACGAGTCGAACTGCTCCCCGCCGTCCCACAGCACGCCGGTGTAGTGGGCGATCAGCCCGTCCCCGGCCTCGACCACGGGCCCCTCACCCTCGATGAGGGTCTGCTGCCGCAGCTCCGACGGCGGGTCCTCGCCCTCGGGAACGGTGATCGTGGGGCCCGCGTCGCCGACCTCCACCTCGGGCAGGCCCTCATCGACCGCCGCCTGGTCGCCCTCGGCGTGCGCGGCCGGGTCGACGTCGGACGCGGCCGCGATGTCGAAGACCCAGACGACCCCGTCGTCCTCCTCGATCCCCGCCTGCGCCGCGCCGGGGCCGAGCATGTCCGAGACCGGACCCTCGACCTGGACCCGGCTGCCGACCTTCGTACCCACCAGGGGCGTCGTCGCGGCCTCGGGCATCGACGCGGCGGCGCCCACCTGGACCACGAACTGGGTCCTGGGGGCGTCCTCGGGCGCCTGGGGG
This sequence comes from Streptomyces sp. PT12, assembly GCF_003311645.1. Taxonomy (GTDB): domain Bacteria; phylum Actinomycetota; class Actinomycetes; order Streptomycetales; family Streptomycetaceae; genus Streptomyces. Next base: position 63,444 of record NZ_QEST01000014.1, on the reverse strand, counting down.
TTGCCGTTCCAGGTGTTGAGCAGCTCCATGTCGGCCTCGAGGACCCTGCCGACGACATCCACCCGAAGGAAGTCCCCGTCCTGGACCTCGTCGCCGTCCCCCTCCGAAAGCACCTCCACGACGGACTCGGAGCCCGCCTGGGCCCCGTCCTCGAGCGTGATCTCCGGCGGCTCGCCAGCCTCCCCCGTGACGGTGGCCACCGGCCCTTCCGGATCGGAGGACTCCGACCCGCCGTCGTCGGAGCCGCAGGCGGCGGTCAGCAGCAGGGCGGGTACGGCAAGCACCACCACGAGGCGGCGCGCTCGTTCGATCGGGATCATGAGTCCAACTCGGGATAGACGAGGGCGGGGGCGGGACCCCACTGGTCCCGCCCCACCCTACGGCCTTCGCGCGCGACGCCGGCGGGCGCGCCGCCGGACGCCGGTCACATCCCCGCGATCAGCTTCTCGACCCGCTCGTCCACCGAACGGAACGGGTCCTTGCACAGCACGGTCCGCTGCGCCTGGTCGTTCAGCTTCAGATGAACCCAGTCCACGGTGAAGTCGCGCCGCTGCTCCTGGGCGCGGCGGATGAAGTCGCCGCGCAGCCGTGCCCTGGTGGTCTGCGGGGGGACCGACTTGCCCTGGAAGATCTTCAGGTCGTTGCAGATGCGCTGCGCCTGGCCCTTGCGCTCCAGCAGGTAGTAGAGCCCGCGGCGGCGATGGATGTCGTGGTACGCGAGGTCTATCTGCGCGACCCGCGGGTGCGACATCGTGAGGTTGTGCTTGGCCCGGTACCGCTCGATCAGCTGGTACTTCATCACCCAGTCGATCTCGGTGTTGATCTTGTCGAGCTCCTGCGCCCTGATGGACTCGAGGGCGCGGCCCCACAGCTCGAGGACCTGCTCGGTCACCCCGGTGCGCATGCCGCGCCGCTCGCAGAAGTCCAGGGCCTTCTCGAAGTACTCCTGCTGGATCTCGAGCGCCGACGCCTCGCGCCCCGTGGCCAGCCGCACCTTGCGCTGGCCCGTGATGTCGTGGCTCACCTCGCGGATGGCCCGGATCGGGTTCTCCAGGGTGAGGTCGCGCATCACGGTGCCCGCCTCGATCATCCGCAGCACCAGGTCGGTGGCCCCGACCTTGAGCAGCATCGTCGTCTCCGACATGTTCGAGTCGCCGACGATCACATGGAGCCTGCGGTACCGCTCGGCGTCCGCGTGCGGCTCGTCCCTGGTGTTGATGATGGGCCGGGAGCGGGTCGTGGCCGAGCTGACCCCCTCCCAGATGTGCTCGGCGCGCTGGCTGACGCAGAAGACCGCGCCGCGCGGCGTCTGGAGCACCTTGCCCGCGCCGCAGATCACCTGCCGGGTGACGAGGAACGGGATCAGCACGTCCGCGAGCCGCGAGAACTCCCCGTGTCGGGCCACCAGATAGTTCTCGTGGCAGCCGTACGAATTGCCAGCGGAGTCGGTGTTGTTCTTGAACAGGTAGACGTCGCCGGCGATCCCCTCTTCGTGCAGGCGCCGCTCCGCGTCGACGAGAAGCCCTTCGAGAACGCGCTCGCCGGCCTTGTCGTGGGTGATGAGCTCGGTGACGTTGTCGCACTCGGGGGTGGCGTATTCGGGGTGCGAACCGACATCCAGATACAACCGGGCGCCGTTGCGCAGGAACACATTGCTGCTCCGGCCCCATGACACGACTCGGCGGAAGAGGTAACGGGCCACTTCGTCCGGAGACAGCCTGCGCTGGCCACGGAACGTGCAAGTGACGCCGTACTCATTCTCCAGCCCGAAGATTCGGCGGTCCATGAGTGAACATTACGCCCGATGCCCGCTTCTGAAACCGGGTTCGAGTGCGGCGTTTCGATCATTTTGCGATCCGGCGGCGGGCCCGGGGACACCCCCGGGAGCTGCGAGAACACGCCGCGTCGCGGCCAGCACGGCGACCGCGAGGAGGCCCGAGCCGCCCGCCACGGCGAACCCCGCCGCGTCCTCGCCCCACTCGATGGCGGGCCCGACCACGGCGGTGCCGAGCGCGGCGCCGACGCCGAACGTGGTCACCATCCAGGAGAACGCCTCGGTCACGGTCCCGGCCGGCGCGTGCCGGTCGATGACCACGAAAGCGCAGGCCAGCGCGGGCGCGAGAAAGATCCCCGCGACCCCGAGGAGCAGCGTCATCACCGGCACGGATGCGGGTACGAGGGCAAGCGGCAGATAGCCGACGGCGAGCGCGGTGACCAGCAGCGCGAGCCTCCGCTCGGGTCCGCCCGGCCAGTGCCTCGCCCCGTAGCAGAGCCCGCCCGCCAGGGCGCCGCCGCCGAGCGCGGAGAGCAGATAGGTGGCCACCAGCTCGTCGCCCCTCGCGTCCGCGTACGCCACGGCGGCCACGGAGATGGCGCCGAGGGCGCCCCCGACGAAGAAGAAGCAGCCGAGGAGCGCCAGCAGCCCGCGCGAGCGCAGCGCGCCGAGCCAGTGCGCCTCCCGCGGCGCCCCCCGCCACCGCCTCGACGGCCCGGAGAGCAGCACGGACAACGCCCCCAGCACGCCGACGGCGTTGATCACCAGCAGGGCCGCGGCCTCGGACCACGTGGCGACGAGCAGCATCACCGCGAGCGGTCCCCCGGCGAATATCAGCTCCTGGGCGACCGCGTCCAGCGCGTAGGCGCGGTGCACGCGCTCGGGGTCGCCGAGCACGCTCGACCACAGCGCCCGAAGGCCGCCCTCGAGCGGCGGGGTGGTCAGCCCGGCCATCAGGATCGCCGCGCAGGCCAGCGGAAGCGGCTCGATCCCGACGGCGGCGAGCAGGCCCATGGAGGCGGCCGAGACCAGCGCGGCTGGCACCATCACGCGGGGCTGCCCGTAGAGGTCGACGAGCCGCCCGAGCAGCGGCTGCCCGATCGCGGTGGCCAGGCCGTGCAGGCCCGACAGCGCGCCGACCAGCGTGTACCCGCCGCCCTCGGCCCGGGCGAACAGCACGATGGCCAGCGCCGCCGTGCCGTGCGGCAGCCGCCCGACCAGGGTGCCGGTGAGCAGCCGCAGCACGTGCCGTGACCGCAGCAGCTCCAGATAGCCCGTGGCCATGGGCCCGCCCCTCAGAGAAGTTTTACGTATAACGCCTGCTGATTGTACGTACGATGGGCACGCTCCGGGAGATCGCGGGGGGTCGGAGGGGGCCAAGGACGACAGGAGCCGGCCATGAGCAACGCGATGCCGTCGAAGCCGACGAGGCCGACGAGGCCGACGAGCCGGGACGTCGCCCGGCGCGCCGGGGTGTCCCAGGCGACCGTCTCGCTCGTGCTGCGCGAGCGGTGGCGCGGCCGGGTCTCGCCCGCCCGCGCCGCGGCGGTGCGCGAGGCCGCCCGCGAGCTGGGGTACCGGCCGAACCTCGCCGCCAGGACCCTCAGGCTCGGCCGCAGCCGCACGGCGCTCGTGGTGGTGCCCGCGCTGACCAACGAGTTCTTCGCCCGCATGCACGCGGGCGCCGTCAGGGTCGCCGCCGAGCACGACGTCGGGGTGGTGCTCTACTCCCCGCCCACCGGCATCGGCCGGGCCGCCGACCCGTTCGCCTCGGCCGGCGCGACCCTCGACGGGGTGCTCGCGTCCTCGATGGCCGCCGACGCGCTGGCCGCGCTCAGCGGGGACGGCATGCCGCTGGTGATGCTGGACAGCGAGCCGGGCGACGGCGCCGCCGCCACGGTCAACCCCGACATCGCCACCGGCATGCGGCTGGTCGTCCGGCACCTGCTCGACCTGGGCCACCGGCGTTTCGCCCATGTCGCGGCCGACGTGCCGTCCTGGACATTCGGCGTCAGGGCCCGGGTGCTGGCCGACGAGCTGGCCGCGGTGCCAGGGGCGCGCCTGGTCACCACGGAACGCGCCCCCATCGACGTCACGGGCGGCCTCGTCGCCGCCGAGCGCGCCCTCGCCGTCGCGCACCGGCCCACCGCGCTCGTGTGCGACGACGACCTCCAGGCCGCGGGCGCCTGCAAGGCCGCCAGGCGCCTCGGCATCCGGATCCCCGACGATCTTTCGGTCACGGGCTTCGACGACCTGGCCGTGGCCACCGCCGTTGAGCCCGAGCTGACCACCGTCTCCCTGCCCGCCGATGAGCTGGGGGCGGCGGGGATGCGGGCCTTGCTCGCGGCCCTCGCGGGCGAGCGCGGCGGAACGACCGTACTGCCCGTCACGCTGACCCCGCGCGGCTCGACCGCGCCGCCGCCACCGGCCCCGCCTGCCCCAGGACGGACGAACGCCCCGGCGCCGTAGGGCACCGGGGCGTCAGGGGGGTCACGGGCGGGATCCCCCGCGGTCACTTCCCGTCGTCGTCGCCGTCCTCGGGGGCGCTGTCGGGCGACTCCTCGGCGGCCGGGGTGGTCTGGCCCTCGTCGAGCAGCCTGGCCAGCTGGGGTCCCGACACCCGCTTGAACTTCCGCTGCTGCGCGCGGTTCCGGTCGAGGACCGCGACTTCGAGCTGATCGGCGGTCAACTCCCGCTCCCCGCCGTTGCTGTCGCGCGTGAGCGACTCGACGGCAAGCCGCAGCGCCTCGCCCAGGCTGAGGTCGTCGCGGTGGCGCTGGTCGAGATAGCTGCCGATCTGGTCGGAGTTCCCGCCGACGGCGACCGAGCCGTGCTCGTCGATGATCGAGCCGTCGTGCGGCAGGCGGTAGATCTCGTCGTGGGCCGGGGTCTCACCGACCTCGGCGACCAGCAGCTCCACCTCGTAGGGCTTCTCGGCGGCGCTGGAGAAGATGTTGCCCAGCGTCTGGGCGTAGAGGTTCGCCAGCCCGCGGGCCGTCACGTCCTCGCGGTCGTACGTGTAGCCGCGCAGGTCGGCATACCGGGTGCCGCCGATGCGCAGGCTCTCGTACTCGTTGTACTTCCCGGTCGCGGCGAAGGCGATCCGGTCGTAGATCTCGCTGACCTTGTGCAGCGCCCGCGAGGGGTTCTCGGCGACGAACACGATGCCGTCGGCATACTGCAACACGACCAGGCTACGCCCGCGCGCGATGCCCTTCCGGGCATACTCGGCGCGGTCCGCCATGGCCTGCTGGGGTGAGACATAGAACGGCGTCGACACCGGCTACTCGTCCCTTCCTGTCCTGTCCGTCGGAAATCTTCGGTGTGCCGCGATGGCGGCTAGAGCACCGGGGCCAGCGGGCCGTTCGGCTGCGAGAGACGGCCCTCGGTGACCGTCCTGGCGATCTCGGATACCTCCGCCTCGCCGAGCCGGCGGAACCCATCCTCGGTGATCACCGTGACGATCGGGAAGATCCGGCGGGCGAGATCGGGACCGCCCGTCGCCGAGTCGTCGTCGGCCGCGTCGTAGAGCGACTGCACCACGACCGTGGCCGTCTGCCGCTCCGTCAGGTCCTCGCGGTGCAGCTTCTTCAGCGCGCCCCGGGCGAAGATCGAACCGGACCCGACGGCCGCGAAGCCCAGCTCCTCGGAACGGCCGCCGGTGACGTCGTAGGAGAAGATCCGGCCGCGCTCGCGCTCCAGGTCGTACCCGGCGAACATCGGCACCACGGCCAGGCCCTGCAAGGCCATGCCGAGATTTCCGCGGATCATGGTGGACAGCCGGTTGGCCTTGCCCTCGAGGGAGAGGACATGGCCCTCCACCTTCTCGAAGTGCTCGAGCTCCAGCTGGAACAGCTTCACCAGCTCGACGGCGAGCCCGGCCGTGCCCGCGATGCCCACCGCGGAGTACTCGTCGGCCGGGAAGACCTTCTCGACGTCGCGCTGGGCGATCATGTTGCCCATGGTGGCCCTGCGGTCACCGGCGAGCACCACGCCGCCGGCGAAGGTGGCGGCGACGATCGTGGTGCCGTGGACGGCCTCGACCGCGCCCTCGACGGGGGGCAGCGCCTGGCTTCCCGGGAGCCGCTCGGGGGCGTAGTCGGAGAGGAAGTCCAGAAAAGAGGAGGACCCCGGCCGCAGGAAGGCTGCCGGGAGTCGCCCCTGGTCGTGGGAGTTGGCCGCCACAGGTTTCCTTCCAGTCAGGAGAAACGGTCCGCCGCCCCGGTCCGGCTGTGCGGCCGGGGCTGGAGGCAGCGTATGCCACGGACCCTACCCGTCATGCGCTGAAGATCCACCCGGGTCGCGTCGCTTCCCGGCGGGCGGGCTACTGGCCGCCCTTCTGCACGAAACTCCGCACGAAATCCTCGGCGTTGGACTCCAGGACCTCGTCGATCTCGTCCAGGACGGAGTCCACGTCCTCCGTCAGAGCCTCCTGGCGCTCCTTGAGGTCCTCCGAGACCTCCGCGTCCTGAGTCTGCTCCTCGGTCTCTTCGCTGGTGCGCGACGCCCTCTGCTGGCCGCCGCCGGTGTCCTTGGTCGCCATCTCCCTCACCCCATGCTTCAGCTCGACGTATCAAGATCAGACCCTACTAGCCGGGGCTGACATCGGCCCTTCTTTGCTACAACGTCCGGGAACCACCTCCATGATTCCCGGATCCGGGCCGAATCAGCCGCCCGAGAGGGCGCGAACAAGATCCTCGGCCGTCTCACAGCGGTCGAGCAGGTCCTTGACATGCTCCCGGGTGCCGCGCAGCGGGTCCATCGTCGGCACCCGCTGGAGCGAGTCACGGCCGGGCAGGTCGAAGATCACCGAGTCCCAGGACGCCGCCGCGACGTCGTCCGCGTACTGGTCGAGGCAGCGGCCCCTGAAGTATGCCCTGGTGTCCTGGGGCGGGTCGACGCGGGCCGCCGTCACGTCTTCCTCGGACAGCAGCGTGCTCATCCGGCCGCGCGCCACCAGGCGGTTGTACAGGCCCTTGTCGGGGCGCACGTCGGCGTACTGGAGGTCCACCAGGTGCAGGCGCGCGGCGTCCCAGCCGACGCCGTCACGGCGCCGGTAGCCCTCCATCAGCTCGCGCTTGGCCACCCAGTCGAGCTGGCCCGCCAGGCTCATCGGGTCGCGCTCCAGGGCGCCGAGGACCTCCTCCCAGCGGGTCAGCACGTCGATCGTCTGCTCGTCGGCGTCCGAGCCCCAGCGCTCCTCGACATACTTGCTGGCCAGCTCGTAGTACTCCATCTGAAGCTGGACCGCGGTCAGCGTGCGGCCGCTGCGGAGGGTGACAAGCTCCCTGAGAGAGGGGTCGTGGCTGACCCGGTGCAGGGTACGCACCGGCTGGTCGACCGCGAGGTCCACGGCGATGAAGCCGTCCTCGATCATCGAGAGCACCAGCGCCGTGGTGCCCAGCTTGAGATAGGTGGACAGCTCGGCGAGGTTGGCGTCGCCGATGATCACATGGAGGCGGCGGTACCGCTCGGCGTCCGCGTGCGGCTCGTCCCTGGTGTTGATGATGGGCCGCTTGAGCGTCGTCTCGAGGCCCACCTCGACCTCGAAGTAGTCGGCGCGCTGGCTGAGCTGGAAGCCGTGCTCGCCGCCGTCCTGCCCGACCCCCACCCGGCCCGCGCCGCACACCACCTGGCGGGAGACGAAGAACGGCGTGAGGTGCCGCACGATGTCGGAGAACGGGGTCTCCCGCTTCATCAGGTAGTTCTCGTGGGTGCCGTACGAGGCGCCCTTGTTGTCCGTGTTGTTCTTGTACAGGTGGATCGGCTGGGCACCCGGCACCTCGGCGGCCCGGCGGGCGGCCTCGGCCATGATCCGCTCCCCCGCCTTGTCCCACAGGAGCGCGTCCATGGGGTTGGTCGTCTCGGGGGCGCTGTACTCGGGGTGGGCGTGGTCGACGTAGAGGCGGGCGCCGTTGGTCAGGATGACGTTGGCCAGGCCGATGTCCTCGTCGGTCAGCTGGCTGGCGTCGGCGTTGTCCCGCGCGAGGTCGAAGCCGCGGGCGTCCCGCAGGGGGTTCTCCTCCTCGAAGTCCCAGCGCGCCCGCCTGGCGCGGTGCATGGCCGCGGCGTAGGCGTTCACGACCTGGGAGGAGGTGAGCATGGCGTTGGCGTTCGGGTGTCCGGGAACGGAAACGCCGTACTCCGTCTCGATGCCCATCACTCGCCGTACAGTCATGCGGCCCTCCTTGCCCGGCGGCGGCTCTCCACCGTCCCGTCGCTGGCTACGAGCCTAGGCGACACGGGCTGCGGTGAGGAGGTCACTGCGGGTTTCCTTCAGGACTGTTTCGGAAACGAACGGCTGCGGAGCCCGCCTTCGCGTGCCCCGCAGCCGATGTGTCATGCACTACAGGTATTGACCGGTGTTCGCCACCGTGTCGATCGAGCGACCGGTGTCCCCGCCCTGCTTCCCGGTGACGAGCGTGCGGATGAACACGATGCGCTCGCCCTTCTTGCCGGAGATGCGGGCCCAGTCGTCGGGGTTGGTGGTGTTGGGCAGGTCCTCGTTCTCCTTGAACTCGTCCACGCAGGCGGAGAGCAGGTGGGAGACGCGCAGGCCCTTCTGGCGGTGGTCGAGGAAGTCCTTGATCGCCATCTTCTTCGCCCGGTCCACGATGTTCTGGATCATGGCGCCGGAGTTGAAGTCCTTGAAGTACAGGACCTCCTTGTCACCGTTGGCGTAGGTGACCTCGAGGAAGCGGTTCTCCTCGGACTCGGCGTACATCTGCTCCACGACCGTCTGGATCATGCTCTGGACGGTGACCTCACGGCTGTCGTTGTGCTCCGACAGGTCGTCGGAGTGCAACGGCAGCCTCGAGGTGAGGTACTTGGAGAAGATGTCACGGGCGGCCTCGGCGTCAGGGCGCTCGATCTTGATCTTCACATCGAGGCGGCCCGGGCGCAGGATCGCCGGGTCGATCATGTCCTCGCGGTTGGAGGCGCCGATCACGATGACGTTCTCCAGGCCCTCCACCCCGTCGATCTCGGAGAGCAGCTGCGGAACGATGGTGTTCTCCACGTCCGAGCTGACGCCCGAGCCCCGGGTGCGGAAGAGGGAGTCCATCTCGTCGAAGAAGACGATGACGGGCACGCCCTCGCTCGCCTTCTCGCGGGCCCGCTGGAAGACCAGGCGGATGTGCCGCTCGGTCTCGCCGACGTACTTGTTGAGCAGCTCGGGGCCCTTGATGTTGAGGAAGAAGCTCTTCCCCGCGGGCCGTCCCGTAACCTCGGCGACCTTCTTGGCCAGTGAGTTGGCGACGGCCTTGGCGATGAGCGTCTTGCCGCAGCCGGGCGGGCCGTAGAGCAGGACGCCCTTGGGCGGGCGCAGCTCGTGCTCGCGGAAGAGGTCGGGGTGCAGATAGGGCAGCTCGACCGCGTCGCGGATCAGCTCGATCTGGCCGCCGAGGCCGCCGATCTGCGTGTAGTCGATGTCCGGCACCTCTTCGAGGACCAGCTCCTCGACCTCGCTCTTGGGCACGACCTCGTAGACGTAGCCGGAGCGGGGCTCGAGGAGGAGGGCGTCGCCCGCGCGCAGGGTCGCGTCCATCAGCGGCTGCGCGAGCTTGACCACCCGCTCCTCGTCGGTGTGCCCGACGACCAGGGCGCGTTCGCCGTCCTCCAGGACCTCCTTGAGGGTGACGATGTCCCCGGCGCTCTCGAACTCCATGGCCGCGACCACGTTCATCGCCTCGTTGAGCATGACCTCCTGGCCGCGCCTCAACTCGTCGAGGTCGATGCTCGGGCTGACGTTGACCCGCAGCTTGCGGCCGCCCGTGAAGATGTCGGCCGTGCCGTCGTCGTTCGCGGCCAGGAACACACCGAACCCGGAGGGCGGCTGGGCGAGCCGGTCGACTTCCTCCTTGAGGGCGACGATCTGGTCCCGCGCCTCGCGCAGCGTGCTCGCCAGGCGCTCGTTCTGCGCGGAGACACCGGCCAGATTGGTCTGGAGCTCGACAATCCGCTCCTCGAGAATCCGAGTGTGCCGCGGAGAGTCGGCCAGCTTGCGGCGCAGGACGGTGATCTCCTGCTCAAGGTCGGCAACCTGCCGGGTCGGGTCGTCTGAACCTCGACCAGGCCGGATGCCGCGGTTGCTGTCGTCGTTCTGGGATACCACGGGTCCTCACCTCCTCCAAGGGGAGCTGGACGCTTCCAGACCCTACCTGGACCGGTGCAGTTCGAAACCCCTAGATCACAAAGACGGTCGGGGCGTGTCCGATCTTCACCCTTGCGCACTCCCTCACGCCAGGGAAATACCCACCCCGCACGGTGGGAAAGCGGCCCGCTGTATGGTCGTAAGCGGTCAACACCCGGCGTGGATGGCTCTCTTTGTTTCGCGCCCGATGTTCCCCCTGACGTTTCCCCCCGACGTTTCCCCCCGACGTTTCCCCCGACGAGGAACGGTAGACGCATGACCGTGCCGAACGAAGCCACTGACGAGCTCGAGGTCTGGATCGATCAGGACCTGTGCACCGGGGACGGGATCTGCGCACAGTACGCGCCGGACGTGTTCGAGCTCGACATCGACGGACTCGCCTATGTGAAGCCGCCCGTGGCGCCGGGCGAGGAGGCCGACCTGCTCACCGAGCCGGGGGCCACCGCGCCCATTCCGCTGCCGCTGCTGCGGGACGTGACCGACTCGGTGAAGGACTGTCCCGGGCAGTGCATCCATGTGCGCCGGGTCGCCGACGGCACCGAGGTGTACGGCCCCGAGGCGGCCTGACCGCGCCCAGCGGCCCGGCGCTCACACGCTGTTGGGCGGCGGTGCGACGTCCAGGGTCAGTGCACCGTCCCGCCACGACCAGCTGACGTCGCGCTGCATGTCGGGGCAGCAACTGGGCACATCGGGCGAGGAGTAGCCGTACAGGCGCAGCGCGACGGCGTCGTCGTCCGCCTCGAACCTGTCGACGTTCATCCGCTCTGCCGGGTCCACGAGCGTCTCGGTGACGCGCGGCGCCGCGCCCTCGCCCTCCCCGTGGCCGAGCAGGTACACGCCGTGCGGGGGCGTTCCGGAGCCGGCGTCGCAGTGGACGACGGCCACCGTCTCGCCCGTTCCGTCGCCGTCGAGGTCGACGGACGCCTGGTCGCTCACCACGACGCCGAGCGGGCCGCAGTCCAGGGGGTACTCGGCCGCCTCGGCGTCGGGGCCGGGGGTGGGGGCGGCGGCTCCCCGCTCGGGGCCCCGTTCGCCGCTCGCGGTGGCGGTGGCCGTGGCGCCCGAGGGCTCGATCATCGCCGCCACGACCGTCGCGGCCGCGAGAACGGCGGCGGTGGTCAGCCAGTGAACGGCGCGGGCGCGGGTGTGGGGAAGGTCCTGGCCTGCCGGAAGCTGCACGCGGTGACTCCCTCAGGAGCGCGGGGTGGGCAAGGGAACGCGCACGGAATCGTGCCACACGTCACACCGCGGCCGTCCGGCGGGGGGTCGATCAATCCGTCTCTGCCCGCTCGCCGCTGCCGGAGCCGGGCCCCGTGTAGTCCGCGCCGTACGCCCCGGGCGCGGGGCGGCGGCGGCGCAGCGGCGGGGTAACGCCGTCGGCGAGGCGGCGGGCGGTCAGCAGGAAGCCGGTGTGCCCGATCATGCGGTGGTCGGGGCGGACGGCCAGGCCCTCGACGTGCCATGTGCGGACCATGGTCTCCCACGCGCGCGGCTCGTTGAACGTGCCGTGCTCGCGGATCGTCTCCACCGTCCTGGCCAGCTGCGTCGTGGTCGCGACGTAGGCGCACACGATGCCGCCTGGCACGAGGGCCTTGGAGACGGCGTCAAGGCACTCCCAGGGCGCGAGCATGTCCAGGATGACGCGGTCCACGTCGGTGTCGGAGAGGTGGTCCTGGAGGTCGCCCACGGTCAACTGCCAGGCGGGGTGCGGGCCTCCGAAGTACCGGGCGACGTTCTCCTGGGCGATCTCGGCGAAGTCCGCCCTGCGCTCGTAGGAGTGCAGCATGCCCTGGTCGCCGATGGCGCGCAGCAGGAACGTGCTGAGCGACCCCGAGCCGACGCCCGCCTCGACGACGCGCGCGCCGGGGAAGATGTCGGCCATGGCGAGGATCTGCCCGGCGTCCTTGGGGTAGACGACGGCGGCGCCGCGCGGCATGGACAGGACATAGTCGGGGAGCAGGGGGCGCAGCGCGAGGTAGGCGACGTTTCCGGTGGTGCGGACGACGGTCCCCTCGGGGGCGCCGATCAGCTCGTCGTGGGGGAAGGCGCCCTTGTGGGTGTGGAAGCTCTTCCCGGCTTCGAGCGTGAACGTGTAGTGGCGGCCCTTGGGGTCGGTGAGCTGGACCTGGTCCCCGACCTTGAAGGGCCCGCGACGGCGGGCTGCACCGGTCGGTTCGGACATGCGGACAGCCTAGTCCAGGCGGAGTTGACGGCCGAATCCGAGGAGGTGGTCAGGGCGACGAGCGCGGCCTCGGGGACGGCGATGGACGGGCCATGGCGTCGATGAACGCGCGTTCCACGTCGCTCGTGGACAGCACGCCGTAGATCTCTCCGGTGTCCTCGACCACCAGGTACTCGGTGGCCGGGGTGGCCCTGAGGTGGTCCAGCAGGCTCTCGCCCGACAGGTCGGCCGACAGCCGCATGCCGTCGGCCAGGTCCTGGGCGAGGGTGCCGACCTGGACCCAGGGGCGGCGGTGCTGGGGGACGCCCGCGATGCCCGCCTCCCGCACGACCGCCACCGGGCTGCCGTCGGGGTCCACGACCACGAGGGCGCGGGCGCCCGAGTCGTTGGCCCGGCGCAGCGCCTCGGACAGCGGGGTCTCGCCGGTGACGGGGACGGCCCTGCGGGTGAGGGCGCGGGCGTTGAGCGCGGGCAGGCGCTCGCGCAGCCTGGCCATGCGCAGGCTGTTCCCGGCGCCGGTCCAGATGATGGCGGCGAGGATGGCGGCGAGCAGCGCGTCCGTCAGCGACTCGAGGCCGGTGAACGAGCCGCGGTCGGTGACGTTGCCCATGTGGGTGGCGAGGGGGAAGCCGACGAGGACGGCGACGGCCAGGACGCGGCCCGACCACGCGGCGGCGACCGTGCCGGTCATGGGGCTGCCCGAGACCTTCCACACGACGGCACGCAGCATGCGGCCGCCGTCGAGGGGGAGCCCCGGCAGGAGGTTGAACGCGGCGACGATGAGGTTGGAGATCATCAGGCCCGCGAGCAGGACGCCTGGGACGGTGCCGGACTCGACGGTGAGCATGCCGAGCCAGAAGGCGCCGGCGAGGACCAGGGAGAGCAGCGGCCCGACCCCGGCGAGGACGAACTCGCGGCCCGGGGTCTGGGACTCCTTCTCGATCTCGGAGACGCCGCCGAAGAACTGGAGCTGGATGCGGCGCACCGGCAGGTCGAAGCGGATGGCGGCGAACGTGTGGGCCAGCTCGTGGACCAGCACGGAGGCGTAGAAGGCGACGGCGAAGAAGAGGGAGACCAGGTAGCGGCCGATGCCGAGCTCGGGCAGCACGCGGTCGAGCTGGTTCCCGAAGAACCAGGTGATCAGCGCGGCGACCAGGAACCAGCTGGGGGCGACATAGACCGGGACGCCGAAGACGCGGCCCATGAGGATGCCGCCGCCCGCCTCCTTCTCCTTCGGCGGCACCGGCTCCTTGCCCGGCGTGGGCTGGGCCGGGTCGACCGGCTCGGCCGGCTCCTGGGGGCGCCGCGGTGTGCCCTCCTGGCCCTGCCGCCCTTCGGAGGGCGGCGTCCGGTCGTCGTCGGATTCTCCCACCAGTTCCCCTCGTTGCCTCGCGCCCGAACCCTCATCGTGCGTGCGGGCCCGGAGTCGATGGTATGCCGCTGAGTGTCAGTGACGCGCCGTAGGGTTCGCTCCATGACTGGGTCCGCCGCCACGCCTCCTGACTCGCTTTCGCCGTCGAGGGCCGCCGATTTCATGCGGTGTCCCCTGCTGTACCGCTTCCGGGTGATCGACAAACTGCCGGAGGAGCCGAACGCCGCGGCTACCAGGGGGACGGTCGTGCACGCCGTGCTCGAGCGGGTCTTCGACGTTCCGGCGGCGCGGCGCAGCGTGCGGCGGGCGCGTTCGCTCGTGGTGGGCGAGTGGGAGCGGCTGCTGGCCAAGCGTCCCGAGCTGGCCCGCCTGTTCACCGGTTCGGGTGAGGACGGCGGGGAGGAGGGGGGGGAGGAGGGGGGGATCGACGGGGCGCGGCTCGCCGAGTGGCTGACGGGGGCCGAGGAGCTGGTCGAGCGGTGGTTCTCGCTGGAGGACCCGACGCGTCTCGAGCCCGCGGAGCGCGAGTTGTTCGTGGAGACGCGCCTGGAGTCGGGGCTGCGGCTGCGGGGCGTCATCGACCGGGTGGACATCGCGCCGACGGGCGAGGTCCGCGTCGTGGACTACAAGACGGGGAAGGCGCCGCGCTCGGAGTTCGCGGGCGAGGCGCTGTTCCAGATGAAGTTCTACGCGCTGGTGCTGTGGCGGCTGCGGGGCGCCGTGCCGCGGCGGCTCCAGCTGGTGTATCTCGGCAGCGGGGACGTGCTGACGTACGACCCGCAGGAGGCGGACCTGCGGAGCGTGGAGCGGAAGCTGCTCGCGCTGTGGGACGCCATCCGCCACGCGACCGAGACGGGCGACTGGCGGCCGAGGCGCGGGCGGCTGTGCGACTGGTGCGACCACCGGGCCCTTTGCCCCGAGTTCGGCGGCACTCCCCCGCCCTATCCGCTGATGATCCAGCCAAGGCTGCCGCTGGACGACCGCGCCCGGGCGGGGGCGGCGGAGGCGGGGACGGCGGAGGGAGGGGGGTGAGCGAGAATGGTGCGCGGTCCCGAGTGACCCGCGCCGTACCCCCGAGCGAAGGGCGACCCCGTGCTGCCGATCCGCGTTCTGCTGGTCGACGACCAGCCGCTGCTGCGCACCGGATTCCGGATGATCCTGGAGGCGGAGCACGACCTGGCCGTCGTCGGGGAGGCAGGGGACGGGGTGCAGGCGCTCGACCAGGTGCGGGCGTTGCAGCCCGACGTGGTGCTGATGGACATCCGGATGCCGCGGATGGACGGGGTGGAGGCGACGCGGCGCATCACGGGGCCGGAGAAGGACGGCCCGGCGAAGGTGCTCGTGCTGACCACGTTCGACCTGGACGAGTACGTCGTGGAGGCGCTGCGGGCGGGGGCCAGCGGCTTTCTGCTCAAGGACGCGCCCGCAGGTGAGCTGGTGCAGGCGATCCGGGTGGTGGCGGCGGGCGAGGCGATGCTGGCGCCGAGCGTGACGCGGCGGCTGCTCGACATGTACGCGGGGAAGCTGCCATCGGGCGAGGAGTCCGTGCCCGACGCGCTGAGCACGCTGACGGAGCGCGAGGTCGAGGTGCTGAAGCTCGTGGCGCGCGGCCTGTCGAACGCCGAGATCGCCGCCGACCTCTTCGTCAGCGAGACGACGGTGAAGACCCATGTGGGCCATGTGCTCACCAAGTTGGGGCTGCGCGACCGGGTGCAAGCCGCGGTGTTCGCCTACGAGAGCGGCCTGGTGCGCCCGGGCAGTTGAGCGGGTGCCCGGGCCGGGCCCGGTGCGCTCAAGGGCGCCCTCAGGACTCGGACTTGCCGATCTCCCAGAAGCGGAAGACGGTGGAGGCGTCCAGGGTCCACTGGAGGCCGTCGATGTCGTCCGCGGCGACGGCGTACTGCTTGCCCTGCCAGAGCGGGATCAGCGGCAGCTCGTCGGCGACGATGTCCTGGAGCGTGGCGAAGTCCTCGACGGTCTGGCCGCGGTCGCTCTCCTGCTCGGTGCGCGGGATCAGCTCGTCGGTGATGCGGGGGGACTCGTAGTTGTTCTCCAGGACGTTGCCCTCGCCGAAGAAGGGGGCCGTGAAGTTGTCGGGGTCGGGGTAGTCGGGCACCCAGCCGCGGACATAGGCGCCGTAGTCGCCGTTGCTGACGCCCTCGGCGAACTCGTCGGCCGGAACGCTGCGCACCGACGCGTCGAACAGGCCGCTGGCGTTGAGCTGGTCGGCGATGTACTCGAACGCCGCCTCGGTGTCGGGGCCGAACCGCGCGGGGGTGACCCACAGGGTCAGCTCCACGGGGTCGGTGTGGCCCGCGTCGCGCAGGGCCTCCTCGGCGAGGTCGGGGCGCGGGAGGTCGCCGTAGGTGTCGAAGAACGCGGTGTTGTGGCCGGTGATGCCGACCGGGACGACGGAGTACAGCGGCTCGGCGGTGCGCCGGTAGACGTCGCGGGTGAGGGTGCCGCGGTCGATGAGGTGGGCGATGGCGCGGCGGACGCCGATGTCGCCCGTCACGGGGTCGTCCATGTTGAACACCAGATGCTGGACCTCGGCGCTCGTGCCGTCCACGACCTTGACGCGGCTGCCGCCCGCGATGGTCGAGCTCTCCAGCTCCGCGATGTCGCTCGCGGCCAGGCCGCGGTAGGCGACATCGACCTCGCCGTTCTCCACAGCCGTCTTGAGGGCCTGCTGGTCGCCGTGGAAGAGGCGCAGGGTGACCTCGGCGTTCTTCGGCTCGGCCGGGCCCTGGTAGTCGTCGTTGGCGGCGAAGACGGCCTCGCCGTCGCCGTAGCTCTCCAGGGTGTAGACGCCGGAGCCGACGGCCTCGCCGTCGGTGCGCAGCTCGTCCGCGGGGTAGGAGCGGTGGTCCACGATGGACCCTGCGCCCGAGGCGATCTTCTGGGGGAAGGTGGCGTCGGGCTGGTTGAGGTGGAACGTGACGGTGCGGTCGTCCGGCGTCTCTATTCGGTCGATCGTGGAGAGCATCACGGCGGGCCCGTCGGGGTCGTTGATGCCCAGGGTGCGGTCGAAGGAGAACTTGACGTCGCGCGAGGTCAGCTCGTGCCCGTTGCTGAAGGTCAGGTCCTCGCGCAGGGTGCACGTGAAGCGCTGGCTGACCCGGTCGGTGAAGCCGCAGGACCTGGCGGCCTCGGGCTGCGGCTCGGTCCCGCCGGGCGGGAAGCTGAGCAGCGACTGGAAGACGTTGTTGAACACCAGCCACGAGCCGGGGTCGTAGCCCGAGGCCGGATCGGTGGCCAGCACCTCGTCGGTCATCCCGACGACCACTCTCTCGTCGTCGCCCGGGCCGTCGTCGCCGGTGAGGCCGCAGCCGCCGAGCAGCAGGGCCGTGACAAGCCCGAGAGCCGTCGGGAGTGGCGCCAACGCACCTCGTCGCCTCACGCGTCTTCCTCTTATCCTCGCTGCGGGACCGGCCGCCATGACCCTAGTCCGCCGAAACCCCATTCCTCAGGTGAGAAACATCACGGGCCACGAGGGAGCGCAGCAGGGGGAGGTCGACCCGCTCGAGCGAGTCCACGACCGTGCGCCCCGAGGCGGCGGGGACGGGGGCCACCGAGGGAACGGCAATGACGCGGCAGCCGGCCGCCTCGGCGGATGCCACGCCGGTGGCGGTGTCCTCGATGGCGACGCAGCGCGCGGGGTCGGCGCCAAGGCCCGCGGCCGCGGCGAGGTACGGGTCGGGGTGCGGCTTGGTGCGCGGCACCTCGTCGCCCGCGACGGTGAGCGCGAAGTGCTCGGGGCCGAGAGAGACCAGCATGCGCTCGATGACGGTCCGGTGGGACGCGGAGACCAGGGCGGTGGGCACCCGGTGGGCGGCCAGCTCGGTCAGCAGCCGCCGAGCCCCCGGCATCAGCGGAACGCCGCGCTCGAGGCGGCGCAGAAAGCCGGCGTTGAGCAGCACGCTCAGCTCGTCCAGGGTGATGTCGGCACCGGTGACCTCGATGAGGTACCCGGCGCTGCGGGTCATGGGGCCGCCGACCACCACCTCGCGGTGCTCGTCGGCCAGCTCGTGTCCCAGGGCGCCGAAGACCTCGACCTCGGCGTCCCACCAGAAGCCCTCGGTGTCCACCAGCGTGCCGTCCATGTCGAGCAGCACGGCCTGCGGGCCGCCCTCGTACGGCGCCCTGACGTCCATGGCGGGCAGGGAACTCGTCATCCGCACACCTCCACAAGTCCACAAGGGACGCGCAGGCCGGTCACCCCTGTGGGGGCGACCGGCCTGTACCGGACCGATCAGTCTACGTCGGCGCTCGGGAAGCCGCCCGGGCCATATCACCCGGACAGATCAACGAGCGTTGAAATAGTTGGCTTCCGGATGGTGAAGGACGATGGCGTCCGTGGACTGCTCGGGGTGCAGCTGGAACTCCTCGGAGAGCGTGACGCCGATGCGCTCGGAGCCGAGCAGCTCGGCGATCTTGGCGCGGTCCTCCAGGTCGGGGCAGGCGGGGTAGCCGAGGGAGTAGCGGCAGCCCTGGTACTCGGTGCGGAACATCCCGTCCAGGCCCGCGGGGTCGTTGCCCCCGATGCCCAGGTCCGCGCGGACCCTGGCGTGCCAGTACTCGGCCAGCGCCTCGGCGAGCTGGACGGACAGGCCGTGCAGCTCCAGGTAGTCGCGGTAGGAGTCGGCCGCGAACAGCTCGGCGGTCGCCTCGCTCACCCGGGGGCCGATGGTCACGGTCTGGAGGGCGACGACATCCGTCTCGCCCGACTCGGCGGGGCGGAAGAAGTCGGCCAGGCACAGCCGGCGGCCGCGGCGCTGGCGCGGGAAGGTGAAGCGGGTGCGCTCCTTGCCCTCCTCGTCCAGGATCACCAGGTCGTCGCCCTCGGCGTGGCACGGGAAGTAGCCGTGGACGACGGCCGCCTCCAGGAGGTTGTCGGTGTGCAGCCGGTCGAGCCAGCCGCGCAGTCTTGGCCTGCCCTCGGTCTCGACCAGCTCGGCGTAGTCGGGCCCCTCGCCGGTCCTGGCGGCCTTCAGGCCCCACTGCCCCTTGAACAGCGCGTCCTCGTCCAGCCACTCCGCGTAGTCCTTGAGCGGGATGCCCTTGACGACGCGCGTGCCCAGGAACGGCGGGGTGGGGATGGGGACATCGGTGGCGGTCTCGGAGCGGACCGGTGCGCCGTCGCCGCCGTCGGCCTCGGGCAGCGGGGCCGGACGGCGGGCGACGCGGCGCGGCTTGAGCTCGGGGAGCGTCGCCCCTGGGACGCCTCGCTTGACGGCGACCAGGGCGTCCATCAGCCGCAGCCCCTCGAACGCGTCGCGGGCGTAGCGGACCTCGCCGCGGTAGATCTCGTGCAGGTCCTGCTCGACATAGGCGCGGGTGAGGGCGGCGCCGCCCAGGATGACGGGGTAGTCGGCCGCCATGCCGCGGCGGTTGAGCTCCTCCAGGTTCTCCTTCATGATCACCGTGGACTTCACCAGCAGGCCCGACATGCCGATGACGTCGGCCCGGTGCTCCTTCGCGGCGTCGAGGATGGCGGAGACCGGCTGTTTGATGCCGAGGTTGACCACGTTGTAGCCGTTGTTGGTCAGGATGATGTCCACCAGGTTCTTGCCGATGTCGTGGACGTCGCCGCGGACGGTGGCCAGCACGATGGTGCCCTTGCCGTCGTCGCCCGACTTCTCCATGTGCGGCTCGAGGTGGGCCACGGCCGCCTTCATCACCTCTGCGGACTGGAGGACGAACGGCAGCTGCATCTGCCCCGAGCCGAACAGCTCGCCCACGACCTTCATGCCGGACAGCAGCGTGTCGTTGACGATGTCGAGCGCGGGGCGTTCGGTCAGCGCCTCGTCGAGGTCGGCCTCGAGGCCCTTGCGCTCGCCGTCGATGATCCGGCGCTGAAGGCGCTCGTCGAGGGGCAGCGCGAGCAGCTCTTCGGTCTTGCCCGCGCGCATCGACCTGGCGTCCACGCCCTCGAACAGCTGAAGGAAGCGCTGGAGCGGGTCGTGGTCGGGGGTGCGCCGGTCGTAGATGAGGTCGAGGGCGGCCTCGACCTGCTCGGCGTCGATCCTGGCGATCGGCAGGATCTTGGCAGCGTGCACGATGGCGGAGTCGAGCCCGGCCTTGACGCACTCGTCGAGGAAGACGGAGTTGAGCACGAGCCTGGCGGCGGGGTTGAGGCCGAAGGAGATGTTGGACAGGCCCAGGGTGGTCTGCACCTCGGGGTGGCGGCGCTTGAGCTCGCGGATGGCCTCGATCGTGTGGAGGCCGTCCCTGCGGGACTCCTCCTGGCCGGTACAGATGGTGAAGGTGAGGCAGTCGATGATGATGTCGGGCTTCGCCACGCCCCAGTTCGCGGTGAGGTCGGCGATCAGGCGTTCGGCAATGGCGACCTTGTGCTCGGGCGTCCTGGCCTGGCCCTCCTCGTCGATCGTCAGGGCCATGAGCGCGGCGCCGTGCTCGGTGGCAAGGCGGGTGACCCTGGCGAAACGGGAGTCGGGGCCGTCGCCGTCCTCGTAGTTCACGGAGTTGATCACGGCCCGGCCGCCCAGCTTCTCCAGGCCCGCCTCGAGGACGGCGGGCTCGGTGGAGTCCAGCACGATCGGCAGCGTCGACGCGGTGGCGAAGCGGCCCGCCAGCTCGGCCATGTCGGCGACGCCGTCCCTGCCGACGTAGTCCACGCACAGGTCGAGCATGTGGGCGCCCTCGCGGATCTGACCGCGCGCCATCTCCACGCACTCGTCCCAGCGCCCCGCGAGCATCGCCTCGCGGAACTTCTTCGAGCCGTTGGCGTTCGTCCGCTCGCCGATGGCCAGATAGGAGGTGTCCTGGCGAAACGGCACCGTCTGGTAGAGCGACGAGGCCCCCGGCTCGGGGCTGGGGTCGCGGGGCGCGGGGCGCAGGTCGGTGACCCGCTCCACCACCTGGCGCAGGTGCTCGGGCGTGGTGCCGCAGCAGCCGCCGACGAGCGAGAGGCCGAACTCGCCGATGAACGCCTCGTGCGCGTCCGCAAGCTCCGCGGGGCCCAGGGGGTAGTGCGCGCCGTCCTTGCCGAGGACGGGCAGCCCGGCGTTGGGCATGCAGGACAGCGGGACGCGGGCGTGCCGGGCGAGATAGCGCAGGTGCTCGCTCATCTCGGCGGGGCCGGTCGCGCAGTTGAGGCCGACCATGTCGATGCCGAGCGGCTCAAGCGAGGTGAGCGCGGCGCCGATCTCGGAGCCGAGCAGCATCGTGCCGGTCGTCTCGACCGTGACCTGGACGATCAACGGTAGGTCGGCGCCCGCCGCGCTCAGGGCGCGCCTAGCGCCGAGGACGGCGGCCTTGGTCTGGAGCAGGTCCTGGCTGGTCTCCACGAGCAGCGCGTCGGCGCCGCCCTCGATCAGGCCCTCGGCGTTGCGCTGGTAGGCGTCGCGCAGGGCCGGGTAGGCGATGTGGCCGAGGCTGGGCAGCTTGGTGCCGGGGCCGATCGAGCCGAGCACCCAGCGGGGGCGGCCGTCGTCGGCGGCGAACGCGTCGGCGGTCTCGCGGGCGACGCGCGCGCCGGCGGCCGAGAGCTCGGCGATGCGCTCGGGGATCTCGTACTCGCCGAGGGCGGAGAGGTTGGCGCCGAAGGTGTTGGTCTCGACGCAGTCGACACCCGCCTCGAAGTAGGCGCGGTGGACGGAGGCGACGATGTCGGGGCGGGTGACGTTGAGGACCTCGTTGCACCCTTCAAGCTGCTGGAAGTCATCGAGCGTCGGCTCCTGCGCCTGGAGCATCGTGCCCATGCCGCCGTCGGCGACGACGACGCGGGAGGCGAGGGCCTCCCTGAGCGCGGCGGCTCGCTCGGCGGGGGGCGCGAAGGGCGGGCTGGACGAGGCCATGGGCATGCTCCCTGGGGTGCGACGGCTGTCGGCTATGCGCGTCGTGACGAAGCGCACCGAATCAGCCTAACGGCCTTGGCGCCCGCGGGGGGAGACATCACGGCGGCGTGCGCGCTCCCGATGCGCCCGTTACCCGCCATCAATCGGCATCGTCCGCTATCGTTCGGCATTGCCGAACTCTCTCGGTCATCGAGGGCGGACAGGAGGCAGGACATGGCGCGGAGCATCCAGTCGCTCGAGCGCGCCGCCGCGGTGCTGCGGCTGCTCGCCGGCGGCGAGCGGCGGCTCGGGCTCACCGACATCGCCTCGGCCATCGGGCTCGCCAAGGGCACCACGCACGGGCTGCTGCGGACCCTGGCCAAGGAGGGCCTGGTCGAGCAGGACCCGGCGAGCGGCAGGTACCAGCTCGGCGCCGAGCTGCTGCGCCTCGGCAGCGGCTACCTGGACACCCACGAGCTGCGCGCTCGGGCGCTGGTGTGGACCGACGACCTGGCGCGCGCCACGCGGGAGAGCGCCTACCTCGGGGTGCCGCACGGGCGCGGGGTGCTGCTGCTGCACCACGTCTTCAGGCCCGACGACAGCCGCCAGGTGCCCGAGGTGGGCGCGTTGCACCCGTTGCACAGCACCGCGCTCGGCAAGGCGCTCGCGGCGTGGGACCCGGCCGTGCGGGCCGAGGCGTCGAGGGGGGCGCTTGAGGCGTTCACCGAGCTGACGGTGGTGGATCCGGCGCGGTTCGGCGCCGATCTCGATCGGGTGCGCGCCAGGGGCTGGGCGAGTGACGTGGGCGAGACATGGGACGGCGTGGCGTCGATCGCGGCGCCCGTCGTCGACCGCGGGAGGGCGGCCGTGGGCGCGGTGGGCATCACCGGGGCGGTCGAGCGGGTGCTCGCGGACGGGGAGCCGCGGCCCTGGCTGGTCGCGGCCGTCAGGGACTGTGCGCGTTCCGTGTCGCGCGAGCTGGGAGCCGGGCGCTTCTAGGACAATCCAGGCACACCCGAGCGTTATCTGTCGCACGACCCTTGACGGCGGTCGTCACCGAGGAGAAAACTGCCGTGCCATGGTCGGCATTGTCGAACGTCGGCCGACTGTCGGCCGGGGACCGGCACCGTCGCGACCGGCACGCGTACCACGCCGTTCTGCCCCCTGAAGCCGCCCGGACCCGATCAGGAGCCGCTGTATGACCGACGCCATCGCCACCAACGAGTACATCGCCGCCATCGACCAGGGCACCACCTCGAGCCGCTGCCTGATCTTCGACCGCGACGGACACGTCATCTCCGTCGCCCAGAAGGAGCACGAGCAGTACCTGCCCAGGCCCGGCTGGGTCGAACACGACGCCGCCGAGATCTGGACCAACGTCCAGGAGGTCATGGCGGGCGCCCTCGCGAGCGCTCGCATCGGCAAGGAGCAGGTCAAGGCGATCGGCATCACCAACCAGCGCGAGACCACGATGCTGTGGGACAGGGCGACCGGCGACCCGGTGCACCACGCGATCGTCTGGCAGGACACCCGCACCGACGCGCTGACCCGCGAGCTCGGCCGCGACGAGGGCATGGACCGCTTCCGCCGCCAGACAGGGCTGCCGCTGTCCGCGTACTTCGCTGGCCCCAAGGTCCGCTGGCTCCTCGACAACGTCGAGGGCCTCAGGCAGCGCGCCGAGCGGGGCGAGCTGCTCTTCGGGACCATGGACTCCTGGGTCATCTGGAATCTGACCGGCGGCGCCGACGGCGGGGTCCATGTCACGGATGTCACCAACGCCTCCCGCACGATGCTGATGGACCTGCGCACCCAGCGCTGGGACGAGCGCCTGTGCGAGGCCATTGGCGTCCCGCCGTCGGTGCTGCCGGAGATCAGGTCGTCGTCGGAGATCTACGGCAACGCCAAGGGCGGCGCGCTCGACGGCGTCCCGGTCGCGTCGGCGCTCGGCGACCAGCAGGCGGCGCTGTTCGGCCAGACGTGCTTCTCGGTCGGCGAGGGCAAGTCCACCTATGGCACAGGAACGTTCCTGCTGATGAACACCGGCACCGAGGCCATCAACTCCTACGCCGGGCTCATCACCACCATGGGCTACCGCATCGGCGACCAGGCGCCGGTGTACGCCCTGGAGGGCTCCATCGCCGTCACGGGCGCGCTCGTGCAGTGGATGCGCGACCAGCTGGGCCTGATCAAGACGGCGCCCGAGATCGAGGACCTGGCCAGGACGGTCGACGACAACGGCGGCGCCTACTTCGTCCCCGCGTTCTCCGGCCTGTTCGCGCCGCACTGGCGCGCCGACGCCAGGGGCGTGATCGCGGGCCTGACGCGTTACGTCACCAAGGCGCACATCGCAAGGGCCGTGCTCGAGGCCACGGCGTGGCAGTCCAGGGAGATCGTGGACGCCATGCGGAAGGACTCGGGCACCAAGCTGACGTCGCTCAAGGTGGACGGCGGCATGGTCGCCAACGACCTGCTGATGCAGACCATTTCGGACTTCCTCGACGTCCCCGTGGTGCGCCCCGAGGTGGCCGAGACGACGAGCCTGGGCGCCGCCTACGCCGCAGGTCTCGCGGTCGGGTTCTGGTCCAGCGTCGAGGACCTGCGGGCCAACTGGCGCAAGGATGCCGAGTGGACCCCCGGCATGGACCCGGCCGAGCGCGACAAGGAGTACGCGTACTGGCGCAAGGCCGTGGACCGCACGATGGGCTGGCTCGAGGACGGCGACTGACGCCGCACCTCCCAGGCCCTCCCAGGCAGCGGGCACCGGTCACCTCCCGGCCGGTGCCCGCCCGCGCGCTGGGCCCCTCCTCGCCCCCGCCCTCGCTCTCCGTCACGGGCGATGACGGTGCGCATGCGTAGCAAGGCTGCTGGTTGGGCACGGTCACGCCGTAGGCTGGGGCCCGCACGGAACAGTTACGGCAGCCGGGCCGTGGCATCCCACCCGACCCGGCCGGGAGGAGGCGCTGGGTGATCGAGCTCGACGGGGTTCCCGAGCTGGTCGACCCGGTCATGGTGGCCGCGTTCGAGGGCTGGAACGACGCGGGTGACGCAGCCTCGGCCGCGGTGGCGCACCTGGAGCGGGAGTGGAAGGGCGAGGTGTTCGCGGCGCTCGACGCCGAGGACTACTACGACTTCCAGGTCAACCGCCCGCACATCTGGCTCGACGGCGGAGTGCGCCGCGTCACCTGGCCCACGACCCGCCTGTCCGTGGTCAGGATCGGCTCGGAGCACGGCCCGGTGAAGCGCCGTGACCTGGTGCTGGTCCGCGGCATCGAGCCGAGCATGCGCTGGCGCTCGTTCTGCAACGAAATCCTCGGCTTCGCCCACGAGCTGGGCGTGGAGATGGTGGTCGTCCTCGGCGCGCTGCTCGGCGACACCCCGCACACCCGTCCCGTCCCCGTCACCAGCGTGACGTCGGACGAGGACCTGGCGCGCACCCTCGACCTGGAGGAGTCGCGGTACGAGGGGCCCACCGGCATCGTCGGGATCCTCCAGGAGGCGTGCACGCACGCGGGGGTGCCCGCGGTGACGCTGTGGGCGGCCGTTCCGCACTATGTCGCGCAGCCGCCCAACCCCAAGGCGTCGCTCGCGCTGCTGCACTCGCTTGAGGACCTGCTCGGCCTCGGCATCCCCATGGGCGACCTGCCGGACGACGCCCGCGCGTGGCAGATCGGCGTGGACCAACTGGCCGCGGAGGACAGCGAGGTGGCGGACTACGTCAAGTCGCTCGAGGAGGCCAGGGACACCGCCGACCTGCCGGAGGCCACGGGCGAGGCGATCGCCAAGGAGTTCGAACGGTATCTGCGCCGCAGGGACGGGCAGCCGTCGGCGGGGGACGCCAGCGGCTCGTATCTGCGCGATCCCGGCAGCGGAAGGACCAGGCCACGCAAGCGGCCTTCCGAAGGCGACCAGGGCCAGGGCCCGCAGGATCAGGGGCCCGGGGACCCCGACGACTGACGAGCCGTCGGCGCCCACGGGCCCGGGACGTGAGGAGCGTTCTACAGGGCGACGCCGAGGAGCGCGTCCACGGCGCGGGAGACGACGCCGGTGGCTCCGGTGTCCCCGCCGCCGCCCGCGGCCTGGTCGGCCGCCCAGCGGTCCACGGCGGCAAGCGCCGCCGGCGCGTTCAGGTCGTCGGCGAGCGCCGCGCGGATCTCCTCCACCGCGGCGTCGGCCGGTGGCCCGTCGGGGCGCGAGACGGCGGCCCGCCACGCGGCGAGCCGCGCCTGGGCCGACGTGAGCTCCGCGTCGGTCCACTCCCAGTCGGCGCGGTAGTGGTGTGCGAGCACCGCGAGCCGGATCGCCGCGGGGTCGACCCCGGCGCGGCGCAGCTGGGAGACCAGGACGAGGTTCCCGCGGGACTTGGACATCTTCTCGCCCTCGTACCCGACCATCCCGCTGTGCACATAGGAGCGGGCGAACGGGTGGGCGCCGGTGAGGACATGGGCGTGCGAGGCGCCCATCTCGTGGTGCGGGAAGGCGAGATCGGACCCGCCGCCCTGGATGTCGAAGCCCATGCCGAGGTGGTCGAGCGCGATGGCGACGCACTCGATGTGCCAGCCGGGGCGCCCAGGGCCGAGCGACGCGCCGTCCCAGGAGGGCTCGCCGGGGCGGGCCGCCTGCCATAGCAGCGGGTCCAGGGGGTTCTTCTTGCCGTCCCTGCCGGGGTCGCCGCCGCGCTCGGCGGCCAGGGCCAGCATGGTGTCGGTGCCCAGGCACGCGACGGAGCCGAAGTGCCGGTCGGACTCGACGGAGAAGTACACGTCTCCGTCGAGCTCGTAGGCCGCGCCGCTGTCCCGCAGCCGTTCGACGAGGGGAACGATGTCGGCTATGGCCTCGACGGCGCCGACGTAGTCCCGCGGCGGCAGGATCCGCAGCGCGGTCATGTCCTCGCGGAAGAGCGCGATCTCGCGCTCCGCGAGCGCCGTCCAGTCCTCCCCCGTGGCGGCGGCCCGCTCGAGCAGCGGATCGTCGATGTCGGTGACGTTCTGCACATAGTGGACCTGGCGCTGGGTATCGAGCCAGACCCGCTGGACGAGATCGAACGCGATGTAGGTGGCCGCGTGTCCGAGATGGGTGGCGTCGTAAGGGGTGATGCCGCAGACGTAGAGCCGGGCGACAGGACCGGGCGTGAGGGTGACGCGGCGGTCCTTCGCGGTGTCGTGAATCGAGAGATCACGGCCTTGACCGGGCAGAACGGGAACTTTGGAGGCTGGCCAGGCATACATGCCCCGAGCCTAACCGGCCGAGGCCGCCACTACGACAGGGCGGAGGCGCCTCTCACACCAGCGGCCAGGGGATCGCGGGCCACTCGCCGCTCGGGCCCGGCAGGCGCCCGGTCCGCAGCAGGGCGGCCGTCCTGGCGCGCAGCGCGTCGCACTCCGCGGGCGTGATCAGCTCCGCGAGCCTGGTGGACAGCGGGGCGCCGTCGGCGAGTTGGGCGTCAAGGGAGCGCAACGCCTCCCGCTCGGGCCCGGGCAGCGGCTCGCCCGCCCAGCCCCACAGGAGGGTGCGCAGCTTGTTCTCCGTGTGGAACGTCACGCCGTGGTCGATCCCGTGCAGCCGCCCGTCGGCCAGGGGCAGCAGGTGCCCGCCCTTGCGGTCGGCGTTGTTGATCACCGCGTCGAGGGTGGCCACGCGCCGCAGCCGCTCGTCGTCGGCGTGCACCAGCAGGGCGGAGCGGCCGGGGCCGACCTCGGCGAACCCGACGGCCTTCCAGCCGGGCCCCGGCTCGTCCGCGTCGACGAGGGCGAGCAGGTCGCCGGGCCCCTGGGGGACGTCCTCGTCCTCGGGCGTCGGCCCGACCCACAGCTGGCACATGCCGGTGCCGAGCGGGCCGTCGCGCAGGACCGTGAGCGGCACGATGTCCCAGCCGAGCGCGCGGGAGACCTCGTAGGCCGCCACCTCGCGCTGGGCCAGGGTCCCGTCGGGGAAGTCCCACAGCGGGCGCTCCCCCGCGACCGGCTTGTACACGCATGGCACGCTGTGCCCGTCCAGCTCGGCGGTGGCGTAGAGCACCGCGTTGGAGGCGTCCGTGATGCGCCCGACCACCGTCAGCTCACCACGGGCCAGCACCTCGCCCGCCGTCACATCCGGCTGCGCCGGTATCCGTTCTGGCGCGGACATACGTGTCCCTCCGGGTCGAGCGGGAGACTGCACAGGGGGCAGGGCGGGCGCCCGGCGTTGACGACTTCGAGGGCGCGCTTGGCGAACGCCCTCGCCATGGTGCCGCTGAGCCGGACCCGCAGCATCGGGGGGCCGTTCTCGTCGTCGCGCAGCAGGCGCTCCTCGGCCTCGGCGAACGCCTCCTCCGACTCGGCGTCCAGCTCGACGAGCGCCTGCGCCTCGACGATCATCCGCTCGCTGTCGCTGTCCCACGCCAGGGCCATGGTGCCGACGCGGAACTCCTCCTCGACGGGGGTCTCGAGCGGTCCGGTGTCGCTCAGCTCGGCGGGCGCGACGGCGGGCACGGTGGTGTTGCCGCCCGAGCGGCGCACCACCTCGTCAAGCAGCTCGTCGATGCGCTCGGCCAGCGCCTCCACCTGGGCCTTCTCCAGAGCGACGCTGGTCGTACGCCCTGCCGCCGTGGCCTGAAGAAAGAAGGTACGGCGGCCAGGCAGCCCGACGGTCCCGGCGACAAAGCGTTCGGGAGGGTCGTAGAGGAACACCTGACGGGACACGTACTGCTCCGTGGGGTCGACTGCTTGGGACACTGGCACCCTACTGCGCTTCGCGATCACCGTGCCTAGGCACCACCGCCCACCGGCGCCTCGGTGGCCTCGGCCGCGTCCCGCGCCGACTCCTCGGTGTGCGGGACGAACTCGGCCAGGTCGCCGGTGTCCCCGAAGCGCAGCAGCAACGGCGGGCTGCCGTAGCGGATCGCGGTGAGCGACGCGGGGTGCGGCGCGATGCGCTGGAACAGGTCGAGGTGGAGGCCGAGGGCGTCGGCCACGATCGCCTTGATGTTGTCACCGTGGGTGCACATCAGCCAGACCGCGTCGGGGCCGTGCTCGGCGGCGACCGCGGCGTCCCAGCCGCGCGCGGCGGCGACCACGCGGGCGTGCACGTCGCGCAGCGCCTCGCCGCCGGGGAAGACCACGGCGGACGGCTGGCTCCTGACGGTGGCCATCAGCGGCTCGTCGGCCAGCTCCTTG
This sequence comes from Streptomyces sp. PT12, assembly GCF_003311645.1. GTDB lineage: Bacteria > Actinomycetota > Actinomycetes > Streptomycetales > Streptomycetaceae > Streptomyces. Next base: position 35,014 of record NZ_QEST01000014.1, on the reverse strand, counting down.
AGCGCGCGGTTGGTCCACTGGCCGTAGTCGCACTCGGTGACCCGGTCGTCCGCGCGCACGGGCAGCTCGGGGCGGGCCGCGCGCAGGGGCGCCAGGGTCTGCGCGCAGCGCTCCAACGGGCTGTGCACGGCGAGCGCCAGGGGAACACCGGCCAGCCGCTCGGGCAGGGCGGCGGCCTGGGCCTGGCCGTGGTCGTCGAGCCGGACGCCGGGGGCGCGACCGGCCAGCAGGCCAGCGGAGTTGGCGGTGGTCCGGCCGTGCCGGAGGAGCAGCAGGGTGGGCATGCCGCCAGCGTAGGCCCTTCGGCGGTAGCGTTCTCAGGCGAGCCCGGCGCGTTCCAACGCCTCCGCTCCGGCGCGCAGGCCAGCGACGCGCTCCTCCAGCGTGAAGCCCGCGGGCATGAGCGAGAGCGTGGTGACCCCGGCGTCGGCGAACGCCCGCATCCGGTCGGCGATCCGCGCGACGGGACCGATCAGCGTGGTGTCGTCAATGAGCTGGTGCGGGACCGCGGCGGCGGCCCCGTCCCGGTCGCGCGCCAGGTAGCGCTCCTGGATCTCCGCGGCCTCCTTGGCGTAACCCATGCGCTGCGCGAGGCGGTTGTAGAAGTTCTGCTCGCGCGAGCCCATGCCGCCGACGTACAGCGCCGTGTACGGCCTGAAGTGGTCGGCGAGCGCGGGGATGTCGTCGCCGAGCGCCAGCGGAACCGTGGGTACCACGTCGAAGCCTTCGAGCCCCTTGCCCACCTTCGCGCGCCCGGCGCGCAGGGGCGCGAGCGCCGTCTCCTCGGCGTGCGCGGGGGAACAGAAGGGCAGGAGCGCGCCGTCGGCGATCTCGCCGGTCTGGGTGAGGTTCTTGGGGCCGATGGCCGCGATGTACAGCGGGATATGCGGGCGCACGGGGTGCACGGTGAGCTTGATCGGCTTGCCAGGGCCCCCCGGCAGGGGCAGCGTCCAGTGCTCGCCCTCGTGGGTCAGCCGCTCGCGCGAGAGCGCCTTGCGGACGATCTCGACGTACTCGCGCGTGCGGGCCAGCGGCCGGTCGAACGCGACGCCGTACCAGCCCTCGGACACCTGGGGGCCCGAGACGCCGAGGCCGAGCCTGAAGCGCCCGCCCGAGAGCAGGTCAAGCGTCGCCGCCGTCATCGCCGTCATGGCCGGGGCGCGGGCCGGGATCTGGAGGATGGCCGAGCCGACGTCGATCCGCTCGGTGCGCGCCGCGACCCAGGCGAGCACCGATGGCACGTCGGAGCCGTACGCCTCGGCGGCCCAGCACACCGCGTATCCGAGCCGGTCCGCCTCCTGGGCGACGGCGAGATTGTCCGCGTCCATCCCGGCTCCCCAGTAGCCGAGGTTGATCCCCAGTCGCATGTCCGCTCCTCAAGGCCGCCCTTACCGGCCGGTAACCCGCCGGTCCCCCGGACTGTACCGCCTGGCCGCAAGTACGCTCAACGCCCATGGATCTCAGGCACCTGGGCCGGACCGGCCTGCGCGTTTCCCGGCTCGGACTCGGCACCCTCACCTGGGGACGCGACACCGGGGAGCAGGAAGCGGCGGAGCTGCTGAAGGTGTTCTGGGCGGCGGGCGGCACCCTGGTGGACACCGCGGACGTCTACGGGGACGGCGGGGCCGAGTATCTGCTGGGCCGTCTCGTGGGCGACCTCGTGCCGCGCGACGAGGTGGTGATCGCGACCAAGGCGGGCAGCGTTCCCGACCCCGACCGCCGCTTCGACGGCTCGCGCGGGCACCTTCTCGCGGCCCTCGACGCCTCGCTCACGCGGCTGAACACCGACCATGTGGACCTGTGGCAGGTGCACGCCTTCGACCCGGCAACCCCGCTCGACGAGACGCTCCAGGCCCTCGACATCGCGGTGGCCAGCGGCCGCGCCCGCTACGCCGGGGTCTCCAACTTCTGCGGCTGGCAGCTCGCCAAGGCCGCCACCTGGCAGCTGGCGTCGCCGGGGGCGCGCACCCGGCTCGCGAGCACGCAGATGGAGTACTCACTGCTCCAGCGCGGGGTCGAACGCGAGGTGCTGCCCGCCGCGTTGGACCTGGGCATCGGGCTGCTGCCGTCCTCCCCGCTGGGCCGCGGGGTGCTGACGGGCAAGTACCGGCAGGGCACGGCGCCTCCCGAGTCGCGCGGCGCCTCGGAGGGGCTCGCGGCCTTTGTCGCGCCCTATCTCGACGAGACGGCGAGCCGGATCGTGGACGCGGTGACGATAGCGGCGGACGGGCTCGCGGTGACGCCCTTGCAGGTGGCGCTCGCGTGGGTGCGGGACAGGCCGGGGGTGGCCGCGCCGATCGTGGGCGCGCGCACGGCGCGTCAGCTCGGGCACGCGTTGTCAGTGGAGGACCTTAGCCTTCCTGAAGAGATCTGCCGGGCGCTGGACGACGTGTCGGCCCCGGTGCACCGTTACCCCGACCACGACTGGAGTGCGCTGTGACCGCGGAGAACGCCACCCCATCGCAGGGCCCTGGCTCCCGGGCCGACGAGCTGCGGGCCGCCGTGCGCGCGGTGGAGAGCGGGGAGCGCTCCGCCGACTCGTTCTTCACCAGGCCCACGCCCCCGCGCGCCCCCGCCCGGCCGCCACGGGCGGCGGGCCCGGCGCCCGACCGCGCGGCCCCGGCGGCGCGGGAGCCTGTCGCGGTGCCCACCGAGCTGCCGGGGCTGCTCGCGCGGGGCGGGGCGCCCGAGGCGCTTGCGCCGCGGGTGGCGGCGGCGCTCGGCGAGGGCGCGGCCGACGAGCTGCTTGCCGACCCGTGGCGGCTGCTCGCGGTCGCGGGGGTCCTCCCCGAGCAGGCGGACGGCTTCGCGCGGGCGCTGCTCGGCGAGGAGTGCGCCCCCGGTGACGAGCGCAGGGCGCGCGCCCTAGTGGGCTGGCTGCTTGAGCGCGCCGCCCGCGCCGGGCACACCGCCGTCGAGCTGCCCTCGGTCGCCGAGGGACTGGCGGGCCACGCCGTTCCCGACCCTGAGGCGGCGGTGCGCGACGCGATCGAGGCGGGCGCCGCCCTGGTCTTCCGAGAGCCGCTGGACGAGCAGGCGGCGGGCGGCGAGCAGGACGAGGAGCCGAGGGCGCGGGTGCTGCTCGGCCTGGAGCGCCACGCCATGGCCGAGGAGGACCTGGCCGACGGACTGGCGCGGCTGCGCGGCACGTTCGGCGCGCTCCCCGAGGCGGGCTTCCCCGCGGAGGGCTGGGAGGCCGCGGCCGCGAGGGCGACGCCATCGGCGGCCGAGCTGTTCCGGGCCGCGGCGGGCGGCGCCGTGGTCGCGCACACGGGCGGCGAAGCGGCGCGCGCCGAGCCGTTGGCGCTGGTCGCGGCGGCGCGCGCGCTGGGGCTTCGGGCGTACGCGGCGGCGCAAGGGCCCGACGGGCGCGCGCGGCTGGCGGCCCTGCTGCCGCCCGCCGACGCGGAGGCCGCCGTCACGCTGACCGGGCTGCTGAGCGAAGCCGAGGGCCCGGGCCGCGACGAGGAGGGGCTGCTTGCGCTCGACCTGGTGGCCGTGCTCGACGCCGCGCGGCTGGGCGCGGAGGACGCGGCGGCGCTCGTCGATGCGCTGCCCGACGGGGCGCGCCTGGTGCTCAGCGGCGATCCCGCCCTGCTGGGAGCCGCGGGTCCCGGCCAGGTGCTCGCCGACGTGCTGGCCTCGGGGACCTGCCCACGGGTCACGTCCCGCACGCCCGACCCAGGCCCGATCGGGGAGCTGGTCTCGGGCGTGGGCGTCGGGGAGCTGCTCCAGGTGGCCGCGCCCGGCCACGAGGTGGTGATCGTCCCGGTGCGCGACGCGGGCGAGGCCGTGCACCGCACGGTGCAGCTGGTCACCGAGTCGGTGCCGCGGGCGTTCGGCCAGGCGCCGAGGGACGTGCGGGTGATCACGCCGGGGCACGGCGGCGCGGCGGGCACCCGGGCGTTGAACGCCGCGCTGAAGGAGCGGATCAACCCGGGCCCCGGCAGGTTCGGCGGCTTCGACCCCGGCGACCTGGTGGCCCACTCCCCCGCTCCCGGGCACACGCGCCTCGCGACGGTGGCCGACGCGGACGGCGAAGGGCTGTGGCTCGAGGGGCTCGAGGGGAAGTTCCGGGTGGCGAGGGAGCTGGTCGGGGAGACCGTGCGGCACGGCTGGGCCGTCACCGCCCACCAGGCGGCGGGCGGACGTTGGCCCGCCGCCGTGGTGGTGCTGCCCGGCGACGCGGCGGCGGCCATCGACCGGTCGTGGGTGTACACGGCGTTCGGCAGGGCCGAGCGGCACCTTTCGGTGGTGCAGGGCGTGGGCCCCGCGCTGGCCAGGGCGGTCGCCGAACCCCCGGCCACCGAGCGGACCACCCGCCTGCGCGCGCTCCTGCGCGAGCAGGCGGTGGCCGGTGCGACTGGCTAGGGCCCGGGGTCGGTCGACCGGGGTCAGTCCACGGTGTCGAGGTCGTCCTCCTCGAATGCCTCGCTGATGTCGAAGCGGCACAGCACCCGCTCGGGGTCGACGGCGTCGAAGGGGGCGGCCAGCCACTCCCCCGGCTCGGCGGGCTCGGCGGCCACGACCCAGAGCGTCGCGTCGCCCTCCTCCAGGCCGAACTCCTTGTGTCTGCTGGCGATCTCGTCCGGATCGAACTCCCCGAACAGCACACCGAGCGCGGTCTGCGTCCCCCGCCCCGCGGCGTCGTCGTCCTCCGGCTCCTCGCCGTCCGCGGCCTCGGGATCCAGCTCGGCGACCCGCTGCGCCTGGGCCACCAGCCGCCTCGGCTCGACCACCGAGTAATCCCTGCGGATGAACAGACTCAGCGCGACGGGCTCGTCAGGCCCCGAGTACGGGGTCACGCCGTCCGTCTCGGGCACCTCGAACGGTGTGACCTCGTCGTAGACGTCGTACAGCAGCTCGTCGTACGCCTCACCCGCGGCTGCCATCTCGTTGAACGCGGCGAACACCGCGTCATCGTCCTCGTCGTCCCCTCCGGACGCCGAGCTGCGCCGTTCGATGACGGCGAGGTGCCGGTCGATCGCCTCTTTGAGCGCGTCGGCGGCGGCGCGGACTTGGGCAGCGGTGGGCTGCACGGCATCAGACATGGTGCAGACGGTATCGGCATCGGGGGCTTGCCCGCACAATAGATACGATGCCGGAATATGAGTTTCGCGATGTGTATGTGCCACGAGGGGTCTCCCGTGCCGCCGCAACCCGCCTGCTGACCGACCACGCCGAGTACGGGCACTGGGAGCTGGCACGGCTGCGCCTCTATCCGGACGGCAGCCGCCGGGTGCGGCTCCGGCGGAAGATCATCCGACAGCTACGCGCCACATGGTGACGCCCGGGAGCCGCGTGCGCGGGTCCCGGGCGTTGACCGGTGCTGCTCAGCCGCGGGCGGCCAGGCGACCGCGCCGGTAGAGCACGTAGCCGCCGACCAGCAGGCCCGCGCCCAGCGGCAGCGCGCCGGTCATCGGCAGGCCACTGCCCGTGGACGCCAGCTGCGGCCGGGTGTCGACGGGGTCGCCGCTTTCCACCGGGTCACCGCCGCGGCCGCGCGGCGGCGTCGGGTCGTCGTCCGAGACCGGCGGGGTGCGGGGCTCCTCGTCGTCCGGCTCCTCGGGGCCTTCGGGCTCCTCCGGCTCGGGGGCCCCGGGCTCCTCGGGACGCTCCGGGCGCTCGGCCTGGCCGCCGTTGCCGCACGCGTTGCCCGTGGTGCCGTTGCCGAGGCCGATGACGTCGATGGTGTTCCCGCACGCGTTGACCGGCACGTCGACCGGCACCTGCACGGAGTTCCCCGACGCCACGCCGGGGGAGCCGATGGCGCCCCCGCCGGCCTGGGCTCCGCCGCCCCCAGTCCCGTGCCCTCCGCTGGCGTTGACGCAGTTGTTGCCGAACGTGGGGTTCAGCGCGCCGACGACATCGACGGTGTTCCCGCAGGCGTTGACCGGCACATGGACCGGCACCTGCACGGAGTTCCCCGACGCCACTCCGGGGGAGAACGCGGCCGCGCCCGCCGCGTCCGAGTCGGCGTACGCGCTGCCGCCGGAGAGGGCGGTCAGCAGGCCGCCGGCGGCGGCCACGGTGATCAGGCCCTTGCTCGTGACCTGTCGCATGGTGTTTTCCCTGCCTCGTTGTCTCATGGGTGCGGGGTGGGGGCTGAGGGCACCCGCACCCTCCATGCAGCCGGAACGGCCCCGGAGCGACGCGCGCTCCGGGACCGCGGCTAAGCCCTCATCGTGTGGGGCAGGGCATCACTTGTTGACGCAGACGTTACCGAAGGCGGGGTTCAGCAGACCGATAATGTCGACGGTGTTCCCGCAGAGGTTGACAGGGATGCTCACCGGAATCTGCACGGCGTTCCCGGAAAGGACACCGGGCGAACCGATCGCGGCCCCACCCGCGTTGGAGTCCGCAAGAGCCAGCCCCGAACCAGCCAGCACCAGCCCGCTGGTGGCAGCCGCAACGGCGACGACCTTCTTGATCATTCTTCCTCCTTGTTGACAATGCGGTCCCTGCCGGGGACTGCACTTGCTGCAACGACGAGGAAGAAACGAGGACACCAGAAGTCGTGTTCTTTCACTCACCTTGAGGAACGCCGCACATCAGCCCGATTTTCGGGTGATCCGCTCCTAACACTGGTCGAGGAAGCGGTCCAGGACCCGGACGCCAAAGGTGAGGCCGTCAACCGGGACCCGCTCGTCCACGCCGTGGAACATGCCCGCGAAGTCCAGCTCGGGGGGCAGCTTCAGCGGGGCGAACCCGAAGCCGCGGATGCCCAGGTCGTCGAACGACTTGGCGTCCGTTCCGCCGGAGAGCATGTACGGAACGGCCCTGGCCACCGGGTCCTCGGCCTGGAGCGCGGACTGCATGGCGTCCACGAGCGCGCCGTCGAACGTCGTCTCGAGGGCCTTGTCGCTGTGCACGTCCTCCCGCTTCACCCGGGGCCCGAGGATGCGGTCGAGGTCGGCCAGGAACTCCTCCTCGAACCCGGGCAGGAAGCGGCCGTCCACGTGCGCGGTGGCCTGGCCCGGGATCACGTTGACCTTGTACCCGGCGCCGAGCTGGGTGGGGGCCGCGGTGTTCTGGAGGGTCGCGCCGATGATCTTGGCGATGCCGCCGAGCTTGGCGAGGGTCTCCTCCATGTTCTCCGGGTCGAGCTCGGTGCCGAGCGCGTCGGATAGCTCGTCGAGGAAGGCGCGCACGGTCTTGGTGACGCGCACGGGGAAGGCGTGCCGCCCGAGGCGGGCCACGGCCTCGCACAGCTCGGTGATGGCGTTGTCCCGGTTGGTCATCGACCCATGGCCCGCGGTGCCCTCGACGGTCAGCCGCATCCAGTGCATGCCCTTCTGGGCCGTCTCGATCAGATAGAGGCGAAGGTTCTCGTTGACCGTGAACGAGAAGCCGCCGACCTCGCTGATGGCCTCGGTCACGCCCTCGAACAGCTCGGGGTGGTGATCGACGAGGAAACGCGCCCCGTGCAGGCCGCCCGCCTCCTCGTCGGCGAGGAACGCCAGCACGATGTCCCGCGGCGGCTTGCGCCCGCTGCGCAGCCGGTCCCTGACGACGGCCAGGGTCATGGCGTCCATGTCCTTCATGTCGACCGCGCCCCGGCCCCACACGCAGCCGTCGGCGATCTCCCCCGAGAACGGGTCGTGCGTCCAGTCCGCGGCGTTGGCGGGCACGACGTCGGTGTGCCCGTGGATCAGCAGCGCCGGGCGCGAGGGGTCGGTGCCCTCGATCCGGGCGACGGTGGAGGCGCGGCCGGGGCCGGACTCGAAGATCTTCGGCTCGAGCCCGACCTCGGCGAGCTGCTCGGCGACATACTCCGCGGCGGCGCGCTCGCCGGGCCCCGAGCCGTCGCCGTAGTTGCTGGTGTCGATCCGGATGAGATCGCGGCAGAGCCCGACGACCTCGTCCTCAGCCCTCGGGCTGCCTCCAGTACGGTCCGTTGTCGCGCTCGACTGGCTCACGCTGCCTCCTCCTACGAGTTGTCCGCCCCATCCTCCCCCGTCCCGCCCGCCCACCCCAAGGCCCACCTGCCCAGGCCACCCGAGGCCGTCGTCACGCCCCGGACTTTGCTATGGTTTCCACGTCACCGCGCACGAGCGACCCGGTGAACACACACCCCGTCCGGGTGGCGGAATGGCAGACGCGCTAGCTTGAGGTGCTAGTGCCCGATTAAGGGCGTGGGGGTTCAAGTCCCCCCTCGGACACCACAGCTTCTTCACCGTGACAGTGGGCGGCCTGGACGACGGCTGGCACCCGGTCGCCGAAAGCTACGCGTCGGGCAGCGGCGACCTGGTCGCCGCGACCACCGCCCGGTACGGCATCACCCAGCCGCGCATCGCCGCCTCCCTGGTCCAGCTCGGGCATGCCGCCCGCCTCTGGTCACCGCTGCTGGCCTGCGCGGTCGTGCATGGCGTGGTCCCCGACCTGCGCGACCTGCAACGCGCCGACACGGGCCCGGCGCTGCGTCTCCCCCGGGCCACCGGCCGAAGGGCCGGGAGCCCGCCCGGAGGCGGCGGAGCTGCTGCACCGGCTGGTCATGGAGGACCACCTGGCCGCGCTGGCGGCCGGGCTGCGGGTGAAGGTGGCTGGCCGGCTGCTGGACGGCAACGCCGGCTCCGCTCTGGCGGAGGCCGGGCGGGCGATCGTCGCCGCGCGGCCCGCGATCATCGACCGCATCCTGGCCTGGACGGACTCCCGGGTCGACACCCTGGTCCTGCTCGACCGCGACCCGGAGCCGCTGGAAGCGGCGCGGGCGGAGCTGTGACCGCACCGGACACCGCGGCCCCAGCACGCCGCGTCGCGCCCCTGGCGCTGCCGCTCGCGATCGCCGGGCTGACCCAGGTCGCCATCGGGGTCGTGGACACGGTGCTGCTCGCGCGGCTGTCCACGCGAGCCCTGGGTGCCTTCGCCCTGGCCGCGCCGGTGCACCTGGTGACGCTGATCGTGGTGCGCGGGTGGGCCGGGGCCGTCAAGTCCGGGTCGCCCGCGCGCACGGCGCCGGCCGACCGGCCGAGGTGGCCCGGGTCGTGGGGGCCGGGCTGGCCGGCTCGCTGGTCACCGGGCTGGCCCTGGCGGCACTCCTGTACACGGCGGCGCCGACCGCGTTCACCGCCCTCGGCGCCTCGGACGCCGTCCTCGGCCCCGGCACCTCCTACCTGCGCATCGTGGCCTGGTCGGTGCCCGCGGCGGCGATCACCGTGACCCTCCAGGCGGCCTGCGCGGGTGTGGGCGCGACCCGGATCACGCTTTACACCGCGCTGACCGTCAACGCGGTGAACCTGCCGCTCGGCGCGGCACTGATCTTCGGTGCCGGCTGGGGGATCGAGGGCGCGGCGGTGGCGACGACCGCCGCCGTGACCGGCGCCGTCCTGATGGGCGCCTACGGCCACAGACGGCTCCCCCGCGACGACGGGGAAGCCCCCGGCACCCGGGAGATCTCCTGCGACTTGTGGCGCCTGGGGTGGCCGGAGATGACGACCCTCGGCGTCGGCTACATCAACGAGGTACTGCTCGCGGGCTTCGCCGCCCGCATCGGCACCGCCGACCTGGCCGCCTACCGCCTGGTGGACACACTCACCCTCGTGCTGTTCATCGTGCTCAGTTCCGTCTCCACCGCCCTCACCGTGCTGGCGGGACAGGAACTCGGTGCTGGTCGGCAGGACCGCGCCATCGCCTGGCACCGGGCCAGCCGGCAGCACCTGCTGCTCCTGCTCGCCGTGTGCGGGGCGCTCGCCCTGGCCCTGGCACACCCCGCCTACGGTCTGGCCTCGGCGGACGACGGGGTCACGGCGTCGGCCTGGGCCGCCCCCCGTGGGCCCTGCTGAGCATGGCACCGGTCGCCCTGTCGATGTCCTGGAGCGCGCTGCTGCGGGCCGCAGGACGGACCCGGGCCACCATGACCACCTCGGTGACCGCGGACTACGCGCTGCTCATCCCACTGGGCTGGCTGCTGGGCGTGCACCTCAGCCTCGGCCTGCCAGGTCTGTACCTGGCCTGGCTCGCCTTCGGCACCGCGTACGCGGCGATGCTCCGGCGGTACTGCCGACCGCTGCTGCGCCCGCTCCCCGACAACTGAGACTGGGACAACAGGGCCTTTCGGCACAGTTGGCTTCGCAACCCTCGTGCTGCACCGGAGGGCCTGCTTTCGCCCACCCGGCCGGCCAGGGGTCCCGTTCGATCAGAAACCGTCCTCGTGATCGATAGGACAACGGCTCTGAGCTTGGTTTTCGATATCGCACGTCACCCGACTCGCTGAGATCTTCCGTTTCCGGGCGCACGTGACGCGGCCGTCCCCCGCGCTTCGAGATGGTGAGTAACGGAGGGAGTCGTCGAACAGCCCGCCCCGACGGCACCACGGGCGGGGATGTTCCCGCCCGGGGATCCGCCCAGCCTGTTGTGCCTTCTCGGGCCGCCTGACGTGCACCGGGGGATCGCCGGGGCGATGGCAGAGAACGAGGTCGGCCGGGGCCGGCGGGTGCCGGATGAGAAGACGATCACCTCTCCGCTGGCGCCCTGCCCGGTGGGCGGGGCGTCGCCGAAAGCTGACGGGCCGACCCCGCCACAATCATGCTGATACACAAGTGAGGCTATTGCAAGTTACTCGCAACAACGGTCTAGGCTTGCTCCCGAGACGATCACCCGCTGCCAGAAGGGGCTGCGCCTGATGGGCACTTACTCACTCCCTGACCTTCCCTACGACTACGCGGCGCTGGAGCCGGCCATCACGGGGCAGATCCTGGAGCTGCACCACGCCAAGCACCACGCCGCCTACGTCAAGGGCGCCAACGACTCCCTGGAGCAGATCGCCGAGGTCCGTGAGAGGGAGCAGATCCCCCCGACCGCGCTGGTCGGGCTGGAGAAGACGTTCGCGTTCAATCTTTCCGGTCACGTCCTGCACACGATCTTCTGGGAGAACCTCTCCCCGGACGGCGGCGACCGCCCCGACGGGGCGCTGGCCGATGCGATCGATGAGCACCTGGGCGGCTTCGAGGCGTTCAAGAAGCAGCTGACCGTCGCCACCGCCTCCGTGCAGGGCTCGGGCTGGGGTGTGCTCGCATGGGAGCCGCTCGGCAAGCGCCTGATCGTGGAGCAGGTCTATGACCACCACGGCAACGTCGGCCAGGGCTCGACCCCGCTGCTGGTTTTCGACGCCTGGGAGCACGCCTACTACCTGCAGTACAAGAACGTCCGCCCCGACTACGTCACTAAGCTGTGGGACCTGGTCAACTGGGAGGACATCACCCGCCGCTTCAGCGCCGCCACCACCGCGGGCGGAGCAGCCGGCGCCTGACGCGCGGCACCGTAGGCCAGGGGCCGGGGAACCGCGGGGTTTCCCGGCCCCTTGGCGTCTCGCCGCGCCCCGGACGGTGGTCCTCCATGGCAGGTGAGGAGCCCGGCCGGGGACACCGTGGACGACGCAGCGGGCGAGTGCTTCGACAAGGCGGCGCGCCTCTTCGGGCCGCCGTATCCGGGCGGGCCGGGCCATCGGCCGCGCCGCCCACGGCGGGGACCGGTGCGCGGTGGCGTTTCCCCGCCCGCTGACCGGGCCGCGCAACGCCCCCGGCGCCTTCTCCTTCTCCGGGCTCAAGACCGCCGCCGCGCGGTGGGCCGGGCAGCACCGCGCCCGCGGTGAGGGGATCCCGCTGGCCGACGGTGCGGCGTCGCTGCGGGAGGGCATCGCGGACGTGCCGGCCCGCAAGGCGCGGGCCGCCCGCCGGGACCATCAGGTCGCGAATGCTCTTCACATGGCCTGGTCATGTGTGTTGCTCCCGCGTAGAGTTGGGCGCTGGAACGGGTGGCCTCGCGCCGTCCGGGCCGCGAAGGACAACTGAATGCGCGTGCGTGCGAGGGAAGCCGGTGCGAATCCGGCGCTGACCTGCAACCGTGAGTGATGGCCCCCGGGTGGTCACGAGTCGGAATGCTCGGCGTGACGCGTGTACTGCTTCTCACTGTCACGGTCTGCAGCGTGGAGCCCTCGGCCCTCCGGCCCGTCGGCCCCTGCCGCACGCTTTCGTCACCGAACGCGCGCCAGGGGTTTTCCGATGCCCAGGGGCGTTCCGCGGGGTTCGTGCTGCCCCACGGAAAGGCCCGCGATGCCCCGCGCCGAAGGTGTCCCCGCCACGCTCCGCGCCGGCGCCCTCGCCGCGCTTCTGCTTCTCCTCCACGCGCTGCTGCCGCCCGCCAGCGCTCAGGCGCTCGCGCGGCCGGCGGCCGGGACGCCCGGCTTCTGCCCAGGGACCTCCGGCGTCACCGTCGTGGTGGACTTCGGCGCGCTGGGCGGCGGCCGGGTGGTTCGCTGCGCGCCGGGCGCGCCGACGGACGGCCTGGCGGCCCTGCGCGGCGCCGGCTTCGAGACGGCGGGCACCAACCGCTGGGGCGACTCCTTCGTCTGCCGGATCAACGGCCGCCCCGGGCCGGACCGCGAGCCGTGCGTGGACACCCCGCCGGCCTCCGCCTACTGGTCCTATTGGCACGCGGAGAACGGCGGTTCCTGGGCGTACAGCCAGCGCGGCGCCACCTACCGCACGCCCGTGCCGGGGACGTTCGAGGGCTGGTCCTTCTCGCTGGACCAGGAGCAGGGCGAGTCGCCCCCGCCTGGGGTGGCCCCCGTCCGCCCCGCGCCCGGCGACGGGTCCGGCGGAGGCGGCGGAGGCGGCGGAGGCGGCGGAGGCGGCGGAGGCGGCGGAGGTGACGACGGCGGCGGCGGGAGCGCGCCCGGAGGCGGCTCCGGCGGCTCGGGCGGAGGCGACTCCGGCGGCGACAACGGCGGCTCCGGCGCGTCCGGTCCGGGCGGCGGCAGTGCCACGGGCGCGGCCGGTGGCCAGGGCGGGCAGCCAGGCGGGGCGAGCCCGGATGAGGGCGAGCCGGAGGAGGGCGAGCCAGAGGAGGAGGACGGTCCGGACGACGCGTCGCGGGAGCCGGACGAGGAGAACGCCGAGGACAGCGCGTCCGGCGCGGACGAGGAGGCCGGGGCGGCGGAAGGCGCCGCCGGGGAGCCCGGCCCCGCGCCGACCGAGGCCGCCGAATGGTCCGGGGAGGACGAGCGGTTCGAGCGGGAGCGCGCCGCCCGGGAGGACGGCGGCGGCCCGCCGCTGTTCACGCTGGCCGCGCTCGGCCTCGTCCTCGCGTTGGCGGCCGGCGGTGGCCTGGCCGCGTGGCGCCGCCGCCGGGCGGCGGGCGGCGGGGAGGCGCCGTGACGGGCGCCCCTGCCGCGGAAGCACGCTCCGGCCCGCCCGGCCGGCGTCCCCGCGCCTGGGCCCGGCCGCTTCCCCGCGCCCTGCATCCCGGCGCCTGGTGGCTGTGGGCGCTGGGCCTGGCCGTGGCCGCGAGCCGGACGACCAACCCCGTCCTCCTGGCCCTCCTCGTCGCCGTCGCCGGCTGCGTCGTGGTGCTGCGCCGCACCGACGCGCCCTGGGCGCTGTCGTTCCGGATGTACCTGCTCTTCGGCGCGGTCATCGTGATCACGCGGATCGCCTTCCGCGTGGTCTTCGGCGGCGGGCGGGGCGAGACCATCCTGGTCACCCTGCCCGAGATCCCCCTCCCCGAGGCGGCGGCCGGCATCCGGCTGCTGGGCCCCGTCGCGGCGGAGGAGGTGCTGGGCGGGTTCTACGACGGCCTCCAGCTCGCCGCCATGGTGGTGTGCGTCGGCGCGGCCAACGCCCTGGCCAACCCCAAGCGGATGCTCAAGGCCATGCCGGGCGCCCTGTACGAGGTCGGCACCTCCGTGGTGGTCGCCCTGACCGTCGCCCCCCAACTCGTGGAGAGCGTCCAGCGGGTGCGCCGCGCGCGGCGCCTGCGCGGCGGCGCGGAGAAGGGGCGGCGGGCGCTGCGCGGCATCGCCGTGCCGGTGCTGGAGGACGCGCTCAACCGCTCCCTGGCCCTGGCCGCCGCCATGGCCTCCCGGGGCTACGGCCGCACCGGCGGCGTCCCGGCGCGGGCGCGCCTGGCGGTCGGGGCGCTGGTCATCGGCGGGCTGCTGGGCATCGCGGCCGGCCTGTACGGGCTGCTGGACTCCTCCGCCCCCCGCTACCTGGGCCTGCCGCTGCTGCTGGCCGGCGTCGCCATCGGCGTGGCCGGCTTCGCCCTGGGCGGGCGGCGGGTACGGCGCAGCTCCTACCGTCCCGACCGCTGGCGTGCCGGTGAACTCCTCACCGCCGCCTCCGGGCTGGCCGCCGCCGCGCTGATGTCCCTGTCCACGCGCACCAACCCGGCTGGCCTCTACCCGTCCCTGACCCCCCTGTCCTGGCCGGAGGTCTCGCCCCTTCCGCTGCTCGCCGTCCTCACCGGCCTGCTCCCGGCTCTCCTCAGCCCGGCCCCGGCGGCGCCGCCGGGGCCGCCCGGACATCGGGAGACGCCGGAGACGCCGCCCCGGCGGGCGAGGCCCGCGCCCACACCGAGTCCGAAGGAGGCCGCCGCGTGATCGCGTTCGAGGAGGTCGGCTTCGCCTACCACGGCAGCGAACGCCCTGCCCTGGCCGGCGTGGACATGCGGATCGGCGAGGGCGAGCTGTGCCTGATCGCCGGCCGCACCGGCTCGGGCAAGTCCACCCTGCTGGGCACCGTCAACGGCCTGGTGCCCCGGTTCACGGGCGGCACCCTCACCGGGCGGGTCACCGTCGCCGGCCAGGGCACCGAGAGCCACCCGCCGCAGGAGTTCGCCCGGCTGGTCGGCATGGTCGGCCAGGACCCCCTGGCCGGCTTCGTCACCGACACCGTCGAGGAAGAACTCGCTTACGGCATGGAGCAGTTGGCCATCGACCCGGACGCGATGCGCAAGCGGGTGGAGGAGACCCTCGACCTGCTGGGCATCGCGGACCTGCGCCACCGCCCGCTGCGCGCCCTCTCGGGCGGACAGCAGCAGCGGGTGGCCATCGGGTCCGTGCTCGCCGCGCACCCCTCCGTCCTCGTCCTCGACGAGCCCACTTCCGCCCTCGACCCCACCGCGGCCGAGGAGGTCCTGGCGGCCGTGCTGCGCCTGGTGCACGACCTGGGCACCACCGTGCTCATCGCCGAACACCGGATGGAGCGCGTTCTCCAGTACGCCGACCGCCTGCTGTACCTCCCCGGCGACGGCACCGTCCGCGACGGCACCCCCGCGGACCTGATGACGGACTCCGAGGTGGCGCCGCCGGTCGTTCACCTCGGGCGCCTGGCCGGCTGGCGGCCCCTGCCGCTGTCCGTGCGCGACGCCCGCCGCCACGCCCCCGAGCTGCGGCGGCGCCTGGAGAGCGTCCCCCCGCCCCCGGCCGTCGCCGCCCACGGCACCGGCGAGCCCGCCCTGTCCGCGCGCAAGGTCACCGTCGCCTACGGAACGGCCGTGGCCGTGCGCGCGCTCGACCTGACCCTGTGGGTCGGCGAGGTCACGGCGCTGATGGGACGCAACGGCTCCGGCAAGTCCTCGCTGCTGTGGGCGCTCCAGGGCTCGGGGCCGCGCCGCTCCGGCGCCGTGGCGGTGGCCGGCGCCGACCCCGGCGCGCTGCCCGCCCACCGGGCGCGTGCCCTCGTCGGCCTCGTGCCGCAGTCCGCGGCCGACCTCCTCTACCTGCACACCGTGGACGAGGAGTGCGCCCAGGCCGACGCCGAATCCCAGGCCGCGCCCGGCACCTGCCGCGCCCTGCTCGACCGCCTCGCCCCCGGCGTTCCCGGCGGACACCACCCCAGGGACCTGTCCGAGGGCCAGCGCCTGGCCCTGGTGCTCGCCGTGCAACTGACGGCGGCGCCCCGGGTGATGCTGCTGGACGAGCCGACCCGCGGCCTGGACTACCACGCCAAGCGCGCCTTCGGCCGGATCGTGCGCGGCCTCGCGGCCGAGGGCGGCTCGGTCCTGATCGCCACGCACGACGTGGAGTTCGCCGCCGCCACCGCCGACCGGGTCACCGTGCTGGCCGAGGGCGAGATCGTCGCCGACGGCCCCACCGACCGCGTCCTGTGCTCCTCGCCTGCCTTCGCCCCCCAGGTCGCCAAGGTCCTGCGCCCGCTGCCCTGGCTGACCCCCGACCAGGTCGCCCGCGCCCGGACCGCGCCCCCCGCACCGGAGGCCGTCCGATGACCCCGCCGCCCTCCCGGCTCACGCCCGGGCCCCCGCTCGCGCTGCCGCCGAGAACGACCGCCCTGCGGGTGGGCCCCCGCGCAGCCGCCGTCCTCGCCCTCGCGAGCCTCATCGGGCTGGCCATGTTCTGCTGGCCGCTGCTCAATCCCCCCGAGCCGCAGGCCATGGCGCACGCCGGGCACGCCCCGATGCTGTTCGTGCTGCTGCTGCCGGTCGTGCTCGGCCTCGTCCTGGCCGAGATGTCCGAGGGCGGCATCGACCCCAGGACCCTGGCGCTCCTGGGCGTCCTGGCCGCCGTCAACGCCGCGCTGCGGCCCCTGGGCGCCGGAACCGCCGGGATCGAGACGGTGTTCTTCCTGCTTATCCTCGCCGGGCGCGTCTTCGGCCCCGGCTTCGGCTTCGCCCTGGGCGCCGTCTCGCTGTTCGCCTCCGCGCTGCTGACGGCCGGCGTGGGGCCGTGGCTGCCGTTCCAGATGATGGCCGCCGGCTGGGTGGGCCTGGGCGCCGGGCTGCTTCCCCGCCGCCCCTCGGGCCGGGCCGAGATCGCCCTGCTGGCCTGTTACGGAGCCCTGGCGGCGTACGCCTTCGGCCTGGTGATGAACCTCTGGTTCTGGCCCTACGCCACCGGTCCCGGCACCGAGCTGTCCATCGACCCGGAGGCCAGCTGGACCGAGAACCTGCACATCTTCCTCCTCTACACCCTGGCGACCTCGACCTTCGGCTGGGACACCGGCCGGGCGCTGACCAACGTCCTGACCGTCTGCGCCCTGGGTCCCGCCGTGCTGACCACCCTGCGCCGCGCCGCCCGGCGCGCCGCCTTCACCACCCCGGTCCGCTTCGGCTCCCGCCCCCCGCGGGCCGCCGCGGCCGTGACCGGCGCCGGATCACCCGCACCAAGCGACGAAAGAGCACTCACCCGATGGACAGACCCCTGCGGCGCGCCGCGGCGGCCCTGCTACCCGCCACCCTCCTCGCCTCGGCGGCCCTGGCCCTGACGGGCACCGCCGCGGGCGCCGACGCCGCGTCCGGGACCCAGGCCCCGGACGGAATCGAGAACCCGGCCGCCGCCGCTGCCGCCTGGTCCGTCTCCCGCCTCACCGAGGGCACCCACGCCTCGGGCGACCACGGCCTGACCGCCGACATCGTCCTGGGCCTGGCCGCCACCGGCACCGCGGGCGACGCCCAGCGGGCCGCGACCGACTGGCTGGCCGCGAACGCCGGCGACTACATCACCCGCGGCGCCCCCGACAGCGGCACGGTCTTCGCCGGCGGGACCGCCAAGCTCGCACTGGTCGCCGCCGCCGAGCACCGGGACCCGTCCGACTTCGGCGGGCACGACCTCACCGGCCTGCTGTTGGGCCGCCTCCAGGACACCGGACGTTTCACCGACGCCGGGCCCACCGGGGACATGTCCAACCAGTTCACCCAGTCCCTCGCCGTCCTGGCCCTCGACCGGACCGGGGACGTGCCCGGGGCGGCCGTGGACTTCCTGGCCTCCACCCGCTGCGCGGACGGCGGCTACCCGCTCTCGCTGCGCCGCAATCCCAGCCGGTGCACCTCCGACACCGACTCCACCGGCCTCGCCGTCCAGGCGCTGCTGGCCGTGGGCCGCACCGCCGACGCCGAGCCCGCCCTGGACTGGCTGGAGGCCGGCCAACGCGAGAACGGCGGCTTCGGCTACGACGCCACCAGCGACCCCAACTCCAACTCCACCGCGCTCGCCGTTCAGGCCCTCGTCGCCGGGGATCGCGAGGAGGCCGCCGGAGAGGGCATCGCCTGGCTGCGCTCGATGCAGGTCGGCTGCGCCGGGCCGGCCGCCGACCGGGGCGCGGTCGGCTACATGGAGCCGGTCGCGGACGGCATGGCGCTGCGCGCCACCGCGCAGGTGATCCCCGCCCTGGCGGGAGTTCCCCTGGGCGACATCGACGCCGCGGACCCCGCGCCCGGCGCCGCCCCCATCGACTGCTCCCCGGGCGGCGGCGGCCCCGGGACCCCGGGCGACCCGCAGGGCGCGAGCGAGGGCGGCAGCGAGGGAACGGCCGACGGGACCACGGACGGGGCGTCCGAGGGATCCTCGGGCGGCGCCGCCCAGGGCGCGGCCGAGGGCGCGGCCGAGGGCGCGGACGGCGGGGACGTCGCGCCGGGCACCTCCGGCCCGCCCGGCGCCTCCGGCGGCGGCTCCGCGCAGGGCGCCTCGGCCGACGGCACGGACGCGGCCAGCCCGGCTGGCGGCAACGACCCCGCCCCGCAGGGCGGTTCGGGCGGCGGTCTGGCCGCCACCGGCGCCGCGGCGCTGCCCCTCGTCGGCGGAGCCGCGGCCCTGCTGGCCTGCGGCACGGCCGTCCATCTCGTCGCGCGCCGCCGCCGGGCCGCGCGCTGACCGGCGGCGGCCGGTCCCCGGCCGCCGCCACCCGCACTACCCCGGCACCTCCCCGCATCACCCCCCTCACCCTTCGTCATCTTCGTCAACGAGGAGATCAGCCATGCCCGCAACCAGGACCCGCCGCGCCGCCACCGCCCTCGCCGCCGCCGCGACGGCCGGACTGGCGTTCACCGCCTTCGCGGTCACCCCCGCCGCCGCGGCCGACCCGGTGACCGTCACCCTCACGCTCACCGGCCCCTCGGGCGTCATCTTCGACGACGAGGTCACCACCACCGGCCACACCGTCACCCCGGTCACCGGCGGCAACCACCCGTGCGACGGCACCAACAACGGCGCCAACCCCACGGCCGGGGCCACCCCCACGGCCGCCCTGGACGACGCAGCGGACGACAACAACTTCGACTGGGCCGGCGTCTGGTACAGCTCCTTCGACGACTACCTCGTCACCACCATCGACGGCTACAGCCAGGACGCCGACCACTTCTACGAGATCAGCGTGAACGGCACCCCGACCCCGGTCGGCGGCTGCCAGTTCCTGCTGGAGGAGGGCGACGAGGTCGCCTTCACCTGGACCGAGATCTGGTGAGCCCCAGCCGGGCCGCGGGTTGACCACCCGTAGCCCTGCCCGCCGACGGAAGCGCGGCCCGGATGCGGCACGGAAGGCAGGCGAGGCCCGCCGCCGCGCCCTCCGGCGGGCAGGCGCCCGCGCACTCCCCTCCCTCGCCCCTCGCGCGCAGCGCCGCCTCGGCGGCGGCGAGTAACTCCCGGGCGGCCCGCAACTCGCCCCGGAGCACGTGCATCCGGGCGTTCTGACTGCCCACCTGCCGACGCGTCTGCGCCAGGCTCGCGTCCTCCTCCTCGGACAGCACCACCACGGTCCTGCCGTCCAGGCCGACGCGGACCGGCTCCGGGCGTTCGCTCATGCGGACTCCCGTGGCCTTCGCACCGGGGTCAGGACGCAGTCGCCGCACACCGGCCCGGCCTTCCCCGGCGCCGCGCGGTAGTAGAGGCAGCAACTGCGGCGGCGGAAACGGCCCTCGGCGGTGCGCCCGGAGACCGCGCGCAGGGGAGGGGACTCCAGCAGCGCCGCGGTCACCCGCCACGCGGCCTCCGCGAGGTCCGGGCGTGCGGCGGCGGTCGCCTCGGCGGCGCTGTGCAGGGCGGAGGCTGGCTTCCCCCACAGCACGCGGGAGGAGAACGGCAACGCGGCGAAGGCTCCGGTGAGTCCGGTGAGTCCGGTGACCGCGCCGGTGTCCAGGCAGGCGCGCAGCAGGCACTCGGGGTCCGGCGGCGCGGCCCCGTCCCCCCGGGGGGCCGGGCCGAGGGGCACGCCGGGCCAAGGAGGGCCGGGGCCGTGCGGGGCGGGAGGGCCGCGGTCAGCCGGCGTGGTCGTAGCAGTGGGAGCCGCGGGGCAACGTTGAAGCGGACCGCAGGACTTGACAGCGACTCATTTTTGACAGTTACTCTCTAATAAGAGTGACTTCCGAATGAGGTGTGTCATGAGTGCCGAACACGACCCGCCCTCCGAGGAGCGGTACGACAACCCGCGCCGCTGGTGGGCGCTTGGCGCGCTGGTCGCGTCCGCCCTGGTGCTGAGCTTCGACATCACGATCCTGAACGTCGCCCTCCCCACGCTGGCGGCCGATCTTGAGGCGAGCACCACCCAGCAGCAGTGGATCGTCGACGCGTTCCTGGTCGTCTTCGCCGCCGCGATGTTGCCGGCGGGCCTGTTGGGTGACCGGTTCGGGCGCCGCAGGATGCTGATCGTCGGCCTCACCGCGCTGCTGGCCGGCTCGGCCGTCGGCGCGCTGGTGGACAGCGCGGAGCCGCTGATCGCGGCGCGCGCGGTGATGGGGCTCGGTGCGGCGCTGGTCGCTCCGCTGGCCCTGTCCGTGGTGCCCACCCTCTTCGGCCCGGGTGAGCGGGCCAAGGCGGTCGCGGCGCTCGGCGCGGCGCTGGCGGCGGGCATGCCGCTGGGCCCGCTGGTGGGTGGCTGGTTGCTCGACCACTACTGGTGGGGCTCGATCTTCCTGGTCAATGTGCCGATGGCGGCGGCGGGCGTGCTCGCCTGTGTGCTGCTGCTGCCGGAGTCCAAGGACCCGGCGGCGCCCAGGGTGGACGCGATCAGTTCGGTGCTGGCGGTGGCCGGCCTGGCCACGCTGGTCTTCGGCGTCATCGAGGGTCCGAGCCGGGGCTGGGACGATCCGCTGGTCATCGGGACGCTGATCGGCTCGGTGCCGATCCTGGCGGGCCTGGTGCTGCGGGAGCGCAAGCGGGACCATCCGATGCTCGACGTGGGCCTGCTGCGGAACCGGGGCTTCGCGTGGAACACCGTCACGGTCGCCCTGGTCACCATGATCATGACGGGTCTGCTCTTTGTCGTCCCGCAGTATCTGCAGGCCGTGCGAGGCGCGGACGCGATGACGACGGGCGTGCAACTGATGCCGATGATGGGCGGGTTGCTGGTCGGCACGCGGATCGTGGTGCCGTTGCAGCGGGCGCTGGGCGCGCGGGCGGTGATCGTGGCCGGTCTGGTGGTGCTGGCGGCGGCCGGCATCGTCGGCAGCACCACGGAGGCGGGTTCGGGCTATGGCCTGACGGCGACCTGGCTGACCATCACCGGCGTGGGCGCGGGCCTAGCGCTGGTGCCCGCGATGGACACGGCGCTTGAACATCTGCCGTCGGACCGGGCTGGCGTCGGCTCGGGCATGTTGATGACCACCCGGCAGCTGGGCAGCGCGATCGGAGTGGCGCTGCTGGGCAGCCTGTTGACGCAGACGTACCAGAACCGGCTGTCGGTCGACGGTCTTCCGGAGGCCGCGGCGGATGTGGTCGGCCACTCGGTGGTGGCGGCGCATCTGGTCGCCGACGAGATCGGCGGCACGGCCGGGGCTGGCCTGGTTGATTCGGCCAACTCGGCCTTTATGGACGGAATGAGCCTGAGCCTGTTGGTGAGCGCGGGTGCCGCGCTGGTGACGGCGCTGCTCGCCGGGCTGCTGCTGCCGTCCCGCCCGCCGGAGCGGGCCGATGAGCCGTCGAAGGAGCCGTCATCGGAGAGCGACGGCGGGGGCTCGGACGGTGCGACGGTGAGCGCCCCTCGGGACGGCGAGCCGGGCGCGGCCAAGTCCGTCGGCGGTGCCGGCCTGGCCAGCGGCGACTCCGAGCGCGAAGAATAAGCCGCATGAGTGCCACGTCCGTACCGCACACCCCCGCCGTTTCCGGTCCCAGAACGGATCTGCGGGAGCGGAAGAAGCTCCGTACCCGCCAGGCGATCTGGGACGCCGCCTACCGGCTCTTCGCCGAGCGCGGCTATGACGCGACCCGGGTGGATCAGATCGCCGAGGCAGCCGAGGTCTCCGTCAGCACCGTGTTCCGCTACTTCCCGACCAAGGAGGACATCGTGCTCTCCGAGGGTTCGGGGCGGGTGGAGCCCGTGATGGAGGCCGCGATGCTGGCCCGGCCAGCGGAGGAGGCGCCGTTGACGGCGCTGCGGGCGGCGATCCACGAGACGTTGGCGCGGCTTTCGGAGCAGCCGGAGGCGTTCGCCAAGGTGGAGCAGCGGATGCGGCTGATCGCGACGGTGCCGGCGCTCAGGTCCCGGATGCAGGAGAACCTGGCGACGACAACGGAGTATCTGACCAGGGCCCTATCGGAGCGCACCGGCTATCCCATCGACAGCCTGGAGCTGCGGGTCTTTGTCGGCGCCGTGATCGGCGGGTTCAGGGAGACGTTGATGTACTGGGCCTCCCAGGAGCGTCCCGAGGATCTGCGGCTGATCATCGACCGGGCGATCGACGTTCTGGAGACCGATCTCGCCTCCCAGCTCGGGCCCGCCTAACGGGCCCGCACAGACCGGATCCCTGGCCGTGGGCGCCCACGGCCAGGGATCCGCCCCTTTCCCCATCCGCCCCGTCAGCGGGTGGCGGCGCCGGCCCGGTGTTCGAACGCGGCGATGCTGGCGGCGACGGCGTCGGCGACCTGGGACCACTGCTCGCTGAGGTAGAAGTGGCCGCCGGGGAAGACCCGCAGATCGAAGGCGGCGGTGGTGTGGCGGCCCCAGGGCGCCATCTGTTCGACGGGCGCCCTTGCGTCGTCGACGCCGACCAACGCCGTGACGGGGCAGTCGAGTTCACGCCCTGCGCGGTGGCGGTAGCTCTCCACGGCGCGGTAGTCGGCCCGCAGTGCCGGCAGGATCATCTCCAGCACCTCCTGGTCCTCCAGCAGGCTGGAGGCGGTGCCGCTGAGTTCCCGTAGCGCGTCGATCAGTTCGGCGTCGCCACGCTGGTGCACCGTGTCGGGAACGTGTACGGAGGGCGCGCGGCGGCCGGAGGCGATCAGCCCGAGGAGCGGGATATCGGTCTCGGCCTCCAGGCGGCGCGCCACCTCGTAGGCGATGACGGCTCCCATGCTGTGCCCGAAGAGCACCAGCGGCTGCTCGCCGCCGCCCTGTCGCAGCTCCTCGAAGATCCGGTCGGCCAGCGCCTCGATGCTGGTCAGCGGCGTCTCGTTGAGCCGGTCCTGACGGCCCGGGTACTGCACCGCCCGCACGTCGGCGACGCCGTCGACGCCGCCGAGGCGGGCGGCCAGCGGATAGTAGAACCAGGCCGCGCCGCCAGCGTGCGGGAAGCAGAGCAGCCGCAGCCGACCGCTGGAGTACTCCGCTCCGAAGCCGCGTATCCACAGGTCACCTGAGTCGTGGGCGAGTGCCATGGGGTTCTTCCTCACTCCTTGGGTCGGCCCCGGGCGCCTGTTGGCGCCGTGCGCCCGGGGCCGGTGGGGATGGGGTCAGCCCGCCGCGACGACGGTGTCGGGGAGCCCGGCCAGCGAGGTGTGGAGCCAGTAGCGCTCCCGCTGGAAGGGGTAGGTCGGCAGGTCGACGGCGCCCGCTGGCACGTCGGCGAATACCCGGCGCCAGTCCAGCGGAACGCCGGCGGTGTGCAGCCGGGCCAGCGCGGTCAGCAGCGCTCGGTCGGGGTGCGGGCCCGCGACGGGGGCCGCGTGGGCCCGCTCGTCCGCCGAGGCGGTGCCGCCCAGCAGCAGGGGGACACCGGCGTGCGCCGTGGTCGGCGGGGCGATTGGCTCGGGCGCCGACCAGGCCGCGTCCCAGTAAGCGGCGGACCGCAGTTCGGCCGGGTCGACCGGATCGCCGGTGACCGGGTGGGTGACGGGGGCCAGCGGCGCCCGCCAGTCCAGGCCGGCCAGCGTCGACGCGGTGACGCCCCGCCCGTCGGCCAGGGTCAGCAGCAGCGTGACCCCGTCGGCCGGATCGAGCGCCTCGGCGGCCAGCGCGGCGACGACGGCGCCCGGGCCACGGCCGCCGACGGAGGCCACCGGCACCTCCCACTCCCGCAGCAGCCGGAAGAGGGCGTACTCGACGGCGAACGAGGCGGCAAGGCCGGGCGGGGAGCCGCTGTCGGGCGCGCCGGCGTCGGGGGTGCCGGGGCTGAGCAGCGTGTCGAGCACCGATGTCGGCAGCTTCGGGTCGAGTTGGGCGCAGATCGCGTCCAACGCGTCGGCGAACGGCCGGTGTTGGGCGTAGAGGGCGGCGATGTCCACGGGGACGGCGCCGGCCCCGACGCAGAGCACGGCCGCGGCCCGTTCCCCTCGGGGGGCGACGCCGGTCAGCACGGCCGGATGGTCGCCGCCGTCGGCGATGGCGGCGAGACCGTCGAGCAGTTCCGCCCGGTCGTCGGTGAGCAGCACCGCCCGGTGGGCGAACGGGGTGCGGCCCACCGCCTGGGTCCAGGCGGTGTCGGCCAGCGCCGTGTCCGGCGCGGCCAGCAGCCTGGCCCGCAGCCGGGCGGCCTGCTGCCGCAGCGCCGTCTCGTCCCTGGCCGTCAGCGGCAGCGGCAGCAGCCGACCATCGGCATGAGAGGCCGTCAACTCCTCGGTCTCTTCGGGTTGTTCGAGGATGACATGGACCTTGGTGCCGCTGGCGCCGAACGAGGAGACGCCGGCGCGGCGGGGTCGGCCGGTCGCCGGCCAGGGGATGGTCTTGGTGAGCAGCCGCACGCCGCCCTCGGACCATTCGACGCGGCTGGACGGCTCGTCGGAGTGGAGCAGTCGCGGCAGCACCCCGTGGTGCATGCAGAGCACCGTCTTGATGACGCCGATGACGCCCGAGGCGGCCTGCGGATGCGCGATATTGGACTTCACGGTGCCCAGCCACAGCGGCCGGTCGGCGTCCCGACCCGCGCCATAGACCGACATCAGGGCCTGCGCCTCGATGGCGTCACCCAGTTCGGTGCCGGTGCCATGGCCCTCGACGACGTCGATCTCGTGGGGCCCCAGCCCGGCGTTGGCCAGCGCCTGGCGCAACATCCGTTGCTGGGAAGGGCCGTTGGGGGCGCCGAGGCCGTTGCTCGCGCCGTTGTGGTTGATGGCGGTGCCCCGGATCACGGCGAGCACCCGGTGGCCTCGCTCCCGCGCGGTGGAGAGGCGTTCCACCACCAGCACGCCGGCGCCCTCGCCCCAGCCGGTGCCGTCGGCGTCCTCCGCATAGGACTTGCAGCGGCCGTCCTCGGCGGCACCGACGCCCATGCCCGGGGAGACCGCCGGGTTGGCCAGCACGGACGCGCCGCCGACCAGCGCCATCCCGCAGTCGCCCTGCCGTACCGCCTGGCAGGCGAGATGCAGTGCGACGGAGGACGAGGAGCAGCCGGTGTCCAGGGTCAGCACGGGGCCTTCGAGGCCGAGAGTGTAGGCGATGCGGCCGGCGGCCAGCGCCGGGGAGACGCCGCCGTTGAGGTGCGGACGGCTCTCGTCCGGCACCTCCTGGAGGCCCGTCCAGTAGCCCTGCGAGAAGGAGCCGACAAAGACGCCCACGGGCTCGCCGCGCAGCGATCCGGGGGCGACGCCGGCGCGTTCGACGGCCTCCCAGGACATTTCGAGGAGCAGCCGGTGTTGCGGGTCCATGGCCAGCGCCTCGTGGTCGGGGATACCGAAGAACGAGGCGTCGAACGAGGCGGCGTCGCGCAGGAATCCGCCCTGCCGCACATAGCGCATGCCGGGCACGTCGACTCCGGCTTCGATCAGCCCGTCAACGTTCCAGCCCCGGTCGGTGGGCAGCCCGCCGACGGCGTCGCGTTCGTCGACGATCAGCTGCCACAGCGCGTCCGGGTCGTCGACGCCGCCGGGCAGCCGACAGGCCATGCCGACGATGACGACGGGGTCGTCGTCGGTGGCGGCGGCTTGGGCGGGGGCGGTGGCGAGAGCGGGCTGATCGTCGCCGTCGTCGAGTCCTTCGATACCTTCGAGGACGAGGCCGCGCAGATGGGCGGCGAGGGCCTGCGGCGTGGGGTGGTCGAAGACCAGGGTGGCCGGCAGCTTGAGCCCGGTGTCCACGCCGAGGCGGTTGCGGAGCTCGACGGAGGTCAGGGAGTCGAAGCCCAGCTCGCGGAACGGGCGGCCAGCGTCGACCGCCTCCGGGGAGCCATGGCCGAGGACGGCCGCGATCTGCCCGGTGACCAAGTCGAGCACGGCGCGTTCCCGTTCGCCCCTGGGGAGTTGGGCCAGCCGGTCGGGCAGCGCGCCGCTCTCGCCGGGTGCGCCGGGGGCGGTGGCGGGCCGCTGTTCGGCGGCGGCCAGCAGCTGGCGGACCTCGGCCAGCTCCCCCAGATAGGGGCGCGGGCGGCTGTCGACGGTGGGCGCGCCGGCGGCCTGGCCGCCCCATTCGATATGGGCGAGGGCGACGGCGGTCTCGTCGTGGTCGAGCACCTTGCGGAAGGCGCGCAGCGCGGTCTCCGGGTCCATCTCGGCGCCGCCTCGGCGGCGCAGATGCTCCTCGGCGTCGCCCGAGGCGATGCCGCCGCCGGCCCAGTGGCCCCAGGCCACGGAGGTGGCGGGCAGGCCACGGGCGCGGCGGGCGCGGGCCAGCGCGTCGAGGTAGGCGTTGCCGGGGGCGTAGTTGCCCTGCCCGGCGACGCCGAAGAGGCCGGCGAACGAGGAGAACAACACAAAGGTGGAGACGTCGAGTTCGGCCGTCAGCTCGTCCAGATGGGCGGCGCCGCGGACCTTGACCCGTTCCACCCGCTCCAGTTGGGCGGGGGTCAGGGAGTCGATGACGCCGTCGTCCAGCACTGCGGCGGTGTGCACCACGGTGCGCAGCGGCAGCTCGGCCGGGATGTCGGCGATGACGGCGGCCAGCGCGTCGCGGTCGGCGATATCGCAGGCCACCACGGTGACGCGGGAGCCCGACGCGGTGAGTTCGGCGGCCAGCTGGGCGGCGCCGGGCGCGTCGGGGCCTCGGCTGCTGAGCAGCAGCAGATGGGGGGCGCCCTCGCGGGCGAGCCAGCGGGCGACATGGCCGCCGAGGGCGCCGGTGCCGCCGGTGACCAGCGCGGTGCCCTCGGGCCGCCAGGGACGGGGCGCGCGTCCCTCGCCCCAGGCGCCGCGCACCAAGCGGTGGGCATAGACGCCGGAGCGGCGGACGGCCAGCTGGTCCTCGTGGTCGAGGCCGGCGAGGACGGCGGCCAGCCGGGCGCGGGAGCGGGGTTCGGGGGTGGCTGGCAGATCGACGAGGCCGCCCCAGCGGTCCTGGCTCTCCTCGGCGGCGACCCTGCCAAGTCCCCAGGTCTGTGCCTGGGTCGGGCTGGTCAGCGGGTCGGAAACGCCGGTGGAGACGGCGCCGCTGGTGGCGCACCACAGGGGTGCTTCGACGCCGGTGTCGGCGAGCGCCTGCAGCAGGGTGAGGGTGGCGGCGAACCCGCGTGCGGTGGACGGGTACTCGGGGTGCGGGGTCTCGTCCAGCGGCAGCAGCGACAGCACGCCGGTCAGATCGGGGACGGCGGCCGACTCGGCGGCCAGGGTGGTGGCGAGGCTGACACGGTCGGCCGTGGGGTCGATGCTGAGGCGGGCGACCCGGGCGCCGTGTTCGATCAGCGCGGTCTCGGCCTCGGCCAGCCAGGGCTGTTCGCCGCCGGTGGCGGAGACGGCCAGCAGCCAGGTGCCGGCCAGGGTGGTCCTGGCGGGTTCGGTGACGGGCCGCCAGGCGGTCTGGTAGCGCCAGGAGTCGATGACGAAGTCCTCGTCGGCGCGGCGCCGCCAGGCGGCCAACGCGGGCAGCACCTCGCGGAGTTGGTCGGGCTCCAGGTCCAGGGTGTCGGCGAGCGCCGGCAGATCCTCGTTCTCGACGGCGGCCCAGAACCGGGCCTTGGTCTCGTCGGTCTCGCCGCCCGTGTCCTTGGGGGCGGCGGACTCCAGCCAGTAGCGGGTAGCCTGGAATGGGTAGGTGGGCAGTTGGCCGCGCAGATCGCCGGTGGCCGGGGTGCCGAGCAGCGGGGTCCAGTCGATGCGGACGCCGCCGACGAACGCCTCGGCGAGCGAGGTGACAAAGCGCGCGGCACCGCCCTCGCCCCGGCGCAGCGAGCCGACGACGGCCTCGGCGCCGGCGTCCGCGACGCCGACGGCGAGCACGGGGTGGGCGCTGCACTCGACAAAGGAGTTGAAGCCCTCGCCGATCAACTCGCTGACGACGGGCGCGAATTCGACGGTCTCGCGAAGGTTGCGCACCCAGTAGTCGGCGTCCAGCGCGGCGGCGTCGATCAGTCCGCCGTCGACGGTGGAGTAGAACGGGACGCGGGCGGAGCGGGGGGCGACGGGGGCCAGGACGCGGAGCAGTTCGTCGCGGATGGACTCCACATGCGGGGAGTGCGAGGCGTAGTCGACGGCGATCCGGCGGACCCGCACCTCCTCGGCCTCATAGGCGGCGATCAGGGCGTCCAGGGCGGCGGGTTCGCCGGAGACCACGGTGGCGGACGGGCCGTTGACGGCGGCGACGGCGAGGAGTTCGGCATGCCCGTCGGCGTCCAGGCGCTGTTGGACGGTGGCGGCCGGCAGCGCGACGGACGCCATGCCGCCGCGCCCGGCGAGCCCTTCGGCGATGACCTTGCTGCGCAGCGCGACGACGCGGGCGCCGTCCTCGATGCTGAGCGCGTCGGCGACCACGGCGGCGGCGATCTCGCCCTGGGAGTGGCCGACGACGGCGGCCGGGGTGACGCCGAACGACTCCCAGAGCCGGGCCAGGGACACCATCACGGCCCAGGAGGCGGGCTGGACGACATCGACCCGGGCGAGGTCGCCGGCGAGTTCCTGCCGCAGGTCCCAGTCGACGAACGGGGCGAGCGCGGTGCCGCACTCGGTGAGCGCGGCGTCGAACGTCGGGAAGGCGTCGGCCAGTTCGAGGGCCATGCCGGACCACTGGGCGCCCTGCCCTGGGAAGACGAACACCGGTTGGGCGGCGGCCGAGCCCTCGCCGACGACCAGCTGCGGCGCCGGCTCCTCGGCGGCCAACGCGCGCAGCCCGGCGAGGAGTTCGGTGCGGGAGGCGCCGACGACCACGGCCCGCTGGTCGAGCACGGCGCGGTGGCGGTCGAGTGCGGCGGCGATCTCGCGGGGCCCGGTGGAGTCGGCGCGGTCGACAAAGGCGGCGAGCTGTTCGGCGACCCGGGCGAGGCCACCGGGGCCGCGTCCGGAGACGATCCACGGCACCACGTCGGTGGTGGCGGTCGGCGGCACCGGGGGCGGTTCGGCGGTCTCGTGCGCCTCGCCCTGTTCCAGGATGATGTGTGCGTTGGTGCCGCTGACGCCGAAGGACGACACGGCGGCGCGCCTGGCCTCGCCGGTCTCCGGCCAGGGCTCGGCCTCGGTGAGCAGCCGCACCGCGCCTGACTCCCAGTCGACATGCGGCGTCGGCTCGTCCACATGGAGGGTCTTGGGCAGCAGCCCGTGGTGAAGCGCCATCACCATCTTGATGACGCCGACGACTCCGGACGCGGCCTGGGCGTGGCCCAGGTTGGACTTGATGGAGCCGAGCCGCAGCGGCCGGTCGGTGGCGGTACGTCGGCCGTAGGTGGCGAGCAGTGCCTGGGCCTCGATGGGGTCGCCCAGGCGGGTGCCGGTGCCATGGGCCTCGACGGCGTCGACCTGGTCGACGGTCAGCCGCGCGTTGGCCAACGCCTGTCGGATCACGCGCTGTTGGGACGGTCCGTTGGGCGCGGTGAGACCATTGGACGCGCCGTCCTGGTTGACGGCGGAGCCGCGTACCACGGCCAGCACCCGGTGCCCGTTGCGCCGCGCGTCGGAGAGGCGTTCGACGAGCAGCACGCCGACGCCCTCGGACCAGCCGGTGCCGTCGGCGGCCGAGGCGAACGCCTTGCAGCGGCCGTCGGGCGAGAGTCCGCGCTGCCGGCTGAACTCCTGGAAGACGCCGGGGCTGGACATGATGGTGACGCCGCCGGCCAGGGCCAGCGAGCACTCGCCCTGCCGCAGCGCCTGCACCGCCTGGTGGAGCGCGACCAGCGACGAGGAGCAGGCGGTGTCGACGGTGACGGCCGGGCCTTCCAGGCCGAGGCTGTAGGAGACGCGGCCCGAGATGACGCTGGACGCAATGCCGGTGAGGGTGTAGCCCTGCGCCTCCTCGGGGATCTCGGCGAGGTCAGTGCCGTAGCCGGGGGCGCCAGCGCCGATGAAGACGCCGGTCCTGGAGCCCTTGAGGGTGGCGGCGTCGATCCCGGCGCGTTCGATGGCCTCCCAGGCGGCTTCGAGCAGCACCCGCTGCTGCGGTTCCATCGCCAGGGCCTCGCGGGGCGAGATCCGGAAGAACTCGGCGTCGAAGTTGACGGCGCCCTGGACGAAGCCGCCCTCCTGGGTGTAGCTGGTGCCGACGTTCTCCGGATCGGGGTCGAAGAGCCCGTCGAGGTCCCAGCCCCGGTCGCCGGGGAACGCGGAGATGGCGTCGACCTCGTCCACCACCAGTCGCCACAGGTCCTCGGGGGAACGCACGCCGCCGGGGTAGCGGCAGGCCATGCCGACGATGGCGACGGGTTCGCTGAGGGCGGCGGTCAGTTCGTCGTTCTGCTGCCGCAGGTTCTCCACTTCCATCAGCGACGCCCGGAGGGCCTCGACGAGTTGCTCGGGCGATGTGGTCATTGCTGTCTCCGCTCTCGGAACCGCTTCGGGGACTCGTGCTGGTGGAGCGCCGTGGGTACGGCGTGCCGAGCGAGCCCGCGCTCCCCTGCGCGGGCTTCGGCGGGTCGGCGCGCCCCGGGCGGGGCCCGGCCGTCGTCGGAACGCGGGCCAGCCGGGCCGGGGTCACGGCCGTGGCGAGCCGTGGGCTCGTGGGCGGACGAGGCACGCGGGGCAGACATGGCAGCTACTCCGTGGGGTGCGTGAGCGGCACGGAACGAGCGGTGGGGAGCGCGGGAGCGACGGGGGCGGCCCCGTGAAATGGGCTCAGCTCAGGTCAGCTCAGGTCAGCTCAGGGGCGTGATGTCCGTCATGCCCCAGTAGGCGTTCATCTCCTCGATCAGGCCGTCGTCGCCGATCCGGAACGTACAGATGACATTGACGTCGAGCCGGCCACCCTTGGGGTCCAGCGGGTTGTTGATGGTGGCCTTCAGCGGGATCGCGACGCTGGCGCCGTCCTGCGCGCCGATCGGCTCGCCCGGCACGTCCTTGGTACCGAACTCGTTGATGACGCGCCGGAAGTAGGCGCGCAGCTCCTCGGTGCCGGTGACGGTGGGCGAGCCCACCGGGTCGGCGACCTTGGCGGACGGGGAGAACATCTTGACCACCTGGTCAACGTCGCCTGCGTTGACCCGCTCGAAGTAGTCGAGCACCACTGCCTTGCGCTGGGCGTCATCGGGCATGTCTTCTCCTGGTCTTCCTGGTGGGTTTCGGATGTCCGTGCGGGCACGGCCCGCGCGGCCACCGGACCCCTGGGCGATCCTGGGTGGCCACAGCAGCGATTCTGGGTGCCGGCGAGGGCGCGGCGGCCCGGGGTCCTCCCCAGCCGGGCCCCAGACCTTCGGACCCCGGGGTCGCCCGCGCGTTGGCCGACGCGGGCGACCCGAACCACCGTGCGGTCAGCCCTTGTTGAGGGCGCGGCTGACGAGGTCGGCCACGTCCATGGTGGCCAGCGAGGCGGCCGCGTCCCGCTTCTCCTCCGCCGGCTTCTCCCCCGCCGCTTCCTCCAGGCCGACGAGGCGGCTGACGATGCCCAGCACGCCGGCCTCGCGGAACGCGGTCACCGGGGTGGCGGCCAGGGCGGCGCGGAAGCGCTCCTCGAACAGGTCAGTCTCGTCCCGCTGTTCGGCGGCGTCCTCGGGCGCCATCTCGGTGAGCAGGTACTCCGCCAGCTCCACCGGCTTCGGGTAGTCGAAGACGGTGGTGGCGGCGAGCCGTACCCCGGTGGCGGTGGTCAGCCGGTTGCGGAGCTCCACGGCCGTCAGCGAGTCGAAGCCGGCGTCGCGGAACGGCTGGTCGGCGCCGATCCCCGCCAGATCGGTGTGGCCAAGCACCAGTGCGGCCTGCTCCCGCACCAGCTTGGTGAGGATGGTGCGCCGCTCGGGGCCCGAGGCGCCGGCCAGCCGGCTACGCAGCTTCTCCGCGTCGGCGGCCGTGGTGGCCTTGCCGGCGGCCCGGCGGGCGGGGGCCCGCACCAGGTTGCGCAGCATATGCGGCACCCCGCCGGCGGCGGCCAGCGATGTGACGGCGCCGAGGTCCAGTTGGACGGGCGCCACCACCGGCTCGTCGCTGGTGATCGCCGCGTCGAAGAGCGCCAGCGCCTCCTGGGAGGCCATCGGCCGCAGCCCGGCGCGGGCCACCCTGGCCCGGTCGCTCTCGCCCAGATCGGCCGTCATCCCGCTGGCGGCCTCCCACAGGCCCCAGGCCATCGACACGGCGGGCAGGCCCCGCTCGCGGCGGCGCACCGCGATGGAGTCCAGTGTGGTGTTGGCCGCCGCGTAGTTGGCCTGGCCGGCGCCGCCGAGCAGGCCGGAGACGGAGGAGTAGAGCACGAACTGCGACAGGTCCATGCCCGATGTCAGCTCGTCGAGATGGGTGGCCGAATCGACCTTGGCGCGGATGACCCGCTCGACCTGTTCGGTGGTGAGCGAGCCGACAACGCCGTCGTCCACCACTCCGGCGGTGTGCACCACTCCGTTCAGCGGATGCTCGGACGGCACCGAGGCCAGCAGGGTCGCCAGCTCGTCCCGGTCGGAGACATCGCAGGCCACGATGCGCGGCTTGGCGCCCAACTCGGTCAGCTCCGCGACGAGTTCGGCCGCGCCCTCGGCGGCGGGGCCCCGGCGGCTGACGATCAGCGGATGACGCACCCCGTGCCGGACCACCAGATGGCGGGCCACCAGGCGGCCGAGGGTGCCGGTGCCACCGGTGATCAGCACGGTGCCCTCGGGCTCCCAGCCGCGCGGCACCCGCAGCACCACCTTGCCGATGTGCTTGGCCTGGCTGACGAAGCGGAACGCCTCGGGCGCGTGCCGCACATCCCAGGAGCGGACGGGCAGCCGTTCCAGCGCGCCGCTCTCCAGGAGTTCCAGCACCTTCCGCAGCCAGCCGCCCATGGCGTCGACCGGCGACTCCATCAGGTCGAACGCCCGGTAGTCGACGCCGGGATGGCCCGCTGTGACGGTGTCGGCGGAGCGGATATCGGTCTTGCCCATCTCCAGGAAGCGCCCGCCGCGCGGCATCAGCTCAAGCGAGGCGTCCACGAACTCCCTGGCCAGGGAGTTGAGTACGACATCGACTCCATGCCCGTCGGTGGCCGCGAGGAAGGCGTCCCTGAAGTCGAGGGAACGGGAGGAGGCGATATGGGCGTCGTCCAGGCCGAGCCCGCGCAGCACGTCCCACTTCCCCGGGCTAGCCGTGGCGAACACCTCGGCGCCCAGATGGCGGGCCAGCTGGATCGCGGCCATGCCGACGCCGCCGGCCCCGGCGTGCACCAGCACCCGCTCGCCGGGGCGAACGTCGGCGAGTTCGACCAGACCCATCCAGGCGGTGAGGAACACCACCGGCACGGAGGCGGCCTCCTCGAAGGACCAGTCCTTGGGCACCGGCACCAGCACCCGGTAGTCGGTGGTGGCGACCGTGGCGTTGGCCTGCGGCATGATACCGAAGACCCGGTCGCCCGGGGCCAGCCCGGTGACCTTGGGGCCGACGTCGAGCACGACGCCGGCGCCCTCGCCGCCCAGCGCGGTGACATCGTGCGCCGGGACCATGCCCAACGCGGTCAGCACATCACGGAAGTTGAGCCCGGCGGCCCGCACCGCGACCCTGACCTCGCCCGCGCCGAGCGGACGCGGCGCGGGCAGCGGCGCCAGCTCCAGGTCCTCCAGCGAGCCGGAGCCACCGCGCACCGACAGGCCCCAGGCCCGTTCGGTCGGCGGCTCCAGTGTGTCGGCGGTGGCGACCCGGGCCAGCCGGGGCACCAGGGTGCCGTCGCCGCGCAGCCGCAGCTGGGTCTCGCCGGTGGCCAGGGCCTCGGCGATCCGTCGCTCGGCGGGCGCCTCCGCGTCGGAGTCCACCAGCAGGAACCGGCCCGGGTTCTCGCTCTGCGCGGAGCGGATCAGCCCCCACACCGAGGCGTGCGCCGACACATCGTGCCGGGTGACAAACGCCATCTGGGCGTCGCCCCAGTGGGTTTCGGCCAGCCAGGACCTGACCAGGGGCAGCGTGTGGTCGATGGCGCCCCGCACATCGACATCGGCCGGCACCGGGCAGATCACCAGCTCGGGTGTCGTCCCGTCGGCGAGCGCCGCGAGCTCGGCCGCGTCCCGCACGGTCGCGACCCGGGCGGCGGCCTGGCCCGCCGGCTCGCCGGCCGGCACCCAGTCGACACGGAACAGGGCGTAGGAACCGCCGACCGCCTCCCTCGGGATGTCCTTGGACATGGGGCGCAGCACCAACGAGTCGACGGTGGCGACGAGTTGGCCCGAACCGTCGGCGACGGTCAGCGCCATGGTGTCGACGCCGCCGCCCTTGGGCGTCATCCGGACCCGCAGCATGGCGGCGCCGGAGGCATGCAGTTCGACGCCGTTGAAGGCGAACGGCAGCCAGGCCCGGTCGTCGGCCTGCGTCGGGTCGGCGACCCGCAGCGCCACCGGGTGGATCGCCGCGTCCAGCAGCGCCGGGTGCAGGCCGAAGCCGCCGGTCGCGGTGCCGTCGGGCAGGGCGACCTCGGCGAAGATCTCATCGCCGCGCCGCCAGGCGGACCGCAGCCCCTGGAAGAGCGGGCCGTAGACCGTGCCGAACTCGGCCAACCTCGGGTAGAAGTCGACGAGTTCGATCTCCTCGGCGCTGGCCGGCGGCCAGACCGTCAGCTCCTCGACATCCGGCCGACCGGAGGCGACGAGGCTGCCGGTGGCGTGGCAGGTCCAGATCTCGTCCTCGCCGAAGTCGGCGGCGTCGTCCTCCCGGCTGTAGACGGAGAAGGTGCGGAAGCCCTGCTCGTCCGGCTCGCCGACGACGACCTGGAGCCGGGCGCCGCCGCGCTCGGGGATGATCAGCGGCGTCTGGAGCGTCAGCTCCTCAAGGCGGCCGCAGCCCACCTCGTCCCCGGCGCGGATCGCCATATCGACAAACGCCGTGCCGGGCAGCAACACCGCGCCGCCCACCTGGTGTTCGGCGAGCCAGGGCTGAACGGCCCGGGACAGCCGGCCGGTGAGCAACACGCCCCGGCCGTCCGCCATGGTGACGGCGGCGCCCAGGAGTTCATGCCCGGCGGGCCGCAGCCCGACCTCGCCCACGGCACCGGCACCGGCGGAGCCGCGCCGCACCCAGTAGCGGTCGCGTTGGAACGGGTAGGTCGGCAGCTCCACGGGACGCCCACCC
>NZ_QEST01000190.1 GCF_003311645.1 Streptomyces sp. PT12 | reverse complement strand
CCTCGTAGTGGGTACGCGCGGCGCGTAGTACAGCGACATCATCCCCGTTGACGTGCAACGGGCCGCGGCGAGAGACGTCTGTGTCGTCGGGCGGGGGCTCCAATCCCGCCCGGGGTACCGGGCCACCACCCATGTCCGGTGTTCAACGAGACGACGACGACAGTGATGGAGGGAAGGAGTTTGATGGGGGAATTGATGCCGGGGTCGACCGTTCCGAGGCGCCAGCTCGGGCGGCATCTGCGGGAGTTGCGTACCGATGCGCGGCTGACGCTCAAGCTGGCGGCGAGGAAGCTGGAGTGGTCGGAGGCGAGGATGTGGCGGATCGAGTCGGGGCTCACCTCGACGCGGAGCCATGACGTTCAGACCATATGCGGGATCTACGGCGCGTCGGAGGAGACGACCAAGGCGCTGGTGGGTCTGGCGAGGGAGACGAGGGCCCGGGGCTGGTGGCACAGCTTCGGCGACGCGATTCCGGAGGGGTTCGACGTCTTCAGCAGTCTGGAGGGTGCCGCCTCCCGGATGTCGATCTATCGCGGTGACGTTGTGCCCGGGCTGTTCCAGACGGAGGAGTACGCACGGGTCACCGTTCGGGCGGCTCATCCCGACGCGGATGAGGAGGAGACCGGGCGCAGGGTGCGCCTGAGGATGGCGCGGCAGCACCTGGTCACCCGGGTGACCGCCCCGCCGTGGCTGCGGGTGGTGCTGGACGAAGCGCTGCTGCGGCGGCCGGTCGGCGCGGGCACCGTGATGGCATGAGGCCCCGGGAGGACCCAAGGACCGCGGGGCCGCCTCCACGGGCGTGACGGGCCGGGGCTAACGTTCTCCCCTGACGCGGCCCTCGGGCCGCGGGACGAGAGGAGCGGTGTTGAAGTACACCCGGCTCGGGGCCTCGGGGCTCGAGGTCTCGCGCATCGTGCTCGGCTGCATGGGCTTCGGCGACCCGGCCCGCGGCACGCACCCCTGGGCGGTGGGGCTCGATGCGTCACGCCCGTTCATCCGGGCGGCGATCGAGGCGGGCGTCACGACGTTCGACACGGCCAACGTCTACTCGCTCGGCGCCAGCGAGGAGATCACCGGCGCGCTGCTCGCCGAGTTCGCCCCGCGCGACGAGGTGGTCATCGCCACCAAGGTGTATGGCCGCATGGGCCCAGGCCCCAAGGGCGGCGGCCTCTCGCGCGCCGCGATCCTCACCCAGGTCGACGCGAGCCTGCGCCGCCTCGGCACCGACTACATCGACCTTTACCAGATCCACCGGCTCGACCACGAGGTGCCGGTCGAGGAGACGATGGAGGCGCTTCACGACGTGGTGCGCGCGGGGAAGGTGCGCTACATCGGCGCCTCGTCCATGTGGACATGGGAGTTCGCGCAGGCGCAGCACACCGCTGACCTGCACGGCTGGACGCGCTTTGTCTCCATGCAGAATCACTACAGCCTGCTGATGCGCGAGGAGGAGCGCGAGATGCTGCCCTACTGCGCGGACCAGGGCATCGGCGTGCTGCCGTGGAGCCCGCTGGCCAGGGGGCGTCTCGCGCGCCCGTGGGACACGGCGACGCCGCGCAGCGAGAGCGACCCGTTCGGATCGCGCATGTACCGCCAGGCCGTCGAGTCGGACCGCGCGATCGTCGACGCGGTGGGCGCGATCGCGGATGAGCGCGGCGTCACGCGCGCCGAGGTCGCCCTGGCCTGGATCCTCCAGCAGTCGCCCGTGACCGCCCCGATCGTCGGCGTCACCAAGCCCGAACAGCTCACCCAGGCCGTAGGCTCCGTCGAACTGACCCTGAACGAAGAGGAGTTGACCCGCCTCTCCGAGCCGTACACCCCGCGCGAACCCGAGGGCTTCTAACGGGGCGCTCCGCCGTCGGGCCGCCGCCACACCAGGGTGTGCCGCCAGAACACCCGGCGCCGCGGCCCGGCCCCCGGCAGCACGCGTCGCGCCTCGTAGGCGATCTCGTGGAACGTCATGGTGGGCGGCACGGTCGGTGCGCTCATGGCGACGGGCGCGCGCCCTGGCCGCCGCCCCCGGTTGCGCGCCACGCCGATGAGCGGGTTGAGCGGGACGGCGACGGCGCCGAGCAGGTGGTCGACGGGGGTGGCGGGGACGTGGCAGCCGACCACGATCAGCGTGCCTCCGGGGGCGAGTTGGGCCTTCAGGTGCTCCAACGCCTCGGTGAGCGGCAGATGGTGGAGCACGGCCACCGAAGTGATCACATCCCAGGGCCCCTTGGCCGCGGGATCCCCGAGCGCGTCACCGACGGCGTACTCGACGTTCGCCCGGTCCTCGGTCGCCTCGCGCGCGTGTTCCACGATGCGCGGGTCGGCGTCGATGCCCCGGGCCAGCGCGGCCCGCGTGGCCAGCAGCCGCACCAACTCCCCGCTGCCGCAGCCCACATCGAGCGCGCGCCCGAACCGCCGTGGGACCTGGCGCATGATCCAGCGGTGGTAGTGGTGGTTGTGGCTCCACGGATAGGCGGCGTTGAGCCTCCCCAACGCCCGGACGGGCCAGGGGGCTTCGGGCGGCGCGTGCACGCGGCCGATTCTGGCACGGCTGTGGGCCCGCCACGGCTCCCCGTCGGCCCGCCACGGCTTCCCGTGGGCCCGCCGCGCGGGCCTCAGGGGCAACTCCCCTGGGTGCCCTCGC
The DNA here is from genome assembly GCF_003311645.1 of Streptomyces sp. PT12. GTDB lineage: Bacteria > Actinomycetota > Actinomycetes > Streptomycetales > Streptomycetaceae > Streptomyces. Next base: position 52,589 of record NZ_QEST01000190.1, on the reverse strand, counting down.
CGTTGAAGCGGTCGGTCAGCCATGAGATCGCCGCGCCCTGGTCGGTGATGAGCGGCACGAGGTGGTTGAGCAGCGTGCCGTCGCCGAGGCCAGGCAGGTGGATCGGCGCATAGGTGACGTCCGCCCCCGAAGCGCACCAGTCCGCGGCGAGTTGGCGGGCCTGGGCGTGCGGCACGATGTCGTCCCTGACGCCCGTCGCCACCCGCACCGGGCCCGTCGGAACGCGCTCGCCGACGCGCTGCTCGTCGAGGAACGCCCGCACCTCGGGCTCGGCGGCGACGATCTCGCCGACGGACCGCCCGGTCGCCGTCCAGTCCCGCGTGTCCGCGAACGCGTGGCGCAGGATCGCGTCGCCGACGCACATCGTGGCCGTGCCGTTCAACGCCTCCCGCCCCTCGTCGTTGAGGTGTTCGTCGATGACGGCGCCGAGCCCTGGATCGGTGTGGGCCGCGCCGTTGATCGTCCAGCCGATCGCCCCGGCGAGCGCGCTGCCGTCGATGCCCTCGATGACCTCGGTCAGATCGGCGGGTGGCGCGCCCACATAGCTGCCCACCAGGGGGAGTTCGGGCGCGTGGACGGCCCCCAGCTCGGCGGCGGCCGCGGTGGCGCCGCCGCCCTGGCTGTAGCCGTACAGGCCGACCGGCGAGTCGGCCGTCAGCGACGTCCCGTCGAGCGCGCGGGCCGCGCGGGCGGCGTCGAGCAGGGCGTGGCCCTCGTCCACGCGGTTGACATAGGTGTGTACGCGGTCCGTGGTGCCAAGGCCCGCGTAGTCGGTGACCACGACCGCGACGCCCCGCGCCAGGAAGCGGTAGATGGCCAGGTTCTCGTAGCCGACGGAGAGGGAGCCGCCACCCAGGTCGATGCCGAGCGGGGTCTCGAGGGCGAGCGACGCCGCGCACTGGTCGCCCTGCCCCATGGTGCCGGGCGCGAGGGCCACCAGCGGGCGCGGGCCGCCGTGCGCCCAGTCCGCGGCGGGCTCGATGTAGGCGCCGGTCACCGCGATCGGCTGCCCGCCCGCGTCGGTCGACCGGTACATGAGCCGGGTGGCCGTGCCGGGCAGCGGGCCCCCGGGCCCCGGCAGGCGCACGCCGAGCGCCAGCGGCTCGGTGCGGATCAACGCGCCGTCGGCGTCGGGCAGTTGGGCGGGGGGATCGTAGAACTCCGGGACGGCGGACGGGACGGCGGTCGGGGCCGCGGACGGGACGGCGGACGGGGCCGCGGTCGCGGACGCGGGGAGGAGCGCCAGGGCCGTGCCGAGCCCCACGGCGGTGGCCAGGAGGCGGGTGAACGTCGAACGCGGGCCGGATGAGGGCGACATGGGGGGACCTTCCTCGCGCCGTTGCCAGGTTGATGGCAGTGAAGCACCGGGGCGACGCGGGGGTAACCCGCCGGTAAGTTACGGAGCGGTAACGTCGAGCTGGGCGTGGCGCCCTGGCGGTCGGCGCCCCGGAGTAGGGGCCCCCGACCTGCTGGCGACGCGCGCCCCGCTCGACGCGTTCCGCGCGTGGTTCCTGACGCTCGCCACCTACGTCCGCCTCAAGCGCGGCCTCGGCGAGGCGTTCACCGCCGCGGCCGCCCGCGACGCGGTGAACGAGACCTACGCCCAACTCACCGCCGCCGTGGGCACCCTGCTGCGCGCGTGCGAGGAGGACGGCGGCGTCCGCCCCGGCCTCGACCCGGCCCCTTCACAGGGGAAGTCCTCTCGGTCGGTGGCGGTGCTCCCCGGAACGGCGCGGCCCGCATGGGGCGTTATCCCGCTCCCGGGGATTCCCAACCTCGGGGCGTGGCGCGTTCCAGGCCCAACGCCCGGGCCTCACAAGGCCGTTCGCTCGAACGAGTGGTTTGGCGGCGAACGCGCGCCCCGCCCTTCGGTGGCGCGGTTGGGTGTGGCTGCGCGCCGCGAATCCTTCTCTTGGCCGCGGCCACACCATGGGAGGCGTTGATGACCTATCCCGATTCATTGCTGCGGCGCACCCTTGGCGAGCGGCGCATCGCGCTGGTCGCCTGGCGGCTGCTCGTGCTCCAGGTCGCGCACCCCGCCGTCGCCGCGGGCATGAGCGACTGGTCCACCTATCGCGCCCACCCGTGGCGCCGCGTCCAGCACACGATGGACAGCGGGCGGCGGCTCTTCTTCGCGGACCTGGACTCGTTGCGGCGCGAGGTCGCGCGCCTCGACCGCGCGCACCGGCGCATCCACGGCACCGACGCCTCGGGCCGCGCCTACTCGGCGGAGGAGCCCGAGGTGCGGGTGTGGGTGCTCGTGACGCTGTACGAGGCGTTGACCGCGCTGCGCCAGCTGTCGGGCAGGCCGTTCACCCCCGCCGAACTCGACGCGCTCTACCGGGAGTTCCGGGCCACGGTCGCCGAGTTCGGGCTGCCCGACGAGCTGTGGCCGCCGACCGCGGGCGATGTCCCCGGGTATGTCGAGCGCACCATCCGCGAACGCCTCGAGGACGGGCCCGAGGTCCGCCACCTGCTGTACGGCATCCTGCGCGAGGCGCCGCGCCCCGGTCGGCTCGGGCGCCTCGGGCCCGCGTGGCCGGTGCTGCGCGCGCTCACCGCGTCGACGGTGGCCACGCTGACCGTCGCGGATCTGCCGCCCGCCTTCCGCGAACGCTTTGGGATCAGGCGTGGCCGCCGCGCCGCCGCGCTGTCGTGGGCGGTTCACCGGGGCGCGCGGCACGTGATGACGCGGCTGCCTGACCGGTGGCGTTACCGCGTTCCCCCGGGCGCCGACGGCCCCGCCGCCGCCCGCGCGCCCCGTCACCGCCGCGCCCACGCCCGCGCCCGCGCGCGCGACACGCGCCCCGCGCGGCTCGACGCGTTCTTCCGGCAGGTCCTCGACCAGACGGGCGACGGGCGCATCGGCGTCGCCGACCTGCGGGCGATGGCCCATAACGTGTGCTGGCCACTGGAGTTGAGCGCCGAGCGCGAGGGCGAAGTCCATGCGGCGTTCGACACGTGGTGGCGGCAGATGAGCGCCACGATGGACGCCGACGGCGACGGGCGCGTCACCCGCGCGGAGTTCGTGGCCGCCACGCTGGCCGGGGTCGGCCGCGACCCCGAATATCTCACCAAGGGGCTGCACGTGGCCGTGCGCGCGATGTTCCGCGCGGCGGACGCGGACGGCGGCGGCCACCTGTGCGCGGACGAATACCGCGCCCTCTTCGGCGGAACGCGGGTGGACCCGGCCGAACTCAACGATGGCTTCCGCGAGTTGGATGTGGACGGCGATGGGCGGATCACGGAGGAGGAGTTCGTCCGGGCGTTCACGGACTACTTCACGGGGGTGGGGGATTCGGTGCCGGGCGCGCGAATGTTCGGGCGGGCGTAGGGGGTTGTTGCTGCTCTGCGGGCGGCTTGGCGGGGGGCTACGGTCTTGACGTCCTCCCGTTCGCCGTCGGCCGAGTGCCGGGTGTGGGGCGGTGCGGGTCAAAGATCGGCACCTACGGGGGAGGGGGTTCCGGCCGACGGCACAAACCACCGGACCCTCGGCAGCCGCCTCACAGGGCGCCCCGCAGCAGCAGCCCTCGGCAGCCGCCCCCACGGCACCTCAAAAGAGCGGGACTCCGGCCGAAGGCAAGAGCCAACGCACCGCGTCCGGCGGGGCTCGTGTCGGCGGGCGCTCGGCACGTTGACCACCCGGTCGTTTCGGTGGCCGCTCGGCGGTGTGGCAGGGTCGAGGTGTGCCTCAGCTCTTCGACGCCCGCCCCTCCGCGTTCGCCATCGCGCCGGACGGGACCCGTATCGCGTATCAAGTGGCGGGCGAGGGACCGCCGTTGCTGCTGCTGAGCGGGCAGTCCAACAGCCACAGGTGGTGGGATCCGGTGCGGGCCGGGTTCGAGGGCGCGCACCGCACCATCACCATGGACCACCGGGGGACCGGGGCGAGCGACAAGCCCGATCGGCTCTACCGCACCGAGGAGATGGCCGATGACGCGCTCGCGGTGCTCGATGCCGTCGGCGTTGAACGGGCCCATGTCTACGGCACGTCGATGGGCGGGCGCATCGCGCAGTGGCTGGCCGCGCGGCATCGGGAGCGGGTGCGCGGCCTCGTGCTCGGCTGCACGTCGCCGGGTGGCCGCCACGCGGTGAAGCGCGGTGACGACGTCGGGGCGTCGCTCGGCGCGGCGGACCCGCGGGCGGCGTTGAACGCGCTTCTCTCACTCATGTACACGCCGGAGTGGCTGGCGTCGCACCGGGGCCCCTTCACCACGGTCGGTGACCCGGGGATGCCACCGTTCGCCCGCCGCCGCCACCTGGCCGCGAGCAACCGGCACGACGCGTGGGACGTCCTGCCGTCGATCGCCGCGCCGACGCTCGTCGTGCACGGCACGGACGACCTGCTCAACCCGACGGCCAACGCGCCGCTGCTCGCCGGTCGAATCCCGGGCGCGCGCCTTGAGTTGATCCCCGGGGCGCGGCACGCGTACTTCGAGGAGTTCGCGGATGTGGCGACGCCGCTGGTGCTCGACTTCCTCGCCGGGGTGCCGGGGGACCGATGAGTTGAGGGCGCGCGCCCGGTCCCCATGGGCATGAGCGTTCCACGCATCGGCTTCGAGCTTCCCACCTTCGGGCCCGACGCGGGTCCCGAGGGGGGGTGACGGTCGCGGCGGCCGTTGAAGAGGCAGGGTTCCACAGTGTGTCGGTGACCGAGCGGCTGTCGCTGCCCGCGCGTTCCGGCCGGGCGATCGGGCCGGGGCCGCCCGGCTCGCACGTGTGGGAGCCGCTTGAGGTGCTGACGTGGGCGGCGGCGCACACGTTGCGCGTGCGGCTCCTCACGGCGGTCGTCAACGCGATCTTCCAGCCGCCGATCGTGCTGGCCAGACGCCTGGCCACGCTGGACCGGCTCTCGCGAGGCCGCCTCGACGCGGGCCTCGGGCAGGGCGGGGGCGGCACGCCGGAGACGGCGTTCGGCCTGGACGAGGAGCTCATGGCGGCGGGGGTGCCGCGCGGGCGGCGCGGCGCTGGCCACGGCGCGGTAGACATCCTCGTCGAGCTGGAGCGGCAGCGCGCAGTCGAGGGCCGCCGCGCGGCGGTCGGGGTCGGTGACCCACGTGAGGAAACGCCCCACGGCCGTCTCGGTCGGGTCGGCGACCTCGCCGGGCGACGAGGGGCGGGGCTGGGCGAGCATGTCGAGCAGCACGGGCAGGCGCCCGGAGAGCCGCGGGATCAGCTCCACCGTGGGCTCGTCGGTCACGCCGCGCGCGGTGAGCAGCGCGCGGGCCTCCTCGTCGGTGAAGACGTCGAGCGGGACCTCGGTCGCCAGGTCCGCCCAGTCGCGCCAGTGGCCGCTGTCGGGCCTGCCCTGCCCGGAGATGACCACCGCGACATTGGGCTCGAGGGTGCCCAGGGTCTCCTCGCAGACGACCGTGCGCAGCCACGCGTCGAGCGTCGGGCCGACGCGCTCGTAGACGTCGAAGACGAGGACGAGCAGGCCGTGTTCGCGGGCGACGGCCGCGAGTCGGCCAGGAAGACGGGGGGGCAGCGCGGCGAGCGGGTCGAGCACGAGCCGCACGTCGTCGTGCCCGCGCAGCCGCCCGGCGAGCGCGGAGCGCATCCGGTCGGTGCCAAGCGCCACGCTCGTGGGGTCGAGCGCCCCGGCCAGCGCGCCGATCCCGGGGAGCGCGCCGAGGCCGACCAGGGCTGCCTGGGCCGCGGCCACGCTGCCCGCGGACGGTGAGGGCGCGGCGCCGGGGTCGCCGGGCGGTGGCTCGGCGGGCTGGCCGCGTTCCGCCTCGTGAAGCCGCTGCCTGTACTCGGCGAGCCGTTTGTCGAACGCCCTCAATGGGCTTCCCGCACGCCTGAGTTGGTCGCTGATCGCCGCCATGGCCTCGATCGGGCCCCGCGTCTCGTCGGCCACAAGGGCGGTGAGGGCGCCGCGTTCGCGGGCCATGTGCTCCCGCTGCCGCACCAGCCAGGTCTTGCCGACGCCGCCGTTGCCCCTGACGCGGTACAGGAACTGGAAGCCGGGGTCCGAGGGATCGCGCGCGAGATTGATCCGGAACGCGTCCAACTCTCCCTGGCGCCCCACGAATCCGCCGCGCCTCCGGCGCCGGATCAGCTCCTGCCGTGTCAGCCGCCGCTCCGCCAATGTGCCCGTCCCCCCTCCCAGGGCATGGGCGCACCAAGCTACCCAATGCGCCGCCTTAACGGGACCCGGACGCCCTCCACGCCTATACCCGACCGGGGTATGCGTTTCGACTTGACTTATACCCTCGGGGGGTATTGGGTGCTGGGAGAACGCCCGGAATGGACCATGGAACGAGGGAGAGGCAGCCATGAACACCGCGACCAGAGTGGGTGCCTTCGGGGCCGGGATCGCGCTTGCCTTCGGCGCGGCGTTCGGCCTCGGGCGCGTCGTCGACCCGGTGACCGAGGGCGAGCCCGAGCCCGCCGTCCACGCCGCGGACCACGCGCCCGAGGCCGACGAGGGCCATGACGAGGGCGGCGACGAGGGCGGCGACGAGGGCCACGACGACGGGCACGGGGGCGGCCATGGCGAGCAGGCCGTGGCCGACGGCCCCGGCGGGCTCCAGGTCTCCGAGCGCGGCTACACCCTGGCCCCGCCCACCGAGGCGCTGCCCGCGGGCGAGGAGACCGACTTCCGCTTCCGCGTCCTCGGCCCCGAAGGCGAGCCGCTGACGGCGTACGACACGAGCCATGAGAAGGACATGCACCTGATCGTGGTCCGCCGCGACCTCTCGGGATTCCAGCATGTCCACCCGACGCTCGGCGACGACGGCACCTGGAGCGTTCCGCTGACGTTCGAGGCCGGGGGCACCTACCGGGTCTTCGCCGACTTCGTGCCCGCGGGCGACGCGGACGGCGGGCTGACGCTGGGCGCCGACGTGGCCGTCGCGGGGGAGTACGCCCCCGAGCCGCTGCCCGAGCCCGCGCGCACCGCGACCGTCGACGGATACACCGTCACCCTGGACGGCGCGTTGAACGAGGGCGAGGAGAGCGAGCTGACCCTGACCATCAGCAGGGACGGGCAGCCGGTCACCGACCTCGAGCCCTACCTCGGCGCCGATGGCCACCTGGTCGTGCTGCGCTCGGGTGACCTCGCGTATCTCCACGTCCACCCGGGCGAGTTGGCGGGCGGCCCGGACATCACGTTCCACACGCGGGCGCCAAGTGCCGGGACCTACCGCCTCTTTCTCGACTTCCAGCACGAAGGAGTCGTCCGCACCGCGGAGTTCACGGTGACCACGGACGGGCACGGGCACGACCACGGCGCCTGAACGCCGGGGCGCGGCGTCGGCCCCGCCCCGGGGAATCGTTGAACGGACCCGATTGTGCCGTTCGGGTGGTCAGGGGGGTGTGGGTGCCTCTGATGGCTTCTGTGGCGATTTAGCATCCGTTCTGATCATGTCCGGAAGGATCGCCCGACGGGAGCAAGTGTGCGCACGCGTGGGAACACCGCAGGGAACGGTGGGTCGAGACGTCTTCTCGGCCGAGCCGCCGTCCTGATCGCCGCGGCCTCGGCCGCCTTCTCCCCGGGAGCGGGCACCGCGCTCGCGCAACCCGGCGGGGACCAGGTGATCCACTCCGTCCCCTCGGGCGACCTGCCCCAGCCCGCGCCCAGGACCGAGGTGATCTACGACTCGATCCCCGCGGAGCTTCCCCCGCATGTCGCGTCGCTCGGCTACCAGGCGACCGGCACCAGCGAGTTCGGTGACGAGGTGGGCTTCGGGCCCGGCGGGCACCGCAAGCTGAAGTCCCTTGAGGTCGTGCTCTCCAGCTGGGCCTGCGAGGCGGGCCGCTGGAACACCAACGACTGCTTCTCCTCGCCCGATGTGACCTTCGACCACCCGGTCACGATCAACGTCTACGAAGTCGACAACTCCGGGCCCACCCCCGTGCCCGGCACCCTGCTCGCCAGCCAGACCGACATCGCCACCATCCCGTACCGCCCCTCCGCCAACCCCGTCAAGTGCACAGGAGTTGACGCGGGCCGCTGGTACGACGCGGCGACCGGGACGTGCAACGACGGCATCGCCCACCCCGTCGTCTTCGACTTCGGCGGCACCCTGCTCCTGCCCGACGAGGTCATCTGGACGGTGGCGTTCGACACCAGCGGCTATGGCGCCGAGCCCATCGGCACCGGCACCGCCTGCTTCGCCACCCCCCAGGGCTGCCCGTACGACGCGCTGAACGTCGGCGCCCAGACGTTCCCTGGCTCGCCCTACGCGGGCATCGACATCGAGACGGACGCGGCGTTCCTCGACCCGGTCGCGGCGGCCTCCTACTGCGACGCGGGCGCGGGCGGCACCGGAGTCCTCCGCTGGGACGCGCCCTGCTGGGCCGACAACGGGCCGCTCGCCAGGATCACCGCGACGGAGGCCCGCGACGGGGGCCAAGGAGCCAGCCAAGGAGCCAGCCAAGGAGGCAAAGGCGCGGGAGAAGTAGACAAGAAGTAGACAAGGAGCGGACGACAAGGCTGACGGCGCGGACGGGCGGTCCGCGCCGTTCTCCTTGTTCCCGGGGCGTTCTCGGGGCGTTTCAGGGGCGTTCCAGGGGCGTTCCAGGGGGCGGCGCTCAGGCGCGTTCGAGGACGACGACCGGGATCTCGCGGGTGGTCTTCTTCTGGTAGGCGTCGTAGTCGGGCCAGATGTCCGCCATCAGCGGCCACAGACGGGAGCGCTCATCCGCCGTCGCCGTGCGGGCGGTCGCCGTGAACGCCTCGGTGCCCACCTGCACCTCGACCCGAGGCTCCGCCTCCAGGTTCAGATACCAGGAGGGGTGGGCGGGCTTGCCGCCCTGCGAGGCGACGACCACGAACGCGTCACCGTCGCGGCCGTAGATGAGCGCCGTCCGGCGCAGCAGCCCCGACCTGCGGCCCTTGGTGGTGAGCAGCAGCGTGGGGGTCCCGTTCCACAGATGGCCCTCGCGGCCGCCTGACTCCACGTAGACGCGGATGTGCTCCTTGACCCACTCGGTCGGGCTGTCATGGACCTGGGCGTCTGCCATAGGGCGTCTCCTCGTGTGTCGCTGTCGGCGCGGTGCTGTCGATCCTGCGGGAACGGGCCCGGCGCGGCTCCCATTCCCCGCCCGCCCCAAAGCCGTGTCTCCGGTGGCCGCCCCCCGAGCCCGCTCTTACGCTACGTGAGCCCACCACCACCAGGGGTGACGACGCCTGAGACGGCTGTCGGCGCCACGGAAGGAGCCCCTGTGCCGCCCTCCGCACACCCGGTCGCCGTGACCGGCATCGGCATGCTCACCCCGGCGGGGAACACTCCCGAGGAGACCTGGGCGGGGCTGTGCCGCGGCAGGGGCCTGGCGCGCAGGGATCCCGTGCTCGCCGGGCTGCCGGTGGACATCTCGTGCCGGATCGAGGGGTTCGACGCCGTCGCCGCGCACGGCCGGGTGACCGCGAGGCGCCTCGACCGCTTCGCCCATCTGGCCCTCGCGGCCGCCAGGGGCGCGGTGGCCGACGCCAAGCTCGACCCGGCCACGTGGCCGGGTGACCGGGTCGCGGTGATCCTGGGCGTCGGCAGCAACAGCCTGGAGACCTACGCCGAGGAGTTCGCCAAGCTCGCCGCGGGGCGCCCGGCCGCGGTCTCGCCGATGGCGCTGCCGCGCAGCGTCCCCAACATGGTCGCGGGGACCGTGGCGATCGACCTCAACGCGCGCGGCCCCGGGTTCACGGTCGCCAGCGCGTGCGCGTCGGGGGCGACGGCGATCGGCGTGGCCCGCGACCTGCTGCTGGCCGGGGCGTGCGACATCGCGGTGGCGGGCGGCAGCGAGTCGGGGCGGGCGCGCATGACGGCCACGTGCTTCGCCCGGATGGGCGCCCTGTCCCGCCGCACCGCGGAACCCGAGGCCGCGGCCCGTCCTTTCGACGTCGAACGCGACGGCTTCGTGCTCGCCGAGGGCGCCGCGGCGCTCGTGCTTGAGCGCCAGGACCACGCCCTGCGCCGGGGCGCGCAGGCGCGCGCGCTCCTGCTCGGCTACGCGGCCACAAGCGACGCGCACCACCCGGTGGCGCCCGACCCCGAAGGCGCGGGCGCGGAACGCGCCCTGCGCGCCGCCCTGTCCGACGCGGGATGCGCCCCGCGCGACATCGGCCAGATCACCGCGCACGGCACGTCGACCCCCGCCGGGGACGCGGCCGAGGCGCTGGCGCTGCTGCGGGCGTTCGACGGCGCGCCGCCACCGGTCACCGCGCCCAAGGGCGCGCTCGGCCACTGCCTCGGCGCGGCGGGCGCGATCGGCGCGGCGCTCACGGTGCTCGCCCTCGAGCACCAGGAGATCCCGCCCACCGCCAACCTCCGCGCCCAGGACCCGGCGTGCGCCCTCGACATCGTCACGGGCCACCGCCCACGCCCGGCCCGGCTGGACGCGGCGATCTCGAACGCGTTCGGCTTCGGCGGCCAGAACGCGGTACTGGTGCTCACCCGAGGGTAGGCCGCTGCGAGTACGCTGCGCTGGCCTCGCCGCGATGGTGGGGGGACGTGTGCGCGTCGGCGAACGCCGTGGCTGTTGTGGGTCGTTGAGGGCCGCCCCCCCGCGAGGTGTGCGGCGGGTGTTCGCCGAACGGTGGGACGGTTCACGGTCGTTGGCCTGCGGCCGGGCGAAGGGTGTGGCCGCTCGGGGTCGTTGAGGGCCGTCGCCCCGGGCTGCAGGCGTTCGCCGAACGGCGGGGTTGCTCGCGGTCGTTGAGGCGCGCGTCCGCCTCGGGCGGCGGGCGCTCTCCGGACGGTGGGGTCGCAGGCGCGGCGGTCGGGTGACGTCGAAGCTACTCGCGGAGCCTCACGCTACTCGCGGAGGATCGCGCCCCGGGCGGGCCAGGTGTGCGGCTCGCCCGCCCGGGGGTGGTTCCCCCGCCTGGGGGCAGTGGCGGGAGTCCTGGGGTTGATCAGCATGCTGTCACGGGCGGTCACCGAAGGGCATCAGACAGTCGTCGGGAAAAGGCGGGCATCCGCCCGACAGTTGTGCCAGCGTCCGCCGCTTCCGCGGCCCCCGCGGGAACGCCTCACCGCTGGTCGACGCGCGAGTACCCGTCGTCCGAGGTCAGGGGCTTGAGCGGGTCGTGGCCCACGGTCATCAGGCGATGACGCCAGTCGGCGGGGCCAGGGCTCGGGTCCAGGTCGTCCGTGCCGCGCTCCGCGGTGACGATGCCGACGACCTCGCGCATGACGTCGATGTCGTCGTCGGTGAGGTCCCTGCGGCGCTTGCCCAGGATCTCGAGCACCCCGCGGCCCGTGCGCGTCCCCGCCTGGTCGGGAAGCTCCTCGGAGTCCTCCCCCGCGGACAGGGTCATCAGCCAGTCGTTCAGCTCGCGCGAGGTCATGTTCACCACGGCCTGGAACTCGTTCCAGAGGTCGTCGAGGTCCCGCTCCGCGATGTCGGCCATGTCGCTCTCCTTCCGTCCCGGCTCCTTCCGTCCCGGCTCCTTCCGTCCCGGCTCCTTCCGTTCCGGCGCGGTGGGCACCGGGCCCTCTGGTGCCGGAGAGGCGCGGGTGCCCAGGTGCGCGCCGGTGAAACGGGTTACGCACGCGGCGCGCCGGGATACCCGGGGCCACGGCGGCGACCGCGGTGACCGAGGAGGCATGGGCGATGGCACGCGGCATGGACGGATCCCCCGATGGCATGGCGGCGGCGGCGCGGGACGAGGCGTTCCCCCTGGCGGGGCCGCGCTCCCTCGACCCCCTGCTTGAGCGGATCGGCGACGCGCGGTATGTCGCGATCGGCGAGGCGTCGCACGGCACCGCCGACTTCTACCGGTGGCGCGCCGACCTCACGCGGCGGCTGATCGAGGAGAAGGGCTTCTCGTTCGTCGCCGTCGAGGGCGACTGGCCCGACTGCCACGTGCTGCACCAGAGCGTCACCGGGGCACCGGGCGCGCCCGATGACCCCGCGGCGGTGCTCGACGCGTTCGAACGCTGGCCCCGGTGGATGTGGGCCAACACGGAGGTCGTGCGCTTCGCCCGGTGGCTGCGCGCGCACAACCTCGCCCTGCCCCAGGAGCGGCGCGTCGGCTTCCACGGGCTCGACGTCTACAGCCTGTGGGAGTCGCTGCACGCGGTGCTCGACCATGTGCGCGCCCACGACCCCGAGCACGTGGAGCGCGCGCTGGTCGCGTATCGCTGCTTCGAGCCCTACGCCCAGGACCCGCAGAGCTACGCGCTCTCCACCAGCCTGGTGCCCGAGGGGTGCAGGGAGGAGGTCGTCGCCCTGCTCGCCGGGGCGCGCGCCCACGCCGAAAGCGAGCGCGCGGCGGCCACGGGCGGGTCGCCGACGGAGTTCGCGGCGTGGCAGAACGCCGAGACGGTGGCCGGTGCGGAGCGTTACTACCGGGCGATGGTGGGCGGCGGGCCCGAGTCGTGGAACGTGCGCGACGCGCACATGGCCGACACCCTCGACCGGCTGATGGACCGCCAGGGCCCAGGGGCGCGTGCGGTGATCTGGGAGCACAACACCCACATCGGCGACGCCCGCGCGACCGACATGGCCGACGCGGGGATGGTGAACGTCGGGCAGCTGCTGCGCGAGCGGCACGCGGCCGACGGCGTGGTGCTCGTCGGCCTCGGCACCTACGAGGGCACGGTGGTGGCCGCCGACGACTGGGGCCTGCCGCCCCGGGCGATGTCCATGCCCCCGGCCAGGTCCGGAACGGTCGAACGCCTGCTGCACGAGGCGCTGGGCGGCCGCTCCGCGCTCTTCGCGTGGAACGGCAACGGCGCGGCCTCGTGGCGCCGCGCGCCCCTCGGCCACCGGGCGATCGGCGTCGTCTACCGCCCGGACACCGAGCGCTTCGGGAACTATGTGCCCACCGTGCTCGGCGACCGCTACGACGCCTTCCTGTATCTGGACCGCACACGCGCCCTTGACCCGCTGCACCGTTACGAGCACGGCAGGGGCGAGGAGGACACCTTCCCCTCCGGACAGTGACGGGGTGTGATCACCCAACGGGCCTGCGGTGAACGGGGTGTGAAGCGCCGTCACACGGCGTGCCGCCGCCGCCCGAGGGGGCCTGTTCGCCCGGTTCCGTTGAGGGATCGGCTGGAAGATCCCGATCCGGGCGCTTACGCGGGCAATTTGCAGAGAAAATCGCGCGAATCCGCCCGCAAACCGTTCGCCGGTCAACTGCCGCGCGCCGCCCGCCCGCAGAGCCCGGCATGCCGGGCAACTCGGGCAACCGGGGAAATCCGCCGCGCAAAGTGATGCGCTTTCATGTCCGATTAACTCAGCGGTCACGCTTGGGCTTTGGAGGGTTGTACTAAACATTCGATCTTGTCGAGTGACATAGATCACATTGATCGAGGGGGGGTGGAAAAGGGTGCGACCTGTGTCCCAGACTCTTCCCCGGAGCGAGAAGAAGTGATCGCAAGGCACATGGTCGTCTCCGAGTGGGGGAGTCTCTTTGCGGAATCTTTACGATGTGTAGATTTCGCCCGGCTGGCCGGGTGGGGCTCCGGTCCATGACGGGGGCGGATGCCGCGTGCATCCCAGTGAGCTGAACTGCCGCACCATCCTTGGGTCTTCGTGTGACGCGCGTAGCGCTCCCGAGGCCGCAGGGCATTTCCACCGCCGCGCGACGGCTTTTCTCCGGGCGCCGCGCGGTAAAGGAAATTCCTTCCGAGGCTTGCCTGGCGGGCCCCGCCAGGCATGGCCGGACCGCTCTTCGATCCGGCGTGCAACACCGGGTAAGAAAAAGACAGAAGGGGAGCTCCCATGGAGCAGAAGATCGCCTCGTTCATGAACGAGCAGCAGCTCGGTCCGATGGAGCAGGGCTACCAGGACGACGTCAAGTCGCCCGTTCTGGCCACTCCGGCGGCCGGCGTCGCCACCTGCTGGTACGTCGGCGGTGCCGTCGCCGGTGCCGCCTCCGTGGTGGGCGCCTACGTCTGCGGCGCCGTCTTCGGCTGATCGAGCGTCACCTTCAGCCGCACACCGTCACTTCACTGATTCCCCGCCGCTCCCGCACGGCGCAGGCACCCGCGCGTCCCGCGTGGGGCGTCGGCGGCGGGCGGGCGCGACAACAGAAGGAGAAACCACATGAGCAAGATCATCGAGAGTGTGGTCGCCGTGGCTCCCGAGGAGCTGTCGGACCAGACCACCGGTGAGTTCGGCGCCGTGATGCCGGTTCAGGCTACGCCGGGCCTCGTCGCCTTCGGCGTGGGCTTCGCCGGCGGCGCCGGTGTCGCCTGGCTCGGCGTGCAGGCGTACGAGGCCGGGATCAACGACTGAGTGAGCGCCACCTCTTGAGAAGCCGTGCCACCGGCTTCTGATCAAACCTCCCGGGCCCGCTCCGGGAGCTGCGAGAGAGCTGTCGGGCCGCGGCGCAATCGCGGCCCGGCAGCCCCCCTACCCTACCTTCAGCCGGTTCGACGCGGAGGAACCGTCGTATGAAGCTGGTCAAGAAGATCGCCTCTTCTGTGTTCTCTCCGATTCCGATATCCCGGAATCGAGCGATAGGCATATCGGAACGTCTTGCCGCTCTCTCCAGTCTTTCTTCTTCCCTGGAATACCTTCACCAGCACAGGAATCTCGCTCCCGGTGGACTGAACGACTGGGAGATCATGAAACAGACGCCGGAGAGCAAGATCCCGGCGATCCAGAAGCTCACCAACGCCGTCAGCGGCCGCAGGACCACGCTCGCCCTGCACGCGACGCGCGTCGCGTGCAGCCTCGGCATGCTCCTGCCGGGCGACAGCAAGTGGCGCGGCCTCGGCAACCTCTACCTCGGCGCCACCACGACCCTGCTCCAGGCCCGCCACCGCTACGGCACCGACGGCTCGGACCAGGTCGCCACCCAGGTGCAGGCGGTCACGGGGCTTGCCAGGCTGACCGACAGCACGCAGGTCAAGGACGCCCTCATGTGGTACCTGGCGATCCAGGCCAACATGTCGTATGCCGCGTCGGGTTGGGCCAAGCTCGCGGGCACCAAGTGGCGCGACGGCTCGGCCCTGCCCGGCGTCATGCGCACCCGCACCTACGGCTGGGAGCGCGCCTACCGGCTGACCCAGCGCTACCCGCGCACGACCCAGGTGACGCAGCACGCCGTGCTGGCGATGGAGTGCCTCTTCCCCGTGGTCTACCTGGCGGGCGGGCGGCTGACCAGGCCGCTGATCGGCGCGGCGGGCAGCTTCCACGTCGCCAACGCGTTCGTCATGGGCCTTGGCCGTTTCATGACCGCCTTCCCCGCGATGCACCCCATGGTCGCCTACACCACCGTGCCCAAGACGTACCCCGCGGTCGCCGACCGCGACGACCGGCTGGTCAAGACGGCGCTGCTGATGCTGGCCGGTGGCACCGCGGCGGTGGGCGTGCTGACCTCGCAGCGGCGCGCCCGCGCGGTGGCTGGCTGGCCCGCGACCCGCACCGTCACCACGCGCAACGGCAACGTGCTCACCTACGACACCGGCGGCAGGGACGGCGCGGGGCGCCCGCTTCTCGTCCTCAACCACGGGCTGGCCTCCACCGCCGAGCACTACGCGTGGATGGTCGAGCGTCTCGCGTTCGACCTCGGGCACCCCGTGGTGACCTACTCCCGCGCGGGCTACGCCGCCAGCCGCCGCGTGCGGACCTCGCCCTATGGCATCCAGGAGTCCGTGGACGACCTCGTCGACCTGGTCCGCGACATCGTGCCCGAGGGGCGCAAGGTGGTGCTCGTCGGGCACTCGCTCGGCGCCGAGCTCAACCGCCGCGCCGTGGAGCAGCTGGGCGACCAGGTGGCGGGGATGGTCTACCTCGACCCCACACACCCCGGCGAGCTGGTGCGTTCCAGCAGGCAGCGCAAGGGCAGCGAGCTGTTCACCGACTCCCTCACCGACCTGGCGCGCTGGACGAGGCTGGGCTTCGGCCCGCTGATGTCGCGCCCCCGCTGGGTGGACGACCTGCCGCACGCCTACCGGAAGAAGGCGTTCGCCCTCTACAGCGACTCCCGCCTGTGGGCCGCGGCCTCGCGCGAATGGGAGGCGGTGCACGAGGAGTTCGCGGGGTTCGACGCGGATCTCGCGCCGGTGCGGGCGCCCGGGCTCGTCGTCGCGGCGCAGGTGACCGTGGACATCGACCCCGACCAGCTGCTGATGTACCACGAGATCGCGCGCTCCCACCAGGCGGCCGACCGGTACGGCGAGGTCAAGGTCGTCGAACGCGCGGGGCACGACACGATCCTGACCGACGCGCGCCACGCCCGTACGGCGGCCGATCTGATCGCGGCCTTCCTCGACGAGCACGCGCCAGGGGCCGACGCGGCGGTCCCCGCGGCACCCGCGGCCTCCACGGCTCAGATCGAGGGAACGGCGGAGCAGGGAAAGGCGAGTGAGAAGAAGTGAAGGTCACCGACTTCGTCAAGGAGGCGTTCACCGGACCCGGTGGCGTGACGCGCGCCGCGGGCGCGGCCCTGCTGGTGACGACGCTCGCCGCGCAGCACCCGCACCCCGCTTTCGAGGGGATCAGGGAGAAGGACCTTTTCTCGCTCATCCCCAACTGGAAGTTCTTCGCGCCGAATCCCGCGACACACGACTTTCACTATCTCTACCGCACGCTCGACGAGAAGCGCGAGACCTCCCCGTGGATCGAGCTCGACCTGATCCAGACGCGCAAGCCGATCCAGGCGATCTGGTTCTCCTCGCGCCGCAGGGAGAAGGCGGTGTTCGACATATGCAGCAGCATGCTGAAGTCCATCGCCAAGGGCGAGGACCCGACGGGATCGCCGCCCTTCAGGGTGCTCGCGGAATTCATCAGGAAGCAGATCAGGGACGCGTCGAACGTCACCGATGTGCGCGGCTTCCAGCTCGCCATCGTCCGGGCTCCCGGGCATGACGAGAGCGAGGACCCCGAGGTGCTCTACGTCTCCACCTACCAGCCGATGATCCCGGTCTCGGTGCCCTTTCTCAAGGCCGCGTAAAGGGGCCGAGCAGGGGCAGCGCAAAGGTCGCGGGCTCCCACCGCGGGCGTTTCACCAACGAAGGAACGGAGAAGCCATGACGATCGCGGACATTGGCTACGGCAAACAGTTCGAGGGCTGGTACGACCGCATCTTCCAGGATGACGCGGCCACGCGCGCCGCGGTCGAAGGGCTGGCCGGGTTCCACCCCGATCCGGCCGCGGGCACGCTGGAGTTCGGCGTGGGGACCGGCCGGATCGCATTGCCGTTGTCGCGCCGCGTCGGCCCGATCACCGGTGTGGACTCCTCGCAGGAGATGCTGGCGGCCCTGGAGAAGAAGGCCGCGGAGAAGAGGGCGGGGGACGGCGATGTCGCCGCCGAGCTCGGCGACATCAGGACCTACCGCGACGGCCGCACCTACGGCCTGGTCTACTGCGTCTGCTCGACGCTCGCCCTGCTCCTCGACCCCGAGGGGCAGGGCCAGGCCATCGCCCGCGCCGCCGAACACCTGGCCCCCGGTGGCCGGTTGGTGGTCGAGACGCACAACAGGCCCGGCATCGTCGCGCAGCACGAGGGCCTGACGCGCACCACGCTGTTCGTGCCCTACCCCGAGCCCAACACCGGCATCCAGATGCACGCCACGCTGCTGATGGAGAACCAGATCTGGCACGTCTCCACGGTCTGGTTCGAGGCGGACGGCACCCACCGCATCGGCACCGAGACGGTGCGCCTGCTCACGCCCGACGAGGTGGACGGCTACGCGAGGGACGCCGGGCTCGTCCCCGAGGGCCGGTACAGCGACTGGCAGGGGACCGACTACGTTCCCGCCGCCGGCCTGTTCATCACCTCCTACACGAAGCCCGCATGAACGCCCCGGTGAGCACCTCCATGAACATGCGGGAGATCGTCGCGCGCCACCGGGCCCTGCTGATCGCCGGGATCGGCATGGGCCTGGTCGGCGCGGCCGCCACGCTCGCCCAGCCCTGGATGCTGGGGCGGCTGATCGAGGCCGTGGCGCTGGATGAGGCGATCGCCTGGCCCATCACGCTGATCGCGCTGTTCTTCGTCGCCGACGCCGCGCTCAACGCCGGGCACGCCTACGCCATCGGGCGCGCGGGCGAGAACATCGTCTTCGACACCCGCAGGATCCTGGGCGGGCGCCTGCTGCGCAGCCAGATCCCGCACTTCTCGCGCCTCGAGCACGGCGACGTCTTCGCGCGCACCATCTCCGACACCTCGATTGCCTGCCTGGTCATTGCGCAGGCGCTCGCCCAGGTCGTCACGTCGGTGTTCATGCTGATCGGCAGCGTCGTGCTGATGGCACGGCTGGACTGGAAGCTGCTGCTCACCACGCTCGGCTGCCTCGGCCTCGCCAGCGGCGCCGCGCTGCTCCTCGCCCGCCAGGTGCGCATCGCCGCCCTGCGCAACCGGGAGAACGTCGGCGCGTACGGCTCGGGCTTGCAGCGCGTGCTCGGCGCGATCACCACCGTCAAGGCGTCGCGCGCCGAGGAGCGGGAGACCGAGGAGCTGGCCCGCCTCGCCGACCGCGCCAGGCGGAGCGGTATCAGGGTCACGGCGTTCAACTCCCTGCTGACGCCCGCGATGAACGTCGGCACCCAGCTCTCGCTCGCCGTTGTCATCTCCTGGGGCATGGCCCGCGTCGCCACCGGGTCGCTCTCGCCCGCCGACCTGACGTCGTTCGTGATGTACCTCTTCTACCTGGTGTCGCCGCTGGTGATGCTCTTTATGTCGATCGGCCAGATCCAGCAGGGCCGCGCCGCGATCCAGCGCGTGACCGAGCTTGGCACGATCCCGCAGGAGGAGAGCGAGGAGAGCGAGGAGAGCGAGGGCTCGCACGGCCCGAAGGCCAAGGCCCAGGTCAAGGCCCAGGTCCAGGTCAAGGTCAAGGCCCAGGCCCAGGGCGAGCCGGACGAGACGGCGCCCGCGGTTGCGTTCGACGGCGTCTCGTTCTCCTACCACGGCGACGCGCCCGTGCTGCGCGACGTCTCCTTCTCGCTGCCGCGCCGCGGGCTGACCGCGATCGTCGGGCCGTCGGGCGCGGGGAAGACGACGACGTTCCAGCTCATCGAGCGCTTCCAGCGGCCCGACGCCGGAACGGTGCGGGTCGCGGGCCAGGACATCGCCGAGCTTCCGCTGGCCAGGCTGCGTTCGCTGGTCGGCTATGTCGAGCAGGACGCGCCGCTGCTGCGCGGCACCATCGGGCAGAACCTCACCTATGCCAACCCCGGCGCCGACGCCGCCGACATCGCCCGCGCGCTGCGCCTGGCCAGCCTGGACGAGTTCGTCGCCGAGCTGCCCGAAGGGCTCGACACCGAGCTGGGCGAGCGCGGCGCCGGTCTCTCCGGCGGCCAGCGGCAGCGGCTCGCCATCGCCCGCACGCTGCTGCAACGCCCCGAGGTGATCCTGCTCGACGAGGTGACCGCGCACCTCGACAGCGACACCGAGGCCGCGCTGCGCGACGCGATGGCCGAGGCGGCCAACGAGTGCGCCGTGCTGGCCATCGCGCACCGCCTGTCGACGATCCGGCAGGCCGACCGGATCATCGTGCTGGAGGAGGGGCGCGTGCGCGCGATCGGCACCCACCAGGAGCTGATCGGGTCCGACGAGGTGTACCGGAGGCTCGCCAGCCAGCAGTTCAGCGCCGAGGACGCGCTGGCTTGACTTCCTCCCCCGCCTGAAGGCGGGGGGTTCCAGCGGTCGCCCGCTGGGGTTCCTGCTTCATCGACGACTGCCGTGTTCGGGAGGACTCCCGTTGAGATCTTACACCGTCTCCACAGGCTGCTGCCGCCAGCCCGGCGGTCAGGACGTTGCGTGCCGCGTTCACATCACGGTCATGTGTAGTGCCGCACTCGCACGTCCACGTCCGGACGTTCAACGGCATCTTCGCCGCGACCGTGCCGCAGGCTCCGCACAGCTTGGAGCTGGGGAAGAAGCGGTCGATCACCACGAGTTCGCGCCCGTACCAGGCGCATTTGTACTCCAGCATGGAGCGGAGTTCCGTCCAGGACGCGTCCGAGATGGCGCGCGCGAGGCGCCCGTTCTTGAGCAGGTTGCGGACGGAGAGGTCCTCGATCACGACCACTTGGTTCTCACGGACGAGTCGAGTCGACAGCTGGTGGAGGAAGTCCCGGCGCCGGTCGGCGATCCGGGCGTGGACCCGGGCGACCTTGCGGCGGGCCTTCTCACGGTTGGCCGAGCCCTTCGCCTTGCGGGACAGCTCCCGTTGCGCGCGCGCCAGGCGAGCCCGGTCACGCCGCTCGTGCCGGGGGTTGGAGATCCGGCGCTGCTCGCCGTACCAGGCCCGGGTGCGCTCCTCAAGCGCCTTGTTGTACACCAGACGGACACAGCCGAACGCCCGCGACAGCTCAGCCGCCTGCCCGTCCGCAGGGTAAAAGCGGTACCTGAACGCCCGCTTGACCTGCCGCGCCACACCTCACAACCCATCAGCTCCCGCGTGAGCGGCGGCGGTCGGCCGGTGGACCGCGCACGCCGGTCCGCCCTGACGGCGAACCGGCATTCCCTGCCCTGCTCCGCAGGAGCCTCGTCCCCTCCCCGGCCCGAAAACCGGGGCATCCACGAAGGAAAGCCCTGATGACGCGCGCCGATGTCGCCGTCGTCGGCAGCGGCCCCAACGGGCTCGCCGCCGCCGTCACCATGGCGCGCGCCGGGCTGATCGTGCGCGTCCACGAGCAGGCCGCCGCCTTCGGTGGTGGCCTGCGCGGCGAGGCGCTGTTCGACTCCCGTGTGTGGCACGACGTGTGCGCCGCCGTCCACCCGATGGCGGCGGCGTCGGCGTTCTTCAGGGAGTTCGACCTCGCGGCGCGCGGCGTGCGGCTGCTCCAGCCGCCCGTGGCCTACGGTCACCCGATCGAAGGGCGGCCCGCCGCGCTCGCCTACCGCGACCTCGACGCGACCGCGGAGCGGCTGGGCCGGGACGGGCGGCGCTGGCGGCGGCTGATGGCGCCCCTGGTGCGGCACAGCGCCGGGGTGGCCGACTTCCTGCTGTCGGGCCAGCGTTCGCTGCCGCGCGACCTCGCCGTTCCGCCGCTGCTCGCCCCGCGCATGCTGAGCCATCTGCTGCGCGCCGACGGCCTGCGCACCGAGGAGGCCCGCGCGCTGCTCACCGGGGTCGCGGCGCACTCGGTGGGGCGGCTGCCCGGCGTGCCGTCGGGCGCCATCGCGCTGCTGCTCGGGCATCTGGCGCACGCCGGCGGCTGGCCGCTGCCCGAGGGCGGCAGCGTCCGCATCGCCGAGGCCCTTGTGGCGGACCTGCGGGCGCACGGCGGGTCGGTGGTCACCGGCCAACGGGTTGCGGACCTCGCGGAGTTGGACGCCCGGGTCGTGCTGCTCGACACCACGCCGCGCGGCCTGCTCGCGCTCGCGGGCCACCGGCTGCCACCGCGCTACCGCAGGGCGCTGGCCCGCTTCCGCTACGGGCCTGGCGCGGCCAAGGCCGACTTCCTGGTCGAGGGGCCCATCCCCTGGGCCGATCCCGACGTGGGCCGCGCCGGAACGGTGCACCTGGGCGGCACCCGGGCCGAGACGCTGGCGGCCGAGCGCGCCGCCGTGCGCGGCGAGCCGACCGACGAGCCGTTCGTGCTGCTGGTCGACCCGGCCGTCACCGACCCGGGGCGCGCCGTGGGAGGGCGGCGCCCGGTGTGGGCGTACGCGCATGTGCCGAACGGCGACGCGCGCGACCCCGTTCCGCTGGTGACCCGCCGCATCGAGCGGTACGCGCCGGGGTTCGCCGACACGGTGGTCGCGGCGCGCGGGGTGCCGGCGGCCGCGTATGAGTCGTACAACCCCAACTACCCTGGGGGAGACATCGGCGCGGGTGCCATCACGCTCACCCAGTCGGTGTTTCGGCCCACCCCCACCTGGAACCCGTACCGCACTCCGCTGCCCGGGGTGTACCTCTGCTCCGCCTCCACACCGCCAGGCCCCAGCGTGCACGGCATGTGCGGCTACTTCGCCGCCCAGGCAGCCCTCCGCAGGGAGTTCGGCATCACGACCCCGCCGCCCCTGGGTCCGAAGGGTGGCGTCACCCCCACCGAGACATCCGGGAGAGCACCTTGAGCACCACTCACCGCCCCACCGCCGCGGAGGACTTCGCCGGTTACCTCCGCGCCTACAACGCCGATGTCGTCGACGGCTCAGAGCCGGTCGATGAGGTCTGGGACCGCTATCACGTGCCCGACGGCGCCCACGAGGTCAACGGCAGGGAGTTCGACCGGGCCAAGACGCTCAAGGGCCTCGCCTCGCGGCGCAAGCTGGGCGCGCCGTTCGAGCTGCACCTCCACGAGGTGGTCGTGGAGGGGCGCAGGGCCGCCGCCCGTTACACCCTCAGCACGCCGATGATCTGGCGGGTCACCACGGCGACCGAGGTGGCGACGTTCGCCGAGATGGCCGACGACGGGCGCGTGGCCCGCTCGTCGGCGTTCTCCGCGAGCCGCCCCGGCTGGGAGAGCGCCGACGCGAGCCGCCCCGCCGACAGCGGGTTCCGCGCCGAGCCGGGCAGCGCCCCCGCGCCGCCGCCCGCCCCCGGCGTCGAGCCGACCCCGGCCCAGGACCCGGCGCACTATCTGCGCGCCTACTACGCCGCGGGGTACGACCCCGATGTGCCGGTGGCCGAGGCACACGACCGCTTCCACACGTTCGACGCGGTGCACCACGTCGGGGGGCGGACGATGCAGCGCTCCGGCGTCCTGAAGTCCCTTGAGAACGCGCGCGGGCGCGGCCACACCTACCCCGTCGAGGTACACGAGACGCTGCGCGAGGGCAACCGCTTCGCCGCCCGCTACACCACGAGCCGCGGCGGGAACGCGGCGCGGCGCCAAGGGGTGTTCGCCTTCGGCGCGTTCGCGCCCGACGGCCGGGTCAGCGCGGTGCGGTTCCTGCTGGAGCCGGGCCACGGGGCGCGTTGAGCGGGCGAGGGGCGGCGGGTCCTCAGGGGCGGTCGCCCGCGGCGTCGCGAGCCGGGACGAAGCACGTGTTGTCCTCGGGGACGCCGCGGTGCTCCCGGCCCTCGTCGTCCTGGTAACGCCAGCTGAAGCGCCGGCCGCGCGCCGAGGTGACATCGGGGCCGTCCATGAGCTGGAAGTGCAGGTGCGGCTCGGACGAGTTCCCCGAGTTGCCGCACTCGGCCAGCGGCTGCCCCGCCGTCACCCGGTCGCCCACGGCCACCGCGATCGAGCGGCGGCGCAGATGCGCGAAGACGGCATAGGCGCCGTCACCCAGGTCGAGAACCAGGTGGTTGCCAAGCAGATGACGGGGGGCGCCGAGCGAGCGCACGAAGGCTTCCCCGAGCACATAGAGCAGTCCGGCGAGGGAGGTCCTGGTCAGATGGTCCCGCTGCGTGTCGACCGCGGCCACCACCGTGCCGTCCGCGGGGGCCGTCAGTGGCTCGCCGAAGGACGGGTAGGACTCGGGCCGCCGCGTCAGGGGCCACAGCCACACGGGCTCGGGCGCCGGGCGCCTGGCCAGGTCGATGGCATAGGTCTGGGCGAGGTTGTGGGTGTGGCTCGGCACCTTGGTGGCGGGGCCGTTGCGCGCCATCCAGCGTCCGCTGACCGGCACATCGAGGGCCAGCGGCGGCGCCTCGCCCTCGGCGGGGGGGCGCTGCGCGAGGGTCATCAGCCTGCGCATCACGAGCCCGACGAGCAGCAGGCCCACGCCGGTGAGCCACAGCGGCCCGATGCCCCGGCCGTTGACGACGATGCACACGGCGCCAGCGGCCAGCACCAGGCCGTTGCGCTTCCAGACGATCTGCACGATGAGGGCCTTCCGTGGGGGGGCGAGCCGGGTCGTGGGGCCCCAGCATTCCAGACCCGAGGCCACCCCCCATCCTAAATTACGTACTTACGTATCTTCTATAAAAGCGGTAGTGTTCCCGTGTCCGAGACTTGAACGGGTGGGGAGCGCTTGTGAACGCCGAGACCACGTTCCGCGCCGCGACACCGATCGCGGTCGACGCCGCGGGCTGGCACCTGCCGGAGAGCGCGCGCCCCGTCGCCGCACTCCCCGAGCTGGCCGAGCTGCCCGAGGCGGACCGCCGCACGTGCCTCAACCTCGGCATCGACACCGTGCTCGCCGACGACGGGCTGACCGCGGGCGACCTCGCCGAACGCGCCGCCCGCACGGTGCTCGCCGAGTCCGGGATCGCGGCGGGCGACATCGGCGCGCTGATCGTGGTCGAGCCGCGCGCGCCCGAGACGCTGATCAGCTCGGACGCCACCCGCCTCCAGCACGCGCTCGGCGCGACCGAGGCCACCACGTTCACCGTCGGCGGCCTCGGCTGCGTCTCGATCGCCCCCGCCCTGCTCGCCGCGCGCGGCCTGCTGGCCGCCGATCCGGGGCTGCGCCACGCGCTCGTCGTGCACGGCAGCAAGCCCGCGGGCCAGGGGCGCTACCGGCACCCGGTCACCGTCAACGGCGACAGCGGCCAGGCGCTCCTGCTCTCCCGCCCCGGCGACGTCCCGGCCCCGGCACGGGTGGTGGACCTGGTGCAGCGGACCAACGGCGCCTACTGGGACCTGTTCTCCCTCGACTACCGCGACCGGCCCACCGCCACCTGGCGGGAGGAGTGCCGTGACCTGCCCGGCTACTCGTTCCGGCTCGCCATGGAGACAAGGCGCCGCCTGGCCGCGCTGGTGGACGAGCTGCTGGCGCGCAACGGCCGCACGCGCGGCGACATCGCGGGCTGGGCCAGCCAGAACCTCTCGGCGGGCGGCCTGGCGTTCACCGAGGAGACCCTGGACGTCAAGCTGCTGCCCTCGTGCCGGGAGAACCTTCGCGGCTACGGCCACCTGGGCCCCAACGACATCTTCCTGAACCTGTGGACCGCCGTGGACCGCCGTGACCTCGCCGAAGGCGACCTGGTGGTCCTCGTCAACGTCAGCCCGGTGGCGGCCTGGAGCGTGCTGCTGGTCGAGATGGGCCCGCGGGGGCGCGGGCCGAGCCAGAAAGGCACCGCATGAGCCACGACACCGAGCCGACCGCCGACGCGATCACCGACGCGATCACCGACGAGATCACCGCGTTCCTGACCGACGCGCTGCGCCGGCCGATCGGGCCCGACGACGACTACTTCGAACTCGGCCTGGTCGACTCGCTGTTCGCCCTTGAGCTGGTCACCTATGTCGAGCAGCGCTTCGCCCTCACCGTGGAGGTCGAGGACCTGGACCTCGACAGCTTCCGCACCGCGCACCGGCTCACCGAGTTCGTCCGCCGCAAGACGGGCGCCGACGCGGCACAGCGGACCCATGCCGGCGACCACTGAGACCGCGGGGACGCGGCTGGTCGCCGCCGCGGCCGGGTTCGCCGCCGCGTCGCGCGACGCCGCCGCCGACTGGGACAGGGAGGGGCGCGTGCCCAAGGGCGTGCGCCGCGACCTGGCCGCCTCCGGGCTGCTCGCCGCCGATCTGCCCCCCGCGTACGGCGGCGCGGGCCTGACCCCCGCCGAGCTGGGCGAGGCCGCCGCCCACCTCGGCGGGGTGTGCAGCGCGCTGCGCGGGCTTCTCACCGTCCAGTCGATGGTCGCCGCGGCGCTGGCGCGCTGGGGCACACGGGGCCAACGCGCCCACTGGCTGCCCGCGTTGGCCGATGGAACGCTCACGGCCGGGTTCGCGGCCACCGAGGAGGGGGCGGGCAGCGCGCTCGGCGAGGTGGAGACCGCGGTCGAGGAGACCGCGGGCGGCGCCGTGCTCACCGTGACGGGCCGCAAGAAGTGGGTCACCTTCGGGCAGGACGCGGACGTTCTGCTAGTGCTCGGGCGCACCGGGGGCAAGCCCGCCGCCGTGCTGGTCGAGACGGACAGGCCCGGCGTGACCCGCGAGCCGGTGCGCGGCCAGCTGGGCATGCGCGCGGCCGGGATCGCCCATGTCGCCCTCGACCGCGTCAGGGTGCCAGCCGACCACCGCGTCGCGCCGCCGGGCGCCGGGCTCTCCCATGTCGCCGCGACCGCGCTCGACCACGGCAGGTTCACGGTGGCGTGGGGCTGCGTCGGCATGGCCGAGGCGTGCGTCGCCGACGCCGCGGCCCACGCCGCCACGCGCCTCCAGGGCGGCGTGCCGCTCGGCGGGCACCAGGCGGTCGGGGCGCTGCTCGCCCGCATCGCGGTCGACGCCGCGGCGGCCCGCGAACTCGCCGCGCGCGCCGCCAGGTCGAGGGCCGGGGGCCCTGGGCGCGGGGTCACCGAGACGATCGTCGCCAAGTACGCGGCCGCGGACGCCGCCGCGCGGGCCGGGCGCGATGCCGTGCAGATCCTCGGCGCCGCGGGGTGCGCGTCCGACAGCCGCGTCGGCCGGCATTACCGTGACGCCAAGATCATGGAGATCATCGAAGGAGCGCAGCAAGTGTCCGAACTCCACATAGCAGCCCACGTGATGCGCCGCTTCGGGGCGGGTGCCTGATGGCGGGGGAGGGCGCGCCGACCGTCAAGTGCCTGGTCTGGGACCTGGACGACACCGTGTGGGACGGCGTGGTGCTCGAGGGCGACGACCCCGTGCCGTTCCCCCACGTCCCGGGCGTCCTGCGGGCGTTGGACGAGCGCGGCATCCTGCACGCCGTCGTCAGCCGCGGCGACCACGACGTGGCCACCGCGCACCTTCAGGCGCATGGCCTCGAAGAGTGGTTCTGCGCCGCGCGGATCGGCTGGGGCGCCAAGTCGGCGGCGATCTCCCGCATCGCCGACGCGCTCAGCATCGGCCTCGACACCATCGCGTTCATCGACAACGACCCGGCCGAGCGCGCCGAGGTCGCCGCCGCGCTGCCCGCGGTCCGCTGCTACCCGGCCCACGTGGCGGCCGACCTGCCCGAACGCCCCGAGTTCAAGCCCGCGCACGTGACCGCCGAGGCCGCGGGGCGCCGCCAGCTCTACCGGACCGAGTGGCGGCGGCGCAGGGCCGAGGAGGAGTCGGGCGGCGACCGGCGGACGTTCCTCGCGTCGCTCGACCTGGTGATGGAGGTCGCCCCCGCCACCGAGGCCGACCTGGCCAGGGCGAGCGAGCTGACCGTGCGCACCCATCAGCTCAACAGCACCGGGCTCACCTATGACGAGGACGAGCTGCGCAAGCTCGCCGCGTCGCCCGACCACGAGGTCAGGCTGGCCAGGCTCACCGACCGCTTCGGCGACTACGGGATCATCGGCCTGGCCGTCACCGAACTCACGCCCGACGACGCGGTGTTACGGCTGCTGCTGATGTCCTGCCGGGTCGCGTCGCGCGGCGTCGGCGGCCTGCTGCTCGCCCATCTCGTCAGACAGGCGCGCGCGGGGGGCCGCAGGGCCGTCGCCCACTTCCTGCCCACCCCCGTCAACCGCACCATGCTGGTCACCCTGCGCTTCGCCGGGTTCACGCCGACCGGCGAGCCGACGGCGGACGGCGCCCCGCTGGTGCTCGCGGTCCCCGATGACCATCCCCTGCCCGAACTCGCCGGGCCCGCACGCCTGTTGATCAGGGACGCCTGAGGAGGCCGCGCCGTGACGCACCCGAGGTCGTTGCCCCTCCTGGCCGCCTTCCGCGCCCAGGCCGCCCGTACCCCGCACGCCACCGCGCTCATCATCGGCGACACGTCGCTGAGCTACCGCGCGCTCGACGACGCGTCGGCCGGGCTCGCCACGCTGCTGCGCCGCAACGGAACGCGCCCCGGCAGCAGCGTGTGCGTCCGCCTCGAACAGAGCGCGCTCGCCGTCGTCGCCGTCCTCGCCGCCCTCCGCGTCGGCGCCGCCTGGGCGGCCCTCGAACCCGACCTGCCGCCCACCCGGCTGCGCGCCCTGCTCAACGACACCGACTGCGCCGTCGTGCTCGCCACCCGCGACGACCGGGACGTCACGGCACTGCGGGACGCGCCGCCCGTGCTCGCCGCCGATGACCTGGACATCGCCGCCCTGGCCGCCGCGGGCGCCCAGGCCGGGCCACCGGCCGACGTGCCCGAGAGCGCCCCCGCCTATCTCATCTACACCTCGGGATCGACCGGCGTCCCCAAGGGCGTCCTGGTCAGCCGGGGCCAGCTCGCCGATTCCGTCGCCCCGCGCGGCGCGGTGTACGGGAGCGAGCCCTCGCTGTTCCTGATGGCGATGCGGCTGTCGTTCGACGGCATGCTCGCCGGGATGTTCTGGGCGTTCGGCGGCGGCCACACGCTGCTGCTGCCGACCGCCCGGCAGCTGCGCCTGGCACCCGAGTTGGCGGCGCTGGCCCGCGCGCATCACGCGACGCACCTCGTCGTCGTGCCCTCCTACTACCGGAGGTTGCTCGCCGAGCCCGGCCAACTCCCCGACAGCCTCAGGCTGGTGGTCGTCGCGGGCGAGGTGTGCACGCCCGAGCTGGTGCGCACCCACCGCGAACGCCTCCCGGGCGCGCGGCTGGCCAACGAGTACGGGCCGACCGAGACCGTCGTCTCGTGCGTCGTGGAGGCCGACCCCGACCCCGCAGCCGAACGGATCCCCATCGGCCGCCCCTGGCCTGGCGCCACCGCCCATGTGCTGGACGAGCGGCTGCGCCCTGTGCCCGATGGCGCCACGGGCGAGCTGTACATCGGCGGCGCGTATGTCGCCATCGGCTACGCCCGCGCCCCTGGCCGCACCGCCGAGCGCTTTGTCGCCGACCCGTTCGGGCCGCCGGGGGCCCGCCTCTACCGCACGGGCGACCTCGCCCGCAGGGACGAGCGCGGCGCGCTGCACTACCACGGGCGCACCGACCACCAGGTCAAGATCCGGGGCGCGCGCGTGGAGTTGGGCGAGGTCGAGGCCGCGATCGAGGCGCACCCCGCGGTCGACCAGGCCGTGGTGGTGCGGGCGGACACGGGCGGCGAGGCGCCGCGGCTGATCGCGTTCCTCACCGCGGCCGCGGGGCATGTGCCGCCCGACGCACGGGAGTTGCGCAGGCACTGCCGGGGCTTTCTGGTCGAGCAGGCGCTGCCGGGCAGGTTTGTCCCGATGGAGCGGATGCCGCTCTCCCCCATGGGGAAGGCGGACCGCGCGGCGCTCGCCGCGCTCGTCCCCGCCGAGCCCCCGGGCGGCGCGAGGCCGCCGGGCCAGGAGCGCTGGAGCGGCCACCAGCGGGCCGTGTGGGACATGTGGGCCGACGTGCTCGGCCACCGCGACGTGGGCCTTGAGGACAACTTCTTCGGCGTGGGCGGCAATTCGCTCAAGATCGTGGACCTCTACAGCCGCCTCGACGAGCGCTGGCCGGGGGTCGTGCGCGCGGGCGAGCTGTTCGACCTCATCACCGTCGCGGCCCAGGCGGGCGCGATCACGGAACGCGTGGGCCCCGAGCCCGCCGACGCCGCGGGGCCACCGGATCCGGGCCCAGGGGAACGCCAGGGGCCGCAGGGTCCGCCGACGCCCGCGCGCCCCGCCCCGGTCGCCTACGAGCTGTGACGGCGTGCCGCCGCGTGAACGCCGCATGAACGGAGTGCTCTCATGACAGGTCCAGGCCAGGCCGCCCCCGTCGCGGTCATCGGCATCGCCACGCGCTTCCCCGAGGCCCCCGACCTGGCCGCGTTCCGCGCCAACCTGCGCGCGGGCCGCGACTCCGTGCGGCCGATCCCCGCCGAGCGCGTCGAGTCGACGGGGCTCGATCCCGCGGGCGCCTACCCGGAGTTGGGCTATCTCGACCGCATCGACCTCTTCGACCACGAGTTCTTCGGCCTCTCACGGCGCGAGGCCGAGGTCACCGACCCGCAGCACCGGCTCGCGCTGCACCTCACCCAGGAGGCCCTGGAGAACGCGGGCCACGCGCCGTCGGCGCTGCGCGACAGCAGGACCGCGGTGATCTTCAGCTCGCCGAGCAACGGCTATCTGCCGCTGGTCACCGAGCCCGGCACGCTGAGCCTGATGGGCAACATCCCGTTCGCCCTGCCCGCCCGCGTCTCCCACCTCTTCGGGCTGACCGGGCCCTGCTACGGCGTGGACACCGGCTGCAACGGCTCGCTCGTCGCCGTCCACCAGGGCTGCCGCGAGCTGCGCGACGGCGACGCCGACTACGCCGTGGTCGG
Source organism: Streptomyces sp. PT12 (assembly GCF_003311645.1). Classification (GTDB taxonomy): domain Bacteria; phylum Actinomycetota; class Actinomycetes; order Streptomycetales; family Streptomycetaceae; genus Streptomyces. The sequence continues at coordinate 22,735 of NZ_QEST01000190.1, read as the reverse complement.
CGGCGTCAGCCTGCGCCATGTCATCGCTCCCGCCGCGTCGGTCGCCGACTTCCCCGGCATCGCCTCGCCCACCGCCCGCTCCCGCGCGTTCGACGAGGCCGCGGACGGCGCGGGCGGCGGCGAGGGCGGCGCGGTGCTGCTGCTCACCACCCTCGAACGGGCCCTGGACGAGGGCGCGTTCATCCACGCCGTGCTGCGCGGCAGCGCCACCGTGCACAACGGCCGCCACTCCGCCACCATCGCGACCCCCAGCGCCCGCGCCCAGGCCGATGTCATCAGGCGCGCCTGGGACCGCGCGGGCCTGGACATCGCCACCGCTGGCTATGTGGAGGCGCACGGCTCAGGCACCAGGCTCGGCGACGCCGTCGAGGTCGAGGGCCTTGCGCTGGCGCGCCCGGGGGAGCGGCGCCCCCTCTCCGTCGGCTCGGTGAAGACCAACGTCGGCCACCTCGACCACGCCGCGGGCATCGCTGGCCTGGTCAAGACGATCCTCAGCGTGCGGCACGGCGAGCTGTACCCGACGCTGCACTTCAGGCGGCCCGCCGCCGAGGTGGACCTGGAAGGGGCGCGGCTCGACGTGGTCACGGCGCTGAGGCCCTGGCGGCCCGACGGCGTGCGGCGGGCCGGGGTCAGCTCGTTCAGCCTCGGCGGCGTCAACGCGCATGTGGTCGTCGAGGAGCCGCCGCCCGCGCCCGCCGCGCCGCCCGACGGGCGGCCACGGGTGGTCGGCGTCTCCGCCCGTGGCGAGGCGGAGCTGATCGCCCTCTGCGAGCGCCTTTCCCTCGAACTCCGCGATGGCGGCCCGGCGTTGGCCGATGTGGCCTGGACGCTCAACGCGGGCCGCGACCATCACGCCCACCGCGTGGGCGTGGTGGCCACCAGGACGCGTGACCTCGCCGTCGGCCTCGCCGCCGCGGTCACATGGCGGCGGCTCGACGGGGCGCCCAGGGCCGCCGGGCCCGCGCCCCGGGTGGTGTTCCTGCTCTCGGGGGACGCCCAACCCCCGTCCGACCTCGGGGCGTTGGCGCCGCTGCCCGCGGCGCTCCCCATGCCGGATGCGCACGCGGATGCGGTGCGCGGGCAGCTGGCCGCGCACGCCGCGCTCGGGCGCGCCGGGATCGCGGCGGACGGGCTGATCAGCTCGGGCCTCTCCCGCTACGCGGTCCGCCACCTCAACGGCGCGCTGACCGCCGGTGACACCGCCGAGCTGGCCGCCGCGCCGGGACCCGGGGCGCCACCGAGGCCCGAGCGGCTGCGCGCCGCCGCCGACGAGCAACTGGCCGCGGGGCCCGTGGTGTTCGTGGAGCTCGGCGCCCGTGGCGAGCTGAGCGACCTGCTCGCCGACCATGTGGCGGGCCGCGCTGACGCCACGGTGCTCACCGCGGCCCCCGGCACCGACGGCGTTCTCGGGGTGCTGGCGCGGCTGTACGAGCTGGGGTGCGACCCCGACTGGGAGGCGCTGACGCCCGTGGCGCGGCGCGTTCCGCTGCCGGGGCACCCGTTCCGCGGCGTGCGCTGCTGGGCCCGCCCCGACGGCGAGATCCTGACCGCGGCACCCGCCGCCCCGCCCGCGGCAACGCCCGCCGCAACGCCCGTCGCGCCGCCGCTCGTTGAGCGGGCCCCCGGTCAACCCGCCGCCGCCGAACCGGAGTCGGCTCCCGAGCCCGAGCCCGAGCCCGAGCCCGGGCCGGTCGGCGGCGACGACGTGCTGCCCTGGCTGCGGCGCTCCCTCGCCGAGCTGCTCTACGCCGACGACGTGGCGCCCGACGACGACTACTTCGCCATCAACGGCAACTCGATCATCGCCCTGCTGCTCCTTGAGCGGGTCGAGCAGCGCTATGGCGTCAGCCTGCGCATGGTGGACATCTACGACCACTCCGTCGTGGCCGACCTGGCCGCCGCCATCTCGGCCAAGCTGCCCGCGGCCGCGGCGAGCACGGCCCCCGAGGCCGCCGAGGCCGCCGAGGCCCCCGAGGCTCCCGCGCGGGCCCCCGAGGCGACCGGCGACGCCGCCCTGCCGCCCATCCGCCGCGGCGGCGAGCCGGTGCTCTCCTACGGCCAGGAACGCATGTGGTTCCACCACCAGATGGACCCCGCGACCACCCTCTACAACCTCCCTGGCGCCGCCCGCCACCGGGGCCCCATCGACCCCGAGGCGATGCGCCTCGCCTGGGAGGACCTGGCCGAGCGCCACGAGGCGCTGCGGTCCAACTTCGTGTCGGTGGACGGCAGGGCCACGCTGGTCATCAGGCCCAGGCTCGGCGACTTCTTCCGCTACGAGGACCTGACCGGGCAGCCGGACGCCGAGCACACGGCGCGCGCGATCATCCGCGTGGAGTCCGAACGCGTCCTGCACGTCGAACGCGACCCGCTCGTCCGCGTCACCCTGATCCGCCTCGCGCCCGACGACCACCTCTTCTGCTGGCTGACCCACCACGCGGTGAACGACGGCTGGGCGCCGCAGATCCTGATGGGTGAGCTGATGCAGTTCTACGCGGCGCGCCGCGAGGGCCGCGTGCACCGCTTCGACCCGCTGCCCGTCCAGTACCGCGACTACGCCCTGTGGCAGCGCGAGTTGATGGACAACGGGCTGCTTGAGGGCGAACTCCGCTACTGGAGCGAGCACTTGAACGAGCCGCCCGCCCTCGAACTGCCCACCGACCGGCCGCGCGCCGCCCGCATGGACTTCGCGGGCGCCGCGTACGGCCTGACCATCCCGCCCGAACTGGTCACCCGGCTGCGGGCGTTGGGCGGGCGCGAGTCCGCCACCCTCTTCATGGTGCTGCTCACCGGGCTCAACGCGCTGCTCTCCCGCTGGTCGGGCCAGGACGACATCGTGATCGGCACCCCCACCATCGGCCGCACCAGGCCCGAACTGTGGGGCCTGCTCGGCTTCTTCAACAACACGATCGCGCTGCGCTCCGACCTCTCGGGCGACCCGACGTTCGCCGAGCTGCTGCGGCGCGTGCGCACCGTCGTCATCGAGGGCCTGGAGAACCAGGAGATCCCCTTCGACGCGGTGGTGCGCGAGGTCGCCCCGCGCCGCGACCCCGGCCGCAACCCGATCTTCGACGTCATGTATGTGCACCAGACGCTGCCGCCGCACGTCGTGTTCGGCGAGAGCCTGTTCGGACCGGCCGTGGACGAGGATGGCGGGCCGCTCTTCCCCGGACTCCCGCCGGGGACCGCCAAGTTCGACATCTCGGTGGTGGTCGGGGAGCGCGCGGGCGCCGACGACCTCGACGTCGTGGTCGAGTACAGCACGCAGCTCTTCGAGCGCGACACGATCGCGGCCCTGATGGACTCGCTGCTCGACCTGCTGTGGGCGGCCACGGGCGAGACCGACCCGCCGCTCTCCGCGCTGCCGGGGCGGCCCACCGCGCGGCACCGGGACGCGGACCCGCGCTGGCGTGAACTCCTGGGCGGCATCGGGCCGTTCGCGCTGCCGACCGACCGCCCTCGCCCCCAGGGCGGCGGCGAGGGCGCGATGGCCCGGCACACCGTTCCCTTCCCCGCGGACCTGGCCGCGGCGCTCGGCCGTGACGGGCTGCTCGCCGCGCTCGCCACCCTGCTGACCGACCGCGCCGAGGCCGACGCGCTGCTGCTCGGCCTCGTCGGGGAGCGCGGCGGGCCCCTGCCGCTGGTGATCGACGTCGCCGACGAGCCGTCGCTCACCGCCCTGAGCGAGCGGATCGCCCGGCTGCGCGCCGACGCGCCCGCGGCGCGACTCCCGGGCGGGCCACCGGCGTTCGACATCACCGTGGACCACGGCGGCACCGGGGAGAGGCCCAAGGGCCCGCCGCCCGAGCTGCACTGGAGCGTCGCCGACGGCGAGCTGGCCGTCGAGTACAGGACCGAGCTGTTCGACGAGGCGACCGCGGTGGCCCTGGCCGACGACCTGATCGCCCTGGCGCACGCCGCCGTCACCTCGTTCACCGACTGACACCGTTCACCGACTGACACCGTTCACCGACTGACACCGGGGATCGGTCGACCGACCACCACCGCACCGACCGGGAGGGAGGCCCACGCGTGGCCGAGAGCAAGGACAGTGAGCCGCTTGACACGACAGGGCTGCCGGTCGGCGTCGTCGGCGCCGGGACCATGGGGACCGGCGTGGCCCAGTGCTTCGCCGCGGCAGGCCACCCCGTGGTCGTGGTCGACCCCGACCCCGCGGCGCGCGCGGCCGGTCCCGAGCGCCTGCGCGCCGGGGTGCGCTCCGCCCGCCTGCTGCGCCGGAGCGCCGTCGGCCCGGTCGATGAGCGGGTGACCTGGGCGGAGAAGCCGTCCGCGCTCTCCGGGGTCGGCTTCGTCGTGGAGTGCGGCCCCGAGCGGCTGCCGGTCAAGGAGGAGGTGCTGCGTGAGCTCGACCGGGTGTGCCCGCCAGAGGCGGCGTTCGCCTCGTGCACGTCGGCCATCCCGATCGCCCGCCTCGGCTCGTTCACCGCGCGGCCCCAACGGGTCATCGGCACCCACTTCATGAACCCCGCGCCCCTGAAGGACACCGTTGAGGTCATCAGGTCCCCGCACACATCGGACGCCACCCTGGCGCTGACGGTCGGCCTCCTGGCCGGTCTCGGCAAGAAGGCCATCGTGGTCGGCGACGGCCCCGGCTTTGTCAGCAACCGCGTCCTGATGCTCACGGTCAACGAGGCCGCCGCGGTCGTGGAGGCGGGCACCGCCGACGCTGACACCGTCGACCGCGTGTTCAAGGACTGCTTCGGGCACCCCACAGGCCCGCTGCGCACGGCCGACCTCATCGGCCTCGACACCGTCGTCGACACGCTCGTCGTGCTGCGCGAGCACACCGGCGACGAGCGCTTCACGCCGACGCCGCTGCTGGCGCGGCTGGTCGCCGACGGCAGCCTCGGCAGGAAGTCGGGCCGAGGCTTCCACCCGTATCCCCACGCCGGAAATCCAGGCCCTGGAGGTTCAGGCCCTGGAGGTTCAGGCCCTGGAGGTTCAGGCCCTGGACATTCAGGACCCGGAAATCCGAGCCCCGAAGCCGCCGACCGGTCCCGGTCCGAAGGAGCTGGCAGCCATGTCTGAGCACCCCGTCGCCGAGGTCGTGGAGATCCAGGGCCCGGTGGATGTGACCGTGTTGCAGGACGCGATCCGCCGCGTCGTCGAGGAGGCGGCGGCCATGCGGCTGCGCGCCACGGGCGAGGCGGCCGGGGCGCCCGCGTTCACCGAGGGCGGCGGGCTGCCGCTCACCCTGGTGGACCTGGAGGGCGAGGCCGACCCTGCCGCCGCGGCCGAGGCGTGGATCCGCGCCGAACTCGCCTCCGCGGAACGGGACATACGGTCCGCGCAGGCGCTGCTGCGGCTCGGCCCCGAACGCCACACGTGGTTCCACCGGCACCCGCGCGCCGCGCTCGACGCGTTCGGCGCGGCCCTCGTCAGCCGCCGCGCCGCCGAGGTCTACACGGCGCTGATCGAGGGCGCGTCGCCCGACGAGGGCGCCCTCGCGCCGCTCGAACGCTTCACCGCGGCCCTCGACGCCTACGCGGCCTCGCCCGAGCGCGAGGCCGACGCGGCGTACTGGCGCGAGCGCTTCGCCGACCGCCCGGAACCGCTCGCGCTCCCCGCACCCGACCGCGCGCCCGACCCCACCCCCGACCCCACCCCCGACCACGCGCCCGACGACGCGGCCGGGACGGCCGTCTCCGCTCCCGTCGCGCTCGACGCCGCGGACGCCGACCGGGTGCGCGCCTCGGCCCGTTACTGCGGCGCCCACCCGCGCGCCGTCCTGCTGGCCGCCGTCGCCGCCTATCTGCACCGGATGACCGGCGCCCGCGACATCGTGCTCGGCCTGCCGGTGGACGGCCGCACCGACCGGGCCGGGCAACGCACCCCGGCCGCCGCGGGCGACACCGCCGCGCTGCGCCTCGACGTAGGGCCTGGAACGCCGTTCGCCGAGCTGGTCAGGCAGGTCGGCACCGAGGCGCGCAGGGCGCGGCGGCACCAGCGGTTCCGGCACGCCGAGGTGTGCCGCGAGCTGGGCCTCACCGGACCCGGCGCCCGCCTCTACGGCACCGTCGCCGAGGTGCGCGAGCCCGTGTCGCCGCTGCGGTTCGGCGCGTGCCGGGCGACCGCCCGCCGCATGGGCGCCGAAGCGGCCGACGCCGCCGACGCCCCCGGCGCCGCGCGGATCGTGATCGAGGAGGGCGGGGCCGACGGTGGCACACGCGTGCTGGTCGCCGGGCCAGCCGAACGCTACCCGCGCGCCGCCCTCGACGCGCACGCCCGGCGCTTCCGCACCCTGCTGGCCGCCGCCGTCACCGCCCCGGGGCGCGCGGTGGGCGCGTTGGACCTGCTGAGCGCCGGGGAGTCCGCGGCGGTGCGCGCCTGGAGCGGGCCCGCGCCGCGGCGTTCGGCCCCCGGCACGCTGACCGCCGTCCTGGACGCCGCCGCGCGGCGCACCCCGGACGCGATCGCCGTGCGGGACCGCTCGGCGCGCCTGACCTACCGCGAGCTGCACGAGCGCGCCAACCGCCTGGCCAGGCTGCTGATCAGCCGGGGCGCGGGCCCCGAGCGCGTGGTCGGGCTGCTGCTGCCGCGCTCGGCCGACGCGCTCGTGGCGATGCTCGCCGTCCTCAAGTCCGGCGCGGCCTACCTGCCGTTGGACCCGGCCTACCCGGCCGAGCGGCTGCGCTTCATGATCGGCGACGCCAGGCCATCGTGCCTGGTCACCGACGCGGCGGGCGCGGCTCGCGACCTGGGCGACGCGCGCGGCGCGGTCGTCGTCGTCGACGGCGCGCCCGTGGCCGCCGAGCTCGCGGCGACCGCCGCGCACGACGTCGCCGACGCCGAACGCCACGCCCCGCTGCTGCCCGACCACCCCGCCTATGTCATCTTCACCTCGGGATCGACGGGCACGCCCAAGGGCGTCGTCGTCCCGCACCGCAACGTTCCGCCGCTGCTTGGGTGGGCCGAGGCCGAGCTGGGCGCGGCGGCGCTCGCGCACAGCCTCGCCGCCACGTCGTTCAGCTTCGACGTCTCGGTGGCCGAGGTGTTCGCGCCGCTGGCCACCGGGGGCACGGTCGAGGTCGTCGCCAACCTCCTCTCGCTGCTCGACGACGAGCCGCCGCGCTGGTCGGGCGGCCTGGTGTGCGCGATCCCCTCGGTGCTCGGCAAGCTGCTCGAACGCACCGACCTCGACCTGTCGGCGCGCACGCTGGCGATGGCGGGGGAGGCGCTGCCCGCCTCGCTGGTCGCCAGGGTGACCACGACGATGCAGGGGACGCGGCTGCTCAACGTCTACGGCCCGACCGAGGCCACCGTCTACGCCACCGCGTGGCGGGCCGGTGAGGAGGCCACTGAAGGGGAGGGCACTGAAGGGGAGGGCGCAGAAGGGGCGCCACCCATCGGGCGCCCGCTCGCCCATGTCGGGGTCAGGGTCCTCGACGGGGCGCTGCGGCCCGTGGAGCCCGGGCGGCCTGGGGAGCTGTATCTGGCGGGCGACGGCATCGCGCGCGGCTATCTGGGGCGGCCTGGGCTGACCGCCGAGCGCTTCCCCGCCGACCCGTTCGGGCCCCCGGGGTCGCGCATGTACCGGACGGGTGACCTGGTCCGCTGGCGCGCGGACGGCCAACTCGACTTCCTCGGCCGGGTGGACGCCCAGGTCAAGATCAACGGCTTCCGCGTCGAGCTGGGCGAGATCGAGGCCGCGCTCTGTCGCCACCCCGCCGTCGCCGAGGCGATGGCGGGCGTCCGCGGCGACCACGCGGGCGACGCGCGGCTGATCGCCTGGCCCGTCCCCGCGGACGGCGCGGCGCCGCCCGACCAGGCCGCGCTGCGGGCCTGGCTCGCCGAACGCCTCCCCGCGCACCTGGTCCCCGCCGAGATCCGCCCGACGGCCGCGCTGCCCCGCACCCCGAGCGGCAAGCTGGCCCGTGACACCGACCCGGCGCCCCTCGCGGCCCCGGCGCCGACTCCCGCGCCCGCGGCGGCCCTCGAACGTCCGACCCCCGCCGTCGAACGTCCCGCGCCCGCCGTTGAACGTCCGACCCCCGCCGTTGAACGTCCGACCCCCGCCGTTGAACGTCCCGCGCCCGCCGTCCAGGAGCGGCAACAGGCCGCCCAGGAGCCCCCGGCGCGCGAGGACGTGGTCGCCGCCGCGTTCGCCGAGGTCCTGCGGGCCGCCGACGTGCCGCGCGACCAGAGCTTCTTCGACCTCGGCGGCGACAGCATCATGTCCATCCAACTGGTCAGCCGCCTGCGCCAGTCGGGCCTCGTCCTGACCCCGCAGGACGTCTTCGAGCACAAGACCGTCCAGGCGCTCGCCCAGGCGGCGAGGGAGACCACCCAGCGGACCACGGGCACCGAGGTCGCCGCCGTGGGCGATGTGCCGCTCACGCCGATCGTGCACTGGCTGCGCGACCAGGGCGGGCCCATCGACGGCTTCCACCAGGCCGTGCTGCTGCGCGTGCCGGGCGGACTGCGCCTTGAGTGGCTGACCGCCGCCGCGCAGGCGCTGATCGACCACCACGACGCGTTCCGGATGCGCCTTGACCGCTCGACGGCCGACTGGTCCCTCGACGTCCAGCCGGTCGGCGCCGTCTCCGCCGCCTCGTGCGTGCGCCGGGTGCCCACCGATGGCGCCTCGGGCGACGACCTCGGGCGCGTGCTGGCCCGCGAGATCCAGCGCGCCAAGGAGGAGCTGGACGTGCGCGCGGGCCGGATGGTGCGCGTCGTCTGGTTCGACGCGGGGCCATCGGAGCCGGGGCGGCTGCTGTTCATGGCCAACCACCTGGCGTGCGACGGCGTCTCGTGGCGCATCGTCGTGCCCGACCTGGTGGGCGCCTACCGGGACGTCGCCGAGGGCCGCCGCCCGCGCCTGCGCCCGGTCGAGACGTCGCTGCGCCACTGGAGCCGCGCCCTGAACGAGCAGTCCCGCTCCCCCGAGCGCCGTGCCGAACTCCCCCTGTGGCAGCGGACGCTGGCCGTGCCCGGCCCCCGTTTGGCCAGCCGCCCCCTGGACACCGCGCGCGACACCACCGGCCGTTCGCGCTCGCGCACCGCGGTCTATGGCGCGGAACGGGCGCGGCACCTGTTCACCACCATCCCCGCCACGTTCCACTGCGAGATCAACGACGTGCTGCTGACCGCGCTCGCCATCGCCGTCCAGCGCTGCCTCGGCACCGACGAGGACGTGGTGATCGACGTCGAGGGCCATGGCCGCGAGCCGGTCGTGCCGGGCGCCGACCTGTCGCGCACCGTCGGCTGGTTCACCAGCATGTACCCGGTGCGCCTGGCCCCCGGCGCCCCGCTCGCCGCCGACGCGCTGCCGCGCGGTGCCGATCTTGGGCGCGCGCTGCGGCGGGTGAAGGAGCAGCTGAGGGAGATCCCCGACAAGGGCATCGGCTTCGGCATGCTCCGCTATCTCAACCCCGAGACGGGGCCCGCGCTGGCCGCCGCCGAGCCGCGGCACATCGGGTTCAACTACTTCGGCCGCTTCCTCCTGCCCGCCGACCGCGGCGCCGATGACTGGTCGCCCGCGCCCGAGACCGGGATGACGGCGGGCGCCGACGCCGACATGCCGCTCGACCACCCGCTGTCGATCAACGCCCTGACCGAGGACGGCCCGGACGGCACCGGGCTGCGCATCGGGTTCTCGTGGGCGGCTGGGGTCGTCGACGACCCGCTGGTCGACCGGCTGATCGAGGCGTGGTTCGAGACGCTTGACGCGCTGGCCGCGCACGCCATCGAGCCGGGCGCCGGGGGGCGCACGCCGTCCGACTTCCCGCTGGTCAGCCTCGACCAGGAGCACATCGAGTGGCTTGAGCGCGAACACCCGGGCCTCGACGAGATCCTGCCGGTCTCCTCGCTCCAGCAGGGCATGCTCTACCACCTGCTGCTTGGCGCGTTGAACGCCTCGGACGACGGCGACCCAGGCGACGCCCCGCACTCGCTCTACACCGTGCAGTTCTGGCTCGAACTCGACGGCGACCTCGACGCCGACGCCATGCGCGCCGCGGGGCGCGCCCTGCTGGACCGGCACCGCAACCTCGGCGCCGCGTTCGTCCACACCGGGCTGCCCCAGCCCGTGCAGATCCTGCGGCCCGGCGTCGAGGCGCCGCTCGACGAGGTGGACCTGAGCGGGCTGCCCGACGAGCAGCGGGAGAGCGAGGCCGAACGCATCGTCGCCGGGGAGCGCGCCAGGCCCTACGACCCCGTGCGGCCCCCGCTGCTTCGGCTGCTGCTGATCCGCCTCGGCGGCGGGCGCTGCCGCCTTGTGCTCTCGACGCATCACATCCTGCTCGACGGCTGGTCGTTGCCGATCGTTCTCCAGGAACTCTTCGCCCACTACGGCGCGATCGTGACCGGAACGCCGCACGGGCTGCCCGCGGGGACGCCGTTCCGCGAGTATCTGGGCTGGCTGTCCCGGGTGGACGAGCGCGCCGCCGAGTCGGCCTGGCGCACCGCGCTCGCCGGGGTGCGCGCCACGCGGCTCGGCGACCCCGAGCCCGGCGAGCCGATGCAGTCGCGGCACCTGAGGTTCGGCCTGGGCGAGGAGGTGACCAGGCCGCTGGTGGACACCGCGCGGCGGCACGGGGTGACCGTGGCGACCGTGCTCCAGGCGTGCTGGTCGATCGTGCTCGCCGAGGAGACGGGCCAGCGCGACGTCGTGTTCGGCACCGTCGTCTCGGGGCGCCCGGCCGAGCTGCCCGCCGTGGAACGGATGGTGGGCCTGTTCATCAACACCGTGCCGACCCGGGTGCGGCTCGACCCGGACGAGTCGCTGAGCGACCTCTTCGTGCGCTTGCAGGCGGAGCAGGCCGCGCTCCTGCCCTACCAGCACATCAGCCTCACCGACATCCGGCGCATCACGAACAGCGGCGACACGTTCGACACGATGATGTCGTTCGCCAACTACCCGTTCGAGGCACGGACGTTCGAGGAGCCCGTGCCGGGGCTCCGGGTGACCAGGGCGTTCGGCGACGACCGGCAGCACTACCCGCTGGGCCTGGTCCTCAGCCACCGCGGCGACGTGCTGCACCTCCAGGTCGAGTACCGGCCGCACCTGGTGACGGCCGAGCGCGCGGGCGACCTCGCCGAGCGGTTCCTCGCGCTGCTGACGCGCACCGCGCGGGAGGCGCACCGCCCGCTCGCCGAGGTGCGCTCCACCGACGCGCCCGCCGAGACGGCCGCCGCCGCCGAGGCCGTCGCCGAACGCAGCGCCGAGCCCCAGGCGCCCGCGCTCGGCGGTGGCACGGGGGTGCTGCTTCCGCTGCGCGATGAGGGCACGCGCCCGCCGCTCTTCTGTGTGCACCCGGCGGCCGGGATCGCGTGGTCCTACGCGGGTCTCACCGGGCCGCTCGGCCCCGACCAGCCGGTGTACGGGCTCCAGGCGCGCGGCCTCGACGGCTCGCGCGTGCTGCCGGGGTCCATCGCCGAGATGGCCGCCGACTATGTCGCCCAGCTGCGCACGGTGCGGCCCACGGGCCCCTACCACCTGCTCGGCTGGTCGTTCGGCGGCCTCGTGGCGCACGAGATGGCCGTGCGGCTGAAGCGCGCGGGGGAACGGGTCGGGCTGCTCGCCGTGCTCGACGCGGTGCCGCCGCCGCGGCCTTCCGCCGATGGCGCGGGGGACGGCGGCGCCGAGAACGGCGGCGAGAACGGGGGCGAGGACAGCGCGGCGGCCGAGCGGCCCGCGGTCGTCTTCGGGCCCGACCATGTGATGCGCACCGTCCTCGACTTCTTCGGCTACGACCCGGCCCTGTGGGCCGACGAGGAGCTGACCTACCCCCGCTTCATCGAGATCGCCCGCGAACACACGGGCCTGCTGGCCACGTTCGACGAGGAGATGATCCAGACCATCTGCCGCGTCTACACCAACAACGCCGTCATCGCCCGCGACCACGTCCCCTCCCGCTACAGCGGCGACCTGCTGGTCGTCACCGCCCTGGAGACCTCGCCCGAGGTGGCGGCCGAGCAGTGGGGCCCGTATGTCGACGGCGGCAAGCCGGATGTGCGCGCGGTGGACAGCAGGCACGCCGAGATGGGCAGGCCGGGGCCGCTGGCCGAGATCGGCGAGCTGCTCGCCCCCTCGCTGCGCGCCCATGACACGGTGCCGGGTGTCCCCCGGTGACCGGGTGGGTGCCGCTGACGACGGCGCAGCGCGGCATCTGGGTGGGCTCGGGGCTTGCCGCGCCGGGGCGTTACCACGTGGGCGTCGCCCTGGACATCGGGGGGCCGCTCGACGCGGGGCTCTTCGAGGCGGCGTTCGCGGCGGCGGTCGCCGAGACGGGGCCGCTGCGGGCCAGGTTCGCGGTGGATCCCGCGGCCGGCGGCGAAGGCGAGCCGCGGCAGTGGGACGGGCCCGTGCCGCCCTGGCGCCTTGCCGTGGTGGACCTGCGCGGCGAGCCGTTCCCCGCCGCGGCGGCGATGGCGTGGGCGCGCGATGACGTGGCCCGCCCGTTCGACCTGGCCTCGGGGCCGCCGTTCCGCACCGCGCTGCTGCGGCTCGCCGACGCCCGGTACGTGTGGCACCTGGCCTGTCACCACCTGGTGCTCGACGGCGTCGGCAGCGCGCTGCTGACCCGCCGCGTCGCCCGGCTCTACGCCGCGCTCGAACGGGGCGAGTCGCCACCGCCCTCGCCCCACGCGCCGGACGCGCTGCTCGCCGCCGAGCGCGCCTACCGCGCGTCGCCCGCCCTCGCCGACGACCGCGCCTTCTGGCGCGCCAGGGCCGCAGGGCTCGCGCCGTCGGGCGCCGCGCCCCGGGGCGGGCTCGCCGCGCGCGGCACCGCGCGGCTCCCCGCCGCGGGCCTGGCCGCGCTGCGCGCGACCGCGCGCCGCCTCGGCGTCGGCTGGCCCGACGCGGTCGTGGCCGCGGGCGCGCTGCTCGCGCACGCCCGCGCGGGCGGCGGCGCCGACGTGGTGCTCGGCCTTCCGGTCGCGGGCCGCGACCGCGCCACGTCCCGGCTGGCCGCGGGCACCGCGTCCAACGTCCTGCCGCTGCGGCTGCCCCTGCGCCCCCGGCGCGCGGCCGGTGAGCTGGCGCGGGCGGCGCGCGACGAGCTCGCGGCCGTGCTGCCCCACGCGCGCTACCGGCACGAGCACCTGCTGCGCGACCTCCAACTGACGGGCAGCGGGCGGGGGTTGTACGACGTCGCGGTCAACGTTCTGCCGTTCGGCTATGGCCGCGACTTCGCCGGGCGGCCCATGGCGATGCGCAACGTCGCCATCGGCCCGGTGCGCGAGCTGTCCCTCACCGTCTACCCGGACGAGGGGCACGGCGGGCTGCGCGTCGACGTGGACGCCGACCCGGCGCGGCACGACGCCCGCGCCGCGGCGGCCGAGGCGCGCCGCTGCGTCCGGCTGCTCGCCGCCCTGGCCGCCGACCCCGACAGGGCCGCGGGCCGCATGCCGCACCTGTCGCGCGGCGAGCGCCGCGCCCTGGTGGCGCGCCCAACGTCCGTGCCCGACACGGGACTCACACTGCCGCGCCTCTTCGAACGCGCCGCCGCCCGCTTCCCCGACGCCCCGGCCGTCACCTTCGGCGGAACGGTCCTGCGCTACCGCGACCTCAGCGCCCGCGTCAACCGCCTGGCCCGCGCCCTCGTCAGGCGCGGCGCCGCGCCCGAGCGTGCCGTGGCCGTCCAGCTGCCGCGCTCGGCCGACCTGGTGACCGCGCTGCTCGCCGTCGCCACGTCGGGCGCGGCCGCGGTGCCCATCGACCCCGACTGGCCCGCCGAACGCGTCCGGCTGATCCTGGACGGCACGCGCCCCGTCCTCGTGCTCACCCCCGACGAGCTGGCCGCCGCGCTGGCCGAGCCCCACGCCGACGGCCTCGATCCCGCCGCGGACCTCACCGATGCCGACCGGCGCGCGCCGCTGACGCCCGCGCACGCCGCCTATGTGATCCACACCTCGGGGTCGACGGGCCGCCCCAAGGGCGTGGTGGTCAGCCACCGCGGCCCGGTGGCGCTGCTGACCGAGGGCGCGCGGGAGTTCGGCTTCGGCCCTGGCGACGTGTGGACGCTGTTCCACTCGTGCGCCTTCGACTTCTCCGTGTGGGAGCTGTGGGGCGCGCTGGCGCACGGCGGCCGCCTCGTGGTCGTCCCGCGCGACGTGGCCCGCTCGCCCCTGGCGCTTCTCGACCTGCTGGCCGCCGAGCGCGTCACGGTGCTCAACCAGACGCCGTCCGCGTTCGCCGCGCTCGACGCCGCCGCCGCGGAAGACCCCGCGCGCGGGCGCCGACTCGCCCTGCGCTGGCTCCTCTTCGGCGGCGAGAAGCTGACGCCTTCGGCCCTGCGCGGCTGGTTCGCGCGGCACGGCGATGGCGCGCCCGCCGCCGCCAACCTCTACGGCATCACCGAGACCACCGTCCACACCACCCGCACCGCCCTCACCCCCGGCCACGCCGAACGCCCGGGCAGCCCGATCGGCACCGCGCTCCCCGGGGCGCGCGTGCGGGTGCTCGACGCCCTGCTGCGCCCGGTGCCGCCTGGGGTGACGGGCGAGCTGTATGTCGGCGGCGAGGGCGTCGCCCGCGGCTATCTCGGCCAACCGGCCCTCACCGCGGGGAGGTTCGTGGCCGACCCCTTCGGCCCGCCAGGCTCGCGCCTGTACCGCTCGGGCGACCTGGCCCGCTGGGTGCCCCGGTGGACGGCGGACGGCGGGCTCGTCCACGACCTGCACTATGTGGGCCGCGCGGACGACCAGCTCAGCGTCCGCGGCCACCGCGTCGAGCCGGGCGAGATCGAGGCCGCGCTGCTCGCCGCCCCCGGCGTGGCCGCCGCCGCGGTCACCGCCGCGCCCGACCCCGCGGGCGGCGAGCCGCAGCTGGTCGCCCACGTCGTGCCCGACGGCACCACCCCGGCCGACGACCTGCCCGAACGCCTGCCCGAACTCCTGCGCGCCCGGCTGCGCGAACGGCTCCCCGCGCACCTCGTCCCCGCGCGCCTGGTGACGCTCGACGCCCTGCCGCTCACGCCCAACGGCAAGCTCGACCGCGCCGCACTCCCCGCACCCGATGGCGCGCCCGAGCGCGCGCCTGGCGACGCGCCCGCCCCGGCGTTCACCACCGCGCTCGAACGCCGGCTTGCCGCCCTCTGCGCCGAACTCCTCGGCACGGGGCGCGTCGGCCCGCACGACAGCTTCTTCGACCTCGGCGGCGACAGCCTGCGCGCCGCCCGCCTGGCCGCCAGGGTGCGCGCCGCGGGCCACGCCGACCTCGACGTCCGCGACATCTTCGAGCACCCCACCGTCGCCGCGCTCGCCGCCCACCTCGCCGCGCGCGCCCCGGCGCCCGGCGCTCCCGAAGTCCCGCGAGAGCGCCCGGCGTTGCCGCCCCTGTCGTTCGGCCAGCGCCGCCTGTGGTTCCTGCACCGCCACGCCGGGGTGGAGCGCGCCTACAACGTGCCGCTCACCGTGCGCCTCGACGGCGCCCCCGACCAGGCCGCCCTCGCCGCCGCCCTCGGCGACCTGACCGACCGCCACGAGATCCTGCGCACCGTGATCCGCGAGGAGAACGGCCACCCCCACCAGCGGATCCTTCCCCCCGCCGAAGGCCGCCCCACCCTCGCCGAAACGGCCGTCGCCGCCGCGAAGTTGCCCGCCGCGCTGGCCGCCGCCGCCCGCCACGCGTTCCGGCTCGACCGCGAACCCCCGCTGCGCGCCGAGCTGTTCACCACCGAGACCGGCGAACGCACCCTGCTGCTCCTGCTGCACCACATCGCGTGCGACCACGCCTCCCTCGCCCCGCTCGCCGCCGAGCTCGGCGCCGCCTATGCCGCGAGGCTGCGGGGCGCGCCCCGGCTCCTTCCCCGACTCCCGGTGCAGTACGCCGACTTCGCGCTGGACCAGCGTGCGGTGTTCGGCACCGAGGACGCCCGCACCCCGCACACCGAACGCCGCCTCGCCCACTGGACGTCGGCCCTCGAAGGGCTGCCCGACCGGATCGCGCTGCCCGCCGACCACGCGGCGCCGCCGACCGACGAGGGCGCCACCGTCGCGTTCACGCTCCCCCCTGGGCCGCACCGGCGCCTGGCCGAGCTGGCCGCCGCCGAGCGCGCCAGCCTCTTCATGGCCGTCCACACCGCGCTCGCCGCGCTGCTCAGCCGCCTCGGCGCGGGCACCGACATCCCCGTCGCCACGGCGGTCTCCGACCGCCAGGACCCCCGGCTCGACGCGTTGATCGGGTTCTTCGTCAACACCCTGGTGCTGCGCGCCGACACCTCGGGCGACCCGACCCTGCGCCAGCTGCTCGGCCGGGTCCGCGCGGCCGACCTCGCGGCGTTCGCCCACCAGGACGTGCCGTTCGAGCTCGTCGTCGAGGCGGTGCGGCCGCACAGGCCCGAGACCGGCCCGCCGCTCTTCCAGGTGATGCTCGTCGTCACCCCGCCCCCGCCCGACCGCGTCGAACTGCCGGGCCTGCGCGCCGAGATCGGCACGGTCGCCACCGGAACCGCCAAGTGCGACCTGGCGTTCAGCCTCCATGACCGCCGCGCCCCCGACGGTGCCTTCCTCGGCCTCGACGGGCTGCTCGAATACCGCACCGGCCTGTTTGAGCCCGCCACCGCGCGGGCGCTGTGCGACCGCCTGGTCCGGCTGCTAACGCTGCTCGCCGACGCCCCCGACACCCCGCTGCACGCCGCCGACATCCTCGAACCCGCCGAGCGCGCCCGCCTGTTGACCCGCTGGGGCGCCACACACGGCCGGGGCGCCCGCGGGAGCGCGCGCAGCGTTCCCGAGCGCGTGGCCGAGCACGCGCGCCGGACGCCGGACGCCGTGGCGCTGCGCTCGGACGCGGAGACGCTGACCTATGCCGAGCTGGTGGCCAGGTCGGACGCGCTCGCCG
The DNA here is from genome assembly GCF_003311645.1 of Streptomyces sp. PT12. Lineage (GTDB taxonomy): Bacteria > Actinomycetota > Actinomycetes > Streptomycetales > Streptomycetaceae > Streptomyces. Next base: position 5,925 of record NZ_QEST01000190.1, on the reverse strand, counting down.
CCCGTCTGGCCGCCGCGGGCGTGGGCCCAGAGACGCGGGTGGCGCTCCTCATGGAACGCGGCGTCGCCTACGCGGTGACCGCCCTCGCCGTCCTGGCGAGCGGCGGCTGCTATGTGCCGCTTGACTCCCGCGCGCCGCGCGCCCGCCAGGCCCGCGTCATCGCCGAGGCCGAGGCCGTGGTGCTCGTCACGGGGCCGGGCGTGCCCGCGGACGACCGGCCGCCAGGCGCGCCCCTGGTCATCGAGCTCGACGAACTCAACGGTGCCGCCGACGCGTTCACGGCCGCCCCACCCCGCGTCCCGATCCAGGGCGAACGCCTCGCCTGCGCCATCTTCACCTCGGGCTCCACCGGCGTCCCCAAGGGCGTCGCCATCACCCACGGCGACATCCTCGCCCTCGCCGACGACGCGTGCTTCGAGCCCACCACCGCCCGCCGCATGGTGATGCACTCGCCGCACTCGTTCGACGCCTCCACGCTCGAGCTGTGGGTGCCGCTCCTGGGCGGCGGCGAGGTCGTCATCGCACCGCCGGGCGACCTCGACCTGCGCACCCTGCGCCGCCTCGTCGCCGAGACCCGCCCCACGGGGCTGTGGCTGACGGCCGGTCTCTTCCAGCTCGTCGCCGAGGAGGACCCGGCCTGCCTGCGCGGCCTCGACACCGTGTGGACCGGGGGCGACGTCGTGCCGCCCCGCGCGGTGCGCGCCGTGCGGCGGCACTGCCCCGGCGTCCAGGTCGTCAACGGCTACGGTCCCGCCGAGCTGACCACCGCCGCCTCGTGGCACCGGGTCACCGACGCCGACCTCGCCGAGCCCGCCGCGCGGCGCGGCATCCCGATCGGGCGCCCCCTCGACGGCGGCCGCGCCTATGTCCTCGACCCCTGGCTCCAGCCGGTGCCCGCGGGGGTGACGGGCGAGCTGTACCTGGCGGGCACGGGCGTCGCGCGCGGCTATCTGGGGCGGGCGGCGCTGACGGCGGAACGCTTCGTGGCCGACCCGTTCGGGCCCCTGGGCGCCCGCATGTACCGGACGGGCGACCTGGCGCGCTGGCTGCCCGACGGGACGCTGGCGTTCGGCGGCAGGGCCGACGGGCAGGTCAAGCTGCGCGGCTTCCGCATCGAGACCGACGAGGTCGCCACGGCGCTCGCCGGGCACGGCGGCGTCGGCCAGGCCGTCGTGGTGGTCCGCGAGGACAGGCCGGGCGAGAAGCGCCTGGTCGCCTACCTGGTGGCCGCCGAAGGCGCGGAGATCGACCTCGACGCGCTGCGCCGCCACGCCGTGGCGACCCTGCCCGACTACATGGTGCCCGCCGCGTGGGCCGTCATCGAACGCGTGCCGCTGACCCGCAACGGCAAGCCCGACCGCGCCGCGCTGCCCGCCCCCGCCCCGCCCGCCCCCACCGCGGAGGAACGGGCCGATGAGCCCGCCGCGCCCACCAGCGAGCGCGAGCGCGTGCTGCGCGACATCTTCGCCGAGCTGCTGCGGCTGCCATCGATCGGCGTCCACGACGGCTTCTACGACTCGGGCGGCGACAGCATCATCGCCATCCAGCTCGTCAGCCGCGCCCACGACGCCGGGCTGCGGATCACCGTCAACGACGTCCTGCGCGCGCCCACGGTCGCCGGGCTCGCCGCGCGCGCCGAGGCCCGCGCCGAGGCCCACGCCGCGAAGAACGCCCCCGCCCCCGCGGAACCCGACGACGGATCGGGGCCAGTGCCGCTCACCCCGATCGTCCGCTGGTGGCTCCAACAGGGCGGCGACCGGCGCTCGTTCAGCCAGCACATGGTGCTGCGTACCCCCGCGGGGCTGAGCGTCGGGCGGCTCACCGCGGCGCTCGGCGCGCTCGTCGACCGGCACGCCGCGCTGCGCCTGCGGCTGCGCGCCGCCGAGGGGGAGTGGCACCTGGCCGCGCTGCCCGCGGGGCGGGTCCCCGTGGCCGAGCGCGTCACCCGCGTCGCCGCCGAAGGCCGCCCCGACGGCGACCTGCCAGCGCTGCTCGGCGACGCCTTCGGCGCGGCGCTCGACCGCCTCGATCCCGAGGCAGGGCACCTGGTCGCGGCGGCGTTCATCGACCGCGGGCCCGACCGCGACGGGCGGCTGCTGCTCGTCGTCCACCACCTCGCGATCGACGGCGTCTCCTGGCGCGTCCTGCTGCCCGAACTGGCCGCCGCCGCCCGGGCCCTGGCCGATGACCGCGCCGCCGACGCCGCCGACGCCGCCGACGCCGCCGACGCCGCCGACGTCGCCGACGCCGCCCCGCCGCCCGTCACCTTCCCCGCGTGGGCCCGCGCCCTGGCCGCGCAGGGCGCCGACGGCAGCCGCCGCGGCGAACTGCCGCTGTGGACCGGCGCGTTGGCCGAGCCCGAGCCCCCGCTCGCCGCCCCGCCGCCCGGCGCCCCCGGCGCCCCGCGCGTGGCGCGCGACCTGGCCGTCACGCTGCCGCCGGGCCGGACCAGGCCGTTGCTCACCGAGGTCGGCGCGGCGTTCCACTGCGGCGTCGAGCCGGTGCTGCTCACCGGGCTCGCGCTCGCCGTGGAGGAGTGGCGCCGCCGCCGCGGGCGCCCCGCGACCGGTGGGCTGCTGCTCGACCTCGAGTCCCACGGGCGGCCCGACCTGCCCGACACCGACCTGTCGAGGACCGTGGGCTGGCTGACCGCCCTCTACCCGGTGCGGCTGCCGCCCACGGGGTGCGCCTGGACCGACGTGTGGACCGCGGCGCCCGCGCTCGGCCACGCCCTGACCCGGGTCAAGGAACGGCTGCGGGCCATTCCCGACCGGGGCATCGGCTATGGGATCCTGCGCCACCTCGACCCCGATCCCGCGCCGGGGCTCACAGGCCCCGCCGCCCCCGCGCTCGGCTTCAACTACCTGGGCCGCCTCACCGCGGGCCCAGGCGCCGACTGGGGCATCGCGGACGAGCCCGCCGCCGCACCCCGCGGGCGCGCGCCCGAACGCCTCGGCTCCCACGCGCTCGACATCAACGCCGTCACCCTCGACGGCGAGGCCGGACCCCGGCTGTCCGCCGTACTCACCTGGACCGAAGGGCAGTTCGCCGAGGCCGAGGTGCGGGCGCTCGCCGACCTGTGGTTCGCGGCGCTCGACTCCCTCGTCCTGCACGCCAGGACCCCGGGCGCCGGTGGCCGCAGCCCCTCCGACCTGCCGCTCGTCCGGCTCGACCAGGACGAGATCGCCCACCTGGAACGCGCCTACCCCGGGCTCGACGACGTGCTGCCCCTCACCCCGCTCCAGGAGGGGCTGCTCTTCCACGCGCTCTACGCCCCGGCCGCGACCGACGTCTACCAGGCGCAGTTCGTGCTGCGGCTCGACGGCCCCCTCGACCCCGCCGCCCTGAGGGCCGCCGCGAAGGCCCTGCTGACCCGCCACCCCAACGTGCGGGCCGCGTTTGTCCACGAGGGACTGCGCCACCCCGTCCAGGTCATCCCCGCCCCGCTCGAACCCGGCTGGCGCGAGCTCGACCTGACCCGCGTCGCCCCCGGGCGCCGCGAGCGCGTCTTCGACCGGCTGGCCAGGGCCGACCTGCGCCGCCGCTTCGCCGTGGACCGCCCGCCCCTGATCCGTTTCACCCTCACCCGCTGGGGCCCGCAGGAGCACCGGCTCGTGCTGACCAACCACCACCTCGTGCTCGACGGCTGGTCCGCGCCGCTGCTGATCCGCGAGCTGCTCGCGCTGCACGCCCACGGCGGCGCCGCCGACACCCTCGAACGCGTCACCCCCTACCGCGACCACCTCGCGCTGCTCGCCACCCGCGACCGGGGCGCGGCACGCGAGGCGTGGCGGGCCGCGCTCGCGGGCGTGGGGGAGCCCCCGCGGCTGACCGCGCCCGGCGCGGGCGCCGCGGACGGCGGCGGCCCGGCCACGCTGGCCGCGTCGCTCCCCGACACCGCGACCAAGGCGTTGCGCGGCCTTGGCGCCGAGGGCATCACGCTCAACACCGCGGTCCAGGCGGCCTGGGGCCTGCTGCTCGCCCGCCGCTGCCGCGCGCTCGACGTGGTGTTCGGCACCACCGTCTCGGGGCGCCAGCCGGAGCTGCCCGGCATGGAATCGATGATCGGGCTGTTCATCAACACGCTGCCGGTGCGGGTGCGCCTCGACCCCGCCGAGACCGTTCGGGCCACGCTGCACCGCATACGCGACGAGCAGGCCGCGCTGCTCCCGCACGCGCACATCGGGCTGAGCGAGATCCAACGCGCCGTCGGGCGGCGGGAGTTGTTCGACACCCACGTGGTCTTCGAGAACTACCCGCTGGACCGCGTCGCCCTGGCGCGCCCTGCCTCGGGGCTGCGCCTGACCGGCGCCGAGGGCCGCGACGCGACCCACTACCCGCTGACGCTCGTGGCGTTCGCCGCCGACGAGACGCTGGGCCTGCGCCTCGACCACCTCCCAGGCGCGGTCGCGCCCGAGGAGGCCGAGGGCATCGTGCGCGAGCTGACCTCGCTCCTCGAAGCGGTCGCCGCCGCCCCCGACGCCCCGGTGACCGACCTCGTTCCCTGTGCCACCGTTGTCCCCGACACCACCGTTGACACCACCGTTCCGATCCCCGCTCCCGGGAGGACCACGCCATGACGAACCCCTTCGACGACCAGGACGGCGTCTTCCTCGTGCTGGTCAACGACGAGGGCCAGCACTCGCTGTGGCCCGAGTTCGCCGACGTCCCCGCGGGCTGGACCCGCACCTTCGGCCCCGAGAGCCGCGCGGCCTGCCTGGCCCACATCGAGGCGACGTGGACGGACATGCGCCCGAAGTCACTGATCGCGGCGATGGGCGAGTAGCCCGCAGCGCCCACGGCGCGCCCGCCGCCGCACGCCAGACGGCGGGCGGCCAAGACGCCCGCCCCGGGCTCGCGTTGAGGGCACCGAACCGCCTCACAAGCGCTCGGCTGGGAAACCCCAGCCGAGCGCTGAGCTCCTCGAATTCGGCCGACCTAAGAGCGCGTTTGAGATCTGGTTCAGGTGGTGCGTCGGAGGGGTTTGCGGCCGGGTCGGGTGGAGGGGTGTCCTCGGGTGAGTCGGCGGAGTATGACGTCGGTCATGGCCCAGCGGATCATGGTGGCGGAGTGTTCGGGATTGGTCTCGTAGTCGCGGGCCAGGCGGCGGCGCGTCATGAGCCAGCCGAGCGTTCGTTCCACCGCCCAGCGTTTGGGCTGGACCTGGAAGCCGCGCTGGCCGGGCTGCTTGCGCACGATCTCCACCGTGCGGCCAAGGATGTCGCCAGCCCAGGTGACCAGGCGGCCGGCGAAGCCCTGATCCGCCCAGATCTTCCGTACCGAGGGGTGGTCCAGGCGTGTCCACAGCAGTGGTCGCCGTGCACCGTCGCGGTCTTGGACGCTCGCCGCGGTGATGTGGACGGCCAGCAGCAGCCCGAGGGTGTCGGTGACGATGAACCGCTTCCGGCCTGTGGTCTTCTTGCCCGCGTCGTACCCGCTGGTGGACCTCGGCACGGTGTCCGCCGCACGCACCGACTGCGAGTCCAGCAACCCGGCCGTGGGCTCCGGGCGACGGCCGTCGGCCTGCCGGACCCGCGTCCGCAGTGCGTCGTGGATTCTCTCGACCGTGCCGTCCTCGTGCCATCGCGTGAAGTACCAGTACACCGTCTCCCAGGGCGGGAAGTCGTGTGGCAGGTAGCGCCACTGGCAGCCGGTACGGGCCATGTACAAGATGGCCTCGACGATCCGACGACGCGGATGCTTCTCCCGTCGTCCGCCCTTCGGCCCCGTCCTCGGCGGCGGCAGCAACGGCTCGACCAACGCCCACTGCTCATCCGACAGATCCGACGGATAGCCCCTCCCCGAACGACTCATACACAGCCCAACGAGCCCACCGCCCCGCCGACACGGGAGATCTCAAACGCGCTCTAAGAGCGCGTTTGAGATCTGGAGTGCCTCGCCTGGGGCTTGGTCGTTGAGCGGTGT
>NZ_QEST01000188.1 GCF_003311645.1 Streptomyces sp. PT12 | reverse complement strand
CACTTTCTGTCTTCGTGATCAACCTCTGGACAGCCCACCTCGTGAAAGCACGAGGTTAACCCTCCGGGTAACCTATCCCGGGTTCATCGCCTCTTCGGCGGGCAGGAAGGTGACCCGTCTCTCGCAGTGAGTCCTTAACTATCTCCGGTGCCAAGGCGATAGCCTCCGTGGCTCGTGCATGATCTATCGAGTCCGCCGGGCGGCGGAGCGCCCACCGCAACACAGCTGCGGCGTCAGGCGACTGCCAGAATCCCGCCAGGCCGTTCACATCTCCTTCATCGTCTCGCGCCAGCCGCCACGCAGTCAGCGCTATCGCCACATCAGCCACGGAGTTTATGAGTTCAATATCGCGGGGACGGGAACTCAGGCGGAGCCTGCCACCACTAGCTTTCCCCAGCACCACACAGGTCAACTGCCGCCCTTCGGGTGGCCAGTGAACTCGCGGAGTGAAATCCTCGTCCGATATAGCAGACTCGTCGACATAGCCGGGAATGCTACCCACGACAGAATGGACCACCAGACCGTAGTGCAGGTGTTTCGTCACTCGACATTCAATGAGCGAATAGTCGCATACGCTCAAGATACCCATCATTGATCTCCAGGTTTCCACGGAGTACGCGGGAACGAATTGAACTGCGTGAACAAGGGGGCCGGTATAGCATATTCAACTGCCCCTTCGTTCAAGAAATCTTCCATCGGCTCGATGCCGTTTTCCCTCAACCATTGTGACGGAACAGTCACCCGGAACCCTTGACCGTGTGTGTCGCGATGTTGAGACGCGTAGTCTTCGACTCGCTGCCTGTTTCCGAAGTATGCAGACCCATCGAGCCCCTCGTCCAGATCAAGCGGATGATTCTCAGGGGAAAGCCCGTTGTCTAGTTCACTCGTGCCACGATCCCTGTGCGATACACGATAGAGATCAATGTCACCGCAATCCGTATTGTGAACCAGGACTGGAGTGTTGCCCGCGTGTACATAATACGTGTGGAGTTCTTCGACGGTGAGGTCGTAGGTGCGGGCGGTGTCCTGGTAGGTGTGGGTGGTGGTGACGGTGGCTGTGGTGCCGTCGGGGGTGCGGAGTTGGGCGCCGGGGGTGAGGTCGGCGGCGTCGGTCCAGGTGCCGGTGGCCTCGTCCCAGAAGGGGTGGTGGGCGGTGGCGATGATGCTGCTGGTCTCGCCCTCCGGAGTGGTGAGGGTGACCTCGGTGTATTCCTTGTCCTCCTCGGTGATGATCGTTGCCACCACACGTCGGGATTTGGTCTCGCCGGTCTCGGGGTCGGTGGCCAGGATCTCGTCGCCGACTTCGAGGTCGTCGATGTCCTCGCGGCTGCCGTCGGCCATCTGCACGTCGGTGCCGGCCAGGAAGGAGTGCGGGACGACGCAGGCCATGATCTCGTCGCCGCGTCTGACGAGGCTGAAGGCGTCGTCTCCATAGCGTGCCGCGAGGGTGGCGAGTCTGCCTGATCCACCCGTAGCCAGGGAGACGAGCGTCGCGCCGCAGGCGAGCATGTCGCCGTTGAACACGCAGTCGATGGCGTCGTTGACACCGATCAGCTCGCCGACGAACCGGAGGCCTTTGCCCAGGGGGGAGTCCCAGAATCCCCCGCCGGTGCTCTCCTGGACAACGGGGATCAGGATGGGTTCGGGCGGCACGATCGACGCGACAGTGACGGGAGGCGCTCCGCACTGGTGGCGCTGGCAGGTGGCGTTCTGCTCACTGGCCGCTGCCAGGGCTTCGCTCTCCGAACCGTAGGGGCCGGCGTAGCCGTCGTTCTTCTCGACCTTGGTGATGCGACCCGAGCCGTCATAGGTGCAGTGGCTGGGGCCGTTCCAGCACTCCGGCTCCATGAGCCCGCTGGGGTCGCTCAGCGTGGCCGGGTTGTTGTGGGCGTAGGCGTAGCCGTTGATCTGCTGGGGGTCGGTCAGGTCCAGGATCGGGTCGGCGCTGATGAAGCGGCCGGCGTCGGCGTCGTAGAGGCGGGCACCCAGGTGGATCAGGCCGGTGGGGTCCTGGGTGCCGCCGACGAAGGTCCGTTCGTCCGGCCATGCGGTGGGCTGTTCACCACGGGGCGCGCCGAACGGGGTGCTGCGCCGCTGGGTCAGCGCCTGGGTGCTGGTGTCGACACTCAGATAGGCCGTGCCGTGGTGGTCGGCTATCTGCAGATGGACGGTGCCGTCGTTCTCCCGGACCGCCGAGTGACCGCCACCGAGATCGTAGAAGCGGCGGGCCTCAACCGAGTTGTCCGTCTTGTCCAGCACGATCTCGGTGCCGAAGAGGGAGAGCACGGTCTCACCGGCGGTGCGGCGCAACAGTCGGCTGCCGTCGGCGTCGTAGAGGAATGAGGTAGTGCCCTCGGGCCCCTCTACGGAGGCGATGTGGCCCTCGGCGTCCCATGTGAGGGTCTGTTCGTCGCCGCCGATGAGGCGGGTGGTGGTGTTGCCGGCGACGTCGTAGTCGTAGGTGCTCAGCGACGTGCCGCCGGGGCCCTCGGTGGTCGCGGACCGCAGTGTGTGTGGCTGGTCGGTGCCGGCGGCCGGGTAGGTGTAGGACGTGGTGGTGTCCGTCCCGCCCGCGGTCAGGGCGTGTTCGACCTGCTGCGTGCGGTTGCCCACCGCGTCGAAGGCGTAGCTCGTCCAGTACGGCGCCGGGCCGCCGACCACGTCGGTCGCGGGGGATGAGGAACAGGTGCTGTCGCCCTCGGTCCACGCCTCGGTCATGCGGCGCAGGTGGTCGTACTCGAAGCACTGGTTGTCGGTGTCCCCGGCCGAAGCGTCGGCGAGGGACAGGACGTTGCCCGCGTCGTCGTAGGCATAGGTGATGGACAGGTCGACGCCGGGGACGTCCTCGCGGTCGACGCGGGTGTCGTGGACGCGCCGGGTGCCGCCCTCATAGGAGTTGGTGACCCAGGTGGCCTTGGATCCGCCACCGGTGAACGTGAACTGGAGCGGCTGGCCGATGTGCGTATAGGTGACGTCACCGACGTAGCTGACGTTCCCCGAGCCGGTCAGGCCGGTCGTCCTCCGGATGGCGTCGTAGTTCGGGGTGAGGACCTCGCCGGCGAGGTTGCCCGCTCTCGGATAGCCGTAGGACTGGACGGTGTTGTCGACGTTGTACTGGGTGCCGCTGGTATAGGTGCCCGCCAGTCCTTCCTCGCCGGGTACCGAGGGGATGATCACCGAGGTGGAAACGGGTCGGTATCGGCCGTCGTAGAGGTTGATCCGGTTGACGTACTCCTCCCCGTTCGGGCCGTAACGGGTCGAGCGGCCGAGCTGCCCCTCACGGACCGTGTCCCAGGTCCAGGAGGCGAGCAGCGTGCCGGTGGCCGAGCCGGAGCGGGTGGCCGTCCTGCGGCCGAGGTCGTCGTAGCTGTGGTGCAGGGTCTCGCCGCGGGCGTCGGTGAGGGTGGCGATCTCGTCGCGGTCGTTGTAGGTGCGGGTGATGGTGCCCGCGTCGGGATCGGTGCTGCTGATCTGCCGGCCGAGCAGGTCGTAATCCCAGCTCCAGACGTTGCCCGCCGGGTCCTCGGCACGGATCAACTGGCCGCGGGCGTCGTGCTCATAACGGGTGACGTCGTGCGGACCATCGGGCGACGAGCCCTCGTACTGCCACAGCTCGGTGGTCTGCCCACGGGCGTCCGTGAGGGTCGTGGTGGCGGTGGCGCCGTCGATCGGATTGACGTGGACCCGGTCGCCGCCGTACGTGTAGGTGCTGCGCGCCCACTCGCCCTCGGTCCCGTCGCCGTTGCCCTCGATGTGGCGCTCGGTGAGCACCCGGCCCAGGCCGTCGTAAGTGAAGGCGGTCTGGGAGTCGATCACAGCCGGCTGGTCCGGGCGGAACAGATCGGCCTCGGGCGGGTCAGCGGCGTAGTAGGCGTCGTAGGAGAGCGCGGTCTGGCCCATCCCGTTGTAGATCGTGTCCGTCAGGAGACGCCCGCCGTCGGGGCCGATGGCTTGTGTCTGGCGCGGGCGGAGCAGGCCGTCGTACAGCGTGTACTCGGTCTTGGTCCCGGTGCCGAACGGGGTGGTCGTGCTGACCGCGACGATCTTGCCCTCTTCGATGCGGTAGCCGAACTGGTAGGTGGGCCTTCCGTTGACCGCGTGGTCCGGCTGCCAGACGTGGGTCAGGCGGCCGAGTGCGTCGTGCCGAAGCGTGGTGATGAAGTTGTTGGTGTCGGTGGTGCGCAGGGGGATGCCACGGATGTCGTCGAACTCCGTGGTGCTGACCTGGGCGGAGGCCGGGCGGGCGGGGTCGGCCGGTGGCGTGGTGACCGAGGTGGTGACCGGACGGCCGGTGGCCGGGGTGTAACGGGTCGTGGTCGTGCGACCGGCGTGGTCGGTGGTGGTCAGCGGCCGGCCGTACGTGTCGAAGGTCGCGGTGGTGGTGCGGTAGGTCGGCGAGCCGTTGTCCAAGCCCTCGATGGTCTGGCTGGTGGTCGCGTCACCGCGGACGGGCGCGTCACCGAACGCACCGTCGTCGTAGGCGGTGCGGGTGTCGGACATGATCCGGTCGGCCGTCGTGGGCGGGCTGGCGCAGGAGCCGGTCCACGAGCGCTGACGGGAGGGCAGGCCCAGGATGTTCGCGCCGGTGTTGTCGACGTAGGCGGTGGTAGCGCACCGGTCGTCGTCCGCCGTCGTGACGTCCCCGAGGTCGGCGACGCGCGTGGGGCGTGCGGCGATCGTGTCCAGGGTGGTGTCGGTGCGGGTCTCCCGCCATTCCTGGCCGACGCCGCCGTCCAGGGAGGTGAACGCCCGCTGCACGGCGGTCCCGCTGAGATTGGCGGTGATGGTGCCCCAGTCACGGGTCAGCGACGCGGTCTCGTGATGCCACGGGGTGTGGAGGCTCTTCTCCAGCACGACGCCGTTGGGGCGCGAGTAGGTGAGGGTGCGGTACTCGTAACCGGCGTGGGCGGCATGGTCGGTGAGGGTGCCGCCCTCACCGTCGTCGATCGTGACGTCCTCCGTACCGCCGTCGGGCCCGGCGCGGTCGCCGTGCATGCCGCGCAGGAAGTAGTGGTCGGCCTGGGTCGTCATGCCTTCGGGACCGCCGGCCTGGACCCGGACGAAGCCGTAACCGCGCCACTGGGACCAGGTCTTGTGCTCTTCCTCGGTCAGGCCGTCGTCGTCGTCGAAGTGCCAGGCACCGCCGCCGTAGTAGGTGTACCTGGTGACCGACTCGGGGGCGCCGCCGGTGCGGTCCCGGACCGTGACGTCGTCGACGACGTACTTGTTGAACCACTCCTGTTCGGGTTCCGGGGCGCCGGACGGTGTCCAGTACTGGGGGAAGCAGCGGGTGCTGTTCGTCTGCGGTGTGGGCAGCGCGTCCCAGTCACAGGCCGCGTCCGAGTAGTTGACGTCGATCTGACCGCCGGTCTCGTCGGTGACGGTCGACAGACGGTGCTTGATGAAGGGAGCGGTGCCGTCGCCGAGCCGGTCGAGGCGGTTCGCCCCCTGCTCGTAGAGGAACTCGGTGGGCGGCAGCGTGATCGCCGGGGAGGCGGACCGGCCGGTGCGCTGGATGGAGGTCGGCAGGAGGGAGTAGTCGATGTCCGCCGTGCCCCAGCGGTAGCCGATCTCCCAGGTGTCGTTGGGCGTGAACGCACCGGCGGAGTCAAGGGTGTGGGTGGTGATGCCGGTCAGCCGGTGGCGCGTCCAGAAGGTCGGGGAGAAGCGTCCTTCGTCGCAGTCGGTGTCCGCCTCGCAGTTCAGGTCCCACGGGGTGTCGTACCAGTAGGTCGCGTCGTCCTCGATGGTGTCGGCGTCGCAGGTGACGTCACCGGAGGGCAGGCAGCGCTGCGCGGTGGCGAAGGTGATCTTGGCCAGCGGCTCGGCGTCGTGCAGGTCGTCGGAGCGCAGCCCGTAACGGATTTCGTCGACCAGGCCGCCGCGCACGTAGCGCGTGTCGTCCGTGGCCTCCAGATACCGGCCGTAGGAGTTGAACTCGCGGTCGTAGTAGTACGTGACCGCGTTGCCGTGCGGGTCGACGACGTAGTCCAGGTTCCAGCGCCAGGCCTGCTGGCACCAGGACTCGGCGAAGGAGGACGCGTGGCAGGGTTCGCCGGAGTCATTGCCGTAGACCGGGGCGTACCAGGTTGACTCGGTCTCCGTGTCCCCGGAGGTCCAGCCCGGCAGCCGGTTGTAGCCGAAGAAGTACTGGGTGCCGTCCGGAGTGGTGACCTTCCAGTACTCGTTGTTGTTGTCGCCGTTGGCGCGGTCGGCGTCGGTGTGATGCTCGATGCGGGTGCCGTCGTCGTTCCGCAGGCGCCACCGGTTGTCGCCGTCGGGGACGAGCTGGCCGGCCCGGCCACCGCTCATGGTGAGGGTGGCGTTGTCGTAGGCCCAGCACAGGTCGCCGACCTTGGCGCCGTCCTTTTCCACGTCCTCGTCGGAGCAGGCGTGATAGGAGCGCTCGATGGCGCCGGGCCACCATTCGAAGCCGTCGCCCAGCCAGGAGGACTGGTTGTTGGTGGAGGAGGTCCGCCCGTCGATCGAGCCGGAGGAGTAGCTGATGCCGACGGACGGCTTGAGACCGCCGGGCACTTCGGGCACCGGAACGTCGTAGGACCAGGAGAAGTCACCGGAGTTGAGGCCGACCGACCAAGTGGCGGAGGACGACAGTTCAGTGGCCGTGTAATCGCCGGTCTCACCGCTGTCGTCGGCCACGGCGGCGAGCACGGTCCCGGTGCCGCCGAGTGCGACGGAGCCGGCCGTGAGTGTGCGGGCCTCCGTGTCGTTGACCGCGTCGACCGGGGTCCGCTCGCGGCACTCCTCACGATCCGGGGTGGTCATCGCGCAGGCGGGCAGCGCGACCAGGCTGAGCCGTCCGGCCCAGCCGCCGCCGAACGCCTGGGCGAAAGCGGAGTAGTTCACCGCGATGCCGACCTCGCGACCGGCGTCGCGCGCCCCTGTACGGGCATCGGGGTCGGCGACGCTGAACAGCAGCCCGTCGATGCCGGCGCGGCCGGTGCTCTCGCGGTCGGCTATCTCGACACTGGCGCGTTCGACGGCGTGGGTGTCGTCGGCAGCTCCTGAACGGGCTGTGGTCGAGGCCGGGAAGAGGCTGACCGGAGCGTTCGGGTCGGCCGTGACCGGCTGGGCGCCGGGGGCGAAAGCGCCGTCGTCGGCGTGTGTGGAGGATTCCCGCGCGTCGGATCTGTCGCCGACCGGCAGTGTGGTGACGGAAGGGGCCGGCCAGTGGGCGCGCGGCTCGGGAAGCGGATCGGCCTCTCCGACGGGACGCGGCAGCACCGTGCCGTCGCCGCCCTCAACCGCTTCCTGCGGGTCGGATGTCTCGGGGCGCCCGGTCCCCTCCTCCGTGCTCGTCGCGGCCACCGCGGTGGCGGGGAGCAGACCGACGAGCAGTGCGGTCGCCAGAGCAGTGGTGAGCGGGAATCGCAAGCGCCGCCCGCGAGGTCGGGATCCGGCGCTTCTCCGTCTCGACACGCTGGTACTCATGGTGCCCGTGGCCGCCTTTCCTCACGCAGGGCAGTGGTGATGCGAAGTCCGGGGGTGCTCAGTGCCGGGCCGCGCTGTCGGCATCGGCCACCGACAGCGCGGGGTGGACACGCCGGTTCAGGGGGTGTTGATGTCCTCGTCACGAGCGGAGTACGCGAGCCTGCGGACGGCGTCCTCGCTCAGCACCCCACGGAAAGCCCAGACGTCGTCGATCGCGCCGGACCAGTACTCGCCCCAGGCTCCGTCGACCCGGGCCCTGCCGATCTGCAGCCCGCCGTCCGCCTCGAACGGCCACGCCTCGGAACGCCACGACACCACATCCGTGCACCCGTCCGTGTCGTCATCGCCGCAGCCCAGTGACAGCAGCTCGCCGTTCACGTACAGGAGCATCTGGTCGGCGAACGAGTCGTAGACCACGGCCAGATGGTTCCAGCCCAGCGAGAGCTGATAGTTGGTGTGCTCGGTCACGAAGTGGGTGGCAGTCGAACCATCCGCCTGCGCGATGTCCAGCTGCCAGCGGCCCGCGGTCTCCGGGCTCGACGGGTCGGGTACGTAGCGCACGACAAAGGCGCTGTTGTGGCTGTCGGCCAACGACAGGACGGCGGAGTCGCGTTGAGGGCGGCCAGGTGCGGAAACCCAGGCGCTCACGGACCAGCTGCCCCGGGAGTTGAACGGCGGTTCGGCTGTCGCGGCCCAGTCGCCGACGCCGTCCAGGGACAGCGCGTTGTTGAAACCGATGATGCCCGGGGCGAAACCGGCGTCGCCGTTCAGAGTGGCGCCCGGGCCGACTCCGGCGGCCTCGGGCGTGACAGCGGGCGTGCCGCTCGCCCCGTCCAGACGCCAGCGTCCGGCCAGAGTCGGGTTGCGCAGGAAGAGATCCTGCACCTCGCCGCCGGCCAGGACCCGGTCGTACACCCGGACTTCGTCCAGGTCGCCCTGGAAGAGGCCGGCTACCTCGGCTCCGTGCAACGCGCCGCCGAGATACAGCGGTCCACGCGGGGTCCACCGATCGGTATAGGAAACGGTGTCGACGGCCTCTCCGTTGATGTGGAGCGTCATGGTGCGAGCGACGTCGTCGTAGACCGCCACCACATGCGTCCACTCCCCGACGCCCGAGGCCGGGCAGGTGCCCACGTCGGGCGGGCACGCCTCCTGCGTCGCGCGGACGATCCCGGCGCTGGCGTCGTCGGCCCTGGCGCGGGAGAAGACCCAGCCGCCCAGAGCCGTGGAGTGATAGATCTCGAACGCGGCGTTGCCACTGGATTCCTGGGTGACCGCGGCCATCGGGACATCCGGCTTGTCGTCCGGGAGCCGTGCCCACAGCGAGACGGAAAAGCTGTTGAAGGTATTAACCGGGGGCAGCGGGTGGACCGCGTAGTCGTCCACTCCGTCCAGGTGGAGCCCGGTTCCGGAGACACCCTCACCGCCCAGCCCGGCCCCGCCGTGCAGCGTCGCGGGGAGGTTCTCGCCGCGGCCGGTCACCAGGGCCGCGTCCGCGGGTTCGTCCAGTTCCCAGATCGCCTCTGCCGGGCGCTCGGGGGTGGCCACCGGCTGGCCGTCGTGCAGTGCGGCGACATCCGCGTCATCGAGTGCGTAGTCGTACAGGCGCACCTGGTCGAGGTCGCCGGCGAAGAAGTTTGTGGCGGTGCCCCGGTGGGCGGAGGCACCGAGGAGCAGGGAGGCTCCGGCGTCCCAGTGCGTCGTGTAGACGGCGCTCGCCACTCGTGCGCCATCGACGTAGAGCCGCATGGCGCCATCGGCCACGTTCGTGACGCCGACCACGTGGGTCCATTCACCGAGCCGTGCGTCCTGGCACGCCGTGTCCCCCGCCGGGCAGGCCGGCTGGGCGGCCCGCACGGCCTGGGTGCCGTCCAGCTCGTCGTTGGTCTGCCGGTAGAGCACCCAGCCTCCGTAGGCCGAGGAATGGTGCAGCTCGAACGACGAGCGATTCGCCCCGACTTGAGACACCGCGACCATCGAGCGGTCTTCCTTGTCCTCCGGCAACCGTGCCCAGAACGCCACACTGAAGCTGTGCGTGGTGTCCACGACGCCGCCCGGGGTGCGCGCGTGATCGTCCACTCCGTCGAGATGCAGCCCGGTGCCGGTGACACCCTCACCACCCGGCTGGGCACCGCCGCTCAGCGTCGCCTCGTACGCGCCACCCCGGCCCACCGTCTCGGCGGCACCCGGCTCCTCGTCCAGCCCGAAGGCGGCGCGCTCCGGCTGTCCGGTGCGGACCCGGAAGCGGTAGGTGCTGATGGAGCTGACGTTGCCCGCGGCGTCGAAGGCCTGGGCCGTGACCCAGTTGACCCCCACCTCGGTCGGCATGAAGGACACCTCACGAGCCGCACCGCCCGAGGTCGCCACGACGTTCCGCGGATCGGGATTGCCGTTGATGCCGTAGGTGTACCGGACGACATCCGACGAGGCCGAGTCCAGGGTGAAGGTGCCGTAGCGGCCCACTCCGTTCAGCCAGGGGTCCTGCGGATTCTGCGGATCCGACTCCGGATACTGGTCCGAGTCGATCGCCGGTCCCGCGGGTTTCGTCGGGTCGTAACGGAAGTAGCAGGCCGTCGCCGAGCCGGCATAGCTCCACGGGCCCCAGGCGTAGCCGTCCCAGGCCCGCACCCCCCAGCCGAGCAAGTCCCCACGCGGCAGCGTGCTCGGCAGCTGGTAGCTGAAGGAGGAGCCGCTTGCGGCTGCCGTCGACCGCGCCGAGGTCCACAGGACATCGAAACTGCTTCCTGTGTGCCGGCCCACCCGGAACTGGACGGCCACGTCGTCCCCGTCGGGATCCCGCGCCTCGGCGTAGACGCGGGGCAGCGCGTTTGTCCACGTGGCGTCGCCGATCCGCACGCAGGCCCCGCCCGGGTGCATGCTCAGGTCCGCGATACGCGGCTGACTCGGGGGCCGGTTGTAGTTGACCCGCAGGTACGCCGAGTCGTCGAAACGCTTCCACGCCTGGTAGCCGGTCTCCACCGATGCCTGCAGGCCGAAGGTGACCGACGACCAGCCATTCCTGGCGGCGTCGGCGACGGCCCGGCCGGCCCAGAACTCCATGTCGCCGGCCGGACAGTCGGAACCGTAGCCATGCGCCTCGTTCAGCGTCTGCTGCCGGTCGATCCAGTACCCGTCGGCTTCCTGCTTGCTCCAGGTGGTACCCGCGCTGACGTCCCGGGTGCGCCACAGCTCGACCTGCTGGGGCGTGCAGTTGAAGGAGTGGTTGTTCCTGATGACGAACTCGGCCGTGATGATCGACTTGCCCGCGAAGCGCGAGGTCGGTATCTGGTAGAAGAGACGCTTCACGTCGCGGTAGTTGCAGTTGGGGTCGTAGTCGAAGGGGCACATCCCCACGCCCTCGCTCCCGGAGAACTTGTAGAAGGAGCTGTTGGGGTGGTAGCTCGACACCATCCCCCACTCGGTGGCGCGCGGCGCTTCCCACTGGGGATCGATGTACACCGGGTACGCCGTCTCCTCGCCCCGCAGCAGTTCCTGATCGGGTGACAGCACCACTGAGCCGCCGTCGGAGGAGACCTCGGCCGTCACCGGCGCGAGCCGTGCGGCGTCACCAGGGCCATCGGCAGGGTCCTCGTCCGCGGTGGCCGTGGCGCCACGCGCCCCGGCGCCCTCCGGCGCGGTGGCCGCCGAGGACGAGTCCCACATCATGGGCTGGGGAGCGGAGAAGACCACGCCGCCCGCCCCTTCGTCGACGGCCTCCAGACCCCCTTCTTCGTTCGGACGCACCTCAAGGCCCTCGCCCGACACCGGCAGCACCAGCTCGTCGAGCGCCGGATCGGCCGCGGCCTCGGGCGTCTTGACCACCAGGACGTGCGAAACGTTGTCGGCCTCGACACGGACCCTCAGGTCGACGCCCGGCAGAACCTCGGGGTAGACGGCCACATTGCCGGAGACCTCCGGCGCGGGCAGTTCCCCGGGCCAGTCCACGGTCAGATCCCGGCCGCCGACGGCCGACAGGGAAACCATCGGCTGATCCCCGCCCTCGGAGACCACCACGTCCAAGGCCGCAGCCGCCGGCACCAGCCCACCACCGGGCAGGACCTGCAGCGTCGGATCCACATCGGCCCAGCCGCCGTCCGCGTCGCGCACGCGTTCCGGCCGCAGGGACTCCACGGTGGTGAACGTTCCGTCGGGCTCGGCGAATGTCTGGCTGGTCTCCGTCGTCAGCCCCAAGACCTCGACGGACGCCCCGGAACGTGCCGCTTCCGCCAGGGCCTCGTCCTCACCGATCGCTCCGCCGGCGTCCGCGGCCGCGTTCTCCGCGCGCGAAACGTTCTCCGCGGCGACGGCCCCCTGGCCTCCTCCGGGAAGCAGCGGCAGCAACAGGACCGCCCCCAGCAACGCCACACCAGCCCGCCATGAACCCAGGCGTGATCCTGCGCGCGCCACGTTCCCCACCCCTCCAGGTGCCGGGCGCGCGGCGGAGCCCCGCCCCGGTGCGGGGAGGACGACACTCGGTCACGCCTGTGCATGTCAACGATCAACCTTCTGCACAATGCGCACGCGGACGGCACCGTAAAACACACATCACACAACTTCTTCCGCAAGCACCCCGGAAGTTGAGTGGAATCGTCCGCTTTCCTTTCGCCTTGTGCCGCCTCAGTCGCGCGTTCCGGAGCCGTCACTGACGACTTCTCCGGGCTCGACTCCGAGCAGGCGCCGCAGGTCTGCGGTGACCACGCGGTAGGAGCGTCCCAGTCGCAGAACCCGGCAGGGGTACTCCGAGCGGCGCGCAAGGTCGTACCCGGTGCTGCGGCTCAGCGCGAGCGCACGGTTCGCGGTCTCCAGATCGATGGCGGGCGGGAGAGCGAGCAACTCCCCCTCGGACATCGGCGCCCGCTCGCGGGTGGAACTCCTGGCCATGGCGTGCAAATCCTTCCTCCGGTTCAGCAAGGCCGGGTATGCGTAGCATGCGAACGGGGGTTCCACCCAGCCGACGCACAGCAGCCAACCGCACGGACCGGGCCGGCGCTCTCACACGTCTCTCACGGACTCACGGGAACGCCCCCGGCCCAGCCGGACAGAGGACCGGACAGCACAGGCCCTGACCTGCGGCACCGGACGCACCGCCCACTCCCCCACCCCTCGTCCGGCCGCTGGGGGTCAAGGGGTCGTGGGTTCAAATCCCGCCGTCCCGACTGGTGAATGGGCCCCGCCGCAGGTCAGAAGGCCAGCGGCGGGGCCCATCTCTTTGCGTTCCGCAGGGTTCCCCGGGCTTGTTCCGGGTTCTGCCGGGGAGCTCCACTCCCAGATGGCTCCCAGAAGCGGGCCACCCCTCCCCCGTCAGTAGAAGACCAGCCTGACCACGGTGACCGTGACGACCGAGCGGCTGACGTAGTACCGCACCGCCACACCGGCCACCGTCGCGTCCCGGCGGTCGCGCTCGCAGTCGTAGGGGTCAGCCGCCAGGTCGCGCATCCCGGAGTCGAACCGGGCACGGAGGTCGGCCGACATGGCCTTCCGCGATGCCGCCGCCCCTGTCCGGTCTTCGCCCGGCGCATTGGGCCGCGCCCGCGTGCGCCCCATAGGTTCACCGCCCGTCACCAACGAGAAAGGGGCGGGCATGTCCGACCCATGCAGTCGCGGACTGTGCAGCTTGCGGACGATGCAGCAAGCAGTCGACGAGGTCCGTGAAGGGAGCCCATCCTGGCGCCTGATGCAGCCGCCGGAGATACCCAACGCGAAGTACACCTGGCCAGTCGGCCTCATCGTCGTCGGCGGCCTGGCGATCACCCAAGGCGGCGGCGCCATCGCGCTCGGCGCACTACTCATTGCCGCCGGGATAGTGATGGCCGCCGCCATCCGGAACCAAGTGGAGGCAGCCGAGGCCGCTCTCGCCGAGTGGAAGAAGTCGCACTGGTGCATCGGGTGCAGCAACATCCGCGAGCCAGACTGGCGGCCCCCAACCGAAGCCGCATAGACACGAGAGCGCCCCCGACCCAGGGAAGTTGGGTCGAGGGCGCTGACTTTCGGTCAGGCTCCGATGGCGGTCTGCGCGCCATCCTCGAACGCGCGGATCACCTCGGCCATCTCGCTGTACACCTGCTCAAGCAACGGCCGGTCATCCTCGGAGTACACCGTCACCTTGTCGATCCGCGACCCCGCCGGGCCCGGAATCTTCTCCGGACGCCGGCCGTGCACCTTCAAGTAGCGGTCCGACGCGCGCCGGCCGAACGGCGACTGGAACTTCGCCACCGTCTTCGGCTTGTGCCCCTTCTCCGCGAGGAACGTCGACGCATACAACGGCGTCTCCGCCGCCTCCAACTCCGGCCGCTCCCCCATCACCCGCGCCATGATGATCTTCCCCGTGGCGACGGCATACGGCTCCGGCAACACCGGCCGCAAGATCGCCAACACCTCCGCCTGCTCCCGATACGGCAACGGGCCAGCAGCAGCCGACACCTCCCGCCGGCCGGGAGCATAGGCGCCCGTCCGGCGGATCACCGGAAGCATCTCGTGCGTCACCCACCGCTTGAACGCCCTCGCCTGCGGCTTCCGGCTACGGAGGATCAGCGAGTACAGCCCCGGCTCGTTGATGACCGTCACCGTCTGCTCGCCGCCAAGGGTGCGGATAGTCTCCGCACCCTTCTCGTCGTCATCGAGGGACCGAACCGCGTCATGGGTGCGGCCGACGTCGAGTACCGAAGCCACGTCCGCAGCGACCCACCACGGCTCGCCGTCGACCAGCACGGTGCGCACCTCGGCACCCTCGAACGCGAAGACCTGAAGCTCGTCGCTCACTGGGCTACCGCCAGCCGAGCCAGGCCCCGCACCCGCGCCGCGAACAACTCCAGCGAGTCGGCGAACGCAACCGCCTCGGCGGCCGACACCGACATGCCGCTGCCATCCACCGACAGCTGCACCTCCGGCGCCTCGGCGAAGTCGTCATCCACCGCGACCCGCGCCAGCCCGGTGAGGGCGCTCCGGCGCACGGGCCGCCGACCGAGCCTCCGCCACCCCAGGGCGGCGCCGACGCGACAACCGGTGACTCCGGTGACAACGATGCGCCCAGGCGAGCCCTCTCGTCGCCGATCGGACGCCGCCCCGCCCACGACGCGAACAAGTTGATACGTCAACCTAAGAGGGCTAGTGTGGGGCGAGGCCCACGCGGAGGACGTATGGACGCATGGAGGACACATGGCGGTTGTAGTGAGCGACGCGCCCGCGGCGAAGCGGTACGAGGCCCGGGTCGACGGGGAGGCCGAGGTCGCGGGCGTCGCCGCGTATATCCGCACCTCGGAGCTCATCGCGTTCGTCCACACCGAGGTCGAGCCCGCGTACGAAGGCAAGGGAGTCGGGTCCGCGCTGGCCCGCACCGCCCTGGACCAGGCACGGGCCGCGAACCTGCGGGTGCTGGCGACCTGTCCCTTCTTCGCGGGGTGGATCGCCGGTCATCCCGAGTACCAGGACCTGCTGTACCAGTCCCGCAGCAAGGTCAACGACTGAACGCCCTGACACGGCGATGACGGAGGCAGGTATGAGCGGCGGATCCGAGAAGAAGTCCTACGAGGGGCGGGCGATCACGGTCACTTTCGAGGCCGTGCGCTGTCTGCACGCGGCCGAGTGCGTCCGTGGCCTGCCCGAGGTCTTCGCCCCGGGCAAGCGCCCGTGGATCCGGCCTGACGGCGCCGCCGCCGACCGCCTGGCCGACGTGGTGCGGCGCTGCCCCTCGGGCGCGCTGCGATACGAGCTCGCGGACGGCGGCACGGAGATCCCGGACCGACCCACGCGAATCACCCGCGGCTCCACCGGGCAGCTGACCGTAGGCGGTGAGCTGAGCGTGGAGACGGCGGAAGGGCCGCGCGCCGAGACCAGGGCCGTGCTGTGCGGCTGCGCGCGGAGCCGCCGTCAGCCGTACTGCGACCACTCGGGGCCCCGCGGCCGGTGACGCGTGGAGCGCGTTGCCGTGCGAGCCAACGCCCCACACACGAGCGGTACTTCGGCGGGGAGGATCGGCGCTGGCGCGCCGCTTTTCCCCGTCTGCCTGGCGTCGTCAGATGATCGGGTTGCCGCTGACGGTCGCCTCGGGGGAGGTGAGGTCCTGGACGACGTCCCAGTGCTCGACGATCCGGCCGTTGTCCAGCCGGAAGATGTCGACGATGACGACGGGGTTCGGCGCCCAGCCGTGGACGATGCCGTGGGTGAACACGAGGCCGCCTCGCGCGGCGATCCGCCGCGGCTCCCACGAGAAGCCCTCCAGGCTCGGCACCGTGGCGCGGAGCGTGTCCAGACCGCTGTGCATCTGGGGATCGTGCTGCGCATAGGGCTCGGCCCAGTACCGGTCGAGCGCGGTGATGTCCCTCTCGGCGAAGAGCTCGCGCATGGCGGTGAGCACGATCTCGGTGTCGCGCCGCGCCTGGTCGGTCGCGGTAGTGACGGTCATGGTGACGCTTCCTCGATGGTTCCGACACGGTGGTGGAGCGTGCACGCCATGAGGCAAGCCGAAGACGGGCCGCCGACATGTTCGGCAGCCCGTCCTCTCAAGGCTGCGGTCAGTCTCGTTCACGCGTCGGCGAGAGCTTCCGCGCAGGGGAGGACACGCTCTCCGGAAGACGGTTCCGGTGGTGGCACGACGATCTGCCTCGACCTCGGCTGTTGACGCCCTCGCGCCAGATCCCATGGGCGAGACGGTCCGACCGGCTGCTGCCGCAGCGGAGCGGACGCGGTCGTCACGTCGGGCGCCGTGTCAGGAACGTCCCGTGGCGAGGAGTTGCGACTCCCAGGCGAAGGCCACGCCGGTGGCACCGGCATGCTGAAGCAAGACCTCGGTGAGGCCCGGAAGAGTCTTCTCGCGGGCATAGTCGCGCTGCCACTCGCTCATCACGGCAAGCCAGGTGATCGGCGCCACGCCCGCCTGGATCATGCGCCGCACGGCCATGTCGTGGGCCTCCTTCGAGGCACCGCCCGAGGCGTCGGTGACGACGAAGACCTCGAAGCCCTCGCCCGCCGCCTGGATGGACGGCATCGCCACACAGACCTCCGTCCACAGGCCCGCGATGATCAGCTTCTTGCGCCCGGTCGCCTTGACGGCGTCCACGACGCGCTGGTCCTCCCAGGTGTTGATGATGGTCCTGTTGATCGGCTGCTGCTCGGGGAACACGTCCCGCACATCCTGGAGGAGAAGGCCGCCGCGCTCCTCCAGAACGGTCGTGAGAATCGTCGGGACGTCGAAGACCTTGGCGGCCTTGGCGAGCCCGACGGCGTTGTTGACGATCATCGTCGGCTCGTGGCTGTTCAGGTTGGCGAACTGGAACGGCTGGTGGTCGATCAGCACCAGGACGCTCTCCCGCGGCGTCAGCAGCGCGTCGAGTCCGGCCTTGTTCTGGGTGCTCACGAATGTTTCCTCTTCTGGGGGTTCGCGCCCACGGGCCCGCGGCGCGGCCGAACACGGGCCGACCTACGCGCGACCCCAACCATTTGGTTGACGCGTCATCAACGTTAGGTGTCACTAGTTGAGGTGTCAACTAGTTGCCTGAGCTGGTGACTTACCGGCATGCGTCGGAGGGGTGGACCCCAGGCCCGAGGCGCCTGAGGCGACCCGGTCGCGCCCTGAGGACCGAGGGGAGGACCGAGGGCGCGGGTCACCTCGGCGGTCGCCGGGAGCTCTCGCGCACGGGGTGCCCGCTCATGATCGAGACCCTGTTGAAGGCGTTGATGGCGGTCGCCACCCAGATCGCCGCGGAGATCTCGTCGTCCGTGAGCGCCCGGCGGGCGGCGGCGTAGGCGGCCTCCTGGGCGGCGTCGTCCGCGGGATGGGTGGTGGCCTCCGCCAGGGCGAGGGCGGCGCGCTCGCGCGGCGTGAACAGGTCCGTGTGCCGCCAGGCGGCCAGCACGCCGAGGCGCTGGGCGGTCTCACCGGCGCGCAGCGCGGCCCTGGTGTGCACGTCGAGGCAGTAGGCGCAGCCGTTGATCTGCGAGACGCGGAGGTTGACCAGCTCCACGAGCGTGCGCTCCAGGCCCGCGGCGGCGGCAGCGGCGCGGACCGCTTCGGCGGTCTTGAGCAGCGCGCGATAGGGCTCGGGGCTCTGCTTGTCGATGAAGATCCGCCGAGCCGCGGGGCCGGGGGTCGTGTCGCTCAACGCGCGCTCCTTCTTCGGGCCGCCGCGGCCGCGTTCGTTCCACCGTGGCGTGGGGCGGCGGATCAGGGTGTACCTTCAGCCACCGATGCTAGTTGACATATAAACTAGGCGTCGATCGAGTGGAAGGATGTCGGCGGTGAGCAACATCGAGACGGAGCCGGACGTGCTGAGCTGCGGAGCACCGGCCGACGGCGAGCGGGGCGCGCCGCGGGTGGAGGTCCTGGCCCCGCGCGAGGTGCCGCTGGGCGGCCCGCGGGCGATCACCGTGCGGCGCACGCTGCCGCAGCGGGCCAGGACGCTGATCGGGGCCTGGTGCTTCGCCGACCACTACGGCCCTGACGATGTCGCCGCCACGGGCGGGATGGACGTCCCCCCGCACCCGCACACCGGCCTGCAAACGGTGAGCTGGCTGTTCAGCGGGGAGGTCGAGCATCGGGACAGCCTGGGCAGCCATGCCCTCGTCCGGCCAGGAGAGCTGAACCTCATGACGGGCGGGCACGGCATCGCCCACTCCGAGGTCTCCACGGCGCGGACCACCGTGCTGCACGGTGTCCAGTTGTGGGTGGCGCTGCCCGAGGCGCACCGCGGCGCCGCCCGGGACTTCCAGCACCACATCCCCGGCCCCCTGCGGCTTGAGGGGGCCGAGGCCAGGGTCTTCCTCGGCTCCCTCGCCGGGGTCACATCGCCGGTGCGGACCTTCACCCCCCTGCTCGGCGCCGAGATCGTCCTCCAGCCGCACGCCACGGTCACCCTCGCCGTGGATTCCGGCTTCGAGCACGGCCTCCTCGTCGACCACGGCCATGTCCGCATGGCCGACACCCTGGTGCGCCGGGCGGAACTGGGCTACCTCGAGCCAGGGAACGGCACCCTCACGCTGACCAACGCCTCCGACGAAGCGGCCAGGGCGCTCCTGCTCGGCGGGCCGCCTTTCGAGGAGGAGATCGTCATGTGGTGGAACTTCATCGGCCGCAGCCACGACGACATCCTCAAGGCCCGCGCCGCCTGGCAGGACGGCACCGACCGCTTCGGCACCGTCGAGGGCTACGACGGCGACCGGCTGCCCGCCCCCGCCCTGCCCAACGCCACCATCAGGCCGCGAGCGAACCCGCCCCGCGAGGGCACACGCTGACGCGTCCCGTACGGCCGACACGGCCGACGTAGCCCGGCACCGCCCCCGTCGCGTCGGCGGCCGGGCCGTCGGCCGGATCCGCGAGCCCGCGCCATCGAAGCCCGCCCGCCCACGTCACGATCGCCCGTGGGCGCAATCGTCGTCCGGCTGGTGTGAAGCCGACGGCGGGCGGGCAGTGCATGACCGAGTTGGCAGGTACACGAGGGGTGTGGAGAGCTTCGCGGTACGCGAGGGGCGCGGGACGACCGGTCCGGCGAGATGAGTGAGAGGGCGGCGGCGATCGGAGCGCACCTCCCCTGTCGCCCAGGGAGGGGTGCGCGTGAAGCACTTTCGGCTGCTTGTGCTCGGCAACGGCATATCCGCGTACGGCAGTTATCTCAACATGGTGGCGCTGAACGTCTTCGTCTACGACGTCACGGACAGCGCACTGGCCGCCGGGCTCTTCATGGCCGTGCGGCTCGGCACGAGCGTGGCGGCTGGCTTCGTCAGCGGGCGCCTCGTCTCGGCGTACGACCGCAAGCGGCTGATCGTCGGCGCCGACCTCTGCCAGGCCGTGGCGCTCCTGACGCTGACGCTGGCCCCCGAGGCGAGCCGGGTCGCCCTGCTGTACGGCCTGGCCGTGGTCACCGGGAGCTGCTCGACGCTCTCCCAGGTGGCCCTGCGCAGCAGCATCCCCGAGATCGTGGGATTCGAGCACAGGGCGCGCGCCAACAGCTGGCTGGTCACGGGGCGTTCACTCGCCATGATCGCGGGCTTCTCCTCCGCGGGTGTCGTGGTGGCACAGCTCGGCTACACCACGGCGTTCGTCCTGGACGCGGCGACGTTCCTGGTGTCCTCGTCGATCCTGCTGGCGCTGCCGATCCGCACCAGGCGCCTGGCCGAGGGGACCAAGGGCGCGGAGGGCGGCGCGGACGGCGCCTCGCGCTGGTCCGTCAGGCTGCTGCTCGCCACCGCGCCGGTGCTGATGGCGATGATCGCCCTGAGGGCCGTGGACGGCCTGGGGTCCTCGTCGCACAATGTGGCGCTGCCCGTCCACTCAAGTCTGCTCGACCCGGATCATCCGGCCACCTTCATCAGCCAGTTCTGGGCGACCTGGGCGGCGGGGAACATCATTGCCCAGCAGGTGCTGACCCGTTACAGCGCCAGGACGGGGCGCACCCTGGGCGAGCGGGCCTTCGCCATCGGCGCCTGCGTCATGTCCGCGGCGTTCATCGTCGTCTTCAGCGGGCTGCCCGTCGCGCCCACGCTCGTCGTGGCGCTCGTCGCCGGAGCGGCGGACGGCATCACCGAGGTGGTCTATGTCTCCAGGCTGCAAGCCGTCCCCGACCAGCAGCGCGGCCGCGTCTTCGGGCTCTCCGCATCGGCCGAGAACGCCGGGTTCGGGCTCGGGATGCTGGTCAGCGGTTCGCTGCTCGAAGCCTTCTCGCCGCTGACGGTCGTCGCCTCCCTGCACGGCCTGGCCATCGCCCTCTCGCTCGCCCTGCTGGTCGTGCTGGTGGTGCGCCGGGTCCCCGACCGCCCCGACGTGTCGAACGAGCCGGATGGACCGGATGGACCGGATACGCCGGATGAGCCCGGGAGAGCCAGGCCCTCGGAGAAGGGCGACGGCGCGGTGCGGGAGGGACAGGGCTGATGCGCGGCGAAACGCCCGACCCGCCTGTCGCCGTGATCGGGACGGCGTTCCGGCTGCCAGGGGCCGACACCCCCGAGGAGCTGTGGCGCATCGTCCACGCGGGCGAGAACCGCTTCACCCGCTTCACGGACGCCGAGCTGCGCGCGGCGGGCGTGCCCGAGGAGCTGTACCGGCGCGACGACTTCGTCGGCGCCTCCGCCGTCCTCGACGACATCGAGGGCTCGATCCTCTCCAGGTCCGGTCGGCTCAGGTCCTTCGACGCGGCCGCGGACGGAACCGTCGGAGGCACAGGCGTGGCCGCCGTGGTGCTCAAGCGGCTCGACCACGCGCTCGCGGACGGCGACACCGTGCACGGCGTCATCAGGGGCTGGGGCATCGGCAACGACGGCGCGGGCAAGAAGGCGTACTCGGCGGCCAGCGCGCGGGGTCAACGGATCGCGATCCGCAGGGCGTTGAACCACGCGGGGGTGACGGCGGACACGATCGGCTATCTCGAGACCCATGGCACCGGCACCCGCAAGGGCGATCCCATCGAAGCCGGGGAGGAGCCCGGGGAGGAGCCCGGGGAGGAGCCCGGCTGAGTCGCGGGCGCGGCGTTCAGGCCGTTCGGCGCGTGGTCCGCCTCTCCCCGGCGGGGGCGCGGGCGACCAGGCGGGGCCGGACGAGCAGTTGGCGCAGGGGGGCGTCCCCGGGGGCGGCATCGCGTGATGCGTCGTGCGACGTTCTTCACGCCGTTGGTGCCGCTCCCGGGACGGGGGCCCGCTGCCGGGGGCGTGAGCCGTCAGATGTGGTCGCCGACGAGCGCCAGGCACTGGATGACGGCGAGGCCGTACTGGGCGCTGGCGTTGGTGGAGAGCCGGGCCTCGTTGACGGGGTTGAGCACATCGGTCCCCTCGACGCGCTCGGCCGTGAAGGGGTGGTTCTCGGGGTAGCCGGCGTGGCCGGTGCGCAGCTCCTGCCAGGCGCGGGCGGCGAGCGCGTCATCGTCGAGCCGCACGGCCGCGTAGGCGGTGGCCCGTGAGTACGCCTGGCGCAGGTTGAGGCTGCCCCAGGAGGATCCGGTCTCCTCGCGCTGCTGGTCCGCGGTGGAGTTGTAGAGGCGGCAGAACCTGATCCACTGGGCGTGGACCTGCTCGTCGTCGATCAGCTGGAGCAGCTCGGTCATCAGCTCGATGAGCCCGAACACGGAGCTGAGGCTGCCGATGCTGATGCTCGGCTCGGACGGGCCGGTGAAGCGGCCGTTCTCCAGGTTGTAGGTGACATCGCCGCCCTGGGCCCACGCGTTGGGCAGCGCGGCGATGGTGGTGGCGCCGTTGATCAGCTTGGTGTGGGCGATCTCGTCGCCGCCTCGCTCCCACTCCGTCAGCCAGGCCAGGGCCAGCGCGCCCCAGTCGGTGCTCGTGCCGAGGGGGAGCGCCGCGGGATCCGGGTCGAACGGCTCGTCGGTCAGCTTGCGCCCCGGGTCGAGGACCAGGAACGACCGGTCGGCGTCGATGAGTTCGTGGAGCACGTCGCCGACCCGCTCGTCGGCGGTGAGGAAGTAGTAGATCCGCTTGTACCCGGCGTTGCTGATCCGCACCTGCTTGGCGCTGTCGCCCCAGTGCTGCACGCCGTGGCGCGTGCCGAGGCCCTTCCACTCGCCGATGTGGTACATGTCCACCTCGCCGGTGTGGCGCGTCATGGCCTCGGCGAAGCGGAACGCCGTCGCGTCCCCGGTGCGCAGGTAGTGGTACCACAGCCACAGGTCCGTGGACAGCTCGGAGTTGTCCCACGCGTAGCCACCGACGTCGTAGCGCCATGTGTGGCGGGTGCCGTCGTAGTCGTGCATGACGTCGCCGTAGTCCCAGAAGCCGTACCAGGAACGCTGGTCGACCTCCTCGACATAGTGGCTGTGCATGAACGCGAGGTTGTCCTCAAGCCGCTCCTTCGCCGCGTCGGAGCGGTCCACCGGGGCCCAGGAGCCGAACACCCCGGCGGCGTGGTTGTGTTCGGGGGCGCTCGCCAGCAGCGGCGGGGTGGCGACGGCGTCGGCGAGCGCGGAGAAGCGCTCGGCCGTGGGGGTCGCCTCAAGAGCCCAGAAGGCCAGCTCCGTCGTCCGCGCCACCCCGTAGGGGGTCCCGAACTCCGGCTCGTAGTCCTCGTAGGTGATCTCAAGGCCCTCCAACTGCTCATCGAAGGTGTCCTGGCCCAGGCCGTCGTGGTAGAAGCGCAGGTCCATCGACCCGGCGCGCGGGGACCACATCCACACCGTCGCCTGCGCGGTGTCCGTGGCGGCCCCGGTGATCTCGAGCTCGGTGGGGTGCAGCTGCCAGAAGTTCCGCATGCCGAACGCGAGGCCCCCGCTTGGCGACCCCACATAGGCGAGCCCTCGCGCGCGCCGCCCGCCGTCGGCGCGCAGCCAGGAGTGTCCGCGCTCGGTCCGCTTGTGGATCTCGAAGCCCTGCGCGTTCAGCTGGTGCAGGCTGTAGTCGCCGAACGCCGGTATGTACGCCAGGCGCGTGGTGACCCGCTGGTCCCAGGTGCTCGGGTCCGGCGTCGCCTGCCCCGCGCGCTGGGCCGCGCGCACGGCCTCGCCCGGGTCACGGCGCAGCCCGCTCAGGCCGCGCACGGCCTCGGCCAGCACGCCCTCGCCCTGCCCGGCGAACCGGATGTGCCGGTCGTGGGGCTCGTCGCGCATCGGAACGTCGAACCGCACGCCGAGGCCGTTGACGAAGTCCCGCTCCGCGTCGCCGTCGTAGACGAACGTGTGCACCATGCGGACCGCGTCGGAGCCCGCGTAGAGGTAGAAGCGCACCGTGAAGGGCAGCCACGCGCGGCGATCCTTCCTGTGCCTGCCCTCGACCTTGACGACGGCGCGCACCGGGCCTTCTTGCTCGACCGTCACCTCGTCGATCGAGCTGGTGAACCGCTGGGTGCTGACCCTGTCGGGGCGATCGGTGCTCGCGGCGTCCTGGCGCGAGGCGATCAGGCGGCCCTTCGTGGCGATGACCGTCCCGGCGCGCTCTATGGACTCGACAAGATCCTCGCCGTTGCGCCGGAACGTCACGGTCATGACGCCGGTGTCCACGGTGATCCGCCGCCCGCTGGTCGTGACGGTGACGGGGTCGTGGGGCGCGGCGCTCTCGCCGGGCTGAAGCCGGTAGGTCTCGGCGCGCGGGTCGGCGCCGCTGACGGCGTGGGCCGTCCACTTGACCGAGCCGTCGGGCCACCGGCCGATGGGCCACGACTGCACGGGGACGGCCTCG
Organism: Streptomyces sp. PT12; assembly: GCF_003311645.1. Classification (GTDB taxonomy): domain Bacteria; phylum Actinomycetota; class Actinomycetes; order Streptomycetales; family Streptomycetaceae; genus Streptomyces. The sequence goes on along the minus strand of NZ_QEST01000188.1, from coordinate 31,865 downwards.
CCCGAGTCGGCGACCAGCGAGAACTCCTGGTCGGGGGCGAAGGCGCCGCGCGGCCATGGAACGCCCCAGGTCGTTCCCGCGGTGAGCTCCGCGGGTACGCCGCCCTCCAACCACCGCACGGTGACGGGGTCGTGGCCGGTCAGGTCCGTCGGCGAGCCCTGTCTCTCGCCGGGCGCGGCCGTCGCGCTGGCCCCGGGGGACAGCAGCGAGGTGGCCCCGGCGGCGGCGGCCGAGAACAGGATGTCGCGTCGACTGAGGGGAACCACGTTGTTCAGCTCCTTGAATCGGGCAGGAGGTGGGATCGGCGCCGGGCGGGATCGGCGCCGGCGCGTCGGGCACGCGGGCGCGTTGCCCGGCCCCTGGGGTCGGGTCGGCGCATGGAGCGCATGGCGAGGGGCGGACGCCGGAGAGTCCGGCTCGGCGGCGGATCGTCCTCCGCCGCTGCCTCGACTCCCACCGACCGTCGGTGAGTTGGGGCGCGGTGCGCTCAGTGTGCACAGTCATGCGCGCACATGCAAGAAGTTGGCGCGAGAAGAGAATTTCTGCTCGCACTTGTCGCAAGCGTGGAAGCTCACCACCGTGGTCGAGCGCGTCGTCGCACGCGGCGGCACGAGGGGCCCATCGCTCAGACCGCGGATCGCGCCTCCCGGGCGCGGGCGACGAGGTGCTCGGCTTCTGCCGCGGCTCGTTCGCCGAGTACGCGCGCACCACCGCCGACCTGCTGGTGCCCAAGCCGGCGCGGCTGGCGTTCGAGCAGGCAGCGGCCGTGCCGATGGCGGCCGTCACCGCCCGCGGGGCATCAGGACCGTGGGCCGGGTGCGGGCCGGGCAGCGGATGCTGATCAACGGGGCGGCGTCGGCAACCGCCCGCTCGGCCGGCTGCGCCGGGCGCTCACCCCCTCGGGGACCCTGGTGGCCAACGGCGGCGGCTCCCCTGGACACGTCTTCGGGGCGATCGCCTCGATGCCTCGGGTGCTGCTGGTCAACGCGTTCGTCCGGCAACGGCTCACGACCATCACCCCCGCGGTCCCCGCCGGGCCGACCCAGGAGGACCTGCGCGCCGTCGCCGCGCCCATCGAGGCGGGCACGCTCACCCCGGTGGTCGACCGGACCTATCCCCTGGCCGAGGCGGCCGATGGCCTGCGCCACGTGGAGTCGGGCCACGCCCACGGCAAGGCCGTGATCACGGTGCCCTGAGCGCAACGCACCCGGGGGCGCGGGTCATTCGCGGTGGGCGCCCTGATCGTGCCCCGGGCGCTGCTGTTAGTCTGCGCGTCTCCGTCGCCGGGGAGGTTCCGGCACGGCGGGGGGAACGCGGGGGCCCATGAGCTTACGTACATCACCGACGCGGCCGGGGCGGCCCGGCGAGAGGCTGGACGCGAGGTTCCGCGGGCTGGCCACCGCCTACGGGGTCTCCGCCTATGGCACCTATCTGAACCTGATCGCGCTCGGCCTGTTCTCCTTCGAGGTCACCGGCACGGCGTTCGGCGTGGGCGCGGTGATGGCGCTGCGGCTGCTGAGCGGGTTCGCCGCGGGCCTGGCCGCGGGGGCGGTGCTGGCCAGGGTGAGCCGCAGAAGCGTCATGCTCGGGGCGGATGTCGCGCAGGGCGCGTTCATGGTCGCCCTCGCGGTCGGCGGCGCGCGCTCGCCGCTGTGGCTGCTCGCCGCGGCGGCGGTGGCGCTCGGCGCGGGGAACACCCTGTTCACCGTGGGCCTGCGCAGCGCGGTCCCGGCCATGGTCGGCCAGGAGGCGCGCACCCGGGCCAACGGCCTGCTGGTCACGGCGCGTTCGCTGGCGACGGTGCTCGGGTTCGCCTCGGCGGCGCCCGTGATCGCGCTGGGCGGGTACGGGCTCGCGTTCGCCGTCAACGCCGCGAGCTTCGCCGTGTCCGCCGTGGCGCTGTGGGGGTGGTTCCCCGGCGGGAACGGCGCGCGCGAGGCGGATGGCGACGCCCCTGAAGAGGCGGATGCGACGGGAGGTGACGGGCCGTCGGCGCGGCGCCGCTTCCGTCCGCGGATCCTCGCGGGGCTGCCCGCGCTCCTGATCGGGCTGGTCGCGCTGCGGGGGGCTGACGCCCTGGCGTCCTCGTCGCACAATGTCGCCCTGCCCGTGGTCGCCCACGGCGCCTCGGGCGAACCGGCGGTGTTCATGGCGCGGTTCTGGGCCGCGTGGGCGATCGGCACGGTGCTCGCCCAGCTCGTGCTTCGGCGGCGGTCGGGCGAAAGGGCTTGGGGAGAGCGGGCGTTCGCCCTCGGGACCTGCGCCATGGCGCTCTCGTTCATCGCGGCCTTTCTCGACCTGCCCACGGCCGCGCTCGCGCTGGCCGCGCTCGCGGCCGGGTTCGCGGACGGCTGGACGGAGACCGTCTATGTCTCTCGCCTCCAGGCCGAACCGGCGCGGCGGCGCGACCGGTTGTTCGGGCTCTCCGCCACCGTGGAGCAGTCGGGGTTCGCGCTGGGCACGGTCGCCGCCGCTGCCGCGTTGGAGCGACTGTCGGCGCTGACCGTCGTGGCCATCTTCCACGGCATGGCCGTGTGCGGAGCGCTCGCGCTCATGGTGACCACCACGAGGGGCTGGCGAGGTGGGGATCGTGCGCGGCGGTCCGGCCCGCCCACCCACGCACCACCGCAACGCTAGGAGTTGACTCGTATGGAACGCGTCCGAGGAGAAGCACTCTGCCGGGGGCCCGAGCCGGAGCGCACCGAGGACGACCCGGGCGACGCGGTGGCGGCGTTGCTGCGGGCGGCCGGGGCCGCCTCAGGCGCGGCCGTCGTCACCATCGCCCCCGACGGCACGGCCCGGTCGCGGTCGTACGCCCAGCTCCTCGACGCCGCGCGGCGTTCGCTCACCGGGCTCCGCGCGCACGGCGTGCGCGCGGGGGACACGGTCGTGCTGTGCGGGCTGCCCCTGGCGGACTTCTTCCCCGCCTTCTGGGCGTGCGTGCTCGGCGGCGCGAGACCTGTGGCCATCGCGGAGCCCCCGGCGCCCGGCTCCCCGGCCCTCGAACGCCTCCTGCACGCCCACGCGTTGCTCTCACGCCCGCTGGTCGTCGGCGACGCGGCCTGTGCGGCCGTCCTCGCCGAAGTGGCCCCCGCCTTGGATGTCGCCATCGCCGACGACTGCCGTGCCGCGGCGCCCGCCGACGACCACGTCGAGCCCGACGCGTCCGACACCGCGCTCCTGATGCTCTCGTCCGGCAGCACCGGGGGCCCCAAGGCCGCCCGGCTGACGCACGCCGGACTCGCGGACCTCGCGGCGAGCAGCAGACGCATCCTCGATGTGCGCCCCGATGACACCATGGCGAACTGGCTCCCCGTCGACCACAGCGGCGCGTTCCTCCTCTACCACGTCCTCGCCGTCTTCGTCGGCTGCACCAACGTCCACGCCCCCACCGAGCGCGTCCTGGCCGACCCCACACGCTGGCTCGACCTCCTCCACGAGCACCGCGCCCAGCACGGCTGGGCCCCGACGTTCGCCTACGAGCTGGTCGCCGAGGCGCTGGCCGGGCGCCGGGACGCGCCGCACGGGCGGCGCTGGGACCTCGGCCGCCTGAAGTCCCTGGTGTGCGGAGGGGAGCGGGTGGTGCTGCCGGTGCTGCGCCGATTCCTCGACGCCACGGCCGCGTTCGGGGTCCGCGAAGAGCACATCGCGCCGGTGTGGGGCATGGCCGAGACGGTGACCGCCTGCACCTACGGCAGGCTCGACCGCCCCGGCACCGTGCACCGCCTGCTGGGGAGCAGCCTGGGCGGCGAGCTGGTCAGGGCCGGTGACCAGACGCCCGACGAGGAGTGCGTCACCTTCGTCGCGTCCGGATCGCCCGCGCACGGCGTGACCCTGCGCATCGTCGACGACCGCGGCGACCTCGCGCCGCCCGGCCGCGTCGGGCGGCTCCAGGTCCACTCGCCGACGCGCCTGACCCCGGGCTATGTCCGCGATCCCGCGGCGGACGCCGAGGCGTTCCCCGCGGGGCGCGACTGGCTTGACACCGGTGACCTGGCGTTCATCGACGCGGGCCAGGTGGTCATCACGGGGCGGCGCAAGGACCTGATCATCCTCAACGGGCACAACGTCTACTGCCACGAGGTCGAGGAGGCCGCCACCGCCGTCGAAGGGGTCAGACAGGGCGAGGTGGCGGCCTGCGGCATCCCGAGCCAGGAGCGGGGCACGGAGGAGCTGGCGGTGTTCTTCGTCAGCCGGGGCGCGGCCGAGGACGCGCGCATCGGCCGCGACGTGCGGGCCGCGCTGTTCGGGCGGCTGCGACTCACCGCCACCCATGTCGTTCCCGTCGCGCCGGACGACTTCCCGAGAACGCCCGCGGGGAAGGTGCGCCGCGGCGCGCTGCGGGACCGGCTGATCGACCGGCTCGCCGACCGGTCGCCGGACCGGTCGCCGGACCCGCCGGAAGAGACCGCGTCCGCGCGCCCCGACCGCGACGCGACGGCGCGCGCGGTGCGCGAGGAGCTGGCCGCCGTGCTGGGGCGCTCGGCCGGGTCCGACCAGCCGTTCTACGAGCTCGGCCTGACCTCCGCCTCGCTCGTGCGCCTGCGCGCCCGGCTGGAGGAGCGGCTGGGCGTGCCGATCGCCCCGACGGCGCCGTTCGAGCACCCGACGGCCGACGCGCTCGCCGCGCACCTGTCGGGCGGCGGCGCGCGGCGGGCCGCGGGCGCCGGTGCGGGCGCCGGGTCCGATGACGCCGCCGATCGACGCGTCGCGGTCATCGGGTTCTCGTTCCGCTTCCCCGGCGCGGACACGCCGGAGCGCTTCTGGGCCAACCTGCGCGACGGGGTGAGCAGCGTCCAGACCTTCGGCGACGAGGAGTTGGCCGCGGCGGGCCTGACCCCCGAGCAGCGGCGCGCTCCCGACCTCGTGCCCGTGGGCGGCGTGATCGACGGCGCCGACGCGTTCGACGGGGCGTTCTTCGGCATGAACGCGCGCGAGAGCGAGCTCACCCACCCCGCGCACCGGTTGTTCCTCGAGTGCTGCCACGGGGCGCTCGAACACGGCGGATACGCGGGCACCGGGCCCGACTCCACGGTGGGCGTGTTCGCTGGCTCCGGCATGAACCTGTACGACCATCAGCGGCCGAGCGCGGCGCACGGCCCCGGCGACGCGGCGGACCCCGCGACCGGCATGCGCTGGGCCATCGCGCGGCAGCCGGACTTTTTGGCGACGCGCGTCGCCTACCGCCTCGGGCTCAGGGGACCGGCCATCGGCGTGCAGACGGCGTGCTCCACGTCGCTCGTCGCCGTCCACCTCGCCGCGCAGGCCGTGCTGAGCGGCGAGGCCGACCTCGCGCTCGCGGGCGCCGCGGCCGTGCACCACCCCCAGCGCACCGGCTACCGCAGCCAGCCGGAGTCGATCCTGTCGCCCACCGGGCGATGTCGGGCGTTCGACGAAGCCGCTGACGGCACGGTCGGCGGCAACGGCGTGGCCGCCGTGCTGCTCAAGCGGCTCGACCGGGCGCTGGCCGACGGGGACACCGTGCACGCGGTGATCCTGGGCTCCGCGGTCAACAACGACGGCTCGGACAAGGCGGGCTTCAGCGCGCCCGGGGTGGCCGGGCAGGTCGACGTCGTGCGCCGCGCCCTGCGCAGGGCGAACGTCCGGGCCGAGACCGTCTCCTATGTGGAGGCGCACGGCACGGGGACCGCGCTCGGCGACCCGGTGGAGCTCGAAGCGCTCGGCCGGGCGCTGGACGAGGGCACCGGGCGCACGGGGTTCTGCGCCGTCGGCTCGGTCAAGCCCAACATCGGGCACCTCGACAGCTGCGCCGGAATGGCCGGACTGATCAAGACGATCCTCATGCTGCGGCACCGCACCCTGGTGCCGACCCCGCACCTGACCCGCCCCAACCCCGAACTACGCATCGACGGCGGCCCCTTGACGCTCGTCAGGGAGCTGAGGCCCTGGACGGTGCCCGACGGGGTGCCGCGCAGGGCCGGGGTCAGCGCCCTCGGCGTCGGCGGCACCAACGCCCATGTGGTGCTCGAGGAGGCGCCCGCGGCGCCGCACCGTCAGCCGCCCGAACTGCCCGTCCTGGTCCCGGTGTCGGCGCGCGACCCGCAGGCCCTCGACGAGCTGCGCGGCCTGCTCGGCGACCGGCTGCGGCAGCGGCCCGAGCCGCGGGCGGACGACGTGGCCACCACCCTGGCCCTCGGCAGGCCGCACCGGGCGGCGCGCGCCACGGCGGTCGGGCGCGCCGCCGACGAGCTCGCCAGGGCGCTCGACGGGGCGCTCGACGAGCCACGGCGCGCCCCCGAACCCCCGCTCGGCCCGCTGGCGTTCGTCTTCCCCGGGCAGGGCAGCGCGAGGCGCGGCATGGCGGGCGGCCTGTACGCCGCGAGCCGGGCCGCCCGTCGAACGCTCGACCGGTGCGCCGAGATCCACGCCGACGCGTTCGGCGGCGCCCTGCTCCCGCTCCTGCTCGACGCTCCCCCCGACTCGGACTCGGGGGCGGATCGGGGGGCGGACTCGGGGGCGGGCGAGGTGTGGCCCACGGGGACGGCCCAGGCGGCGCTTTTCGCGCACCAGGCAGCGCTCGCCGATGCGTGGCGCGCCGCGGGCGTGCGCCCCGACCTGCTGTTCGGCCACAGCGTCGGCGAGTATGCGGCGCTGTACGCGGCCGGTGCCCTGAGCCTGGAGGACGGGCTGCGCCTCACCGCCTGGCGCGGGCGCCTGATGGAGGCGGGCCCGCCCGGCGGCATGCTCGCCCTGCGCGCCGACGCGGACACCGCGCGGCGCGTCGCCCGCGACTCGGGCGCCGAGGTGGCGGCGGTCAACGGCCCGCGCTCGCACGTGATCTCGGGACCGCCCGACGCGCTTGACGCGGCCACGCGCCTGCTGGACCGGGAGAACGCGCGCTGGAGGGCGCTGCCGGTCGACCGGGCGTTCCACTCGGCCGCGGTCGACGAGGCGATCGACGCGTTCCGCGCGCACGCCGAGCGCGTGGCCTACCGCCCGCTCGGCGTCACCGTGGTGACGGCCGCCGACGGCGAGGCGCACCCCGTGGGCAGCGTCATCGGCGCCCACTACCTCTGCCGCCAGGCGCGGCGCCCCGTCCGCTTCGACCTGGCGGTGGCCGCGGCGCTGGAGCGCGGGTGCGCCGACTTTGTGGCGATGGAGGCCGGGGAGACCCTGATCGGCCTCGGTCGGCACTGCGCCCCCGGCACTCGGTGGCGGGGCGGCCAGGGCGGGGGCGGCGTGGACGAGCAGGTCCGCGGGTTCCTCGGGGCCCTTGGCTCCCTGTGGGCCAGGGGCGCCGAGCTCGACTGGCCCGCGCTCGTCGGCGGCGGGCGGCGGATCCCGCTGCCGGGGCATCCGCTGCGCCCCGTGCCGGTGGCGGCCACGCCGCCGCCCGCGCCACCGGCCGCTGAGCCGCCCGCCGCCGTACCGGCCCGCGCCGATGACGCATCGGATGACGCACTGGGTGACGTACTGGTCGAGGGCATCAGGGAGTTGACGGCCGCCGCGCTGGGGGCCGCGACGACGGAGGTGACAGCGGACACGTCGGTCTTCGACCTGGGCGCGGACTCGCTCTCCCTGATGAGCATGACGGCCGAGCTGGCCACGCGGCACGGCGTCCGCGTCCCGGTCCGCGCGCTGTTCGACGGCGCCGACACGCCGCGCAAGCTGGCCGCCCTCATCGGCCGGGCGCGCGGCGACGCCGCCCCCGCGCCGCCGGTGAAGATGCCTGTGGAGACGCCTGCGGAGGCCCCCGCGGAGGCGCCGCGGCCCCCCGAGGGCGGCGAGACGCCCGAGCTGCACGCGCTGTTCGGGCAGCAGCTCAGGCTCGTGGAGACGCTCGCCGACCGGGTGACCGAGGTGATCTCCCGGCAGCTCGACGCGCTCGGCTCCCCCGCGCCCCGCACGCCCCCCACCACGACACCGGCACCCGCACCAGCACCGGCACCCGCACCGGCACCGGCACCGATACCGGCGACCCCACCCCGGCAGCCCGCGGCGGCCGGGTGCGACATGAGCCTCTACTTCTTCGGCGACTACCCCGACGACGCCGTTCACGACAAGTACGGGCTGATCATGGAGGCGGCCGAGTTCGCCGACCGGAGCGGCTTCCACGCCCTGTGGTTCCCCGAGCGGCACTTCGACTCGTTCGGCGCGCTCTTCCCCAACCCGTCCGTCCTCGCCGCCGCGCTCGCGGCGCGGACCCGCAGGATCAGGCTGCACGCCGGGTCCGTGGTGCTGCCGCTGCACCACCCCGTCAGGGTCGCCGAGGAGTGGTCGGTCGTCGACAACATCTCGGGCGGCAGGGTCGGCCTGTGCTTCGCCAGCGGCTGGCACGCGAGGGACTTCTCGCTCGCCCCGCAGCACTTCGGGCGCCACCGCGAGGTGCTGTACGAGCACCTGGAGACCGTGCGGCGGCTCTGGTCGGGGCAGCCCCTCGCGACCACCGCGGGCGACGGCCGCCCCGTGGAGGTCAGGCTGCACCCCCGCCCCGTGCAGGACCTGCCGCCCCTGTCCGTGGCGGTGGTCGGGAACCCCGAGAGCTATCGGCGGGCCGCCGCCGAGGATCTGGGGGTCGTCACCAACCTGATGGCGCAGACCGTCGAGCAGCTGGCCGCGAACATCGCGCTCTACCGGCGCACGCGCGCCGAGCACGGGCTCGACCCGGCGACCGGCCGGGTCGTGGTGCTCGTGCACACCTACCTCGGCGAGGACGCGGAACGCGCGCGGGCCGAGGCATACCGGCCCTTCGTGGCGTATCTGCGCTCCTCGCTCTCGCTGTTCGACCAGGTGACCACGAGCCTCGGCGTCGAGGTGGACCTCGACAACACCCCCGAGGAGGACGTGGAGTTCCTGCTGGAGCGGGCATACGACCGCTACTGCGCCTCACGCGCCATGATCGGCGGCGAACGGGAGGCCGAGGAGACGGTGCGCCGCCTCATGGCCGCGGGGGCTGATGAGATCGCGTGCTTCGTGGACTTCGGGGTGGAGAAGGAGAAGGTCCTGGCGGCGCTGCCGTCGCTCGACCGGGTCCGCGCGCGCACCGCGCCCGCCCCCGGCGCGCGGAAGCCGCCCGCGCCCCTGCGCAGGCCGTTGACGCCCGCGCAACGCCGCATCTGGTTCCTCGAACAGCTGCACCCCGGCACGCTGATGTACCACGAGCCCAAGGCCGTCCGCCTGGAAGGGCCGCTCAACGTTCCGGCGCTGCGCCACGCGTTCGCGCGCGCCGCGGACCGGCACGAGGCGCTGCGCACGGTCTTCCGGCAGCGCGACGGCGTTCCGTACCAGGAGATCCTGCCCAGCGCCGACCTCGACTGCCCCATCGACGACCACGCGGGGACGCCGGAGGAGCAGGCCCTGCGGGCCGTCCTCGAAAGCGAGGGGGCCCGCACGGTCGACCTCGGCGCCGGGCCCCTCGTCCGCGCCCGCCTGCTGCGCCTGTCCGACGAGCGGCACCTGCTCTTCCTGCTGGCCCACCACATCGTGTTCGACTCGGCGTCCACCGCGGTGCTGGTTCGGGACCTGGCCGCCTTCTACCGCGCGTGGCCCGACGGCGACCCGGGGCTGCCGCCCCTCGCCGACCAGGCTGGTGAGGGCGCGGCTGCCGAGGCCGAAGGGACCGCCGCGGCCCTGGAGTTCTGGCGGCGCACGCTCGGCGGCGCGCCCGGCCTGGACCTCCCCACGGACAGGCCGCGCCCACCCGCCAGAACGGGCGAGGGCGCGTGCCTCACCCACGCGCTCGACGGCGAACTCGTCCGCGCGCTCAGGGCGTTCGCCGCAACGCACCGCGCCACCCCCTTCATGGCGCTGACGGCGGCCATCGCGGCCGTGCTCGGCCGCTTCGCCGGGCAGGACGACCTGGTGGTCGGCACCGCCGTCGCCGCGCGCCAGGGCGGTGCCGAGGACCGGATCGGGCTCCACCTCGACACCGTGCCGCTCCGCCTCGACCTGGGCGGCGACCCGGACTTCCCCGCGCTGCTGCGCCGCGTCAGGGAGACCAGCGCGGCCGCGTACGACCACCGCGGCGTCCCCTTCGACGCGCTGGTGGCCGCGGTCAACCCCCCGCGCGACCCCGGCCGCAACCCCCTCTTCCAGGTCCTGGTGGAGTACGAGAACGAGAGCGAGGTCGACTTCGACCCGCCCCACCTGACGGCCACGCTGCTCGATGTGCCGAGCGCCCGCGCGCCGTTCGACCTGACCGTCTACCTCACCCACCACCGCGACGGCGTCCGCTTCATGGTCGAGTACGACACGGCCCTCTTCGACGAGAGCACGGTGCGCCGACTGGTGGACTACACGGAGCACGTGCTGCGCCGCGCCCTGGCCGCGCCCGCCGCGCCACTCCACGAGCTGACCGCGGTGACGGACGCCGACCGCGCCACGCTCGTGCGGCTCGGCCGCCTCGACGAGCCATGGCCCGCGACCGGGGACACCCTGCACGGGCTGTTCGAGCGGCAGGCCGACGCCACGCCCGACGCCGTCGCCGTGGAGTGGGGCAGGGAACGCGTCAGCTACGGCGCGTTGGCGGCCCGCGCCCGTCGGCTCGCCTGGCGGCTGCGGGAGCGCGGCGTGGGGCGCGGCGATCGCGTGGCGGTCCTGCTGGGGCGCGGTCCCGAGCTGATCGCCGCCCTCATCGGGGTGCTCAGGAGCGGCGCGGCCTACGTTCCGCTCGACCCCTCGCTGCCCTCCCCCAGGCTCGCCGCCCTCCTCGACGACAGCGCCCCCGCCCTGCTGCTGACGGACGACGCCGCCCTGGCGCGGCACCAGGACCTCGTGCCCCGCGTGCCGGTCCTGCTGCTCGCCGACGTGGCGCCGGGCGCCGAGGGCGCGCCGGGCGCCGAGGGGCCCGATGGCGGGGCGGGGCCCGACGACGCCGCGTACTGCCTCTACACATCGGGCTCGACCGGCCGCCCCAAGGGCGTCGTGGTGCCCCACCGCGGCCCGGCCAACCTCGTGCGGGACCATGTGCGGCGGCATCCCGCCCTGCGCACCCTCCAGTGGACCTCCACGGCCTTCGACGTCAGCGTGCAGGAGATCTTCACGACGCTGGCGTCAGGGGCCGCCCTCGTCCTGATCGCCGACGAGGCGCGGCACGACCCGGACGCCGTCACGGCCGCGGTCCGCGACCATGGCGTGGAGCGGGTGTTCATGCCGTGCACGCCGCTGACGTACCTGATGGAGACGGGGCCGCGCATGCCGTCCCTGCGCGAGGTGTTCACCGCGGGCGAGGCGCTGCGGCTCACGGACGCCTTCCGCCGGTTCCTCGCCGCCCACCCGGCGTGCGCCCTGTACCACCAGTACGGGCCGACCGAGACCTCCGTCATCGTCACCTCGCACCGCGTGGACCCCGAAGACGGCGACCACCCGCCCATCGGCGGGCCGGTCGCGGGGGCGCGCGTCCACCTGCTCGACGGCGCGGGGCGCCAGGTGCCCGTGGGGGCCTTCGGCGAGATCCACATCGGCGGCGTCCCCGTCGCCTACGGCTACCACGCGAGGCCGGACGAGACCGCGGCGGCATTCCTCGACGACGGCGCGGGGTCGGCGCGCTACCGCACCGGCGACCTGGCGCGCTGGCGCGCGGACGGCACGCTCCAGTACCGGGGCCGCACCGACGACCAGGTCAAGATCAGGGGCCACCGCGTCGAACCCGCCGAGGTGCGGGCGGCGTTGACCGCGCTCCCCGGCGTCCGCGACGCGGCCGTGCTGCCGCGCCGCGACCGACACGGCGAGTGGGAGCTCGCCGCCTATGTGGTGCCCGAGGTCCCCGGGGACGAGCTCGCGGGTCCGCGCGAGGCGCTGGCCGCGGCGCTGCCCGACCATCTGGTCCCGCGCCGCTGGGTGGGCCTCGAACGCCTCCCGCTGAACGCCTCGGGCAAGCTGGACCGTTCGCGCCTGCCCGACCCCGGCGACGAGGGCGCGCGGCACGAGGGCGCCGCCCCCGTCACGCCGACGGAGAAGGCGCTGCACGGCCTGTGGTGCGACATCCTCGGCCTGGGGCAGGTGCCGGTGGACCGCTCGTTCTTCGCGCTCGGCGGCCACTCGCTGAGCGCGATCCGGCTGGTGAACCGCATGGCCGCTGAGCTGGGCCTGACCGTGCCCATGGCCGACCTCTTCCGCGCGCCGACGATCCGCGGGCTCGCGGCCAGGCTCGAACAGCCTGACCCCACGCCCCCGGGCGGCGCGGGCGATGTGGCAGCCACCGTGCCCATGACCTCGTTCCTGCGCAGGCTGTGGCGCCGCCACCACGAACGGGCCGACCCCGGCGTGTACAACGTCGCCCACCGCGTCGACGTGCGCGGCCCGCTCTCGCCCGATGACCTCCGGCACGCGCTCGCCGAGCTGGTGGCCCGCCACGACGCGCTGCGCGCCCGCGCGGTGCGCCGGGACGGCGCGTTCCTCCTGGAAGTGCTCTCCCAGGTGCCCGTCGACCTTCAGGTCAGCGACCTGTCCGCGGACGAGCAGCGTCTCGACGCCTGGTGCCGGGAGCACGCGGCGCGCCCGTTCGCGATGGACCGCGCCCCGCTGTTCCGCTTCCGCCTGGCGCGACTCGGCCCCGAGCGCTGGACGCTGGTGACGGTCCTGCACCACGCGCTGTGCGACGGCTGGTCGATGGGCATCATCTGGGGCGAGCTCCAGAAGCTCTACGACGCGCGCCGCGGGGGCGCAGGCGCCCCGCTCCCGCCGCCGACCGCGCAGTTCACAGACCACGCCCGCGCGGAGCACGCGCTCGACGACCGGCGCAGGGAAGACCTCGAGCGGTTCTGGCGCGCCGAGCTCGACGGCGTTCCGCCCAGGCTCGACCTGCCGACCGACCGGCCGAGGCGGGGCCCGCTGTCAGGGCGGGGCGCGCTGCGCACCTGGGCCCTGGACGGCTCTCTCGCGCGGCGGATCGAGGAGAGGGCCCAGGTGCTCGGCGCTCCCCCCTACGCCCTTCTCGCGGCGGGCTTCGCCCTGTGGGCCGCCGGGCGCCGCGGCGGGTCCGCCGATGTCGTGCTCGCCGCGTCGAGCGCCAACCGGCTGGGCCCCGAACGGGCCGAGGTCGTCGGCCCGTTGGGCGAGGCCGTGCTGCTGCGCGCCAGGGTCGGCGAGGCGGCCACCTTCGCCGACCTGGTGCGGCAGGTCGGCGCCTCGCTCTTCGCCGCGCTCGACCACCAGGAGCTGCCCCTGGCCGAGGTGGCCGACCTGGTGGCGCCCGGCACCGGGCAAGGGCCGTTCCCCGACGTGCTGTTCACCGTAGTCACCACGCCGCCCCCCGTCCTCGACCTGCGCGAGGTGTCGACGACGGTGCGCGGCCTGCCCACGGCGGGGGTGGCGCGCACGGAGCTCTATGTCGTCCTGGCCCCCGAGGACGATGGCATGACCCTCACCTTCGAGTACTCCACCGACCTGTTCGAGGAGGCGACCATCGAGGCGTGGGGGAAGGAGGTCATCGCCGTGCTCGCCGGGGCCGTCGGGGACCCGGAGGGCCCCCTGCCGGACCGTCGGCGCCCCTGAAGTCCCTTTTCGGATGGGGGGTGGAGGGCGCGGTGTCACGGCGGCGCCCTCCACCGCCCACTCCCGGGGGCAGCGGGACGCGGGCGCCCGGCGGGGTTGCCGGGGAAGGCCGCGGTGCGGGAGGCTGACGGAGATTGTCATGGCCGCGCCACTATTGGAGGAGTTCCGTGAAGGTCGTGAGAAGCGTCGCCTCGTTCGCCGCCCTGCTTGGCCTCGCCGCCGTGGGCACCCTGCCGACGGGCGAGGCGCGGGCCGCCACGCGGGCGACGGGAGCCATCGTCAACGCGAACGCCCCCGACGCCGTGCCCGAGAGCTATCTCGTCGTCCTGGCCGACGGCGAGAGCGCCGCCGACGCCGCGGCGCTGCCCGAGCGCTACGGGGCGCGCGTGCTCGACACCTACCAGGACGCCCTCGACGGCTACCACGTGCGGGCCACCCCGGAGCAGGCGCGGCGGCTGGCCGGGGACCCGGCCGTCGCGCTGGTCGAGCAGAACACCGCCGTCGAGGCGTCCGGCCTGGCGCAGCCCGCCCCGGTCCCCTGCGGCCTCGACCGGATCGACCAGCCCGACCTGCCGCTCGACGGCTCCTACACCTACCCCGCGTCGGCGGGCCTGGGCGTCACGGTCTATGTCGTGGGCACCGGAATCCACTACGGCCACCAGGACTTCGGCGGTCGCGCCGTGTTCGGCTATGACGCGACCGGCGGCGACGGCTCGGACGGCAACGGCCATGGCACCCATGTCGCGGGCACGATCGGCGGGGCCGTCCACGGCGTGGCGAAGCGTTCGACGCTGGTGTCGGTCAAGGTGCTCGACGACAGCGGCGCGGGCAGCGTCGCCGACGTGGTCGGCGGGATCGACTGGCTGACCGGCGACGCCGAAGGGCCCGCGGTCGCCAGCTTCAGCATCGGCGGCGCCCCGAGCGAGGTCCTGGACGACGTCATCGGGCAGTCCATCGAGGCGGGCGTCACCTACGCCGTCGCGGCGGGGAACTCCGCCAGCGACGCGGGCGGCTTCTCGCCGGGCCGGGTGGACGAGGTCATCACCACCGCCGCGTCGACGTGCGCCGACCGGGCCGCGCCGACCAGCAACCACGGCCCCTCGGTCGACCTCTACTCCCCCGGCGTCGACACCGTCTCCACGTGGCACACCTCCGACACGGCGACCGCGACGCTCTCCGGCACCTCCATGGCCGCCGCCCATGTCGCGGGCGTCGCGGCCCTCCACCTCGCCGACCACCCGGGCGCGGGGCCCGCCGATGTCTGGGCGGCCATCGACGCGGCGGCCGTGCTCGACCGCCTCGCCGACGTCCCGCCCGGCACGCCCAACAAGCTGCTCCAGGTGACCGGTTGACGCTAGTGAGCGCTTTAGTTGACATGTAAACCATGAGGTGTCATGGTTTACATGTCAACTAGATCGATGGATGCGCCCGGCTGGGTCAGCGCGGGCGAGCACGATCCGATTCCGCATGGATCCGGTTCCGCATGGATCCGGTTCCGCATGGATCCGATTCCGCATGGATCCGGTTCCGCATGGAGGGGGACGAGTGCGGCCGATCATTCCCGACTATCCGGCAGAGGCGCTGGGAAGTGGGGAGGCGGACACGTCCGGAGAGCCAGCGGGATACATCCCCGAGCTCGCGGCAGCGGACCTCGATCGCCTCGGCGCGGCCGTTGCCACGATCGAGGGAGAGGTCTACGGCGCGGGCGACGTCGATGTCGAGTTCACGATCCAATCGATCTCCAAGCCCTTCGCCTACGCGCTGGCCCTTTCCGATCGCGGATTCGGTCCCGTGCTCGCCAGGGTCGGTGTCGAGCCGTCCGGAGAGGCGTTCAACCAGATCTCGCTCGAGAGCGACACGGGGCGCCCCCTCAATCCGATGATCAACGCCGGGGCGATCACCGTTCACTCGCTGGCGGGCGCGGAGGACCCGAGCCCCGCGGAGCGCGGGGAACGCGTGCTCGATGGCCTCTCGGCGTTCGCCGGTCGCCCGACAAGGGTCCACGCGATCGACGACGTGGCACGGCGCATGCCGCTCGAGGTCGTGCGTCGGCTGACGCTGGATGGTCACGAGGTCCACCTCGTCGACCCGGAATCGGTCATACCCGATCTCGATCCCGGCGACGGTGGCCGAGTCACCGCGGTGGACGCCGTGGATCAGGCCGTGATTCCGCCGCGCGGGGCGGCTCAGTACAGCGGTCCCCATTAGTTGACACGTCAACCGTATGCCCGGATAATCGACATCCCAGCAAGCCGCCTGCGCAGGAGCCCACCATGCCTGATCTGGTCTTCGGTCTTGACACCTTCGGAGACGTACCGGAGGACGACCTCGGCGCCCCGGTGTCCTACGCGAAAGCCATCCGCCAGGTGGTCCAGGAGGCCGTGCTGGCGGAGGAGACCGGCGTGGACGTCATCGCGCTCGGCGAACACCACCGCCCCGAGTTCGCGATCAGCAGCCCGGAGACCGTGCTGGCCGGGATCGCCACGCGCACCAGCCGGATCCGCCTGAGCTCCGGCGTGACCGTGCTCAGCTCCGACGACCCGGTCCGCGTGTTTCAGCGGTTCGCCACCGTGGACGCGCTGTCCAACGGCCGGGCCGAGGTCATCCTCGGACGCGGCTCGTTCACCGAGTCGTTCCCCCTCTTCGGATACGACCTCGCCGACTACGACGTCCTGTTCGAGGAGAAGATCGCGCTCTTCTCCCAGCTGATCGAGGAGAAGCCCGTCACCTGGAGCGGCACGAAGCGGGCTTCGCTGGAGAGCGCCGATGTCTTTCCCAAGACCGAGTCCGGCCACCTGAGCACCTGGGTGGGCGTCGGCGGCTCTCCCCAGTCGATCATCCGCACCGCGCACTACGGCTTCCCGCTGATGATCGCCATCATCGGCGGCAACCCGGAACGCTTCGTGCCCCACATCGACCTCTACCGGCGCGCCGCGGAACAGTTCGGCACGACCGCCCACCCGGTCGGCATGCACTCGCCCGGCTTCATCGCCGACACGGACGAGCAGGCCCGTGAGCTGCACTGGCCGGGCCACAAGGTGATCAGGGACCGCATCGGCGCGCTGCGGGGCTGGCCACCGCTGCGCAAGGAGGAGTACGACTCGGAGATCGAGCACGGCTCCCTCTACGTCGGGTCGCCGGAGACGGTCTCGCGCAAGATGGCCCGCGCGATCAAGGCGCTCGGCGTCGGCCGCTTCGACCTCATCTACGGCAGCCAGCCGATCAGCGCCCGCCTGCGCGCCGTGGAGCTGTACGGCACCAAGGTGCTCCCGATGGTCCGCGAGATCCTGGCGAGCTGACACCGTGAACGAAGAAGAGGACATGCTCACCACGCCCGTGAACACCGTGGGTGTCCTGGGCGCGGGCAAGGTCGGCACCGTGTTGGGTCGGCTGGCCCTGGCCGCCGGCTACCAGGTGCTCATCGCGGGCTCGGGCGACCCCGCCAGGATCGCGCTCACCGTCGAGGTGCTCACCCCTGGCGCGACCCCGGTCACCGCGGCTCGGGCCGCCTCGGCGGCGGACGTCGTCATCCTGGCGCTGCCGCTGGGCAAGTACCGCGCTCTCCCCCTCGACGCACTGCGCGGCAAGCTCGTGATCGACGCCATGAACTACTGGTGGGAAGTCGACGGCATCCGCGAGGATCTGACCGACCCGCTGACCTCCTCGAGCGAGATCGTGCGGGAGTACCTGACCGATTCACGGGTGGTCAAGGCGTTCAACCACATGGGCTACCACGATCTGGAGGCCGGGGCTCAGCGGCCGGGAACGCACGGGCGCAAGGCCATCGCGATCGCCGGTGACGATCCGCACGACCTCGCCACCGTCGCCCGCGTCGTCGACGCGGTCGGCTTCGACCCCGTCGTGGCCGGTCCCCTGGCCGAGGGGATACGGCTTGAGCCGGGCACCGAGCCCTTCGGCGCCAACGTGGGCGCCGAAGAGCTGCGTGCGATGCTTGTCCGCTTTCCCGAGTCGGAGCGCGGCAAGACCGTGCTGAGCGCGCGGGCCACCGCCGCGGAGTCGGCGGACAGCGCGGCCTGATCGCCCCGTCCGAGGCGGTCGGCACACGGGGAGCCCGCACATGGTGCACGGCCGGGCCTCGATGAGGGCGGCGGCCCTCTCAGGGGCGGGGGATGTTGCGCAGGTTGGCGCGGGCCAGGTCGAGCATCCTGCCGACGCCCCCGTCGAGCACGGTCCGGCCCGCGGCGAAGGCGAATCCCTTGACCTGGGCGGCCGAGATGTGCGGCGGGATCGACAGCGCGTTGGGGTCGGTCACCAGGTCGACCAGGAACGGTCCTTCGTGGGCGAGCGCCCGCTTGAGTCCGTCGACGACATCCCCGGGGCGCTCGACGCGGATCGCCTCGATGCCCGCGCCGCGGGCGATCGCCGCGTAGTCCACCGGCTCGTGGTCGGTCTCGTGCTCGGGCAGCCCCTCGACCAGCATCTCCAACTTCACCATGCCCAGGGATGAGTTGTTGAAGACGATCGTCTTCACCGGCAGATCGTGCAGCTTCACCGTCAGCAACTCGCCCATCAGCATGCCAAGGCCACCGTCGCCCGACATCGAGATCACCTGGCGGCCCGGGTAGGCGAACTGCGCGCCGATGGCGTGCGGCAGCGCGTTGGCCATCGTGCCGTGCAGGAACGAGCCGATCACCCGGCGCCGCCCGTTGGGGGTGAGATAGCGCGCCGCCCAGACGTTGCACATGCCGGTGTCCACGGTGAACACGGCGTCCTCGGCCGCCAGCTCGTCCAGAACCGAGGCCACGTACTCGGGGTGGATCGGGGTGATCCGCTCGACGTCGCGCGTGTAGGCGGAGACCACCGTCTCCAGCGCCCTGGCGTGCTTGCGCAGCATCCGGTCCAGATAGGTGCGGCTCCGCTTCGCCTCGACCAGCGGCAGCACGGCCCGCAGCGTCTCCCTGACGTCGCCGTGGACCCCGAGCTCCAGCACGGTACGACGGCCGAGGCGGCCCGCGTCGTGGTCGATCTGCACGGTACGCGCCTGCGGCAGGAAGTCGTTGTACGGGAAGTCGGTGCCGAGCAGGACGACCAGGTTTGCCTCGTGCATCGCGTCGAAGCAGGCGCCATAGCCCAGCAGACCGCTCATGCCCACGTCGTACGGGTTGTCGAACTGGATCCACTCCTTGCCCCGCAGCGAGTGCCCGACGGGGGCGGCGGCCTTCTCGGCGAGCGCCATGACCTCGGCGTGCGCGTCCCGCACCCCCGCACCGCAGAACAGCATCACCTTGCGCGCCGCGTTCACCTTCTCGGCCAGCGCCCGAACCTGCGTGTCCGGCGCGACGACCCGGCCGCGCTCGGTGACCAGGTCGCTGACTCCCGTCGGGTGAGCCGCCTCGTCGTGCGCGACATCGCCCGGTATCACCAGGACCGACACCGCGCTGTTGCCAAGGGCCCGCTGCATGGCGACCCGCAGGACCCGGGGCATCTGCCCGGGGGTGCCGATCATCTCGCAGTAGTCGCTGCACTCGGTGAACAGCCGTTCCGGGTGGGTCTCCTGGAAGAAGCCCGTGCCGATCTGGTGGGACGGGATGTGCGAGGCGAGTGCCAGCACGGGCGCACCGGAGCGGTGCGCGTCGTACAGTCCCTGGATCAGATGCGTGTTCCCTGGGCCACAGCTTCCGGCGCACACCGCGAGCCTGCCGGTCAGCTGCGCCTCCGCGGCCGCGGCGAAGGCCGCGGCCTCCTCGTTCCGCACATGCACCCACTCGATGCCGTCGGTGCGGCGCACCGCGTCGACCACCGAGTTCAGGCTGTCACCCACCACGCCGTAGATCCGCTCCACGCCCGCCTGGCGCAGGATGTCCACCATCTGCTGGGCCACGGTCAGATTCCGCATCGCCGGACTTCTCCCCTCGGGCCGCACGCCCGCCCCATGTCTCATGTGACTCTCGACGGCCCCAATATAGTTGATACATCCACCATAAAGGGGTCCAGGAGGGACCGGCGGGGACGCGCCCCCGGCGATGGAGGCGGCCGCCCGCGCCGGACGTCGCGATCCGCTCCGCCCCGGGCAGGGCCCGCCTCACAGCCCGAAGCGCGCCCGCTGCCCCCGCGGCACCAGGTCGGCGCACTCCGGGTGCTTGCCGATCCAGCCGCGGATGAAGGGGCAGAAGGGAAGCACTCCGAGCCCTTGCTCCCTGGCCGCGCCGAGAGCCGCGCGGGCCAGCACGCCGCCGAGTCCTCGGCCCTCGAACCGCGGGTCGATCTCCGTATGAATGAAGGCGATCTGGTCCCGGTACCGGTGGTACTCGGCAAAACCGGCGAGCTCGTCGTCGTCGAAGACCTCGAAACGCGATCGTTCGGGGTTGTCCGCCACGCGTGGTTCCATCGCTCCTCCTCGGGAGGGTCGCCGCGTCGTCGTCCCTCCGCACGAGAGGAGACTTCCGCGGCAAGCCAACCACCGATATAGTTGACAAGTCAACCGATTCCCGCGGGGAAGCCCCCGGCGTCCCGTTCCGAAACGGCCGCGGTCGGTCCCCTTCGCTCCTCCCGCATTCCGCCCTCATTCCACGGCGAGAGCGTCCTCGAAGCGGGCGACTTCGGAACGCTCTTCACCCGTCCGAGGGGCACCGATCTCGTTAGACTGCCCCCATGGACGCACCACCACGCTGGCTCAACCAGGAAGAGAAGGCCGCCTGGGACAGCTTCATCCGCATGCAGGAGACACTCATCGGACGGCTGTCCCGCCGCGTCCAGGCCGACTCCGGAATGTCCGCCGCCGACTACACCGTGCTCGTCAGCCTCACCGCGAAAGACGACGGGCGGATGCGTTTCCTGGATCTGGCCAAACGCGTGGAGTGGGAGAAGAGCCGAATGTCCCACCAGGTCACGCGGATGGCGAAACGCGGGCTCGTGGCCAGGGAGGAATGCCCCGACGACGGACGCGGAGCATTCATCGTCGCCACCCCGGCCGGCTACAGGGCGATCGAAGAGGCCGCGCCCCAGCACGTCGAGCACGTCCGCCGCCTGTTCATCGACGCCCTGACCCCGAGCCAGCTCAGCACGCTCGGCCAGATCTGCAAGCGCGTCCTCGACCACATGGATCAGCAGCCGGACTGATCCGGTGCCCCGCGCGTCAGACGCGGGAGCGCCCGGAGGCCGGGTCGGGCCGCTGCGGCCGCTCGCCGAGGACCCGCGTGAAAAGCGCCTCCCGCAGCGCCACTTCACGAGGATCGCCCCAGAGCCGGAATCCGGTGCGGTTCATCGCGTAGGCGAAGCCCGTGCCGGTGTCCGGCTCGGCGAAGGCGAACGACCCGCCCAGGCCCACCGTTCCAAAGGCCCGGTCCGCCCCCGAGCCGAACCTGAACGCCGGGAACGGCTTGACATACCCCAGGGAGAACCGCGTCTCGACGCGCAGCACTTCGTCGAGCAGCCCGTCCCTCGGAGGCGGGGCGGCGACGCACAACGCGTCCATCGTGGCGCCGGTGAGGCCGAGGGCGGCGCCGCCTGCCGCCACCTCGCCGTAGAGCTTGGCGATCGACCGCACCTGGCCGACTCCGTTGGCCGCAGGAATCTCCGCGGCCTGCGCATCCGGCCGGTTGAAGTTCTCCACGGTGCTCAGCACCCGCGGATTGCCGAACGCCCGGGCGCTCAGGCTCCGTGGGTTCGCGTAGGCCCGGACGAATGGCGCGGGCATCGCTCTCAGGTGCAGCATCGTTTCCCAGGAGCGGAATCCATGGATGCGGGCGATGCGATCGCGATCGGCGTCCCGCGGCAGACCGAGGTGGAAGTCGAGGTCGAGCGGCGCCGCGACCTCGTCGGCGAAGAACCGGCCTATGCGGCGCTTTTCAGGGTCGATCCGGCTGATGAGCTCGCTCTCGTACCAGCCCAACGACTGGCCGTGATAGCCGTGCCTGGTGCCCGGCTCCCATGCCGGACGCTGCTCGGCGAGGGCCGTGGCGAGGGTGGCTGAGCCGGTGAGGTCGCCGAGTTCGAGCGGCCGGTCGATCACCGCAAGCCCGGCCTGGTGGGCGAGCAGCTGGCGGACGGTGACATCGCCCTTGCCCGCGGCGGCGAACTCGGGCCAGTAGGTCGCCACGCGCTCGTCGTGGTCGAGCAGGCCGCGCGCGTGCAACACCGCGAGCGCCACCGCCGCCACACCCTTGGACGTGGAGAAGACCGGCACCATCGTGTCCGCCTCCCAGGGGAGGCGTTCGCGGCCTTCCCGGTATCCGCCCCAGAGATCAACGACCTTCCGCCCGCCGTGGTAGACGGCACAGGCGGCGCCGATCTCGTCGCGTGTGGCGAAGTTCTCGCGAAAGGCGTCGGCCACCGCGCCATAGCCTTCGTCCACGTCACCGCGAACCAAGCGGGCCGGTACATCGCGCTTGAAGACCACTGCTTTCCCTTCATGTCGACCGGCTCCCACCCTGGCGCGCCGGATGCCCGAGCCGGGAGGGAGGGGCCTTCAGCCGTGCCTGGGTGAGCGCTCGGGAGGGCGAGGCGGTGCGCCTGAGCGACGCTAACGTAGATGATGCGTCAACTACATGGGGCGGGTCGGCCAGCTGACTGTCCCGCACGCGGCCCGTCGCGGACACCGGGATGTCAGTGCGGCGATCCAGAAGGGGAAAGCACATGGGGTACATCACCGTCGGCCACGAGAACAGCACGCGGGTCGAGCTCTACTACGAGGATCAGGGCGCGGGTCAACCCGTGGTCCTCATTCACGGGTATCCGCTGAACGGCCACAGCTGGGAGCAGCAGACGCGAGACCTCCTAGACGCGGGATACCGCGTCATCACCTACGACCGCCGAGGCTTCGGCAAGTCGTCGAAGGTGAACTCCGGCTACGACTACGACACGTTCGCCGCGGACCTGAACATCGTGCTCGAGACGCTCGACCTCCGCGAGGTCGTCCTCGTGGGCTTCTCGATGGGCACGGGCGAGGCCGCCCGCTACGTGTCGCGATTCGAACATGAGCGGGTGGCGAAAATCGCCTTCCTGGCTTCGCTCGAGCCCTTCCTGGTCGCCCGCGACGACAACCCCGAGGGTGTGCCGCAGAAGGTGTTCGACGGGATCGAGGCATCGGCGAAGAGCGATCGCTACGCCTGGTACACCCAGTTCTTCTCGGACTTCTACGACCTCGAGGAAAACCTCGGAAGCCGGATCAGCCAGGAAGCCGTCACCGCCAGCTGGAACGTGGCGACGTCGAGTGCCCCCGTGGCGGCCTACGCGGTCGTTCCCACCTGGATCGAGGACTTTCGCGCCGATGTCCGAGCGGTCCGCGACAGCGGCAAGCCCACCCTGATCCTGCACGGCACGGCTGACAAGATCCTGCCCATCGATGCCACCGCCCGCCGCTTCCGGCAGGAGCTGCCCGAGGCGCGGTACGTGGAGATCGAGGGTGCCCCGCACGGGCTGCTCTGGACGCACGCCGACGAGGTCAACGCGGCCCTGCGCTCCTTCCTCGGCCAGCCCTGACCACGCCTGACGGTCCGCCGCCGACGAAAGGCGGCGGACCGAGCGCGCTCGCCCGGCTGTCAGCGCCGGGTGCCCGGTGTGGGGTGGAGTCCGAAGAAGTCCTGGTAGAGCTCGAGTTGTGCCTCCAGCATGTGGCTGCCGCGGTGTGTGCGCAGTCCGACCCCGGCCGCGACGCGCAGCAGCGCCGTCTCGGCGGGGGTCATCACGATGTCCGCCACCACCGCGCCCGGTGGCAGCGCCGCGGGCCTGAAGGGCAGCGGGTCGCCGCGGCGCAGGCCCAACGGGGTGGCGTTGACCGCGAGATCGGCACCGGCGAGCAGCGGCTCGGCGGCGCCGGTGACGCGGCCCGGCCAGTGGCGCGCCAGGCGGCCTGTGAGGGCGTCGAGTCGGTCCGGGTCCTGGTCCCACACCGACAGGTGCCCCACCCCCGCGTCCAGCAGGGCCACCGCGATCGCGGCGCCCGCGCCGCCCGCGCCCGCCAGGGCTGCCCGCCACCCCCTGGGGTCGAACCCGGCGCGGCGCAGGCCCCCGACGAAACCGGCGCCGTCGAAGTTGTCGCCTTCCCAGGCCCCGTCGGGGCCACGCCGCAGGGCGTTGACGCCGCCGATCAGCTCGGCCGCCCGGCTCCTGCGCGCCGCGAGCCGCCCGGCGGCGAACTTGTGCGGCACGGTGACCAGCAGCCCGTCGAGGTTGGCGACGCCGCGCAGCCCGTGGACCACGTCGGCCAGCCGGTCGGGGGGCACATGCACGGGGAACAGCACGGCGTTCAGTCCGAGCCGGGCGAAGAGGGGGTTGAGCAGGGCAGGGGCTTTGACCTGGGCGACGGGGTCGCCGAGCACCGCGAACAGGCGGGTCGAGCCGTCGATGGCGACCGGTGCCGGGCCGGTCGGCGCGGCCGGGGCGTCGGGAACGCGGGGAGGCAGTAACTCGGTCATGGACGCGTTGTAGCAAAGAACTTCCGCGCCTGACCCACCCCGGCCCGCACCGCGTCGCGGACCGGGGTGGCACAGGGGGTGCCCAAGGGGGGCTCGGGGCGGGCGGCGGAAGGCCCGTGGATTACCCGTGGATTGGCGGGGAGTTGTCGCCGTTCCCCTACCGTGAACGGCATGAATCGGCCGTGGGAAACGCCCTCCGACACGCTCGCGGGAACGCCGGGAACGCCGGGAACGCCGGGAACGGCTCGTGGCGCCGGGCGGGAACGCCCCTTCGACGCGGTGGTGCCCGATGGCTCACTGGCGCGTTCCCTGCCCGCCGAGCTGCGGGCCGCCCTGGCGGACGCGGTCGCGCGCCCCGCCGCCCAGCAGCCGCGCTGGCCGAGCCCCGAGCGAGTCGGGGAGGTCCGCGCGGTGCTCGAGGCGGCGCCGCCGCTGACGCTGCCCGCGGAGATCGACGGGCTCACCGGCCACCTGGCCCGCGTGGCGCGCGGCGAGGCGTTCCTGCTCCAGGGCGGCGACTGCGCCGAGACGTTCACCGAGAACACGGAGGCGCACATTCGCGCCACCGCGGGGCTGCTGCACGAGATGGCCGGAATCCTCACCGGCGCCACGGGGCTGCCCGTGGTGCCCGTGGGCCGGATGGCGGGGCAGTACGCCAAGCCGCGGTCCAACGCCCTGGACGCGCTCGGCCTGCCGGTCTACCGGGGCGACATCGTCAATGGCCTGGCCCCCGAGCCCGAGGCCAGGGTGGCCGACCCGGCGCGGATGGTGCGCGCCTATGCCAACGCCGCCGCCACTTTGAACCTGCTGCGCGCGCTCCCCCGGCCCGGCGCGGGCCCCGGGCCGCATGTCAGCCATGAGGCGCTGCTCCTCGACTACGAGCTGGCCCTGCTGCGCGCCCACCGCGGGGACGGCGGGACCCGGCTCTACGCCCAGTCGGCGCACTTCCTGTGGATCGGCGACCGCACACGTCAACCGGACGGCGCGCACCTGGCGTTGGCGCAGCTGCTGGCCAACCCGCTCGGCCTCAAGGTCGGCCCGAGCACCACGCCCGAGCAGGCCGTCGAGTACGTCGAGCGCCTCGACCCGCGGGGCACGCCGGGGCGGCTCACGCTGATCAGCCGGATGGGCAGCGGCCGGGTCCGCGACCTGCTGCCGCCGCTCGTGGAGCGGGTCGCCGCCTCGGGCCACCCGGTGATCTGGCAGTGCGACCCGATGCACGGCAACACCCATGAGTCGCCGAGCGGTTACAAGACCCGCCACTTCGACGACGTCGCCGACGAGGTGCGTGGCTTCTTCGAGGTCCACCGGGCACTTGGCACCCACCCGGGCGGGCTGCACATCGAGTTCACGGGGGAGGACGTCACCGAGTGCCTCGGTGGATTCCAGCGGATCTCCGACGCGGACCTGGCCGGGCGTTATGAGACGGCGTGCGACCCGCGGCTAAACGCCCGTCAGTCGCTCGAACTAGCCACGCTGACCGCCGAGTTGCTGGGCGGGGCATGATGGCGGCCCTGGTGTCGACCTCGGCGTCGGCCTCGGCGTTGACCTCGGGTCGGCCGCCCCGCCGCGAACGGCGCGTCAGCTCATCGCGCCCGCGGTGCCGTGCGCGGGATCGAACGGCCTACTGGCGCACGCCTCGCCGTCCGGTGCATGCTGCGCGTCGTACGCCTCACGGGCGGCGGCGATCGTCGCCCGGTGCCGCTCGGCCCACGACGTCAGCGCGACCAGCGACTCGTACAGCTCGCGCGCCATGTCCGTGGCCGTGTACTCCACGCGCGGGGGGACGGTGGGGTAGACGGTGCGGGTGATCAGCCCGTCCCGCTCCAGGTTCCGCAGGGTCAGGGTGAGCATCCGTCGGCTGATGCCCTCGATGGAGCGCTCCAACTCCGTGAACCTGACGGGCCCCTTGGCGGTGGAGACGATGATCTGCACGCTCCACTTGCTGGCGACCCGGTCCAGCACTTCCCGGACCGAACATGCCTCCCCATGGCCGTTGACCTGCGGTGATACACCGATGTGACTCTGAGACATAAAAGTGCCTCCTTCCGTCGACTTCCATGGTCACAGATCATGTGTGCTGTAACAAGACATGCCCCATGGGGGTGCATGCCGTTGAACGGTCTCTGACTGAATCCGAAGGAAAGATCCTCCCGTGAACGCTCCGACGACCGCGCCACAGACGCGGCCAGGACTCACGCTCGCGCTGCTGGCGCTGGCTCAGTTCATCATCGCCGTCGACTTCGACATCGTCTTCGTCGCGTTGCCCGAGATCCAGCGGGACCTCGGTTTCTCGGACCAGTCGCTCCAGTGGGTCATCAGCGCCTACACCGTCGCCCTCGGTGGTTTCCTGCTGCTCGGCGGCCGGGCGGCGGACCGCCTCGGGGCACGGCGTACGTTCGTCGTCGGCCTGGCGCTCTTCGGCGTGGCCTCGCTCTGCGGCGGCCTGGCGTCCGACCCCGGGGTCCTGGTCAGCTCCCGCGCCGCCCAGGGGCTTGGCGGCGCCATGCTGACCCCGGCCACCCTCAAGCTCATCGGCCTCAACTTCGCGGAGGGGCCTGAGCGCATCCGCGCCATGGCCGTGTGGGGCATCGCGGGCAGCTCGGGCGCCGCGGTCGGCGCCCTCGGGGGCGGTGTGCTGACCAACTACCTCGGCTGGGAATGGGTGTTGTGGGTCAACGTCCCGGTCGCCGCGATCGGCCTTGTCGCCGTGCCCCGGCTGCTCCGCGCCGACGAGCGCCCCACCACCGGGGTCGGCGGCTTCGACCTGCCCGGTGCGGTGGTCGCCACCCTCGGCTCGACCCTGGTGGTCTTCGGCCTGGTCAGCGGCCCCGACGAGGGCTGGGGCTCGCTCCGTGGCGGCGGCGCGCTGGTCGTCGGCCTGGCCCTGCTTGGGGTCTTCCTCCTCATCGAGAGCCGCTCGCGCGACGCCCTGGTGCCGCTGCGGATGTTCCACAACCGCAGCCTGCCGACCGCGATGATCCTGGTGTTCATCTTCATGAGCACGATCAGCACCCAGTACTACCTGTTCACCGACTACCTCCAGAACGTCCTCGACTACAGCGCCCTCCGCACCGGCCTGGCGTTCCTGCCGCTCTCCATCCTCAGCATGCTCGGCTCGGGCAAGCTCGTCCCCGTGATGCTTCAGCGCTGGGGGATGCGCGTCACGCTCTTCGTCGGGATGTTCGGCTTCGGTGTCGCGATGGCCCTCGTCTCCATCGGGATGTCGCCCGACGGCTCCTACTGGGCCGTGTTCCCCGGCGTCTGCCTGTGGGCCCTGTCCGCGGGTATCGCCTTCCCGCCGATCTACATGGCCGCCAGCTCCGAGACGCCCCCCGCCGAGCACGGCGTCGCCTCGGCCCTCGCCTCCACGTCGCAGTACATCGGCGGCGCCGTCGGGCTCGCCGCGCTGGTCGCGGTGGCCAACGCCAGCATCGGCGGCGACTCCGAGTCGGCCCCCGCGCACGACGTGGTGGACGGCCTCCAGGCGGCCGGTTGGACCGGCGCCGTCGCCGCCGCCGCGGGCGCGTTCTTCGCGTTTGTCATCAAGAAGCCGACCGCGCCCGTCGCAGCCCAGGCCGCACAGGCCGACGGGGCCGCACAGGCCGACGGGGCCGCGCCGGTCGCGAAGGACGAGGCGGCCCGCACCACCTGAGCCCCCGGGGATCGGCAACGCCTGCCCCGGAGCCCCTGCCCATCTCACCTCACGTGGAGCTGACATGACACGGGACGTCCTGGACCTGTCCGCGTTGGAACCTGCCTACAGCACCGACCCCTACCCGGTCTACGCCGAATCCCGCGGCACGGCGCCCATCCGGCGCGTCACCCTGCGCGGCCTGCCGGGTTGGCTGGTCACCCGCTACGAGGATGTGGAACGGCTTTTCACCGATCCCCGGCTCAGCAAGGACCGCGTCCACACCGACCCGGCCATCAGAAAGGCCGCGCCCTGGGAGTTCGCCGACGAGAGCATGGGCCTGTCCCGGCACATGCTCCAGCTCGACCCGCCGGAGCACACCCGGCTGCGGCGGGTCGTCAGCGCGGTCTTCACCGCCCGGCGCATCAAGGCCCTCGCCCCCCGCATCGAGCAGATCACCGACGAGCTGATCGCCTCGTTCGTGGCTCGGGGGAGGGTCGAGCTGATCGAGGAGTTCGCCACCCCGTTGCCCATTGTCGTCATCATGGGCATGCTCGGCATCCCGCTGGACGACCAGCACGCCTTCCGCTCCTGGACCACCACGGTGATGTCGGGGCCCGAGGACCCGCAGGACGCCATCGACGCCTTTGTCAGCATCCACCGGTATCTCACGGAGCTCGTCGACTCCCGCAAGGCCGCCGCGGCCCGCTCCGGCTCCACCGCCACGTCGGAGGCCGAGCACCGCGACCTCCTCGACGCGCTCATCGCCGTGCGTGACGAGGACGACGGCAGGCTCGACGACCAGGAGCTGGTCGCCATGCTCAGACTGCTGCTCATCGCGGGCACGGAGACCACCACCAGCCTCATCGGCAACGGCGTGCTCGCCCTGCTGCGCCACCCCGACCAGCTCGACCTGCTGCGCGGCGACCTCTCCCTGATGGAGAACGCCGTCGAGGAGTTCCTGCGCTACGACGGCCCGCTCGACATCACGCCCGCCCGCTACGCCACCGAGGACATCGCGTTCGGCGACGTGGTCATCGAGGCCGGTGACGCCGTGCTGCTCGCGATCGGCGCCGCGAGCCGCGACCCCGACCGCTTCGACGACCCCGACCGGCTCGACCTGCGCCGCGCCGACCGCCGCCACATGGCGTTCGGCCATGGCGTGCACTACTGCCTCGGCGCCCCGCTGGCCCGCCTCGAGGGCCGCATCGCGCTGACCGCGCTGCTCGAACGCTGCCCCGACCTGAAGCTCTCCGCCGCCGACGAGGAGCTGATCTGGCGTCAGGACCCCTATGTCCACGGCCTGCGGAACCTGCCGCTGACCTTCACCGCGAAGGTCTGAGCCGCCGCGCGGCTCCCCCACACGTACGCCACGAGGGCCAGGTCCCCCGTCCGGCCCTCGTGGCGTACCTCTTCCCCGTGTGTGCCCCCCGCTACAGGCGGGCGCGCAGCTCGTCCACCAGCGGGCCGACGCCCGCCGGGTCGCCCGCCGCGCCGAAGACGTAGAAGTCCGGGCGCACCAGCAGCGCCGCCGCCCGGGACGCGGCCAGATACCGCAGATAGGTGCCGTCCACGTCGGTCACCACGACCGGGTCACCGTTCCCTTCGTCACCGCCGTGGGTGTCGGGGGCCGAGGGCTCGGCGGCGTCGGGCGGTCTGATCCACACCACGCGCGCGTCGATGCGCGCGAGGAACGCCAGCCGCTCGGCGTTCAGTTCGGGCCGCGGGTCCTCGGCCGTGAGCAGCGCGAAGCCGGGCCCCACGATGTCGTCGAACAGCCCGGTGCGCGCGCCGCGCGCCACCCGTCCCTGCGGCGTCAGCTGCCCGGCTGGCGCCACCACGCGGCCGCCTTCCCCGTCCCTGGCGGCCCCTGCCAGCAGGCCGTCGGCCAGCGGCCTTACCGCCGTGCGGCCCTGGGACGCGGCGGGCGCGCGGGTCCGCGCGGCGAGCATCACCGTGTCCCGGTCCCTGGCGGCGGCCGGGTCGGTCTGGCAGATCACCCGGCCCAGGTTCACCGACATGTCGATGGCGTGCCGCACGTGCGCCCGCCGCTCCAGCGGATAGGTGTCGATGAGCCCTTCGCCCGCGAGGCCGCGCAGTACCAGGTCGAGCTTCCACGCCAGATTGGCCGCGTCCCTGAAACCCGAGCTCATGCCCTGCCCGGCGAACGGCGGCATCAGGTGCGCGGCGTCGCCCGCGAGCAGTATCCGGCCCGCCCGCCACCGATCCACGGTGCGGGCCTGGAAGGTGTAGACGGAGTGCCGCTCCAGCGTGGCGTTCTCGGGCGTCACGCCGAAGGACGCCAGCAGCCGCCACGCGGTCTCCTCGTCGTTCAGCTCCGCCGCCGTCTCGCCCGGCACCCGCATGAACTCCCAGCGCCGGTGCCCAGGCCCGGCCGACACCTCGGTGCGCGGCCGGGCCGGGTCGCAGATCTGGAGGTTGTTCGGCTTGAACTCGCGCGGCTCGCGCGGCACCACATCGCAGACCAGCCAGTCGTGGAAGAACCCGAGGTCGGTGACGGATGAGCCGATGTGGGCGCGCACGAAGCTGTTCGCGCCGTCGCAGCCCACCAGCCTGCGGGCCGCGATCACCCGCTCCCCGCCGTCCGCGTCCCGCACCGTCAGCCGCACCCGGCCTTCCGCCTCGGCCAGCCCTACCGCCTCGCGCCCGCGCAACACCCGCAAGCCCGGCAGCGCCGCGCCGCGCGCGATGAGCGCCGCCTCGAGTCCCGGCTGGTACATCGACGTGGAGTCGGGCCAGCCCGAGTGGCCGATCGCGTCGGCCGCCTCGATCCGCAGCAGTTCATCGCCCGCCGCGTTCCGCCAGGCGTAGTCGCCCGATGGCTCGCCGACCTCGGCCAGGTGGTCACCGATCCCGGCCGCCGCCAGGACGCGTGCGGCCTCGCCGTCGAACGCCACCGCCCGAGGCATCGGGTAGGGGTGCGGCCAGCGTTCGACGACCGTGACGCGCCAGCCGCGCTGGGCCAGCAGGATGGCGAGGAGCTGCCCGACCGGGCCGTAGCCCACGATCGCGACGTCGGGTTCGTGCGCCCCCTCCCACGCGTCCGCGTCCGCGGCGCCGGGGCCCTCCGCGGCGCCTTCAGGTCGCCGCGCGGTCAACGGTCCCGCCCCAGGATGTGGTCGGCGGTCTTCCGGTACTCGTCGGTGTCGACCAGCACGCGGACCTCCTCGTGCCCGTTGTCGACGCGCACGAAGCGGCGGCCGACCAGGATGAGCTGCCCTGTGTCGAAGGAGCGGCCATGGATGACCGTTCCCGAGGCGACGAGTTGACCGGCCCAGTTCCACCCGGGGTCGTCGTCGCCCGGCGTGGCGGTGGCCAAGCCGTTCCAGTCCGCGAGCGTCCGGGCCTCCGGCTTCAGCCGGTACACCGCCTGCCAGTCGCCGACGCTCCCCTTGCGCTGGAGCACGTGGTAGCCGTCCTGCCTGATGAGCCGGTAGGTGACGCCGTACTGCTCCTGCTCCTCGTCGGTCAGCCGCAGCGGCTCGATGAACGACGGGCCCGCGAAGCCGACGTCGACCAGCCACAGGTCGCCGTCCAGGTGGACGCCGAGGAAGAAGTGCTCGAGATCGGGGCCGAACTCGCCGCTCGCCCCGCGGGCCCCGGCCGACAGGATGATCACGTCGTAGCCGAGCTCCGTGAGCAGTCGGCGGAACAGGCCGCTCAGCTCGAAGCACACGCCGCCGCGACCGCCGATGACGATCTCGTCGAAGGTGGCGTCGAGATCGATGTCGATGTCGTTGAGGATCGAGGTGCCGAGCTTGGCGTGCGCCGAGTTGTCGAACGCCACCCTGATCATGTGGCGTTTGTGCAGCTCGCGCAGCGTCTGCGCGGTGGGCTCGGCCGGGCCGGTCCAGCCCAGACTCGACAGGTATGCGTCCACGGAGAACATGCGGAACCACTACTCCTTCGTCGTCTTCGTCGGGCTGGCGGGCGTGGCCGCGGGGGCGGGCGTGGCCGTGGGCGTGGCCGCGGCGGCGGCCGCGAGCTGCTGCTGAAGGTGCTCGGCGAGGATCGCGGGGGTGGGGTGGTCGAAGAGGAGCATCACCGACAGCTCGGTGCCGGTGGCCTCGATGAGGCGGTTGCGCAGCTCGACCGCGGTGAGGGAGTTGAATCCTTCCTCGAAGAACGCGGCCCCCTCGTCGATCAGCTCGGATGCGGGCCTGCCGAGCGTCGCCGTGGCTTCGGCGCGGACCAGCGTCAGCAGCTCCTTGACCTGTTCGGCCTCGGACAGCCCGTCCAGGCGTTGACTGAGCGACACTTCGGTCTCCTCCCGCGGAATCAGCTCCGCGATCGTGTCGGTGGGGGTCGTGGTGAGGCGTTGCGACTCCAGCCAGTAGCGCTGGTGTTGGAAGGGGTAGGTGGGCAGGTCGGCCCGGGTG
>NZ_QEST01000019.1 GCF_003311645.1 Streptomyces sp. PT12 | reverse complement strand
GGCACCTCCCGGACGGAGTCCGGGGGAGGTACTCGCGCGATGCGGCAACGCAGCCCGGGAGTCCCCCCGGACGAACTCTGGGGGAGGGATGCCAGTCGTCGCGAGCCCGCCGGGGATGGTCAGACAGGCCCTAGACCGGGGGGTCGGGCCTGGGGTCGCCCGCCGCGAACGTGGCGCACAGGGCGGCGCGTTCGGCGTCGAGGACATACGGGTCGGCGCCCTCGGACGCCGGGTGGTCGGCCCGCTCGCCCGCGAGCAGCGGGTGGAGCACCGCCGAGCGGTCCACGGCGCAGTCCATCGGCCCCGCCGCGGTCTCCACCTGCCGCACCACGACATAGCGGTCGCGCAGCTCCTCCTCGCCGAACTGGAGCCGCACCTGCCGCTGCACCGTGAACAGCGCGGCGGGCGCGGCCCGCACCCCGGCCGGGCGCAGCGCGTACACGAAGACGTGCCTGCCGTGGACCTGGAGGATGTCGTCGGCGACCTCGGTGATGCTGAAGCCGCCCTCCACCCGCACCTGCGGGTCGGCGAGGACGGCCTCGTCGGGGTCGAAGCGCACCAGCCAGTCGGTCGCGACGGAGAGCGTGCCATGGCCGCCCACCGCCTCGTCGAAGTGCTGGCGCTGCTCGGCGCCCAGGAGCTCGCGCACCGGAACGGTCGTCGTCCCTGCCAGCACCTCGGGCGTCAGCGCGCTGGCGACGACATACTCCTTGGCCAGGGTCAGCGCGGTGAGGACCTGCTCGGTGGAGAAGTGCGCGGTGGCCACGGGGTCGGGCAGGTCGACGCCGCCGGGGCCCGCGCCATACCCGGCCGCCGGCCCCTGGGCGTAGAGGCGCGCGACGTCGTCGCCACCGGGGACCTCGCCCTCGGGCGCCAGCGCGACGGTCAGCGCGGACGGGGGGTCGGCGACCAGGGAACGGCCCACGTCGTAGGGGTTGTTGGCGCCCAGGTAGATGGCGGCGGCGAAGGCCATCAAGATGATGAGCGCCAGGGCTATGCCCTGCTTGGGCACCGTTCTGCCGCCCTGGCCACCGGGCTCGGGCGGGCGGGTGCGCACGGCGGTGGTGTGGTCCTCGAGGCGCTGGCGCGCGGAGAACTCCTGGAGGCGGGCAGCCCTGACGAACGACTCGTCGAAGACGGTCGCTCGGTACTCCTCGTCCCCGGCTCCCGGGGCTCCCCCGGAACCTCCCCCGGGAGGGTCAGCTCGCCCGGCCACCCTTCAAGCGTAGGTCGCCGGGCGAGGTGTCAACAGCCCTCACGGCGGGGCAATTCACGACGCGGCCCGCCGAGGCGGCCGCCGGGGGGCGCCGTTGTCATGAGCCGCCCTCGGCGCCGTCCGGCTCGACCACCGTCCGCTCGTCCTCGCCGGGGCCCGGGTCGCGGGACTGGACCGCGCCCGCGCGCTGCACGGCTATCAGCGCGAACGCGATCACGCTGATCCCCATCACCATGGCCAGCACACAGGCGACGGGCCGCTGCCAGCGGGCGGGCCGCCAGCCCGGCCCGCGCGTCCCCCAGTGCGGCGGGCGGCTCCTGGCGTGCGGGGGCGAAGGCGGGGCGGGGGCGAACGCCGGTGGCAGGCCCGCGCCTTCGCCGCCGTCCGGCTCATCGGTGGTGTAACGCGTGTAGTCGGAGCGGTCGAACCGGCCCTCCTCGTCCGGGTCTTCGCCGTCCGGGTCTTCGCCGTCGAAGCCGGAGAACGGGTCGGCCCGCTCGGGTCGGAACAGGTCGGAGGGGTCGGGGGAGTCGGGTCCTTCGAAGCCGGTGAGCCCGTCGGCGCCACCCGGGTCGATGTCCGGATCGCGGTAGTACAGGCCGAACTCGGCCACCGCCTCGGACTCCGCGCGCTCCATCGCGGCGAACAGGATCCGCTCGGCGGCGGTCGGCTCGTGGATCTCCGCGGCTTCGACAAAGTCGTCGTCGAGGACCAGGGAGGCGAACGCCTCGTCGGCGGCCCTCCGTTCCTCGCTGTCGGGGCCCTCGCCGTCTCGGAACGGCAGGCCCCCCAGATCGTCCGGCACGCATCCAGCCTAGGACGAATGTGTCCGTGAGGGGAGGGTCGCCCGGAATTCACCCCCGGGTGTGACCGTCCCCCGTCACCACATACGTGGTCGAGGTGAGCTCGGGGAGGCCCATCGGGCCCCTGGCGTGCAGCTTCTGCGTGGAGATGCCGATCTCGGCGCCGAAGCCGAACTGCCCGCCGTCCGTGAAGCGGGTGCTGGCGTTCACCATCACGGCCGTGGAGTCCATGCGCGCGACGAACCGCCGCGCCGCCGCCGTGTCGCGCGTCACGATCGCCTCGGTGTGGCCCGAGGTCCAGCGGCGGATGTGCTCGACGGCCGCGTCGAGCGAGGGCACGACGGCCGCCGCGATGTCGTAGCTCAGATACTCGGTCTCCCAGTCGGCCTCGGTCGCGGGGACGACGGGCGTGCCCGCGTCCTGCCCTGCCTTCTGCCACGCCTCGTCGCCGTGCACCGTGACCCCCGCCTCGGTCAACGCGGCCAGCGCGCGCGGCAGGAAGCGGTCCGCGATCCCGGCGTGCACGAGGACGGTCTCGGCGGCGTTGCACACGCTGGGGCGCTGGGCCTTGGAGTTGACCAGGATGTCGACGGCCATGTCGAGGTCGGCCAGCTCGTCGACGTACACGTGGCAGTTCCCGACGCCGGTCTCGATGACCGGGACGGTGGACTCGGTCACCACCGTGCGGATCAGGGAGGCGCCGCCGCGCGGGATCAGCACGTCGACCAGGCCGCGGGCGCGCATCAGGGCGTGCACGCAGGCGCGCCCCTCGCCCGGCACCAGCTGCACCGCGTCGGCGGGCAGCCCCGCCCCCGCGACGGCGTCGCGCAGGACGGCGACGAGCGCGGTGTTGGAGGCGTACGCGGAGGAAGAGCCGCGCAGCAGCACGGCGTTGCCCGACTTCAGGCACAGGGCGGCGGCGTCCACGGTGACATTGGGCCTGGCCTCGTAGACGATGCCGACCACGCCGAGCGGGACGCGGACCTGCCGCAGCTCGAGGCCGTTCGGCAGGGTGGAGCCGCGGACC
The DNA here is from genome assembly GCF_003311645.1 of Streptomyces sp. PT12. GTDB lineage: Bacteria > Actinomycetota > Actinomycetes > Streptomycetales > Streptomycetaceae > Streptomyces. The sequence goes on along the minus strand of NZ_QEST01000019.1, from coordinate 54,644 downwards.
ACCTCGCCCACCGGGTCGGGCAGCGCCACCACGTCGCGCACATCGGCCGCGACGGCGGCGATCCGCTCGGGGGTCAGGGTGAGCCGGTCCACGATGGCCGCCGGCGTCCCGGCGGCGCGGGCCCGCTCGACGTCCGCGGCGTTGGCCTCGACGACCTCGGCGGAACGGGCCGTGAGCGCGTCGGCCACGGCCGTGAGCGCCGCGTCGCGCGCGGTGCGCGGCAGCGGGGCCAGCAGGGCGGCCGCTGCCTTGGCGCGGCGGGCGGCGGCGATGACGTCGGCCGCCTCGGGGGTGGTCTGCTCGGGGTCGCGGCTCATGCGGTGCAGCATAGTCGGGTCCTCGGACACCGGACCGCCGGATATCGCCACGCTCAGAAGGGGTGGACCCCCACCGGAACTGCCGGGGGCGGGCCGTAGCCCTCCGCGATCCGCTGGTGGTACGTCTCGCGCCCGATGACCTCGAGGCCGACGATCTCCCAGGGCGGCAGCTGCGCCGTGCGCCGGTGCTCGCCCCACAGGCGCAGCGCGACGGCCGCCGCGTCGTGCAGGTCGCGGGCCTCTTCCCAGTAGCGGATCTCGGCGTGGTCGCACGCGTAGCGGCTGGTCAGCAGGAAGGGGTGGTCGTGGGCGAGGCGTTCGAGGCCGCGCCGGACATCCGTCAGCGGAGCCGCGTCCCCGGCCACGCTGAGCGTGATGTGCCACAGGCGCGAAGCGTCGCGCCGCGCCCTCTCCCAGCGCTCGTCTTCCCCGACGCTGGCCAGTCGTCTCACCGGCAGCCTCCTGACATGGTGCTGACTGACATGGTGCTGAAGTGGTGCAGTGTGGTGGGGGTGGGCACCCCGCACGAGTGGACCAGGCCGCGCTGACGCGGGGGGCCGTTTCCCCGGACCTTCCGTGGAAAGACTGGTCTTTCACAGATCCGGCACCGACCCGGGCCCCCTCACGGGTACACGGACTCGCCGAAGGGACTATGCCCGCAACAGAACCAGGTCATCGCGATGTACGACTTCTCTTTCGTATGCAGGGCCGAGATCGCGCGCCAGCTCGTGCGTGGAACGCCCGATCAACCGGGGGATTTCCCTCGCGTCGAAGTTGACGAGGCCACGGGCGATCACCCGGCCCCCCGCATCGCGCAGCTCGATGGGCTCACCCACCGTGAACTCCCCTTCCACGCCCGTGATTCCGGCGGGCAGCAGCGAGCTGCCGCGCTCGGTGACGGCGGCCACCGCGCCGTCGTCGAGGATCACGGCGCCGCGCGGCGTGGAGGCGTGGGCGAGCCACAGCAGGCGGCCCGCGGCCCTGCGCCCGGTGGGCGCGAAGTAGGTGCCGACGGGCGCGCCGGAGAGCGCGTCCGCCGCGGCGCTCGCGGCGGAGAGGACCACGGGGATGCCCGCGCCGGTCGCGATGGCCGCGGCCTCGACCTTGGTGGCCATGCCGCCCGTGCCGACCCCGGCCCGCCCGGCGCGGCCGAGCTCGACGCCCACCAGGTCGCCCGGTCCCCTGACCTCGGAGATCCGGCGCGCGCCGGGCCTCGCCGGGTCGCCGTCGTAGAGCGCGTCGACGTCGGAGAGCAGCACCAGCAGGTCGGCGCGGACGAGATGGGCGACGAGCGCGGCGAGCCTGTCGTTGTCGCCGAAGCGGATCTCGTCGGTGGCGACGGTGTCGTTCTCGTTCACCACGGGGGTGACGCCCATGGCGAAGAGCTGGTCAAGGGTGCGGTAGGCGTTGCGGTAGTGCGCGCGGCGGCTGGTGTCGTCCGAGGTCAGCAGCACCTGCCCGACGCGCCGGCCGTAACGGGCGAACGACGCGGTGTAACGCGCGAGGAGCAGTCCCTGCCCGACGGAGGCCGCGGCCTGCTGGCGCGCGAGGTCGGCCGGGCGGCGCGGCAGGCCCAGCGGGGCGAGACCTGCGGCGATCGCACCCGAGGAAACCAGTACGATCTGCCTCCCGTCCTGTTTCACCAGCACATCGACGAGCGCGTCCACGCGGTCGGCGTCAAGCCCGCCTGCCGCGGTGGTCAGTGAGGATGAGCCGATTTTGACGACGACCCTGCGCGCATCGGAGACTCCCGGTCTCCCCGGTGCCTGGGCGGCCGCTTCCGTGTCGCTCACGGTGGCACTACCTCCGCCTTCGTCGCTCACCGGCCGAGCCGGGCTTACCTCCGTAATCTATGTCACCGCGCGAGGGAGTCGCTCGCTCATATCACCGCCATGAAAGCCGCCCCCGCCCCACACCTTCCATCCCCCAACCGGAGCCAGACCGTGTCAGCAGGACCGTGGTCCCGCCGCGGCGCCCAGTGGAGCGCGCTCGTCGCGATGGGCTGCCTCTTCACCCTCCAGTTCGTCGGCGCCCAACTCCCCAGCGCCCTCATACTGTTCATCGCCACCGGCCTCGGCCTCGCCCTCGACCTGACGCTGCGCCGCTGGCAGCCCGGCATCATCGGCGCCCTCGGCAGGCTGCACTTCGACGAGGCCGTCAGACAGCTGCTGCGCGACCTGCTCGTCGTGCTGGGCATCGCGCACCTCTCGGGCATCGACACGGTCGCGCGGCTGCTCATGGTGGGCGGCCTCCTGGCGTGCTACGCCGCGCACTTCGTGTGCCGGGCCCTCGCGGTGGTGGTGCGGCGTTCGCGCACGCTGCCCGTGGTGACCAGGAACATCGACACCGCCGCCCTCGGCCTGACCCCCGCCCCCCCGCGCCTGCTGCTGCGGCCCGCGCACCGCATGCCGCTGCTCCAGGTGCCCGCGACGCTGGGGATGCTGCTCACCGCGGTGGCCGACCGGGCGATCTGGGGGCTGCTCGGCGTCGGGATCTCGCTCGTGCTGCTCAGCGGCTGCGTGGCCCACCTGGCCACGTGGCTGCTGCCGGGGAAGCGGTCGCCTGGCGAGGAGCGCACGCTGGCGTTCTTCCAGAGCTGGCTCGACTCCTACCGCCCCGACGTCGGCATCTACTTCTCCGGCGGCTCGGGGACCGCGTACCAGGCGAACATGTGGCTCTCCACGCTGGCCGCCGTGGCCGAGCGGCCGCTCGTGGTGCTGCGCGAGCGCGGCATGGTGCAGCAGATCGCGGCCACGGACGTGCCGGTCATCTGCGTGCCGAGGGTGGCGCACCTGATGCTGCTCGAGCGCTCCACGCTCAAGATGCTGCTGCACCCGGCCAACGCGCCCAAGACGTCGCAGGTGCTGCGCATCCCGACGATCAAGCATGCGTTCACCAACCACGGCGAGAGCGACAAGCTCTCAAGCTGCAACCCGTATGCCAAGGTCTACGACCAGGTGTGGGTCGCGGGGCCCGCGGCGCGCAAGCGGTACGCGGTGGCCGACGTGGGCGTGGACGACCGGGACGTCGTGGAGGTGGGCCGCCCGCAGCTCGCGCCGATCAGGCCATGGGCCGGGCGGCCAGAGCCGGGGCGCGCGCTGACCGTGCTCTACGCCCCCACGTGGGAGGGCTGGACGAACGACCCGGGGAACACCTCCGTGCTGCTCGCGGGCGAGAACATCGTCAGGACCCTGCTGGCCGACCCGCGTGTGCGGCTGCTGTACAAGCCGCACCCGATGACGGGCTCGGTCAACCGCAGGGCGGGCGAGGCGGACGCGCGGATCCGCACGCTGATCGCGGAGGCGAACGCCGGGACGGCGGCGCGCGCGGAGCGCTCCGACCGCGCTGGCCTGGGCGCGCGTTCCGAACGCGGCTCGCTCGCCACGCCCCCCACCGCCACCGACACCGTCGCGGCCGAGCCCGCGCGGGGCAGGGGCGAGGGGGCGGCATCCGCCGAGGCCCGCGCCGAACTCGCGAGGTGCACCGAGGAGTTGAACCGGCTCACGGCCCGTGTCTTCCGCCCTGGCGCGGACGAGATGGAGCGGATGATGCGGCAGTCGGCCCCCGAGCCCGGGCGGGCCGAGGCGGTCGAGGCGGCCATGGAGGCGTGGCGGGCGGCGTTCTGGGCGGCGCAGCCGCGCGACGCGCACCTGGTGCTGACCGGCTCGCGGCCCGACATCTACAGCTGCTTCAACCAGGCCGACCTGCTGATCTCGGATGTCTCGTCCGTGGCCGCCGACTTCCTGGCGAGCACCAAGCCCTACGCGGTGGTCAACACCAGCGGGCTGTCCGAGGCGGACTTCCGCGCGGCCAACCCGACGGTCAGGGCGGCCACGATCATCACGCCCGAGGCGCGGGAGATCCCCGCGCTGCTCGCGGCCGTGGCCGACCCCGACCTGGACACGCTCGCCGACGAGCGGGTGGCGCTCCAGACGTATCTGCTTGGCCCGTCCGACCCGCCGTCGCTGACGCGGTTCACGGAGGCGACCAGGGCGCTGTCCGCCGAGGCGGATGCCCGCAGGTCGCGTCAGACGCGGCTGGCCTCGGGCGACTCCGGCGTGGAGCTGCCGATACCGCGACCTTCGGGCCACCGGATCACGGGCTGACCCGGTCCAGGACTCCCCCGAGCCAGCGAAACGGCGCTGGCGGCCGCGGCCGCCAGCGCCGTTTCGCGGTCCTGGGCCGCGCTCTTGGGCACGGCGAAGCCGTGGTCGGCGTCCGGGACCGTGACCAGCTCGGTCCCATCGGGGAACTCATCGGGCCGCCCGAAGAGGTCGCGGGACCCCTGGACCACCAGCGTGGGAACGCCGGAGCCCAGCAGCTCGGCCACGCGGGACCGCTCGGGCCTGCCGGTGGGGGTACCTCCAGGCCCCCGAGGGCCTGGGGGACGATGGAGGGGGAACGCCAGCGCGAGAACGGCGTGTGCGCCGGTGGTGCGCGCCGTGCGGCAGGCGACCCGCGCCCCGGCGCTGCGCCCGCCCACGACGACGGGGACGCCAGGCTCGGCGAGCGCGGGGGCCAGCGCGGTCCAGGCCGCGTCGAGGGTGCGCGGCGGGGGCGCGAGGCGTTTCCCCTTGACACTCCCCCAGGCCCTAGGGGCCTGGGAGGTACCCCCATGGGCTGCTCGACCAGCGCGACGGTGTAGCCGCGCGGGGGCAACGCGGCGGCCAGGGCCGCCAGATCGGGGGCCTCGATCCCGCCGCCCGCGCCATGGCCGAGCGCGACCACGGCGCGGGGCCGGGGGCGGCGGCGTGGTGCCAGGTGATGCGGGCGTCCCCGACGGGGGTGGGGTGCGGCGTGCACGTCATGCGCACAAGTCTCCTCCAACCTCCGCGACCCCCGGGGGACACCTGGGCGTCACCTGTCGTTAAGGTGCATTGGTGTGATGAGCGGCCCGCAGCAGACGAAGGAGAGCGCGTCCGTTCCCCCTCAGGCCCACGAGGGCGCCGGAGCGGGGGCGCGCGCGCCGGAGCGGGACGCGTTCTTCGACAACGCCAAGTATCTGGCGATCGTGCTGGTCGCCGTCGCCCACGCGTGGGAGCCGCTGCACCCCGACTCGCGCGTCGTCATGGCGCTGTATATGACGGTGTACACGTTCCATATGCCCGCGTTCATCGTGATCGCGGGGTACTTCTCCCGGAGCTTCGACCACAGTCCCCGTCGTGTGGCGCGGCTGGTGACCGGGGTCGCGGTGCCCTATGCCGTCTTCCAGGTGGCCTATGTCTTCTGGATGCGCTGGCTCGATGACGACCGGAACACCTATGTGCCGCTGTTCGAGCCGAAGTGGCTCATGTGGTTCCTGCTTGCGCTGCTGCTGTGGCGGCTGACCGTGCCGCTGTGGCAGGCCGTGCGCTGGCCGCTGCCCCTGTCGCTCGCGATCGCGGCCGCCGCTTCCGCCTCGCCCTCGCTTGGCAACGACCTCCAGATCCAGCGCGTGCTCCAGTTCCTGCCGTTCTTCGTGCTTGGACTGGTCTTGCGGCCCGAGCACTTCAGGATGGCCAGGCAGCGCGCGGTGCGGCTGCTCGCGCTCCCGGTCTTCGCGGGCGCGACGGCGGTGGCGTACCTGGTCGCGCCGCGCATGGAGTACCAGTGGCTCTACCACCGCGAGTCCGCGCAGGAGCTGGGCGAGGCGTGGTGGGCCGGGGTCGGGATGACGCTGGCGCTCTTCGGCTGCGCGGTGGTGCTGACCGTGTGCTTCTTCTCGCTGGTGCCGGGGCGGCGCACCTGGTTCACGGCGCTGGGCGCGGGCACCATCTCCGGCTATCTGCTGCACGGCTTCCTGATCTCGGGGGCCCGCGCGTGGGGCTGGTACGACCCCGAGGTGGTGCGGCAGCTGCCCTCGTCGCTCGCGATCACCTCGGCGGTCGCGGCCGTGGGCGTGACGCTGCTGTGCACGCCCCCGGTGCGGCGGGCGTTCGGCCCGGTGATGGAGCCACGGATGGCCTGGTTCTTCCGCCGCCCGTGACCCCACCCACTCCTCAACGGCGCCGGTCGGCCCACTGAAGCATCGTGTCCACCACCTGGGCCGTCGCCCGGCCGTCCGCGGGCTCGCAGAACTTCTCGACGAACGCGGCGTAGCGGTCGGCGTACTCCTTCTCGACCGTCTCCAGGTCCCGCAGCGCGTCGATCAGCTCCTCGGTCGTCTTCACCAGCGGCCCCGGCGAGGTGCCGGTGAAGTCGAAGTAGAAGCCGCGCAGCGTGTCCCGGTAGTGCTCCAGGTCATAGGTGAAGAAGACCATCGGGCGCCCGGTGTGCGCGAAGTCGAACATCGACGACGAGTAGTCCGTGATGAGCACGTCCGAGACCAGATAGAGGTCGGAGATCTCCGCGTACGCCGCCACGTCGCGCACGAAGCCGTCGCGCGCGCCCGTGATGTTGTTGAGCATCTTGGGGTGCTTGCGGAACAGCAGCACATACTCGTCGCCCAGCGCCCGCTCAAACGCCGCCAGGTCGAGCTGAAGGTCGAGCTTGAACTTCTTGCCCGTGCCGAAGCGCTGGTCGTCGCGCCAGGTCGGCGTGTAGAGCAGCACCTTCTTGCCCTCGGGCAGCCGCAGCGTCCTCCGCACGCGCGCCGCGATCTCCTCGCGGTCCTCGCGGTAGAAGACGTCGTTGCGCGGATAGCCGGTCTCCAGGATCTCGTTGGGGAAGCCGAACGCGCTGCGCATGATCGGGGTGGTGAACGCGTTGGGCGAGACCAGGTAGGCGAACTGCTCGAAGCGGCCGGGCAGCGTCGCGATGTAGGCGGGGTTCGCCTTGGACGTGCCCAGCAGGTCGGCGCCCATCTTCTTGAGCGGCGTGCCGTGCCACGTCTGGACGAACAGCTGGTCCTCGCGCCGCTTGATCCACGACGAGATCATCACGTTGGTGACCAGGAAGCGGCTGGTGGCCAGCGCCTCGTGCCACTCGGCGCTCTTCCACTCCACCGTGCGCATGCCATCGGGCACCACGGCCTGCCGGTCGCTGGTCCCCCACACGTGCTCGACATCGGCGCCGCGGCGCACCAGCTCCTCGTAGATCGCGCGGGGCGAGTCGGAGAACTGGCGGCCGTGGTAGCAGTTGTAGAAGACGACGTCGCGCAGCGGCTTCTCGCGGTCGCGCACATACAGCTCGCGCAGCCTGCGCTGCCGGTACTTGCCGCGGTCCTCCTCGCGCAGCGGCGAGCCAGCGGCGAGGAAGATCCGGTCGAAGAAGCGGCGTTCGACGGTGTACGTGCGGTGCGCGCCCTGGTGGGTCAGCGGCAGCGTGTCGACGAGGTCGCCGCGGATCTTGACGGGCACGTCGCCGCCCCTGTCGGCCTCGCCCTCGGGGCGGAACGACAGGTACCAGCGGCCCTCGCGCAGCTCCTGCGGGCCGTCGTAGGACTCCATGCGGTCCGGCGGGATCACCAGCGTGAAGCGGTTGTCCTCGCGGGTGAACGGGAGGGTCTTCTCCTCCATGTACTTGCCGTGCCGCAGGACGAGTTCGAGGCCGCTGGCGTCGCCCGTGTAGGCGCCGCGCAGCTCGAGCTCGCCCGCCTCGGTCCAGCGCAGCTCGTCCACCACGGCCTGCCGCACCCGGTCGTGCAGCTTGAGCAGCCCAGGCCCGTCGGTCGTGACGGCGATCTCGCGGCCCTCGGCCACGGGGTACTGGCCGGGCGCGAACCCCGCGCGCACGGTGGCCCTGCGGGGCTCGCCCTCCGCGAACTCCAGCGTGGCGATGAGGTCCTGGGTCGGCGCGTCGGCCGCCCCCGCCACCGTCAGATCGGCGAACGGGACATCGGCCGCGAGCCCTTCCCCCTCCGCCCCCTCCGCCCCCTCCGCCACGACGTCGTAGGCGCCCGTGAACGCGCCGCCCTTGTGCGCGAGCAGGAGCCGCTTCGGCGCCCTGCCGCTCGGCCCCGGGGGCACGCGCAGCCGCAGGCGCAACGCGTCGCCCACGCGCTCGTGCCCGGCGATCTCGGCCGCCGGGGTGTCGATGGTGAGCTGGAGGCGCTCGTCGGAGAAGCCCGCGACCAGCCTGACGCCATCGGCCAGTTCGCGGGCCTGGGAGTGGCCCGCGCTGCCGATGTCGGTGCGGTCGAGCGAGCCGAGGCGCACGACGCCTGGCGAGGGCAGCGCGAGCGTCAGCTGCCACACGCCCGCCTGCCAGCGGCCCGACGTGCGCAGCTTCGCCGGGTCGACGGTCAGCTCGAACCCGGCCTCGTCGTAGGAGTGCAGTGCCTGCCCCGAGTCGCGGGTGGCGCGCAGATCGGTGCGCGGGCGCACCCGCACGGGAACGCGCCGGCGCGCGCCCTGCTGCCGCAGCCAGCCAAGGCGCGGCAGGCGCACCCTGCCATCGGCAGGGACGTTCTGCACATAGGCGTAGCCGGTGACGACGAGCTTGCCGTCCTGCCAGCGCGCCTCGGTGGCCTTGCCCTTCACGGGCAGCTCGCCCTGGCGCAGCCGCACCACGTCGGGGGGCAGCGAGCCGCTGTCGAGCCCGGGGATCGCCAGGCGCGGGCGCAGCCTGCCGGTGACGGAGAACGACGAGGCGCGGTACTCGCGTTCGTGCGCGAGCACGGTCAGCAGGTCGTCGAGCCGCCGCTCGCGGGCGAGCTGCCACTTGACGCGCATGAGCGGCGGCAGCTTGGCGAGCTTGCGCGGGTCGGCGGTCGCGAGGAACGCGCCCGCCTCGTCGAAGAACGCCTCGCGCTCCTCGGCGGAGGACTCGGGGAGCCAGTGCATCGAACGCCGCAGCTCAGCGGGGAGGAAGTCCTCCGGCTTCTTGGCCGGTTTCTTGGGGGCCACCGGGTCAGCCTTCCTGAGCGGGGACGGGGCGGCGCGCCGGGTCGCCCGGCGCGGGGACGGTGTGCGCGGAGGGCGCCTCGTCGGCGCCCTGCGCGGTGTTGCGCGCCTCGGCCTTGGCGGCCAGGGCGGCGACGGCCGCGGCGAAGCGCGCCTGGGACGGCGGCTCGTCGGGGCCGATGAGGTACTGCCTGAGCTCGCGGCGCGCGCCCGCGAGCGGGTCGCGCTCCGGGTCGCCCGGGGCGTGCGCGGCGGCGATGACCTCGCCGAGCCGGTCGGCGTCGTTGGAGAGGATCACGGCGGCGCGCACCGCGGTGTTCTGGCGCATGAACTCCTCGGCGCCCAGGCCGGCCGAGTCGGTGACGGCATAGGGCTTGCCGCTGGCGATGAAGTCCGAGACGACGCTCGAGATGTCCGAGACCAGGGCGTCCGACTCGTTGAAGCAGTCGAAGAGCAGCGGCTGCGGGCCCGTGATGACGCGGTGCTCCCACCAGCCGCGCGAGCGCCAGTAGGCGTTGTTCCACTCGACGAGCGCGCGCTCCTCTTCGGCCGCCTGGGCCGCCGGGGTCTGCGCGTCGCGCGAGACCGACGCGTCGTCCCACGCGGCCACGGTGGCCTGGCCGAACGCGCCGCTCTCCGCCATCGCGCGCAGCGTCGCGGCGGCGCGCTCGCGCTCGGCCTCGCTCGCGGCGGCGGCCTCGCGCCAGCGCGGATCGGCGGCGCGCTCGGCGGCCGCGCGCTCCATCATCTCCACGATGCGCCGGTGCGCGGCGGCGGCCTCGGGGTCGCGCGAGCCGGTGAACGGGTGCGGCTTGTACAGCACGCGCACGGGCCGCTCGGAGGCCAGCAGGCCGCGGATGATGTTCTCGCCCGCGAGCATCAACGACGTGTTCCCCGGCTCGTCCGTCCAGCCCTCCCACGTGGGGGCGTAGAGCACGGTGGGGATGCGCCCCTCGCGCGGGCCCGCGCCGGTCTCGATGGACGCCAGCTGGGGGCGGCCCACCTCGACGATGTCCTCGTCCCGCACGCCCACGTCGGCCAGCATGAAGCGGTCGCGCCCGGCCCGCCCCGCGGTCCACACCTCGTCGTACGCCTTGGCGTAGGGGTTGATGCTGGCGACCTTGTCGCTGTCGCCGTGCCCGATGAAGACGTGCTTCATGGTCGGGACGCGCAGCAGGTGCAGGTTCTTGCCGACATTGGCGGGGTAGAGTCCGACGCGCAGCATCGACAGGTCGAGGTTCATCAGGTCCACCGCGCTCGGCACGCACATGACCGGCACGGTCGTGGTGGCGAGCCTGCTGAGGATCGCCCGCTCCCGCAGGATGACCACGGTGCGGACATCGAGCCCGGCCATGGTGTCGAGCCACATGTTGACCTGGTAGGCGGAGTCCTTGGAGCCCGAGAAGTACAGCGCGACGACGGGGCGGTAATCCCGCAGCCACGCGTCGAACCACGCGAGCGCCGCCTCCTTCGACGGCGGCAGCCGCCTGGCCCGCAGGAACGGCAGCAGCACCGCGACATAGCCGAGCACCAGCGCGAGCGTGACGGCGATGCCCGCGTAGCCGAACGCGGCGGTGCCCGTCGCCACGGCGGCCAAAAGCCCCGCCTGCGCCGGGACTTCGGTGTGCAGCACCTTCTCGACGGCCCGGTGGGTGAGCCAGCGCGGCGGCCCGTCGGGCACCGGCATCGTGGACAGGTCGATGTTGCGCGTCCCGATGGGCAGCCGCCGCAGCCTGCGCAGCACCATCACCAGCGCGGTGTGCGGCGCCTGGAGCGCGTAGAACGCGAGGAAGCCCACGACGGCCGCGGAGAACATCCGCTCCCCCGCCCAGTCCTCGCGCGCGAGGAGCAGGACGAGCAGCAGCTGCCTGACCAGGAAGCGGACCGTGAGCCCGAGCCTCGCCTTGCCCATCCGCACCAGCAGATAGCTGCCCCTGCGGTGCAGGAAGTGGTCGCCCGCGTAGCTCAGCGCGGCGGCGGCGATGAACAGCCACGTCAACGGCAGCAGCGCGCCAAGCAGCATCAGCGGATAGCTGACCCCCATGAGCAGCGCAGCGACGAGCTCGGCACCGGTGGCCACCCCCGCGAGCCGGTGCAGCAGCCCCCCCGTCATGCCACCTCCCCCGCGGAGTCGGCCGCGCCCGCGGCGATCGCGGCGGCAAGCGCGCGTTCGAACGACCCGGCCTGGCTGGCGTCGGCCGTCGGGTCCTGCTGCCGGACGTCGATGACATGCCCGGTCAGGGGCGAGAGCAGGACGTCGAGCGACGTGCGCGCCACGGCCTCGGACGACAGCAGCGTGCCCGCGGGCTCGTCGCCGAACGCCCGCGTGCGCATCGGGGTCGCGGTCCGCTCGGGGTTGACGCAGTTGACGCGGATGCCGTCGGCGGCCCACTCGTCGGCGAGCGCCTGCGTGAGGTTGACCATCGCGGCCTTGGTGGAGGAGTAGAGGCTGTACTCGGCGCGGCCCCGCGTGTAGCTGCTCGAGGTGTACAGCAGCAGCTGGCCGCCCGACTCGGCGAGGTAGGTGTGGGCGGCGCGCGCGATCCGCACCGGCGCCAGGTAGTTGACGGTGAGCGCCTCCTCGATCGCGGCGTCATCCGTCTCCGCCAGCTTCCCGATGCGCAGCACTCCCGCGGTGTTCACGACATAGTCCACGCGCCCGGTCTCCGCGTACGCGCGCGCGAGGGCGTCGGCGATGTCGCGCGGGTTCTCCACATGGGTGCCCGTGGTGGAGCGGCCCAGCGCGTACACCGTCGCGCCATGGCGCTCGGCCAGGTCGGCGATGTCCTTGCCGATGCCGTAGGAGCCGCCGAAGACGACGACCGTCGCGCCCTTCAGCCGCTCGCGGTAGGCGTCGTCGGCGGACTGCGCGGGCGCGGCCGTCGAGGCGAGCTGGAACAGCTTGTCGGCGATGAAGACGTCGACGGGCTGCGTCACCTTCAGGTTGAACTCGTCGCCAGGCACCACATGGATCGGCACGTCGGGCAGGTACTTCAGCACCACGGAACAGTCGTCCGTCGCCTGGAAGTTGGGGTCGTCGGCGGCCACCTCGTAGGCCCTGCGGATCGTGGAGAGCCGGAACGCCTGCGGGGTCTGGCCCCGGCGCAGCCGCGAGCGGTCCGGCACATCGGTGATGAACTCGCCGTCCTCGCCGTGCGTGCGCGTGACGATGATGGTGTCGGCCGACGGTATGGCGACGTCCACCGCGCGGTAGCGGTCGAGCGCCGCCACGCAGTCCGCTATGACGCGGCGCGACAGCAGCGGGCGGACGGCGTCGTGGAACAGCACCTTGCGGTCCTCGTCGTCCGCGAGCCCCTCGCCAAGCACCTCGATGGCGCGCCGCGTCGTCTCGTTCCGCGTCGAGCCGCCCTCCACGACCCGGGTGACCTTGCCGAGGCCGCCCTTGGCGACGATCTTCTCCACCTCGGCCGTGTACCCGGGGGCCATCATCACGAGGACGTCGTCGATCTCCTCGGCCTCCTCGAAGATCGCGAGGGTGTGCTCGATGACTGCCTTGCCCGCCACCTTGATCAGCTGCTTCGGAATGGAGAGCCCTACGCGCTGACCCGTTCCACCGGCCAGCACGACCGCGGTGGTGTGTGGGGACGGGCCTGGGGGATGGATGGTCAAGGAAGCTCCAGCCGGGTATCAGAAGTGTCGCCTACGCGAGGAGAAGGTTAACCCCAGTGGAAGCTTGACCCCCAAACCAGATGAACGGTTGTCCTCCGTTATCGCTTTGCGACAGCGCCGCGTTACCGTGCGGCGCCCTCCAACGTCGGCAGATGCGGCCTTATGTCACTCACATTCCCCCCATATCTCAGTCAAAAGGGCTGAATTCCTCGAATTCCCGCTGCGCCTGGTCGCCGCGGCGCGCCTCCCGTTCCCTGCGGCGTTCCTCCGCGGGCCGCACGGCGTTCAGGCGGTGATCCTCGCCACGCCTGCCCAGCATCTCGGCGCCGCCGCTCACCGAGGGCTCGAAGTCGAAGACCACGGCGTCGTCGTCGCCGCCGATCCCCACCCCGTCGCCCTCGCGCGCCCCGGCGCGGCGTAGCTCGTCCTCGACGCCGAGCCGCGCGAGGCGGTCCGCGAGATAGCCCACGGCCTCGTCATTGGTGAAGTCGGTCTGCCGCACCCAGCGTTCCGGCTTCTCGCCGCGCACCCGGAAGAATCCCTCGCCCTCCTCGGTCACCGTGAAGCCCGAGTCGTCAATCGCCCTGGGCCTGATGACAATGCGCGTCGCCTCCTCGACGGGCTTCGCCTCCCGCGCCTTCGCGACCTGCGCGGCAAGCGCGTAGGAAAGATCACGAAGGCCCTTCCGCGAGACCGCCGAGGCATCGAATACCTCAAGCCCTCTCGCCTCGAGATCGGGGCGCACGATATCCGCGAGATCCTGACCCTCGGGAATATCCGTCTTGTTGAGCACGACAAGCCGCGGCCGGTCGTCGAGGCCGCCGTACCGCGCCAGCTCGGCCTCGATGACGTCCAGGTCGGTCAGCGGGTCACGGCCCGGCTCCAGCGTCGCGCAGTCCAGCACGTGCACCAGCACCGAGCAGCGCTCCACATGCCGCAGGAACTCCAGCCCGAGGCCCCGGCCCTCGCTCGCCCCCGCGATCAGCCCCGGCACGTCCGCCACCGTGTACACCGTCGAACCGGCCGTCACCACACCGAGGTTGGGCACCAGGGTGGTGAAGGGGTAGTCCGCGATCTTGGGCTTGGCCGCGGAGAGCACCGAGATCAACGACGACTTGCCCGCGCTCGGGAAGCCGACGAGCGCCACATCGGCGACCGTCTTGAGCTCCAGGACGATGTCGCGCTCCTCGCCGGGCTCGCCGAGCAGCGCGAACCCCGGGGCCTTGCGGCGCGGCGAGGCGAGCGCGGCGTTCCCGAGCCCGCCCCTGCCGCCCTGGCCCGCGACAAACGTCGTGCCCCTGCCCACCAGGTCGGCCAGCACCTCGCCGTTCCCGTCGAGCACGACCGTGCCGTCGGGCACGGGAAGCACCAGGTCCTGGCCGTGCGCGCCCGTGCGGTGGCCCCCGCCGCCCGGCTTGCCGTTGGTCGCCTTGCGGTGCGGCCTGTGGTGGTACTCGATGAGCGTCGTCACATCCGGGTCCACCACCAGCACGACATCGCCGCCGCGCCCGCCGTCGCCCCCGTCGGGGCCGCCGAGCGGCTTGAACTTCTCCCGGTGCACGGAGGCACAGCCGTGGCCGCCGTTCCCCGCGACGACATGCAGCTCGACGCGGTCCACAAAGGTGGTCATGACGGTCACTCCTGTACTGGGGTTCTTCGAGAGGGGGTCTTTTTTGGGGGGACAAGCGAAGGGCGGACCGGCTTCCCGGCGCGGGAAGACGGTCCGCCCTCGGCAGTGCCGCGCGCTTACTCCGCGGCGACCGGAACGATGTTCACGACCTTGCGGTCCCGGTACGTGCCGAACTGCACATGACCGGGGCGCAGGGCGAACAGCGTGTCGTCGCCGCCACGGCCCACGCCCTTGCCGGGGTGGAAGTGGGTGCCGCGCTGGCGGACCAGGATCTCACCGGCGTTCACCAGCTGGCCGCCGAAGCGCTTGACGCCGAGGTACTGGGGGTTGGAGTCGCGGCCGTTCCGGGTGGAGGAGGCGCCCTTCTTGTGTGCCATCTGTGCTCAGTCCCTTACTTCGAGGCGGCCGGGGCGGGGATGTCGGTGATCTTCAGCTGGGTGTGCAGCTGGCGGTGGCCCATCCGCCTGCGGTAGCCCGTCTTGTTCTTGAACTTCTGGATGCGGATCTTGTCGCCCTTGTGGTGGTCGAGAACCTCGGCCTGGACCTTCACCCCTGCCAGCACCCACGGGTCGCTGGTGACGGTCTCGCCGTCCACGACGAGCAGGGCCGAGAGCTCGACGGTGTCGCCGACCTCACTGGACAGCCGGTCGACCTCGATGACGTCGCCGACAGACACCTTCTGCTGACGGCCGCCGGTGCGCACGATCGCGTACACGCGGAACTCTCCCTCACTCGCTGACGGGGCCCCTGATGCCAGCAACGGGCAGGCCCGGCCTCTCCCCCGCGCGAAACCGCGCGGCACGGGAGGAAGATCGCTCAGGGGCATGGCGCATCCGGTGACACGCCAGTCGTCAACAATACGGAGGCGCCGACAAGGCGGTCAAATTCCCGCCCTGCCGACGCCCGTCCGCTCGTGCCGCTCAGCCAGTGCCGCTCAGCCGTCCGTCGACGCCGAGACCGAGGGCGGCTGCGGCTGCTCGGCCGCCGCCGTGGTCTTGGCCGACTTCTTGGCCGCGGCCTTCTTGGCGGTCGTGGCGGCCTTCGCCGTCTTGGCCGTCTTGGCCGCCTTCTTCGCCGCGGTCTTCTTGGCCGCGGCCTTCTTCGCCGGGGCCTTCGCCGCCTTCTTGGCCGCGGCCTTCTTCGCCGCCTTCGCCGCCTTCGCCGCCTTCTTCGCTGGCGGGGCCGTGACGACCGTCACGACGGCCTCGCTCGCCCCCTCGGGCGAACCGGCCGGGGCCGACGCCCTGCGCACCGCGCGGCGGCGGGGCGGCGGGGCCTCGGAGACCGGCTCGGGCACCGGCTCGGGCTCGGGCGCCTCCACCGGCTCGGACGCGACGACGAGCACCGCGTGCTCCTCGGCCGTGCTCCTGGGCGAGCCCGCGGGCGCGGACACCTTGCGGCGCGCGCCGCGCCTGGCGCGTTGCGGCTCGGGCTCGGGGCTCGGCTCCTCGCCCGCGGGCTCCACCGGCACCTCGGGAACGGGCTCGGCCGCGGGCTCGGGCGCCGGGACCACGGTCACCGCGGCCTCCTCATCGGCGGCCGAGGGCGGCGGCCCTGCCGGGGCCGACACCTTGCGGGTGACACGCCTCCTGCGCCGGGGGCGTTCGGGCGCGGCCTCCTCGACGACCGGCTCGGGCTCGGCCACCGGCTCCGGCTCCACGACCTCCACCGGCTCGACGACCTCGACGACCGGTTCGGGCTCGGCGGGCGCCACGGCCTCGACCGGCTCGATCGCCTCCTCATCGGCGGCCGCCGCCTCCACGGCCTCGGCCTCGGCCGTCTCACCAACGTCGACCGCCACCGGCTGCCTCGGCTCCTCGGCCGCCGCCCTGCCGCGCTTCCTGCCCTTCCGGCCGCCGCCCCCGCCACCCGCGGGCGCGTGCACATGGTCCATGTGCACGATGACGCCGCGGCCGTTGCAGTGGACACACGGCTCGGAGAACGACTCAAGCAGCCCCTGCCCCACGCGCTTCCTGGTCATCTGCACCAGGCCGAGCGACGTGACCTCGGCCACCTGGTGCTTGGTGCGGTCCCTGCCCAGGCACTCGAGCAGCCTGCGCAGCACCAGGTCGCGGTTGGACTCCAAGACCATGTCGATGAAGTCGATCACGATGATCCCGCCGAGGTCCCGCAGCCGCAGCTGGCGCACGATCTCCTCGGCCGCCTCCAGGTTGTTCCTGGTGACGGTCTCCTCGAGGTTGCCGCCCTGGCCCGTGAAACGCCCGGTGTTGACGTCGATCACGACCATCGCCTCGGTGCGGTCGATGACCAGCGAGCCGCCGCTCGGCAGCCACACCTTCCGGTCGAGCGCCTTCATCAGCTGCTCGTCGATGCGGTACGTCGCGAACACGTCCACGTCCGACGTCCACCGCGACAGGCGGCCCACCAGGTCGGGCGCCACGTGCGAGACATAGCCGTGGATGGTCTCCCACGCCTCGTCGCCGCTGACGATGACCTTGGTGAAGTCCTCGTTGAAGATGTCGCGCACGACCCGGACCGTCATGTCGGGCTCGCCATACAGCAGCGAGGGGGCGTTGCCCTTCTTGGCCTTCTTCTGGATCTCCTCCCACTGCGCCTGGAGCCGCTCGACGTCGCGCGTCAGCTCCTCCTCGCTCGCGCCCTCGGCGGCGGTGCGCACGATGACGCCCGCGTCCTCGGGGACGATCCGCTTGAGCACCTGCTTGAGCCGCGCCCGCTCGGTGTCGGGCAGCTTGCGGCTGATGCCCGTCATCGAGCCCTCGGGGACATAGACGAGATAACGCCCGGGGAGCGAGATCTGGCTGGTCAGCCGGGCGCCCTTGTGTCCGATGGGGTCCTTGGTGACCTGCACGAGCACCGGCTGGCCCGACTTGAGCGCCGACTCGATGCGGCGGGGGCCGTTGCCGAGGCCGAGCGCCTCGAAGTTGACCTCGCCCGCGTAGAGCACGGCGTTGCGGCCCTTGCCGATGTCGACGAACGCGGCCTCCATCGACGGCAGGACGTTCTGCACCTTGCCGAGGTAGACGTTGCCGACGTAGCTGGAGGACTGCTCCTTGTTGACGAAGTGCTCCACCAGGACGTCGTCCTCCAGGACGGCGATCTGCGTGCGCTCGCCGCTCTGCCGGACGATCATGACCCGCTCGACCGCCTCGCGGCGCGCCAGGAACTCCGCCTCGGTGATGATCGGCGCCCTGCGCCTGCCCTGCTCACGGCCCTCGCGGCGGCGCTGCTTCTTGGCCTCAAGGCGCGTGGAGCCCTTGATCGACTGAACGCCGTCCGCGCTTTCGGTGGCCTCCTCACGCCTGCGGCGCGGCTCGCGGACCTTGACGACCGTGCGCTCGGGGTCGTCGCCGCCCGCTGGCGCCTCGCCCGACTCGCCGCTGCGCCTCCTGCGGCGCCGACGGCGGCGGGAGCCGCCCGAGCCCTCGGCCTGCTCGTCGGCCTCGACCACGGCCTGCCCGGCCTGCTCGGCCTCGGCCTGGTCCTCGTCCGCCGCGGCCTCGTCGGCCTCGGCCTCGTCGCCCGCCGCCTTCCCCGCGGCCTCGGCGGCGCGCTCCGCGGTCTCGCCGCGCCTGCGCCTGCGGCCGCCGCGGCGGCGGCGCCGCGCGGGGCGGTCGGCCTGCGCCTCGTCCTCGTCCGCCTCGGGGACCTCGGGAAGCTCGTCGTCGTCGGGGCCTTCGGCGAGGTCGGCGAGGTCGGTGAGCTCCTCCTCTTCCTCGTCCTCGTCGGCCCGCTGCCCGGCGGCGCCGCGCACCGCCTCCTCGGCGGCCCGCTGCGGGGTCTGGAACATCGGCGCCTGGAAGACAGGGGCCTGGAAGACGGCGGTGGTGGCCACGGGAACGGCGGGCGGCAGCGGCACATCGGCCTCGTCGGTGTCCGCGGGCACGGGCGCGGCCTCATCGGCCTCGGGCGCGGGCGCGGGCGAGGCCGCCTTCGCGGTCGAACGCCGTCGGCGCCGCGGCGCGGGCTCCTCTGTCTCAGGGGCGGCCTCGGGCGCGGCCTCGGGGGCCTCGGCGACCGCCTCGGGCGCGGCGGCGGCGCGGGTCGCGCGGCGGCGGCGCTTCGGGGGCGCGGGCTCCTCTGCCTCGGGCGCGCTCTCGGGGGCGGGCTCGGGCGCCGCCGCGGCGCGCGTCGCGCGCCTCCTGCGCTTGGGCGCGGGCTCGGGCTCGGGCTCGGCGGGCTCTTCGACCACGGGGGTCACGGCCACCGGGACCTCGGCCGCCGCCTCCTCGGCCCCCTCGGCCGCCTCGGGCGCGGCAGCGGCACGCGTCGCGCGGCGGCGGCGCTTGACCGGCACCGGCTCGGGCTCCGGCTGCGCCTCGGCTGCCGCGGCCTCGGCGTTCGCGGAAGGCTCATCGGCCTCGGGCGCCGACGCGACACGCGTCACACGCCGACCGCGCTTGGGCGCGGGCTCATCGGTCGCCTGCTGGGGAACGCCGTCGGCCTCCGCCGTCGTGGCCGCGGCCGCGCGGGTGGCGCGGCGCCGCTTCGGGGCCGCGGGCGCCTCGTCGGCGCCGCCGCTCTCGCCCGCCTGGGCCGGGGGCCCGGCCGGGCGTGAGGCCGCGCGGCGGCGGCGCGGGGGCAGCGTGTCGCTCGGGCTCGTGGTGTCGTTCGGGCTGGTCGTGTCGTTCGAGCTCGTGGTGTCGGATGAGCCATGGGGAACGGTGGTGTCGGTGCGTTCCGCACCGTCCGTTTCCACGGACTTGTCGGTCTCTTGCATGCGGGCGGTTCTCCCGTCACGCTCCCGGGCGCCTCACATGGAGCGGGCGCCGCTCGGGAGCTGTCGTATCACTCGCCGGTTCCGGTCCAGCGTGGGCCGGCTTCGGCGAAAGTCTTCTGGTCGGCGCGTCGCCCGGAACTGCCTGACCCGAGTGGCTCCCTGGCACCTGGCGGTTCGGCGGCGCAGCAACGGCATCGCTATCCGGTGATCCCCGGCGCCGCCGCGGCCTGCTGCCCGGCGGCCCTGGTCAGGGCGGCTTCGGCAGCGTCGCGGTCGGGCGCGAACGGGTCGGTCACCGTGCCGGACTCATCGAGCGGCCCCTGCGCCAGCCTGGTCACCGCTGCGGGGACCGGCGGCGCCAGGTCGGCCGTAGCGCGGAGACCGGACAGGACGTCGTCGGGTCGTACGGCAGGGGTGAGGTGCCGTACTACCAGGCGCAGTATCGCACAAGGGTGGGACACGGGCCCATCGGGCCCGCTTCCGCCCCGATTCCTCGGGGCGGCAACCGCGTCGAGCGCGACCACGGCGGAGCGGGCGTCGAACACGCGCGTCCCCCGCTTGGTCTGGCGCCGTACCTCGACGCTCTCGGCCGCGAGGAACATCCCGACCGCCTTCGCGGCCGCCTCTGGCTCGACGCCGTCGAGCCGCAGCTCCCACACGGAGGCGCGCAGCCGCTCGGCGAAGTCGGCGGTGCGGGCCTCGACCACGTCGACGATGTCGAGCCCGGCGGGCAGCGACGCGTCGAGCGCGGCCCTCAGCTCGCCGGGGTCACGCCGCGCGGCCAGGGCGATCTCCAGGTACTCGGCTTCACTGGCGGTACCGGTGGGCGCCGCGTTGGCATAGGAGACCTTGGGGTGCGGGGTGAAGCCGGCGGAGTACGCCATCGGCACCCCGGCGCGGCGCAGCGCGCGCTCGAAGGCGCGCTGGAAGTCCCGGTGGCTGGTGAAACGCAGGCGCCCCCGCTTCGTGTACCGCATCCTGATGCGCTGCACCGCCGAAGCGGGCGGCGGGCCGACCGGCTGTCGCTTGCCCAGTGGTCCTCAGTCCCTCGATCGTGCTGACCCCGTGGCCCTGCTGCGGGCCGTTGCTTGACTCCAGGTTACGTGCCCGACGTGGCGATCCAGTAACGCAGCTTCTCCGCCCGCTGGTCCTCGAAGACCCCGCCGCACGCCTCGATGACCTTGCGGGAGGCGACATTGTCGTGGTCGCACGTGACGAGCACCGGGTCATGGCCCAGCTCGTGGGCGTAGGGCAGCGACGCGCGCAGCATCGCGGTCGCGTGGCCGCGGCGGCGCGCGGACGGGCGCACGTCGTAGCCGATGATGCCGCCCCAGTCGAGCAAGCGCCTGGTCAGGCGGTGGCGGATGGAGAGGCGGCCGATGAATGTGTGATCCGTCACATACCAGAGGACGGTGGAGGGCACGAAGCCCATCGGGCGCGGTGATGTCTCCTGCCCGTCGGCGATCGTGCGCCTGACGTAGTCGGCGAACGCCGCCGGGTCGTTCCAGCGGCGTCCGTAGACCTCCATGTCGCGGGCGAGCGTCGTGTTGTCCCCCGCGCCGCCCCGGCCCTCGGCCCGCCACTCGGCGACGGCCTCGAGGAACGAGATGTGGACCTCGGTGGTGGGAAGGACGAGCTCGGGCACCGCCTCATCCTCCACCGCCCCGGTGGCCCGGGCAACCCGGGCCCCGTCCCGGTGGAACGCCCGGCCGCAACGCCCTCTCAGCCGCCGCGGCCGAGCCGACACCCCGCGTGAGGCGGCCTACTTCACCACGCTCAGCGGCAGCAGCCGCTTGCCCGTCGGGCCGATCTCGATGGACGTGCCCATCTGCGGGCACACGCCGCAGTCGAAGCACGGGGTCCAGCGGCAGTCCTCGACCTCGGTCTCGTCCAGGGCGTCCTGCCAGTCGTCCCAGAGCCAGTCCTTGTCCAGGCCCGAGTCCAGGTGGTCCCACGGCAGGACCTCCTCGTGGCCGCGCTCGCGCGTGGTGTACCAGTCGACGTCCACGCCCTGCGGCGCGAGCGCCTCCGCCGCGCACCGCATCCACTGCTCGTACGAGAAGAACTCCCGCCAGCCGTCGAAGCGCCCGCCCGCCTCGTACACCGCGCGGATCACCGCGCCCACGCGCCGGTCGCCGCGGGACAGCAGGCCCTCGACGATGCCGGGCTTGCCGTCGTGGTACCGGAAGCCGATCGAGCGCCCGTAGCGCTTGTCCGCGCGGATCGCGTCGCGCAGCTTCGCGAGGCGCGCGTCGGTCTCAGCGGCGGAGAGCTGCGGCGCCCACTGGAACGGCGTGTGCGGCTTGGGCACGAAGCCGCCGATGGAGACGGTGCAGCGGATGTCGTTGGACTTCGACACCTCGCGGCCCTTGGCGATCACCTTGGTCGCGAGCTCGGCGATCTGGAGCACGTCCTCGTCGGTCTCCGTGGGCAGGCCGCACATGAAGTACAGCTTCACCTGGCGCCAGCCGTTGCCGTACGCGGTGGCGACGGTGCGGATCAGGTCCTCCTCGGAGACCATCTTGTTGATGACCTTGCGGATCCGCTCGCTGCCGCCCTCGGGCGCGAACGTCAGGCCCGAGCGCCGCCCGTTGCGCGTCAGCTCGTTGGCCAGATCGATGTTGAACGCGTCCACCCGGGTCGAGGGCAACGACAGACCGATCTTGTCCTCTTCGTAGCGATCGGCGAGGCCCTTGGTGATGTCCCCGATCTCGCTGTGGTCGGCCGACGACAGCGACAGCAGGCCGACCTCCTCGAAGCCCGTGGCCGCAAGGCCCTTGTCGACCATCTCGCCGATGCCCGTGATCGACCGCTCGCGCACCGGGCGCGTGATCATGCCCGCCTGGCAGAACCGGCAGCCGCGCGTGCAGCCGCGGAAGATCTCCACCGACATCCGCTCGTGCACCGTCTCGGCCAGCGGCACGAGCGGCTGCTTGGGGTAGGGCCACGCGTCGAGATCCATCACCGTGTGCTTGGCGACGCGCCACGGCACCCGGGGGCGGTTCGGCGCGACGCGCGCGATCCGGCCGTCCGGCAGGTACTCCACGTCGTAGAACGCGGGAACGTACACCCCGCCCGTGCGCGCGAGCCGCAACAGCAGCTCCTCGCGCCCCCCTGGCCGCCCCTCGTCCTTCCACTCGCGCGTGATGCGCGTGATCTCGAGCACCGCCTGCTCGCCGTCGCCCACGACGGCGCAGTCGATGAACTCGGCGATCGGCTCGGGGTTGAACGCCGCGTGCCCGCCCGCCACCACCACCGGGTGGTCAGTCGTGCGCGCCGCCGCCTCCAGCGGGATGCCCGCGAGGTCGAGCGCGGTCAGCAGGTTGGTGTAGCCGAGCTCGGTGGAGAACGAGACGCCGAACAGGTCGAACGCCGCCACCGGCCGGTGCGCGTCCACCGTGAACTGGGGCACGCCGTGCTCGCGCATCAGCTTCTCCAGGTCGGGCCAGACGCTGTAGGTGCGCTCGGCGAGGACGCCATCGCGCTCGTTGAGCACCTCGTACAGGATCATGACGCCCTGGTTTGGCAGGCCGACCTCGTACGCGTCCGGGTACATCAGCGCCCAGCGGACGTCGCAGGCGTCCCAGTCCTTGACCGTGGAGTTGAGCTCGCCGCCGACGTACTGGATCGGCTTCTGGACGTGCGGGAGGAGGGCCTCCAGGCGCGGGAAGACCGACTCGACAGGCATGGGCTTACGTCTTTCCTGCTGGGCTGCGGGAAGCTGCTCGGCCAGGGCCTGGAACGGGCCCGGACGGACCATTCAGCCTACCCGCACTTCCCCAAGACGCCGGACGCGGGCGCGGGCCAGCTCCGTCTCGCGCGCGTGCATCACCCCGTAGCTGAACGACGGCTCACCCGCCGCGTGCGCCTCCCCCGCGATCGCCATGAGCGCCTCGCGGGCCAGCACGCTGTCCTGGTGGTCGCCGAGCACGCGCTGCACGCGCCGGAACGCCACCCGCTCGCGCTCGGCCGCCTTGCGGCGCGCGCTCCTGGCCGTCTCCGCGGCATAGCGCGCCCGCTTCGCCGCCTTGCGCGCCCGGTGCAGCGCGGCGTCGCGCTCGGCTCCCTCGGGCGCCGCGAGCGCGGCCTCGACGCGCGCGTCGAGGCGTTCGCGCTCCCTGGCCACCGAGCGCGCCAGCGCCGTGCGCGCGGGCTTCGCCGCGCCCTTGCGCAGCGGCGGCGCGGCAAGCAGCGCGTCGAGGGCGTCGAGCAGGGCGAGATAGCGCTCCTCGTCGAGCAGCGCCGCGACCGCGCCGCGCGCCCGCCCTGGGCTGAAGTGCGCGTCCAGGCGCCGCGCGACCGGGCCGACACGCAGGTCGGGCGGCAGCTCGCCCAGGCGCGCGGCCAGCCGCTCGGCCACCACCTCGCGGTCGCGCTCGACGCCGAGGCCCGCGGCGAGCCAGCCGAGCTCGTCGTCGAGCGGCCGGGTCACCGCGCGGTCGAGCACCCGCCGCTGCACGCGCAGGCAGCTGCGCAGCCGCCGCGTCGCCACCCGCATCCGGTGCACCGCGTCGGGGCGCGAACGGCGCACGGCGGGGTCCAGCTGGACGATCGCGCGCAACTGGCGCCTGGCGTACGCCAGCACATGCGCCCCCGCGCTGTCGTCCTCCGGCCCTTCGGCGCGCGCGGGGCGCGGATGGGCGACGCCCGTCTCGGCCAGCGCCCTGGCCAG
Source organism: Streptomyces sp. PT12 (assembly GCF_003311645.1). GTDB lineage: Bacteria > Actinomycetota > Actinomycetes > Streptomycetales > Streptomycetaceae > Streptomyces. The sequence goes on along the minus strand of NZ_QEST01000019.1, from coordinate 30,934 downwards.
CTTGGACGGCGCGCCGGAAACGGGCAGCCCGGCCTCGGTGAGCCGCGCGCCGACCGCGTCGAGGACGTCCGTGCCGCCCGCCCCCGCCAGCTCGACCTCGACCTCGGACCAGCGCGCCTCGCCCCCGAGCGACCGCGCGGTGACCCGGTCGACGACCAGCTCGGCCAGCACGGCGCCCCCGGCGTCCAGCAGGTCGCGCGGGGCGCGTTCGGTCTCCAGCGTGACCACGGGCAGCAGCGGGCGCCGGCGCACGCGCGAGCGCACCAGCGCCAGCAGCTCACCGGGCGGCCCGTCAGGCGCCCCTTCGCCCAGGGGCGCCCTGATCTCCTCGCGGGCGTCGCGCCCCACGGGCACCTTGAGGTGCCAGCCCTCGTCCCCGCCGCCGGTCCTGCGGCGCAGCGTGATGCCGTCGCCGGCGAGGCGGCCGTCATCGGTGTCGTAGTAGACCGCGCGCAGCGACAGGGGCGCGCGCTCGCGCACCGATGTGACGGGCCCGGCGCCCGACAGCTCGGGCAGCGGCGCCGCGGCCTCGTACTTCCGCTCGGTCTCGTTGATCGTCTTCATCCGTCGTCACCCGCCCTGGGTCCTCGTGCTCGTCGGAACGCGTGCCCGGGATCGGGGCGGACATTCCGGGGGACAGGCGGCACTCACGCGGAAAGCGGACGTTTCATCCTGACGGACTGGAGGAGCCCTATGGCGATCCAGGCCGCGAACATCGCGGTGCCGCCGTAGGAGAGGAACGGCAGCGGCACGCCAGCGACCGGCATGATGCCCAGGGCCATGCCGATGTTCTCGAAGCACTGGAACGCGAACCACGAGACGATCCCCGCCGCGATGATCGTGCTGTACAGGTCGGGCGCGCCGCGCGCGATCCGCAGCGCCCGCCACAGGACCACGCCGACCAGCGCGATGATGCCCCCCGCGCCGATGAAGCCGAGCTCCTCGCCTGCCACGGTGAAGATGAAGTCGGTGTGCTGCTCGGGGACGAACTGCCCCGTCGTCTGGGTGCCCTCGAAGAGGCCCTTGCCGTCGAGACCGCCCGAACCTATCGCGATCCTGGCCTGGTTGGTGTTGTAGCCGACGCCCGCGGGGTCCCTCGACGGGTCGGCGAACGCGGCGAAGCGGTCGATCTGGTACTCGTCGAGCAGCCCGAGCGCCCAGACCAGCACGGCCGCGCCGACGCCCGCCAGGATCAGCCCGATCGACCAGCGCATCGCCGCGCCCGACGCCAGGAGGATGCCGAGGACGATCACGGAGATGACCATCGCCATCCCCAGGTCGTCGATGACGACCACCGCGAGCGGCGCGGCGGCCAGGGCGAGCGCCTGGAGAACGGCCCGGCTGCCGGGGTAGTCGCGGTCGCCCGCGTCCACCTGGGCCGCGAGGATGAGCGCCATCCCGAGGACGACGGCCACCTTGGCGAACTCGCCGGGCTGGAGCGTGTACCCGCCGAGGGACAGCCACGCGCGCTGGCCGTTGATCGTGGTGCCGAGCGGCGTGAACACCAGCAGCATCACCGCCATCGAGAACGCGAAGAACAGCGGCACCGCGGCCCGCAGCCGCTGGTGGCCGAGCCACATCACGCCGACCGCGAGGGCGATGCCCACCGCGAGGTTGATCAGCTGGCGGGTCAGGAAGAACTGCTCGTCGCCGCCGTTGATCTCGGTGCGGTTCCTGGTGGCCGACCACACGAGCACCGAGCCGAGGAGCGAGAGCGCCAGGGCGGCGAGCAGGAGGACCCAGTCCACCCGCCTGGCCACCGAGTCCCTGGCCACGATCCTGCGCAACGTGCCCTTGCGCGGCGCGTGCCGGTCAAGACTCAGGGTGTGCACACTCACCGGGGTGTTCCGTCCGTCCCGCCGTCGCCGCCGTGGTCACTCACTCGTCGAGCGGCTCGCGCCGCCCCTCCTGCTCGCCCTCGCCGGGGTCGGGCGGGTCGTTCCCGCCGCCGCCGTCGCCTTCCTCGCGTTCCGCCCGTCTCTCCCGCTCCTCCGAGCGCTCGGGGGTGGGCGGCGGGGGCGGGGGCATGGTCGGGCGGGCCTCGCGGTCGCGCTGCTCGCGCTCGCGCCGCTGCTCGTCGCGTTCCTCCTCGTCGAACGGCGGCGCCACCTCCTCCTCGAGCTGCGTCTCGGGCTGGGTGCCCTCCTCCCGCTCCTCGCCGTCCTCGCCCTCTCCGCGCTCGTCCTCGTCCCCCTCGTCCCCCAGCTGGGGAACGATGGCGCCGGTCTCGTCGATCGCCGGCAGCTCGCGGTGGGGCTCGGGCAGGAGCGCGGCGTCCTCGTTGACCGAGCCGCCCGAGACGCCGTACATGGCCTCCCAGATGCGGCGGACGGCGTCACCCGAGGCGCCTGAGCCGGTGCCCGCCTGGTTGATCGTCATGACGACGGTGTAGTCGTCGGTGTACGTCGCCAGCCACGACGTGGTCTGCTGGTCGCCCGACGCCTCGGCGGTACCGGTCTTGCCGCGCAGGGTGATCTCGTTCTGCGGCCAGCCGCCGAACTTCCAGTCGGCGCTGCCTGACGTGATGACACTCGCGGTGGCGGCGCGCAGGTTCTCAATCGTGCCCTCGTCGGCGGGCAGGCGGCCCGCCTCGGCCGGCTCGAACTCCTCGACCTCCCGGCCGTCCGCGCTGATCACGGCCCTGCCGACCTGCGGCGTGTAGAGCGTGCCACCATTGCCGAGCGCCGCGTAGACGGACGCCAGCTGGAGGGGGGTGACCAGCACGTCGCCCTGGCCGATGGAGAAGTTGAGCATGTCACCCGCGCGCATCTGCATGCCCTCGGTGCAGTTCTCGCGCGCGATCCTGGCCTCGTAGTCGTCGCGGTCGGTCTCGGCGATCTCGCACCAGTTGTCGCGGTTCAGCTCCCAGTACTCCTGCTTCCACTGGCGGTCGGGGATGCGGCCTGGCGCCTCGTTGGGCAGGTCGATCCCGGTCTGCTCGCCCAGGCCGAAGTCGTGGGCGGTGCGAAACAGCCAGTCGTCGGGGTTCTCCTTGGGGTCGATGCCGCCGTCGGCGCGCCACTCGCGGTGGGCGATGCCGTAGAAGACGGTGTTGCAGGAGACCCTGAGGGCGTCGCCCAGGGTGATCGAACCGTACGCCTGGGACTCGAAGTTGCGGAAGACCTGGCCGCCGACCTCGTAGGACGAGGGGCAGTTGTAGCCGCCGTCGAAGTCGAAGCCCGCGTTGACCGCCGCGGTGCTCGTGACCACCTTGAACGTCGATCCCGGCGGGCCCTGGCCCTGGATCGCGCGGTTGAGCAGGGGGTCGTTGGCGTCCTCGTCGGTCAGCGCGGCGTAGTCGTCGGTCGCGATGCCGCCGACCCACACGTTGGGGTCGTAGTCGGGCGCCGAAGCCATCGCGATCACGCGGCCCGTGTCGTTCTCCAGCACCACGGCCGATCCCGCGTCGGCCTCGAAGTTCCGGCCCGAGATGGGGTCATGGGTCGCGCGGGCGGCCTCCATGGCGCCGACCAGCTCGCTCTCCACGACGGCCTGGACGCGGGTGTCGATCGAGGTGACCAGGTTCGATCCGGCCTGCGCGTCCTCGCTTTCGGACTCGCCGAGCACGCGACCGAACTTGTCCACCTCGTAACGGGTGACGCCCGCGTCGCCACGCAGATAGCTGTCGTAGCTGCGTTCGAGCCCGGAGCGGCCGATCTGGTCGGAGCGCAGGAGCGGGGCGTCCGTCTCCTCCGTCTCCTCAACCTCCTCGTCGGTGACCGGCGAGAGATAGCCGAGCACCTGCGCGGTGTTGGCGCCGTCGGGCGAGGGGTAGCGCCGCACCGCCGTCAGCTCCGCGCTGATCCCGGGGAAGTCCTCGGCGCGCTCGCGGATCTGGAGCGCCTGCTGCGTCGTCGCCTCGTCGGTGATGGGGATCGGCTGGTACGGCGAACCGTTCCAGCACGGCTGCGGCGTCTGGGCGTCACACAGCCGCACCTGGTTGGTGACGTCCTCGACGGGGATGTCGAGCAGCTCGGCCAGGTCGGCCAGCACGCGCTCGCCGTCGTCGGGCAGGCGGCTCAGCTCGGTGCGGTCGGCCGAGACGACGAGCCGCGTCTCGTTGTCGGCGATCGGCACGCCGCGCGCGTCCAGGATCGAGCCGCGCACGGCGGGCTGCACGACCTGCTGCACATGGTTGCCCGCCGCCTCGGCGGCGAACTCGTCGCCCTGCCTGATCTGGAGGAACCACAGCCTCCCGCCGAGGGTGAGCAGCAGCGAGAAGACCAGTATCTGGATGACCACGAGCCGGATGGTGATCCGCGAAGTCCGCCCGGTCTCCGGGATGTTGGTCACAGCCGCTTCACTCCCTTGATCCTTCCGGCCCGGTTGCGCGCCGAGCGGCTGAGCAGCGTGGAACGCGGGCCACCGACGCTCGACGCCTTGCCGTACCGCGTGCGCCGGGGGGCGCGCGTGCGCAGACCGGTGCCCCCGCCGCCCAGCCAGCTCACGGGCGCCTCAAGGCCCGCCGAGCCGCCGGGGCCGCCGTCCCCGGCGAGCGGGTCGCTCTCCAGGCGGCGCGCCAAGGCCATCACCAGCGGCACGGTGAACGGTGCGAGCAGCAGGTCGTAGATCGTCGCGGTCAGCAGCAGGTTGGTCAGGCCGACGTCGCGCGCCGCGGTGTCGCCGACGAGCGCCCCCACGCCCGCGTACAGCAGCGTCGAGCTGGCCGCGCCCGCGGCCACGACCAGCATGGGCACGGTGGCCGAACGGTGCTGCCCGCCCTCGGGCTTGGTCAGCCCCGCGGCATAGCCGACGACGCACAGCACCAGGGCATAACGGCCCACCGCGTGGTCGGCCGGGGGCGCGAGGTCGGCGAGCAGCCCCGCGGTGAACCCCACGAGGCAGCCGCCGACATGGCCGTAGACCAGGGCGAGGCCGAGGACGGTCAGCAGCAGCAGATCGGGCGTGGCGCCCGGAAGTTGGAGCCTGGCCAGCACGCTGACCTGCACGACGAGCGCCACGGCCACGAGCAGGGTGGCGAGCAGGGTACGGGTGACGCGCATCGGTCAGCTCCTGGTGGCCGGGTCGTCGTCGGCGTCCGCTGCGTCGGCGCCTTCCTCGGTGCCTCCGTCCACGTCCGTACCGGCGTTCTGTTCGACGTCGCCCTCTTCAACGTCGTCCTCTTCAGCGGCGTTCTCTTCGACGGCGTTCTCTTCAGCGGCGCTCTCTTCGACGGCGTTCTCCGACCGTTCGTTCCGCCCCTCGCGCCCCTCGCGCTCGTCCCGCGCCTCGTCCTCGGGCCGGGGCGGCAGCACGCTGTCGCGGGGGTTGTCGCGCGGCGGCTCGACCACCACGCCGACGAGGTCGAGCTGGGTGAACGCCACATAGGGGCGCACCTGGACGGTCCTGGTGAGGTCGCCGTTGGAACGGTCCACGCTCACCACCTCGCCCACGGGAACGCCGGGCACGAACGGGCGGTTCTCCTCGGAGCCGAAGGTGACGAGCCGGTCGCCCTCCTCCACCTCCGCCTTCTGGTTGAGCAGCTGCACATCCAGGGTGTTGTCGCCGCGGCCCGTGGCGAAGCCGAGCTCCTCGCTGTCCTCGAGGCGCGTGCCAACCGTGAAGTCCGGGTCGTTGGCGAGCAGAACGGTCGCGGTGCCAGGGCCGACCGTGGTGACGCGGCCCACCAGGCCCTCGCCGTTGAGCACGGTCATGTCGCGCGTGATGCCGTCGTCCGTGCCCGCGTCGATCGTGACGGTCCAGGAGAAGCCCTGCTTGGACCCGATCGCGATGACCTGAGCCCCCACGATGCCGTACCGCCCCGCGCCCGATGTGCGCAGCAGGTCGTCCAGCTGCTCTATGCGCGAATCGCGGTGCGCGTCGCTGCCGAGCTGCTGCCGCAGCTCCGCGTTCTCCCGCTCCAACTCGCTGATGCGGTCGTGCCGGTCGCCGGACTCGCGGACGGCCGAGATGGCGTTGGCGACGGGGTCGACCGCGCCGGCGACGCCCTCCTCGACCGGGCCGAAGACCGAGGCGGCGGCCTCGCGCGCGCCGTCGAGCGGGGAGTTCTCGCCGCTGCGGATGTCCATCGTGATCAGGGCGAAGGCGATGGAGACCAGCAGTACGAGAAGCAGCCGGCTCTCTCGGGTGTCCCTCACGTGCGGCGGCCGTGCCTTTCTGGTCGTGGATCTGGGCTGACGATCCGCGGGGCGGATCGGTCCCTGGGCGGGCCGCGGGCGTTACCGCCTGGGCTGGGCGTCCAGGACCTGCTGGAGCGCCTCGAACTCCTCGACGCACTTGCCCGAGCCCAGGGCGACCGAGTCCAGCGGGTCCTCGGCGATGTGAATGGGCATGCCGGTCTCCTTGCGGAGCCGCTCGTCGAGGCCGCGCAGCAGGGCGCCGCCCCCGGTGAGCACGATGCCGCGGTCCATGATGTCACCCGACAGCTCGGGCGGGCACTTGTCCAGCGTGGTCTTGACGGCGTCCACGATGGCGTTGACCGGCTCCTCCATGGCCTTGCGCACCTCGGCCGACGAGATGACCACCGTCTTGGGCAGGCCGCTGACCAGGTCGCGGCCGCGGATCTCGGTGTGCTCGTCCTGGTCCATCTCGTGGGCCGAGCCGATCGTGATCTTGATGCTCTCCGCGGTGCGCTCGCCCAGCAGGAGGCTGTACTCCTTCTTGATGTGCTGGATGATCGCGTTGTCGAGCTCGTCGCCCGCGACGCGGATCGACTGGGCGGTCACGATGCCGCCCAGCGAGATGACCGCGACCTCCGTCGTGCCGCCGCCGATGTCGACCACCATGTTCCCGGTCGCCTCGTGCACCGGGAGGCCCGAGCCGATCGCCGCGGCCATCGGCTCCTCGATGATGTGCACCTGACGCGCGCCCGCCTGCGTGGACGCCTCGATCACGGCGCGGCGCTCAACGCCCGTGATACCGGAGGGAACACACACCACGACGCGCGGGCGGGCGAGATAACGCCGCTTGTGGATCTTCAGGATGAAGTACCGCAGCATGCGCTCGGTGATCTCGAAGTCGGCGATGACGCCGTCCTTCAGGGGGCGCACCGCCACGATGTTGCCCGGGGTGCGGCCGATCATCTTCTTCGCTTCGGCGCCGACCGCGAGGATGTTGCCCGTATTGGTGTTGATCGCGACGACCGACGGTTCGTTGAGGACAATCCCTCGACCTCTGACGTACACCAGCGTGTTGGCCGTCCCGAGGTCGACTGCCATGTCACGGCCGATGAACGACATATTGTTCGCCATAGGGATACATCTGGCCTTCCAGCTGGAGCGATTTGTGCGGGAGGTCGGCAGGGGTGCGATGAACGACGCGCCTTACGGGTCCCCGCGGGTGCGGGAATGAGGTGGCGTCGATGCCATCGTATCCACGGCCGGTCGAACACGGAGCGCCGGAGCGCCGCTTTCGCCATTGTCGGCGGAACGTGGTCCACCCTCCATCATGGTGACGGCGTGTTCGGGGAACGGGTTCCGCCGTTCGACTGTACGGGTGCGAACAAAAGACTGCATTCAGGCGAACTCTCCGCGCCCCCCGGCGAGGGGAACCTCACGCCGTGCGGCGGGTCAGGCGCCGCCGGGGAAGAAGATCTTCAGCTCGCGCTCCGCCGACTCTTCGGAGTCGGAGGCGTGGATCAGATTCTCCCTGACCACGGTGCCGAAGTCGCCGCGAATGGAGCCCGGGGCGGCGGCGATCGGATCGGTCGGCCCGGCCAGCGCGCGCACCCCCTCGATGACCCGCTCGCCCTCGACCACCATCACCACGCTGGGCGCCCCCGCCATGAACGCGATGAGCGGCTCGTAGAACGGCCGTCCGACGTGCTCGGCGTAATGCGTCTCCAGCGTGGCCCGGTCCAGGGTGCGCAGCTCAAGCGCGGTGATGGCCCAGCCCGCCTTCCGCTCGATCCGGCCGACGATCTCACCGATCAACCCCCTGGCGACCGCGTCCGGCTTCAGAAGGACAAGGGTGCGCTGGCTCATATCAGGCGGCTCCTCGAAGAACCTCGAAAACCAAGGGAATAAGGGGGCGTACGACGCCAGGGAGAGATTACCGGTGCGGCGGCACCGCTCAGCGCACGGGTGCCCCGGCGCCGCTCCCCGACGCGGCGCGCGCCGCCTTGAGCTGGTCGACGAGGCGGCCGTAGTGCACCGAGGCCCACCACAGCGCGGCGAACGCGGTGCCGAGCAGGAACATCGCGGGGATCACAAAGCCGCTGGCGACCAGGCCCGCCTGGAGCACCCAGCCGAGCCGCACGCCCCCGGGTCTGCCGACCATGCCGCACAGCAGCAGCGACAGGACCATCGCCGTCCCGCTGACGGCCCACAGCGTGCCGCTTGGCACGTCGGAGGTCCGCATCGCGACCAGCCCCGCCAGGCCGATCACGATGAACTCGCCAACCAGCGTCGCGGAGCACAGCGTGCGCATCAGGCACCCCTCCTCAGCAGCAGCCTGGCCTCGCCCGCCGTGATGACCGAGCCGGTGACCAGCACCCCGGCCCCGGCGTACTCGTGCTCCTCCTCGGCCAGGGCGATCGCCGCGTCAAGCGCGTCGTCGAGGCGCGGCTCGACGACGACCCGGTCCTCGCCGAAGACCTCGACGGCCACGGCGGCCAGCGCGTCGGCGTCCATGGCGCGGTGGCTGGCGTTCCGTGTGATGACGACCTCGCCCAGGACGGGCTCGAACGCCTCAAGCAGGCCCCGCACATCCTTGCCCTCGCTCGCGCCCACCACACCGATGAGCCTGCTGAAGCCGAACGCCTCGGTGACGGCCGCCGCGGTGGCCCTGGCCCCCGCGGGGTTGTGCGCGGCGTCGAGCAGCACCGTCGGGCTGGTGCGCACCACTTCGAGGCGCGCGGGGGAGGTGACGGAGGCGAACGCCGCCCGCACCACGTCGATGTCGAGCGGGGCCGCGGGTCTGCTCTCGCCCACCCCGAAGAACGCCTCAACCGCGGCGAGCGCCACCGCGGCGTTGTGCGCCATGTGCTCGCCGTACAGCGGCAGGAACACCTCGGAGTACTCGCCGCCGAGCCCGCGCAGCGTCAGCATCTGCCCGCCGACCGCGACCTCGCGGGAGAGCACGCCGAACTCCAGGCCCTCGCGCGCGACCGTCGCGTCCACCTCGACCGCGCGGCGCAGCACCACGGCCGCGGCCTCGACGGTCTGCTGGGCGAGCACCACGCGGGAGTCGGCCTTGACGATCCCGGCCTTCTCCACGGCGATCGCCTCGGGCGTGTCACCGAGCCGGTCGGTGTGGTCGAGGGCGATGGGCGTGAGGACCGCGACCTGGGCGTCCACGACGTTCGTCGCGTCCCAGGTGCCGCCCATGCCGACCTCGACCACGGCGACGTCCACGGGGGCGTCGGCGAACACCGCGTACGCCATGCCCGTGAGCACTTCGAAGAACGACAGGCGGTACCCCTGCCGCTCGTCCACCAGGTCGAGATAGGGCCTGATGTCCTCGTACGCGGCGACGAAGCGGTCGGCCGGGATGGGCGCGCCGTCGACGCTGATGCGCTCGGTGATCGACTGGACGTGCGGGCTGGCGAAGCGCCCCGTGCGCAGGTCGAACGCCTCGAGCAGCGCCTCGATCATGCGGGCCGTGCTGGTCTTGCCGTTCGTCCCGGTGATGTGGATCGCGGGGTAGGAGCGCTGCGGCTGGCCCAGCACGTCCATCAGGGCCTCGATGCGGACCACCGAGGGGTCGAGCTTGGTCTCGGGCCAGCGCTTGGCCAGCTCGGCCTCGACCTCGCGCAGCGCGCGGTCGGTCTCCGGGTCCTCCGGCCTGGCGGGCAGGTCCGCGGGCCTGGCGGGCCCCGCCTGGGTGCGCAGGGTGCGGCTGCCCGCCTCGATCACGGCCAGATCGGGGTCGCGGTCGCTCTCGGCGGCGACGATCTCCTCGAAGGGGTCGCCGGGGTCGGGGGCGCCGGGTGCCGTCTGCTCACTCACGCAGCCAGTCTACGGACGCCCCCTGACACCGCTACGGGAGCCTGGCCAGCTGCGCCGTGATCCGCTCGATGTCGGCCCTCGCGGTCTCCTGGCGGGTCCTGATCCTGTCCACGACGTGGTCGGGAGCCTTGGCGAGGAAGCTGTCGTTCCCGAGCTTGGCGCCGGTCTGGGCCAGCTCCTTCTCCGCCGCGGCCAGGTCCTTGGTCAGCCGCTTGCGCTCCGCCTCGTAGTCGATGGCACCCGACAGGTCGAGCGCGACCGTCGCGCCGCCGACGGGCAGCGTGGCCGTCGCGGAGAAGCCCTCGCCCGGCGCGGTGAGGCGCAGCAGGGCGCGAACGGCCTCCTCGTGCGCCGCCAGGCCGCTGCCCGACAGGTCGAGCGAGGCCGGGACCCGCTGCCCCGGCTGGAGGCCCTGGTCGGCGCGGAACCTGCGGACCTCGGTGACCAGCTGCTTGACGGCCTCGATCTCCCGCTCGGCGTCGGCGTCGCGGAAGCCAGGGTCGGTGGGCCACGCGGCGACGACGACGGACTCGCCCCCGGTGAGCGTCGTCCACAGCTCCTCGGTGACAAAGGGGACGACCGGGTGCAGCAGGCGCAGCGTGGTGTCAAGGACCTCGCCGAGGACCCTGCGGGCCGCGTCGGCGGGGGCGCCGCCCGCGGCAAACGTCGTCTTGCTCAGCTCGACGTACCAGTCGAAGACCTCGTCCCACGCGAAGTGGAACAGCGCGTCGCTCAGCTTGGCGAACTGGTAGTCCTCGTAGTACGCGTCGACCTCGGCGACCACCGCGCCGAGCCGGGAGAGGATCCAGCGGTCGGCGGGGGACAGCTCGTCGGCGGGCGGCAGGGGGCCTTCGACGGTCGCGCCGTTGAGCAGGGCGAAGCGGGTGGCGTTCCAGATCTTGTTCGCGAAGTTCCGGGATGCCTGGACCCAGTCCTCCCCGATCGGGACGTCGACGCCGGGGTTGGCGCCGCGGGCCAGCGTGAAACGGACCGCGTCGGAGCCATAGGTGTCCATCCAGTCGAGCGGATCGACCGCGTTCCCAAAGGACTTGGACATCTTCTTGCCGAACTGGTCGCGGACCATGCCGTGCAGCGCGACCTCGCGGAACGGGGGAACGCCGTCCATCGCGTAGGTGCCGAACATCATCATCCTGACGACCCAGAAGAAGAGGATGTCGTACCCGGTGACCAGAACGGAGTTGGGGTAGAACGCCGCGAGACTCTCGGTCCGCTCGGGCCAGCCCAGCGTGGAGAACGGCCACAGCGCCGAGGAGAACCACGTGTCGAGGACGTCGGTCTCCTGGTGCCAGCCCTCGCCCGTGGGCGGCTCCTCGTCGGGGCCGACGCACACGATCTCGCCGTCGGGCCCGAACCAGACGGGGATGCGGTGGCCCCACCACAACTGGCGTGAGATGCACCAGTCGTGCATGTTGTCGACCCACTCGAAGTAGCGCGACGCCATGTCCTTGGGGTGGATGGTGACGCGGCCCTCCCTGACCGCGTCGCCCGCCGCCCTGGCCAGCGGGGCGACCTTGACCCACCACTGCGGGGAGAGCCGGGGCTCGACGGTGGTCTTGCAGCGCGAGCAGTGGCCGACGGAGTGCCGGTAGGGGCGCTTCTCGTCGACGACGCGCCCCTCGGCGCGCAGCGCGCCGACGACGGCGGAGCGCGCCTCCAGGCGGTCGAGCCCGAGGAATGGGCCGTGCACCGTGATCGCCGCCTGCTCGTCCATGACCGTGAGCTGCGGCAGCCCGTGGCGGCGGCCGATCTCGAAGTCGTTGGGGTCGTGGGCCGGGGTGACCTTGACCGCGCCCGTGCCGAACTCCGGGTCCACGTGCGGGTCGGCGACGACGGGGATCGTGCGGTCGGTCAGCGGCAGCGTGATCTCGCGGCCGACCAGGTGCGCGTAGCGCGGGTCGTCGGGGTGGACCGCGACGGCGGTGTCGCCGAGCATCGTCTCGGCGCGGGTGGTGGCGACGACGAGCGAGTCCTCGCCCTCGCCGTATCGGATGGAGACCAGCTCGCCGTCGTCCTCCTGGTACTCGACCTCGATGTCGGAGATGGCGGTCAGGCAGCGCGGGCACCAGTTGATGATGCGCTCGGCGCGGTAGATCAGGCCGTCGTCGTGCAGCCGCTTGAAGATGGTGCGGACGGCGCGCGAAAGGCCCTCGTCCATCGTGAAGCGCTCACGCGACCAGTCGACGCCGTCGCCGAGGCGCCGCATCTGCCCCGCGATCTGGCCGCCCGACTCGGCCTTCCAGCGCCAGACCCGCTCGACGAACGCCTCGCGGCCCAGGTCGTGGCGTGACATGCCCTCCTTGGCCAACTCGCGCTCCACGACGTTCTGCGTGGCGATGCCCGCGTGGTCCATGCCCGGCTGCCACAGCGTCTCGTACCCCTGCATGCGCTTGCGGCGCGTGAGGGCGTCGATCAGCGTGTGCTCGAAGGCGTGGCCGAGGTGGAGGCTGCCCGTGACGTTCGGCGGGGGGATGACGATCGTGTACGGCTCTTTGTCGCTTTTCGCGTGCGCCGCGAAATAGCCGCGCTCCACCCAGCGCTCGTACAGCTTCCCCTCTACATCGGCCGGCGTGTACTGCGTCGGCAGATCGGCGGGGGCGCTTGCGGGCCCGGTCGTGCCGGGCGGCTGGGTGTTCTGGGTCACGGCGCAAGTCTACGAGGCCGGATGTCTCAACTTCGAATCGGATTCCGCGCGGTCGGCTTTGACGCCTTTCCCCCGGCGCCACGATGATCGGCGGCCACATGGCCTCAGCATTCCCAGGGGGCACGTTCCAGTCGACGACTCCGAGGAGGCCGTGGACCTCTTCTTCTCCTCGGGCGCGGGGACGTTCACCGAGGGAGGCACGACGGAGCTGACCGGGAGCGTCGACCAGGGCGGCGCGTCGGGCGAGGTCTTCGGCTGACCGCGAACCGGCCGCAAACCCCCCGCGGGGCCCGGGAGATGGGCCATCGGGGCCCGAAGGGGTCCGCCGCGCGAATGTACAGCGAGGCGTCTCGTCGGACAGGATGTGCGCAGTAGTGCGTATATCCAGGTTCCTCGAGGGGGAGCATCATGAGTTACAACCAGCCGGGCCCCTACGGCCAGCAACCTGGCCAGCCCGGACCATACGGGGGACAGCCGCCGCAGGGTCCACCGCCCGGCGGCGGCAACCCGTACGGCCAGGGCGGGGCACCGGGCTCCCCCGGCTACGGCTTCCCGCAGCAGCAGCCGGGCTCGCCCGGGCCGCCGCAGGGCTCGCCCTACGGCCAGCCGCAGGCCCCGGGGCCCTACGGCCAGCAGCCGCCGCCCCCGGGCCAGTACCCGCCGCCCGGCGGCTACCCCGGGGGCCCGCCCCCGCCCGGCTCGGGCAAGAACAGGACGCCGATCATCGTCGTCGCGGTCATCGCCACCCTGGCCGTGATCGGCGGTGGCGCGTTCTTCCTGCTGGGCGGCGACGACGGCGCCACCGGCGCCCCGAGCGACGACGGCACGGTGTACACGCTGGCCCTGCCGGACTCCAGCGGCGAGTTCACGCGCTCCGAGGATCTGGGCGGCATGGACCTGCCCTCCGACGAGGAGCAGGCGGAGCTGGGCCTGTCCGACATGGAGGGCGACAGCGGGGCCTACGCGAACGTCGCCCTGAGCGGCGACATCCCCGAGCCCGGCGGCATCATCGCGATGGTCGGCGGCATGTGGGGCGACGTTCCCGACCCCGAGGCGGGCGTCGACGCCCTCTTCGGCCTGGCCACCGAGGAGGCCAACGCCGAGGACAGCGGCATCGAGCTGGAGGGCGAGCCGTCCGACTTCTCGAACGACGACGCGTTCCTGAAGTGCCAGATCGGGCGCGGCGTCGAGGATGATCCGTCGCTTGGCTACCCCGTGCAGGCCACGATCTGCGCGTGGGCCGACTACAGCACGATGGGCGTCGTGCTGCTCCAGGGCACCCCCGAGTTCCCCGCGGACTTCGACCCGAACACGGCGACCGAGATGCCGGAGATGGACGCCCCCGAGCCGCCGAGCCTGTCGGACGCCGCCGAGATCACCCGGCAGTTCCGCGCCGACTCCGTGGTGGAGGCGGGCTGACCCCGCCGCCGCCCACGCCCACGACGAAGGGGCCTGGACCGAGTGGTCCTGGCCCCTTCGTCGTGCTCGACTTCGTCGTGTTCGTCGTGTTCGTCGTGTGTCCGACGCGCGGCGCTCAGGCGGTCTTCTCGTGCGGCGGCGCGGTGGTGCCGCGCTGCTGCTTGGTGAGCCGGGAGCGGGGCACCAGCGTGGGGTTCACATTGGAACGCACCACGTCCTCCGTGATCAGCACCTGGCCGACGTCCTGGCGCGAGGGCACCTCGTACATCACCGACATCAGGACCTCCTCCATGATCGCGCGGAGGCCGCGGGCGCCCGTGCCGCGCAGGATCGCCTGGTCGGCGATGGCCTCAAGGGCGGGGAGGTCGAACTCGAGCTCGACGCCGTCCAGCTCGAAGAGCCGCTGGTACTGCTTGACCAGGGCGTTCCTCGGCTCGATCAGGATGCGGAGCAGCGCCTCCTGGTCGAGGTTGTGCACGGAGGTGATCACCGGGAGGCGGCCGATGAACTCGGGGATCATGCCGTACTTGACCAGGTCCTCGGGGAGGGCGTCGGTCAGCGGCTGGGCGGTGTCCCGGTCGCGCTTGGAGCGCAGGTCCGCGCCGAAGCCGATGCCGCGGGCGCCCGAGCGGGCCCTGATGATGTCGTCGAGCCCGGCGAAGGCGCCGCCCACGATGAAGAGGACGTTCGAGGTGTCGATCTGGAGGAACTCCTGGTGCGGGTGCTTGCGCCCGCCCTGCGGCGGCACCGCGGCCGTGGTGCCCTCGAGGATCTTCAGCAGCGCCTGCTGAACACCCTCGCCCGAGACATCGCGCGTGATCGAGGGGTTCTCGCTCTTGCGGGCGACCTTGTCGATCTCGTCGATGTAGATGATCCCCTGCTCGGCCTTCTTGATGTCGTAATCGGCGGCCTGGATGAGCTTGAGCAGGATGTTCTCGACGTCCTCGCCCACATATCCCGCCTCGGTGAGGGCGGTCGCATCGGTGATCGCGAACGGGACGTTCAGCATGCGGGCGAGCGTCTGGGCCAGCAGCGTCTTCCCCGAGCCCGTGGGGCCGAGGAGCAGGATGTTGGACTTGCCGACCTCGATCTCCTCGTCACGGGACTGGCCGGTGTCCACCTCGCTGGCGCGCACGCGCTTGTAGTGGTTGTACACGGCGACGGAGAGCGCCTTCTTGGCGTCCTCCTGGCCGACCACATAGCTCTCGAGGAAGTCGTAGATCTCGCGCGGCTTCGGGAGCTCGCTGAGGTCCGAGTCGGGCGACTCGGCCAGCTCCTCCTCGATGATCTCGTTGCAGAGATCGATGCACTCATCGCAGATGTAGACCCCCGGGCCTGCGATGAGCTTCTTCACCTGCTTCTGGCTCTTTCCGCAGAACGAGCACTTGAGCAGATCGCCGCCATCACCGATACGTGGTGCCACGAGGTGCTTCCCCTTCGCCTGCGCACCGCCGGGAGACGGTGCACTGATGCCTTCTGAAGACGACGGTACCTTGTCGCCGGGGCGCAGTGGCCCCCCTTGACGGGAATCCCCCTCCGCGGGGCCTTCCCGTCACAAGGGGGTGGCCGGTCGTCCTCATGCGTTGTCGTGTGCCATGGTGCTGTGCGCGGGGCCGATTCAGTCGGCCGTCGAGGTGCGCGTGGTCACGATCTGGTCGATCAGACCGTACTCCACCGCCTCCTCGGCGGTGAGAATCTTGTCACGCTCGATGTCGTCGCTGATCTGCTCGATCGGACGGGTGGAGTGCTTGGCCAGCATCTCCTCGAGCTGGGTGCGCATGCGCTGCACCTCGCGGGCGGCGATCTCCAGGTCCGAGACCTGGCCGCGGCCCGTCTCGGTGTACGGCTGGTGGATCAGCACCCTGGCGTTCGGCAGGGCCATGCGCTTGCCCCTGGTGCCCGCCGCGAGCAGCACGGCCGCGGCGGAGGCCGCCTGGCCCATGCAGACCGTCTGGACGTCCGGCTTGACGAACTCCATCGTGTCGTAGATCGCGGTGAGCGCGGTGAACGAGCCACCCGGGCTGTTGATGTAGATCTGGATGTCGCGGTCCGGGTCCATCGACTCGAGGCAGAGCAGCTGCGCCATCACGTCGTTGGCCGACGCGTCGTCGATCTGCACGCCGAGGAAGATCACGCGCTCCTCGAAGAGCTTGGCGTACGGGTCGTACTCGCGCACGCCCTGTGACGTCCGCTCGACGAAGCGTGGGATCACATAGCGGGACTCGGCGGGGAGACGGTCGTAGAGGCCGGAGCCTGGAAAGGAGTTCATGGGGTGTGTACCGCCTTGGGGTATGGGGGCGTCCGAACGAGGGCTTGGGGCCTGGCGCGAGCGCTCAGGCGCCCGTGCCGCCACCGCCCGCGACGTCCGCGGCGCTGGTGATGACCTGGTCGAGCAGGCCGTAGTCCCGGGCCTCCTCGGCGGAGAACCAGCGGTCCCTGTCGGCGTCTCGCTCCCACTGCTCGATGCTGACGCCCGAGTGCTGGGCCGAGAGCTTGGCCATCTTCGCCTTGGTGCGCAGCAGCTGCTCGGCGTGGATCTTGATGTCAGAGGCGGAGCCCGCGAGGCCAGCGGAGGGCTGGTGGATCAGCACCTCGGCGTTCGGCAGGGCGTAGCGCTTGCCTGGGGCGCCCGCGGTCAGCAGGAACTGGCCCATCGACGCGGCCAGGCCCATGGCGATCGTCACCACGTCGTTCTTGATGTACTGCATGGTGTCGTAGATGGCCATGCCCGCGGTGATGGAGCCGCCGGGGCTGTTGATGTAGAGCCAGATGTCCTTGTCGGGATCGGCGGCGAGGAGCAGCAGCTGGGCGGTGATCCGGTTGGCGATGTCGTCGTCCACCGGCTGGCCGAGGAAGATGATCCGCTCGTTGAGCAGCCGGTTGTAGACCTGATCGCCGAGGCTGCCGTTCGTCGGCTCCGCCATGGCGGAGGGCATCGAGAGCGTCACGTATCCACCTGCTCATTCTCGGACGGCCAGGCAGCCGCCCGGCCGTCACTTGGCATCTGCGTTGTATCTACGGACCCTAACGCGCGGTGCCGATCGACCCATCCCGACCTGGGAACTGTTCGCTGTGAGCGCAGGGTGTCAGGCGCGGGTGTCCGCGTCGCCCGCGTCGGCGGCCCTGGTCTCGTCGGCGGTCGCGGTGTCGTCGGCGGCCCTGGTCTCGTCGGCGGCCTGGGCCTCCTCGGTCTCGTCCGCCGCGGTCTCCGCCGCGTCCTCGTCCTCGTCGTCGAGGTGCACCGTCTCGCCGTTGGAGTCGGTCACCGTGACGTGCTCGACCACGACCGCGAGGGCCTTGCCGCGGCTGACCTCGCCGACCAGCATCGGCACCTGGCCGCCCTCGACGACGGCCTTGGCGAACTGGTCGGGGCTCATGCCCGAGGACTGCGCCCTGCGCATGAGGTGCTCGGTGAGCTCCTCCTGGCTGACGTTGAGCTTCTCGACCTTGGCGATCTCGTCGAGCACGAACTGGGTGCGGATCCCCTTCTCTGCCTGCTCGCGCAGCTCGGCCTCGAACTCCTCGCGCGTCTTCTCCTGGAGGGAGAGGTAGGCGTCGAGGTCCATGCCGAGCTGGGCCAGCTGGTGGTGCTCGAGGTTGTGCGTGCGGGTCTCGATCTCGTCGGCGAGCAGCTTCTGCGGGATCGGGACCTCGACCAGCTCAAGCAGGGCGTCGAGCACCTTCTCCTGGGCCTCGGTGGCCTGCTGGTACTTCCGCTCGTCGACCAGCCGGCGGCGGCTGTCGTCGCGCAGCTCGTCGAGCGTGTCGAACTGGCTTGCCAGCTGGGCGAAGTCGTCGTCGAGCTCGGGCAGCTCGCGCGACGAGACCGTCTCGACGGTGACCGTGACCTCGGCCTCGCGCCCGGCGGCCGAGCCGCCCTTGAGCTCGCTGGTGAACGTCGCGGTGCCGCCTGCCTCAAGCCCGGTGACGGCCTCGTCGAGCCCGTCGAGCATCTGGCCTGAGCCGATCGTGTAGCTGACCCCCGAGGCGACGCCGTCGTCGAGCACCTCGCCGTCGACGCGGGCCTCAAGGTCGATCTTGACGACATCGCCTTCCGCGGCGGCGCGCTCGACGACCGTGGTGGTGGCGAAGCGCTGGCGCAGCCGCTCGACGGCGGAGTCCACGTCCTCGTCGGCGACCTCGGCCGCGTCGACGGTGACCTCGATGCCCGTGTAGTCGGGGATCTCGATCTCGGGGCGGATGTCGACCTCGGCGGTGAACGTCAGCAGCTCGTTGTCCTTCAGCTCCTTGATGTCCACGTCGGGCTGGCCCAGGGGGTTGATCTCACCCTCGGAGACCGCCTCGCTGTAGAGCTTGGGAAGCGCGTCGTTGACCGCCTCCTCGAGGACCGCCCCGCGGCCGAACCGCTGGTCGATGATGCGCGCCGGGATCTTGCCCCTGCGGAAGCCGGGCACCTGCACCTGCTGGTTGATCTTCCGGTACGCCGCGTCGAGGCTGGGCTTGAGCTCCTCGAAGGGCACCTCGACAGTGAGCCGAACCCGGGTGGGGTTCAGGGTCTCCACGGCGCTCTTCACGGTCGGTCTCCTTGGGGCTGACATCAAGAGGTCGGGCACGGGTCCTGGCGGCCCGAATCGTCGCGCGGGCACGCCTCAGGCGCGCGAGTTATTCATAGTACGTGGTCGGGGTGGCCGGATTCGAACCGACGGCCTTCCGCTCCCAAAGCGGACGCGCTGCCAAGCTGCGCCACACCCCGCTGAAGGCTCACGACGCGACACGTAGCGTACAGGCCCGCACGCGGTCGCCTCCGCCGGGGGACCCCGGCGGAGGCGGGCGATGGGGCGCCCGCCGCTGCTACGATGCTCACCGTCGCGGGCGTAGCTCAATGGTAGAGCCCTGGTCTTCCAAACCAGCTACGCGGGTTCGATTCCCGTCGCCCGCTCGGTTCTTGGCCCGGCGCCCTCGTCGTCTCACCGCGGGGGGCCGGGCCTTCGTCTATTCGCCGCCCGAGTCGTTGATGGAGTCGTCGACGTTGTCCACGGCGTCGGTGACCCCGTTGAGGAAGTCCTCTATGGGGTCGGCCGCCCCGGTGGAGGCGAGGGAGAAGCCGAAGAGGATCGCCACGATGGCCGGTCCCCACTTGATGACCCCGCCGCGGATCATGAAGAACATGATCACGCCGAACAGCAGGGCCAGAGAGAACGAGATAACCACAACTGATCACACCTTCGGAAGCTTCGCCTCTGCTCGTCCGGGGGCTTGACCACGGCCGCCGCACCCCCGCAGGCACCATCGTGCCATCAACACGACGGCGCGTGGAGGGCGGTGACGCACCGTTCACCTTCGCCTCAGGGCCCGACCCCCACCTAGGTACCGACGTTGAACGTTATCGCCCCGTGATGCATGAGGCGTGCGGTCACGGGGAATTCGATGGGCCCACACAGCAGCGGCACACTTCGGGCGCGAGAAATCCCGGCGAGCCGATTAACGCGCGGCGCGCAGGTGTCCTGCGGGCGGGCGGAGTTGGGCGATACGACCCATATAAGCCGGTCACTTCACGGCATTTCGGGCGCTCGGGCGATCCATGTCGTCATGACCCGCCCTCGCGCGGGGTGGCGAGCGGTGTCGGCCACGCGATGTCGGTGAGAGTTGTCACGAGGATTTACCGGTCGCGGGGAAAAGCGCTAGCGTGTGGACGATGTTGCACGTCCGTAATCAACGAGCCTCCCTGCCCGCGGTCCGGGCGACGGCGGCCGACCCCCCACCGTCAGTCACGGACGATCCGCCGCGGGTGAAGCCGCGCGACCCCTTCTTCGACAACGCGAAGTACCTGGCGATCCTGCTCGTCGCCATGGGGCACGCCTGGACCCCGCTGCGCGACGACTCCAGGGCCGCCTCCGCGCTCTATGTCTTCGTCTACACGTTCCATATGCCCGCGTTCATCCTGATCGCGGGGTATTTCTCCCGGTCGTTCGCCGGGCGGCCCGACCAGCTGCGGCGGCTGATGGCCGGGATCCTGGTGCCGTTCCTGGTGTTCGACACGCTGTATGTCCTCTTCAAGCGCTGGGGCGACGACGACCCCGACTACCCCATCAGCCTGCTCGACCCCTACTACGTCACCTGGTTCCTGATCGCGCTGTTCATCTGGCGGCTGACCGCGCCGGTGTGGAAGCTCATCAGGTGGCCGCTGCCGGTGGCGCTGGTGATCGCCGCACTCGCCGCGGTCTCCCCGCACCTGGGGAACGACCTCAACATCCAGCGCGTGCTCCAGTTCCTGCCGTTCTTCGTGCTCGGACTCCTGGCGCGGCGCGAGCACTTCGCGTGGGCGCGGCGGCGCGAGGTGCGGCTCGCGTCGGTTCCCGTGGTGGCGGCGGCGCTCGCCATAGCGTACTGGGCGGCGCCGCGCATGGAGCACGGCTGGTTCTACCGCACGCACAGCGCCCAGGAGTTGGGGCAGCCGTGGTCGGTCGGCGTGGTGATGAGCCTGGCGCTCTTCGGCTGCGGCCTGGTGCTGACGGTGTGCTTCCTGGCGTGGGTGCCGACGGGGCGCACCTGGTTCACCGTGCTGGGCGCGGGGACGGTGTACGGGTATCTGCTGCACGGCTTCGTGGCCAAGGGCTCGCGCTGGTGGGACTGGTACGAGGCCCCGTGGGTCGCCACCCCTGGTGGGGTCGTGGCGGTGACCGGGATCGGCGCGGTGGTGATCACCGTGCTGTGCACGCCGCCGGTGCGCCGGGCGTTCCGCTTCCTGGTGGAGCCGTCGATGAGCTGGGCGTTCAGGCGCGAGGCGCGGGAGCGGGAGGCGCGGGAGGCGCGCGGGGTCGAGGCGCGCGGGGCGGCTCCGGAAGCGCGGGAGCGTGAGGGCGAGGCGCGGGAGCGTGAGGGCGAGGCGCGGGAGCGTGAGGGCGAGGCGCGGGAGCGGAACGCCTCGGGGCAGCCCGTCAGACCGTGACGCCGTGCCGGGCGAGGTAGGCGACGGGGTCGACGTCGCTGCCGTAGTTCTCGCCCGCTCTGACCTCGAAGTGCAGGTGCGGCCCCGTGCTGCGGCCCGTGTCGCCGCTCTCCCCCACCTGGGTGCCGCCCGAGACCTGCTGGCCCACGCGGACCGCGACCGAGGAGAGGTGCGCGTAGAGGGCGTAGTAGCCGTCGGTCATCTTGATGATGACGGCGTTTCCGTAGTCGCCCGCCTCCCCGGCGAGCACGACGGTGCCGGGGCCGACGGACCGAACGGTGGTGCCCGTGGGCGTGGCCCAGTCGATGCCCGTGTGGTATCCGGCCGCCCAGCCCCCTGTGATGCCATAGGCGGCCGAGACGGGGTGGCCGCTGACCGGGGCCGTCCACGAGTCGGCCCACGCGTCGGCGGAGAACAGGCCCCAGAAGGGGTCGCGCGGCACCACGGGCCCGACCGGGCCGAGGGGCGCGAGCGGCAGGTCGTAGAGCCCGGTGCCGAACGGCTCGGGGCCCAGCGGGCCCTGCGCCTCGGCGCCGTGGCCGACGGCCTGGACGGTCACGGGGCCCGTTATCACCAGGGCGCCGAGCAGGGTGCAGCCGATGGCGCGGTGGCTCAGGCGCCTGCCGGTGGGGCGTTGCTCCGTGGGGCGCTGACGCCGGTTCATGGCGCGCTGAAGCCCGGTCATGGCACGGTGGCGCGCGGGGCGCGCGTGGGGTGTGCCGGGGTGTGTGGCGGGGGCATCGGTCATGGCTCCGAGCCAACGGCAGCGCGCCGCGCGGCGCATCAGGGCGGTCGGGTGGGCCGCCGCCGATCGGCGGACACGGGGGCGCCCGCACCGTGTGTGATCGGCCCAGCTCATGACGGCCTGCCGTGCCGTCAGGCGGCGCGCGGGGCAATCCGCCCCGCCGGGTGATCACTCGCGGCCGATCACTCGCGGCTGATCAGCAGGAGGGCGCGGTCGTCGTTGACGTCCTTGGCGACGGCCTCGATCAGGTGCCACGCGGCGCCGCGGAAGCCCGTGGTGACATAGCGGTCGGCCTCGCCGGTGAGGCGGTCGATGCCGTCGGACAGGTCGCGGTCGGAGCGCTCGACGAGCCCGTCGGTGAACAGCATGAGCACATCACCGCGGCGCAGCGTGCCCTTCGCCGGGTGGAACTCCGCGCCGTCGTAGACCCCGAGGAGCGGGCCCTCGGCGGCGATCTCCTGCCAGCGGCCCGTCCCGGCGCTGAGCTGGACGCCCGGCAGGTGTCCCGCGGATATCAGCTCGTAGTCGCCGGTGTCGAGGTCGAGCACCAGGTGGATGGAGGTCGCGAAGCCCTCGTCCCAGCTCTGGCGCAGCAGATAGCCGTTGGCCGCGGGCAGGAACTGGTGCGGCGGCAGCGAGCCGAGCAGGCCGCCGAACGCGCCCGAGAGCAGCAGCGAGCGGGAGGCCGCGTCCATGCCCTTGCCCGAGACGTCGGTGAGGACGACCTCGAGCGTGCGGCCCTCGGGCCCGGTGCGGGCGGCGACGACGAAGTCGCCCGAGAACGACTGGCCGCCCGCGGGGCGCAGCGACATCTCGCGGTGCCAGCCCTTGGGCAGCGGAGGCAGCGCGCTCTGGGCGCGGATCCGCTCGCGCAGGTCGAACAGCATCGTGCCGCCACGCCGCCACGGCACGCCGACGCGGCTGCGGAACTGGGCGATGAGCAGGCCGATCAGCGCCACGGCGGCCACCACGAGGATGGATCCGGGGCGCACGGGGTCGGGGCTGACGTCCCGCGCCTCGATGAGCGCGGTCTCGAGCACGAGCGCGGTGGCGGCGATGGCGTAGAGCCCGAGCAGGCTGGCGGGCCGCAGCAGCAGGCCGCCCGCGACCAGGGGCAGGACAAGCGCCTCGGGCGGGCACCAGGCGGGCCAGACGACGGTGGCCCCGGTGAAGACGGGGACGGTCAGGAAGAGGGCGAGGAACGCCAGCCACTCGGAGCCGCCGCCCCTGAAGTAGTCGACGGCGGAACGGCGCAGCCCCGTGCGCAGGCGGTGGACCGTCTTGTGGGCCCTCTCCCGCCTGGCCCTCAAGAGTGCCGTCCTACTGCCGCGCGCCATGACCTGCGACCCTATCCACCCGTTCGGCGCCGCGTCGAACCCCTGGCCCCGCGAGGGCCTCGGCCCGGGCGCCCGCGCGGAAACCTCCTCGCCCCGCGTCGCGCCCCCTGGTAGGCATGGGCGCATGACGACGAAGCTGCGGACGGTGTCCAAGGACGATTTCGACGCGTGGTACGCGGGGCTCGAGTGGGCCTTCGGCGGGCTGAAGGAGTCGGCCGATGAACGCCGCCTGTGGCACGAGCTTGTCGACCTCGACCGTTCGCTCGGGGTGTGGGACGGGGACCGGGTGGTGGGCTCGCTCGGGACGTTCGCGCTGCGGGTCTCGGTGCCTGGCGGGGCCGTGGTGTCCGCAGCGGGGGTCACGATGGTGCATGTCGCGGCCACCCACAGGCGGCGCGGGCTGCTGCGCCTGATGATGCGCAGGGCCCTGGACGACTACCGCGAGGCGGGCGAGCCGCTGGCCGTGCTGACCGCGTCGGAGCCGGGCATCTACGGCCGCTTCGGCTTCGGGGCGGCGACATGGCGGATGCTCGCCACGATCGACACGGCCAGGGTGGCGGTGAACGCGCCCGCGGGGGCGGACGACATCGCGCTGCGCGTGGAGGACCCGGCGCGGGCGGCGCGGCGCTGCGAGGAGCTGTACGCGCGCCTCGTGCCGCGGCGGCCCGGGATGCTGGAGCGGCTGCCCGGCTGGGAGCGGCTGCCGTTGCTCGATCCTCCCGGGGAGCGCGAGGGGGCGTCCGCGCGCCGGTGTGTGCTGGCGGAGCGCGAGGGGGAGCTGCTCGGCTATGCGCGCTATGCCCTCAGGCCGAGGTTCGCCGAGGCGGGGCCAGAGGGCGCGGTGGTGGTGCGCGATCTGGAGGCGGCCACGCCCGAGGCGTATGCGGCGCTCCTGCGCTATCTCGCGGAGATCGACCTGATGAGCACGGTCGTGCTGCGCGATCTGCCGGTGGACGCGCCGCTGCTGCACCTGGTGTCGGATGTGCGCCGGTGCGAGCTGCGGGTCCAGGACCGGATGTATCTCAGGCCGGTCGACGTGGGCGCGGCGCTGGCCGCGCGCTCCTACACGACCGAGCTCGATGTGGTGCTCGACGTCACCGACGACATGTGCCCGTGGAACGCCGGGCGCTGGCGGCTGTCCGGCGGGCCAGGCGGCGCGGTGTGCGCCCGCACCGGGGACGCGGCGGATCTGGCGCTTCCGGTGCGGGCCCTGGGCGCGGCCTATCTCGGGGGCGTCTCGCTGGCCTCGCTCGCCGGGGCGGGGCTGGTCGGCGAGCGGCGCGCGGGCGCGCTCGCGGCGGCGGGCGCGGCGTTCACCGGCCAGCTCGCGCCCTGGCTCCCCCATACGTTCTGACGACCCCACACCTGACGGCACATCTGACGGCACATCTGACGGCACAGGCCCACCCTCCCGGTGTCGTGAAGGCCGAGAATACGGCCCCGCACCGACACCCGGGAGGCTCTTGGCCTGAGAGGGCACCGGGGGCGGAACGGGGGTGGCCCCGGGGGTGGAAGGGGTCACCGCGGCTGGCACACGGGGCACCAGAAGAGGTTCCTCGCGGCGAGCACGGCGGTGCGCACGGGCGTTGTGCACACGTGGCACGGCGCCCCGGCGCGGCGGTAGACATAGACCTCGCCGCCGTGCTCGTCCTGGCGCGGCGGGCGGCCCATGGCCTCGGGGGTGTGCTCGGGTCTCACGGTGTCGATGCGCCCGGCGCGCACGCCCTCGCGCATGAGCGCGACGAGGTCGTCCCAGATGGCGTCCCACTCGCGGCGCGTGAGGCCGCCGCCCGGGCGGTGCGGGTCGATGCCGCGGCGGAAGAGGACCTCGGCGCGGTAGATGTTCCCGGCCCCGGCGATGACGCGCTGGTCGAGCAGCAGCTCGGCGATGGCGACGCGGCGGCCCGTGACGCGGGGCCAGGCCCGTTCGGCGTCCTGGCCCGGCTCGCCCGCGCGCAGCGGGTCGGGGCCGAGGCGGTCGATGACGGCGCGCTTCTCGGCGTCGGTGACGAGCGCGCAGCGGGCGGGCCCGCGCAGGTCGGCCCAGTGCTCGGCGGTGGCGAGGCGGAGCCTGACCTGGCCGACGGGCGCGGGGGCTGGGCCCTCGCCGAACGCCACCTTGCCGTAGAGGCCCAGGTGGACGTGCACCCAGCCGACGCCGGTGAAGCCGAGGAAGAGGTGCTTGCCGTGCGCCTCGGCCGCGGTGAGGGGCTGGCCGTCGAGCAGGGCGGCGCCGTCGGCGAACTTGCCCTGGGGGGAACGGGCTCGCACCGGGGCGCCGCCGCCGAAGCGCTCGCCGTACGCGGCGGCGAGCCGGTGGATGGTGTGGCCTTCCGGCACGGGCGCTCAGTCCAGCTCGGGGGCGGGGGGAATGGTGCCGTCGGCCTCGTAGCCCGCGAGCATGGCGATGCGGCGGCTGTGGCGCTCCTCGCCGGTGAACTCGGTCGCCAGGAACACCGCGACATACGACGTGGCCTCGTCGGTGGTGTGCATGCGGGCGCCGAGGCTCAGGAGGTTGGCGTCGTTGTGGAGGCGGGCGAGGCGGGCGGTCTCCTCGCTCCAGGCCAGCGCGCAGCGGGCGCCGCGCACCTTGTTGGCGGCGATGGCCTCGCCGTTGCCCGAGCCGCCGATCACGATGCCGAGCGATCCGGGGTCGGCCACGGTGCGTTCGGCGGTGCGCAGGCAGTACGGGGGGTAGTCGTCGGCGGGGTCGTAGTGGTGGGGGCCGCAGTCGACCGGCTCGTGGCCATGGCCCTTCAGCCAGTCGGTCAGATGGCTCTTGAGTTCGTAACCCGCGTGGTCGGAGCCGAGGTAGACGCGCATGGGTCGAGTCTGGCACGGCCGGGGAGAGCGCCGTTCGGCGGTCTCCCCGACGCGCTTCCCCGACGCGGTGTCAGCGCTCGTCGTCGGCGTCGCCGGGGCGGACGAGGCGCCAGGCGAGCGGCAGGGCGCCCATCGCGAGGGCCGCCTTGAGCGCGTCGCCGACGAGGAACGGCGTCAGACCGGCGTCGATCGCCTCGGCCGCCGACATGCCGGTGTCGAGGGCGAGGTAGGGAACGCCGACGGCGTAGGTGATCGCCATGCCGACGAGCATCGTGCCCGCGGTGCGCGGCGCGGTGCGGTCGCCGCCGCGGCGGGCGAGGGCGCCGACGGCCACGGCGGCGGCGGTCATGCCGATGATGTAGCCGAAGGACGGCATGGACCAGCCGGAGGCGCCATCGGAGAACCACGGCATGCCCGCCATGCCGACCAGCGCGTAGAGCAGGAGCGAGGCGAAAGCGCGCGCCGGGCCGAGCGAGGCGCCGATGAGCAGCGCGGCGAACGTCTGCCCGGTGACCGGGACCGGGCTGCCCGGCACCGGCACCGCGAGCTGCGCGGCGAGCCCGGTGAGCGCGGCTCCGCCGACGACCAGCGCGGCATCGCGCGCCCGCGCGCGGGGCAGGGTGGCGGCGGGCAGCAGATCGGCGAGAACGGCGGTGCTCATGGGCGGCTCCTCGGTGGAGTCGGGGACGGAACGGTTCGGCACCCGGGGGTGCCCACCGACGCTAGCCCAAGCCCCGTGCCTCGACGGGGTGATGTTGACGACACCGCCAGGGCTCTCCGCTGGTACCGTGCTGTTGCAAAGAACTCGCAATTAGTGGGTGCGGGCAACGGTGCCGTCGCGTCTTCGCCCCGGCCATGTGGCGCGTGGTGAACTGGCAGGATGTCGCCGAGCGGTACACGGCGGCCAGGGAGCGGGCGAACGCCCTGCTGATCGCCCTCTGAAGGCCGCCCAAGGACCCCCCGGCCGCCTGATCGTCTTCTCACCGCACCACCGGGCAGGCGGACGGACCAGGGGAACGGCCCCCGCGCGGAGGCATCGCGCGGGGGCCGATTCACCGGGCTCACCGCCCCACGGGGAGACGCCGCGGCCCTCAGTCGAACTGCGGGCCGACCGTCCTGGTGCGCTTGATCTCGTAGAAGCCGGGGATCGAGGCGACCAGGAGCGTGCCGTCCCACAGCTGCGCCGCCGCCTCGCCCTTGGGAGCCGGGGTGACGACGGGGCCGAAGAACGCGATCTGCTCGCCGTCCGCGCCAGGAACGGCGATCACGGGCGTGCCGACGTCCTGGCCGACGAGGTCGATGCCCTCCTTGTGCGACGCGCGCAGCTCCGCGTCATAGGCGTCCGAGTCCGCCGCGTCCGCCAGCTCGGCGGGCAGCCCGGCCTCCTCAAGGGCCTCGACGATCACCTCGCGCTCCAGCTTCTCGCCGCCGTTGTGCGCGCGGGTGCCGAGCGCCGTGTAGAGCGGGCCGAGCACGTCGTTGCCATGGGCCTGCTCCGCCGCGATGCACACGCGGACCGGGCCCCACGCGTTGCGCATGAACTCGCGGTACTCCTCGGGCACCTCGTCCATCCTCGGCTCGTTGAGCACCGCGAGGCTCATCACGTGCCAGCGGACCTGGACCGGGCGCACCTTCTCGACCTCGAGCATCCAGCGCGACGTCATCCAGGCCCACGGACAGAGCGGGTCGAACCAGAAGTCGGCGGGCGTCTTCTCTGCGGTCTCGGGCATGTCTTTTCATCTCCTTGTGCGAACGGCACGCCTGGCGCAGCTTCAACGCGTGCGCGCCCCGGCGCATTCCGCGATGCGCGGCGCAAGGGGGCCATGACATCCTGACTCGCGCCCACGGAGGGACAAGACGGACACCGCCACGGACGAAGGAGTGTCGCTGTGCCAGGAGAGAATCTGACCCGTGACGAGGCCCGCGAGCGGGCCAGGGTGCTGAGCGTCCACGGGTACGAGGTGGCACTCGACCTCAGGTCCGCGACCGGCCCGGGGCCCGCGCCCGGCGCCGGGCCGAGGACGTTCCGCTCGACGACCACGATCCGCTTCGCGTGCGCCGAGCCCGGCGCGACGACGTTCGCCGACCTGCTGGCGCCGCACGTGCACTCGGTGACGCTCAACGGGGTGTCGCTGCCGGTGGACCGCGTCTTCGACGGCACGCGCGTGCTGCTGGCCGACCTCGCCGCGGAGAACGAGCTGACCGTGGACGCCGCGTGCGCGTACAGCCGCACCGGCGAGGGGATGCACCACTTCGCCGACCCGGAGGACGGCGAGGTCTACCTCTACACCCAGTACGAGCCCGCGGACGCGCGCCGGGTCTTCGCGAACTTCGAACAGCCTGATCTGAAGGCCCCGTTCACCTTCCGCGTCACCGCGCCCGAGGCGTGGACCGTGCTCAGCAACGGCGCGGAGACCGGGCGCGAGCCGCTGGGCGACGGCGCGGCGACGTGGACGTTCGCCCCCACGCTGCCCATCTCGACCTATATCACCGCGGTGGTCGCGGGCCCCTACCACTATGTGCGCGACCACTACCGGCGCGAGCTGCCCGACGGGGCCGCTCTGGAGATCCCGCTGGGCGCGCTGTGCCGCAAGGGCCTGGCCAGGCACTTCGACGCGGACGAGATCTTTCTGCTCACCAAGCAGGGGCTCGACTTCTTCCACGACCACTTCGGCTACCCGTACCCGTTCGGCACCTACGACCAGGCGTTCGTGCCCGAGTACAACCTCGGCGCGATGGAGAACCCCGGGCTTGTGACGTTCCGCGAGGAGTATGTCTTCCGCGGGCGCACCACGCGGGCGGCGTACCAGGGGCGGGCGAACACGCTGCTGCACGAGATGGCGCACATGTGGTTCGGCGACCTGGTGACCATGGAGTGGTGGGACGACCTGTGGCTCAAGGAGTCGTTCGCGGACTTCATGGGCGCGTTCTCGCTCGTGGAGGCGACGCGGTTCGACGAGGGGTGGATCGCGTTCGCCAACCGCCGCAAGGCGTGGGCCTACCGGGCCGACCAGCTGTCGTCGACGCACCCGATCACCGCGGACATCCGCGACCTCCAGGACGCCAAGCTCAACTTCGACGGCATCACCTACGCCAAGGGCGCCTCGGTGCTCAAGCAGCTGGTGGCGTATGTGGGGCGCGAGGCGTTTCTCGAGGGCGCGAGGCGTTACTTCAAGCGCCACGCGTTCGGCAACACGCGCCTCGACGACCTCCTCGCCGTGCTCGCCGAGGTCTCGGGGCGCGACATGGGCGAGTGGGCCAAGGCGTGGCTCCAGACCGCGGGCGTCAACACCCTGACGCCCGCGGCCACATATGGCGCGGACGGGCGGATCCTGGAGCTGACGGTCTTCCAGGAGGCCGCCCAGGACAGCCATCCGACGCTGCGCCCGCACCGCGTCGCCGTGGGCCTCTACCGGCGCGACGAGCCGGGCGGGCCCGTGGTGCGCTACGCGCGTGCCGAGGTGGACGTGACGGGCCCGAGCGCGACCGTTCCCGAGCTGGCGGGGCATGAGGCGCCGCTGTTCATCCTGGTCAACGACGACGATCTGACCTACTGCAAGGCGCGGTTCGACGAGGCGTCCCTGGCCGGGCTGCGCGAGGGGCTCGGCGATGTCGCCGACCCGCTGGCGCGGGCGCTGTGCTGGTCCGCGCTGTGGAACCTGACGCGCGACGGGCTGCTGCCCGCGCGCGAATTCCTCGACCTGGTGGGCCGGTTCGCGGGCGCCGAGGACCAGGTCGGCGTGCTCCAGATGGTGCACAGCTGGGCGCGCACCGCGCTCGTGCACTACAGCGCGCCCGAGCGCAGGGACGCGGCGGGCGCCGCGCTGGCGCGCACCGCGCTGGGCGAGCTGCGGCGGGCCGCGCCCGGGGGCGACCTCCAGCTGGCGTGGGCCCGCTTCTTCGCGGGCTGCGCCGCGTCGGACGCGGACTTCCAGCTGCTCGCCGGGCTGCTCGCGGGCACCGCGAGGATCGAAGGGCTCGATGTGGACCAGGAGCTGCGCTGGACGTTCCTGCGGCCGATGGCGGCGCACGGCCACGCGGGCGAGGCGGAGATCGAGGCCGAGCTGGCGCGCGACGACACGGCGTCGGGCCACCGGCACCAGGTGCGCTGCCTGGCGGCGCGGCCCTCGGCCGAGATCAAGGAGCGCGCGTGGGCTGAGGTCGTGGAGGCGGACCGGCTGTCCAACGCGCTGGTGGAGGCCACGATCGACGGCTTCGCGCAGTCGAGCCAGCGGGACCTGCTCGCGCCTTACGCGCCACGGTACTTCGACGCGCTGACGCGCGTGTGGTCGGAGCGGACGATCGAGATCGCGATGTCGATCGTGTCGGGGCTCTATCCGTCGCTGGGCGACCCGGAGCCCGTGCTCGACGCGACCGACGCGTGGCTCACGGCGCACGCGGACGCGCCGCCCGCGCTGCGGCGCCTCGTCGCGGAGGCGCGCGACGACACGGCGCGCGCCCTGGCGGCGCGGCGCCGGGACAGCTGACCTCGGGTCCCGAGGCGGGACGTGTGAGGCCGTGGCGGCGCGGGCGGCGACGGCCTCCTCTGGCATGCGATGGCGTCCGAGGCGGCTCGGCAGGTCGCGTGGGCGGCCTTCGACCAGAGCCGCCCCGGTGTTGCCCAGCGCTTCTTCGACGGCTCCCTCCGGGCCTCCGCCGAGGCCGGTGATCCGATCAGCGGGGCCTATGCCCTCTCGTTCGCCGCGATCCAGTGCTATTCCGCCCCCGGACAGGCGGGTAGGGCGGTATCGCTCCTTCAGACGGCCCAAGAGCAGGTGAGGCACAAGGCGACTCCGCGCATGCACGCCATGCTGGCCGCCCGCACCGCCCGCACGCTGTCGAAGACCGGCGCGACAAAGGAGTGCGCCCACCACCTCCACGTCGCCCGCGCGGCGCTGGACAGGGACCACACGACGACGCCCCGAAGACCCTGTACTGGGTGGACTTGAGTGTTATGCGGCCTGTCAGGGTGTCCCGTTCCCGAATGCCGCATGGAACGGTGATCCATCTCGACGGTGTGGGGGGGCGTTCTCGGCTTCCAACGCGGTGTTGCGCAAGGCAAGTACCTGTATGTGGTTACTGAGGTTGAACTCGTGGTGACGCCTTTGGCTAAGGTTTGATGGTCAGGCC
>NZ_QEST01000028.1 GCF_003311645.1 Streptomyces sp. PT12 | reverse complement strand
GCCGGGCCCGGAGGCCAGGAGCCCCGTTTCAGGGCCACGAAAAAGGTAACGGGGCCGGACCGTCGGTCGTGCGGCGGGGCGTTCAGGTGCCCGCGTAGGTGATGCCGGGGCGCGGGGGCTCGGCCATGCCGTCCCCGATGAAGTAGTCGGGGTAGTGGCCCTGCATGTAGCCCTTGAACGTCATGGCGTTGCGGTAGGCCGGGTTGTGGGCCAGCGTGTAAAGGCGGGTGTCGGTGGGCCGGTCGGTGGTGAAGACGATCAGCTCGTCGAAGGCCGCGTTGGTGTACACGGCCTCCTCGCGCCAGTCGCCGATGACGTCGCCGTAGAACGTGGGGTTGATGTCCTGGCTGGCGTTGACCGCCCCGAAGCGCGACGTGGTGAGCAGCCGGGGCAGGCTGCCGCTCGGCGAGGGGTTCTCCGGGTCCCACTCCTCGAACTTGCCGTCGTTCAGCAGCTCGGTGGTGAGGTCGCCGTCCCACTGGAAGGCCAGCTGCGGCCAGGGCGCCAGGCCGGTGTCGGGCTCGGTCAGCTCGTCGGTGGCCGCGTTGTACAGGCCGGAGAACGACCACACCTCCATGCCGGGGAAGCGCGGGTCGACGTCGCCCGCGACTCCGCGGCCCACGTCACCCACGCCGTCCTCGACGTGCTGCCAGATCATCTCGCCGGTCGCCGCGTCGTAGTAGTACTCGCGCAACCCGCTGGGGTTGTCCTGCTGCACCCCGTAGCCCTCGAGCCCGGGACGTGAGGGGTCGATGTCGGTGATGTGGAAGCGGTCGCCGTGCACGACGCCCTGGTCGGCCAGCGAGTAGCGCAGGGTGCCGTCGCCGTTCAGGACGAAGCCGATCTCCACGACCTCGTCACGCCCGTCGCCGTCCACGTCGATGACGCGGGTGTTGTGCCCGTCGGGCGCGTCCTGGTCGCCGCGCAGCCACTTCCACTGCTGGGTCAGCTCGTCGCCGTCGAACCGCCAGGCGGCGATCACCAGGTTGAAGTCGCCGTCGCCGATCCGGTTCTTCAGATAGGAGACGAGGCTCGGCGTGGCGCCGTCGAGGTGGCCCGTGCCGAACCGCGCGTACATCGGCCCGTCGTCGATGTAGTCGTCCGGGACGGGTGCCGTGGCCAGCGCCGCGCCCGTCTCGCCGTCGAGGATGGCGATGGACTGGTGGACGTCGTCGACCTCCTCGTGCACGGCGCCGTCGCCGAACGTCACGCCGTCGGCGACGCGCACGGCGACCTCGGCCCTGCCGTCGCTGTCGAGGTCCCGCACGGTGACGCCGTCGTTGTGGCCGACGTCGATCGTCGCCGAGCCGCCCTCAATGTTGTCCTGATCCTGGCTGTTGGGGCCCATGTCGACCTCCCACAGGAACTCGCCGTCGCCCGTGTACGCCTCGAGCGCCTGGGTGGTCCCCTGCCGGTCGATCACATAGTCGAACTCGCCGTCGCCGTCGAGGTCGCCGACCCAGGTGAACTTCACGGCGCCGCCGGGGCGCAGTGGCACGCGGACCACCGGCTCCACGGCGTGGTCGGCGGTCAGCGTGAACGCCTCGCTCGGCTCCCCCTCGTCCCCGTCGACCACGGGGGCGACGCGGTAGGCGTTGTCCTCGCCCAGGTCGGCGGCCGAGTCGACGAAGTTGGTGCCGCCCGTCAGCACCTCGTCGTTGATCCTGATCCAGTCACCGCCGCCCGCCGACCGGTACACATGGAACCCGATGCCCTCCGGATCCAGGCCCAACAGCCGCCAGGAGACCAGCACTTCGGTGTCGCTCGAGCGCACGGCCACGACGCCGCGGCCCAGGTTCTCCATCGGGCGCGCGGCCTGCGCCGCCGAGGCGGCGGCCGGTGCGGGGTCCGCGGTGGGCGCGGGGGCGGGCGAGGCGTTGCCCAGCGTCGTGAGCCCGACGACGAGCGCCGTGCCCGCGGCCACCGCCGCCGAGAGGGTGGCCGTCCGCCGTGCGGGACGCCACCGATGGGTGCGTTGCATGAAGACCTCCTCGTCTTCGCGTGCGTTGTGGGGGTGCGTGGAAACGGCTCCGCGCCGCGGGCGCGGCTCGGTGAGGCGGCTCGGGTGAGGGAGTTAAACCGTTTACACAAGGGGAGCGAAGCATGGGCCCCAGAGGGCGTCAATACTCCGCGCAAGGCCCGTTTGGATGTCCCTTCGGGGCTGAATTATCCGGCTGCATCGGGGAATTGACGGGGTGGGGCTCGTCCGCGACGATCAGTTGAAGCGGTTTCACGCAGGCGTGTGACGCAGGGAGGTCGGATGGCTCGTCGGCCCACGCCCGATGACGGGCGCGCCCGCCCCACGACGATCCGGGACGTCGCCCGGCACGCCGGGGTCTCGGTCGCCACCGTCTCCCGGATCCTCTCCGGCACGTATCCGAGCGCCCCCGTCACGCGCGCCAAGGTCATGCGCGCCGTGCGGGAGCTCGACTATGTGGCGAACGCCCACGCCCGCGGCCTCGCCGGGGTGCAGCCCAAGAGCGTCGCCATCGTCGTCAACTCCGTGACGTCGCCACACTACGCCCATGTCGCGCAGGGGGTGCAGGAGCAGGCCGCGCGCGAGGGCAGGCTGTGCGTCGTGGGCACGAGCGGCGGGGACCCGGAGCGTGAGCTGGCGATCGTCCAGCTGATGCGCGAGCAGCACGCCGAGGCGGTCGTCCTGGTCGGGAACATCAGCGCGGACGACGCCTACCGCGAGCGCATGGCGGGCTACGCCCGCGCCCTGACGCTGGCCGGGTGCCACCTGGTGCTGTGCGGCCGCCCGTCGCTCGGGCCCGAAGTCCCCGCCATCGTCGTCGAGTACGACAACACCGGCGGCGCGCACGCCATGACGAGCCACCTGATCGCGGCCGGGCACCGGCGCATCCTGTTCCTGGGGCGGCGCGCCGGGTACACCACGCCGGAGAGCCGGATCGCGGGCTATCGCGCGGCCCTCGCGGCGCACCGCGTTCCACACGATCCGGGGCTCGAGGTCGACGGCACGATGGAGTGGCGCGAGGGGTACCGCATGATGCGTCACCGCCTCGACGGCGGCCCGCGCGACTTCACGGCCGTCTTCGCCTGCAACGACCAGATCGCCGCTGGCGCCCGCCAGGCGCTGCGCGAGGAGGGGCTGCGCGTGCCCGACGACGTCTCGCTCGCGGGGTTCGACGACCTGCCTCCGGCGCGGGACATCGACCTCACCACGGTGCATGTGCAGCACAAGGAGCTGGGCCGCACCGCCGTGCGGCTGGCCCTGGAGAGCGGGGCGCCCGGCACGCCGGGCGCGCCCGAGTACGTCCTGCTCGGCACCCGGCTGGTCATCCGCGACTCGGTGGCCTGCCCGGCCGGGTGAGGAGCCGCGGCCCTGCTCGGTGGCCTGCCCGGCCGGGTGGGCGGCCGCGGTCTCGCGCGGGCTTTGCGCTTCCCGCGCGGGCTTCGCGGTGGGGCGGCTACGGGCTGGACGTCCTCCCGTTCGCCGTCTGCCGGGTGTCGGGTGTTGTGGGGGTGCGGGTTACTGAGGGCACCTACGGGGGGAGGGGTGTCGGGTGTGCGGCCGTCTCGGTAAACGGTCGGTCTCGTCGCTGGCTCGGACCGTTCGCCAGCCGGGCGCAGCCGCTAACTGTGTGCGGGTGGCCGCCTTGCCGGTGGTCGGCTGGGGTAGCGCGCACCCTTCGGGCCTGCCCTGGCCGCCGCTCTCGTCGTTCACCGCGCGTACGTTGAGCTGAGGTGGCGGGCCGGTGCGGGGCGGGGGCGCGCGTCATTCAGCGGGCCCGTTGACTTTATGCCCCGCTTACGCGAGGACGCGGTCTCTTCTGAAACGGGGCACACTTTGTGCTGAACAGAACGTGCCGCGTTTCCAAAAAGCATCCGCCCTGGCATAAGCCGCAGATAAGCACCGGCATGCTCCCTGAGCTCAACCGACGCCAGGCTTGAAAACGCTTCGGGCGGCCAGGGCAGGCCCGAAGGGTGCGCGCTGCCTCAGCCGACCACCGGGAAAACGGCCGTCAACGAGGGACGCGGCCGCGCCCGTTCGGCGAACGGTCCCCGCCGACCAGACAGAGGTCGGTGACCGGGACGACCGCCACCCACCACCTTCCCTCCCGTAGGTGCCCATCAGTGACCCGCACCCACCACGAAACAGGAACAGCGGGCGACGCCAGCAACCACCGGACCCTCCGTAGCCCCGCTCCCCCCTGGGAGGTTATGCCGAGGCGGCGCGCAGGATCAGGGCGGCGATCGCGACCAGGAGCAGCAGGACGGCCGGGGGCAGGCCCTTGAGGTCGCGCTTGCGCAGGTGCGCGGCGACCGCGCCGACGAAGTAGAGGATCACGCCGATCGCGGCCGCGATGCCGATCGGTGCCCACCAGAAGCCGACCACCAGGCCGATCGCGCCCGCGAACTCGCTGGCCGCGAGGAACGGGAACCAGCTGAGGGGCACGCCGATGCCGGTCAGCCCTTCGACGATCCGCTCGTCGCGCGCGAGCTTGGTGCGGCCCGAGAACGTGAGCAGCAGGGCGAGGACGATCCCGACGATGACATAGGCGACAAACATGGCCCCTCCTGGGGACGAGGAAACGCATCGTGGAGGCTAGTAGATCGATCTCATCCCGGGGAACGCGCCTGGTCGCCGACCTCCACGCCGGGATCGCGGCCGTCGAGGCCGACCTGTTCGCGGGGCTCGACGCGCACGAGGTCGACGCGCTGCACCGGCTGCTCCTGCGGATCGAGACCACCGCCGAAGGACCGTCCCGCGCCGACCCCGACGAGGCCGCCTTCCGCGCGAGGGCGCCGCGGGTCAGGCGTCCGGCCGGGTCCCGATCAACGCGTCCACCGCGCGTTCCAGGGACTCGGCCGCCGCGCGGTGGGCTGCCGTGCGGGCCGCGGCCGCGCTTCGGTCGGCGTCCAACTCGGCCTGTGCCGCCGCCCGTTCGCGGAGGACGGCCTTGGGGGCCGGGCCGCCGTACAGGGTGCGGCGGGCCACAAAGGCGCGGGCGTCCATGACGTCGCGGAACGCCGCCTCGTCCAGGCCGCTGGGGCGGCCCTGGACCTCGCAGGCCGCCTCGTCGAGCACCGCGAGCGTGGTGGTGGCCGGGGTGAGGCCGCGCTCGATGCTGCGCCGCACGAACAGCCCGACCACCTGGTGGGACGTGCGCCAGTCGGCACCGGACGCGGTGACCAGGGCGGAGGCCACGTCGGTGACCTGGGCCCAGTGCGCGCCCGCAGCCTCGGCCATGGCCTTCCTGTGCACCCGCAGGTCGCGCAGGATGCCGTCGAGGTCGCCGAGCCGCGCGGCCAGCTCGCGCCCCGTGGCCCACAACAGGTCCTGGGAGCGGCGGCGTTCCAGGATGGGGAAGCCGGTCGGGCCGCGCTCCGCCGTGACCACCGCGACCAGCCCGGAGAGCGCCTGCCCCGCCACGGACTTGACGATCTCGAGCGCGTCGGGGTTCTTCTTCTGCGGCATGATCGAGCTGGTGCCGCAGTAGCGGTCGGGCAGCTCGACGAACGCGAACTCCGCGGTCGACCACAGGAACAGGTCGTCGGCGAGCCGGGAGAGGGTGGCGGCGGCCGTGGCGTACACCGCGGCGACCTCCATCTCCAGGTCATGGCTGAGGATGGCGTCCATGGTGTTGGCCAACGGGGCGTCGAAGCCCAGAAGTTCGGCGACGCGTTCGCGGCTGATCGGGAAGTCGGTGCCGGTCATGATGGCGGCGCCCGCGGGGGAGCGGTTGAGCCGTTCGTAGAGGCTCGCGCAGCGCTGGGTGTCGCGGGCCAGCGCCCGTTCGAACATCAGGGCCCAGTGGCCGAACGTCGTCGGCTGGGCGTGCTGGCCGTGCGTGTAGCCGGGCAGCACGGTCTCGGCGTGTTCGGCGGCCAGGTCGAGCAGTGTGCCGCGCAGTCGGAGCGCGGCGTCGGTGAGGGCCGTCAGGTGCTCGCGGATCGTCAGCCGCCTGGCGACCTCGATCAGGTCGCCCGAGCTGCGGCCCATGTTGATGCGCCCGCCCAGCTCGATGCCGAGCGCGCCGATGAGGTGGTGCTCGGCCGAGTGCATCCCGCCGCCCGCGCGGTCGCGCGCCGCGGCGATGCCCTCGGCCTCCATGGCGCGCAGCGCGCCGAGCAGCGCCGCCGCGTCGGGCCCGGTGAGCAGGCCGCACTCGGCGAGCATCACCAGGTGGGCCTTGTCGAACGCGTGGATCCAGGGCAGCGAGTCGCCCAGCAGGTCGGTGCGGTGGGTGCGCAGGTGCGGCAGCTGCTCCTCGCTCAGCCGCACGCCCGCGCCGCGGAACCCCTCGTACGGGGAGGCGCCGGTCATCAGTGGTGCTCGAGACGGGGGGCGGGGCGGCAGCCGAAGACCGCGAAGTGGAAGAGGAGATACGCGGCGAGCGTGGTGGTCGCGTCGTGCAGGTCGACCATGGGGTTCACCTCGGTGAGGGCCATGGCCGTGCAGTGCGGCGCCAGCAGCCTGACCACTTCGAGCGCCTCGCCCGAGGTGAGGCCGCCCGGCTCGTGGGCGCCCGAGCCGGGGGCGTAGGCCGGGTCGATGGCGTCGATGTCGAAGGACAGGAAGAGGTGGTCGGCGCCCGAGACATGGTCGAGTATCTGCCGGGCGGCCTGTGCGGGGCCGAGCGCCTGGAACTCTCCCGCTGTGATGTGCGAGAGCCCGTGGGTGTGCTTGAACTCCCCTGACGCAGGGAAGTTGAAGTGCCGCGAGCCGACCTGCACACAGTCGGCCGCGGAGATCCGCGCCAGCTCAAGGCTGCGCCGCATGCCGCTGGACTGGCTGAACTTCCCCTGGTGGGGGTTGTGGTCGAGCAGGTCGAGGTGCGCGTCGAAGTGGATGATGCCCACGCGCCCTTCCACCGCGTCATGCACCCCGCGGGCCACGGGGAACAGCAGCGCGTCGTCGCCCCCGAGCACGATCGGCACCCGCCCCGCGCGCAGCGACTCGGCCACGACCGCGCTGCACGCGTCCGTCGTCGCGGCCAGGTCGTGGCCCGTGACCGGGGCGTCGCCGCGGTCGCGCAGCAGGTCGTCGCCGATGTCGAAGACGGTGTCGCTCTCCAGCGAGTAGATGCGCCCGTCCTGGACGCGCTGGGTGATCCAGCCGAGCGCCTGGCGGATCCGGTCAGGCGCGTAACGCGAGCCGGGTCGGCCCAGCGTGGACCCGCCGTCGAAGGGGACACCCCACAGGTCGTAGGAGCGCGGCCCCTGCCGGTTGATCATCTGGTCTCCTTCGTGGATACTCCGGCCTTCAGGCCGGGGAGGAAACGAAGCTCCTGTGGAGCAGGGCAGGGGAAGGCGGATCGCCGCCGGGGCGATTCGGCGTCTACGGCCACCGATCGACACCCTTGGCTGACATGGGAGTTGATAGGGTGTGAGGCATGTCGCGGCAGGTCAAGCGGGCGTTCAGGTACCGCTTCTATCCCACGAGCGAGCAGGCGGCTGAGCTGTCGCGGACGTTCGGCTGCGTGCGCCTGGTGTACAACAAGGCGCTTGAGGAACGTACCCGCGCCTGGTATGGCGAGCAGCGGCGGGTCTCCTACGTGGAGTCGTCGGCGATGCTGACCGGATGGAAGAAGGCCGAGGGACTGGCGTTCCTGGCGGAGGTATCCTGCGTCCCGCTTCAGCAGGCGTTGCGTCACCTTCAGACGGCGTTCACCAGCTTCTTCGCCAAGCGGGCCGGGTACCCGCGCTACAAGTCGCGCAAGAAATCGAGGGCGTCGGCCGAGTACACCCGCAGCGCCTTCACCTGGCGCGATGGACAACTGACGCTGGCGAAGATGAGGGAGCCCCTGGACATCCGCTGGTCGCGTCCCCTGCCCCAGGGAGTGGAGCCGTCCACCGTGACCGTCTCCCGCGATGCGGCGGGCCGCTGGTTCGTGTCCCTGCTGTGCCAGGACACCATCACCGAGGCCCCTGCCACGGGTGCGGCGGTCGGAATCGACGCGGGCATCACCTCCCTGGTGACCCTGTCCACCGGGGAGAAGATCACCAATCCCCGGCACGAGCGGCGTGACCGTACGCGCCTGGCGCGCGCGCAGCGGGAGTTGTCCCGCAAGCAGAAGGGCTCGGCCAACCGTGAGAAGGCCCGCCGCAAGGTCGCCCGCATCCATGCGCGGATCGCTGACCGGCGCCGGGACTTCCTCCACCAGCTGTCGACTCGGCTCGTCCACGAGAATCAAGTGGTCGTGATCGAGGACCTCTCCGTCCGCAGCCTGCTGAAGAACGGGCGCCTCGCGCGCGCCATCTCGGACGCGTCCTGGACGGAGTTTCGCTCCATGCTGGAGTACAAGTGCGCCTGGTACGGGCGTGACCTCGTGGTGATCGACCGCTTCTTCCCCAGCTCGAAGCTGTGCGGGGCCTGCGGCACGGTCGCGGCGGGGATGCCGCTGGACGTCCGGACGTGGACGTGCGAGTGCGGCGTGGTGCATGACCGTGATGTGAACGCGGCACGCAACGTCCTGGCCGCCGGGCTGGCGGCAGCAGCCTGTGGAGACGGTGTAAGACCTCAACGGGAGTCCTCCCGGACAGGGCAGTCGTCGGTGAAGCAGGAACCCCAGCGGGCGACCGCTGGAATCCCCCGCCTTTAGGCGGGGGAGGAAGTCAACTCTGTCCCTTCTCGGCGGTGTCGGCGGTGCTGGATGTCCCGGGCGTCTCGACGGTCTCGGTGGGCGGGCCCGGGGGATCGCCGTGCGCGGCGGTGACCCGGGCCAGGAAGTCCCTGGTCCTCGGGTGGGAAGGGGCGGCCAGGAGGCGCGCGGGCGGGCCCTCCTCGACGATGACGCCGCCGTCCATGAAGACGATCCGGTCGGCGACATCGCGGGCGAAGCCCGCCTCGTGGGTGACCACGATCATGGTCATGCCCTGCTCGGCCAGCGTGCGCATCACGGCCAGGACCTCGCCCACGAGTTCGGGGTCGAGGGCGGAGGTCGGCTCGTCGAAGAGCATGAGGAACGGGCTGGTGGCCAGGGAGCGCGCGATGGCGACCCGTTGCTGCTGGCCGCCGGAGAGCTGCCCCGGGTAGGCGTCCGCCTTCTCCGCGAGCCCGACCCGCCCCAGCAGCTCGCGCGCGGTCCGCTCGGCCTCGGCGCGCGGTAGCGCGCGGGTGCGGACCGGTGCCTCGGTGACGTTCTGGAGCACGGTCAGGTGCGGGAAGAGGTTGAAGCGCTGGAACACCATCCCGATGCCACGGCGCTGGCGGGCGATCTCCCTGCGGCTCAGCTCGCGCAGGGTGTCGCCGCGGCGCTTCCAGCCGAGCAGCTCGGAGCGCACCTCCAGGTAGCCGCCGTCGGGCCGTTCGAGCTGATTGACGCAGCGCAGGAACGTGCTCTTGCCCGAGCCCGAAGGGCCCATCAGGCAGACCACCTCGCCCGCGGTGACGGTCAGGTCGATGCCGCGCAGCACCGGCAGGTCGCCGAATCGCTTGGTCACGCCCACGGCGCGCAGCACGGTCTCGGTGGTCATGCTTCGCTCCCCATCGTCTTCCGGGCGCGTGCGCCGCGCACGCCGCGCACGCCGCCGCGGGCGCCCCCGCGCGCGCCGGGGCCGCTCGCGTCGCGCGTGGGCGTGAAGCCGCGGCCGTAGCGGCGCTCGACGGCGTACTGGCCGACGGCGAGCACCGACACGACGGCCAGGTACCACACGGCCACCACGATCAGCAGCTCGATCACCCGGTTGTTGCGGTAGTAGACCAGCTGGGCGCTCTGGAGCAGCTCGCCATAGGTGACGACGGCGGCGAGCGAGGAGGTCTTGAGGGTGGAGATGAACTCGTTGCCCAGCGGCGGGATGATGACGCGCATCGCCTGCGGCAGCACGATGCGGCCGAAGACCGCGCCCGACGGCAGGGCCAGGGAGAGCGCCGCCTCGGTCTGGCCCCGGTCGACGGCCAGGATGCCGCCGCGCACGATCTCGGCGGTGTACGCGCTCTGGTGGAGGCCGAGGCCGAGCAGGGTGGCCATGAACGGCGTCATCACCTCGACCGTCGAGCCCTCCCACAGCCCCGGCACGCCGATGGTGGGGAAGACGAGGGCGAGGTTGTACCAGATGAGCAGTTGCAGCAGGACGGGCACGCCGCGGAAGAACCACACATAGCCCGCGGCCACCGCGTTGGCCACGGGGTTGGCCGACAGGCGCAGCACGGCGATCAGGATGCCGACGACGACGCCGAGCAGCATGGCCGCCGCGGTGATCACGGCGGTGTTGGCCAGTCCCTTGAGAATCATGTCGGCGGTGAGGTAGTCGCCGACCACGTCCCACTCGATGGCGCCCATGGCGAACGCCCGTACCACGGCGGCGAGCAGCGCCACGATGATCGCGGCGGAGGCCCAGCGCCCCCAGTGCCGCCGCCTCACCGGGCGCAGGCCGAACGCGGCGGCGGCGTCGTTCCCGTACATGTCGTCCTTCCCGCGAGGGCCGGTCCTTCACGACCTGAAGGGGCCCGTTGGCTGGTCGGGGCCCAGTCTCCTCACGGCAGCGGGCGCTGCGGCACCCGCCTTTATGTCCTGTCCTCAGGGCGCGGGGTGGACATCCGGTCGGCCCCGGGGGCTCAGCCGGGCTCGGGGGCCGCGCCCTCGGCGAGCAGGGCCAGCCACAGCTCCATGCGGGCGTAGGAGGAGTTCGGGTCGCGCCCGGTCAGCTCGGCGATCTTGTCGATCCGCATGCGCAGCGTGTGCCGGTGCACGCCGAGCGCGGCGGCCGAGACGTTCCACTGCCCGTTGTGCGCGAGGAACGTCTGGAGCGTCGCGCGCAGGGTGCGGTGCCGCTCGTCCGCCCCTTCGGCCGCGAGCGGCCCGAGCACGCGCCGCACGAACGTCGCGACGGTCTGCGGCTGTTCGGACCGCAGCAGCAGCTGCATCGCGGCCAGGTCCTCGAAGCGGGTCACGCTGCGCCGTTCGATGCGCCCGATCGAGGCGGCCCGCGCGGCGGCCTCGTAGGAGCGGCACACGTCCTCGACGGCGCCCGCCTCGCCGACGCCCAGGTGGGCCCCCGGCAGCTCGGCCATCAGCTCGTCGACGGCCTCGGCCGGTCCGGACCCGCCGCCGCCGACCAGCACCAGCTGTGTCTCGCCCGTGTGCCGCAGGACGGTGGTGACCCCGGGCGCCCGCCGCCCGTCGAGCAGCGCGTGCAGCCGGTCGGCCGCCGCCCTGGCCGTCGCGGTCGGCGCCCCCGCGCCGCGGCCCGCGGGCGGCGGCAGGATCACAAACGCCCGCAGGTCCATCGGGTCAAGGCCCCAGCCCCTGATCTGCCGCGCCCAGTGCAGCGGCAGCCGCCCGCCGCGCAGCACCTGGGCCAGCTCGTCCGACTGGAGCCGCCGCAGCCTCGATGTGACCGCCTGGGCGCGTTCGATCTCCAGCGTCATCAGGGCCACCGCGCCCGACAGCACATGGCGCTCATAGGTGCCGAGCGGGCGGTCGGTGCCCGCGAGCAGGAAGCCGCGCGGCAGGCCGTCCACGCTCAGCGGGTGGATCACGGTCGACTCGCCGGGGCCCAGGATCGTGGAGGAGCTGCGCCCGCCGCTCTCCCTGACCCGTATGAGGTCGGGCAGCAGCGCGGGCAGCCGCGAGGCGGCCGCCGCGGGCCACGCGGCGCGGGCGGCCCCGGTGCTGTCGGCCTGGATCGCCCAGCCGCCGAGCTGCTTGCCGACCTCGCGCACCAGCGTCTCGGTCGACCCGGAGAGCGCGGCCCTGGTGAGGGCCTGCTGCGCCTCGAAGGCGCGGGAGATGGCGTGGTAACGCTCCTCGGACAGCATGTCGGAGACCGCCTCCGAGATGGAGATGTAGGGGGCGTCGACCGGGATGCGGAGCACGGCGATGCCGCGCAGGTCGGCCTGCTCGATCAACGGCTCGGGCACGGCGGCGTAGCCCATGCCGACGCCGAAGCCAATACCGGCCAGGCCCGCGTCGGCCAGCCGGTCCACATAGGGGCGGAAGTCCTCCGGGTCGGTGACGCGCATCCCGGTGGTGAGCAGCAGCTCTCCGCCGCGCAGCCAGGGCGTGGGGTCGACGACCTCGGAGACATGGACCCAGCGGACCTGCCGGTCGCGGCCCTCGCGCCCCGCGACGATGTCGAGGCGGAGATCGGGCAGTGCCACGATGCGTTCGATGGTGACGGGCATGGGGAACACCTTCCGTTCTCAGGCGGGAGCGGAGGGGTGTACCAGCGGTCCAGCCCTGACCAGAACCCTCGACATTTTGTCGGGTGACACCGGCGTGGCGCCAGAGCAATCTGTTGGACACCCGCCCCTGACCACTCCAACCACCGCGATCACCCCTATCCCATCCGTTACTTCGCATCACTGTGGTTTCGGTCTCATTTCCGCACCGTTTCCGCTATCCGGAAGGATTCCGCTCATGAAGCACCTGCGCGCGATGGCCGCGGTCGGCGCGGTCTGTGCCGTGCTCGCCGGCTGCGGCGGCGACGGCTCGTCCGCCGACGACTCCGACGCCTCGGGCGCCCCCGACGCGTCCGCCGGGCTCGACCTGGACACGCTCAGGGTCGGCAACAGCCCGGTCTACCCGCCCATGTCCTTCCTGCCCGAGGGCGACGAGGACCCCGCTAACCGCCAGGGCTTCGACGTGGACCTCGCCACCGCCATCGCCGACGAGCTGGGCGTCGGGATCACGTTCGAGCAGCAGGCGTACGAGCAGTACCTGCCGTCCCTGTCCACCGGGCGCCTCGACCTGGTGCACTCCGCGATGCAGGACCTGCCCGACCGGCGTGAGACGGTCGACTTCGTCGACTACTACCTCACGGGCCCGCAGCTGTTCACGACGTCCGACCGCACCGACCTGGGCACCCTGGCCGACCTGTGCGGCGGCAGCGTCGTCCTCGACACCGGCGACGTCGGCTACCGCGACGCGCTGACCGCCGCGGCCGACGAGGCGTGCCAGGGCGCCGACCCCGTCGAGGTCGTCGCCGCCTCGGGCACCGCGGACGCCCTGATCCAGCTCGACCAGGGCCGCGCCGACGCCACGATCCGCGGCGCCGAGTCCGTGGCCTACCTCATGAACGAGCAGGAGCCCGGCCGCTACGCCACCGTGGACGAGCCGCTGGCCCAGATCCCGGTCGGCATCGCCGTCGCCAAGAACAACCCCGAGCTGCGCGACGCGGTGGCCGACGCGCTGGCCACCCTGATCGAGAACGGCACCTACGCCGAGATCGGCGAGCGGTGGAACCTCTCCGACCTGCTGCTCGACGCCGTGACGGTCAACGGCGAACCGGTCGGCTGACCCGTGCGCACGACCATCCTGCGCGGCGGCTCGGTGCTCACCCCCGCGGGCTGGGCCGACGGCGACGTGCTGATGGCCGCGGGCCGCGTGCTCGCGGTCGCGCCGCTCGGCGGGGCCGACGCCGTCAGGGCGTGGGCGGGCGACGCGGCGGAGTGGGACTGCCGCGGGCTGCTGGTCGTGCCGGGGCTCGTCGACGGCCACCTGCACGTCCTCGGCGGCGGGGGAGCGGCCGGATACGGGTCCCGCATCCCCGAGCTCCCGGCCGACGCCGCGCTGGAGGCGGGCATCACCACCTGCGTGGCCATGCCGGGCGTCGACACCCTGACCAGGAGCGTCGAGGCGCTGCTCGCCAAGGCCGCCGCCCTGTCGGCGGCCGGGCTGCGGACCCACGCCATGCTGGGCGGCTTCGCCTGGCCGCCACCGGTCCTCACCGGCGACCCGCGCCGCGACCTGCACACGCTGCCCCAGCTCGTCGGCGTCAAGATCGCGCTGGGCGAACGCCTGGCCACCGCGCCGGACCGGGCCGAACTCGCCCGGCTCCTGAGCGAGTTGACCTGGGTCGCCGCCACCACGGGCCGGGCCGCGCTGCTCCATGTCCACCTGGGCACCCGCCCGGGCGGCACCGAGCCGCTGGAGTGGGCGCTCGCCGAGTCCGGCGCCGACCCGGCCCGCGTGCAGCTCACCCACGCCAACCACACCCGCGACACCCTCGCCGCCGCCACCGCGCTGGGGCTGCGCGGCTGCCGCGTCGACGTTAACCCCCTGCTGCACCCTGGCCGG
Organism: Streptomyces sp. PT12; assembly: GCF_003311645.1. Taxonomy (GTDB): domain Bacteria; phylum Actinomycetota; class Actinomycetes; order Streptomycetales; family Streptomycetaceae; genus Streptomyces. Next base: position 47,443 of record NZ_QEST01000028.1, on the reverse strand, counting down.
GTGGCCGGTGCCGTGGGCCCCGTGGCGGCCGTGCGGCACCTGCTCGCCGCGGGCGTCCCCGCCGAGTTGCTCACCCTCTCAAGCGACGGCAACGCCTCCGTTCCCCGGGTGCGGCCCGACGGCGGGCGCGAGGCGTTCTCCCACCAGCTCGGCCTGCTGACGTGCGTCCGCGACCTCGTGGACGGCGGGGTGCTCGGCCTCGACGCCGCCCTCGCCCTGGTGACCGCGCACCCGGCCGACGCGCTGCGCCTGCCCGATGTCGGCCGCATCGCCCCCGGCGCGGCCGCCGACGTGCTGGTGACCACGCACGAGCCTGCCGTGGTCCACGTCTTCAGCGGCGGCGAGCCACGCGTTGTGGCAGGGCGCGCCGTCGCGCCCTCGCCGTTCCGCGACCCGCGCTGGCCGACCGACCGCACCGATTGCGAGGACTCCCCCCGATGACCCCGACCGCACCCGCGTCCGTCCCGCCCGTCGGCCTCGCCATGGGCTACGACCCGGACACGGACGTCCGCGCGATGGCCGAGCAGGCCAGGACCGCCGAGGAGCGCGGCTTCTCCATGGCGTTCTTCTCCGAGACGCTGTTCACCAACCGCGACTCGGTCACCGCCCTGAGCGCCTTCTCGACCGCCACCGAGCGGGTCGAGCTCGGCACCACCCAGGTGGTCAAGCTCCGCAGCCCGCTGGTGATGGCCCAGACCGCGGCCACCCTCGACGAGCTCAGCGGCGGGCGCCTCGTGCTGGTCGTCGGCGCGTTCACCGCCAAGCACGCCGCCCGCAACGGCGTCCCGCTCACCGACCCGGTGACGACGCTGCGCGAGTACGTCGAGACCATCAGGGCGCTCCTGCGCGGCGAGAGCGTCACCTACGAGGGCGAGGTGGTGCGCATGGACAATGCCTCGCTCAACTTCACGCCCCCGCGCCCCGACATCCCCATCTGGATCGCCGCCGCGAGCCGCAAGGGCCTGCTCAACGTCGGGGCCATCGGCGACGGCGTGCTGCTCGACGCGGGCGCCTCGCCCGCGTACGCGGCCAACGCGGTCGCCCTGGTGCGCCAGGGCTGCGAGCGCGCGGGGCGGGACCCGGCCGGGCTCGCGGTGGCCCAGCTGATCAACACCTCGATCGAGGACGACCCGGCCGCGGCCGTCGCGCACATGCGCTGGGAGGTGGCATCCAAGTTCACCTACGCCTCGACGCCGCGTGCCAAGATGTCGGTCGGCGAGCCGGTGATCGACCCCGACGACCTGCCGGGCCTCCGCGCGGCGTTCGAACGCGGCGGCAAGGCGGAGCTGGCCCGCGCCATCCCCGAGCGCTATGTCACCGGACTGACGGCCACCGGCACGGCCGCCGATGTCACCGCCCGCGTCGCCGCCTACCGGGCCGCGGGCGTCTCCCTCCCCCTGGTCCGCCCCGCCGCGGCCCACCAACTCCCGTATCTGCTCGACACGTTCGGCACCACGACGGCGTAGTCACGGGCCCGTCATGGGCCCCTCACGCCTCGGTAAGCCGATCGGTCTTGTCGCTGGCCGGAGCCGTTCGCCGAACGGGCGCGGCCGCGACGGTACTTGGCGGCCGTTCTCCCGGTGGTCGGTTGCGGTGGCGCGCACCCTTCGGGCCTGCCCTGGCCGCCTCCTCCGGGAGGCGGGGCCGTCTTTATCCAGTGCTTAGCCGAAGAGGGGTGCCCTTCTGAAACGCGGCACACCGTGCGTTGAACACAACGTGCCCCGTTGCAGAACAGACCCCCGGCCCGAGGGGCGCGCCGTCCCTTCGGACCGGCGCGCCCCGGGGCCATCCGCTCGGCTGCGCCGAGCCCGTCAGCCCATCGCCCGCAGGAGATCGTTGCAGGCCCGCTCGCACCGCCGACACGCCTGTGCGCACACCCGGCAGTGCTCGTGCGCGTCCGCGTGCCGCGCGCACTCGTCGCCGCACGCCCTGCACGCCATCGCGCACGCCTCGAGCTGGGCCCGCGTGAGGTTGGCGTCGTAGCCGGTGTGGCGCGAGAGCAGGCGGCCCGTCGTCTCGCAGATGTCCGCGCAGTCGAGGTCCGTGCGGATGCAGGTGCGCAGCTCGCCCACCCGCTCCTCCGACAGGCACGCGTCCGCGCAGGCCGTACACGTCTGCGCGCAGGAGAAGCACTCCTCGATGCAGCGGGCCAGGGCCTGGCGGTCGATCCGGCCCAGATCGGCCGGGTAGGTCTCCAGCATCTCCTTCACAGGAGCGGTCATCGGTGTCGTCCTTCCGTCGTGCGTGGGGAGGGCCGACGCCCTGACGGCGCACCGGTCCGCTCCTTGGACACCGCCATGGGTAACACCTCGACCGCCGTCCGAACCCCGCGACACGGACACGCCAGGTCCCGATCCCCGGTTTCGCGTACCGCGCCGAACCGTATTCGACGATCCGTTGTCGAATTTCCTTCGACGGCCGTGAGCTGCGGAAATGGCGTGTTTCGGCTCGGCGGCCCTGGCCCTGGAATGCGGGAGGGCCGAAAGTGCGGCCCAGGCATGTCGTTTCCCGGCCTTGTGTGATTGACGTGTTACTGCCAATATCGCGGCGTGCGGTGCCGGGACGCGCCGCCGTCGGCCGGGCGTTCCCGCGCGGCCTTCTTCCGCCGTTTCGCGTGATTTCGAGGAGCGTCATGGCCTTTCGGCATGGCACGAGAACGATGCGCCGGTGGGTCGGCCTGGTGGTCGGCGGCCTGCTCGCGCTGCTCGTCGGACCGGGCGCGGTGGCCGCCCCCGCCGCCCCCGCCGCGGCACCCCCCGCCGCCCAGGACGCCAGGGAGGCGGTCGCGGCGATGCAGCCCGGCTGGAACCTCGGCAACTCGCTCGACGCCACCGGTGGCGACGAGACCTCGTGGGGCAACCCCCGCATCACCGAGGAACTGCTCGACAACGTCAGGGCCCAGGGCTTCAACTCGATCCGCGTCCCCGTGACCTGGACCCAGCGCCTGGCCCCCGACCACACGATCGACGCCGCCCACCTCGACCGCGTCGAGGAGGTCGTCGACTGGGCCCTGGCCGACGGCTTCTACGTCATGCTCAACATCCACCACGACTCGTGGGAGTGGATCGCGGACATGCCAGCCGACCGCGCCGGGGTGCTCGCCCGCTACGAGGCCATCTGGACGCAGCTGGCCGACAGGTTCCGCGACGCCGACCAGCGGCTGACGTTCGAGAGCGTCAACGAGCCGCAGTTCAACGGGAGTTCGGGGGACGCCGAGAACGCGGAGCTGCTGGATGTGCTCAATACGACCTTCCACCGCGTCGTGCGCGACTCCGGTGGCGGCAACGCCACCCGCCTCCTCGTCCTGCCGAGCCTGCACACCTCGGCCGACCAGCCGCGCCTCGACGAGCTCGCCGCCACGTTCGACGCCCTCGACGACCCGAACCTCGTCGCCACGGTGCACTACTACGGATACTGGCCGTTCAGCGTGAATGTCGCGGGCGGATTCCGTTTCGACGACACCGCGCGGGCCGATCTCACCGGGATGTTCGACCGCGTCCACGACACCTTTGTCGCCCGCGGCATTCCGGTGATCATCGGCGAATACGGGCTGCTCGGCTTCGACCGGCACACCGGCACCATTCAGCAGGGCGAGAAGCTGAAATTCTTCGAGCTGTTCGGGCACCAAGCCCGCGCCAGGAACATCACCACGATGCTCTGGGACAACGGCCAGCATTTCCAGCGGACCGGATTCCGGTGGAATGACCCCGAGCTGTTCGCGCAGATCGAATCCAGCTGGACCACCAGGTCGGGCACGGCCTCATCCGACCAGGTCTTCAGCGCCCGCTCCGCGCCCATCGCCGACGCGTCGCTCACGCTGCACCCCAACGGGACGACGTTCACCGGGCTCTGGCACGGCGACACCGAGCTGGCCCGAGGGGCCGACTACACGGTCGACGGCGACCGGCTCACGCTCACCGCCGCCGCGCTCACCCGGCTCGGCGGCGACCGCGAGTACGGCGTGAACGCGGTGCTGCACGCGCGGTTCTCCTCGGGCGTGCCCTGGCGGATCGACCTGATCACCCATGACACGCCGGTGCTCGGCGCGGCGAGCGGGACCACGAGCGCGTTCGCCGTCCCCACCGACTTCCGCGGCGACCGGCTCGCCACGATGGAGGCCGTGTACGACGACGGCAGCAACGCGGGCCCCCACGACTGGACGCCCTTCAAGGAGTTCGACCGCGCGTTCGCCCCCGACTACGACGCGGGCGCCACGACGCTGACCCCCGAGTTCTTCGCCGAGGTCGACGACGGCGCGCGCGTGACGCTGACGTTCCACTACTGGAGCGGGACGACGCTGACCTACCACATCACCCGCTCCGGCACCTCCGTCACAGGGGCTCCCGCCTGACCCTTGCTCAGGGCGCCTGCTCAGGGCGCCGGGTCAGGGGGACAGGAGGCGGCGGGCCCTGCGGACGACGGCCTCGTCGACCATGCGGCCCCGGTCGTCGAGGATCACCCCCTCGGCCGTCGCGTCGAAGCGGGCGACCAGGTCGCGGGCCCGGGCCAGCTCGTCGGGCGCCGGGGTGAACACGTCGTTCACCACCGGCACCTGGGCCGGATGGACGCACGTCCTGCCGTGGAAGCCGAGCCGCTTGAGGGCCAGAGTGCCCCGGCGCAGCGCGTCCAGGTCGCGGATGTCGGTCGAGGCCGGGGCCAGCGGGGCGGCGAGACCGGCCGCGGCCGAGACCAGGACGACATGCGAGCGGACCCACAGCAGCTCGGGCTCGCCAGGCCCCGGATCGACGCCGAGGTCGGCACGGAGGTCGGCCTCGCCGAGCTGGAGCCTGGCCACCCTGGGGCAACGGGCCAGGTCCGCCGCCCCGAGAACGGCGGCCGCGCTTTCGAGCACCGGGCAGAGCGCCAGGTGCTCCGCGCCGGGAACGGCATCCAACAGCCGGGCCAGCGCCGTGAGTTCGCGAACGGAGCCCGCCTTGGCGACGAACAGGCCGGTCACCGCGGGGCCCGCCACCGCCCGCAGGTCGGCACGGCCCCGCTCCCCGGCGTTGACGCGGACCCAGATCCGCGGCCCGGGCGCGGGGGCGGCGGGGCGGGCGGCGAGCCAGTCGGCGACGGCCGCGCGGGCGGCGTCCTTCCCCGCGGGCGGAACGGCGTCCTCCAGGTCGACGATCAGCGCGTCGGCGCCGCGCCCCGCGGCACCCCGCAGCATCCCTGGCCTGTCGCCGGGGACATAGAGCGCCGACCGCGGCGCCCCGCCGCCCCCCGCGCGCTCGCTCACGGCCGGGCCGACGGGTGAGCCGTCGGGCGGCTGAGATAGACGCCCGAAGGCTCGCCGACGACCTTCCCCGAACGCAGCACCCGGCGCCCGCGCAGAAACGTGTCGGTGACCCGGGCGGTCAGCTCGAAGCCCTCGAACGGCGTGTACTCCTGGGTGGACTCCGAGTCCGCCGCGCGCACGATCCACGGGTCGTCGTCGGAGACCAGGCAGAAGTCGGCGTCGAGCCCGGGGGCGATGGCCCCCTTGGTGCCGAGGCCGTAGCGCCGCGCGGGGTTCCACGAGGTCAACGCGGCGATCCTGCCGTAGGACAGGCCGCGCGGTATCCCCTCGGTGACCAGCCCGGGCAGCAGGTACTCCGCCCCGCCGAAGCCGGACTTGGCGAGGAACACGTCGTCGGCGGGGTCGCCGAACTTCACCTCCTCACGGCAGCACGCGTGGTCGCTGACCACCCAGTCCACCGTGCCGTCGAGCACGTACTCCCACAGCGCCTCGACGTCATCCCTGGGCCGCAGCGGAGGGTTGACCTTGCCGCCGGGGCCCCGCGCGGTGGTGATGTCCGCGAGCAGGTGGCCGACGGTGACCTCGCGGCGGAAGTCGATGTGCGGGAACGCGGCGCCCATCCGCACGGCCGCGTCGACGGCCTTGCGGGATGACAGATGGAGGAGGTTGATCGTCGGCAACTCGGTCTCGTGCGCCAGATAGGCGGCGATGGAGACGGCAAGGCCCTCCGAGTGGGGCGGCCTCGACGCGTGGTAGGCGGCGAGGCCCGACAGGTCGCCCGCCTCCTCCACCATGCGCGTGTAGGCGGTCATGATCTCCGCCGTCTCGCAGTGCAGGGAGAGCGATATCCGGTCGGCCAGCTCGGGAAAGCGCTCCCTCGCGGCCTGGATGCCGCGCATCACGAACTCGAAGTGCGCGTAGTCGTAGCGCTCGCCCTCGGGGGTCATCAGGAACGAGCTCTGGTCGGCGGAGCGGCCGTGCAGGCCATGACTGCCGTAGAACATGAAGATCTTGAACGAGCTGACCCCGAAGTCCTCGATGAGCGCGGGGATCTCGTCGATGTGGCCCCGGCTCATCGGCGCCAGGTGGAAGCCGTAGTCGACATACGCGCGCCCCTCGGCCGCGGCCAGCACCTCGGGGAAGAACTCCCCATAGGGGCCGCCCTTGTTGAGGTAGTACTGCCCGGTGCGCATATAGCTCAGCGCGGTGGTCACGCCGCCCTGCGCGCTCGCCCTGCTCTCGCTCGCGGCGTCCAGGGACAGCTCGTTGTAGATCCCCCAGTGCTGGTGGGCGTCCACGACGCCGGGGAACGCCAACCTCCCCTCGGCGTCCACCACTTCGGCCTCGGGGCCGGGGGCGATCGCCGGGGCGACGCGGGCGATGCGGCCGCCTTGCACCGCGATGTCCGCCTCGCGGGGCCGGTCGTGCTCGTGGCTCACCACGCGGGCGTTCTTGACGACGAGATCGAAACCGGTCATCGCTGCTGCCTCCTGCCGTTCGCGCGGCCAACGCCGCTCTCCTTGCCCGCCGTTGCCGAGCCGTGGTCGAACTCCGCCAGCGGGCACAGGAGTTCGCGGATGTTGTGCAGGGTGTCCAGGCGCCTGACGCGTTCCATGACGGTCCGCGCGGCGGCCTCGGGGAGCCGACCCGCCGCGTTGTCGCGGAACTTCAGCTCCAGGTCGCGCTCCGAGAGCGGGCGCAGCGGCCCGCCCCTGTTGGCGGGCACCTCCGCGCGCCAGGTGCGGCCCTCGGTGTCCACCACGGTCAGGCGGGCGGGGAACTGGTGGGGGAAGACCGCGGTGGCCCAGTCGTCGGGCACCACCTCGACCTTGGCCATCAGCGCGCGCCGCCTGGGATCGCGGGCCAGCTCGTCGGTGTAGTCGGCCAGGCCGACGCCCAGCCCGTTGCCGTCCCCGTACAGGGCGGCGGCCACCGCGAACGGGCCGCTGAACTGGGCCTGGTAACCGCTCTCCGGCGCGCGTTTGCGCTCGATGGGCTGGCCGATGGTGCGGATCACCGGCGCGGGAACGCCCAGGGTGACGGACGCGACCCGCTCCGGGTCCAGGCCCCGCCGCCGCAGCTCGAGGGCGGCGTCCACGGCGGCGTGGGTGAAGTGGTTGGCCGGGTAGGGCTTGAAGAAGATGCCGGGCACCGCCCACTGAGAGCCCAACCCCCGTGTGATCCCCGCCGGTTCGTAGACGCCGTGCAGAAAGGCCCGGAAGAAGCCGAACCTGCCCTCGAGCACGGTCGGCGGCCCGGTGAAGCCGCGCGCGGCCAGCTGCGCCGCGGTGACCGCGGCCTGGGCCGCCCAGCCGCAGTGCAGGCGCTTGACGGTGCCCCCGGTGCGGTTGGACTCGATGATGCCCGACGCGGTGGAGGCGGCGATGCCGAGCACGTCCGTCAGCCCGCCCTCGTCGAGGCCGAGCAGCACCCCGGCCGCGACCGCGCCGCCCAGCGTTCCGCAGATCGAGGTGGCGTGCTGGCCGTGCTCGAAGAAGGTGGAGTTGCCCGCCTCCTCGTCGTAGCCCGCCATGCCGAGCCTGACGCACACCTCGAGGCCGAGCGCGATGGCCCGCACGGTCTCCCGCCCGGACGCCCCGGCCAGCTCGCCCGCGGCCAGCGCCGCGGGCACCACGGAGGCCGAGGGGTGCAGCACGGACGGCAGATGGGTGTCGTCGTAGTCGAGCGAGTGCGCGAGCACGCCGTTGGCAAGCGCGGCCAGCGGGGCGGGAACGGCCGTGGCGCCGCCGCCGATCACGTGCGCCTGCGGGCGGCCGCCCTGCTCGGCGACGTGGGCGGTGATCGCCGCGCTGGTCGGCAGCCGGTGCGCCGCGACGCACAACCCCACGATGTCGAGGACCCGTTGGCGCACGCTCCCGGTGACGTCGCCGGGCAGCGCCTCGTAGGAGGTGCCGTCGGCGAACGCGGCGAGCGCCGACGCCAGGGTCGCGGTCGCGGGCTCAGCCATCGGTGCCCCCGACCCCGGCGTCGCCCTGGACGGACACCACGGCGAGCGGGCGGACCGGGGAGCCGGTGGCGCCGAACAGCGGAAGCGGCGCCAGCACGAAGGTGAACTCGCGCACCCCGGCCGCGGCCAGCTCGTCGAGCGCCAGCGCCTCGATGATGTAGATCCCCGACTCCACCAGCAGTACGCGGTGCGCGGGCAGCCTGCTGTGCCCCGCCCCCGGCGCGAGCCGTTCGAACGCGATGGTGTCGGCGCCCGCCGCGTGCGCCCGGCGCTCGGCGAGCCAGCGCGCGCCCGCCTCGCTCACGCCCGGCACCCCCGACTCCTCGCCCCGGTAGACCCGGGGGTCGGGGTTCTCGAAGTGCCGCCCCCAGCCGCTGCGGACCAGCACGACGTCGCCCGCGCCGACCGGGGTGCCCTGCCGCCTCTGGGCCGCCTCCAGGTCGGCGGGGCTGATCTCGTAGCCGGGCGCGCACGGCTCGCCCAGCACCGCGGGGATGTCGAGCAGGACGCCGCGCCTGACCATCGGCGCGATCGTGTGCACGCCGTGCTCGGCGTAGACGCCGCCCGCCCCCGCCGCCGCCGCGTCGGCGCCGCCGTGCAGCAGCCCGTCCTGCGAGACATGGGCGAGCGCGTCGATATGGGTGCCGACGTGCGTCCCCATCACCACCATGTCGTTGGCGGCCGAGCCGCCGTCCGCCCGCACCCGGTCGCCGTGGCGGCGCGGCAGGGTGTGCCAGTAGGCGGGGTGGTTGGGGGACTGGGGCATGCCGACGAACAGCCGCCTGCCCAGGTCGTGGATCCGGACGCCGTCCCGCACGACGCTCAGCAGACGGTCCCCGGGCGGGGGCGTCGTCGGTCCTGCGGGGGTCGTGGCAGTGCTCACGGTCGCTTCCGTTCTGGTCGGGGTGAGGCGGGACGGGGACGGCGGTGGCGGCGCGGGTGGCGGCGCGGGTGGCGGCGGGGGCGGGGGCGGGCTCATCGGACGGCCCGCCGCTCGCGCAGCCTGGCCACCTCGGCCGGGTCGAGCCCCAGCTCCTTGATCAGCACGGCGTCGGTGTCGGCGCCGAGCGCCCGGCCTGTGAACCGGATCGCCCCCGGCGACCTGGACATCCGCCACATCACGTTGTGCATCAGCAGCGGCCCCAGGTCCTCGTCCCGCACCCGCGTCAGCATCCCGGTCTCCCGTACATGCGGGTCGTCGACCAGGCCGCGGGCGTCGTAGACGGGCGCGACGGCGGCCCCCGCCGCGGTGAACTCCTCGATCACCACCTCACGGGTCCTCGCGCCGATCCACCCGGCCACCATCCCGTCGAGCAGGTCGGCGTGTTGGGCCCGGCCGCCGCCGGTCGCGAACCACGGCTCGTCGATCACCTCGGGGTGCTCGACCAGGCGCATCACCCGCTCCGCGATGGCCTGCGCGCTGGTGGACACCGCGACCCAGTGGCCGTCCGACGTGCGGTAGGTGTTGCGGGGGGCGTTGTTGGTGGAACGGTTGCCGTGCCGCCGTTCCACGACGCCGAGCTGGTCGTAGACGGTGGGGGAGGGGCCCACGGCGGCGAGCAGCGGCTCGAGCAGGCTCAGATCCACCACCTGGCCCCGGCGCAGCGGGTCGCGCTCCCGCGCGAAGAGCGCCATCATCGCCGCCGACGAGGCCGCGATGCCGCACACGCTGTCGGCCAGGCCGAACGCCGGGAGCGTGGGCGGGCCTTCGGGCTCGCCCGTCAGATGGGCGAAGCCGCTCATGGCCTCCGCGAGCGTGCCGAACCCGGCACGGCCCGCGTAGGGGCCGCGCTGCCCGAAGCCGCTGATCCTCACGATCACCAGGCCCGGGTTGAGCGAGTGCAGCTCGTCGGGGCCGATGCCCCAGCGCTCCAACGTGCCAGGGCGGAAGCTCTCCACCAGCACGTCGGCGCGGACGGCCAGCCTGCGGAAGACATCGGCGCCCTCGGGGTCGGACAGGCTCAGGCCCACCGTTCGCTTGTTGCGGGCGACCTCCTTCCACCACAGCGGGTGGCCGTCCTTGGCGTGGCCGTGGCCGCGCAGCCCGTCGCCCGCCACCGGGTGCTCGATCTTGATGACGTCGGCGCCGTAGTCGCCGAGCAGTTGCGCGCACAGCGGCCCGGCCAGGATGGTCGCCGCGTCGATGACGGTCAGACCGGCGAGCGGCCCGGCCGCGGGCCCTTCGCCCGCGGCCCCCTCGGCCCCCTCGGGGAAGAGGGCGCGCGGCTCGTCGCGTGGGTCAGTCATGGGACTCCTCTCGTGGCGCGGGTGGCCAGGGCCCGCCCCGGGCCGCGCCGTCCTGGACGCGGTGGCCCGCGCCCAGGTCGGCGGAGATGTCGGCGGCGGCCCGTGCCACCACCTCGCCCAGCCACTCCTGGCTGGCGTCGTCGAACATCTGGCGCGTGCCGCACACGGACACCGAGCCCACGACCTGCCCGGTGGCCCCGTGGACGGCCGCCGCCACGCTGGCCGCCTCGGCCTGCCGCTCGCCGAAGCTGGCCGCGTAACCCAGCTTGCGGATGCGGCCGATCTCCTCGCGGAGCGCCCCCGCCGACGTGATGGTGGCCTCGGTGACGCCCTCGAGCCTGTGGTGGTCGATGTAGTCCGTCACCTCTGCGTCGGGCAGCGAGGCGAGGATCGCCTTGGACGAGGAGCCCGCGTGCAGCGGGTGGCTGGTGCCGAGCGCGACGGACATCCGGATCTCGTGCGGTGAGAGCACCTGGTCCACATACACCCGCGTCCAGCCCTGCCGCACGGACAGCGTGCTGGTCTGGCCGGTCCGCCGGGCGAGCGCGGCCAGGTGGCGGTGCGCCACGGCGGTGATGTCGAGCTCGCGCATCGCGGCGAGGCCGATCCGCAGGGCGCCGGGGCCGAGGCCGTAGAGCTTCGTCTCCTCGTCGAACCTGAGGAACTGCCCGGCCACCAACTCGCGCAGGATGCGGTGGGCCACCGCCTTGGACAGCCCGGTCTCCCGGGCGACGGTGGAGACCCCGGACTTCGGCGATCGGGCGATCGCGTCGATCACGGCCAGGGCCCTTGCGGTGCCGGAGCGGGACTGTCCTGGCGGGGAGGTGAGGGTGTCGTCGGTGGCCATGGGTTCCTCGGTTGCGTCGTGGCCGGCTGGTGCGGCGCTGGGTGGGGGCTGCGGCCGCGGTCAACGGCCGCCCGCTGGGGGCGGATCGGTCATCCGCTCCCGACCGCCTCAGTCAACACCGGGACGTTGCCGCGCACGGCGCGTGAGTAGGGGCACACGAGGTGGGCCGCCGCGGCGAGTTCGCGCAGGCGCGCGGTCGGCAGCCCAGAGGCGCGCACCCGCAGCTCGACGGAGAGCCCGTAGGCGCCGTCGGCGGCCGAGGTCAGGGTGACCGACGCGGTGACGGACGCCTCGCCCAGGGCCACGCGCCGCCGCCTCGCCACCACGCCGAGGGCGCTGCGAAAGCACGCGGCGTAGCCCGCCGCGAACAGCTCCTCGGGGTCGGTGCCGGTGTCCCCGGCGCCGCGCTCGGCCGGGCGGGTCAGGGCCATGTCGAGCGCGCCGGTGCGGGAGCGGGCCCGGCCCGACCTGCCCTCGTCGACCTCGACGGTCGCGGTGTACAACGCCCTTGGCTCGGGCGTCTTCCGGCCGCCGCGGGCGTGGGCCAGGACATGGGCGGCCAGCTCGGCCGCGAAGCGCTCGGGCTGCTCCTCGGCGACGAAGTCCGTGCCCCCCGGGATCACCCTCAGCTCCGCCCATGGCAGCGCGGCCTCGACCACGTCGTTCATCCGGTCGAGAACGTCGTCGCCGCCGTGCAGCAGGAGCGTCGGGACGTCGGCCAGCCTCGCCGGGTCGAGGCGGTGGGCGAAGACCGCCCGGTAGGCCACCGCATAGTCGGGGCCGACGCTGAGGTATTCGGCGACCTGCCTGCTGGCCGACGCGGCGCCGATGGTCGGGTAGAGGCGGCGCACGCGCTCCCAGATCACGGCCAGGTGCCCGCCGTCCTCGTCCAGCGTGTAACCCGGCGCGTACGTCGCGGACTTCTCGGCCCGCTCCGCCTCCGAGTAGAGCGGAAGCCCCTGGAAGACCAGCCCGCGCACCCGCTCAGGCCGCAGCAGCGCCGCCTCGGCCGCCACCACGGCGCCCGTGTGCTGGCCGAGGAGGTGGACATCGCTCAGCCCGAGCGCGTCGGCGATCTGCCACACCGCCTCCGCGTAGCGGGGGATCGACCACACCTCGGGCGCCGGGTCGGACATCCCGAACCCCGGGGTGTCCACGGCGATCGCCCGCACGCCTTGGGCGGCCAGCGGGCCGAGGGCGGGCTCGAACGTCGCGGAGGACAGCGGGGACTGGTGCAGCATCAGCAGGACGGGCCCGTCGTCGGGGCCCGCCTTGCGGTGGTGGACCTGCCCCCAGGGGAGGGTGACATAGCCGCGCTCGGCGGCGCCGCGCAGGTGCGTCACCTCGGGAACGGCGGCGGGGGCGCTCATCGCCGCGCCTCCTTCGTCCCCCGGGCGTCGGCCGCCGTTGCCGCCGTCGCCGGTGCCGAGGCCATGGCGGCCATCACCTCGATGACGTGCTTGATGCCCATGCGGTAGTCCTCCAGCCTGATGTGCTCGTTGGGCCCGTCGATGCCCGCGTCCGCCCGGGAGACCCCGACGCCGACGATCGGCGGCCCGGCCAGCGCGCCCTGGTTGCCGATCCACTGGGTGTAGGGCTCCACGACGGGCTCGACGCCGTAGACGCGGCGGGCGGCGTCGGCGACCAGGGAGACGAACGGGTCGCGGTGGTCGGTCAGATGGGGGCGGCTCGACGCCATCACGTGGACATCGAGGTCGCCGAAGCCCGCGAGCCGCAGATGGCCGGTCAGCGCGGCGAGGACGCGATCCGGGTCCTGCCCGGCGATCAGCCGGATCTCGATCTTGGCGGTGGCGGTGGCGGGCAGGCCGAGCGTGATGTCGTCCCTGTTGTCGCCGCCCTCGATACCCGTGACGGTCAGCGTGGGGCGGGTGCGGATCGCCACCGCGGCCCCGGGGGCGTCGAGGTCGCCGGTGAAACGTTCGACCCCGGCCCGTTCGCGCAGGAACGCCGCGTCGAACGGCAGCGCCCTCAGCAGCTCCGACTCCCGCTCGGTCGGCGGGCGCACCCCTTCGGCGAAGCCCTCGAAGGTGACGGTGCCATCAGGGCGTTGGAGCGAGGCGAGCGCCGCGGTCAGCCGGGCCGTCGCGGCGGGCAGCAGCGCGGCGTTCTGGCTGGTCAGCTCCCTGGCCAGGGTGCGCGCCGTGAGCCGTACGTACAGCACGCCCTTCTCGCCGAGCTTGAGCAGCGGGCGGCCCCGGTCGTCGAGCCAGGAGTTCTCCCACAGCGCGGCGTCCGCGGCGAGCCGCTCCCGGTGCGCCTCGGCAAAGGAGCCGAGCCCCGGGCTGTGCAGCCACTTCTTGCCCTCCATGATGAAGCGGCTGGTCACCGGGGGCCGCAGGCCCGCGAGCCGCCACGCGGCGGCCGCGTGCACCCGGGAGAGCAACGCGCCCTTGTCGTCGGCGACGCCGCGCGCGTAGAGGCGCCCGTCGTGGATCTCGGCGGCGTAGGGCGGGCTGATCCAGGCGTCGTCGTCGCCGGTCGGCTCGACCTCGACGTCGTAGTGGTTGAAGTGCAGCAGGGCGCGCTCGCCGCCCTCGATCTCGCCCAGGACATAGGGGTGGGAGTCCTCCCAGGGGATCACCTCGGCGCTGCCGCCCCAGCGTCGCAGCGACGCGGCGAGGAAGTCGGCGGTCTGCGCCATCTTCTCCGGCTCCTGGCGTCGGCTGCGGATGCGGCACAGGGCCCGCAACTCCTCGACAAACGTGTCGAAATGGGTGTCCACCGCGTCGAGCGCCGCGGAGGGGTCCGGCTGGGGCATGGTCGTCGTTCTCCTTACACTCGCCGGCCGCCGCCGGTCGTCCGTCGTGGGTCTCGATGGGAGCCGTTCCGCTAGTGGATGACCGCGCCGCCGTCCACGAAGAGGGTGTGGCCGGTGGTCATCGCCGCGGCCGGGCTGAGGAGATGGGCCACGGCGTTCGCCACGTCCGCCGTCCCGGCCATCCGCCCGAGCGGGATCGAGGCGAGCTTGTCCCGCATGTAGGCGGCGTCGGCCCTGACGTCCTCGGTCATGGCGGTGTCGACGATGGTGGGCGCCACCGCGTTGACCCTGATGCCGTCCGCGGCCCACTCCAGGGCGAGGACCCGAGCCATGTGCATGACCGCCGCCTTGCTGACGCAGTAGGCGAGGGTGTCGGGCACGGCGATGTGGCCGTTGGTGGAGCCCAGGTTCACCACGCTCGCCCCTTCGCTGACGCGCAGCGCCGGGTGGGCGGCGCGGCTGACGCGGAACGTTCCGGTGAGGTTGACGTCGACGACCGCGGCGAAGTCCTCGTCCGTCATGGTGGCCGCGGGGCCGCGGCGGACCACCCCCGCGTTGTTCACCAGGTGGTCGACGCGCCCGTGCGCGGCCAGCACCTCGGCCACCAACTCCTCGCAGGACGCGGCCGATCGGACGTCCACCCGGTGCCGGGTGTGGCCATCGCCAGGCGGCGGCTCCGCCTCCCAGCCCGACCGGCCCGAGGGGCCCACCGGGTCGGCGAGGTCGGCCGCCGCGACCCGGCAGCCGAGCGCCGCGAGGCGTGCCACGACGGCGGCGCCGATGCCCCGCGCCGCCCCGGTGACCAGGGCCACGCGCCCGTCGAAGCGGCAGGGGTCGGCCACGCCGTCGGATCCCGCGGTCACGAGGCCACCACGGTGTTCTGCTGCGCCCAGAAAGCCACGCGCTTCTGGATGGAGCGGATCACGAAGTGCGCCAGCAGTCCGAGCGCGGAGAGCACGAGCAGCACCGCGAACATCCCGGCGATGTCGAAGTTGTAGTTGGTCTGGAGCAGCAGATAGCCAAGGCCCTCCTTGGCGCCGATGAACTCGCCGACTACCGCGCCCAGGATCGCGAACACGATTCCGATGTCGAGCCCGGCGAAGATGAACGGCAGCGCCGTCGGGAACTGCACCATCCGGAACACCTGCCAGCGGCTGGCGCGGAACGCCGTCAGCATCTGCACGCGGTCGGCGTCCGCGGAGCGCAGCCCCTCGATGACGTTGACCAGCATCGGGAAGAAGGAGATGACCGCGGCCATCACCACCTTGCTCGTCATGCCGAAGCCGAACCAGACGACGAAGAGCGGCGCGAGCGCCACCTTGGGAACGGTCTGGAACGCCACGATGTACGGCATCAGGGTGCGCTCGACCAGCCGCACCTGGCTGATCGCGGTGCCCAGCACCAGCGCGGCGCCGACCCCGAAGACGAAGCCGAGCAGCGCCTCCTGCACGGTGACTTGGACGTGCCCCCAGAAGAGGTCGTCGGTCAGCTGCCGCCACAGCGCGTCGGCGATCTGGGAGGGCTTGGGCAGGACGTACTCGTCGACGCCCATGGGCCTGATGGCGTACTCCCAGAACAGTATGACGGCCACGAACACGCCGGGGACCAGCAGGAGTTCGGGGCGTTCGCGCGGGTCGGGAAGGCGCCGGCGGGCGCGGGTGGCCGCCGGGGGCGTGCCGTCCGCGGGGCCGCCGACCGGGACGTCGGTCTTGTGCGTGGTCATCCTGGCCTCCTCAGCCGATGACGCCGGTGGCCTGGAAGTGCCGCCGGATGCGGTCGGTGTAGACCCCGGCCCGGTCCGACGACATGACGCCCAGGTCGCGGGGGCGATCCAGCGTGATGTCGACGATCTCGGCGATGCGCCCCGGCCTCGGGGTCATCACGACGACCCGGTCGGACAGGAACACGGCCTCGGGTATGGAGTGCGTGACGAAGACGATGGTCTGGCCGCTCTCCCGCCAGATGCGCAGGAGTTCGACGTTCATGTACTCGCGCGTCATGGCGTCGAGGGCGCCGAACGGCTCGTCCATGAGCAGCACCGCGGGGTCGTGCACCAGGGCACGGCAGATGCCGGCCCGCTGCTGCATCCCGCCGCTCAGCTCGTGCGGGTACTTGTCGGCGAAGTCCTGGAGGCCGACCATCTCAAGCAGCCCGCGGGCCCGTTCGCGGTGGCGGGCCCGGTCGAGGTGCTGGACCTCGACCGGGACCATGACGTTCTGGAGGATCGTGCGCCAGGGGAGCAGGGTGGCGGCCTGGAAGACCATGCCGATCTCGGCCATGGGCCCCGCCACCTCGTGGCCCGCCACCCTGACCGTCCCCGAGGTCTTGGGGAGCAGACCGGCCAGGATCTTCAGCAGGGTCGTCTTGCCGCAGCCCGATGGGCCCACGATGGAGACGAACTCCCCGCGGCGCACCTGGAAGTCGATGTCCGACAGGGCGTGCGTGGGCGCCGACTTGCGGGGCCTGTACAGCTTCTCAAGACCTGCCACCTCGATCCAGGAGGCCGCGTCCGCCGTGGTCGGGGCGGCCGGTGCGGTCGCCGGCTGGCGGCGGCCGAGGGTTCTGATGCCCATGCTGGCTTCCTTTGCTGCTGCGGTCGTGTGATGGGTGGGGGCCGCGCGGGTGCCGTGTCGTCCGGGCCGCTCAGCCCGCGGACTCGCGGGCGAGGGTGACGACGGCGGCCGGGTCGAAGTCGTTGGCCTCGTCCAGGAGGCTGCCGTCCCAGACGTCGTCGATCTCGACGTCCTCGCTGATCTGGCCCGACTCCCGGGCGAACGCGACGGTCTTGGTCCACTCCTCCTCGCTGATCGCGCCCCAGTCGGCGAAGTCCTCGGGCTCGCCGGTGGCGGGCGTCGCGGACGCCATCCAGGTGGCGAACGTCCTGGTGTCGTCCTCGATGCGCGCGTCCGGGTCGGCCCCGGCCAGCATCTGCGGGAAGACGGCGTACCCGTCGCGGACCGCGGCCTCGGGGTTCACGGCGGAGAAGAGCATCGACCGGTACGAGGCCCGCAGGAAGCGGACCAGCTCGTCGCGGCGGCTCTCCAGGGCGTCCTCGCGGACGGCGAAGGTGATGGAGCGGATGCCGTCGAACTCCTCGGGGTTGTCGAGGTAGCGGTAGGTGGTGCCGGTGTTCTCGATGGTGGTGTACGCCTGCGTGTACAGGGCGAGCACGTCGACCTGGCCGTCGGCCAGCGCGGTCGCGGCCTGCGCGCCCACCCCGACCGGCAGCAGCTCGACGTCGCGCTCGGGGTCGAGGCCCGCGTTGGCCACGAAGCTGCGCGCGTACATCGCGGAGCCCGAGGCCAGGCTGATCACGCCGATCCGCTTGCCCTCGATGTCGGCGGCCGAGGCGATGTCGCTCTCCGGGGGAACGGCCATCACCCAGGGCCAGTTCTGCACCAGGCCGCCGATCGCCTTGACGGGGACGCCGTTCTCGCGGGCGGCGAGGATCGCCCCCGCGTCGGCGGCCGTGATGTCGGCACTGCCCGAGGCGACCGCCTGGAGGGCGGCGACCGAGCCGTCGGCGTTGGAGGCGGAGATCTCGATCCGCTCCTCGTCGAGGAAGCCCTGCTCCTGGCCGACCGCGTAGGTGGCCACCTCCTCCTTGGGGCCGATGACGGCGGAGGCGATGGCGAACTCGAAGCTCGCCGTCCCGCCGTCGCCCGAGCCCTCGCCGCCCTCGTCGTTGCCGCCGCAGGCCGTGGTGGCCGCGAGGGCCGTCAGCAGGGCCGCGGCGCAGCCCAGTCTGAGAATGCGTTTCATGTCCGACACCTCGTTCGGGGAAGGTCGTTGTAGACGTGCTGTTCGCGGATGAGGCCGTCGCGCAGGACGAACACGTCCGCGTAGCGGATGCCGTCGAAAGGCTGGCCCGCCTGGTCCTCGCCGTGGAGGGTGCCGAGGGAGACGACGGTGACCGCGCCGGTGCCGTCCCCTTCGCCCCCGTCCCCTTCGCCCCCGTCTCCTTCGCCTCCGTCGGCGGTGCCGGTGAACCAGCGGTCGCGGCGCTTGCGCACCCAGCGGTAGGACGCGCGGGCGGCGGCGGCCATGGCGGCGGGGGAGGCGTGGCGTTCGCCGCCGGGGAACACCAGGACCGCGTCGGGCGCGAGCAGCAGGCGCGCCTCGTCGAGGCGGCGCTCCTCGCACAGCGTGAGGTAGCGGTCCACCAGGGCGCGCGGGTCGTCGGGCGCCTGGCGCGGCGGGCCGGGGGGCATCAGCCGGGCTGTCTCGCGAGAAGGGCCTCCCACTGGTCGCGCAGCGGGTGTTCGGCGGGCCCGGCCTCGGCGAGGATGGCGATCAGGCGGCCGAGCATCGCGTCCCGCTGCCCGTCGAGCACCCGCTGCTCGGCGGCGTCGGGGGCGAACGCGTCCAGCTCCCCGCCCTTGAGCGCGCCGTGCCGCACCAGCACCGCCTCAAGGGCGTGCACGCGCTGGGCGGTGACATGCAGGTCGGTCGAGAGCTGGAGGATCAGGTCGAGCAGCTTGCCGATGCGCGGGTCCTTGAAGTAGTCGTATTCCGCGGTCATGGTCAACGGGCCTCCGTTCCCTCGGCGTTCGGCTGCTCGGCGTCGGGCTTGGTCGCGGAGAGCACAGCCCAGGGGAAGTGCCACTCGGTCCGCTCGCCCCAGCCGTCGGGGCGCACGCCGTCGCGGCGCTCGTCGAAGGGGCTCCACGACGGATCTGTCAGGCCCGCCTCGCGGCACATGGCGAGGGTGTCGGAGCCGAACAGGTCGTGGAAGAACGGCTCGTTGTTCCGCTCGGCGTGCTCGATGATGGTCGCGTCGCGGAACGGGTCACCGGTGGCCTGGAACTCCAGGAAGCGCAGCGCGCCGCCGGGGCGCAGCAGCCTGGCCGCCTCCGCGAGGGTCTCGCGCACGGCGTCGGCGGGCATCTCGTGCAGCACCATCGTGCCGGTGACCAGGTCGCACGAGCCGGACTCAAGGCCCGTCGCGCGGCCGTCGGCCTGGAGGTAGGCGATCGCGATGCCCTCGGCCTCGGCCTCCGCGTGTGCCAGGGTCAGCCCGGGCGCGGCCAGGTCGACGCCGATGATCTCGGCGTCGGGGTAGCGGCCCGCCAGGGGCCTTGTGCTCTTGCCGAAGCCGCAGCCGATGTCCACGACCCTGCGCGCCCCCGGGAGTTCGGGCAGGGCGGTGGAGGTGAACAGCGTGTGGAACTTGTAGCCGTCGTTGTCCCGCAGCATCACGATGCGGGCGCCGAACTCGTAGACGTAGGCGGACATGGCGTCCGAGTAGAAGCTGCCCGGCTGGATGTGGATGTCGTAGTCCGTGTACCAGGACGGCAGGGGCAGCGCGGGGTCGAGCGTCAGGCTGCCGCCCGCGCCCCCAGGGGCCGTCTCGAGCTGGGCGGTCAGGGTCTCGCGGCGGCTGAGCACCGCGTCGCCCGCGGCGCGCCAGAGCATCTTCTGCTGGACCCGCTCCAGGTGGCTGAACCACGGGTAGAGGGACAGCTCGCGCAGCTGCTCGGTCGCCTCGTCGACGGTGGTGGCCTGCCGCCCGGCGGCGGCGTGCTCGCGGACCAGGGCGGGGTAGACGGTGGCCGACCACTGCTTGCGCAGGCCGAGGATGTAGTCGGTGCGGGAGCGTTCGTCGAGGGTGAGCTGGTCCTCGATGTCGATCATGACAACTCCTTGGTGCTGATCCTGGTGAGGGAGGCGGCGGCGCGCTGCCGCGGCTGCGCGGCGACGCCGTCGGAGGTG
The DNA here is from genome assembly GCF_003311645.1 of Streptomyces sp. PT12. Lineage (GTDB taxonomy): Bacteria > Actinomycetota > Actinomycetes > Streptomycetales > Streptomycetaceae > Streptomyces. The sequence goes on along the minus strand of NZ_QEST01000028.1, from coordinate 27,651 downwards.
ACGTGTCGGGCCCTGCGGGCGGGCTTCTCGTGGTGCGGTGGGTCGCGGCGGGTGTGTCGCGGTGCGGTGGGCCGCGGCGGGTGTGTCGCGGCGGGTGTGTCGCGGGGTGGGTCGCGGCGGAGTGGAAGGAGTCAGGCCGGTGGGGGGTCCGCCGTGGCCGCGAGGGTGCGCGCGGCGGCCACGGTGGAGTCGAGGAACGTTCCGGCCATGCGCCCCTCGTAGACCGCTTCGAGCGCGGTCCTGGGGGAGTTGGCGTCGCCGACCACGTGCACGGGGGGTGCCCCCGGCACGCCGTCGAGGGCGCGGTAGAGCCGGTCGTCGGCGGCCGGGAGACCGGCGTCGACCACGGCGGTGACGCCGGTCAGGTCCTCGGTGTCACCGGCGAGGGTGTCGCGCAGGGTGACCCGGTCCCCCGACGCGCCGACGACGGCGCGCATGAGGTGGACCTTGACGTCGAGTTCGCTCAGCCGCTGGAGCAGGCCGAGCCTTGAGTAGGTCGTGATGCGGGGGAAGAGGCCGGCGAGGGGCGTGACCAGGTGAACGGTGGCGCCGCGGCGGGCGAGCCGCTCGGTGAGCGAGGCCGCGGGCCAGCCGCCCACGTCGTCCCGCACGAGGACGACGGAGCCGTCCTGTGCCGGTCCGGGCGCGGCCAGCTCGCCCACTGCCTCGGCGAGGTCGAACACCCGTGGCCCGCCGGGGAGTTCGCGCCGCCGTTGAAGCGATCCCGTGGCCACGAGCACGGCGTCGAAGCCGTCGTGGCGCCCGCCCGGCAGCACGTCGGGCGCGGTGATCCGCTCGCCCGTCACGAGCGTCACCCCGGCCGCGGTGAGGTCGCGGATCAGCTCGTCGGTGAGCAGTCCGAGCCGTTCGCGGCCCGGCACGGTGGCGGCCTTTGCGAGCTGTCCGCCGAGCCGTTCGCCCGCCTCGGCCAGGGTGACCAGGTGCCCGGCCCGGTGCGCGGAGAGCGCCGCCTCGAGACCCGCGGGGCCGCCGCCGACCACGAGCACCCGGCGCGGGGCCGCACGGCGGGTGGCGCGGTCGGCGCGGTCGGCGCCCGCGGCGCGGGTGGCCGCCCACTCGCGCTCGGCGCCCACCTCGGGGTTGACGACGCAGGAGATCGGCAGGTCGGACTCGAGGCGGCCGACGCACCCCTGGTTGCAGGCCAGGCAGGAGCGGATCTCGTGCGCCCTGCCCTCGCGCGTCTTGCGGACCAGATGGGGGTCGGCGATGTGCGGCCTGGCGAGCCCGACCAGGTCGGCGTGCCCGTCCCTGAGCAGCACGGCCGACTCGGCGAGGCTGTCGAGGCGGCACACGGCCAGCACGGGAAGCGTGGGGAACTCCCGCTTGAACAGCGCCGCGTGATGGCGGAACGGGGCGTGCCCGAAGCTCATATCGGCCATCTGCGTCGCCAGCGAGTGGCTGCCGTGGTAGGCGGAGTGGCTGACGTGCACATAGGCGAGGGCGTGGTCGGCGCGCAGCGCGGCGACGATCGCCAGGACGTCGTCGGGGCCGAGCCCGCCCGGCACGAACTCGTCGGCGCTGACCCGGATGCCGAGCGGTAGCGCGGGGGCGCCGCGGGTGACGGCGGCCAGCACCTCGCGGGCGAGGCGGAGCCGGTTCTCCGGGCTGCCGCCGTAGCGGTCGGTGCGCCGGTTGGTGAACGGCGAGAGGAACTGCTGGATCAGATGCCCATGGCCGAGGTGGACCTCGATGCCGTCGAAGCGCGCCTCGGCCATGCGGCGGGCCGCGGCGCCGAACGCGTCGACGACGACCGCGATGTCGCTCGGGCCCATGACGTGCGGCACGGCGGCGCCCGACGACCACGGGACCTCGGTGGGCGCCCAGGCGGCGGTACGCGTGGCGTCGCCGTTGGCCTGCCGCCCCGCGTGCATCAACTGGGCGAAGATGCGGGCCCCATGGGCGTGCACGGCCTCGGTCACCGCGGCATAGGCGGGGACGCAGCCGTCGTCGAAGCAGCCGAGGCTAATGTGCCGCCCCGCGCTGGTCGGGTGGACCCTGACGGCCTCGGTGACGATCAACCCCACGCCGCCCCTCGCGCGTTCGGCGTGGTAGTCGACATGGCGCCGGGTCGGCCGGTTGGCATGGCCGAAATTGGTGGTGTGGGCGGGCACGACGACGCGGTTGCGCAGCTCGACCCCTGACAGGGAGAACGGCGTGAAAAGGCGAGATATATCTGTGCTTTCCATCGCGCCTCCTCGTTCGGTGCGCCCGTCGATCCCGTCACGATTGTTCCGGTGAGCGATACGGCGTTCGTGTTGTCGGAACAGTAGGGAGCGTGATGGGGGTCGGTCAATGGGTTGAACGTAAGAATCTGGCCACCGATATGGGGCCGTTCGCCGAGTTGTACGCAATCCCGTCGGGGCCTGGCCGCCGCGCACGCCGGGAGCGCGCCGCCGCCGCGGGCGCGCGGGTGACGCGCCGGTTTCCCCGCCGTGTCGCGCCCGCGTCCGGCCGCGGGGGTGAGAATCCGGCCTCGTCCGGGGCGCTGGGCCCGCCCCGCGGGGCGCGGGCGTCAGGGCCGGGTCAGGGGCGGGCCAGGGCCGCGGCCCCTTCATGGCGGAGGAGGCCCCGGCCACCGTCGCCGAGGCGCTGCGCGCGCTGCTGGCCCGCTGACGCCGCGCCCTCCGCGCGGCTCAACGGCCGATGATCTCGCGCACCAGCTCCGGGGTCGACTCGACGTACTCGACGCCCGCCCCGTCCGCGTGGCGGGCGAGGCGCTGCGCGACACGGTCAACGGCATGTGCGCCTGGACCCGCCGCCACCTCGACGAGATCGAGGAGGCCCGCCGCCGCTTCACGACCCGCAACGGCGAGCCCTCCGCAAGGGGGTAGGGGCGCGGTCGCGGGTCAGGCGTGCGTCTTGGCCAGCAGGTCGAGGATTTCCTCGGTGGTGCCGGTCTCGGCGATGCGGGGGAAGACCTTGGCGAGGCTGCTGTGGTGCGCTTCGGCGTCCAGGTCGGTCACCGCGTCCGTGGCCACCGTGACGTGGTAGCCGTGCTCGTGGGCGGTGCGGGCGGTGGACTCCACGCCCATGGTGGTCGCGGCGCCCGTCAGGACGATCTGGGTGATCCCCCGGCGGCGCAGCTGGAGTTCGAGGTCGGTGCCGTGGAACGCCGACCAGTTCCGCTTGGTGACGACGATGTCCCCGGGGTGCCCGGCGAGCGCGTCCACGATCCGGTCCCAGCCCTCTGGCCTGGTCGCGGCGTGGCGGGGGAGGTCGGTGCGGCCCGGCACGGCGTCGCCGCCGTCGGGGGCGAAGGTGAGGCGGACCAGCACCACGGGCAGGCCGCGGCCGCGGAACGCGTCGGCGAGGCGCACCGTGCGGGCCAGGACGTCGGCGGTGGTGTGCGGGGCGCCCGACGCGGCCAGGACGCTGTTCTGGAGGTCGATGGCGACCAGGGCGGTCTTCGGGTCGAGGGCGGTGACGGCCATGAAGGTGCCTCTCTCATGGGGCGGGGATGGGTAACGGGTCGAACGACGTGGCGCGCGCGGGCCGCCTGCGGCCCCGCGCCGCCGTGGCGCGGCTCACGACTGCGCCACGGCGTCGAGCAGCTCCATGGCGTCGATGACGGCCTGAAGCTGCTCCCGCGTGCCGTGCTCCTGGAGGCTGCGCGCCAGCCATGCCTCGCGCGCCCGCCGGTCGTCGAGGCGTCGCTCGCGGCCTGTGCGGGTCAGCTCGATCAGCTGGCGGCGCCCGTCGTCGGGGTCGGGGCGGCGTTCGACGAGCCCGGCGTCCTCGAGGGCGGCGACGGTCCTGGCCATCGACTGCGGGCGGACCCGTTCGACGGCGGCCAGGTCGCTCGCCGATGCCGGGCCCGCCTTGTCGAGCCGCATCAGCACCGAAGCCTGCGCCGATGAGAGGCCCTTCGCCTCGTCGAGGGCGTTGATCCTGCGGCGGAGCCGGGTGAACACCACCCAAACGTCGCCCGCCGCCCTAGCCGCCGTCCTGGAGATGTCAGGGGCGTGGTCGTTCATGCTCCCACGGTAGATCGACACCCCAGACTGTTCAATACGGGCTGTGCACCCTGGGCTGTCCATCGGCATCCGCCCTGTCGCGGCGGCGACTTGGGTATCGTCGAAGGGCAGGGCGAGGACCACGTGAACGCCGGGGGCGCATAGTGATCAGAACGGTGTTCCGCGGCGAAGACCTGCCGCGGGCCGAGCGGTTGGCCGCCTTCGACGCGTTGCAGGCGACGAGTCCCCACGCGATGCGCATCGGGTCGGAGAGCCCGGGCGAGTTCCTTGCCACGGCGCGTGAGCTCGAGCTCGGAGCGGTCAACGTCGTCGAGCTGACGTGCTCGACCGCCGACGTGTGGCGCACGCCGCGGCTGATCCGGGAGTCCGACCCCGAGCTGTACTCGGTCGTGTTCCCCCTGCGCGGCGAGGTCGCGGTCGCCCAGGCGGACCGCGAAGCCGTGCTCGGCGGGCGCGACTTCGCGCTCTACGACAGCTCGCGCCCCTTCCGCATCCGCATCGGCGCGGACCGGGACACCGCCACGCTGGTCCGCGCCCATGTGCCCAGGGCGCTGCTCCCGCTGCCCGAGGGCGAGGCCGACCGGCTGCTCGCGGTGCGCCTGCCGGGGGAGGAGGGCGTGGGGGCGCTGTTCACGCAGTTCATCGCCGGGCTGACCACGGGCGCCGACGCCTACCGTCCCGCCGATGTCCCCCGGCTCGGCACCGTCGCCCTCGACCTGCTGACCGCGGCGCTCGCCCACCACGCCGGGCCAGGGGGCGCGGTGCCGCCGGACTCCCGGCAGGGCGCGCTCTTCGCGCGCATCCAGGCGTTCGTCCAACGGCACCTGCACGACCCGCAGTTGACGCCGGCCGTCGTCGCGGCCGCCCACCACATCTCACTGAGCCATCTGCACCGCGTCTTCCGGGCCCATGACACCACGGTCTCGGCCTGGATCCGCGGCCTGCGCCTCGAACGCGCCAGGCGCGACCTCGCCGACCCCGCGCTGCGGGCCGTGCCCGTCCACCGGATCGCGGCCCGCAGCGGGTTCAGGGACCACGCCACGTTCACCCGGGCCTTTCGCGCCGCCTATGGCGCACCGCCCCGGGACTACCGGCACCGCGCCATCGGTCCGCCACGGGGCTGAGGGCGGCTCAGGCGCGATTGCCGCGCCGCTCCAGGCGGTTGTCGGGGCCCGGTGTTCCCGGGTGGTGGTCCCAGATGATGCCGCGGGCGAACGTCCGCCCCTTCCGTCCTCGCATGTTCCGCTTCCCTTCGGGCTCCTGGATCCACTTCCTGATCCGATGACTGCGATGCGTCACCGGCCCTCCCCAGGACCGATCGCGTGACCGCACCGGAACGATCGTGGCACGCCGCCCGCGCGTGGCCTTGTCCCCGCGTGGCCACTCGCTTGACACCGCGTCGCCGGTCATCCGGGCGGCGCGACCTCGCCGCCGAGCCCGAACTCGTTGCCGTCGGCGTCGCGGTAGATCCACTTCCACACGCTCCCGTGCTTCTCCACGTCCACGGGGCGCGGCCCGCGAGCGGCGATCCGCTCGACCTCGGCGGCGGGGTCGTCCCGCCAGATCACGCAGACCGCGCCACCGGCGCGCCCGGCGTCCTCGACGATGTACACATAACGGTCAGCCGCCAGCCGCCACACCGCCTCGATGTCGTTGGGGTGGAAGGCGGGCTCGGAGCCGAGCAGCCGCTTGTACCACTCCAGCGCGCTCGCGTAGTCGCGCACCGGAACTCCCGCGAAGATTCCCACTGCCATGTCCGCGTCCCACTCTCTTTGCACCCGCGCCGACGCCGACACCGGCGTCGGCTCCTGTCGAGGGGCAGACCGCGGCCGTCGGCGAAACTCATCCATGCCCGCACGCGCAGCCGCCCGCCCCACCCGGTGGGGTGTGAAGTGCCGCCGCCGCGGGGGGGACATGAGGACACGGCACGGTCCCCGCGCCGCCCATCGCCCCGGCGTCGGCGCCCGGCAGGGCCATGACCGGGTGCGCCGCGCCCGAGGCGCGCGTCACCTGCGCGAGGACCAGGGCGACTCCGGCCCGGGCCCGGATCACCCGCGGCACACCGACCACCACAGGCGGCACACCAGCTCGTCACCGTCCGGGCGCGGGGCCCGAGGTGAGCCGTTCGACGGCGGCGGTGACAAGGGCCGGGTCCTGGGGCTCGGTGTCGAGGGCGCGGTGGATGGTCAGGCCCTCGATGAGCGCGTCGAGCAGGCGCGCGGTGGGCGGGTCGAAGTGGCGCTCGAGGGCGGCGCGGCTACGGGCCATCCAGGCGTTGGTGAGCCCCCGGAACGCCGGTTCGCGGGCGGCGAGCGTGTAGAGCTCGTGGGTCAGGACGAGGTCGCGCTGCGTGTGGAAGACGTCGTCGGTGATGAGCGCGACGAGCGCGCGCTTGGCCGCGTCGATGTCCGCGGCCGCGGACATGCGCCGCTCGAACCGCTCGATGGCCGAACGGGAGAAGCGCGTGAACGCCTCGTGCAGCAGCTCGTCCATGCCGGAGAAGTGGTAGGTCATCGATCCAAGGGGAACGTCGGCCGCCGCGGCCACCTTGCGGTGCGAGGTGCCCGCGACCCCGGACTCGGCGATCACGTCGAGGCACGCCCCGACGATGCGCTCGCGCCGCTCGGGGTCGCGACGGCGCGTGCCGCCCGCTGTCCTGCCGTCGGCGCGGGGTGCCTCAGCCATGCTCGCCCCGGATCGCTCGGGTGGGTTCGGGTGTCACGGCTCCCATCGTCGCGGAGACCCCGGGCGGCGTGCGCGCCCGGGGTGCGCGCCCCGTGCCGTGTCAGACCCGGCCGATACCCTTTCGGCGTACGGCGAGGCGCGGATACGGGGGTTGGGCGTGAGGGGCACGTCAGTGCGGTGGCGCAGGCGGCGGGATGCCGTGCTGCTGCTCGTGGGCGCGGTGGCGGTGGGCCTGGTCGGGCTGCTCGGCGCGGTGCTCGGGGAGCCGGGGGAGCGGATCGCCCGGATGTGGATCGGCGCCGAGATGGGCGACGACGGGACGGCCCGGATCACCGAGGTGATCGACTACGACTTCGACGGCGAGCAACGGCACGGCATCTACCGTGATGTGCCGGGGACCGAGGCGGGAGACGTCCGCGACGTGGCCGTGACGGCGGACGGCGAGCCGGTGCCGCACCGCGTCGAGGGAGGTCTTGACGCGCGCATCGTGATAGGCGACCCGGACGCGACGGTGACGGGGGTCCACCGGTACCGGATCGAGTACACCCTGCCGCGCCGAGGCGACGAGGAGTGGCTGGCCTGGGACGCCGTGGGCACGCGGTGGGACGTGCCCATCGGGGATGTCGACGCGCACCTGGCCGCCCCGTTCGCCCTGGAGGATCCGAGCTGCGTGGCGGGGGCGTCCGGCTCCCGTGAGGGCTGCGCCGGGGTGCGGCAGCCCGTGCCGGGGCAGTTGGACGTCGCCGTCGAAGGGCTCGACGCCCACGAGGGGCTGACGCTGGCGGCCCGGGTCGGAGACGAGGACGGCGGCGGCGCGGCGCTGCCGGAGGCGCCCGGCGGGCGGGCGCCCGCCGCAGAGGCAGGGGGCGGCGCGACGACGGGGTGGCTGTGGGCGACCGCGATCGCCCTCGTCGCGGCGGCCCTGGCCGCGGAGTTGGTGCGGTGGGCCGGGCGGGAGCGGGTCCAGGAGGCGAAAGGCCGGGTCCGGCGGGTGGACATACGCCGCCTGGGCGCCTCGGTCACGCCACGGGGCGAGCCGCCCGCAGGCCTCGCTCCCGCGCACGCAGGCATCCTGCTCACCGACCGGGTGCGCCAAGAGCACCTGGCGGCATGGCTGCTGACCGCGGCGGCGAAGGGGCACCTGACCATCAGCGGCGACAGGAGGCCCGTGCTCCACCAGGCTTCGGGGCCTCCCGCGGGCGGCGCGGGCGACCCGTTGACGGCGGAGGTGCTTGGGGCCGTGTTCGCCCGCAAGCCGCGCGTCCCGCTCGGCCAGTACAACAGGGCGTTCGCCACGGCCTGGAAGCTGCTCGGCCGACGGCTCGACGAGTGGCGGCGCGCGGGGGGCGAGGGGCTGTGGGAGCCGCGGGGGCGGCGGCGCCGGTTCGCCCGGTGGGTCGGCGCGGTGGCCGCGGTCGCGGGAGTGGCCGCGGTGGGGATCGCGGCGACGGATGTGGCGGTCGTGGGGGCGGCCTGGCGGGCGCCGCTCGCCGTCGGCGCCGCGCTGGCGGGTGCCGGGCTCGCGGTGCTCGTGCGGGCCTGGGAGCTGCCGTCACTCACCGCGCGTGGCTCGGACCTGTGGTGCCAGGCGGAGGGATATCGGCGTCACCTCGCGGGACGCGCGGAGCGCGGCGGCGAGGCGCACGACGACGCCGGGATCGTCACCGCGTGGGCGGTGGCCCTGGGCGAGGCCGAGACATGGACGGCCGCGGCCGACGCGGCGCGGACGCGAACGGGGACGGGAACGGGGGCGTCCATACCCGGGGATGACACCGTGCGGCCCCACCTCGCCCTGTACCTTCCGCTGGCGGCCGCGTCCGCCGCCACCGCGCCGTCGTCCGGTGGCTCGGGGTCATCGTCGGACGCCTCGTCGGGTTACGGGTCGGGCGGTGACAGCGGCGGAGGCGGCGGCGGTGGCGAGGTCGGCGGCGGAGACGGCGGCGGGGGCGGCGGCTCCTGGTGACCCCGGGGAGCCCGCCCCCGCTCCCTGCGTGGCGCGCGGCTACTCGAGGGCCGGGTGCGCGGGCTGGAGCACCTCGCCCGTGTACGCGTCGAGCGGCGCCCGTTCCCCCAGGGGGCGTTCGAGCTCGACCGTCTGCCACACGGGGCGCACCTCGGCGGTGCACACCACGTCCGGCGGCGCGGCGTCGACCGACGCGGCGATGACGACGCTCGCGTCCGTCTCCAGCACGTCGAGGTCCCGGCCGTCGCAGGAGCCCTTCAGCCACATGACGCTGACGTCACGGCCGTCCTCGCCGGTCGGCACCAGCGCGTCCAACCCCCTCAACTCGCCCTCGCCGCCGCCCCCTTCGCCGTCCTCCACCGGGCCGACGGGGGCGGCCGGTGGCTCGGGGAGGGCGACGGCCGCGTGCCGCAGCGGGGTGTCGTAGCCGTCGAGCGTGAACAGCCAGGCGGGGGCCTGGGCCGGTCCCCTGCTCGTGCGCAGCCGCATCTCGCCACGCTCCACGCCGGTCACCTCCAGCGCGTGGAAGCCGGGGGAGCTGTCGGCGATCCCGCTGTCCATCTCGCCGAAGGCATCGGCGGCCGACATCAGGGGCACGGGCCCCGACTCCCCGTCCTCCCACCGGATCGAGCCCTCCGCCGCCTCGTCGGGCAGGGACGTCAACGCCCTGACGCTGCCGTTCTCGAATGCCAACGCGTCGGAGTCGTCGCGCAGCCCGCCCTCGGGCAGCTGGATGACGGGATCGAGCGGATGGAACTCCTCCGCCCAACGCCGCGCCTCGTCCGACCCCTCCCACGCGGCCGCCACGGCGCACTGGCGCGCCAAGAGGTCCTGCTGGGCGCCGGGCTCGGGCGGGCAGGGGCCGAGGTCGGGCCCCCGGCTGGGCTCGGGCCCCGGCTCCCGTTCCGCCGCCGTGTCCGCGCCGCAGCCCACGACCCCCGCGACGAGGATCACCGGCAGCAGCCGCGTGCCCCAACTGCCCCATTCCGCTCGTGGGTTCCAGATACGCATGCCCCTCTGACGGAGGGGCGCTCAGGCCGGTTCCCTTCCGTGCCCCTGCCCGCCCTCGTTCCCGCCGCCTTCCCCCCACCCGTGGGCGGTCGTCCAGGCGCGCCGGACATGACGCGTGTTGGGCAGCTCGGGGTGGTCGAGGAGCCGGAGCACATACCCGGTGTGGCGCCGGGCCCAGGGGGCGTCGCTCCGAGCCGCCGTGGCGAGCCCGGCCCTGAGGTCAGGGCCGTCGACGGCCCTGGCGACGCGGACATAGCCCCGGTCCTCGCGGCCGGGCCTGAGGTCCCGGGCCTTTCGGGCGTCGGCGGCCGCCGGGGGAGGAGCCCGGCGACCGCCGCCCGGGGTGTCAGCGCGCGCCGAGCATGCCGTTCATCTCCTCGATCTCCGCGGACTGGGAGGCGACGATGTCCTCGGCCAAGTCGAGCGCGGGCGGGTAGGAGCCGTCGGCCAGCTCGTCGGTGGCCATCTCGACCGCGCCCTCGTGGTGTTCGACCATCATCTCGAGGAACGCGGCGTCGAAGGCGGCGCCCGAGGCGTTCTCAAGCTCCGCCATCTCCTGGGCCGACATCATCCCGCCCATGTCGTGGCCCGTGTGGTCCATGCCCTCGCCGGGGACCTGCTCGCCCCATGCGGCGAGCCAGCCCGACAGGGTCTCGATCTCCGGGTCCTGCGCGGCCCTGATCCGCTCGGCGAGCGCCAGGACCTCGTCGGACGCGCCCTGTTCGGGGGCGAGTTCGGCCATGTCGACGGCCTGTCGGTGGTGCGGGATCATGCCCTGTGCGAACGCGACGTCCGCCGCGTTGTGCTCGCCGTTCGAGGCCGGAGCCGAGCTCGCGGCGTCGGGCGTGGGGCGGTCCTGGCCGTGCTCCCCGTGGCCCTGGTCGCCGTCGTCGCCCCCGCAGCCGGTCAGCAGCAGCGCCGCGGCCGTGGCGCTCGCCGCGACGGCGGCCAGGCGCAGGGGAGATCGGTGGAAACGCTTGGTGCTCATGGTCGTGCGACTTCCTGCGTGAAGGTGGATACGGACGTGCCTGACGGCGGTCGCGGCCGTTGGCTGGCCGCGCCGCTGGCGCGCCTATATGCGCAGGAGTTGCAGGGCGCTCAACGAGGGAGGGGCGCGTCCCCCGCCGCGCGGGTCGACGAGCACGCGCGTGGGCGTGGGGCATACGACGGGGGACGACGGCGCGGCGTGCTGCGGGGCGCCGAGCGCTGGGGCGCCGCCCACGCCGCCCGCGGCGCACTGTGCGTCGGCGTGCTCCGCGTGGCCGCCCGGCCCCGGGTGCGCGTGCTCGCCGTCGGCCTGAACGCCCATGGCCGGGGCCGAAGCCGTCGCCCCGTGGCCGGCCGCCGACCCCGTGAACGGCGCCGCGGTGCCGGGCGCGAGCCCGTGCATGGCGACCAGGCCGAGGAGAACGGCCAGCGTCAGCAGCGCCCATCCCGTGCGCGCCCTGACGGGCGTGACGACCGGGGAACGCAGCGCTGACACGAGGGCCATCGTACGCGCCGACGGGCGGGCCCCCCGCCGGCCAGGGCGGGGCCGACCCTGCCGGGGCGCCACCGAGGGCGGGCGTCTCAGGGGAGCTCGGGGTTGAGGATGGCCTCATCCACGGCGGAGTCGGTGACGTTCCACCGCTCGAGGATGGCGGCGTAGGTGCCGTCGGCGATCATGGCGTTGAGCGCGTCGGCGATCACCGGGGCGACGGGGTCGCCCCGGGTGAAGACCATGCCGTTGTGGTGCGGCTCGATCATGTCGCTCGCCAGCCGCCAGGCGCCGGGCTCCTGCTCGGAGGCGTAGGCGTAGCTCTGTGAGCCGACGGTGGCCAGGTCGGCCCTGCCGCTCTCGACGGCCAGTTCGGCGGTGGGCTGGTCGGGGAAGGTCAGAATGCCGATCTCAGGATCGCCGTTCGCGGCGCACTCCTCGGACGCGGCGCGGAGCGCGGGCTCGGTGGTCTGGCCGTTCACCAGCGCGACGTCGAGGCCGCAGATGCCGGACAGGTCATCCCCCGCCCGGTGGTCGGTGCCGTCGGGGGCCTGGAGGTAGTAGCCGCTGACCATCCAGGAGAGCTGGTCGACGATCTCCAGGCGCTCCGCGGTGACATCGGCCCCCCACAGGCCGAAGTCGTACCTGCCCGACTGCACGCCGGGGATCATGTCGGCGAACGCGGGCTTCTCGAACGCGAACTCGATGCCGAGGCGTTCGGACAGCTCGGCGGCCACGTCGAGGGCGACGCCGGTGAGTTCGCCGTCCTCGTCGAGGAAGCCGATGGGTGGCCAGGCGCTCTGGACGGCCACGGTGAACCGTTGACCGGCCAGCTCGCCCTCGCGGGTGTCCGCGTCGGCCGCGGGCTCGGGGGCGTCGTCCGCCCCGCAGGCGGACAGGGTCAGTGCGGCGGCAGCGAGGGCCGCGAGGGGGAGGGCGCTGCGGGGGCGGGTGTGGCGCATGGTCGCTCCAGGGTGAGGGGTGCGCCGGGTCACAGGACCCGGCGCAGGAAGGTGCGGGTCCGCTCCTCGCGGGGGCGGGAGAACATCTCATCGGGGGTGCCCTCTTCGACGATCCGGCCCTCGGCCATGAAGACCACGCGGTCGGCGACCTCACGGGCGAACGCCATCTCGTGGGTGACCACGACCATGGTCATGCCGCTCGCGGCCAGGTCGCGCAGGACGTTCAGCACCTCGCCGACGAGCTCGGGGTCGAGCGCGCTGGTCGGCTCGTCGCACAGCAGCACATCGGGGTCCATCGCCAGGGCGCGGGCGATGGCGATGCGCTGCTGCTGGCCGCCCGACAGCTCGCGCGGGTAGGCCCGTTCGCGGCCCGCTAGGCCGACGCGGGCCACCAGCTCGTCGGCGCGGGCGATCGCGTCGGCGCGCGGGACGCCGCGGACCGAGACCGGCGCCTCGATGATGTTCTCCCGCACGGTCAGGTGCGGGAAGAGGTTGAACTGCTGGAAGATCATGCCGATCCTCGACTGCTGCCGCCGGTACTCGGACGGCCGCAGGGCGCGGACCGTGCGGCCGTCGAAGTGGCGGCCCATCAGCATGCCGCTGACCCAGACCATCCCCGAGTCGGGCGACTCCAGCAGGTTCACGCAGCGCAGCAGCGTGCTCTTGCCCGAGCCCGACGGGCCGACGAGGCAGATCAGCTGGCCGCGTTCGACGGTGAGATCGATGCCGTCGAGCACGCGGGGGCCGCCGCCGAAGCTCTTGGTGAGCGAGCGGATGAGGATGCCTCCTGCGGCGGCACCCGCCGCACAGGCCGCCTCGGCGGGCGGTGGCGCGGTCCGGTGCTCGCGGACGACGTCGGCTGCCATGACGGGCTCCTTCGCTGGGGAACGGGCGGCTTCACAGGGAGTCGGGCTTCGGGACGGGCGCCGGTCCGCGGCCGGATGTCCGCGCGAAGCCGCGCGCGTACCGCTTCTCGACGAAGTGCTGCGCGATCGACAGAAGGCTGGTCATGACCAGGTACCAGACGGTGGCGACCATGAGCAGCGGGATGACGAGGAAGTTCTGGTTGTAGATCAGCTGGGCCGCGTAGAGCAGGTCGGTGACGGCGATGACGCTGACCATCGAGGTGGACTTGAGGGTGCTGATGAGGAGGCTGCCTGCGGGTGGCAGGATGACGCGCATGGCTTGGGGCAGGACGATCCGGCCAAGCACGCGGCGCGGGTGCATGCCCAGGGCCTCGGCGGCTTCGAGCTGGCCGCGGTCCACGGACAGGATGCCGCCGCGGATGATCTCGGCGGCGTAGGCCGACTCGTGGATGGTCAGGCCGATGACGGCGACCGCGGCGCTGCTGATCAGCTCGGAGGTCTCGAACGAGAACCACGCCGGGCCGAACGGGATGCCGAGGCTCAGCCGCGGGTACAGGTAGCCGATGTTGAACCAGAACAGCAGCTGGACCAGCAGGGGCACCGAGCGGAAGAACCACGTGTAGGCCCAGGAGATCGCCTGGAGCACGGGATTGGCCGACAGCCTCATCACGGCGAGGACGGTGCCGATGAGAAAGGACAGGGCCACCGAGAGCGCGGTGAGCCAGATGGTCAGGATCAGCCCGTCGATGATGCGGGAGCTGAACAGGTAGTCGCCCACGGTGCCCCACTGGAACGACGGGTTGCGGGCCACCGACGCGGTCGCGAGGGCGGTGGCCAGGGCGGCGAGCGCGCCCAGCGCGACGCGCCCGGTGTGGCGGACGGGGACCACCCCCGCGGCGCGCTCGGCCGCGACGGCCTGGGCGAAGTCCTCGGGGCTGATGGGCGCGGTGCGGGTCTTCGTGGCGCTGGCGCTGGTCGTGCTGGTCGTGCTGGTCGGGGTGGTCGGGGTCTTCGTGGTGGTCGGGGTGCGGTGCGTCGCGTTCATCGGCTCGGCCTCCGTCTCTGCGCGGTGTTCGCGGGGTGGCGGTCAGCCGTCGGTCGGCGGGTTGACGGCGATCTCGTCGATGAGGAAGGTGTCGGCGTCGTAGGAGCTGATGATCTCCTCGTAGTCCCCGTCGTCGACGAGCTGCTGGAGGGCGGCGGCGAACGCCTCGCCGAGCCCCGAGCCGCGCGGGGTGGCGATGCCGGTCAGGTGCTCGTTGAACGTCGGCCCGCTGAGGGCGAGCTCGGTGTCCTGGGCGGCGATGTGGATGCCGGAGACGCTGTTGACGGTGGCGGCGTCGGCGCGCCCCGACTTGACGGCGAGCCCGGCGGACGCCTGGTCGTCGAAGGTGGAGACGGTGACGGACCCGGCGCCCGCGGCCTCGCAGGCCGCGGACTGCTCGTCGAGCAGCCCGATGGTGGTCTGCCCCGCGATGGCCGCGACGGTGAGGCCGCAGATCGCGTCCATGGAGTCGGCCAGCGGCTCGGCCGATTCGGGGGTGAGGAACGTGTAGCCGATGCGGCCGACCGGCACCTGGTCGATGACCCGCATGCGCTCCTCGGTGATGTCGGTGCCCCACAGGCTGACGTCGTAGGTGCCGGACTGGAGGCCGGGTATGGAGGACTCGAACGAGTTGGCCTGCACGTCGAGTTCGACGCCGAGCAGCTCGGCCGCGGCGATCCCGAGGTCATAGGTGATGCCCGTCAGGTCGCCCGACTCGGTGCGGCTGTACAGCGGGGGGTTGGAGTCGCCGATGACCGCGCTGAGCGTTGTGCCGCGCAGGTCGTCGGGGACGAGCGAGGCGAGCGCGGCGTCGGCGGCGGGAGCGGGAGCGGGGGATTCGCCGGTGTCCGGGTCGTCGGCGCCCCCCGCGCAGGAGCTGAGGGCGAGGGCTGCGGCGACGGCGGCGGTGAGCGCGGGGGCCCGTCTGAGGTGGTGGTGCACGGCGGTTCTCCTCGGTGTGGCGGGTCGGGTTCGGGCGGGGCGGGGTCAAGCGGGGTCGGAGTCGAGCACCAGGTCGCGGATGGAGACCTGGGCGCGGAAGTCGCGGTCGAGCGCGACCTCGGGCGGCAGCAGCGCGCTCGCGCCGGTGGCGACGAGATCGGCGGCGGCGCGACCGAAGCCGGGCGCGAGCTTGAAGCCGTGCCCCGAGAACCCCGCGAGCACGACGACCCGGGCGTCGGCGTCCAGCGCGCCGACCGCGGCGTGGCCGTCGGGCGTGAACGACTCGGGGTAGATCTGCGACTCGACCGGGTCGGGGCTGACGCCGGGCAGCAGCGCGTGGACGAGCGCGGTGGAACGCCGTTGCCAGTCGGTGCGCACATGCCGCCGCATGGTGTCGACGTCCTCGACCTCCCGTGGATAGTCCGCGTGCGGGGCGAGCTTGACGCGGGTGCCGTCGAGGGCGGACATCGCGCCGTAGGACAGGTCGGGGCCGCTGCGGCGCAGCGTGATGGGGAAGCGTTCGGGGCGCAGCAACTGGCGGTCATCGACGAAGTGCCAGGTGTGGAAGATGGCCCGGGTCTTGAGCGGGAGGGTGGGCAGCAGCGCGCGGGCCCACGGGCCGCCCGCGACGACGGCGTGGTCGTGGCGTTCGGCGCCGGTGTCGGTGGCGACCTCGACCCGGCCGCCGGGGGCGTCGGCGACGCCGTGCACGGTGGTGCCGGTGCGCAGCTCGGCGCCGTGGGCGACGGCCGCGTCGAGGGCGGCGCGGATGGCCAGATTGGAGCGGAGCACCCCGGCCTCGGGGTCGAACAGCGCGATCTCGCCGTCGAGCGGGGTGTGCTGCGGGTAGCGGTCGGTGAGCGCGTCGGCGTCCAGCAGTTCGTAGGGGATGCCGCGCCGTTCGGCGTCGTCGATGCCACCGGCGAGCACGGGGTGGTGGGCCGGGCCGATGGCAAGCCCTCCGGTGCGGTGCAGCAGGTCGGTGTTGGTGGCGCGTTCGAGTCGGCGCCACAGGCGCCATGAGGCGTCGAGCAGCGGGCCGTAGGCGGGGCCCTCGGCGTAGACGCGGCGGAACATCCGCGTGCCGCCGCCGCCCGCGCCCTCGTTGTGGCCCGGCCAGTAGCGCTCGTAGACGGTGACGGCGAAGCCCCGGGTGGCGAGCTGCCAGGCGGCCATGGAGCCGATGGCTCCGCCGCCGACGACGGCGACGCTCGGGGCGCTCACGCGGGCCTCCTGACGGGCAGCGCGTCCGCGGGGGAGGCGGGAACGGGGCGCAGGGCGGCGGGAGTCGGCGCCGCGGCGGGCGCGTTCACCAGCACGTCGCGCAGCGCGTCGGCGAGTCGGTGGACGAAGGGGTGCTGGCTGGCGTGCGGGACCAGGAGGGAGAGGCGCCGCGGCGGCAGCGCGTCGACGGGCAGTGCGGCGACGCCGGGGTGCTGGTAGGCGCGCAGCGCGAGCCGCGGCACGAGGGAGACGCCGACGCCCGAGGCGACGAGTTGCTGCACCACCATGTAGTCGTCGGTGGCGTGCCGGATGTCGGGGCGGAAGCCGCGCTTGGCGGTGGCGGTGAGCAGGTGGGCGCGGCAGCGGGGGCAGCCGCTGATCCAGGTGGCCGCGTCGAGCTGTTCGAGGCGGATGGCGGGCGCCGCGGTCAGCGGATGGCCGACCGCGACGAGGGCGAGCAGGTCGTCATGGCCCAGGCTGATGCGGTCCATGCCGGGGTCCGGGTCCGGCTCGGGCACGTCGTCGTAGTGGAAGACGAGCGCGGCGTCCGCCTCGCCGCGCAGCACGGCGCGGGTGGCCTCGGGCGGCTCCTTCTGGGTGAGCCGGATCTCGGCGCCGTCGGCTGAGCGGGAGAGGTCGACGATGACGGGCGCGACGAGCGCGGCGCACGCGGAGGGGAACGAGGCCAGCCTGACGACCTCGTCGCGCTCCCGCAGCACGGCGCGCACGTCGTAGGCGGCGAGGCTGAGCCGCCCGACGACGGCGTCGGCGTGCTTGAGCAGCACCTCGCCCGCCCTGGTCAGCCGCACGCCCCTGGAGCTGCGGTCCAGCAGTCGGGTGCCGAGGGAGCGTTCGAGGCGCCGCATCTGCTGGCCGAGCGCGGGCTGGGTCCAGCCCAGGTCACGCGCGGCGGCGGACAGGGACCCCTTGATGGCGACCGCGCGAAAGGTGATCAGCAGCTTCGGGTCGAGTTCCGGATACATGGTTCCTCCCTGAGCGGGCTGAGGGCTGAGGGCTGAGGGCCGAGGGCTGGCGGGCCTGGCCCCGGTCACGGCGGGTCGCCCCCCGCGGCGTCGAGCGGGTGGAAGGGACGGCCCGGATCGTGCTGCGGCTGATGGAGCGCGGCGACGGCCTCGGCGACGCGCTCGGCCGACTGCTCGAGGACCGGGCGGGGCATCGCGCAGTTGAACCTGACGAATCCGGCACCGGCCGCGCCGCACTCGGTGCCGGTGACGAGGTCGACGCCGAACGCGCCGAAGTGCCGGTCCAACGCGATCGGCCCGGTCCCGGCGAGCAGCGGGCGGCAGTCGAGCCAGGCGATGTAGGTGGCGGCGGGGACGTGCATCCGCACGCCGGGGGCGTGGTGGCGCAGGAGCTCGTCGAGGAGGGTGAGGTTGCGGCGGAGGTATGCGAGGACGTCGGTGAGCCAGTCCTCGCCCCGGTCGTAGGCGGCGACGGTGGCGAGCGCGCCGAGCGTCGAGGTCTTGTGCTCGTTCCAGTGCGCGACCTCGGCCCAGCGGTCGCGGGTGGCCGGGTCGGGGATGATCACCTGGGCGCACTTGAGCCCGGGCATGTTGAACGCCTTGGTGGCGGAGACCGCGGTGATGCTGTGCTCCGCGGCTCCCGGCACCGAGGCGTAGGGGACGTGGCGGCTCGGGGCGAAGGTGATGGGGGCGTGGATCTCGTCGGAGAAGACGCGGGCGCCGTGCCGGTTCGCGAGGGCGGCGACGCGGGCCAGTTCGGCGGCGGTGTATGCCTTGCCGAGCGGGTTGTGCGGGTTGCAGAGGATGAGGGTGCGGGCCCCGGCGGCGAGCGCTCGGTCGAGCGCGGCCTCGTCGACCGACCAGCCGGTGTGCTCCTCGCGCATCGGCACCTCGACGGTGGCCAGGCCCATCAGGCGGGGGATGGCGAGAAACGGCATATAGGCGGGTGTGAGCACGGCGACCGGCGCGCTTCGGTCGTGGAACTGGCTGAGGACGACGGTCAGGATCTCCAGCACGTCGGGCATCGGCCGTATGTGCGCCGGGTCGACGGGCCAGCCGTAGCGGCGCAGGTGCCACTCGGCGGTGGCGCGGGCGAGGTCGCCGGACAGCCAGCGCGGCAGGTAGCCGAGCAGCCCGGACCTGACGGCCTCGGTGACGGCGTCCTCGACGGCGGGGGCGGTGCCGAAGTCCATCTCGGCGATGCCCGCGCCGATGTGGCCGGGGAAACGGGTCCACTTGTCGCTGCGCCGCGCCGTGAGGTCCGCGACGGTCAGCGCCTCGAACGGCGCCGGGTCGAAACGGGGCGTGGGGCGCAGCGGAAGTGCCGTGTTCATCGGGCGTCCTCCTGGTGGGGGCCTGCGGCGCTCGCGCCGTCGGCGAAGGCGCGGAACCCGGCGAGCAGCCGGGGCGCGTCCTCCGCCAGGAGGTCGGCGCAGACCGCTTGGGTGACGTTGTCCGCGGACTGGGGCAGGCCGTTGAGGCCGATGCAGGCGATGCCGTGGTCGACGTGCGCGGCCAGGTTGAAGAGGTGGAGGTTGCGCAGGGCGGCGGGCGCCTCGGCGGTGCGCGGCCGACAGGCCATGCCGGGCCCGAGCTTGGGGTGCGCTCCGATCAGCCGGTCGAGCCGGTCGAGACGGTCGGGGCGGTCGAGGCGGTCGGGCCCGGCGCCTCGCTCGGCGGTGGGCAGCACATCGCTCCAGCGCAGGATGTGCCCGGCGAACGGGGCGAGCCAGTCGACGGCGCCGAGGTCCACCTGGAAGCCGGTGGCCGCGATGACGAAGTCGGCGTCGACATCGGGCGTGCCAGGCCCGGTGCGCAGCCGCACCCCGGAGCCGTCGGCGGCGGCGCCCGTGACGTCGGTGCCGAGCCGCAGCTCGTATCCCTCGTGCGCGCGGCAGCGTTCGAGCGACGGGCCCGTCGGCGGGGTCGGCAGGGCGAACTCGGCGCGCGCGAAGGCGAGTTTGATGTGGTCGGGCAGCGTGTGGAAGGCGCGGAACAGCCCCTTGCGCTCCAGTTGGCGGAACGCGTTCCTGGTCGGCAGCTCGGCCCGGCGGCCCAGCTGGACGACGCGGCGCGCGCCGTGTTCGAGCGCGGTGGCGGCGTTGTCGAACGCGGAGGCGCCGAGGCCGATGACCGCGACGGTGCGCCCCGCGAGCGCGGCGAAGTCGACGGCGTCCGAGCTGTGCGCGGCGCGATCGGGGCGCAGCGGCGCGAGGAACGCGGGCATCCGCGGCCCGCCCGCGCCCGCCATGCCGGTGCAGGCGACGATCTTGCGGGTGCGAAGCGCCTCGGTGCCGCCGGGGCCATCGACGGTGACGCGCCAGTGCGCGCCGTCCGGCTCGGCCGCGGTCACGCGGGTCTCGTTGCGCACGTCGAGGCCCGCCGCGTCGCGCAGCCAGCACAGGTAGTCCATCCACGCGAGGCGGGGTATCAGATGGAGCCGGTCGAACGCGCCGACGCCGTGCCGGTGGTCGTACCAGACGCGGAACGACGCGGCCTGGATCCCGGCCTCGGTGCCGTACAGCTCCTTGGGGGTGCGCAGGGTGGGCATCCTGGCCCAGGTGGACCACGGCCCCTCGCGCCCCGCGGGCGCCGCGTCGAGCACCAGCACGTCGCGCACCGACTCCCGCGCCAGCCGCAGCGCGGTGGCGAGTCCCGCCTGGCCCGCGCCGACGATCAGCACGTCGAGGACGCCGTCGGGGCCGCGGGTCCAGGGCGCGGCGGGGTAGGCGTAGGCGGCGAGTTCGTGGCGCACCCGCAGGGCCAGCTCGCCGTCCCCACCGGGGCGCGGGTCGGCCATCCGTCGCGTGCGCGTGGCGTCGTCGCTCATCAGACCGTGTAGCCGCCGTCCACGCAGAGGTTGGCGCCGGTGACATAGCCCGACTCGGGCGAGGCGACATAGGCGACGAGCCCGGCGATCTCGGACGGGTCGGCGAACCTGGGCAGCGCGTTGAGCCGCATCATCGCCTCGGCCGCGGGCGATTCGGGGGGCGGCGTGAACCGGGTGCGGGTCGGTCCAGGGCTGACCAGGTTGACGGTGATCCCGCGATCGGCGAGGTCGCGCGCCATGCCCTTGGTCATGCCGATCAGGGCGGCCTTGCTCATCGCGTACACCGAAGAGGTCCGCCTGGGCACGCGGGTGGCGACGGTGCTGCCGATCGAGATGACGCGGCCGCCCTCCCCCATGACGGCCGCCGCGTCGCGGGCCAGCCGGTAGGGCACCGCGGTGTTGATCAGCAGCGTCCTGGCGACGTCCTCGTCGGTGATCTCGTCGACGGGCCGGTAGATGCCCACGCCCGCGTTGTTGACCAGGACGTCGAGACGGCCGAGCGCGGCGACGGCGTTCGGTATGAGGGTGCGGACCTGCTCGTCGCTCTCCGCGTCGAAACGCAGCGTGACGGCCTTGCCGCCCTCGGCCTCGATCGCGGCGCACACCTCGGCGGCCAGCGGCCCCGACGCGTCGTGCGCGTAGGTCAGGGCGACGGTGGCGCCCTCGGCCGCGAGGCGCCGGGCGATGGCCGCGCCGATGCCCTGCGATGCCCCGGTGACAAGGGCGGTGCGTCCGGTCATGCGGGTCATGAGCGGGAAACTCCTTCTGCCGGTGCGTGAACTCTCCGAGCGATGAGGAGAGTGGCAAGAGATTTGCAGAAAGCCGGGCGCCCCTGGTAGGTCGTTTTTCTTCCCGGTAGGAAAGGAGGCGCTTCAGAACCCGCGTTGAGCTGGTGATACGCGGCGGCAATTCCGTGATCCACGGCGATGGAAGGCACACCTTATATCCCTGGTCGAGCCTTTAAGAGCGCCCGTTGAAAACGCGCTTGTAACGTCTGCGTGAAATACGTGGCGGTTACTGACCCCGTTACCGACCCGTTCGGAGAGGGAGAGGGAGGCGCCCGTGGACGTCGACGAGCCCGGGGGCGACGACCGGCGACTGTGCGTGGTCGGCGCCGGGGTGCGGGGCACCATCCTGCTTGACCGGCTGCGTGCCCTGCTCGACCCGGTGGGCGGCGCCCCTGCGAGCGCGGCGCAAGGGCTCACGGTGGACCTGGTGGACCCGCACCGGCCAGGCCCCGGACGGATCTGGCGGACCGACCAGTCGCCCCACCTGGTGATGAACACCAGGGCCGACGCCACAACGGTGTTCACGGGCCCCGAGTCGACGGTGTGCGGACCCGCCGACCCCCCGGCGCCGACGCTCTACGAGTGGGCCCGACTCGCCGCGGGTGCCCCCCTGCCCGAGCCCCGGCGTTCCGCGCTGGCCGAGGTCGCCGACCGGCTGGATCCCGGCTGCCTCGGGACCGCCGCGCCCGAGGCGGCGGGGCTGCGCCCTTGGGACTTCGCGTCCCGCGCGCTGTTCGGCCGCTATCTGGCCTGGGCGCTCGCGGATGTGATCGCCCGGCTGCCCCCGGGGGTGCGCGTTGCCCACCACGCGCGGCGCGTGGTGGATGTGCGCGCGGCGCGCGGCGCCGAACGCGCGCGGGTGCTGCTCGACGACGGCACCGCGCTCCCGGCCGACGCGGTGATCCTGGCCCTGGGCTGGCACCTCGGCACGTCCGGACGTGGCGGGGCGGGCCGCGCGGGAACGGGTCGCCTTGTGCCCGCGGACAGCCCCGTCGACCAGGACCTCGACCGGATCGCGCCCGGCGCGCCGATCGCGCTGAAGGGGCTCGGCATGAGCTTCTTCGACACCCTGATCCTGCTCACCCAGGGCCGCGGCGGCTCGTTCACCGCGGATGGCGCCGGGGGCCTGGTGTACCGGCGCGGGGGCGGCGAGCCGCTCGTGTACGCGGGCTCGCGGCGCGGCCTGCCGTTCCGCGCCCAGCCGGAGCTGCGCGGCCCTTGGGCCGGTCCCGGCCTCCCCCACACCCGCCGGGCGATCGCCGCCCTGCCCCCCGCCGAAGCGGACCTCAGCGCCGCCGTGCTCCCTGCGCTGCGCCGCGACGCGGCCCTCGCCTACTACACGACGCTGGCCCGCGTCTCGCCCGGCGCGTTCGCCGAGGACCGGGGCGCGCTGCTCGGCCAGCTGGCCGCTCCGGACGCGCCGGACCAGGGCGCGCTGCGCGACGCCGTGGCCCGGGCGGTGCCCAGGGCGGCGGACCGGCTCGACCTGGCCGCGGCCGAACGCCCGGTGCCCGACGTGCGGAGCCTGGCCGCTTACCGGGCCTGGGCGACGCGCTACCTGACGGACGATCTGCGGGAGGCGGAACGTGGCCCCGACAGCCCGCTGAAGGCGGCGCTCGCGTGCTACGGCGCGGTGCGGCCCCTGCTGCCCGCGGCGGCGGGCGACGGGCGGCTGACCGCGCGCTCCTACGACGCCGACCTGCTGCCGTTCCTGCGGCTCGCCGGGGCCGTGTGCGGGGTGCCGCCCGCGTTCCGGGTCCGCCAGCTGCTCGCGCTGCTGCGGGCCGACGTGGTCCGCCTGCTGCCCCCGGGCATGCGCGTGGAGACGGCGGATGGCCGCGCGGCGGTCTGGTCGGACGCGGTGCCCGGCTCCCGGGTGGCGGTGGACGCCGTGGTCGAGGCGCATCTGCCGCCGCCGGGCCTGGGCGGCGGCACCGGCACGCCGCTCGACGCGCTGTGCGCGCGGGGTGAGGCGCGGCCGCACCGGGTGGGCGGCCTGGCGCGCCCCGGGCTCGACGTGGCCGCCGCGACGGGCGCGGTGGTGCGGGCCGACGGCTCGCCGCACCGACGGCTGTTCGCGGTGGGCCTGCCGGTGGAGTCGCTGCGGATCTTCACCATCGTCGCGCCGGTGGCCCGGACGGACTCGGCGGTCCTGCGCGAGGCCGACGCCTGCGCCCGTGCGGCGCTCACCCGCTGCCGGTCAGGGGCCGGAGGGCTCGGCAACTCCCGTGCCCTCCCCGCCACATGACCCGCCGTCCTCCTCCCCGTGCCGGGCGAGCACGCCGCGCGCCGCCGGGGGCTGGCCGTTGACGGACTCGGTGAGGCGGGTGGTCGCTGGGCGGCCAGGCCGTGGACGGTGGCCGTCAGGTCCGCGACGTCATCGGCCAGCCGCTGGGGGGCGGTCACGGGATCAGCGCCTTCTTTGCGGCCTTGAGACGTGCTGCCGCGGCCCCGTCGAGTTCGACCTCGCCCATGTTCCCGACGCGGTCTGCGAGCACTACCCGAACGTCGACCAAGGGCTGCTCGACGAGTGCCGACAGCTCGTCCTCGCGATGGTCGCGGCGTGGCGTTGGGAGCGTGGCGACGCGTTCCCGAACGGGAGGCTGTTCGGGGAAGAACTCCTGCGCGCGCTGCACGACGGTCCTCCCTGGCCGACGCTCGACACGATGAACAAGCGACCGGGCGGCCCCTGGGCGTGCCCCCTTGAGCCTTCCGCATCGTCCCAGGTCACAGGTAGCGTGGGGAATTAAGTTCAATCGCCGGGCAGCGGTTCATCACCATCGCCAGGCCCGCCGCCCGCGTGCGGGCGTAGGCCGCCTCGTCTATCACGTCCAGCTGGAACCAGACCGCCTTCGCGCCGATCGCCACGGCCTCGTCGGCGATCGCGCCCGCCCATGCGCTGTGCACGAAGACGTCGACCACGTCGACCGGGAACGGGATGTCGGCCAGCTTCGCGTAGCCGCGTTCGCCGTGGACCGCCTCCGCCTTGGGGTGCACCGGAACGATCCGCTTGCCGAACGCCTGGAGGCGCGCCGCGACGCCGAAGGCCGGGCGGGTGGCGTTGGATGAGAGGCCCACCACCGCCCATGTGTCGCCCAGCTCGGTGAGGATCTTGTCGACCGTCTTGTCGTCTCCATACATGCCCGGTCAACGAGCGTTCCCGCCCGGTCATTCCCGAAGGGCACCGACCGCTTAGTCTGGCCCGATGGGTGGTGGTCGGTATCGAACGGTGGCGCGCGTGGGCGTGCACGAGACCGAGGTCAACCGGTCGCGCTTCCTGTGCGCCCTGGCGCCCGCCGCCACCGAGGACGAGGCGCGCGGCTTCATCGCCGGGGTCAGGGCCGAGCACCCCACCGCGTCGCACCACTGCTGGGCCTATGTCATCGGCGCCGACGCGGCCGTGCGCAAGAGCAGCGACGACGGCGAGCCCGGCGGCACCGCGGGGCTGCCCATGCTGGAGATGCTGCTGCGCCGCGACGTCCGGTACGCCGTCGCCGTCGTCACCCGCTACTTCGGCGGCACCAAGCTGGGCGCGGGCGGCCTGATCCGCGCCTACGGCGGCGCCGTCGGGGAGGCGTTGGACGCGCTCGGCACGGTGGCCCGCGAGCGGCAGCGGCTGGCCAGGATCACCGTGGACCACGGGAGGGCGGGGCGCCTGGAGAACGACCTGCGCGCGACCGGGCGGCCCGTGCGGGACGTGGCCTACGGCGCCGATGTCACCATCGAGATCGGGCTGCCCGAGGCCGAAGTCGAGGCGTTCACCGCGTGGTTGGCCGGGGCCACCGCGGGTGGCGCGCGGTTCGAGCTGGGCGGGGAGACGTTCGGACCCGGCTGAGGGGGCGTTGTCAGAGGGCGGTGGCAGGATGGCCGTCGTTGATCGACAACGTCGCGAGCGGCTGAGAGGGGTGGGTTCGGGTGCGCTTCCTGCACACCTCCGACTGGCACTTGGGCCGTTCCCTGCACCGGGTCAGTCTGCTCGACGCGCAGGCCGCCTTTCTCGACCACCTGATCGACACGGCGCGCTCCGAGGCGGTCGACGCGGTGCTGGTCGCGGGGGACGTCTACGACCGGGCCGTACCACCGCTGGCCGCCGTGGAGTTGTTCGACGACGCGCTGCACCGGCTGGCCGCGCTCGGCGTGCCGACGGTGATGATCTCGGGGAACCACGACTCGCCCCGCCGCCTCGGCGTCGGCGCCGGGCTCATCGGGCGCGCGGGCATCCATCTGCGCACCGACCCGGCCGCGTGCGGCGCGCCCCTGCTGCTGTCCGACCGCCACGGCGATGTCGCCGTCTACGGCCTGCCCTATCTCGAACCGACGCTGGTGCGCGACGAGTTCGGCGTCGAGACCGCGGGGCACGCCGCCGTCGTCGGCGCCGCGATGGACCGCGTGCGCGCCGACCTGGCCGGTCGGCCGAAGGGCACGCGCGCCGTCACGCTGGCCCACGCGTTCGTCACCGGCGGCCAAGGCTCCGACAGCGAACGGGACATCACCGTCGGGGGCGCCGCCGCCGTGCCCGTGGCGACGTTCGCGGGGGCGCACTACGCCGCGCTCGGCCACCTGCACGGCTGCCAGACCCTCACCGACCGCGTGCGGTACTCCGGTTCGCCGCTCGCGTTCTCGTTCTCCGAGGCCGCGCACCGCAAGAGCACGTGGCTGGTCGACCTCGACGGGGCGGGCGCCGTGCGGGCCGAGCGCGTCGACTGCCCCGTGCCCCGCCCGCTGGCGCGCCTCAGGGGACGCATCGACACCCTGCTGACCGATCCCGCGCTCGCCCCGCACGAGTCGGCGTGGGTCGAGGCCACCCTCACCGACCCCGCCCGCCCCGACGAACCCATGGCGCGCCTCGCCGCCCGCTTCCCGCACATCCTCAGCCTGGTCTTCGAGCCCGACCGCCCGCCCACCGCGCCCGCCACCTACGCCCGGCGGCTGAGCGAGCGCACCGACCAGCAGATCGCCGAGGACTTCGTCGCCCACGTCCGCGGCGGCCAGGGCCCCGACCCGCGCGAGCGGGCCGCGCTGCGCGCCGCCCTGCACGCCGCGCGCCCCCGGGAGGAGTGAAGGGATGCGACTCCACCGGCTCACGCTCACGGCGTTCGGACCGTTCGCCGCCACCGAACGCGTGGACTTCGACCGGCTCTCCGCCGCCGGGCTCTTCCTCCTGCACGGGCCCACGGGCGCGGGCAAGACCTCCATCCTCGACGCCGTCTGCTACGCCCTCTACGCCTCCGTCCCCGGCGCCAGGCAGAGCGGCGCCGTCTCGCTGCGCAGCGACCACGCGGACCCCGGCACCCCCACCGAGGTCGTCCTCGACCTGACCGTCGGCGGGCGGCGGCTCGAGATCACCCGCCGCCCCGAGCAGGAGCGCCCCAAGCGCCGAGGCACCGGCACCACCCGCGACCGCGCCCGCAGCGCCCTGCGCGAGCGCGACCACGCCACAGGCGAGTGGCGCGCGCTCAGCGGCAGCCACCAGGAGATCGCCGAGGAGCTCGGCGCCCTGCTCGGCATGAGCCGCGACCAGTTCTGCCAGGTCGTGCTGCTGCCCCAGGGCGACTTCGCCCGCTTTCTGCGCGCGGGCGCGGAGGACCGCGCCAAGCTGCTCGGGCGCCTCTTCGACACCCGCAGGTTCGCCGCGGCGGAGGCGCACCTGGCCGAGCTGCGCGCCGCCGCCGCGCAGCGCGTGCGTGCGGGCGACGAGCGGCTGCTCGCCACCGCCCACCGCGTCCACCAGGCGGCGCCGCGCGGCGCGTGGCCCGAGGCGCCGGGCGGCCCGGCCCCCGGCGACCTGGCCCCCGGCGACCCGCACCTGGCGGACGCGGTGCTGGCGTGGGCGGCGCAGGCCCGTTGCGCCGCGCGGGAGTTTTGCGACATCGCCGCCCTCGCCCTGCGCGCCGCCGAGGACGGGCACGCCGCCGCCCAGGCGCACCACGACGCGACGGCCGAGCGCGCCAGGCTCCAGCGCGCCCACGCCGAGGCCCGAAGCCGCGCCGACGCCCTGGCGCGACGCGCCCCCGAGCGCGAGGAGACCCGCGCCCTGCTGGCCCGCGCCCGCGCCGCCGACGCGGTCGCCCCCGCCCTCGCGCTGCGCGAGAGCGCCGAGGCCGAGCACCGCGAGGCGGCACGCGCCGAGCGCGCCGCCCGCGCCCCGCTGCCGCCCGAGCTGGCCGAGGCCCCGGGCGCCGCCCTCGCCGAGCGCGAACGCACCACGCGCGAACGGCTCGGCGCCCTCGCCGCCGCCCGCCGCGCCGAGGAGCGCGCCGCCGACCTCACCGCAGAGCTCGACCGGCTCGCCGCCGAGGCCGACGCCGACAACGCGCTGCTCGCCGACGCCGAGCGGCGCCTGGCGCCCTGGCCCGATGAGCACGCGCGCCTGACCGAGCGCGCCGCCCGCGCCGAGCGCGCCACCGCCGAGGCCGAGCGCGCCGCCGAGAGGCTGGCCCGCGCCCGGGAGCGCCTGGCCGCCGCGCGCCACCGCGACCGGCTCGCCGCCGCCGTCGCCGAAGCGGAGGAACGCCTGCTGCGCGCCCGCGAGTCGGCCGCCGACGCCGCCGCCCACTGGCTCGACCTCAAGGAGCGCAGGCTGCGCGGCATCGCCGCCGAGCTGGCCGCGGGGCTGGTCCCGGGCCGCCCCTGCGCCGTGTGCGGCTCGCCCGACCACCCCGACCCCACGCCCCAGGCCGACGGCCATGTCGACCGCGCGGCCGAGGACGCCGCCCTGGCCGCCCACCGCGCGGCCGACGAGCGCCGCGCCGCGGCCGACGTGGCGCTGGCCGCGGTGCGCGCCGAGCAGGCCGCGGCCGCGGCCGCCACCGGAGGGGACCGCGCCGACGAGCTGGCCGCCGCCGTCGCCCCGCTCGCCGCCGCCGAGGCCGCCGCGCGC
>NZ_QEST01000114.1 GCF_003311645.1 Streptomyces sp. PT12 | reverse complement strand
TCAACCAGTTCAGGTTCTGCGCCGCCTGGCTCATCGGGCTCACACTAACGCTCCTACTGCTGGTACGTGGGGCCATAGCCCCGGTCCGGGTGGCCGGCCGAGGTGCCGGCCTGGCGTCCCTGCTGAATGCCGCGCCTGAGGTTGGTCAGCCTGCCGCGGACGTCGTCGGGTCGGCGCGAGACCAACGGGCCCGACGGCGGGGCCTGTTGCTCGGCCTGCGCCGCTCCGGCGACGAGGTTGGCGCGCGGCACCCTGCGGGGCAGGCCCGAGGTGGTGACGCCGCCCGCGGTCGGCTGCCGCAGCTGTTCGGCCTGGCGCCAGCGCTCGTCGTTGGGCGACGGGCGCCAGGGGGCTGAGGTCTCGCCGGTGCCGGGCTCGGCGGCACGTCCTGGCTGGGGCCGTTCGGCGGTGGAGTACGCGGTGGCCGAACGCTGCTGCTGGGGCGCCGGGGCCCGCTGCGCGGAGGGGTAGGAGCCCGACGGCTCGCGCGAGGGCGCGGGGGCGGGCGAGGGCGCGGGGGCGGGGGCGGGGGCGGGCGGCGGGGCGGGCGCGGCGCGGCGCACGCCGAACCACGTCGACTCCATCTCCTCGAAGATCGGGGTGCGTTCGGGCGTCACGGGCCCGGAGGACGCGGGCAGCGGGTCGCGCAGCTCGTCGGGGCGCCGTGGCTGCGGCGCGCGCGCCGGGGGCTGGGCCGCGGGGGGCGGCGCCTGGGGCCGGGGCTGCGGGGCGTGGGGCTGCTGGGCGGCAGGGCGCTGGGCCGCGCCCCCCGTGGGCGGGCCGCCGGGGAAGGTGAACTCGGTGGTGTCGTCCTGCTGTTGGGGTCGCTGGGAGCGCTGGCGGTGGCCGAAGGCCGCCGACATGCCGGTGCCGCCCGTCGTTCCCGTGGCTCCGACATAGCCGGGGCGCGGGTGCTCGCCCGTCGACTCGGCCTCGTCGTGGCCGCGGGGCCACTCCGCGTCGTTGCCCGCCGTCGGTATTCGGCCGCTGTCCTCGGCGTTGCTCGCCCAGCTCGGGCGCCCGCCAGGCACCGGCTCGTCGGGCACGGGGGGCGGCGCGGGGGCCTGGCGCTCGGGCGGCGCGGGGGGCGTCGGCGGCTCGGCGGGCTCGCCGTCGAACGGGCCCGCGCCGGGGCCGCCGGGGCGGGAGGGCAGCGCGGGGCGCGCGGGGCCGCCGCGGACCTGGCCCCGCGCGGGGTCGGCGCCGCGCTCCACGCCTCGGTTCCAGCCGGGGAGTTGCGCGGTGTCGTCGTTCGCGCCCCGGGGCGGCTCCCCCGGGGGGCGGCGCCTCGGCGGGGCCTCGCGCTGAAGCGTCGCGGTGGGCGGGCCACCGGGGGCGCCGGGGCCACCCGGCCTGGGGCGGCCCGCGCCCTGGGCGACGTCGGCGGGCAGCATGACGAGGGCGGTGGTGCCACCGGAGTCCGAAGGCCGCAGCTGGATGCGGATGTTGTGGCGCAGGGACAGGCGGCCGACCACGAACAGGCCCATGCGGCGGGAGACGGAGACGTCCACGGTGGGCGGGTTGGCGAGCCGGTCGTTGATCTCGGCCAGGTCCTCGGGCGACAGGCCGATGCCGGTGTCGTGGATCTCCACCAGCACCCGGCCGTCGGGCAGCGCGTGGCCCGTGACCTTGACCTTGGTCTGCGGCGATGAGAACGACGTGGCGTTCTCCAGGAGTTCGGCCAGCAGGTGGACCAGGTCGTTGACGACGCGCCCCGCGACGTCCGTCTTGGGGACGGCGCTCAGCTCGATGCGCTCGTACTGCTCCACCTCGGACGCGGCGGCGCGGAGCACGTCCACCAGCGGCACGGGGCGTGTCCAGCGGCGGCCCGGCTCCTCGCCCGCGAGGACCAGGAGGTTCTCGCCGTTGCGGCGCATGCGGGTGGCGAGGTGGTCGAGCTTGAACAGCGAGGACAGCTGGTCGGGGTCGGCCTCGCGCGACTCGAGCTCGGAGATGAGGGAGAGCTGACGCTGGATGAGGCCCTGGCTGCGGCGCGAGAGGTTGGTAAACATCGCGTTGACGTTGCCCCGTAGAAGGGCCTGCTCGCCCGCGAGGCGGACGGCCTCCCTGTGGACGTCGTCGAACGCCTCGGCCACCTTGCCGATCTCGTCCCTGGTGTAGACGCCCACGGACTCGACGGCGGTGTTGACGTCCTCGGGCTCGGCCTCGGACATGTGCTTGACGACTTCGGGGAGCCGCGTGCGGGCGACCTCCTGCGCGGTGTCCTGGAGCCGCCGCAGGGAGCGGACCATGGAGCGGGCCACGACGAACGCGCCCACCAGCGAGATGCCGAGGACCAGGATGATCAGCGCGCCGTTGAGGATCGCGTCGCGCTGGGCCTCGTCGCGCAGCTCGCGCGCCTGGGCCTCCATCTCGTCGAGCAGCGTGCGCTCGATGTTGTCCATCGCGTCGATCTTGGCGCGGTCCTGGTCGTACCAGTCGCGGTAGGAGCGGTCCTCGCTCCTGATGCCCTCCTCGGCCGCGAACACCTGGCGGGCGTACTGGTTGGCCGAGACGATGTTCACCATGCCGCTCTCCAGCGGCGCGAGCAGCTCCTCGGCGGCCTCGGGGTCGCCGTAGATGAGCGGGAAGCTGGCGAGCGCGGCGTCCTCGCTCTGCTGGTGCGAGCGGCCGAAGCGCCAGTCGCTGTGCGAGAGGGCGGCCTCCTCGCCCTCGCGCTCGTCGCGCGCGAGGCCTGCGGTGATGATGGCGCGCTGGATGGAGGCGTGCTCCTTGGCCGACGAGAACGTCGCCAGCGCGCGCGTGCTGCGGATCATCTCGCTGTTGCTCGTGGCCTGGGCCATGTCCTGCGAGAGGCTGAGGAGCGCGTCGATCAGCTCGGTGTACTGGCTGACGGTCTGTGAGACGTAGTCGCGGTCGATATACGCCTGGTTCCGGATCTGGCTGATCTCGTTGACGCGGGAGCCGATGTCGTTGATCGTCGCCTGGACGCCGCGCATGTCGGGATCGGTGTTGTCGATCCTGAGGGTGGCGTCGCTGAACGCGTCGATGGCCTCGTCGGTGCGCTCGCGGGGCGCGGCGACCTCGTCGCTCTTGGGGTTGCGCCCGCTGACCAGCGGCCCGGCCGAGCGGTCGCGCTCCTCCTGGAGCGCGGTGGCGAGCAGCGTCGCCTGCTGGGTCAGGTCGGTCAGCAGCTGCATGTCGTCCAGCTGGTCGATGTCGTGCATCGACCCCTGGATGCGCAGGCCACCGAGGACGGTGGCGGCGAGGACGGGGAGGGCGATCAGGGAGACAAGTCTGGTGCTGATGCGCCAGTTGCGCAGGGCGAGCCTGGAGCCGGCCTGGCTCGGGCGGCGCTTGGGCTCGGTCGCGGCCTCCGCGCTCTCGGAGGCATGGCCGCGGGGCGGTCGCTCGCCGCCGGGCCCGGGGCGCGCCGGGTCTTCGCCCAGCGCGGGTCCAGCAGAGGAGCCGCGATCGATCGCGCCGCCCGACTCCGCATCCCCCGCCGCGTTGCCTTCCCTCTTGAAACGTCCCTGCACTAGCGTCGCAACCTCTGGACCTCAGCGTCCGCCGCCGATGCGGCGTGACGGTCGTGAGTCGGGGGCACTCCTGCCCCGTTACGGTCGTTTGGACAACCGACGCGTCCGGTCGGCCGGTGTGTGACGCTGGTGTGCGCCCTCCACTGATGTGCCGACCCGCGTGCGGTCCGTGGAATTCCAGCACAGAGGCCGATCTCCAACAAGGGCCAGGGATGGTCGCGATACCGGTATGACGCTGCGCTGACGCATGATCACGTCACGTACGCAGCATGTGCGGAGGAACCGGACGTTTACCCCCGGGGCCACCACGGAATCCGCACACTCCCCACCAGCCTTGCGGCTCGAAACAAGATCATTATCCCGATATGGCCGCTTTGCCGGAAAGGGGACATGTCTCTTTCGCGGCTTTTGCCGTGCTCTTCGTGAGGAAACTCACACGCTTCCGTTGCGGATTACGGCGGCCCTGTGGGTACACGGCCCCTAACCTCTCGTGTACATCCTCCGCGGAAATGACAACCCCCGGAATGATCAAGAGACCCGAGGCAGACAGAGCTGTGAAGACCACGCTGACCATGCGCTCCACCGCGAACCCCCGCCGTACCACTCTGGCACACCTGACGGACGCCGGTGATCTCGCCCCGGCGGCACCGCCGAAGGCCACGGCCCAGGAGCTGCCGACGCGCACGGCGAACCCCCGCAGGACCGTGCTCAGCGCCAAGGAGCAGCAGGCCGCCTGACCGAGAAGCCGACGAGAAGCCCCCGACGCCCGAAGGCGCCGGGGGCTTTGTCGTACGCGGTCGTACGCGGTCGTACGCGGTTGTACGCGGTCGTACGCCGTCGCACGGGATGCCGTAGGGGCGTCAGCCCTGCCAGCTGTGGGGCGCGCGGTAGGCGCGGGCGCGCTCCAGGCGGCGCCAAGGCGCCGGCGTGCGGGGAGTCGTGGGGGCGGGCGCGGGGCCCCGCGCGGCGCGCGCCATCAACAGGGCGGTGACGGCGGCCAGCTCCTCGTCGCTGGCCGCGCCCTTCTCCACCCGGACCAGGTGCGGGTCACCGGGAATCTCGCGGGTCATGGGGCAGTCCTTCCGTGCGTGCGAGCCATAAGGCGGGTCGCGTTCCGTGCCGCGCGTCCATGGGCGGCGGGGGCGGCGGGTGCTGCGGATGCGGTCACTGGGGCGGGTTGCCGTGCTTGCGGGCGGGCAGATCGGCGTGCTTGGTGCGCAGCATCGCCAGGGCAGAGATGAGGACGGAGCGGGTCTCCGCTGGCTCGATGACATCGTCCACCAGGCCGCGCTCGGCCGCGTAATAGGGGTGCATCAGCTCGGCCTTGTACTCCTTGACCATCCGCGACCTGGTGGCGTCGGGGTCCTCGGCCGCCGCAATCTGGCGGCGGAAGATCACGTTGGCCGCGCCCTCGGCGCCCATCACGGCGATCTCGTTGGTCGGCCAGGCGAGGGTGACGTCCGCGCCGATCGACTGGGAGTCCATCACGATGTAGGCGCCGCCGTACGCCTTGCGCAGCACGACCGAGATGCGCGGCACCGTGGCGTTGCAGTAGGCGTACAGCAGCTTGGCGCCGTGCCGGATGATGCCGCCGTGCTCCTGGTCGACGCCCGGCAGGAAGCCGGGGACATCGAGGAGCGTCACGATCGGGATGTTGAACGCGTCACACATCTGCACGAAGCGGGCGGCCTTCTCCGAGGCCGAGATGTCGAGGACACCCGCGAGGGACTGCGGCTGGTTGGCCACGATGCCCACGACCTGGCCGTCGAGGCGGGCCAGGGCGCAGATGATGTTCTCCGCCCAGCGCTCGTGGACCTCCAGGTACTCCCCGTCGTCCACCAGCTCCTCGATCACCACGCGCATGTCGTACGGGCGGTTCCCGTCGGCGGGGACCAGGTCGACCAGGCGCTCGCACCGCCGGTCCGCGGGGTCGTCGGTGGGCGCGGACGGGGGGTTCTCGCGGTTGTTCGCGGGCAGGAGCGACAGGAGGTAGCGCACCTCCTCGATGCACGACTCCTCGTCGTCGTACGCGAAGTGGGCCACGCCCGAGGTCGCGGCGTGCACGTCGGCGCCGCCGAGGCCGTTCTGCGAGACCTGCGCGCCCGTCACCGCGGCCACCACGTCGGGGCCCGTGATGAACATCTGCGCGGTCTCCCTGACCATGAACACGAAGTCCGTCAGCGCCGGGGAGTACGCCGCGCCTCCCGCGCAGGGGCCGAGCATCACGGAGATCTGCGGGATCACGCCCGAGGCCCTGGTGTTGCGCTGGAAGATGCCGCCATAGCCGGCGAGCGCGGAGACGCCCTCCTGGATACGGGCCCCCGCGCCGTCGTTGAGCGAGATCAGCGGGGCGCCCGCGGCGATGGCCATGTCCATGATCTTGTGGATCTTCGCGGCGTGGGCCTCCCCGAGCGCGCCGCCGAAGATGCGGAAGTCATGCGCGTAGACGAAGACCGTCCTGCCGTGGACCAGGCCCCAGCCGGTGACCACGCCGTCGGTGTAGGGCCGCTTGGCCTCAAGGCCGAAGCCCGTGGCGCGGTGCCGCCGCAGCGCGCCGACCTCGCTGAAGGTGCCCTCGTCGAGCAGGAGGGCGATCCGCTCGCGGGCGGTGAGCTTTCCCTTGCCGTGCTGGGCCGCCGTCGCCGCCTCGGACGGGCCCCGGGCCGCCTCCTCGCGGATGGCGAGCAGCTCCGCGACGCGGCCCCTGGCGTCCGTGGCGGCGTCCGCCTCAGTCGGGCCTGTCTCAGCGTGATCGGTCATGTATAGACCCTATGAAACGCCGCGCCCGTTGGCTCTCGTCAGATCCGTACAGTCTCCGCGGCCGTTTCATGGCCGCGCTGGACAGAACCGCACAACGGAAGGGCCGTTGATGCAGGCTCACCACAGCCCGGCCGGGGCGGCACTGTGGGACCTCTACAGTGCCGCGGAACCGGCGCGTTCAGCCTCGCGAGGAGGTGCCGGGGCGCAGCCCGGCGCGCAGGAGGCCATAGGTGTAGGCGTCGTCCAAAGCCTGCCACGACGCGGCGATCACGTTGTCGGCCACCCCCACCGTGGACCACTCGGCGGTGCCGTCGCTCGAGGTGATCAGGACCCGGGTGGTGGACTGGGTGCCGTGCCTGCCCTCGAGGATGCGGACCTTGTAGTCCACGAGCTCGATGCGGGCCAGCTGAGGGAAGGTGCGCTCAAGGCCCGCGCGCAGCGCGCGGTCGAGGGCGTTGACGGGGCCGTTGCCCTCGCCGGTGGCCAGCACCCGCTCGCCCTTGGCCCACAGGCGCACGGTGGCCTCGTTGTCCACGGTGCCGTCCGCGCGCTGGTCGGTGATCGCGCGCCAGGACTCCAGGTGGAAGAAGCGCTGCGGCCCGTCGTGCACCGTCTCCCTCAGCAGCAGCTCGAACGAGGCGTCCGCCGCCTCGTAGGTGAAGCCGCGCAGCTCCCGCTCCTTGACCCGCTCCACGATCCGGCCGACGAGGGCGCGGTCGGTGAGGTCGTAGCCCAGCTCCCTGCCCTTGAGCTCGACGGAGGCGCGGCCCGCCATGTCGGAGACCAGCATCCGCATCGAGTTGCCGACGCGCTCGGGGTCGATGTGCTGGTAGAGGTCGGGGTCGACCTTGATGGCCGAGGCGTGCAGCCCTGCCTTGTGGGCGAAGGCGGAGACGCCGACATAGGGCTGGTGGGTGGCGGGGGCGAGGTTGACGACCTCGGCGATGGCGTGCGAGACGCGGGTCATCTCGGTGAGCGCGCCGGGGGGCAGCACGCGCCGGCCGTACTTGAGCTCGAGGGCGGCGACCACGGGGAAGAGGTTGGCGTTGCCGACGCGCTCGCCGTAGCCGTTGGCGGTGCACTGCACATGGGTGGCGCCCGCGTCCACGGCGGTCAGGGTGTTGGCGACGGCGCATCCGCTGTCGTCCTGCGCGTGCATGCCGATCCGCGCGCCCGTGTCGGCGACGACGGTGCGCACCACGGCCTGGACCTGGGCGGGCAGCATGCCGCCGTTGGTGTCGCACAGCACCACGACGTCGGCGCCGGCGCCGTGCGCGGCGCGGACGACGTCGAGGGCGTAGGAGGGGTTGGCCAGGTAGCCGTCGAAGAAGTGCTCGCAGTCGACGAAGACGCGGCGGCCCCGGGCGACGAGGTGGGCCACGGTGTCGCGCACCATGGCGAGGTTCTCCTCGAGGGTGGTGCGCAGGGCCAGCTCGACATGGCGGTCGTGGGACTTGGCGACCAGGGTGACCACGGGGGCGCCCGAGTCGAGCAGCGCCTTGACCTGCGGGTCCTCGGCGACGTCGACGCCCGCCCTGCGGGTCGCGCCGAACGCCACGAGCGCGGCGTTGCGGAACGGGATCTCGGCGCGGGCCCGCGCGAAGAACTCCGTGTCGCGGGGGTTGGCGCCGGGCCAGCCGCCCTCGATGAAGCCCACGCCGAAGTCGTCCAGGTGACGGGCGATGGTCAGCTTGTCGGCGACGGTGAGGTTGATGCCCTCACGCTGCGCGCCGTCGCGCAGCGTGGTGTCGAAGACGTGGAACGCGTCGCTCGGCGCGTCCTCTGCGGTGTCGGGGGCGGCCTTCGTCATGGGTCTTGGCTCCTGTGTCTTCCTGGCGAACGCTGTACCTGCACGGGGAGGGGCTGCAAAACAAAAGACCCCTCGCGGATGCGAGAGGTCTGCACGCGGGTCTTCGCTGTCAGCGGGGACCGGCGCGCTTGGCACCACTAATCATGGTGTCGATCAGGGCATACGGAAGCATGAGGGCAGTGTGGCACAGGACGGCGCCTGTGCCACCCGCCGTCTCAGGATCCGGACCCGGGCGGGCGCCCTGGTCCGGGTGCCCGGGGCCCCGAGGTGTCAGACGATGTGGTGCATCCAGCCGTGACGGTCATCGACCCGGCCGGTCTGGATGCCGAGCAGCTCGTCGCGCAGGCGCATGGTGACCGGGCCCGGCTGCCCGTCGGCGACGAGCCAGGTGGCGTCGCTCGACTTGACCGAGCCGACCGGGGTGATCACGGCCGCGGTGCCGCACGCGAAGACCTCGCTGATGGCGCCGTCCTCGTTCCCCCGCCGCCACTCGTCGGTGGAGATGCGGACCTCGTCGACGGGGTGGCCGAGGTCGCGGGCGATGGTCAGCAGCGAGTCGCGCGTGATGCCCGGCAGCAGCGTGCCGGTCAGCTCGGGGGTGGTGATCCCGGCGGTGTCGCCCTCGCCGTGCACGAAGTACAGGTTCATGCCGCCCATCTCCTCCACCCAGCGGCGCTCGGTGGCGTCGAGCCAGACGACCTGGTCGCAGCCGTTGCGCGTGGCCTCGGCCTGGGCGAGGAAGGCCGCCGCGTAGTTCCCGGCGCACTTGGCCTCGCCGGTGCCGCCCGGGGCCGCCCTGACGTACTCGCGGGAGAGCCACACCGAGACCGGCTTGATCCCGCGCGGGAAGTAGGCCCCGGCCGGGGAGGCGATCACCATGAAGAGGTATTCGTTCGCCGGGCGGTTGATGCCGAGGCCGACCTCGGTGGCGAACATGAAGGGCCGCAGATACAGCGACTGCTCGCCCCGGGTGGGCACCCACGCGACGTCCTGGCGGACCAGCAGGTCGATGGCCTCGACGAACGCGTCCACCGGAAGCTCGGGCATCGCGAGGCGGCGCGCGGAGAGCTGAAAGCGCCGGGCGTTGGCCTCGGGGCGGAAGACGGCGACCGAGCCGTCGGGCTGGCGGTATGCCTTGAGCCCCTCGAAGATCTCCTGGCCGTAGTGCAGGGCCATGGTGGCCGGGTCCATCGGGATCGGGGCATACGGCTGGAGGCGTGCGTCGTGCCAGCCGCGGCCCTCGGTCCAGCGGATGGTGACCATGTGGTCGGTGAAGTACCGCCCGAAGCCGGGGTCGGCGAGCGCCGCCTCCCGCTCCTGGTCGGACAGCGGCTCGGCGGCCGGCTTGAGGTCGAAGGTGAGAGGGGTCGTCGTGGTCATGGTGAACGCGTCCTTCACGTCAGTGGTCGGGCGGGCCGCCTGTCCGTCGCCCGACGCCATAGGCCCGACGCAATAGTAGGACGTCCGAGCAATCGGGGGCGCACTGCCCCACGAACGACTCGCGGATGGCTGCACGGTGCGGCGGCCCTGGAAACGATGGTGGCACCCGGCGGCAGACGGAAGAAGCCGCCGGGGGGGCACGGGTCCCCCGGCGGCTCCTCCTGTCGAAGGCCCGGGACCCTACCCGGCTACTCGGGCGGCCAGCGCGTCGCCGATCTCCGCGGTGGTGCGCGGCGATCCGGTGTCGCGGGCGGCGAGGTCCGCGGTGACGGCCTCTTCGATCCGGGTGGCCTCGGCCTCGTGGCCGAGGTGGCGCAGCAGCAGGGCGACGGACAGCACCGTGGCGGTCGGGTCGGCCTTGCCTGTGCCCGCGATGTCGGGCGCGGAGCCGTGCACCGGCTCGAACATCGAGGGGAAGGTGCCCGCGGGGTTGATGTTCCCCGAGGCGGCGAGGCCGATCCCGCCCGTGATGGCGGCGGCCAGGTCGGTGAGGATGTCGCCGAACAGGTTGTCGGTGACGATCACGTCGAAGCGCTGGGGCTGGGTGACCAGGAAGATCGTGGCCGCGTCGACGTGCAGGTAGTCGGTGGCGACGCCGGGGTACTCCTCGGCGACGCGGGCGACCGTGTTCGTCCAGAGGTGACCGGCGTGGACCAGGACGTTGTTCTTGTGGACCAGGGTCAGCTTCCTGGCCTGCCGCGCGGCGGCGCGTTCGAAGGCGTCGCGCACGACGCGCTCCACCCCGTAGGCGGTGTTGATGCTGACCTCGGTGGCCACCTCGGCGGGCGTGCCGGTGCGCATCGAGCCGCCGTTCCCCACATAGGGGCCCTCGGTGCCCTCACGCACGACGACGAAGTCGATCTCGGGCGAACCGGCGAGCGGCGTGGCGGTGTTGGGGAACAGACGGCTGGGACGGAGGTTCACATAGTGGTCGAACGCGAAGCGCAGCTTGAGCAGCAGGCCGCGCTCCAGGACGCCCGAGGGGACGGAGGGGTCGCCGATGGCGCCGAGCAGGATCGCGTCGTGGGCCTTGAGCCGCTCAAGGTCGGAGTCGGGCAGCGTCTCGCCGGTGGCGTGCCAGCGGCGAGCGCCCAGATCGTAGGCCGTGGTCTCCAGCTTGACGTCCCCCGGCAGGGCGGCGGCCAAGACCTTGAGTCCCTCGCCCACCACCTCGGGGCCGATGCCGTCGCCGGGGATCACTGCCAGATCGATGCTCCGTGCCATGGGAGGGACCCTAACGCCCCGTCCCAGGCCGTGACATGAGCCGTCCACGATGCGGACCGGGACGGGAGGGGCCGCGGCGGGCCTGAGGGGTGGGCTCAGCGGTCGGCGACGCCGCCGTTGTCCCTGCGGTCCAAAGCGCGCTGGAGGGCGGCGGCCGCCTGGCGGCGGCTGGCCTCGCGGGCGTCCCTCGCGGCGGCGCGGGCCCTGGCCAGGGCGGTTTCCACGGTGGTCGGCGCCGGGGCGGCCTGCGGGGACAGCGTTGCGATGGCATCCATGGCGGATCAGCTCCAGGGGGAGGGAGTCGGACTGCGGGGCGGCGCTGCCCTGAGTGCAACGTCCACAAAGCTAGCGGTGATCGACCGTGATGTCTCGCCAAATACCTGGGCGTCCTACTATTCGAGACGGCGATGG
This sequence comes from Streptomyces sp. PT12, assembly GCF_003311645.1. Classification (GTDB taxonomy): domain Bacteria; phylum Actinomycetota; class Actinomycetes; order Streptomycetales; family Streptomycetaceae; genus Streptomyces. The sequence goes on along the minus strand of NZ_QEST01000114.1, from coordinate 53,423 downwards.
CCCCCACCCGTGGCCCCCGTGGCCCATGGGGCGTGGGAGGCGGGTGGGGGCCATGGCCGCAACGGCCGGGGCGCGGGCCGTTTCCCGAGGTCAGCCCATGTGGGGGTAGCGGTAGTCCGTCGGGGACACCTGGGTCTCCTTGATGGCCCGCGGGGACACCCAGCGCAGCAGGTTGAACTTCGAGCCCGCCTTGTCGTTGGTGCCCGAGGCGCGGGCGCCGCCGAAGGGCTGCTGTCCGACGACGGAGCCCGTGGGCTTGTCGTTGACGTAGAAGTTCCCGGCCGCGAACCTCAGGCGCTCGCTCACCGAGGCGACCACCGCGCGGTCCCTGGCGAACACGGCTCCGGTCAGCGCGTAGTCGGCGGCGGACTCCATCTGGTCGAGCATGGTGTCGAAGGAGTCGTCCTCGTACACATGGACGGCGATGATCGGTCCGAAGTACTCGGTGGAGAACACCTCGTTCTCCGGGTCCGAACACGTCAGCACCGTGGGCCGCACGAAGTACCCCACCGAGTCGTCGTAGGTGCCGCCCGCGACGATCTCGCACGTGGGGTCGGCCTTGGCCCGGTCGATCGCGGCCCTGCTCTTGGCGAAGGCGCGCTCGTCGATCACGGCGGCCATGAAGTTCGACAGATCGGTCGGGTCGCCCATGGTGAGCCCGTCCACCTCTTCGGCGACGGCGCCCCGCAGGCCGCCCTCCCACAGCGAGCGCGGGATGTAGGCGCGGGAGGCGGCCGAGCACTTCTGGCCCTGGTACTCGAACGCGCCGCGCGTGATCGCCGTCTTCACGGCCGCGGGGTCGGCGCTCGGGTGGACGACGATGAAATCCTTGCCCCCGGTCTCGCCGACGATCCTGGGGTAGCCGCGGTAGCGCTCGATGTGCGCGCCGACCTGCTGCCAGAGGTGGCGGAACGTCCCGGTCGAGCCGGTGAAGTGGATGCCCGCGAGCTCGGGGTGGGGCAGCGCGACCTCGGAGACGGCCTTGCCGTCGCCGGTCACCAGGTTGATCACGCCGGGGGGCAGCCCGGCCTCATCGAGCAGCTCCATCAGCAGCACGGCCGAGTGGGTCTGGGTGGGCGAAGGCTTCCACACCACCACGTTGCCCATCAGGGCCGGTGCGGTCGGGAGGTTGCCCGCGATGGCCGTGAAGTTGAACGGCGTGATCGCGTAGACGAAGCCCTCGAGCGGCCTGAAGTCCATCCTGTTCCACTGGCCCTTGGGCTGGACCGGCGGCTGCTCGGTCAGCAGCTGGCGGGCGAAGTGGACGTTGAAGCGCCAGAAGTCGATCAGCTCGCACGGCGCGTCGATCTCGGCCTGCTGCACCGTCTTGGACTGCCCGAGCATCGTCGAGGCGGCGATCGTCTCGCGCCAGGGCCCCGACAGCAGCTCGGCCGCGCGCAGGAAGACCGCGGCCCGCTCGTCGAACGGCAGCGCCCGCCAGGCGGGGGCGGCGGCCAGCGCCGCGTCGATGGCGTCCCTGGCGTCCTGCGCCGTGGCGTGGGCCGAGGTACCCAGCCGCGCCTTGTGGCGGTGCGGCTGCACAACGTCGAAACGCTCGCCGCCGCCCATGCGCCGGGTGCCCCCGATGGTCATGGGCAGGTCGACGGGGCGGGAGGCGAGCTCATCGAGCTTGCGCTCGAGGCGGGCGCGCTCGGGCGAGCCGGGCGCGTAGGTGAGCACCGGCTCGTTCACCGGCTGGGGGACCTCGGTCACGGCGTCCATGCCGTCGTCTCCTTCCGAGAGGTGCGTGAGATGCGGGGGGTGAGGGGCGGCGTACGGGGCGTGCGGGGCGGTCAGCCCCTGCTGACGAGGGACCGCGCGAAGAAGGCCAGGTTGGCGGGGCGCTCGGCCAGGCGGCGCATGAAGTAGCCGTACCAGTCGGTGCCATAGGGCACATAGACCCGCATCCGGTGCCCCCGCGCGGCCAGCCGCGCCTGCTCGGCGTCGCGTATGCCGTAGAGCATCTGGAACTCGTAGTCGTCGGGCGTCCTGCCAAGGCGCGGGGCCAGCGCCTGGGCGACCGCGATCAGCCGGGGGTCGTGGGTGGCGACCATGGGGTAGCCGTCGCCCGCCAGCAGGACGCGCAGGCAGCGGACATAGGCGAGGTCCACGTCGTGCTTGTCCTGGAGGGCGGCCGAGGCGGGCTCCCGGTAGGCGCCCTTGACCAGCCGCACGCGGGAGCCCGACGCGGCCAGGGCGTGGCAGTCGTCCTCGGTGCGGTGCAGATACGACTGGAGAACGGCGCCCGTGCCGGGGAAGCGGCCGCGCAGGTCCTCGTGGATCGCCAGGGTGGAGTCGACCGTCGTGTGGTCCTCCATGTCCAGGGTGACCGTGGTGCCCGCGGCATCGGCGGCCTCGACGACGTCCAGGACGTTGCGCAGGGCGATGTCGTGGCCGCCTGGCAGCGCCTGGCCGAACGCCGACAGCTTGACGGACACCTCGGCGCGGGGGCCGAGGCCGAGCGCGGACAGCCGGTCGAGCAGCGCGAGGTAGGCGTCGCGGCTGCGCAGGGCCTCGGCCTTGCCGGTGACGTCCTCGCCGAGGTGGTCGAGCGTCACCGCGAGGCCCCGGTCGACGAGGTCGGCGGCGACCACGACGGACTCGTCGAGCCGCTCCCCCGCGACAAAGCGCTCCACCACGGAACGGGTGACGGGAGCGGCGGAGACGGCGCGCCTGATGCGGTCGCTGCGGGCCGCGGCGAGAAGGACCGGTCCCAGCACGGGGCACCTCCTGCGTGCCTGGAGGGTGGAAGCGAAGCTACCCGAGACGGTACGGAACGCCCGGAATCACCGGCCATCGACAGGTGTCGAGCATCGGGGGCCGCGTTCTCAGACATATGTATGAGAATGGGGGTGTGCGCCGGAGCGGCCCGGTGGCCGGGCGGGGCGAGCCGGGTGGCGGAGACGGGGCGGAGGAGGTGACGGGCGGGATGCGACCGGGGAGCGGGACCAGAACGGAGTACCAGGAGCTGATCGACGAGGTGTGCGCGCTGCTGGGCACCCCGGCGACGCTGGAGGGGCGCGACTTCGGGCTGATCGCGTTCGGGGCGCACGACAGCGCGGACGACCGCGTGATGGATCCGGTGCGGACCCGTTCCATCCTCAACCGCCGCTCGACGCCCGCGGTGCGGGAGTGGTTCGAGAGCTTTGGCATCGCCACCGCGAGGGAGCCGGTGCGGATCCCGCCCGAGCCCGCCGCGGGCGTGCTGACCGGGCGGATCTGCCTGCCGGTGCGGCACGGGCCCGTGGTCTACGGCTACATCTGGCTGCTCGACGACGGCGCCGTGACGCTGGACGACCCGCGGCTCGCCGCGGCCATGGCGACGGCGGGGCGCATCGGCGCGCTGCTCGCCGCGGACACGCGCGCCGGGGCGCGCGTGGGCGAGCTGCTGCGCGCCGCGCTCGACGACGGCGGGCCAGGCCCGGCCGGGGAGCTGGCCGCGGCGCTGGGGCCCGGCGCGCAGGGGGCGTTGACCGTGGTGGCCGTCGTGGAGTGGCCCACCGCCGACGACGTGCCCGCCGCGCCGCCCGGGGCGCTCGCGCTGTGCGCGATGCCCCGGGGGGCGCGGGGCCCCGGCGCGCTGGCGGCGCTGGTGCGCCCCGGCGCGGCGCGTTCCGTGGGGGAACGGCTGCGCGGGCGCTCGGCGGCCGGGATCGGCGGAGCGCGACGGGGCGTGAACGAGCTGCCGGGCGCGTGGCGCGAGGCGCTGGCCGCGGGGCGCGCGGCACGGGCTGAGCGCCGGTTCGGCCCGGTGGCGGCCTGGGCGGACCTCGGCCCCTACCGCCTGCTGACCGCGCTGCCCGCGGGGGAGCCCGACCCCGCGGTGGCGCCGTTGCTCGCCGATGAGCACCGCGAGCTGGCGCGCACGGCCGAGGCGTTCCTCGACCACGCGGGCCAGGCGACCAGGACGGCCGACGCCCTGGCGATCCACCGCCAGACGCTGTACTACCGGCTCTCCCGCATCGAGCGGCTGACGGGCCTTGACCTCACGGACGGCGAGGACCGCCTCCTGCTGCACATGTCCCTGAAGGCGGCGCGCCTGTGACCACGGCGCGCCGCCTTCAGCCCGAACGCCTGGCGTCCGCCGTGTCCTGACCGTTTACTCCGGTCCCGCGAGCCGCTATGTTCGGCAGCAGCGGGAGCGTGGGAGCGCTCCCATCCCCCCCACAACCACTCCCGACGAAGGGAACGAACCCTGATGCGCACCCCACGAGCCGCGCGCATAAGGACGCTGCTGGCCGTCGGCACGGCGATCGGCGGCGTCTTCACCTGGGGCGCCCTCTCCTCAGCCCAGGGAGCCACGGCGGACCAGGAGGCCACGGCGGCCGACCTGCCCGCCGACACGGTGTTCCACAACTACCCGCTCCAGGCCCACGACTGGGTCGCGGACAACCCAGGTGACCCGAGGGCCGCCGTCATCTCCGAGCGGATCACCAGCCAGCCGCAGGGCGTGTGGTTCTCCTCGTACCAGCCGTCGACCGTCACCCAGGACGTCGCCGAGGTCACGTCCGCCGCCTCCGCGGCGGGCGAAGTCCCGGTGCTGGTCTCGTACATGATCCCGGACCGCGACTGCGGCGGCGCCTCGGCCGGGGGCGCGCCCGACCTGCCGAGCTACCTCAGCTGGACCCAGGGCTTCGCCGCGGGCCTCGGCGACGACCCGGTCGTGGTCATCCTGGAGCCGGACGCGCTCGCCCTGTCCGACTGCCTCGAAGGCGCCGACCGCACCGCGAGGTTCGACGCGATCTCCGAGGCCGCCGCCACCCTGCACGCGGCCAACCCGGAGGCGCGGGTCTACTTCGACATCGGCCACTCGGCGTGGCACGAGCCCGCCGCGATCGCCGACGTGCTGCGCCAGGCCGGGATCCTGGAGAACGGCGACGGCGTCTTCTCCAACGTCTCCAACTACCGCACCACCCAGGACGAGGTCGCCTTCACCGAGGCCGTCCTGAACGAGCTCGGCGCCCCCGCCGACCTCGGGGCCGTGATCGACACCAGCCGCAACGGCAACGGCCCCGCGGGCAGCGAGTGGTGCGACCCACCGGGGCGGCTGGTCGGCGAGAACCCCACGGTCAACACCGGAAGCGACCTCGTCGACGCCTTCCTGTGGGTCAAGCCGCCGGGTGAGCTGGACGGCTGCGACGGGCCCGCCGGGCAGTTCTCGCCCGACAAGGCGGTGGAGCTGGCGGGCGGCTGACGCTTCCGCGCACCACGCGCGTCGGCCGTTCGTCCGGACCGGTGCCGCCCCCACCTTCCCGGGGCGGCACCGGCTTCGTCGTCGGCGCCGCGAAGACGGCGCTGCGCGCCACGGGACAACGGGGCGGTCAGTCCGCCAGGTTGACGCCGCGGGCGGATGTCGCGCCCACCTCGGCGGCGACCTCGGAGAGCACCGCGGACGGGATCGTGCCGTCCACCGTGAGGGCGATCAGCGCCTCGCCGCCCTCCTCGGCGCGCGCAACCTGCATGCCCGCGATGTTGATGCCCGACTCGCCGAGGATGCGGCCCAGGGTGCCAACCACGCCAGGGCGGTCGGTGTAGCGCAGGAACGCCATGTGGTCGGCCACCGCGAGGTCGAGCGTGTGCTGGCCAATGCCGACGATCTTCTGCTGGTGCTTCGGACCCGCGAGCGTGCCCGAGACGGAGACCACCTCGCCGCTGGTCAGGGTCCCGCGCACGGTGATCAGGTTCCGGTGGTCGGGCGACTCGGAGCTGGTGGTCAGCCGGACCTCGACGCCGCGCTCCTGCGCGAACAGCGGGGCGTTGACATACGACACGGTCTCCGCGACCACGTCCTCGAACACGCCCTTGAGCGCCGACAGCTCGAGCACCTTCACGTCGTGCTGCGTGATCTCGCCGCGCACCTCGACGTCGAGCCGCTGCGCGACCTCGCCCGCGAGCGCGGTGAAGATCCGGCCGAGGCGCTCGGCCAGCGGGAGCCCTGGGCGCACGTCCTCGGCGATGACGCCGCCCTGGACGTTCACCGCGTCGGGGACCAACTCGCCCGCGAGCGCCAGGCGCACCGACTTGGCCACCGAGACGCCCGCCTTCTCCTGCGCCTCGCCGGTCGAGGCGCCCAGGTGCGGGGTGCCGACCACGGTGTCGAACTCGAAGAGCGGCGAGTCCGTACACGGCTCGGTCGTGTAGACGTCGAGCCCCGCGCCCGCGACACGGCCCTCCTTCAACGCGCTGAGCAGCGCGGCCTCATCGACGATCCCGCCGCGCGCGGCGTTGACGATGCGGACGGTCGGCTTGACCTTGTGCAGCGCCTCGTCGCCGATCAGGCCCAGCGTCTCCGGGGTCTTGGGCAGGTGGACGGTGATGAAGTCCGCGGTGGCGAGCAGCTCGTCGAGGGTCAGCAGCTTGACCCCCATCTGGGCGGCCCTGGCGGGCTGCACATACGGGTCGTACGCGACGATGTCCATGCCGAACGCCGCCATCCGCTGCGCCACCAGCACGCCGATGCGGCCGAGGCCCACCACGCCGAGGGTCTTCTCGGCCAGCTCGACCCCGGTGTACTTGCTCCGCTTCCACTCGCCGTTCTTGAGCGCGGCGTTGGCCTGCGGGATGTTCCGCGCGGTGGAGATGAGCAGGCCGCAGGCCAGCTCGGCGGCGGTCACGATGTTAGACGTCGGGGCGTTGACCACCATGACGCCTGCCTTGGTGGCGGCGGACACGTCCACGTTGTCGAGGCCGACCCCGGCCCTGGCCACGACCTTGAGCTTCCGCGAGGCGGCGATGGCCTCGGCGTCGATGCGGGTGGCGCTGCGGATCAGCACAGCGTCCACGTCGGCGATGGCGCTCAACAGGTCGGCGCGGTCGGCGCCGTCGCAGTGCCGGATCTCGAAGTCGGGCCCCAGGGCGTCGACAGTGGCCGGCGAAAGTTCTTCGGCGATCAGTACGACAGGCTTGCTCACTGGATCTCACTGGTCCTTTGCGGAAGGCCGCGTCCCGGCGGCCGACGGCGGGAGATGAGGGGCATCCGCGTGGAGACGCACGACGCTGTGAGCCTGTGACGCGCTTGTGCGGTGCAGTCTATCGGCGCGATGAGGGGCCCGGCAGGCGCCTGCCGGGCCACCGCTCGATCGAGCGAATCCCGCGGGCGAACTGGGTTCCGGGGGGTGGGAGCGGTCCTCGGCGACGAGGGTCGCGGCCCCGGATCGGGAGGTCAGTCCTCGTCGTCCACCCAGCTCATCAGCTTGCGCAGCTCCCGGCCCGTGGTCTCGAGGAGGGAGTCGCCGTCCGCCTTCTTGTACTCGTTGTACCTGGGGAGACCGGCGTTGTACTCGGCCATCCAGTTCTTCGCGAAGCTGCCGTCCTGGATCTCGCCCAGGATGCGCTTCATCTCCGCCTTGGTCTCGTCGGTGATGATCCGCGGGCCCGAGATGTAGTCGCCCCACTCGGCGGTCTCGGAGACCGACCAGCGCATCTTCGACAGGCCGCCCTCGTACATCAGGTCCACGATCAGCTTGAGCTCGTGGAGGCACTCGAAGTAGGCGATCTCCGGCTGGTAACCGGCCTCGACCAGCGTCTCGAAGCCCGCCTTGACCAGCGCGGAGGTGCCGCCGCAGAGCACGACCTGCTCGCCGAAGAGGTCGGTCTCGGTCTCCTCGGTGAACGTCGTCTTGATCACGCCCGCGCGCGTGCCGCCGATCGCCTTGGCGTACGAGAGCGCCAGCGGGAACGCCCCACCGCTCGCGTCCTGTTCGACGGCCGCGATGCACGGAACGCCGCGGCCCTCCTCGTACTGGCGGCGGACCAGGTGGCCTGGGCCCTTGGGGGCGACCATGCACACGTCCACGCCGGCCGGGGGCTCGATGAACCCGAACCTGATGTTGAGCCCGTGGCCGAAGAACAGCGCGTCGCCCGCCTTGAGGTTCTCCCGCACGGACTCCTCGTAGACGCGGCCCTGGATCGGGTCGGGCACCAGGATCATGATCACGTCGGCCTCGGCGGCGGCCTCGGCGGGGGTGGTGACGCGCAGGCCCTGCTCCTCCGCCTTCACCCGCGACGTCGAGCCCTCGTGCAGGCCGACCCGGACGTCGACGCCCGAGTCGCGCAGGGACAGCGCGTGGGCGTGGCCCTGGCTGCCGTACCCGAGCACCGCGACCTTGCGGCCCTGGATGATGGACAGATCGGCGTCGTCGTCGTAGAACAGCTCGGCCACTTGCGTTTTCTCCTCTTGTCCTTGGGGGTGCTCCCCCGGCGACCACCGTAGGCCGTCGCGCGGGGGCGGTGGTAACGGTCTCGCTATGCGGTCCGCTCCAGGGCGCGCAGCGAGCGGTCGGTGATGGAACGGGCGCCCCGGCCGATGGCGATGGCCCCTGACTGGACCAACTCCTTGATACCGAACGGCTCCAGCATGCGGAGCATCGCCTCCAGCTTGTCGCTGCTGCCCGTGGCCTCGATGGTGACGGCCTCGGGGGCGACGTCCACGGTCTTGGCGCGGAAGAGCTGGACGATCTCGACGATCTGCGACCTGGTGTCGTTGTCGGCGCGGACCTTCACCAGGATCAGCTCGCGGTGGATCGCGGACTGGGGGTCGAGCTCCACGATCTTCAGGACGTTGACCAGCTTGTTGAGCTGCTTGGTGACCTGTTCGAGGGGCAGCGCCTCGACGTTGACCACGATGGTGATCCGCGAGACCTCGGGGTGCTCGGTGGTGCCGACGGCGAGGGAGTCGATGTTGAAGCCGCGGCGGGAGAAGAGCGAGGTGATCCGGGAGAGGACGCCGGGCTTGTTCTCCACCAGGACGGAGAGGGTGTGCTTGGACATGTGGGTGATTCCTCGGCGGGTTGGGGCCCACGGCGACGCGCGCGCCCGCGGGGCGGTCAGTCGTCGGCGGCGTCGCTGAAGTCGGGTCGCACGCCGCGGGCGGCCATCACCTCGTCGTTGGAGGTGCCGGCGGCGACCATCGGCCAGACCATGGCGTCCTCGTGGACGATGAAGTCGACGACAACGGGGCGGTCGTTGATCGCGTTGGCCTTCTCGATGACCGCGTCGAGCTGGTCGGGCTCCTCGCAGCGCAGGCCGACGCAGCCCATGGCCTCGGCCAGCTTCACAAAGTCGGGGATCCGGGTGCCGGTGGAGGTGGTGGCGGCGTGGCCCTCGCCCACCGAGCCGCTGTAGGCGCCGCCCTGGGCATCGCGCAGCACGGTGTTGGAGTACCGCTGGTTGTAGAAGAGGGTCTGCCACTGCCTGACCATGCCGAGGGCGCCGTTGTTGATGACCGCGACCTTGATCGGGATGTTGTTCAACGCGGCGGTGGCCAGCTCCTGGTTGGTCATCTGGAAGCAGCCGTCGCCGTCGATGGCCCACACGGTGGTGCCGGGGCGACCCGCCTTGGCGCCCATCGCGGCGGGGACGGCGTAGCCCATGGTGCCGAGGCCGCCGGAGTTGAGCCAGGTGCCGGGGTTCTCGAACGACAGGTAGTGGGCGGCCCACATCTGGTGCTGGCCGACGCCCGCGGTGTAGATCGTGTCCTCGGGGGCCAGCTGCCCGATGCGCTCGATGACCTGCTGCGGGGAGAGCGAGCCGTTCTCCGGCAGGTCGTAGCCCAGGGGGTAGGTCTCGCGCCAGCGGTTGAGCTGGTCCCACCAGGCGGCGTAGCGCGCCGGGCCCGCCTGGCGCCCCGCGTCGCCGCGGAGCGCGGACGTCAGGTCGTTCATGACGTCCTTGACGTCGCCCACGATGGGGACGTCGGCGACGCGGTTCTTGCCGATCTCGGCGGGGTCGATGTCGGCGTGCACGACCTTGGCGTGCGGCGCGAACGACTCGATCCTGCCGGTGACCCGGTCGTCGAAGCGGGCGCCGAGCGCCACGATCAGGTCGGCCTTCTGCAACGCGGTGACCGCGGCGACCGATCCGTGCATGCCCGGCATGCCCAGGTGCTGGGGGTGGCTGTCGGGGAACGCGCCGAGCGCCATCAGCGTCGTGGTGACGGGCGCGCCGGTCAGCTCGGCCAGGGCGCGCAGCTCCGCCGAGGCGCGGGCCTTGATGACGCCGCCGCCGACGTAGAGGACCGGGCGGCGCGCCTCGGCGATCAGGCGCGCGGCCTCGCGGATCTGCTTGGCGTGCGGGCGGCTCACGGGCCGGTAGCCGGGCAGCTCGGGGGTGGGCGGCCAGCTGAACGTCGTCTGGCGCTGGAGGGCGTCCTTGGCGATGTCGACCAGGACGGGGCCGGGGCGGCCCGTGGAGGCGATGTGGAACGCCTCGGCGATCGTGCGCGGGATGTCGGCGGGGTCGGTGACCAGGAAGTTGTGCTTGGTGATCGGCAGCGTGATGCCGCAGATGTCGGCTTCCTGGAACGCGTCGGTGCCGATGGTCTTGCTGGCGACCTGCCCGGTGATGGCCACCAGGGGCACGGAGTCCATGTGCGCGTCGGCGATGGGGGTGACCAGGTTGGTGGCGCCGGGGCCCGAGGTGGCCATGCACACACCAACCTTGCCGGTGGCCTGGGCGTAGCCGGTGGCGGCGTGCCCGGCGCCCTGCTCGTGGCGGACCAGGATGTGGCGGACGGCGGTGGAGTCCATCATCGGGTCGTACGCGGGGAGGATGGCGCCCCCGGGGATGCCGAACACCGTGTCGGCGCCCACCGCTTCGAGGGAGCGGATGAGGGACTGGGCGCCGGTCATGTGCGCGACGGTGGTGGTGGGCTGCGGCGCCCCGCCTCGGGGGGCCCGGGGCTGCGGCTTCGGTGCCCCGGTGGCCTGCTCGGTCATCGTCGTTCTCTTCTCGGGGGGAGTGAGGGTGAAGCTGGTGCGGGTGCGGATCGGTGGTGCGGTGGCACCGGAAACCAGTGCAACAAAAAACCCCTCGAGCCTGATGGCATTCGAGGGGAGCGCGCCGGTGGGGGTCCACGGGAACCGTGGATCAGCCGACGCGCCGTCCGAGTACGAGGATTCGGGTGCGCATGCTCAGACCCTCCTCCTCTCTCCTGCCACTGTCAAGCGAGCCCGAATCGCGTCTCACTATGTGGGCGCGATGGGCGAAGGGGTGGACTCGGCCGCCGTGGGCGCGTCCAGGCCGGTCGCGGCCCGGTCGCTCTCGCGGGCGGGGGCCGGCGGCTGGACGGGGATCTGCTCGGGCTCGGGGGGCACGGGCAGCCGCCCCTCGTCGAGCACGCGGCGCAGCCGCCCGGCATCGAGGGGCTCGCTGAACGCCAGGCCCTGGCCATGGCGGCAGCCCAGCGCCCGCAGGGCGCGGGCCTGCTCGGGCTGGTCCACGCCGTCGGCGAGGGAATCGACGCCGAGGTCGGCGGCCATGCGCAGCAGCCCGGCGGCGATCTTCTGCAACGGCGGGGAGTCGAGCAGGCCCTCGACCAGCTCGCCGTCGAGGCGCACCAGGTCGACCGGCAGGCGGTGCAGCGCGGCCGCGGCCGTGCCCCCGCTGCCGAAGCCGCCGAGGGCGATGCCGACGCCCAGGCCGCTGAGGTCGGTCAGGCGGTCGCGCAGCTCGTCGCTGGCCAGGACCGACTCGGCCTCGGGCAGCTCGATCATGAGGGCCTGTGGCGGCACGCCGTGCTTGCTGAGCAGCGCCTCGACGCCTCCGGCGCCGAGCGCGCGGTCGGCGAGCCTGCCGCTGGGGACCCGGACGCTGACCGGGACGGTGTGCCCCTTGCGGTGGCGGCGGCCCGCCTCGGCGAGCGCCTCGTCGAGGAGCCAGCCGGTGACCTCGGCGGCCCGCTCCTCCTCGGGGTCGCCGACGAGCGGGACATGCGGCTCGCGCCGCCCGCCGCGCAGGATCTCGAGCGGGGTGGTGAGCAGGCCGTGGGCGGAGCGCCAGCGGGCCTGGGCGCAGACCGCGGCGACCCGCCCGTCGGCCAGCTCCACGACGGGCTGGTGGAGCAGGGTGAACTCCCCGGCGCGCAGGGCGCGGCCCAGCCGGTCGGCCAGCTCGGTGCGGCGGACGGCGTCGGCCTGGAGCTGCGGGGCGTACAGCTCGACGCGGCCCTTGCCCGACTGCTTCGCGCGATACATCGCGAGGTCGGCCTTGCGCATCAGCCCGGCCGGGGTGGCGCCGGGCTCGGCGAACGCGATGCCGATGCTGGCCGCGACCCTGACCCGGCGCTCGTCGATCGTGTAGGGGCGGCTGAGAGCGGCACGGACCCGCTCGGCGATCTCCAGGATCCGGTACTCGCGCGGCTGCTGGTCCCCCGCGGGGTCGCCGACGATGAGCGCGGCGAACTCGTCCCCGCCGAGCCTCGCGGTGGTGTCGCCGCTGCGCACGGAGTCCTTCAGCCGCTGGGCGGCCTGGACCAGCAGCTCGTCGCCCGCCTGGTGGCCCACCGAGTCGTTGACCGCCTTGAAGCCGTCGAGGTCGATGAAGAACACCGCGGTGTCGGGGTCCCCGCCGTGGCCGCCGCCGAGGGCGAGCCGGACCCGCTCGGTGAACAGGGCGCGGTTGGGCAGGTCGGTGAGGGCGTCGTGGGAGGCGCTGTGCTGGAGCTGGGCCTGGAGCCGCACCCGCTCGGTGACGTCCCTGGAGTTGAAGATGAGGCCGCTCTCGTGGCGCTTGACGCTGGACTCGACGTTGAGCCAGTGGCCCGCGCCGTGCCGCACCCGGCACTCGATCCTGGTGCCGGTCTCGCGCGCGGGTGACACCGAGAGGAAGCGGCGCAGCTCGTGCTCGACGCGGCCGAGGTCGTCGGGGTGGATCAGCTCGGACAGGTCGCTGCCGGTGAGCCGCTCGGCCTCCTGCCCGTACACCCCCGTGGCGGCCGGGCTGACGTAGCGCAGCCTGCCGCCGGGCGCCGCGATCATGATGACGTCGCTCGACCCCTGGACCAGTGACCTGAAGTAGTTCTCCTTGCGGGCCAGCTCCCTGGTCAGCGAGACGTTGTCCATGAGGGTGATCCCCTGGCGGACCAGGAGCGAGAGCACGACGGCGCAGGCGATGAAGACGACGACCCGGTCGACGTGGTGCCCGTTGACTATCGTGAACAGGATGCTCAACATGCAGACGGCACCCGCCAGATAGGGCGTCAGCGCGGCCAGCGAGCCTGCCAGCTGGGGCCGGTCCGCTGCCTCCTCGGTCCCCGGCTTCGCGCCACCGGCCCCCGGGGACCCCTTCCCCCGCGCCTCCTCCTGCCCCCTGTCCATCCAGGGCGCGGCCGCGAGTAACAGCGAACCGGCGAACCAGCCCGCGTCGAGCAGCCGCCCCGAGCTGTACTGCTCGCGCATCATGGGCGAGGTGAACAGGGCGTCGCACAGCACCGTCAGGGCGAGGGCGCCGATCGCGGCGTTGATCGCGGGGCGGTGCGTGGTGCCGCGCCTGAAGTGCAGCACCAGGATGATGCTCACCAGCGCGATGTCCAGCAGCGGATAGCCCACCGCGAGCGCCGCCCTGACCACCTCGCCCTGCCGCTCGGCGGCCTGGGCCAGGGCGACGCTCCACGAGAGCGTCATGAGCGACCCGGCGATGAGCCAGGCGTCCAGCGCGAGGCAGATCCAACCCGCCCGCGTGACCGGCCGCTTGGCCAGCATCAGCAGCCCGATGATGGCCAGCGGCGCGAACATCAGAAAGCACAGGTCGGCGGCGGAGAGGCGGGGCACCGGCTCGCGGAGCACCACCTCGTACCAGCCCCAGATGCCGTTCCCCGCGGCGACCATCGCGGACGAGAGGCCGAACAGCGCCCACGCCGCGCGAAGCGCGCCCGTGCGGCGGCCCGCGTACCACAGACACGACCCGGCGGCCAGGAGCGCGGCGGCGCTCAGCCCGAAGTCCCCCATCACCTCCGCCATGAACGGCGACCCCCAGCCGAGCACGGCGCCCACGGCGTACGCCGCGCAGACCGCGGCGAAGACCAACCGCGGAAACGGGCTGCTCAGCCGCTCGGCCTGGAGGCCGTCGAGAGAGTGCCGGTGTCCCCATGAGCGGTGCATGCGCCTGTCGCCCCCCTTCCGTTCCGGGCTCACCCCGTCACGGACGATACACCAGATCCGTCACTCAGCGACATACTCATCTCACCGAAAGTGACGATCAGGGGGGAACATCTGGCTCACTCCGCCCGGCGCGCGCCCCCCTCGGCGACGATGTGCCGCAGAGGCTCTCCCGACGCGAACCTGCCCAACTGGGCGAGGAGTAGACGTTCGGCGCGCGGCCTGAAAGCGGTCGAAGGGCCGCCCACATGGGGCGTGATCAGCACGCCCGGCGCCCGCCACAGAGGGTGACCGGGCGGCAGGGGCTCGGGGTCCGTCACATCGAGCGCGGCCCGCAGGCGGCCCGACTCCACCTCGGCGACCAGCGCCTTGGTGTCCACGACGGCGCCGCGGGCGACGTTCACCAGGAGGGCGCCGTCGGGCAGCAGGGCGAGGAAGTCGGCGTCGACGAGGCCGCGGGTGGCCTCGGTGAGCGGAGTGGCGAGGATCACGACCTCCGCGCGCGGCAGCAGCGAGGGCAGCTCGTCCACGCCGTGCACGGGGCCGCGTTCGACGCTCCTGGCGCGGCTGGCCACGCGGATCACCTCGGCGACGTCGAACGGCACGAGCCGGTTCTCGATCGCCGCGCCGATGCCGCCGTAGCCGACGATCAGGACGCGGCGGTCGGCGAGCGAGGGGCGCACGGTGGGCTCCCAACGCGCCTCGGGCTGGGCGCGGACGGCGTCGGGTATGCCGCGCTGGGCGGCGAGGGTGAGGGCGAGGGCCAGCTCGGCGGTGCTGGTGTTGTGCAGGTCACCCGCGTTGCACAGCACGCTGCCCGCGGGCAGCGTCGGCACCGCGGGCAGCATGTGCTCGACGCCCGCGGTGAGGGTCTGCACCACACGGAGGCGCGTCATGCCCGGCAGTGGGCGCAGGGCGGCGGAGGGGCCCTTCATGTACGGGACGACATAGAAGGCGCAGTCGGCAGGGTCGGCGGGGAACTCGTCCTCGCCGTCCCAGTGGTGGTACGCGAGGGATGCGGGCAGGGAGGGCAGCTCGGCGGGCGGGAACGGCAGCCAGACATCCGATGGGGTCATGACCGCCAGGGTAGGGCCTGGTCCCCCGGGCGTTTCCCTGTGGACGGGCAGGGCAGCAGCGTTCATGCGTGGCGTGTGGTGCGCGGCCCGTGGTGTGCTGGGAGCCATGGGCGCGGGCAGAGCGAGCAGAGCGGGGAGGTTGCCATGACGGTGACGGTGCGGGGACGGGCGCGCGGCTGGGTGGCGGCGGTCGCCGCGCTGGGGCTGCTGACCGCGGGCTGCTCGTCGGACGGCGACGACGGCGGAGACGGCGCGGCCGCGTCCTCCCCCGAGTCCGCCCCGGAGTCCTCGCCGTCGCCGTCGGACGAGGGCGAAGGGGCGGACGGCTCCCCCACGCCGACCGCCGCACCGGCCGAGGGCTCGGCCGAGGTGGTGGAGACGGTCGCCGAAGGGCTCGACTCGCCCTGGGGCATCGCGGAACTCCCGGACGGCGACCTGCTGGTGGGCTCGCGCGACGGCGGCACCGTGCACGTCGTCGCCGCCGACTCCGGTGAGGTCGGCGTGGCGGGCGAGGTCCCGGAGCTGCCGGACGAGCCGGGCGAGGGCGGGCTGCTCGGCCTCGCGACCCACCCGGACTTCGCCTCGAACGGCCGGCTGTACGCCTACGGGACCACCGCCGACGACAACAGGATCACGGCGTTCACCTATGACGCCTCGGCGCCCGAGGGCGAGCGGCTGACCGCGGGCGAGCACCTGCTGACCGGCATCCCGCGCGGGGAGGCGACCCACAACGGCGGACGCCTGGCGTTCGGCCCCGACGGCATGCTCTACGCCTCCACCGGCGACGCGGGCGACCCGGCGACCGCGCAGGACCCCGGCTCGCTCGCGGGCAAGATCCTGCGCATCGACCCCGACACCGGCGAGGTCCCGGACGACAACGTCGCCCCCGGCTCGTACGTCCACTCGTCGGGCCACCGCAATGTGCAGGGCCTGGCCTGGGACTCCGGGGGAACGCTGTGGTCCGCGGAGTTCGGCCAGGACACGTGGGACGAGCTGAACCGGATCGAGCCGGGCGGGAACTACGGCTGGCCCGATGTCGAGGGCGAGGGCGGCGAGGACCGGGGCTTCATCGACCCCGTCGAGCAGTGGCCCCCTTCGGAGGCGTCGCCCAGCGGCCTCGAGTACCGCGCGGGATCGCTGTGGATGGCGTCGCTGCGCGGCGAGCGGCTCTGGCGAATCCCGCTGGAGGGCAGCGAGCCGGTGGCCGGGCCCCAGGCGTTCTTCGAAGGCGAGTACGGGCGGCTGCGCTCGCTCCTGGCCACGGGCGACGACGAGCTGCTGCTGGTGACCAACGAGACCGACACCCGGGGCACCCCCGAGGGCCCCGACGACCGGATCTTGCGGCTGCGCGTCTCCTGAACGCCGACGGCGCGGCTCAGGCCGCGGGGGTCGCGTCCCGCTGGACGCCCACGATGCCGGGGCGGTGGGCCAGCGCCGCGGCCTCGCCCCGGCCCGACACCTCCAGCTTCGCCAGGATGTGGGAGACATGGACGCTCGCCGTCTTGGGCGAGATGAACAGCTCCTCGGCTATCTGCCGGTTGCTCCGGCCCGCCGCCACGAGCACCAGCACGTCCCGCTCCCGAGGCGTCAGCCCGAACGACGCGCCGCCGCCCGCCGCGCCCGCGGTGGCACGTTCGGGCTCGGGGGCCGCGAGGTCGAGGCGGCCGCGCGCCACGAGGCGCCGGGCCCGTTCCTCCAGGGGGCGCGCTTGAAGCTCGCGCGCCGTCTCGAGCGCCGGGCGCAGCGCCTCGGCCGCGCGCTCCCGGCCCGCGGCGCCGCCCTCGGCCAGCAGGGACTCCGCCCAGCAGTACCGCGCCTCCGCGAGGTAGTAGGGCAGGGTGAGCGGCTCGAGCGCGGCGACCACCGAGGCCCACTGCTCCGGGGTGTCACGGCCCTCGGCCCGCCGCAGCTGGGCGTCGGCGAACGCCCCTGCCGCCGCCCACACCGGGGTCGTCCGCGCCAGGCTCCCCATGACCTCCCGCACCCGGGCGAGCGCGGCGGCCCGCTCCCGCTCGGCGGCGGGCAGGCCACGGCACTCGGCCTCGCCTCGCGCCGCGGTGAGCACCAGGAGCCACGCGAGGCCCGAGGTGAACGACAGCAGCCCGGGCGCCGTCGCCACCCTGAACGCCTCCCTGCCCGCCTCGAACCGCCGCTCCACCGCGGCGATCTCCAGCTCGACCGTGCCCAGCTGGAGCACGAACGAGGGCCGCAGGTCGGGGGTGGTGATCTCGCCCCGGGCGAGGGCGACCTGCGCCTTGGCCTCGGCGAGGTCGCCGCGCAGCGCGGCCAGCTGGCCGCCGGTCAGCGCGGCGAACGTGCGGGGCGAGATGTTCATCGACTGGCGCTCGGCCGCCGCCACCGTGGAGGCCGCCTCCCGCCAGCGGCCCGTCTGGACCAGCGCGTGGGCGTGGTTCGACAGCAGCCAGCCCCTGGGCTCCTGGAGGCCGTACCGGTCGACCAGGCGCAGGGCGGTGTCGACGAAGTCCACGGCCCGTTTGAAGTCGCCCAGGATGCCCAGCGCCGACTGGAGGTTGACCAGGCAGCGGCCGAGCAGGCTGATCTCGCGGCACTCCAGGATCCGGTCGAGGAGGTGGAACATCTCGGCCAGCCCCTCCTCCCCCTCCCCCGCGTCGGTGCGCAGGCAGGCGAGCGTGATCCTGGCGTACCGCTCGGTGCTCTCCGCGCCCACCAGGCGCGCCATCGCCACCGCGCGCTCGGCCAGCTCGATCACCTCGGGCGAGCGCCGCCCCACCGACCGCCAGGACGCGGTCAGCGCCAGCACCTGCGCGGGCACGAACGACGGCGGCAGGCCGCGGACCAGCTCCTGGGCGCGCACCAGCTCGGGCCAGCCGTCGCCGCGGCCCAACCCCTCGGAGACCCAGGCGCGTTGCAGCCAGAACCAGGCGGCGCGCAACGGCTCGCGCCGCTCGTCGATCAGGCGCAGCGCCCGCTTGCTCATGGCCAGCGTGCGGTCGGGCTGGCCGGAGAACACCGCCGACCTGGTGGCCTCGGCCAGCAGGTCCACATAGCTCAGCGGCCCCGCTCCCGCCGGGTCCGCCGGATAGCCCCACAGGGGACCGACGGGCCGCAGCCCGGCCCTGGCCTCTTCGGGGACCGCGTCCCACAGCTCCATGGCGCGTTCGAGCAGGCGCAGCTGCTCGGCGTACGCGTACCGCTGGTACGCCTGCGCCGCGGCGTCGAGGACGGCGGGCAGCGCCTTGGCCCGGTCCCCCGCGTGGTACCAGTGGCTGGCCAGGCGGGTGGCGAGCTCGTCATCGGGGACCAGGCCGCGCCCGCGTTCGAGCGCCTCGGCCAGGCGGCGGGCGAGCCTGGCGCGCTCGCCGGGGAGCAGGTCGTCGGCGACGGCCTCGCGGACCAGGGCGTGCCGGAAGCGGTAGCCGTCGCCGTCGTCGGTCGGGGCGAGCAGGTGGGCGCCCACCGCGGCGCGCAGCGCGGTGAGCAGCTCGGGCTCCGGGAGGCCGACGACCGCGCGCAGCAGCGCGTACTCCACGGAGGCACCGGCCTCGGCTGCGACGCGCAGCACCTCCTGGACGTCCTCGGACAGCGCCTCGACGCGCACCAGCAGCAGGTCGCGCAGCGTCTGGCTCAGCGCGCCACCGGGGCGCCCGGTGGCCAGCTCCTCGACGAAGAAGGGGTTGCCCTCCGAGCGCTCGAACACCGAAAGGGCGTGCCCCGGCTTGGGCGGGGCCCCGAGGATCCCGGCGAGCTGGGCTGACACCTCCCCGTGGCTGAAGCGGGCCAGCTCGATCCGGCCGACCGCCCGCAGCCGGTCGAGCTCCGCGAGGAAGGGCCGCAGCGGATGGCGGCGGTGGATGTCGTCCGAGCGGTAGGTGGCGAGCAGCAGGAGCCTGGCGCCCCGCACCGAGCGGACGAGGTAGCCGAGCAGCTCGCGCGTGGAGCGGTCGGCCCAGTGCAGGTCCTCGACGGCGACGACCACGGGGCGTTCGGCCGCGAGCCGCTCCAGGATGCGGGCGGTCAGCTCGAACAGCCTGGCCCGGTCGGGGACGTCACCCGCGGGCCGCCCCGCGCCCGCCAGCTCGGGCAGCAGCCCGGCCAGCTCGCCCTCGCGCCCCGCGGCGGCCTCGGTCAGCTCGGCGCCGAAGTGCCGGTACAGCGCGCGCAGCGCGGCGGCGAACGGGGCGAACGGCAGGCCGTCGGCGCCCAGCTCCACGCACCCGCCCACGGCGGTGACGGCGCCCGCGGCCCTGGCACCGGCCAGGAACTCGTCGAGCAGCCTCGTCTTCCCCACGCCCGCCTCGCCGCCGATGACGAACGCCTGCGGCTCGTGCCGCCCGGCGAGGCCGAGCCCTCTGGACAGCTCCGCCAACTCCCGGCCGCGGCCCACGAAGACGGGGCTGACACTGCGGCTCTCCACGTCGACGAGCATCGCACGCCGCTCCGACAGCGCGGTACCGCTTATCCCGCCGACCGCGAGAACGCCGCTCACCGGCGCCTTCTCCTGACGGCGCGCAGCAGCCTGCCGAGCCGGGCGGCGCGCTCCAACTCGGCGGCGCGCAGCCGGTGCAGGCGGTCGTGCGGGAACGGGTGCGGGAACACCTGGGACCTCCGGTCCGGGGGGTCGGGGAGCGTGGAGAACGTGCCTCCACGGTCGCCGTTGTGACCCCTCCCGCACATCGGGAGACTGCCGCGTCCTCGCCGGTCGCGGCGCCTCATGCGGAACCCCCCTGACGACCGACTTCGTCGTCAGGGGGGCCTTAGGCGCCACCTTAGATCGGGCTCGGGGAAAGGAGCCGATGCCTACTCGGTGACGCCGAGCCGCTCCAGGATCAGCTGCCGGGCGCGGGCCGCGTCCGCCTGGCCGCGGGTGGCCTTCATGACCGCGCCGACCAGGGCGCCCGCCGCGGCCGTCTTGCCGCCGCGGACCTTGTCGGCGACGGCGGCGTTGGCGGCGATGGCCTCGTCTACCGCCCGGCCGAGCGCGCCCTCGTCGGAGACGATCCGCAGGCCGCGCTTCTCGACCACCTCGTCGGGGGCGCCCTCGCCCGCGAGCACGCCCTCGATGACCTGCCGCGCCAGCTTGTCGTTGAGCGCGCCCTCGGCGACCAGGGCCGCGACGCGGGCGACCTGGGCCGGGGTGATGGGCAGCGCGGCGGGCTCGACGCCCAGCTCGTTCGCCCGCCTGGCCAGCTCCCCCATCCACCACTTGCGCGCGGCGGCCGGGTCGGCGCCCGCCTCCGTGGTGGCCACGATCAGCTCGACCGCGCCGGCGTTGAGCGCGGACTGCATCTCGTGCGCGGAGATGCCCCACTCCTCGCGCAGCCGGGTGCGGCGGACCAGCGGCAGCTCGGGCAGCTCGGCGCGCAGCCGCTCCACCCACTCCTTCTCGGGAGCCACCGGCACCAGGTCGGGCTCGGGGAAGTACCGGTAGTCCTCGGCCTCCTCCTTGACGCGGCCCGATGTGGTGGTGCCGTTGTCCTCGTGGAAGTGCCGGGTCTCCTGCACGATCACGCCGCCGTCGCCGAGGACCGCGGCGTGGCGCTGGACCTCGAAGCGCACCGCGCGCTCGACGCTGCGCAGGGAGTTGACGTTCTTGGTCTCGCTGCGGGTGCCGAACGCCTCGCGGCCGTGCGGGCGCAGCGACAGGTTGACGTCGCAGCGCATCTGGCCCATCTCCATGCGGGCCTCGGAGACGCCAAGCGCGCGGATCAGCTCGCGCAGCTCGGCGACATAGGCGCGCGCGATCTCGGGGGCGCGCGCGCCGGCGCCCGTGATCGGCTTGGTGACGATCTCGATCAACGGGATGCCCGCGCGGTTGTAGTCGAGCAGCGAGTGCGACGCGCCGTGGATGCGCCCCGTGGCGCCGCCGACGTGGGTGGACTTGCCGGTGTCCTCCTCCATGTGGGCGCGCTCGATGCCGACGCGGAAGACCTCGCCGTCCTCCAGCTGGACGTCCAGATGGCCGTTGAACGCGATCGGCTCGTCGTACTGCGAGGTCTGGAAGTTCTTCGGCATGTCCGGGTAGAAGTAGTTCTTCCGGGCGAAGCGGCACCACTCGGCGATCTCGCAGTTGAGCGCGAGGCCGATGCGGACGGCGGACTCCACGGCGGTGGCGTTCACCACGGGGAGCGCGCCGGGGAGCCCGAGGCACGTGGGGCAGGTCTGCGTGTTGGGCTCGGCGCCGAGGGTGGTGGCGCAGCCGCAGAACATCTTGGTCTGGGTGCCGAGCTCCACATGGACCTCGAGGCCCATGACGGGGTCGTAGGACGCGAGCGCGTCCTCGTACGACACCAGGTCGATGACGGTCACAGGGGTACTACCTCTCGGATGCTCGTGCCGGCGTCAGTCGCCGAGGATGTCGGACCCGTCCTCGCTCAGGCGGCGCAGCTCACGGGCCAGCAGGGCGACGCCGGTGATGATCGAGGCCGCCGAGACGATGGCGTCGGCCAGCTGGAGGGTGTCGCCCTCGCGGCGCGCGTCCTTCAGGCGCCTGGCGACGCTGACGGTGCCGAACAGCGTCGTGCCGAGCGAGAGGTACAGGCTGGCCTTGGACTTGGGCTTCTTGCTCATAGCGCGGGTGCCTCCTCCAGAAGGGAATGTCCCCAGCGTGCCGCGAACGCGGCCTCGACCGCGGCTCCGACGCGGTAGAGCCGGTCGTCGGCCATCGCGGGGGCGATGATCTGCAACCCGACCGGGAGGCCGTCCTCGGGGGCGAGGCCGCAGGGCAGGGACAGCGCGGCGTTGCCCGCCAGGCTGACCGGGATGGTGCACAGGTCGGCGCGGTACATCGCCATGGGATCGTCGGCGCGCTCGCCGATCGCGAACGCCGTGGTCGGGGTGGTCGGCGCGACCAGGACGTCCACCTGCGCGAAGGCGCGCGCGAAGTCGCGGACGACGAGCGTGCGGGCCTTCTGGGCGCTGCCGTAGTACGCGTCGTAGTACCCCGATGAGAGGGCGTAGGTGCCGAGCATGATGCGGCGCTTGACCTCGGCGCCGAAGCCCGCCTCGCGGGTGAGCGACGTGACCTCGTCGGCCGCGCGCGAGCCGTCGTCGCCGATCCGCAGGCCGTAACGCATGGCGTCGAACCTGGCGAGGTTCGACGAGCACTCGGACGGGGCGATCAGGTAGTACGCCGCGAGGGCGGACTCGAACGACGGGCAGGACACCTCGGTCACCTCGGCGCCAAGCTCGGTGAGCAGCTCGACGGCCTCGCCGAACCGCCGCATCACGCCGTCCTGGAAGCCCTCGCCCCCGAACTCGCGGATGACGCCGACGCGCAGGCCGCGCGCCGTGCCGTTCCTCGCGGCCTCGACGACCGGTGGGACGGGCGCGTCGATCGACGTGGAGTCCAGCGGGTCGTGGCCGCCGATCACCTCGTGCAGCAGCGCGGCGTCGAGCACGGTGCGGGCGCAGGGCCCCGCCTGGTCGAGCGAGGAGGAGAACGCGATCATGCCGTAGCGCGAGACGCCGCCGTAGGTGGGCTTGACGCCGACCGTGCCGGTGACGGCGGCGGGCTGGCGCACGGAGCCACCGGTGTCGGTGCCGATGGCCAGGGGCGCCTGGAACGCGGCGAGCGCCGCCGACGAGCCGCCGCCGGAACCGCCGGGGACGCGGGTGAGGTCCCAGGGGTTGCCTGTGGGGCCGTAGGCACTGTTCTCGGTGGAGGAGCCCATGGCGAACTCGTCCATGTTGGTCTTGCCGAGGATGACGACCCCGGCCTCCTTCAGGCGCCGGGTCACCGTCGCGTCGTACGGCGGGATCCAGCCCTCCAGGATCCGGGAGCCCGCGGTGGTGGGCACGCCCTTCGTGGTGAAGATGTCCTTCAACGCCAGCGGCACCCCGGCGAGCGGGCCGAGCGGCTGGCCCGCGGCGCGCCTTTCGTCCACGGCGCGGGCCTGGGCGAGCGCGCCCTCGCGGTCGACGTGCAGGAACGCGTGGACCTTCTCGTCCACCGCGTCGACGCGCGCGAGGTGGGCCTCGGTCACCTCGACCGCGCTCACCGATCCGTCGGCGACCCTGGCGGCGAGCTCGGCGGCGGTGAGCCGGATGAGGTCCGACATGCCGGTCACTCCTCTCCCAGGATCTGCGGCACCTTGAAACGCCGCTGCTCCTGGGCGGGGGCCCCGGAGAGCGCCTGCTCGGCGGTCAGGGACGGCCTGACCTCGTCGGGGCGCATGACGTTGGTCAGGGGCAGCGGGTGGGAGGTCGGCGGAACGTCCTCGGTGGCGACATCGGCGACGCGGGCGACCGCGTTGATGATGTCGTCGAGCTGACCGGCGAAGTGGTCCAGTTCGTCGGAGGTCAGCTCGAGGCGCGCCAGCCGGGCGAGGTGGGCGACCTCCTCGCGCGTGATGCCAGGCATGGGGCGATCCTCTTGCTCGTCGCGGGCGGGCGGGTTTCTTTCGGCCCAATCCTAGGGCGACGGCGAAGGGCCCCGCGCACCGATTCCCCCGGCCCCGGCGCGGGCGGGCGCGCGTCCGTTCAGCGCACCGGCTCGGCGTCGGCCGGGTCGGCGTCGGCCGGGTCGGGTCTCGGGGCGGGCTCCTCGTCGGCGGCCGCGCCGTCCGGTGCCGCGGGTCCGGTCGGCGGGGCGGGTGCGGCGTCCTCGGCGCGGACGGTGTCGCGGGCGCGCAGCCACGCGGTGGTCTCGCCGGCGGGCATCGCGGCGGCCACGAGCCAGCCCTGGACGGCGTCGCAGCCCAGTGACCTGAGGCGTTCCCAGGTCTGGTCGTCCTCGACGCCCTCGGCGACCACGACCAGGCCGAGGGAGTGCGCCAACTCGACGGTGCAGCGCACGATCTCGGCGTCCTCGCTGTCCACGACAAGGCGGGCCACGAAGGAGCGGTCGATCTTCAGCTCGCTGACGGGCAGGCGGCGCAGATGGACGAGCGAGGAGTACCCGGTGCCGAAGTCGTCGAGGGACATCCGCACGCCGTGGCCCGTGAGCCCGGCCAGGGTGTCGGCCGCTCGCTGCGGGTCCTCGAGCATGGCGTGCTCGGTGATCTCCAGCTGGAGCGAGCCCGGCGGGACGCCGTGCCTGGCCAGCCGCGCGGCCACCGCCCCCGCGAACCCCGGGGTGTGGACGTCGCGAGGGGAAACGTTTACGGCGACGGGCACGGTGAGCCCGTCCGCGCGCCAGCGGGCGACCTGCCCGAGCGCGCACTCCAGGACGTACTCGGTCAGCCGGGGCATCAGGCCCGAGGTCTCGGCGATCGCGATGAACTCGTCGGGCGGGACCCGGCCGCGGTCGGGGTGGTCCCAGCGGAGCAGGGCCTCGAGTCCCGCGACGACGCCGTCGAAGCGGACCTTGGGCTGGTAGTGGAGCGCGACCTGGCCCGTGTCGAGGGCGCGGCGGAGGTCGCCGAGGAGGGCGAGGCGGTCGGGGGTGTTGCCGTCGCGGCTCGCGTCGTAGACCTCGACGCCACTGCGGTCGCGCTTGGCGGCGTACATCGCGACGTCGGCGCGGCGCAGCAGGCCCTCGCCGCCCGGCGCGTGGTCGGGGAAGACGGCGACGCCCGCGCTCGCCTCGATCACCAGGGTGAGGCCGTCGAGGTCGAGCGGGGCGGAGAGGCAGCCGACGATGGCGCGGGCGGCGCGCTGGGCGCTGGTCGCCGAGGCGACGCGCGGCAGCAGCACGGCGAACTCGTCGCCGCCGAGCCTGGCCGCCTCGGCGCCCGACGGCAGCTCGCGCTGGATCCGGTCGGAGACCTGGAGGAGCAGGCGGTCGCCGGTGAGGTGGCCGAGGGTGTCGTTGACCGATCGGAAGCTATCGAGGTCGATCAGGACGAGGGCGGCGCGGTCGCCGGTCCCGGTGGCCTCGTCGAGCGCGGATGTGGTGCGTTCGAGGAGCCACTGGCGGTTGGGCAGCCGGGTCAGGGGGTCGAGGAGCTGCTCCTCGTCGCGGGCGCGGGCCATCCAGAACGACGAGTCGAGCGCGATCAGCGGGACCGCGAACAGCGGGAGCAGCAGCGGCCGTTCGCTGGCGACCACCGCGATGAGCGGGGCGATGGCGAGGAGGGCGAGCGCGACCAGGCCCTGGCGCGGCAGGTCGGACGCGGCCAGCGAGGGGAGGCCGCCAGGCGGGGCGGTGGACAGCCACAGGAGGGTGCGGGTGACCAGCAGATAGGCGCAGGCGCCGAGGAGGAGCTGGGGCAGCGTCGACGCCTGCCAGTCGTCGGGGAGCCAGGGGCGTTCGATGCTGGGCTTGGTGCCCCACAGGGCCAGGGCCAGGGCGGCGGCGCCGACGCCGAGCAGGTCGATCGCGCCGTGCAGCAGGGCGTCGAGCCAGCGGTCGCGGCGCGCGGCGCCGACGAGGGTGACCACGGACAGGCTCACCAGCGCGGCGGGCACCCAGCCGTAGAGCAGCAGCACGGACAGGGCGAGCGCGGCGCCCGCGCCCGAGCCGCCGCCCGAGCGGTCGCGGCCGATGGCGACGAGGTAGGTGACGATCACCCCGGTGAGGACGGCGAAGCCCCAGCCAGGGCGCTCGCCGGGGAAGAGGGCGCGGCCCTCGGCCAGCACGCGCGCCACCCCGATCACGCAGACCACGCCCGCCGCGACGAGGATGGCGGGCCGGAGCGCGGGCGAGAGCCAGCCGTGGTCGCGTCGCGGGGTCCGGCTCCCCCGTGGGGCTGCGTGCATGCGGGATCCCTCTCACGGCCGGCGTTGCCCGCGCCCGGGACGGGCGCAACTCCCCACCCTAGGCGGCTCGATGGCGCTTGGGGCAGCGAACGATCAGGCTCGGCACGCCCCCCTCACGTGCGCCCATGCCTTTGGCATATGCCAGCGGCCCGCGGGGGGAACCGCCTCCGCACGTCAGGCAGGTGACGGCTCGTCAGGGACGACGGCCGCCTCCCTTGCCGCGTCGGGGCCCCGCTCCAGGAGCACCGTGAAACCCGACTCGTCGAGAACCGGTACTTTCAACTGAACGGCCTTGTCGTACTTGGACCCCGGGCTGTCGCCGACGACGACGAAGTCGGTCTTCTTGGAGACGGCGCCCGTGACCTTGGCGCCCCGGCTCTGCAACGCCTCCTTCGCGCCGTCCCGCGTGAATCCCGACAGGGTGCCGGTGACCACGGCGGTGATCCCAGCCAGCGGGCGCGGGCCCTCGCCCTCCCGCTCCGGCTCGGCGAGCCGCACCCCGGCCGCGCGCCAGCGCTCGACGATCTCCCGGTGCCAGTCCACCGCGAACCAGTCCTTGAGCGAGGCCGCGATGGTCGGCCCCACACCCTCGGTCGCGGCCAGCTCCTCCTCGCTCGCCTCGGCGATCCGGTCGAGCGACCTGAACTCGCGGGCCAGCGCCTCGGCCGCCACGGGGCCCACGTGCCGGATCGACAGGCCCGTGATGAGCCGGGCCAGCGGGCGCTCCTTGGCCTGCTTGATGGCCTCGAGCATCGCCAGCGTGTTCTTCCTGGGCTCGCCGTGCTTGTTCGCGAAGGGGGTGGCCTCCTTTGGTTCCCCGGTCTCCGGGTCGCGCTTGGGCAGCCCGGTGTCCTGGTCGAGCACATGGGACGTGATCGGCAGCAGCTCATCGACGGTCAGCTCGAAGATCCGGCCCTCGTCCCTCAGCGGCGGCTCGGCGGGGGCGAGCGGCTGGGTCAGCGCGGTGGCGGTGACATAGCCGAAGTGGTCGATGTCCAGGCATCTGCGGCTCGCGAGGTAGAAGATCCGCTCGCGCAGCTGGGCGGGGCACGACCTGGCGTTGGGGCAGCGCAGGTCGATGTCCTCCTCCTTCATCGGCTTGAGCGGGGTGCCGCACTCGGGGCACTCGGCAGGCATCACGAACTCCCGCTCGCTGCCGTCCCGCAGATCGGCCACCGGCCCGAGGATCTCGGGGATGACGTCGCCCGCCTTGCGCAGCGCCACCGTGTCGCCGATCAGCACGCCCTTGGCCTTGACCACCTCCTGGTTGTGCAGGGTGGCGAACTCCACCTCGGACCCGGCCACCGTGACCGGCTCGACCACGGCGTACGGCGTGACCCGGCCCGTGCGCCCGACGCCGACGCGGATGTCGAGGAGCTTGGTGTTGACCTCCTCGGGGGGGTACTTCCAGGCGATCGCCCAGCGCGGCGCGCGCGAGGTGGAGCCGAGGCGGCCCTGGAGGGGGATCTCGTCCAGCTTGACCACCACGCCGTCGATCTCGTGCTCGACGGCGTGCCGGTGCTCCCCGTAGTACGCGATGAACGCGCGCACCTCGTCGATCGAGGAGACCACCCGGCAGGCCCGCGCGGTGGGCAGGCCCCAGCCCTCGAGCAGGTCGTACGCCTGCGAGAGCCGGTCGATGTCGAAGCCCTCACGCGCGCCGATGCCGTGCACCACGAGCTGGAGCGGGCGGCCCGCGGTGACCTTGGGGTCCTTCTGCCGCAGCGACCCCGCCGCGGCGTTCCTCGGATTGGCGAACGGCTTGTCCCCCGCCTCGACCAGCCGGGCGTTCAGCTCCTCGAACCGCTCCATCGGGAAGAACACCTCGCCGCGGATCTCCACGAGCGCGGGCACGTCGTCGCCGCCGAGGCGGGTCGGCACGTCGTCGATCGTGCGGACGTTGGGCGTGATGTCCTCGCCGGTGCGGCCGTCGCCTCGGGTGGCGGCGCGGGTCAGCCTGCCGTGCTCGTACGTGAGGTTGACCGCGAGCCCGTCCACCTTCAGCTCGCACAGGAAGTGGTAGGGGATGCCGCTGAGCTCGTCGGCGATCCGGTCGGCCCACGTGTCGAGGTCCTCGTCGGCGAAGGCGTTGTCCAGCGAGAGCATCCGCTCGCGGTGGGTGACCGAGGTGAACTCCGTCTCATAGGTCCCCGCGACCCGCTGCGTGGGCGAGTCGGCCGTGCGCAGCTCGGGGTGCGCGTCCTCGAGCTCGCCCAGCTCGCGGAAGAGCTTGTCGAACGCGGCGTCGCTGATGACGGCCGTCTTCACGTAATAGCGGAAGCGGTGCTCCTCGACCTGCTCGGCGAGGCGCGCGTGGCGCTCACGCGCCTCGGCGGGCACCGCTGACCGCTGCTCGACCGAACGATCGCCAGCCATGTCTCGTCTCCGTCCCTTGTGTCACTCAGGGTTGTCCGCGAGGGATCTCGCCGCCCGGGCGCACGTCTCGAGGGCGGCCCGCGCATACGCGGGGGACGCGCCCGCCAGACCGCAGGCGGGGGTGACCACCACGGACTCACCGAGAAGCCCTGGATCCAGCCCCAGCCTGCGCCACAGCGACCTGACTCCACCGACAGTACCGGCCGGGTCCGACAATGCGGCGGGCTCGGCACCTACCCCCGGCACGACCCCGGCGAACAGCGCGGTGCCGCCCTCGATCGCCTCCCCCACCGCGTCGTCGTCACGCTCGGTGAGGAGCCTGGCGTCGCACGAGATCCCGGTCGCCCCGGCCCGGCGCAGCAGCGCGAACGGCACCTCGGGGGCGCAGCAGTGGACCACCACCGGGTCGCCCCCCGCCACGGCGATCAGCCCGCGCAGCGCCTCCTCGGCCACCGCGGGGTCCACGGCCCGGTGCGTGCGATAGCCGCTCGCCGTGGGCACCCTGGCGGTGAGCACGGCGGGCAGGGACGGCTCGTCGAGCTGGAGGACCACGGTGGCGCCCGGGACCCGGCGGCGCACCTCGGCGAGGTGGGAGGAGACGCCTTCAGCGAGCGAGGCGGCCAGGTCCCTGCGGGCGCCCGGGTCGCCGAGCATGGCCTCGCCGTTGCGGCGTTCGAGCGAGGCGGCCAGCGTCCAGGGTCCGACGGCCGAGACCTTGAGCGCCCCCTCGTACCCCTGCGTGAACTCCTCGAGCGCGTCGAGGTCTTCGCGCAGCCAGGCCCGTGCCCGCCGGGTGTCGCGGCCCGGGCGGTCGCTGATCCGCCAGCCGCTCGGCTCGACGTGCGCCCACAGCTCGGCGAGCAGGCCCGTGGTGCGGCCGATCATGTCGGCGCCTGGGCCGCGGGCGGGCAGCTCGGGCAGGTGCGGCAGCGTCGCGAGCGAGCCGACGACGACGCGGACCGCCTCGCGCGCGTCCTCGCCCGGCATCGAGCCGACCCCGGTCGCGGCGGCGGGGCCCCAGGGGAACTTCAGGTTCTCGGTCACCCCCGCAGGGTACGGTCCGCCCCGGTGTCACCCGCCCGGGCGCAGGGTGAGGTCGGTGATCTCGTTGCCCGGGGGCAGGTCGATGGCGGTGAGCACGGTGGTGGCCACGGCGTCCGCCGTCAGCCAGCGGTCGGGGTCGTACTCGGCGCCCTCCTGGCGGTGCGCCTTCTCCTGCATGGGCGTCGCGGTGCGGCCGGGATAGACGGTGGTGACGCGGACGCCGTGCGCGGCCTCCTCGGCGCGCAGGGAGTCGGCGAGGGCGCGCAGGCCGTGCTTGCTCGCGGCGTATGCGCTCCAGTGGGCACTCGCGCGCAGCCCCGCGCCCGAGTTGACGAACACGACATGGCCGCGCGCGGCCCGCACCTGGGGCAGCAGCAGCCGGGTCAGCTCGGCGGGGGCCATCAGGTTGGCGGCGAGGGTGGCCCACCAGATCGCGGGGGTCAGCTCGCCGACCGGGCCGAGCTCGAGGACGCCCGCTATGTGCAGGAGTCCGTCGATGCGGTCGGGGGGCGACTGGTGGCCCAGCGCCCAGGAGAGGCGCTCGGGCTCGGCGAGGTCGCCCACCAGGGTGCGCGCGCCGGGGTGTTGCTTCTCGAGCTCGCGTGCGCGCCCCGCGTCGCGCGCCCACAGCCAGAGCTCGTCGCCGCGTTCGCCGAGCCTGCGCGCGACGGCGGCGCCGATTCCCGACCCCGCACCGGTGATCACATGGGTTGCCATACGACCATGGTGACGCAACCCATGAGCCGAAGGAGAACGACCCGTGCGCATCGCAGCGAGCCAACTGGCGGCCGGTGTCTCACCGGAGGAGAACCTCGCGGTCATCGCCGAGCAGACCGCGAAGGCGGCCGAGGCGGGGGCGGAGGTGGTGGTGTTCCCCGAGGCGGCAATGGCTCGCTTCGGCGTCCCGCTCGGGCCGCTGGCCGAGCCGCTCGACGGGCCGTGGGCGACGCGCGTGCGCGCGATCGCCGGGGCGGCCGGGGTGCTCGTGGTGGCCGGGATGTTCACGCCATCGGGCGATGGCCGGGTGCGCAACACCCTGCTGATCACGGGCCGCGGCGTGGACACCTCGTACGACAAGCTGCATTTGTTCGACGCGTTCGGCTTCACCGAGTCGAGGACGGTGGCGCCGGGCGAGCGGCCCGTGCTCGCGGCGGTGGACGGCGTGACGCTGGGCTTCGCCACCTGCTACGACGTGCGCTTCCCCGCGCTGTTCACGCGGCTCGCGGACGACGGCGCCAGGGTCGTGCTGCTGCCCGCGTCCTGGGGCGCGGGGCCCGGCAAGCGCGAGCAGTGGGAGCTGCTCGTGCGGGCGCGGGCGCTGGACTCCACGTGCTGGGTGGTGGCGGCGGGCCAGGCCGACCCCGCCACCACGGGCGAGCGGCCGTCCACGAGCGCGCCGACCGGGATCGGGCACAGCATGGTCGTCTCGCCGCTGGGCGAGGTCACCGCGCGCCTTGGCGCCGGGCCGGGGCTGCTGGTCGCTGACGTGGACCCGGCCGAGGCGGACCGGGCCAGGGCGACCGTTCCCGTGCTCACCAACCGCCGCCGCGACCTGGGCTGATGCCGGGAACGGCGCGGGGGTGACGGGGGCGGCGCGGGGTGACGGGGGCGGCGCGGGGGCTTGGCGCGCCGTCAGCCGCGGTCGGGGGCGGCGGCGGGGACGGCGCGTTCGGTGGTCGCTATGGTGCCCGAGCCGACGACGCGGGTGCCGTCGTAGAGGACGATCGCCTGCCCCGGCGCGACGCCGCGCACCGGCTCGGCGAAGCGGACCCTGATCTCCTCGCCCGCGGGCTCGGCGGTCACCGGGGTCTCGGCGCCATGGGCGCGCAGCTGCGCGGTGAACGCGCCAGGCCCGGCCGGCGGGGCGCCGCACCAGCGCGGCTTGACGGCGGTGAGCGCGACGATGTCGAGCGACTCGGCGGGGCCGACCGTCACGGTGTTGCTCACGGGCGAGATGTCCAGGACGTAGCGCGGCTTGCCGTCGGGGGCGGGGTGGCCGATCCGCAGGCCGCGGCGCTGGCCGATCGTGAACGCGTGGGCGCCCTGGTGGGTGCCGACCTTGCGGCCCTCCTCGTCCAGGATGTCGCCCTCGGCTGCGCCGAGGTGACCGGCGAGGAAGCCGCGGGTGTCGCCGTCGGCGATGAAGCAGATGTCGTGGCTGTCGGGCTTCCTCGCCACCGCGAGGCCGCGCCGCTCGGCCTCGGCGCGGATCTCCGCCTTGGTGGCGCGGGTGTCGCCGAGCGGGAACATCGCGTGGGCCAGCTGCCGCTCGTCGAGCACCCCGAGGACATAGCTCTGGTCCTTGCCGAGGTCGGCGGACCTGTGCAGCTCGCGGCGCCCTTCGGGGCCGCGCACCACCGTGGCGTAGTGGCCGGTGCAGACGGCGTCGAAGCCGAGGGCCAGGGCCTTGTCGAGCAGGGCCGCGAACTTGATCTTCTCGTTGCACCGCAGGCAGGGGTTGGGCGTGCGGCCCTCGCGGTACTCGGCGATGAAGTCGTCGACGACGTCGGCGCGGAAGCGCTCGGCCAGGTCCCACACGTAGAAGGGGATGCCGATGACGTCGGCGGCGCGGCGCGCGTCGCGGGAGTCCTCGACGGTGCAGCAGCCCCTCGCCCCGGTGCGGAACGACCGGGGGTTGGCCGAGAGGGCCAGGTGGACGCCGGTCACGTCGTGCCCGGCCTCGGCGGCGCGGGCCGCGGCGACGGCGGAGTCCACGCCGCCTGACATCGCGGCCAGCACGCGCAGGCGGCGGCCCGTGGCGGGCGGGGATTCAGTCATCACGCATCACGCGTCCAGAGTAAGGGGAGGGGCCGACAGGGCGCCCGATCAGGTGAGCCCCGCGGAGCGGGCGCGTTCCACCGCGGGGCCGATCGCCTCGGCGACGGCCTCGACGTCCGATGGCACCGAGGTGTGGCCCAGGGTGAACCTGAGGGTGCCACGGGCCAGTTCGGGGTCGGCGCCGGTGGCGAGAAGCACATGGCTCGGCTGGGCGACGCCCGCGGTGCAGGCGGAGCCGGTGGAGCACTCGATGCCCTGGGCGTCGAGCAGCAGGAGCAGGGAGTCGCCCTCGCACCCGGGGAACGCGAAGTGCGCGTTGGCGGGCAGGCGCCCCACCGGGTCGGGGTCCCCGCCGAGCACCGCGTCGGGCACCGCCGCGGTCACCGCGTCGATCAGCCGGTCGCGCAGGGCGGCCATGCGGGCGGCGTGCTCCGCGCGGCGCTCGCTCGCCAGCCCGGCGGCCACGGCGAACGCCGCGACGGCGGGCACGTCGAGCGTTCCCGACCTGATCTCCCGCTCCTGGCCGCCGCCGTGCAGCACGGGCGTGGGGGTCCAGTCGCGGCCGAGCAGCAGGGCGCCTATGCCGTAGGGGCCGCCGATCTTGTGGCCGGACACGGTCAGGGCGGCGAGCTTCGACGCGGCGAAGTCCACCGGGACCTGGCCGACGGCCTGCACGGCGTCGGCGTGCATCGGGATCCCGTGCTCGGCGGCGATCGCGGCCAGCTCGGCGACCGGGAGAACGGTGCCCACCTCGTTGTTCGCCCACATCACCGTGACGAGGGCCACGTCGTCGGGGTCCTGGTCGATGGCCTCGCGCAGCGCGTCGGGGTGGACCCGGCCGTGGCGGTCCACGGGCAGCCAGTCCACGCGGGCGCCCTCGTGGTCGGCGAGCCACTGGACGACGTCGAGGACGGCGTGGTGCTCGACGGGGCTGGCCAGCACCCTGGTGCGGCGCGGATCGGCGGCGTTCCTCGACCAGTAGAGGCCCTTGACCGCGAGGTTGTCGGCCTCGGTGCCGCCCGAGGTGAAGACCACCTCGCTCGGGCGGGCGCCGAGCGCGGCGGCGAGCGTCTCGCGGCCCTCCTCGACGGTGCGCCTGGCCCGCCGCCCCGATCCATGGAGTGCCGAGGCGTTGCCGACGGCCCTGAGCTGGGCGGTCATCGCCTCGATGGCCTCGGGGAGCATGGGCGTGGTGGCGGCGTGGTCGAGGTAGGGCATGGTGAGGCGATTCTACGAGCCACCGCGGAACCGGCCGCCGGGCGCGGGCGTTCTCCGCTGCGACGGGGATCGACGCGCGCCAGGGGGACAGCATGGGAGAGCATTCCGCCGAGCCGGACCGCGGCGACCGCGAGGAGCGGCGGCGCAGGCTCACGCGCCGGACGTTGCTCGCCGGTGGCGCGGCGGGGGCGATCGGCGTGGGCGGCTTCGCGGCCAGGGACACGCTGTCCCGGTGGTGGTGGCGGTACTCGGGCACCGAGACGCCGCGCGAAGAGGGTGAGGTGGATCACCCTGGCGCGGAGTGGATCCCCGCCTCGTCGGCCAACTACCGGCGGGCGAGCCGCCCCCGGGACTACGCCATCGACCGCGTCGTCATCCACATGCCGGAGGCGACCTACCCGATCACGCTGCGGGTCTTCCAGGACCCGGGGCACGGCGCCGCCGCGCACTACGTGCTGCGCTCGGACGACGGTCATGTGGCGCAGCTGGCCAGGGAGCTCGATGTCGCCTACCACGCCGGGAATCGGGCGTTCAACGAGCGCAGCATCGGCATCGAGCACGAGGGCTGGGCGGACGACCCGTCCTATCTCACGGATGTCATGTACGAGTCGTCCGCCCGCCTTGTGGCCGGGATCTGCGACCGGTACGGCATCCCGGTCGACCGCGAGCACATCGTGGGACACAACGAAGTGCCGGATGTGATCAGGACCTGCCCCGGGCCGCACTGGGACTGGGACCGCTATCTGGAGCTGGTCGCGGGCGCGGCGGGCTGACGGCGCCGCCTCGCGGGCGGCGTCAGCCGGCGCGCCGCGGTGGCTCAGTCCTGGGGGGACCAGGAGGCGCGGTGTCCTAGCCGCTCGACCACGCGGCCGCGCACGTCGCCCATGTCGATGCCGGGGCCGCACGGGTCGACCTTGCCCGGCTGCCACTCCAGGTGGCCGATGACCGAGGTGTCGCCCTCCTTGCCCCAGCCGTGGGCGCGGCAGATGGCCGCGGAGGCGCGGACGACCGCCTCGACCTGCTCGGCGGGCCAGGTGTCCTTGCCGTCGCCGAGGTTGACGCACTCGAAGCCGTAGAAGTGGGTGTTGCCGTCGGTGTCCGTGTCGTTGTCGTCGGGCAGGCCGTGCTCGGCGATGACGGCGGCGAGGACGTCGCCGTCGCCGTTGCCCGCGTGGTTCGCCCGGCCGTTGCCGACCAGGTGGACGGTGCCGTCCTTGGCGATGACGCCGTGGCACAACGGGCCCGGCAGGCCGGAACGGCCCTGGTAGCAGAGCTCGACGGTCGACCCGGTGCCCGAGGTGACGGTGTGGTGGATCATCACGCCGTGCACGGGGCCCCAGGGGCCGGCCTTGTTGCGGTTGTTGTCGCGCCAGGACTTGTACTCGACAACCTGGACGCCCTCGTCCTCGAGAGCGCGCAACAGCTTGTCGCCGGAGAGGGGAGTTGCCATATACGACGTGTACGACCAATGCGGTCGTCACACAAGGGCATGGGGATGGCACATACCGTGACCGCTGCCCGGTCGGCGCTCAACTCGCCCTGATCGGCGGATAGTTGGCGCTCCGTCCCCCGATGAGTGAATCTTACGGAAGGCACCGATCCGTTCAACAATTAAGATTTCCTCATCTCCTCTTCATCCAGCGCATCGCCCTCCGAACGCAGCCTGGCACTCATGGCCTTCTCGCATCGCATGGCAGCTCTCGCGGCCGTTGTCCTCATACCCGTGGGCATCGCAGGCACGAGTTTCCTGCTCAGCGACGACCCCGCCCCGCCGACGGTCCCCTCCGACGTCGAGCTGGGCGAGCCGTCGTCGCCTTCCGCGCCACCCCCCACCGAGGAGCCCCGCGAGGAAGTCGTGCCGCGCCCCTCGGCGACCGAGGATCCCCTTGATGACGAGCCACAGCAGCCAGACCCGGGCCAGGATTCCGACGACGACGGCACCGACCTCGACGATGACGAAGGGACGGATGACGGGGCGGACGACGACGACGGGTTCGACGACGACTGACGGCAAGGCCCGCGCGCCTTCCCGCTTCTCTGCGCGCTTCAGGATCCTGGTGTGGCTCCTGGTGGTGATGACCGTCGCCCTCGCGACCGTGGTGCTGACGACGCGTTCGATCCTCCAGAGCGACCTGAACGAACGGATCGCGATGATCCTGACCCAGGAGACCGCCGAGTTCGACAACTTCGTGACGCACGGCCGCGATCCCGAGACGGGCCAGCCCTTCACCGACGCGCGCCAGCTGCTCACGGTCCACCTCCAGCGGCAGTTCCCCGAGCCCACCGAGGAGTTGCTCGGCTTCATCAGGGAGAGCCCGCGGCCCACGGTGATAAGGCAGCCGAGGGAGATCTCCACGCGTCTTCCGCTCTACGAGGACCGCGTCTCGCTCGAACGGATCGCCGACGCCCCCGAGCGCTCCGGCACGCTGCGCGCGGGAGGCGGCGAGGTCCGCTGGGCCAAGGTCCCGATCGCGGCGCGCGAGGGAGAGCCCGCCGCGATGTTCATCGTGGCCTTCCACGCCGACCGGGGGCAGTCATCGGTGAACAACGTCGTGGGCATCCTCCTGGCCATCTCGGGCGTGGCGCTGCTGATGACGTGCGCGGTCAGCTGGGCCGTGGCGGGCAGCATCCTCGCGCCGGTGCGGCTGGTGCGGGCGACGGCGGCGCAGCTGACCGAGCAGGACCTCACGCGCCGCATCCCGATCCGCGGCCGCGACGACATCTCGGCGCTCGCGGAGACGTTCAACGCGATGCTCGACCGGCTCGAGCGCGCCTTCGCCGTGCAGCGCCGCTTCGTCGACGACGCGGGGCACGAGCTGCGCACCCCGATCACGATCGTGCGCGGCCATCTGGAGCTGATGAGCCAGGGCGAGGGGCCCGACAGCGTGCGGGACCGGCGGGAGACGGTGCGGCTGGTCACCGACGAGCTCGACCGGATGAGCCGCATCGTGGAGGACCTGCTGCTGCTCGCCAAGACCGAGCGCCCCGACTTCGTACAGCCCGCCCCCGTGCAGCTGGCCGAGCTGACCGCCGACGTGTTCGTCAAGGCCAGGGCCCTGGGCGACCGGCGCTGGGAGCTGGCCGGGGTCGCCGAGTGCGAGATGTCGCTCGACGCCCAGCGCATCACCCAGGCCATGGTCCAGCTCGCGCAGAACGCCGTGCAGCACACCGAGCCAGGGCAACGGGTCTGGATCGGGTCGCAGCTGACGGACCGGGGCGCCCGGCTGTATGTCGCGGACACCGGGCCAGGCGTTCCCGCCGAGG
Organism: Streptomyces sp. PT12; assembly: GCF_003311645.1. GTDB lineage: Bacteria > Actinomycetota > Actinomycetes > Streptomycetales > Streptomycetaceae > Streptomyces. The sequence goes on along the minus strand of NZ_QEST01000114.1, from coordinate 17,173 downwards.
ACGCCGAGGTGATCTTCGAACGCTTCCGGCGCGGCACCACCGCGGGGCGGCGCGGGTCACGGGCGGGCGGGGGCAGCGGCGCCGGGCTCGGCCTTTCCATCGTCAAGGCGATCGCCGAGGGGCACCACGGCCGCGTCGAGCTGTGGACCACCCCCGGCGGGGGCGCCACCTTCGAACTCGTACTGGAGACCTCGTGAACCGCATTCTGATCGCCGAGGACGAGGAGCGCATCGCCTCCTTCGTCGAGAAGGGCCTGCGGGCCAACGGATTCATCACCACCGTCGCGGCGGACGGCGACGCCGCGTTCGACCACGCGGCGGGCGGCGGCTTCGACCTGGTGGTCCTGGACATCGGGCTGCCTGGCCGTGACGGCTTCACGGTGCTGCGGCAGCTGCGCGAGGCGCGGGTGTCGGTCCCCGTGATCGTGCTGACCGCGCGCGACTCGGTGCGGGACACCGTGGCGGGCCTCGAAGGGGGCGCGGACGACTGGATGACCAAGCCGTTCCGCTTCGAGGAGCTGCTGGCCCGGGTGCGGCTGCGGCTGCGCACGGCCGCCAGGGCGCCCGAGGTGACGGTGCTGCGCAGCGGCGACCTGAGCCTTGACCTGCGCACGCGGCGGGCGCGGACCGGGGAGGTGCTCGTGGACCTCACGGCGCGTGAGTTCGTGCTCCTTGAGCTGTTCCTCAGGCACCCGGGTCAGGTGCTCTCGCGCGAGCAGATCCTGTCGCACGTGTGGGGGTACGACTTCGATCCCGGGTCGAACATCGTGGACGTCTATGTGCGCGCGCTCCGCAAGAAGCTGGGGGCGGAGCGCGTCGAGACGGTGCGCGGAATGGGCTATCGACTGCCCCAGTGAGGACGGATGTTCGGGTGACATGCCGATGAAGTTGTCCTCATGGGAGGTTCATCCGGGGCTCACCGTCCGTTACCAGACTGAATGAGTGACCTTCACTTCCCGTCAGGCCATCACCCTGAGCGCCGCATTGAGCGTGAGCGGGTTGCTGCTGATCCCGGCGAACTTCCCGGGGCTCGGCGGCGACGCACGGATCACGCTCGTGGTGTTCGCGCTGGCCACCTGCGCCTGGATCGGCACCTCGCTCGACGACACCCTAGTGGCGCTCGGGGCCGGCCTCGCGCTCACCGTGACGGGGGTGACCAGCCCTGACGCGCTGTTCGGAACCCTGGGCGACGCCACGGTCTGGCTGCTGATCTGCGCGTTCGTGCTGGCCGCCGCCGTGGCGGGCAGCGGGCTCGCGGGGCGGGCGGCGGCGTTCCTGGTGGGCGGGGCGCGCACGGTGCGGCAGCTGATCCATCTGACGACGGCGGCGCTGGTGGTCTCGGCGTTCGCGGTGCCCGCCACGTCGGGCCGCGCGGCGCTCGCGCTGCCCGTCTTCCTGGCGCTGGCGCGGGCGTTGGGCGGGCGCAAGCGCCTAGTGGTCGCGCTGGCGCTGCTGTTCCCGACCGTCATCCTGCTCTCGGCCGTGGCCACGCTCATCGGCGCGGCCGCCCATCTGATCACCGTGTCGGTGCTGTGGGAGGTCACGGGCGAGCGCGTCGGCTTCCACCAGTGGCTGCTGCTCGGGCTGCCCCTCGCCGTGGTCTCCTCGCACCTGGCGGCCGAGGTGGTGCTGCTGGTGACCACCCGCCGCGAGGACCGGCGCGGTCCCGTGCTGATCACCGCGGAGGAGATCCAGCGGCACAGCGAGCGGCCGGTCACGGGCCGGTTCGCCCCTGAGGAAACGCGGTGCCTCGCGCTCCTCGGCACGGTGGTGGCGCTGTGGTGCAGTGAGCCGGTGCACGGGGTGGCGCCCGCCGTGGTCGCGCTCATCGGCGCGGTGATCGTGACGGCGCCCGCCCTGGGCACGATACGGCTCAAGGACGCCCTGTCGACCGTGCCCTGGTCGCTGCTGCTGTTCATGGCCACGACGATGGCGATGGGCATGGCGCTGACCGACTCGGGCGCGGCGGGCTGGCTGATATCCGGCATACCCGGCGGCGGTGCGGTCCCGACCTGGGCGTTCCTCGCGGTGGTGATCGCCGTCAGCACGGCGGCGCACCTAGTGCTCCAGTCGCGCTCCGCCCGTTCCAGCGTGCTGGTGCCCCTGGTGGTGGCCGCGGCGCCCGCCGCGGGGGTCGACCCGGTGGCCGCGGCGCTGGCCTCCACGGCGGCGGCGGGGTTCTGCCACACGTTGCCCGCGTCCGCCAAGCCGGTGGCGCTGTTCGCCGACGTCCCCGGCACCCCGACCTACACCCCGGGCGATCTGCTGCGGCTCTCGGCGGTGCTGGCGCCGCTCACCGCGGTGCTCGTCCTGGTGTTCGCGCTCGCTGTCTGGCCGCTGTTCGGCGTGGCTCCCTGAGGAGATACCGATGATCCCCCCCTACCGATTCGCCGTGGCCCCCAGCGGGCTCAAGGAGTCGCTGTCCGCCCCTGCGGCGGCCGAGGCCATCGCCGAGGGCCTGCTCAGAGCGGCGCCAGGGGCCGAGATCGATTTGCTTCCCCTGGTCGACGGCGGCGAGGGCACGGCCGAGGCGCTCGCCGCGGCGGGCGGCGGGCGGCTGGTGCGGTGCGCCGCCACCGGGCCCGTGGGCGTCCCCGTCGCCACCCACTTCGCCCTGCTCGACTCCACGGCGGTGGTGGAGATGGCCGCGGTGGCCGGGCTCTCCCGGGTCCCCCCTGACCTGCGGGACCCGGGAGCCACCACGACGCTCGGCGTGGGCCAGCTGATCGGGGCCGCCCTCGACACCGGCGTGCGGCGGGTGCTGGTGGGCTGCGGGGACTCGGGCACGTCGGACGGCGGCGCGGGCGCGTTGCAGGCGCTGGGCGCGCGGCTGCTCGACGCCGACGGCCGCGAGCTCGAGCCGGGCGGGCGGGCGTTGCTCCGGCTGGCGCGGATCGACGCCACGGGGCTCGACCCCCGGCTGCGCACCACCGAGATCGTGGTGGCGTGCAACCCGTACAACGTCCTGTGCGGGCCACGCGGCGTGGCGCGGGTCTTCGGGCCGCAGAAGGGGGCGGGGCCACGGGAGGTGGAGGAGCTTTCCGCGGCGCTCGACCGGTGGGCCGAGGTGCTGGAGCGGGACCTGGCGCCCCGGGGCATCGACCTGCGCTCCGGCGCGGGCACCGGCGCGTCGGGCGGCCTCGGCGCGGGACTGGCGGCGGTGGGCGCCCGGCTCGTGCCCCGGTTCGAGGTGCTGCTCGACCATCTCGACCTCAACGCCAGGCTAGGCCGCGCCGACCTGGTGGTGACGGCGGAGGGCGCGCTGGACGCGCAGACCTCACGGGGGAAGATCCCGGGCGAGGTGGCGCGCCGTGCCAAGGCGCTCGGCATCCCCGTGCTGGTGCTCGCTGGCACGATCGGCGAGGGGGCGCACGAGGTGCGGCTGCTCGGCGTGGACGCCTACAGCGGGATCCTGCCCGCGCCGGTGGCGCTGCCCGAGGCACTGGCGCGGGGCGGGGAGTTCCTGGCGGACGCCGCGGAGCGGGCCCTGCGCATGGTTCTGCTGGGCAGCCGCCTGGCCAGGGCGGCGGTGCGGGGGTGAGGCACGTCGTCCAGTGGCGGCCCGTTGCCCAGCCGCGGTGTCGCGGGGCCAGGTGTCAGGGTGCAAGGGCCGGATGCCGGGGTCCTAGCCCCACATGTCGGGGCCGCCGCCGCGCCATTCGAACAGCTCCTTGTCGCGCAGGTCCACGTCCTGGGGGTCGAGACCGGCCCTCCTGAGGAACTCGAGCAGTTCGGCGAGCGAGCGGGCGCGGCCCAGGATCTCGCCGTTCGCCCGCACCCGTCGGCCGCCGCCCGCGGTGAGCGGGTAGACGACAACGCGCACCCTGGCCATGCGCTCAAGCCTGCACCCACCGGGCACCGGGCGCAGCCCAGGGAGAGCAGAATGAGGGCGTGTCCAGCGGACCCGCTGTTCCCGGCCGCGGCCCCGACCGTTCCCCGGGCCGCGGCCGGGCCGCGGCCGCGCGCCCGGCCGCGGCCCGGAGCTGCGCGCCGACTGCGGGAGCTGCTTCGGGCTGTGCTGTGGGGCGCTGCCGATCGCCGCGTCGGCCGACTTCGCGGTGGACAAGCGGACCGGGGAGCCCTGCGGGCATGTGCGGGCCGACTTCGGCTGCGGCCTCCACGAGGGGCTGCGGGAGGCGGGGTTCCCGGGGTGCGCGGTGTTCGACTGCTTCGGGGTGGGGCAGCGGGTCTCGCGGGTGACGTTCGGCGGGCGGGACTGGCGGCGGCACCCGGGCGAGGCGCGGGCGATGTTCGCGGTGCTCCCGGTGATGCGGGAGCTGCACGAGCTGCTGTGGTACCTGCGCGAGGCGCTGGAGCCGCCGCGGGCGCCACCGCTGCGCGGGGAGCTGCGCCGCGCGTGGGACGAGGTCGCGGCCCTGGCGGAGGGCGGTGCACGGGAGTTAGAGGCCCTCGATGTGGCGCCGCACCGGCGGCGGGTCGGGGAGCTGCTGGGGCGGGCCAGCGAGCTGACGCGCGTGGCCGTCCCCGGCCGCCGACGCGACCACAGGGGGGCGGACCTGGTCGGGGCGCGGCTGGCGGGCGCGCCTGCGCGGGGCGACGCTGCGCGGGCCCTGCTGATCGGCGCGGATCTCGGCAGCGTGGACCTGCGCGACGCCGACCTGCTGGGCAGCGACCTGCGCGGCGCGGATCTGGCGGGGGCGGATCTGGCGGGGGCGGATCTGCGGGGCGCGTTGTTCCTGACGGCCGAGCAGGTGGCCTCCGCCCACGGCAGCGCGAACACCCGCCTCCCCACCGCCCTGCCCCGCCCTCGGCAGTGGTGACGGCGCCCTGGTGACGGCGGCTCTCGGCGTCCCGGTACCCTTCGGGGCCGGGACGCCGAGAGCCGGGGAGGTGGGCCTGCGGCCTCAGCCCGCGTTCTCGGCCTGGAACATCCAGTGGTGCTTCTCCAGCTCCTTCGTCAGCTGGATCAGCACATCCTCGGTGACGGTGTCGACCGGGCCGACCTCGTCGAGGCGCTCACGCATCCGGACGATGACCGCGCCGAGGGCGTCGACCATCGTGCGGATGGCCTCGTCGTCCTTCTGCCAGCCCTCCGCGATCGGGGAGATGCCCGTGCGGGCCGCGACCGTGGCAGCGCGGCCGTCGGGGGAGAGGCCGAGGGCGGCGGCGCGTTCGGCGACCGTGTCGGAGTGCGACCGCGCGGTCTCCACCACCTCGTCGAGCTGGAGGTGGACCGAGCGGAAGCGGGCGCCGACGATGTTCCAGTGGGTCTGCTTGGCGACCAGCGAAAGATCGATGAGGTCCACCAGGGCACCCTGGAGCGCCTCCCCGACGGTCTTCAGTGTGGCGTCCGGCAGTGTGCTCTTGATGGCGTACATGCGGTGCCTCCCCTTTCGGAGCTCGTGCGTCCGGCGACGCGTCGGTGGCGACGCGTGGCGCCACCGCACCGGGTACCCCCCTCCCGCCACCGCAACCGATCGGAGCGCGACCGCCTCCACCGCCGACCACGGCGCGGGATACCGGGGCCGCCGTCCCAGACTGAGAGCCGCGGGCCAAGGGGCGAGAGCCGAGCGCCGCGGGCCAAGGGGCGAGGGGCGCGCTGCCCGGCCCGGCGCGACGGGGCGGGGCGGGGCGGGGCCCGGCGCGGCGGGGCACGCGCCTTGGTCAGTAGGGCCCGGGGTAGCCGTATCCGTGCGGGCGGGGCGCAGGGCCCGGGCCCGAGCGGTGGACGCCGTCGCGGTCGTAGAACGGGCGGGCGTTGGCCCGCAGCCACATCGCCACGGGGTCGAACGCGTCCGCCATCGCGACCGTGCCCACCGGCAGCCCGTCCGGCACGGCGGAGATCGCCTGCCGCATCATGTGCCGCACGGCCTGGGCGGTGCGCTCGCCCGGCTCGTCCACCTCGAGGCCGATCACCAGGTACGCGGGGCCCACCGCCGGGCGCACCCAGGCCCGGCGCAGGCTGCGCAGCACCGGCGTGCGCCGGGCGTGCAGGGTGAGCCGCTCGTAGAACGCGTCGGCGCGGATGCTGGGCTCGCTGATCACCAGGGGCCCGGCGGGGAGCCGGTCGAGGCCGCCCGCGATGCGGCGCAGGTCGAGCCAGGGGATGCCGAGACCGCCGCCCGGGGCATGGGGGTTGAGCCATAGGCCCCAGTGCTCGGGGTAGAGCGCCGCGGCGATGTCGCGGCCTCCGACCACCTCGTGGCTGCGGGTCCAGCCGCTCTCGCGCAGCTCGCGCTCGGAGGTGACGCAGGGCGCGTACCCGTGGCCCTCCACCTCGACGCTGCCGTACTGCGCCTCGGGCTCCCCCGGGCCGCCGTGCCACAGCAGCATCCACACCTGGCTCTCGGCGAGCGCGGCCAGCAACTCCTCGTAGGCGTCGAGGCGATCGGGGGTGATCCGCGGCAGCAGAGCCTCGACGCCTTCTCCCGCGCTCACCTCGGACCTGACCTCCTCGCGCCGCGCCCGCCAGCCTCCCCTCACATGCCCGTCACGGCACCGGCTTAGGCGTCCCGCGAGTAGAAGGGCTTCACACACTCCCGCAACCAGTCCACCACGGGATCGTCCGCGGCATCCAGCAGGACGAGCTGCACCGGCCAGACGACGGGGCAGGCGGCAAGGGCGCGGCCCAACGCGCCGTTCACCGTCTGCTGGACGTCCGGGTCGACCCGGTCCAGCTCCACGCCGAGGAAGAGCGAGGGCGGGCCGCCCTCCGCGCTGGCCAGGCCGCGCCTGGCCGTCCGCACCAGCCCCAGGGCGGCCAGCTCGGTGGCCGCGGTGCGCAGGAAGTCCATCGGCTCGTCCTGCCAGTCGGGCTGGAACAGCCGCATCCGCGCGCCGGTGGGCACGCCGGGGGCGCGCTGCCCCGGGGTGGTGCGGCACAGCTGCGCGACGGCCGCGGGCGGCAGGGGTATGCCGACGGTGCCACCTGGGTTCACCGCGATGCCGACCTGGGGCGGCAGCCCGCGGGCGAAGTCCCGCGAGGGCGCCACGCTGAACGGCAGGTGCGAGGCACCGCCCAGGTGCAGCTGCTCGGCCGAGCTGAACACCGGGACATACACCCCGCCGTACAGGTCCACGGTCGGCAGGTCGAGGGTGCGGCTGGCGGGGCCGCCGCCCTCGGGCAGGGGTATCCACAGGCTGCTGCGCCCCAGCACCTCGAGGACCCGGGGCCCCGCGTCCTTGGCGCCCAGCACGGCCGCCAGGGTCTCCTCAAGCTCGTTGCTCGGCCAGCCGCCCCCGAAACCCGGGCCCTGCCGTGGAACGCTCATCTCGCTCGACCACCATCTCGTCACATACCAAGTCCGGCCACGGCGATCCCGCCACCGCTCTCCAGCCATCGCGGCCCGCCACACGGTCCGGCCGACCACCGAGGTCCGCCACCACGGCCGGATCGCCGCATTCGGAACCCTAACGGCTGCCCGCCCCCGACCCCCGCCCGTTGTCCACAACCCCAGCCGTTCATGCGATGATGTGCCAGCGACATCCCGTTTCACCCCGTATCACCACGCACGACTTCACCACCCACGACTTCCCCACGCACGACAACCGCACAACGGCCGTTCGACCACGCGCGGGAGAGTCCCCGGTCCATCCACCGGGGCGCCGAAGGAGCAAGACCTCCCTTGAATCTCTCAGGCCCCCTTACCGCGCGCGGGAGGCACATCTGAAAAGCGGGCCTGCCGCCTGACCCCTGGCGGGCCCCACCCACGGTGCAAGCCACCGGCCCCGCGCGGGTCGTGGCGAACCTCTCAGGTGCCGATGACAGATGGGGAGGGCGCTGCCGCCCTCGACCATGCCCTTCTGGAGCGAGCCCATGACGGACGACACCCCCGACGCCCCCCGCGCCGCACACACGTCCCGCGCCGCACACACGTCCCACGCCACGCACGCCCCCCGCGCCACGGCCCTCGACGCCGTCCACCGCGCCCTCGGCGCCACCATGACCGACTTCGCGGGCTGGTCGATGCCGCTGCGCTACGGCAGCGAACGCGCCGAGCACCAGGCCGTGCGGACCGCCGCGGGCCTCTTCGACCTCTCCCACATGGGCGAGGTCACCGTCGAGGGCCCCGCAGCGGGCGACCTGCTCGACCACGCGCTGGTCGGCCGCCTCGGCGCGCTGCGCGTGGGCCGCGCCCGCTACACCATGATCTGCGACGCGAACGGCGGCATCCTCGACGACCTCATCGTCTACCGGCTGGCCGACGACACGTTCCTCGTCGTCGCCAACGCGGCCAACGCCGCCACCGTCCTGGCCGCCCTGACCGAGCGCGGCGCGGGGTTCGACGCGGCCGTCAGGGACGACAGGGACGCCTACGCGCTGCTCGCCGTGCAGGGCCCGGCCTCGCCCGCGATCCTGGGCCGCCTGACCGACGCCGACCTGCCGGGGCTGAAGTACTACACCGGCCTGCCCGGCGCGGTCGCCGGGCGCAGGGCGCTGATCGCCCGCACCGGATACACCGGCGAGGACGGCTTCGAGCTGTTCTGTGCCCCGGCCGACGCCGAGCCGCTGTGGCACGCGCTCACCGAGGCCGGGCGCGAGGACGGCCTGGTCCCCTGTGGCCTCGCGTGCCGCGACACGCTGCGCCTCGAGGCGGGCATGCCCCTCTACGGCAACGAACTGACCACCGCCACCACCCCGTTCGACGCCGGTCTCGGCCGGGTCGTCAAGCTGGACAAGCCGGGCGACTTCGTCGGCCGCGGCCCCCTGGAGGCCGCCGCCGCCCGCGCCGCGTCGCGGCCGCCGCGCGCCCTGGTCGGCCTGGTCGCCCGCGGCCGCCGCGTGCCCCGCTCGGGCTACCCCGTGGTCGACGCCTCGGGCGCCGTCATCGGCGAGGTCACCTCGGGGGCGCCCTCGCCCACCCTCGGCCGCCCCATCGCGATGGCCTATGTCAGCCCCGAGCACGCCGCGCCCGGCACCGAGGGCGTCGGCGTGGACATCCGCGGCACCGTCGAGCCGCACGACGTGGTGGCGCTGCCGTTCTACGCCCGCACCACGTGACGTCGTAACCGCCCACCACCCCTCCCCCCAGGTTCAGGAGAAGATCACCGCCATGAGCACCCCCGAGCAGCTGCGTTACAGCAAGGAGCACGAGTGGCTCTCCGCCGTCGAGGACGGCGTGGCCACGGTCGGCATCACCGAGTACGCCGCCAACGCGCTGGGCGACGTCGTCTTCGTCCAGCTCCCCGAGGCCGGAGCGACCGTCAGCGCGGGCGAGACCTGCGGCGAGCTGGAGTCGACCAAGTCGGTCAGCGACCTCTACTCCCCCGTCACCGGCGAGGTCACCGAGGTTAACCAGACCGTGGTCGACGACCCCGCGCTGGTCAACTCCGCCCCGTACGAGGCCGGTTGGCTGTTCCGGGTGCGGCTCGACCCCGCCGCTGGCGAGCCCGCCGACCTGCTGTCAGCTGCCGAGTACACCGACTTCACCAGCGAGTGATCCGGCCGTGGCCCTCTCCGCGTTCGACCTGTTCTCCATCGGGATCGGCCCTTCGAGCTCGCACACGGTCGGCCCGATGCGGGCGGCCCTGATGTTCGCCCGGCGGCTGAAGAGGGAGGGGCTGCTCGCGCACACGGCCGCCGTCCACGCGGAGCTGTTCGGCTCGCTCGGCGCGACCGGGCACGGCCATGGCACCCCCAAGGCCGTGCTGCTCGGCCTTGAGGGCCACGCCCCCGACACCGTGGATGTGACGCGCGCCGACGACGAGGTGGCGCGTGTCCACGCCACGCGGCGGCTGCGGCTGCTCGGCGCCGAGGTCGGCGACGCGCACACCGTGCCGTTCGACCCCGACACCGACCTGGTGCTCCACCGGCGCCGCGCGCTGCCCTACCACGCCAACGGCATGACCCTGCGCGCCGACGACGCGGAGGGCGTGACACTGCTCGCCAAGACGTACTACTCGGTCGGCGGCGGCTTCGTCGTGGAAGAGGAGGCGGTGGGCGCCGACCGCGTCCGGCTGGACGACACGGCGCTGCGCCACCCCTTCCGCACGGGCGACGAGCTGCTGCGGCTGACCCGCGAGACGGGCCTGTCGGTCTCGGCGCTGATGCTTCACAACGAACGCTCCTGGCGCACCGACGACGAGATCCGGGCCGGGCTGCTGCGGATCTGGGCCGTGATGCGCGAGTGCGTGGAACGCGGCCTGCGCCAGGAGGGCGTGCTCCCTGGCGGCCTCAAGGTGCGCCGCCGCGCCGCGGCCTCCGCGCGGCGGCTGCGCGCCGAGGGCGGCGGCGGGGACCGGGCGCTCGAGTGGGTGACGCTCCACGCGATGGCGGTCAACGAGGAGAACGCCGCGGGCGGCCGCGTCGTGACCGCCCCGACCAACGGCGCCGCGGGCATCATCCCCGCGGTCATCCGCTACTACCTCGACCATGTGCCGGGCGCGGACGAGGACGGCGTGGTCAGGTTCCTGCTGGCGGCCTCGGCGATCGGGATGCTGTTCAAGGAGAACGCGTCCATCTCGGGCGCCGAGGTCGGCTGCCAGGGCGAGGTGGGCTCGGCCTGCTCGATGGCCGCGGGTGGCCTGGCCGAGGTGCTCGGCGGCTCGCCGGAACAGGTCGAGAACGCCGCCGAGATCGGCATCGAGCACAACCTCGGCCTGACGTGCGACCCGGTCGGCGGCCTGGTCCAGATCCCGTGCATCGAACGCAACGGCATGGCCGCCGTGAAGGCGATCACCGCGGCCCGCCTGGCCCTGCGCGGCGACGGCCGCCACCGTGTGTCGCTCGACCAGGCGATCCGCACGATGAAGGAGACCGGCGCCGATATGTCGGTCAAATACAAGGAGACCGCGCGCGGCGGCCTCGCGGTGAACATCATCGAGTGCTGACCGCACCGCCCCTGACGTGCGAGAACAGCTCTTTCACGTCTATCCGGCCCTTTCTGGCCCGCACGGTGGAAAGTCCCTGGAAACTCCCTCGGACAGGGCGGAATGTCCCTGAAAAGTCCCTGGAGCATCCCCGAGGGGCGGGGCGCTGACCAGCCTGTCCGCAGGGCTGTAAGCAGGAGTCCGGCCTCTCAGGCAGCCCTGCGCCCCCAACCCGCCGTCACGGGATCCTTCGCGCCCGGGACAGGACCGGGCGGTGCCCAGCCGCCATCCTGCATTGCGCGATCCGGACTCCCGACAGGCATCCAGGGGCCATAACCTCCGTCAACCACCTGCGTCAGAACTCCTGCGGCCGTCAGCGTCGGACTCATAATCCGTCGGCCGTGAGTCTTTTCCAACCTCGGATGGTGAGGACGGATGTGGTGGCTAGGAGGAACTCCGATGGACATGGCGGCGGGGGCATCCACCGCGCCGAGACACCGCCCTCTCCTGCCGGGCAGGGTGAGGCGGGCGGTGCGGGCCGGGGCCGGGTGCCGGTAGGCGGTGCCCGCGCCGCGGCCTTCGAACGCGGCCTCGCCGCCGCCCGCCAGTGCCGCGACCGGGAGGGCGCCCTGGACGGCGTGAGCCGCAAGCACGTCGAGACCGTCATCGACGGCGACGGCGCCACCGAGATCAAGCTCGGAGTGTGGCTGGCGAACCAGCGCCGCCCTCGCCCACGCCGTCACCGCACGCCTGACCGCGCACCCCACTGACTTTGCCACGCTGCGCGGCCTTCCCGCAGAACCCCCGCATCACCACCCGGCTACCAGCGAAGACCAGCCCGTCACCGCCACCCGCACCACGCCCAGCGGCAAGGTCCACATCCCCGCCCACCACGCATGGGCGTGGTACCCCGAATGCGCCGAACCGCCCCTACTGCCGCCTTACGCGCCCCCGCTGACCGATGAACCGGCGCCCACCCTCCCGGCTCGAATGACGCCTCCTGCACCCGCCCCAAAGCCGGAGCAGATCCACGCGCTCATCAGCGACGCTGCAGCACAGGCACACGCGCACCTGCATGGCACAACCCGGCTCGAATGCGCACTACGCGAGGACGCACTACGACTCACGGCCACAATGCCCGGAGCCCGCCTTCCCGAAACGGCCGAGCGTCTGGCCATCGATATTGCCGATCTGCGAGAACTCATCTCGGCGCACACGCCGCCCTCCCACTGCGGCCCTAACCAGACAGCTGGGACCTGAGGTACTGAGGGCTTCGCACCCCGCACACGCAAGGCGTCAGCCCAGCTCCTCCGCAGAACCCGCACCGCCGCAGGTGAATACCGGTCCCCTGCTGGCCCGCTGCTGGCCCGAGACGTAAACGAACCCACCGGAGCCGAGCGGACGCACAGACACCCCGCCACACAACGATACCCCTCCTGACCAGGCAGTTTCCGGATAATGGCGCACGCGGCAGTACTCAGCACAACGGGCCGGATTGTCGGTGTGAGGTCTCAGGACTTCCTTGGCGCTTTGTCGTCAGGACTTCCTTGACGTTTCTTCTGGGTGCCCGTGCCTTTGACGTAGAGCCTGGTGATCGGTCTGGGGTTCTTGCGGGGTCTGACGGCGAGTTCGTCCTCGCCGTGGAGGATCCGGAAGTGGGTGTCCTCGATGATGACGGTCACGATCTTCCCGACGTGGCGGGGGCCGAGCTTGATGAACTGGCCGGCCACCATGATCCTGCCGCTGGCGTGCACCTTGCGCTGGGCCCGGATCGCCCCGGCCGGCAGGGGCGGCGGGGGCAGTGGCGACGCAGCGGTCCGTGCCCCGTGGATCTGTCCCAGCCGGTCTGCGGAGACCGGGCAGGGCCAGGTGCCCATCAGCGCGTTGTCCGCGATGGCGTGCATGAGGTGCCCGTCCAGCCGGAGAGTGATCGTGCGGCCCGCGAGAGCGAAGCCGACCTGGTGGCGCCCGCTGGCCAGGCAGACGGTCCCGTCGCGCTGGACCCTGCGGTCGACCTCGACCGGTTCGCCGGCGGCGAGCATGGCCTTCCCACTGCGGGCCCTGGGCAGAGCGGCGGGTGCGGGTTCGGGACCGGCTGGGCGGGCGCCGTAGCGCATGGTGAGGTAGGCGATGTCCTCCGGCCGCAGCCGGGACGGGACCGTGGTGACCAGGTGCCCGTCGAGCCGGAAGTGGACGCTGCGGTGGTTCGCCCAGACCGTCAGTGTCCGCCCGGCCAGGGCCTGGTGGATGCCGACCCGCTGCCGGCCGGTGACCAGGGTGATCTCGCCGCTGGGCGGCACCCGCACCTCGAACTCCACCGCAGTCCCGTGCGGCGGCAGGACAGGCGGCTCAACAACATCCATGGCCAACCCGCCCTCTCGCGCAGCCTGTTCGGGCTGCACATCGTCGATGCGTGCGGGGGCGTGGGGGCGGAAGAGGCTGACCGGAGTGGCCATGCTCAGGGCCTGATGCGGGCGGGAGTGGTTGTAGGCGTGCACCCATCCGTCGACCGCCTCCTGGGCCGCGGCGAGCGAGGCGAACGGCACCACGTGATCGAGGAATTCCTCGCGCAGAATGCGGTGAAACCGCTCGATCTTGCCCGTGGTGGTGGGCGAACGCGGCTTCGTCAGCCGCTGGGTGATGCCGTTCTCCCGGCAGATGCGCTCAAACAGCACCTCCACCGGCTGGGGGCGCGTATGGCGGCCGGTGAACTGCTTGCCGTTGTCCGTCAGGACCTCGAAGGGCACTCCGTAGCGGCGCATCGCCGCGGTGAAGGCCGAGCACACCGCGCGGGCGCTGGGGACCGGAACGACGGAGGCGATCACGACGAACCGGGAATGGTCGTCGATGCCGGTGACCATCTTGCACTCCCGCCCATCGGCCAGCGGCACCCCGCCGACCAGGTCCATCTGCCACAGATGCATGGGGGCCTCGCGCCGCCACCGCCGGTACTGGCGAGGATGCTCCTGTTCCTGGGCACGTACCAGTCCGTTGCGGGACAGCACCCGGTGCACCGTCGCCCGGGACGGCGCCTGCTCCGGCCCGCGGCGGGCCAGCTCGTGCGAGATCCGGCGGGCACCCCACCGAGGGTGCTGCCGACGCAACTGGCAGATCTCGGCCTCGGCCTCGGCAGACAGCCGCGTGGGGCTGTTCCGGGGCCGCCGGGACCGATCCAGCAGACCCGGCATGCCCTCCTGCTCGAACCGTCGGCGCCAGCTGTGCAGTGTCTGGCGCGAGGTGCCGTACCGGGCCGCGACCTCACCGATCGGAGACCCGCCCAGCACCTCGCGGACAGCCCGGTAGCGGTACTCGGCCAACTGCTGCACATCCACGAACACCGACCGAACCACCCCAGCCCCACCAGCGGACGGGAGATCACGGAAGTTCAGCCGAACGTGTCAACCATGTCCAGAGCACAAACCGTCAAGCATCTCCTGAGACCCCACACCGACACCGGATCACGGCGGACTGGCCATGGGCCGACTCCACATCCCCAGACCCACCCCCTCCCCCAGCAACCCTCTGAAGCAGGACCTTCGATCGATCGGGCACGGAACTGACCTCCTCAGCGCACAGCGCATGCCCACCGCTCCAGGAACCGAATAGTGCCCACGGCGCGTGAGCCGCCGCCCGGCTCGTTTCGGTGCTCACAGGAGTGTCATGAATCAGGTGGGCACCCGCTGTTACAGGCCGGATCGGCGAGGGCCTGCTGTGGGCCGGACCAAGAGATGAGGGAGTGCGGTGCACGCCAGTCCGGCACAGAAGAGAGCGCTGGCCTGGGTGAAGGCCAGGAGGGAATCCGGCTCGTGCAGGGGCCAGGCCCAGAAAGCGGGTGAGCCGTTGGCGACTCCGAAGGCGGCGCAGCTAATGGGCAGGAGGGCGACGGTCGCTGCTGTGAGGCGGGGATTGCCGAGCAGTTGGAGGAGGAGAGTGAGTCCGAGATAGCCGAGCAGGTTGCGGGCCATGCCGATACCGACTGCTCCTCCGCCCATTGCTACTTGCGCCGCACCCACTGCAAGGGCTGCGGCGGCGCATGTCATGACCAGGGCTGCGTCCAGGGGCCATACGGCGCGGGCCCCGGTGCCTTCCATGGCGGGGACGGCCCGTGCCTGGCCCTGGAGGAGCAGGCATACGGGCAGCAGCGGTAGCAGGAACGGCAGTGGCAAGGGGAAGGAGATGCCTCCGACCAGGACAGGGACGGGGACAGTGAGAGAGTCCGCGAGGGTGCCAAGCAGCGCGCAGAGGGCCAGTGCCGCTGCGATGGGGCGGGCCAGGCGGATGCGAAGCCACCAGTCCATGGGCATCCTTCCCGACCGGGGCGGCCCGGTCGTGTGCCTGACAGGCGGAGGGTGGGGGCGGTCAGAGGTAATGTGCCGGGTCAAGGTTGGGGTGCTGGTCGCAGACGGTGAGAGTGGGTGCATTGCGCTGGAACCACTCCTGCTGGGCCGGCTGAGGCAGTTCCCGTACTCGTTCGGCGATCTCCACCTCCTGTGGGATGTAGCGGCCCGCGAGAGAAACCGGGTCGACCCCGGCGGTCAGGGAGAGCCAGGCATGGAGGGGGCCGAAGGCGAGGTTCCCGGGCCAGTCTCCGCGGGATGCGCAGGCAGGGATGTCGTTGGGGAGAACACCGAAGGCAACCAGGCCGATGACGTCGTCGCGCCGCGGTGCAGCTGACATCGGGGTGATCTCGGCACGGACGGAGATTCCAGCGGCCTCCAGGCGGTCGTGCGCCTCGCCTGCCCAGCGGGTGATCTCGGCGGCCGACCGGCGCTGTTCCGGCCACAGGCACACGCGCGGCTCGGCGCCGGTGCAGGAACGCTCGGCGGCGGGACGGTCCTGGGCCGCAGCATAGCCAAGGGGCTGGGCGATCCAGGCGCCGGTGGCGATGAGGCTACCCAGGGCGACAACAGCGGGGATTTGGTAAAGGCGGCGCCGCATGGACCACAGCCAGGCCGCTGCGATCATGCCCATCGCGACCACGGCGGGGGCGATGATCCCGCGAGTCGCCACGGTCTGGTCGATGGCACAGCATTCGGCGATGTTGGTGCCGTTGAGCTGCCGGACCCAGAAGGCCGGCAGTGCCGCCGGGTAGGCCATCCACAGGAAGCTCCCCACCAGTGCCACCGGCACTGCCAGGGCACGCAGAGCCGAAAGCCCAAGCACGTAGCCGACGACCGTATGCGCGGCAACGACGAGAAGTTGGAGCGCCATGACCGGCAGCGAGGGCCAGCCGGGATAGCCCATGGCCTGGGGCGCCAGGAGTGAGACGGCGAGAGCCACCGAGAGGCCGCCGAGCAGGAGGGTCGGGGCGAGCGCGGTCAGCGCCACAGCCACTGGCGAACGGGTGGGCGCGCCTTCCAGGACCGCCGAACGTCGGACTCGGGTACCTTCCCACGCGCCGCAGGCGGCCACCGCCGGTGCAGTCCACACGAGCAGGAAGGTGCTCTGGGCCGTGACGGACTCCCAATATCCGCGGGTGACCAGCTCCGTCACGTTCCCGCTGTAGGCAAGCAGCCACAGGATCAGGAACACGCCGAAACGGGGTGCGACAGAAGCGCGCAGGAGACTACGCCAGGGCACGATCGTCACACCTCCCCGGCGACCAGGCGGGCGTAGGCGGCTTCGGCGCGTCTGTCGTCTGCCGTCCGCTCCGGCGCTAGGTCCAGGAAGGACCCGATGGAACCCTGATGATGCACCCTCCCGCTCTCGAGCAGGATCACCGTGTCGTAGGTCTCGGCCAGATCCTCTGTCTGGTGGGTGGAGACCACGAAGTGAGTGTCATCCTTCAATTTGTCGATCAGCTCCCGCAGAACCCGACGCTGGACCGGGTCGAGTCCGGCCGACGGCTCATCCAGCAGCACTAACTCCGCCTGGTGTACCAGCGTCTGGGCGATACCGAGCCTCCGCAGTTGCCCACCGGACAATTGGGAGCTGGGCCGCTCGGCGAGTTTCCCCAGCCCGACACGCTTGAGAGCGTCCTCGGAACGGTCCCAGGCCTCCCGGCGGGAGAGCCCCTTCAACCAGCCGGCGTAGGCGATCTGTTCTCGCACCCGCAGGGCAGGGACAGGTGCTACCTGTTGGGGCAGCCAGCCCACCTTCCGGCGGTAGGCCGCCAGATCACGCCTGCTGCGCGTGTCCAGGCCGCCGAGTGTGACACGGCCGGAGCCCGGGCGGAGCGCAGAGGCAGCCAGACCGAGCACAGTGGACTTCCCGGCGCCGTTCGGCCCCAGGAGGACTGTGCACCCCGGTGGCAGCCGCAAGCTCAGATCGCTGAGGACACTCACTCCGCGGCGGTATGCGAAGGAGCAGTGCTCGATCTCGATGGGCATAATGCTTGCCGTATTCCTGACTAGTAGATTGTCGCGTCTAAGTGTTGTTCTGGTTGGTTGGGGTCGGGCAGGCTT
>NZ_QEST01000095.1 GCF_003311645.1 Streptomyces sp. PT12 | reverse complement strand
ACGACGACGAACACGCCGTGTCCACCGTCACCGCAGGACCCTCAAGACCCAGCGCGTACGCCACCCGCCCCGACACCACGCTGCCGGTGTTCCCGGTGAGGAGATAGCCCGCGACCTCGTCGTCCGCCGCGTCGGCGCGCCGGTCGTAGTCCATGGTCATCGCGCCCACAAACACGCCGGTGCGCGAGCCCTTCAGGCGCGTGGCGTCGATCCGGCCGTGCTCGAACGCCTCCCACGCGGTTTCGAGCGCAAGCCGCTGCTGGGGGTCCATCGCCAGGGCCTCGCGGGGGGAGATCCCGAAGAACTCGGCGTCGAAGTCCCCGGCGTCGTAGAGGAATCCGCCCGCGCGCTGGTAGAACGTGCCGGGCCTGGCGCGGTCGGGGTCGTAGCGGCCCTCGATGTCCCACCCGCGGTCCGTCGGCAACGGGCCGATCGCGTCCCGCCCTTCGGCCACCAGCTCCCACAACTCCTCGGGCGAGCCCACGCCCCCGGGAAAGCGGCAGCCCATCCCGACGATCGCGATCGGCTCGTCGCGGTGGGCGGACGGCGCGCCGGTGGCGGTGCCGGTGGTCGCGCCGGGCGCGAACGCGCCTGGCGCGCCGAAGAGTTCGGCCTCAAGGTGGCTGCCGAGCGCGGCGGGCGTGGGGTGGTCGAAGACGGCGGTGGGCGAGAGCCGCACGCCGGTGGCCAGGCGCACGCGGTCGCGGATGGCGAGCGCGGTGCCCGAGTCGACGCCCAGGTCGCGGAACGTCCGCCCCGGATCGGGCCTTTCGTCCCTCGCCTCGCCGGGGTGCAGGACGTCCAGGGCCCACTCCCCCACCAACGCGGCGAGCGCGCCTCGGCGTTCGGCCGCGCCCAGGGCTCGCAGCCGCTCCCGCAGCGCGGCACCCGCCCTCGCCGCGCCGTCCGCCTCGGGGCTCTTCCCGCCGTCCCCGGCGAAGAGTTCGGGCGGCAGGTCGAGGGGGACGGGCGCGTCGGGGTCGGCGCGGGGGTCGGCGTGGACGGTGCGCCAGTCGGGCTCGCCGCCCGCGACATACAGCTCGCCCAGCGCGGTCAGGAAGCGGCGCGGCCCGCCCTCGTCGCGCCGCAGCGTGGCCTGCACATGGAGGGCGGCGGCCGACCCCGCGCGTTCGGCGCTGACCTCCATCGCCGAGGTGAGCACGGGGTGCGGGCTGATCTCGACCAGGGCGCGGTGCCCGTCGGCGAGGGCCGCGCGGGTGGCCGCGTGGAAGCGGACGGTGCCGCGCAGGTTGCGGCACCAGTAGGCGGCGTCGAGGCGGTCGTCGGGGTCGAGCGCGCCCCCGGTGACGGCGGAGTAGAACGGCAGCCTCGGGGGCTTGGGCGCGAGCGGTGCGAGGTCGGCGCGCAGCACGGGCAGGATGGCGTCCATGTGCGGGGAGTGCGCCGCCAGGCCGACGGCGACGGTGCGGGCGTGGACGCCCTCGGCGGCGAGGTCGCGCAGCAGCTCGTCGGCGGCGTCGGCGTCGCCCGAGACGACGGTCATGCCGGGGCCGTTCTCGACGGCGACCACGAGGCGTTCCCTGTAGCGCTCGGCGAGGCGGGCGCGCAGCGGCTCGGCGGGCAGCAGGACGGAGACCATCTCGCCCCGGCCCGCGAGGGTGGCCTGCGCCCTGCTCCACAGGGCCACGACGCGCGCGCCGTCCTCCAGGGACAGGGCTCCGCTCACACACGCGGCGGCCACCTCGCCCAGGCTGTGTCCCAGCACGGCGGCGGGCCGCACCCCGGCCGCCTCCCACAGCGCGGCCAGGGAGACCATCACGGAGAACAGCACCGGCTGCACCACTTCCGCCCCGGACAGGGGTGGCGCGCCGTCCGCGTCGACCGCGGCGTCGGCCGTCGACCAGTCGAGAAACGGGGCGAAGGCGTCGTCGCAGTCCCGCATGCGCGCGGCGAAGGCGGGTGAGGTGGCCATCAACTCCCGCGCCATACCCGGCCATTGGGGCCCCTGCCCGGGGAAGACGAACACCGGCCCCGCCGCGGCGGCCTCGGGGCGCCCCTCGATCAGCCCCGGCACCGGGGTGCCGGGAGGGCCGTCGGCCAACGCGGCGAGCGCGGCGGCGAACTCCTCCCGCCCTCCGGCCACGAGCACGGCGCGGTGCGGGCGCGGGGGCGAGGCGTCGAGCCCGAGCAGGGCCCGCCCGACGGCGCCAGGCTCCCAGCCGGGGTGCCGGTCGAGCAGCGCGCGCAGCTCTCGCGCGCCGGCGCGCACGCCTCCGGGGCCGCCACCCGAGAGGACCCAGGGCCGCGCGATGGCGGCGGACGACGGGGACAGGGGGAGGCCCAGGACGCGGGCGGTGCTGGCAGGGACGACCGTCATGTTCTCTCCCGCTGCTGGCCGACCGGCTCATGGCGCGCACTCGGTGGGTGCGGGCCACGGGACCCCCGCGGCCACTCACCCATCCGGCCCGCTCACTCACCGAACGTAAGGGCCACCGCCGGGCCTCACCACCCCTGAACCGCCCCAGCCCCGCCCCACCTCACGCCCCGATCGGCCCCTTTAAGCGGTGGAAACCGGCCCATCCCCCGGGGCCATGGGCGGCCCCTGGCACGGCGGGGGCCACGCCGAGCGGCCCCCCGCGCGCTCGGCGCGGGGGGCCGGTCCCGCCCGGCGCGAGGGAACGCCGGGGGTCACACGGTGGCCACGGACGGAACCTACTGGTAGGTGATGTCCGATGAGGAGTAGCGGCAGTGGGTGCCGTCCGGGTCGGTGCCCGTCTCGTCCGGCTCGTCGCCCTCGTCGTTGCCGATGTACTTCTGGCAGATGGTGATGTCGCGGTCGTCGTCGCCGATGATCGTGATGTTCCGCAGCGTCGCCGAGTCGCCGTAGTTCTCGTTGATGCCGACGAGACGGCTCGCGGGCGCGGTGACCTCGACATTCTCCAGCACGATGGTCCGCCCGTACTGGGTCGAGCAGTTGCCGCACGAGCGCACCAGGGTGGAGAAGTCCTCGGCGGCGAAGTCCCTGACGGTCAGCGTGCCGCCGCCGTTGTGCTGGAGCACCTTGTCGTCGCTGGCGCGGGCCGCGCCGCCGCTGACGAGGAACTGGGAGCCGTCACCGCCGCGGAAGGTGGCCGCGTCCTCGCCGATGTCCTCCCACCAGACGTTGTTCAGCGTGCAGCTGCCCGAGCAGTGCACGCCGTCGGCGCCCGGCGAGCCGATGAGCACATTGCTCAACGATTCACCCTGTGAAAGCTCGAACACCGGCAGCTGGTCCTCGCCCTGGCCGCCGTCGCCCAGCTCGGGGCCCGGCACATAGCGCACATTGCCGCCGTCGAAGGAACCGTCGACCTCGATGGTCTCGTTGACGACGACCTCGTCGGTGGCCTGCGGCCACTCGACGGCGAGGGTGTCAGCCACGGGCGCGGGGGCTTCCGCGTCGGGCCCCTGGGCGAACGCCGTCGTGCCGCCGGCGGCCAGGGCCCCGGCGAACACGGCGGCCAGCAGCATCCGGGCCGGCCTTCCGCTGACAAGTCGGTGGGGGGATCGCATCGTTTCGCTGCCTCTCGATGATGTTTCCGAACGGTCCCGCTGCGCACGGGCGTTGGGTGGGGGAATGGTGTGGGGGTCGGTCCGTCGGTGACGAACCGATGAAAAGGCAGGGACAAGGAACTCACAGCGGCAGGCAGAACGAAATTCCCGCAACGCCTGACGCAGGGGCGCACATGCACTACCGCGCTTGGACCGACCCGCGGAAACCTTGCCGCAAGCGCTTTCTTTTCCCGGAATGTATCGACGGTGTTAATCACTGTCAAGGCTCTTGACCGGGGCCGGAATTCGGGATCCAGAATGCCGGAACGCTTGCAGAATGGGTGTGGAATATGGCGCTCACCGTGTGGACTTTCCCGCTGAGTCGGCCATGGGAAGGGGCCCGAGGAATACGCGATCCAGGGACTCTTGACGCCGTGACGGCGGGTCAGTACGTTCGCAGCGTTCCGGGCGTGGGAGCGCCTCCACGCCGCCCGGGGTGACGCGTGCCGAGCGCCCCGCGTCTCGCTCGACCCCCACCGCACAGCGACCTCGCCGCCGTTCCGCGCCCGCTGGCTGAAACCATTCAGTCCCTACCGTTCGGCGACTCGGCCCGCCGACGCCGCAGACGGCTGCCCTCCCTTGGAGAGGAACGATGAAACGCAACGCCCTCCTGGTCCCCGCGGGCCTGCTGGCCTGGGCCGTCACCGCGCTGTCGGGGCTAGGCGCCGCGACCGCCGCCCCCCTGGCCGCCTCCGCCGCCGTCGGGTCGACGCCGGTGGAAGCGGCGGCCGCCCACCTCTATGTCGCGCCGGACGGCGACGACGCCGCCCCCGGCACCCTCGACGAGCCGCTGCGCACCGTGCAGCGCGGCGTCGACCTGGCCGAGCCCGGCACGACCATCCATCTCAGGGCGGGCACCTACGCGCCCGCCACCAACATCAGGCTGCTGGCGAGCGGCACCGCGAGCGAGCCCATCACGCTCCGCGCCCACGAGGGCGAACGGGCCGTGATCGACGGCGAGAACATGCCGCACACCCCCGCCCCAGTGGACGGCAGCATCCCGCGGGCCGAGCGCGGGGCGATCCATCTGGCGGGCGATCACTGGCGGTTGATCGACCTGGAGATCATCAACGGCCCCTACGGCGTCTTCGGCGTGGACACCAGCGGCAACGTCTTCGACGGCCTGGTCACGCGCGACAACTACGAGTCCGGGCTGCACCTCCAGGGCGCGTCCGGCGGCAACCAGATCCTGAACCTGGACAGTTACGGCAACCGCGACCCGCGCAAGAACGGCGAGAGCGCCGACGGCCTTGCCATCAAGGAGGGTTCGGGCAGCGGCAACGTGGTGCGCGGCGCGCGCCTGTGGAACAACTCAGACGACGGCTACGACGCCTGGGAGTTCCTCTCCCCCGTCCTCGTCGAGGACAGCCTGGCCTGGGGCAACGGCTACAACCGGTGGAACCTTCCCGACTACACCGGCGACGGCAACGGCTTCAAGCTGGGCGGCGGCGACGAGGACCTGCCCGCCGCGCATGTCACCCGCAACAGCATGGCCTGGGACAACTCGGTCGGTGGGTTCATCGACAACGCCAACCCCGGCGCGCTGGTGGCCGAGCGCTGCACGGCCTGGGACAACGGCGGGACGGGGTTCGACTTCGCGGACGCCGACGGCACGCTGACCGCGAACCTGGCGGTGGGCAACGGCACGGACGCCTCCCTGGGCTCCGGCTCGTCCGGCGACGGCAACTCCTGGGACATCGGCGGCTCGTGGTCGTTCGCCAGCACCGACCCCGGCACGATCACCGGGCCGCGCGGGTCCGACGGGGCGATCCCCTCGTCCCCGTTCCTGCGCCCGGCGAACGGCGCGGAGGTCGGCGCCCGCTTCTGACCGCGCGCGCCCGCCGCCGCCGATATCGGATGGTCGCGGCGGCGGCGGGTGTGAATGATGGGCGGGCGCAGTCATCGATCACCGTCACCCCGGCCCTGCTCCCCGACGTCCCGCTCCATGTCGCGGTGGTCAGGCCGGTGTTCGTGTGGGGAGCGCCCGGCATCGGCAAGAGCTCGCTGGTCCGCTCGTTCGCCGCCTCGCTCGGGCTCGAGTGCGTGACGCTCGTCGGCACCCAGCTGGCCGCAGAGGACCTGATCGGCGTGCCCGAACTGCGGGACGGGCGCAGCAGGTTCGCGCCGCCGGAGGCGATCGCGCGGGACGACGCCTACTGCCTGTTCCTCGACGAGCTCAACGCCTCCGCGCCCGAGGTGCAGAAGGCGTTCTACTCGCTGATCCTCGACCGGCGCATCGGGGCGTACGAGCTGCCCGCGGGATCCATCGTGATCGGCGCCGGGAACCGGGCCACCGACAACGCGCTGGCCAGGCCCATGGCGTCGGCGCTTGTCAACCGGCTGGTGCACATCCATCTGCGGGCCAGCCCCGACGACTGGCTCACCTGGGCGGTGGGCGCGGGCATCCACCCGTGGATCACCGACTACCTCACGCAGCGCCCCGACCATCTGGTGGTGGCGCCGCCGAAGGTCGAGGAGGTGTTCTCCACGCCGCGCAGCTGGCACATGCTGTCCGACGCGCTGCGCTCCTACGGCGACGGCATACCCGAGGAGACGCTGCGGTTGCTCGCGGCGGGGACGCTGTCCCCCGGGCACGCGTCGGCGTTCTGCGGCTATGTCAAGATCGTCCGCCACCGCTACAGCCTTCCCGCGGTGGTGCGCGGCGACGCCAGGTGGCCCGCCGCGCCCGCCGACCGGGACCTGCCGTACTTCCTGGCCGAGGCGTTCCGGGCGCGCCTGGTCAAGGAGTTGCCCGCCGACCGGGACCACGCGTCGCCCGCCGTGCGGCAGTTCGCGCACCGCGGCAAGGCGCTGCTTCTCGATCTCGCCGACGTGTCCCTGGAGTGCGCCCAGTTGGTGATCGCCACGGATGACGCCGGGGCTCCTGTGCTGCCGTCGTGGTTTCTCGTCGAGGTGAGCCGCGATCTGCCGCGGCTGGTCTCGGCCCGGGCCTGAGAGGGGGTGCCCCGATGAGCCGGGGGAGGCGGCGGGCCGCGCCCGATCCCAACCTTGAGGCGTTCACGGCCGCTTGGCGCACGCTGGGCCAGCACCCGCTGTTCCGTCCGATGATGAGCCTTCGGGCGGGTGGCTTCGCGAGGGGCGGCGCCCGGGCCGAGCTGGTGGCGGTAGGGCGGCTGGGGTCGGCCAGGGCGATCGCCAGGGTGAGCGCGTTCGGGCAGATCAGGGCGAGCCGTGGACACCGGCTGGGCGTGGACGCATGGACCTGGGTCCTGGCTCACTGCCTGCTGCACCTGGGCTTCGGGCACGCGGCCGGGGCGCGCGCCTGGGACGATCCGGTGGACCGGGCCGTGGCGTGCGTGGCCGTGGCGCGTTTCCAGCGGGCGCTCAAGCTGGGCGGGGAGCCGCTGCCGCTGCCCGCCGAGCTGCCGTCGGGCGACGAGGAGGCGCTGCGGCGGCGCTGGCGGGACAACGGCGTTCCCCCTGAGCTGGCCGACTGCGGCACGGGGGGCCTCGGCCCCGATCTGGAGCCGCGCGGGCGACGGGACGGGGAGCGGGAAGGGAGGCGGGACGGCCCTCACCTGCCGGACTGGTCAGGCGCGTTCGCCGTGGGTCTCGCCGCGTCGGCGACGGCCGCGGTGGATGTGGCGGGCGGGGCGCGGCTCTCGCTGACCGACCCGGGTGCGCCAAGGCCGCCGTGGGAGCTGGCGCTTGGCTGGTTCCTCTCGTCCTCTCCGCTGCTCGGCGCGCTGGCCGCGCGCTTCACGCTGGTCGCGGACGCCGAGCTGGCCCGCGGCTGGGACATCTCGATCGCCGCGGTGTCGCCGTCGGCCGCCGAGATCTATGTCAATCCGCTGCGCCGACTCCCGGTCGAGCAGTGGCGGTTCGTCCTGGCCCACGAGATGCTGCACGCGGCGCTCCGGCACGGCGACCGCGTCGGCGCGCGCGACCCGTACCTGTGGAACGTCGCGGCGGACCACGTCGTCAACGGCTGGCTGGTGGAGATGGCCGTGGGCGAGATGCCGGAGGGGGCGCTGTACGATCCGCGCCTGGCCGGTCTTTCGGCCGATGAGGTGTACGACCGGATCGTCGACGACGCGCGGCGGGCGCGCAGGCTGGCGACGCTGCGCGGCACCGGCGTGGGCGACGTGCTGGGCGAGCCCCTGCCGTGGACGGGCCGGAAGCCGGGGTACGGCGTCGACCTGGACGCGTACTACCGGCGGGAGGCCGTGGCGCCCACCCACAGCCGCGGGAACGACGCCTCCCGCAGCACCGAACGCGGGGCCTTTGCGGCGGGGCGGTCCGCGCTCACCACCGGTGTTCCGCTCACCGATCGGCACTCCTCTCGCTCTGCGATCCCGCCCCAAGGAGCCCAGACGATAATGGCATTCACTTGTCATGCCGCCCGGCGTCGGACGGCGACGAGCTCGAAGGAGCACCGTGGAAAGACGGCGCTGCCGATGATCTACTACTGCCTCACCGCGGGCGCGCTCGCGTATGTCCTGGCGCACGGCGTCGGGCTCAACGCGGGAACGCTGGGCCTCGCGCTCGTCCTGGCCGCCCTCGCGGCGGCGGCCGCGCTGGCCTGGCGGCGCAGACCGGCGCCGGGGTCCGCGTCCGCCGGGCCGACATCGACGCCGGCCCCTTAGGGCACCCTTCTCAGGGCGCCGCACCCGCTCAGGGGCGCGGCCGGGGCCCGAGGAAGTGCCGCAGGAGGCGGGTGGCGGAGACGCCGCCGAGCAACGTCACGGCGTCGCCGTCCCGTTCGATGACCGCCACCAGGGGGCTGTGGAAGCTCGCCATCAGGGTCGCGACCTCGAGGGGGCGCGCGTCGGGGCCGACGACGGGCGGCGGGTAGCGGTGGCGCGGCACCCAGTCGGCCACGGTGAGCCCGGCCAGGTCATCGGCGAGCTCGGCATCGAGCTCGGTGCCGAACGCGCCCGCGAGGGAGGGGACTTCGGCGAGGTGGGCGGGCAGGAGGCGGCGGATCAGGGCGGGCCCTGGCACGACGGCGTCGGGGCGGCCGTCGGCGTCGAGCACCAGGAGCGCGGGAAGCGAGCGTTCGGCCAGCAGGCGCGCGGCGTCGATCGCGGCGTCGTCGGTGGTCACGGCGGGGAAGGGCTCGGCGAGGTCACGGGCGCGCACGCCCTGCCCCTCCGCGGGCGGGAACGGCGTGCCGCCGTGGGGTGGGCGCTCGCTCGGGCCGAGGGACAAGGGGGGCCTCCGGGAGATCGACGTACGGGCACACCGGCCCTGCGACGCCGACCAGACTTCCCGGCACACCACGCGTCTTGACGCGTTCTTAACACCCTAGCGGGCGTGCCCCCGCGTCCCGCCGGAGGGGGGCGGGAGCCGCCGTCGTGGCGTGGGCAGGGCCGCCGTCAGGCGAGGCCGAACTCATGGATCACCACGTCCCCGAACGTCGCCGCCGCGCCCACCGTGAACAGCGCGATCCCCGCGTCGTCCGGTTCGGGGAACGCCAGGTGCGAGTGCGCATGAAGGCCGTCGTCGAAGAACACCTCGACGCTGACCCGGTCCACGAAGACCCGCAGCGACACCTCGCGGCGCGCCGGGTCGAACGGGGTGCGGCTCTCCTGCCAGGCGCCCGAGGCGTCCGGCCCCGGGACGCCGCCGCGGTCGAGGAAGGAATAGTCACCGTGCACCCCGACATCGACGTGCCGGGCGCCATCGGCCGAGCGGCGCACCTGGGCGCCCAGCGTGGTGGGGGCGTCCCAGCGCGCGGTGGTGGCCAACTCGTAGGCCACGCCGGTGTATTCGAGGACCAGCAGGCCGTCGACCACCACGTCGCCCATCCGCACCGTGCGCGTCACCCGGTCCGCGAGCGCGGCCAGAGGCCGGGAGAACAGAGCCCATTCACCCGATGCCTCACGGCCCAGGGTGATCTCGCGGACGAGGGAGTCCGTGCCGTTGAAGCCGTCCGCCTCAAGGGTCGGGGTGGTGTGCGGGTAGTCCCAGTTGTTCATCCAGGCGATGGCATACCGGGTGGCGGGGTCGACGGCCCCGGTGGCGAGGTCGGTGTGCCGCTCGAACGTCACCGCCCCGTACCAGTCGAAGCCGTGATCGAGCCAACGCGGCTGCTCGGTCTCGGCGGTGAACGTCGCGCCGTCGAAGTCGCCGATCCAGGAGGCGTAGGTGTTGGGCAGCCCCGACGCCTTGCCGTTGGCGCTCACGCCGAGGACCCAGCGGGCCTCGCCATCGGCCATCTCGATGCGGAACAGGTCGGGGCACTCGAGCACGCCGATGCCGCCGCGGACGAAGCCGCTCGCGAAGGTCCACGCCTTGAGGTCGGGCGAGGTGTAGATCCCGATCTTGTCATTCTCGGCGAGGAGTTGGACCCAGCGGCCGCGTTCGGCGTCCCTGATCACCTTGGGGTCGCGGAAGTCCCTGACGCCGGGGTCGGCGAGCACGGGGTCCGTGCCGTACGGGGCGAACGAGCGCCCGCCGTCGACGGAGTACCAATGGAGCGCGAGCCGTGAGCCGGGCGCGGGAGCGCGGTCGGACCCGCCGCGGGGAGCGCCGCGCGGCCAGGCTGCTCGCCGCGGCGTTCCTGGCGCCGACGGTGGTCGGGGTGCTGGTGTTCACGGTGGTGCCGATCGTGGGCTCGGTGCTGCTGAGCTTCTTCCACTGGAACGTGATCGACCCGCCGCGCTGGGCCGGGGCCGACAACTACCGCGACGTGTTCGCCGATTCGACGGTGCTGGTGTCGTTCACCAACACGCTGCTGTTCATGGCGCTCGCGGTGACGCTCCAGATCGGTCTCGCCCTGGCGCTCGCGCTGGCGCTCGACGGGCGGCTGCCGCACTGGCCGCGGGTGGCGTTCCGCTCGGCGAACTCCGGCCCGGAGGGCCGGAATCCGTCGTCGTCCGGCAGCCGGGCGGCGAAGCGGCAGCGGCCGTCGTCGGTGATGTGCACGCACAGCAGCGCGCGGCCTTCGGGCGCGGGGCGCGCGGGGGCGGCGTCCCGTTCGCGCTCGGCCACGGGCTCGCCGAAGCGGTGCGCCAGGCGCACGCCGCCGTCGGCCGCGCGCTCCAGGCCGATCCAGCCGAACGCGTCGCCCACCACGGCGAGTCCTGCCCTGGCCCCCGGCACCCCGGGGCCGAGCCGCAGCTCCACCCCGGCGGTGCGGGGGCCGGCGGGCAGGCGCTGGGTCAGCACGTTCGGCAGGGTGCGCGGGTCGTGGGCGCCTGGGGTGGGCAGGCAGGCGAGGCGCGGGCCCGCGCCGCCGTGCGGCGGCGCCCAGTCGGGGCCCGGGTTGGCGAGCCAGGTCCACTGGGGTCCGAACGCGCCGCCTGGGAAGTCGTCGTCCGTCGCGGGCGCCGACCGCGGCTGGCCCGCGACGGGGAGCCGGTGCCTTTCGACGGGCTCGCCGCCGTCGCCGATGACCGGCCAGCCGTCGTCGTCCCACGTCATGGGCTGGAGGTGGACGACGCGGCCTGAGTGAGCCGACATCCTGGTGAAGGCAATCGCTGCGAAGAAGGGGCTGAGTGAGGACAATGCGCGCGCTACTGGACAGGCGAAGACCGAGGCCGAGCTCAAGCCTGAATGGGCTCGCTGACGCTCCCTGGGGAGGCAGCCACCTATGGCTGTCGAGCCCGAGCAAGGGCGCCTGAAAATCAGCCGCGAGCGGTGCGGAGCCCGGTGAGGGTGTACTCGAGTCGGCGTTCGTAGCCTTCGCGGGGCTGATGATGGCCGCAGGCTCTGGCGATGATCCCGCGTTCCCAGATCAGCAGATGGAGATCCTCAGGGGTGAGGTCGCCACGGATCCGTCCGGTTGCCTGAGCGTCGACCAGAAGTCGCGTGGCGGCTTCGCTGGCACGCTTGCAGAGCACGTTCGCTGATTCGCAGCCGGGGAGTGTCCTCAGGAGCACGTCGTTGGCAGCCGGTTCGTCGTACTGGAGCAGCCAGATGCGACGCAGGTATTCCTCAAACCGTTCCACAGGGTCGGCGATCGCATCCACGGCGGTAATGATTCCGATGATGCGCTCAGCGACAAGGTCTTCCACGACGGCGCCGATCAAGCCGTGCCTGCCGCCGAATCGGTGGTAGATGGTGCCTTTGCTGACTCCTGCCGCGCGTGCGACCTCCTCGAGAGGGCTGTTCAGCCCACCCGTGCGGAACACCTTGAGAGCAGCCTGTCGGATGCCCTCGACGTTGCGTCGGGCGTCCGCTCGCAGACGCGGGGCGGGCTCGGTCATCGCTCCGCCCCGGCTGGCGCTCCGACGGTCTCGTTCCAGCTGGTCTCCAACGCCTGACCGAATGCTTCCACCGACTGTGCGCCGGAGACGGCGTACTTCCCGGCGAACACGAAGAACGGCACCCCGCTGATGCCCATGTCCCGGGCCCGCTGCAGGTCCGCGTCGACAGCACCAGTGAACCCGCCGCTCGCCAGCGCGGCCAGCGCACTGTCACGGTCCAGCCCGACTTCTGTCGCCAGGTCGGCGAGCACCTGGTGGTCGGCGACGTTGAGACCATCGACGAAGTAGGCCTTGAACAGACGCTTCAGCATCTCGTGCTGCTTGCCATGGGAAGCGGCGAAGTGGCTGAGCTCGTGCGCGGTGTACGTCTGCACGGCCTGGATCCGCTCGTACTGGTATTCTAGCCCGATCCGACGGAAGCGATCAGCGTACTTGGCGAAGGTCGCATTGACCTGGCCCCCAGGTGTGCTGCGCCGACCGGTCATCACCTCGTCGATGTCGACCGGGGTGTCAGGAAGGCCCGGTACCAGCAGGAAGCTGTGGTACCGCACCTCGACATGCTCCTTATGGGGGAAGCTCTCCAGCGCCTGGCCGAGCAGGGTGTCGCCCATGTAGCAGAACGGGCACATCACGTCGCTCCACACGTCCACCATGAGGCGGTCCTGTGTCTGCCCGAACGCTTCGCCGCTCATCAGGAACACACTCCGTTGATGTCGCACACACCGAACGTCTCCTCCGGGGAGAGGAAATCGAACGGCGCAGGAGTCTGATTGGCATCGTCGGACGTCTCTGCGGACGAGGGCTCGGCAGTGGCCTGGTCTTCGACCACTCCATTATTTGACTTCATAGTCAAGAAGCCTATGTTAACTTGAAGCACCTGTCAAAATCTCTGGCTTCGCAGTTGAGGGTGTAGGAGTGGTCTGAAGCCGCCGGCTTCGAGCAGTGACCGGCGATGCAGTTCGTGAGGTTCCGGAAGCCGAGGGCGGAGCCCGGGTGATCGAGTACCGCGTCGACGGACAGCCGGACGTCATCCGGCTGATCACCAGTCTCACCGATCACGAGAAGTACCCAGCCGCCGAACTCGTGACTCTCTATGCCCAGCGTTGGGAGATCGAGCTGGTCCGCGACGAGATCAAGACCCATCAGCGCGGCCGGGTGGTGCTGAGATCACACACGCCGGACGGGGCGAGGCAGGAGGTCTACGCGTACCCGATCGTGCACCATGCCACCCGCGATCTGCTGGCCGAGGCCACCCAGCGCATCACAGCACCGCCGAGCGGACCTCGTTCACTCGGCCCTGCACGTCGTCCGCCGCACGGTGGTCGCGCCGAGCGCTTTTTCCCCTCCGCCCGCAGGAATGACGGACGCCTTAAGCTGGACGCGGTGAGGTAGAAGTCCTCCCCGACGCGGATGGCGTCGGGGTCGGACCAGTCCGCGGGCAGGACGGGGGCGCGGTAGCCGGG
The DNA here is from genome assembly GCF_003311645.1 of Streptomyces sp. PT12. Classification (GTDB taxonomy): domain Bacteria; phylum Actinomycetota; class Actinomycetes; order Streptomycetales; family Streptomycetaceae; genus Streptomyces. The sequence continues at coordinate 52,531 of NZ_QEST01000095.1, read as the reverse complement.
TGCGGCCGACCGATCGCTCACGTGAGCGCCTTTCCTCGGGGTCGTGCCCGGGTCTGCTCGGGGGGCGTGCTCGGGGGGCGTGCTCGGGGGGCGTGCTCGGGGGGCGTGCTCGGGGGGCGTTTCAGTCGAGGGCCCGCGGGGTCCAGTCGCCGAGCCAGTCGGCGGGCTCGTGGGCCGCCGCCCCCGCGTCGGTGAGGTGGGGGCGCTCACCGCCCGCGGGCCCCGAGCCGGGCCCGGTGTTGCGGTACTCGGCGAACCTGGCGCCCTGGGCGACCTCGTCGAAGTCGTTGGCGAACGTGAGGTTCTCGGCGTGGAAGTCGTCGGCGTCGGCGGCGAACGTGGCGCTGCCGCTCGTGCCCTAGGTGCCGTCGCCCCCGCCGTCCCGGTCCACGACCAGGTGGGCCCTGGCGGGCTGGTGCGCCTCGGCGGGGGCGGCGGTCCAGGCGCCCCGGGTGGCCGACAGGGCGAGGCCCGCGGCGAGCGCGGCCGTGCGGCGGGGCACCACGCGGGGCGGACGGGGACGGCGGGTGCGGCTCATGGCTGCGTCGGTCCTTCCTGGCTCACCGGCCGATGGACGCCTGGGGCCCGGCGCCCGCGCCGACGATGCCGGGGACCTCGCTCGCCGGGTCGAGGGTGTAGGAGTAGTGGTCGCGGGGGTTGAACGTGGTGCCGCCCTCCTCGCGGCGGCCCTGGGAGTCGACGAGGATGCTGCCGCTCTCGCTGAGGGTGGCGGTGGAGTCCCGGTAGTAGGGGTCGCGGACGTTGTCGAAGTAGCCGTTCTCGATGACGGCGCGCGTCGAGCCACGCGAGTAGTTGCCGTAGCCGGTGATGTCCTGCATGTAGTTGTTGTAGAGGTGGGCCAGGGCGACGTTGTCGATGCTGGGGTTGCGGGAGTTGGTGTCCCTGATCCAGTTGTGGTGGATGGTGATGCGGGCGGTGACGTTGTCGGTCCAGCCGATGCCGAAGGACTTGTTGCCCTCGCTGAGGATGTTCCATGACACGGTCAGGTTGGTGGTGTCCTCGCGGCTGTCGATCAGGCCGTCGTTCATCCGCTCGATGCGGTTGTGGTCGATCCAGACGTGGCTGGCGCCGTCCATCTGGATGCCGTCGTAGTCGTACGCGTCGTCGTCCGGGTCGTCGTCGGGCATGCGGGTGTCGCGGATCGTGAGGTTGCGGATGATGACGTTGGAGACCTCGTCCAGGAAGAATCCGCCGCCGACGATGTGGCCCTGGGTGCCGACGCCGACGATGGTCTTGTCGGAGGCGACGCGGAGCTCGCGCCCGAACGGGTCCACGTTGATCGTCCCCGCGACCCTGATGACATACGGCTCGGACGCGGTGGCGTAACGCTCGAGGTCAGCATAGGTGGTGACGGTGACCGTGCTCCCGCCCTCGCCGCCCGTCGTGCCGCCCTGGGTGGCCGCGAAGCCCTCGGGCGCGTCGGCGAACGGCCGTGCGGTGGGGGCGGGTTGGGCGGCGGCGGGGGCGGCGAGCAGCGGGGCGCTCAGGGCGAGGGCCGTCGCGGCGATCAACGAACGGCGTTGCCTCACGGTTGTCTTGGCCATGGACTTCTCCGAATGCTGTGGGGGGTGAGCTGAGGCGGCTCATGCCTCGAAAGGGTCCCGAAAATTTCGAAGTTCAGCTCGGTGGAGAGCCAGCGTTGAACGTACGGAAACGTTAAGCGCGGGCCACAGCTCCGTCAATGGAGCGCGCGGCACCGGGATATGGCGTCGAAAATTTCGAACTCCTGGGCGGCTTCCCCCCGTTGCGCCGTCAGAGGGCGCGGCGCAGCAGGTCGAGCAGCGCGGCCCAGTGGCGCCCGGCGGCCTCAACGTCGTAGGAGATGGTGTCGGCCTGGGCGAAGCCGTGCTCCGCGCCGGGGTAGACCCCGGCGCGGTGGCGCACGCCCGCCGCGGTCAGGGTGCGGCCGAGGCGGTCGATCCGCTCGGGTGGCAGGGCGGCGTCCCGGTCAGCGGACGGTCACGGGGAACGCTCCGGTCTCGCGGCGGGGATGGCGCCGGTCGCGCCACCACCTACGGCCCCGCTGGCCGCCCCACGGCGCCGCGCGACCCGCGCCGTCGGCGCCGTCAGCCGCCGCGCGGCGGGTGCGCGGGCGGGGGCGGCGGCGCCGTGGGCGGCACCGTGGGCATCGGGGGCATCGGCGGAGTCGCGGGACCCGGCGGCGGATCGGTCGGCGGGGGCGGGGGCGCGGGGTCGCCCGTGGCCCGGCCGCGGAGCGAGAGGCGGCGGCCTATGCGTTCGAACGCGCCTCTGCGGCAGAACGCCCTGAACTCCTCGGCGCGGCGGGCGTTCGCCTCCCCGAGCACGCCGCGCGCCGCGGCGAGGTCCGCGCCCGAGAGATCGCGGACGGCCGGGGAGAGCACCTGGTCGAGCAGCGCCGCGCAGGTCTCCCGCCACGCGGCGCCCGCGTCCTGGTAGGAGTTCCAGGCGGCGAAGCAGCGGGCGACATAGGCGGGCGAGGCGCGCAGCCGCTCGCGGACCCGGGCCGAGGCCGCGGCCTCGCGGTAGGCGGCGAGCAGCTCGCGGTCGTCGCTGTGGATGAGCGCGAACAGCTCGTCGTCCGGGCTGTCGTCGGCCAGCACGCGGTGCGCCACCGCCAGGAACGCCCGTTCGAGCACGGGGGGTTCAACGGGTGCGGCGGCGGCCCTGCGCTCGCGCGCCTCCTCGACCCAGCCGGGGGGCGCCTCTCCCGTCTCCAGGTCGCGGGCGAACGTCAGCAGCCGCAGCGCGCCCCGCGCGCGGGCGTCGAGATCGAGGGAGAAGTGGCGCAGCAGGTGGGCGGCTAGCTCGGGCACGTCGGGGTCGGCGGCGTGCCCGTCGAGCGCGGCGCGCACCAGCTCCGCCCAGGTGCCCGCGGCGCGGTGCGGGTCGGAGCCGGTCTGGGCGAGCAGCCGCGCCGCCTCGGCCGCGCCCGGCCTTTCGCCCCGCCACACCAGGCGGATGGCGGTCCGCAGCACGGCCGGGTCGTCGACGGGTGAGACGCGTCCCGCGCGCAGCAGGGCGTTGGCCTCGGCGACCCGGTCGCCCCCGGCGCCGCGGGCCGCGGCGCACATCCGCAGGTGCGGCAGCGTCTGGCTCTCGGGGAAGCGCAGGCCGACCCGGGCGAGCGTCGCGGCCGCGGCGGCCGGATCGGTCCTGGCCCGCTCCTCGAGCTCGCCGAGCAGCGGGACCCTCAGGTCGAAGGAGTCCTCGACCGTGCGGCGCACGGCGGGCGTCCACACGGCGTCGGGCGCGGCGAGCAGGGCGGGGGCGAGGCGGCGCGCGACCGCGGGCAGCAGGTCGGCGCAGTCGACGCCGAGGAGTCCCGCGACGCCGACCAGCTCCACCGTGCGCACCTCGCCGTGCCCCGCGTCGGCGATGCCCGCGCGCAGCTCGGTGGTGAGCTCGGCCGCCAGGTTGCCGGTCCTGTGGTCGTCGGGGGCGGCCTCGTGCAGCGCGTCGAGGACGGCGGCCAGCAAGCCGCCGGGCGCGCGGACGGCGTCGGGCAGCACAAGGGCGGCGAGCGAGGCGACGGCGGGGGCGCGCAGCCGGGGCGCGAGGCGCGGCAGCAGCCGGATGAGGGCGGCCGTCGCGGCGGCGCCGCGGTGGGCGGTGGGCTCGCCGAGCGCGGCGACGAGGCGGCGCAGCCGGTCGGCGTCGAGCGCGTCCACGTGGTCGGCGGCCCACTCGGCGGCGGCCGTCCTGCCGTCGGTGTCGATCTCGATCCCGGCCGCGAGGGCGAGGGCGGCGAGCGGCCCGGCCGCGAAGTCGCCGCCCGGCAGCGCCTCGGCCTCGTCGAACAGGTGGGGCGCGGCGCCGCGCCACACGCGCGCCGCGGTGCGCGCCCACGTGTCGTCGACGGGCGCGGCGGCGGCGCTCCCCGTCGCGTCGTGCAGCCTGATGCGGTGCCGGTGCCCGGTCAACGCGCGGGCGTGCTCGGGCAGCGCGCCGACGATCCGCTGGGGCGCGTCGGAGGGGCGGCCCGCGTAGGTGGTGAACGTCAGCCGCTGGGCGCGCGGGCCCGGCAGCGCCGCGGTGGCCAGCGCGATCCACCGGGCCACGTCGCCGCTGCCGCGCTCGACGACGACGACCCGCGGCGCGTCCTCGTCCTCGCTCGCCCGGCGCACGTCGGCGAAGAACGCGGGCAGCCAGGTGGCGCGCGAGGCGGCGAACCTGGCCAGCGCGTCCCCGCGGAAGCCCTCGGGCGGCGGGGCGCCGAGCGGGTCGGGCGCCCCGGTGGGCGGGGCGGCGCTCGTCCACCAGGGGGCGTCCCAGGCCGCCACCGGGGGTGCGCCGCCTGGCAGTTGGGCGCCGGGCGGCACGTGCAGGGCGTGCGCGTGGTAGCGGTCGGCGCCCGCGCGGACCGCGCGGACCAGCAGCCGCCCGCCGTCGGCGAGCAGGCTGTGGCTGAACGCGACGGGCTCGGCGGCCAGGTCGGCGCTGGTGGGCCGCGCGGGCGCGGCGGCGCGCGGCACATAGGAGACGAGCCGCCCGGCCTCGCGCACCACGTCCTCGGGCACACCGGGCGAGGCGGCGACGAGGCGGAACCCGCTGCCGTCGGGCGCGGGCAGGGCCGAGGTCAAGTGCAGCTGCGCCAGGCTCATCGACCACTCCCTCACTCGGCGAGCCAGCCGCGCCGCCGCGCGCGCCGGGGCGGAGGCGGCGCCAACGGCCCACCGTGCGCGCCGTTTTCGGCTTCCCCTGGCTCAACGCCGTACGCTATCGCAGCTGTCGGGCGGCGGCGCGCGGGCCGGGGCAGACGGCCTGGGGGAGGCCATGGCCGTCAGGCGGGGAGCGGCGTCCGTGTGGCTGCGTGCGGCGTGGTGTGGTGCGGTGCGGTGGGCGCAAAATCCCGTGGCTGGCCGGGAAGTGGTCGGCGATGATCGGGCCATGGCCGATGCCGGTGTGCGTGTGGGGCTGCTCGCGGATCACCCGGAGTTCGTGGAACCACTGGCGACACTCCGGTTCCGGGAGTGGGGGCCTGAGCCAGGGCGTGAACGGCTGTCGGACTATGTCACGGTCACGGCCGGAGAGGCCGGTCGCCATCGCCTGCCTGTCACGTTTGTCGCATCAGGCGATCAGGGTCTGCTTGGTGGCGTTGGGCTCGCTGACCACGATCTCGCGCAACGTCGTGATCGCGGTCCGTGGATCGTGGGCACCGTTGTCGACCCGGCCTTCCGCCGTGCCGGTGTCGGCGCTCTTCTGCTCACCCATCTGGAGCGTCACGCGGTGAGACTCGGTGCGGCCAGGATCTACGTGGCCACGGGGGGAGATGCCGTCACCTTCTACCAAGCCTGCGGCTGGGAGGTCGACGAGATCGTCCCGATCGGCCCCGGCGAACACGCCACCGTGCTCAGCAAGGTGACCCTCTTCACGCGTGAGTGGCGATCACATGATGCGGGATGATCCTCACCGCGGGTGGTGTGTGTCGGCGACACCGTCCGGCGACTCACGCCTCCGTGGAGACCGGCCGTTCACGCGCTCCTCCGGCACCTGGACTACCGGCGCGCGCCCGTCGGCCGCCTCCTCCGCTTCGGCGCGCCGCAGGCGCTCAGGAGTGCCGCGCCGACGCGGCGAGCAGGCGTTCGGCCTCGTGCTCACGGTCCTCCCGAAGCACGGATCAGTCGATGACGCCGAGGGGGTCGGCGGGGCCCCCGCGCCACTCGATCATGAAGAGGGTGGCATCGTCGCTCGTGTGCCCGCCCCGTTCGCGCTTGAGCGTGTGGGAGAGCCGCCGCAGGTCCGCCCTGATGCCCTCGGAAGGCCGCCGCCCCAGGTGGTCGATGCAGCGGATGAGGCGCTCCTCGCCGAACGACGCGCCGCCCGAGACGTGCTCCTCGATGATGCCGTCGCTGAAGAAGAGCACCCGGTCGCCGGGCCGGAGGATGTGCTCGCTGACGCGCGGCGCCTCGCCGCCGAAGCCGACGGGCAGCGTCGTCGCGCTCTCCAACTGCTGTACGACGCGGCGTTCCCGGATGAGCAGCGGGGCGGGGTGGCCCGCGTTGACCAGCTCCATCCGGCCCGTGGTGACGTTGAGGTGCATCAGTTGGGCGGTGACGAAGTGGTCGGGCCCGAACTGCCGGGAGATGGCGTCGTCCATGAACCCGTACTTTTCGGCGAGGCTCACGAACACGCGCCTGGCGTGCCGGTAGGCGCCGATGGCCACGGTGGCCATCGTGGCGGCGTCGAGGCCGTGGCCCATCGCGTCGATCACGGCGACGTGCAGGATGGTGTCGTTGAGGGCGTAGTCGAAGCTGTCGCCCGCGACGCGGTAGGCGGGCTCCAGGATGCCGGCCAGCGCGATCTGCGGCATGGACATCGAGAGCGGGGGCAGCAGGCTCCACTGGATCTCCGCGGACACGCTCATCGGCTCCCGGCGCCTGGCCTGGAAGAACTGGTCGGTGTAGGCGTTCTTGGTGACCAGCATGTCGGCGACCAGGCCGCCGAGCCTGCGCAGCAGGCGCCGGTCGTCGTCGCGCACCGTGTCGAGGGTGAGGGTCATCACGCCCACCTGGTCGCTGCCGTCGAGGAGCGGCAGGTACATGCGGACGCCCGAGGGGTGCTGAGGCACCTCCACGACCTCGCCGCGCAGGAAGGACCGCCAGGCCGGTGAGTCGGCCACCGGCTCCGGCTGGCCGACCACCAGGCCCTTGCCGGGGAGCGGCACCAGCGTCTCCTGCGCGTAGTCCTGGAGCAGGATGGAGACGTCGCGGCCGCCCATCCGCCCCACCTCCTCCGCCACGAGCGGCGCGATCAGCTGCGGCGGCATCTGCCGCACCCGGTCGAGGAGCAGGCCGAGCAGCCGCTCGCCATAGCCTTCCGACCTGTCCACGTTCTCCTGGTCCATGCCCTGGCCTCCTCGCCGCCCTCGCCCACGGTCACCACCCGTGGACCATCAGCGCACAACGTGACCCGAGCGACCCGCCGATCGGCGCATTACGCCGCGCGCGGCATGTCGGCGCGCGCCGTCCGTCGCCGCGGCGTCGACACGCCGCGGCGACGGACGTCACCCGCGCAGCGCCAGCAGGGTCAGGGCTCCGGCCAGCGCCGTTCCGCCGCCGACCGAGAGCAGCCACAGCCGGTCGAGCAGCCGCCCGTCCCACTCCTCGCCCGTGCCCGAGGCGAGCCGCAGCGCGGGCGTGGCCGCCCGGCCGAGCGCGAATCCGACGCCGGTCAGCAGCGCCGCGCCCGCGTCGCCCGCGAGCAGCACGGCGGCAGCGGCGGCGTACGGCAGGCTCGCCGACACATAGGTCCGCACGCCCGTGCCCAGCTCGAAGCCGAACTGGAGGGCGCCGCGCACGAGATCGCGTTGCAGGACGTCCTGCGGCACCTGGCGCGCGTTCTGCGGCAGCGGCAGCGCGATCAGGCCCGCGTCGCGCGCCACCCCGAGCAGCGCGACGCCGATCGCGGCGGGCGCCCGCACGACCTCGGGTACGGGCGTGACAAGGCCCGAGGCGAGCCACAGGACCGTGGCCGACAGGGTGCCGCCGAGCAGCAGTCCCGCCGTGAAGACCCCGAGCACGGTGGTCTGTCGATGTACCGCCCGCCAACCTGGCGAGGCAAGCGCGTGCGCGCTGTTGCGCGTTCAAACGGATCCCGAGAGCGAGTATCCGGCGAGTCCGCCGACGATCGCCCAGGTCAGGACAGGGGTGTACCAGGCGGCGGCGACGGCGCCGCACACGAGCGCGAGCACCGGCACCGCGGGGTCCGTCAGGCGGCCGCGCCACACCGGCCAGGCCGCGCCCGTCCGCGCGTCGGCCACTACGCCCCGCCGGTCAGCGCGCGCCAGGTCTGCGGGCCGACGATGCCGTCCGCGGTGAGCCCGGCCGTCTCCTGGAACGCCACGGTGGCCTCGGCGGTCAGCGGCCCGAAGGCGCCGTCGACGGTGAGGGGGTGGCCGTGCTTGACGAGCTGCCGCTGGGCCGCGTTCACCGCCTCGCCGCTGTCGCCCCTGCGGACCGTGACGACGAGGCGTGGCCAGGTCACCGGGTCGGCGACGCCGGTCGCGTCCAGCCCTTCGGCCCCCTGGAACTCGCGCACCGCCGCCTCGGTGGCGGGCCCGAAGATGCCGTCGGGGTCGGTGGGGAAGCCGTGGTGGGAGACCAGGTGCTGCACCGTGTACACGTCGGGCCCGCGGGCGCCCGAGCGCACGGTGGGCCAGGTGACGGTCCCCTCGCAGCCGCAGTCGGTGGTCCAGCGGCAGATCGAACGCACCCAGCCCGAGCCGGAGTTGTAGTAGCCGTCGTGGCAGCGCCGCTCGATGCCGCAGCCGCACGCGCCGCACGCGCCGGTGAACCGCCACAGCCAGCCGTCGTAGGAGCCCGAGTAGCACTGGTTGGGGCGCAGGGTCCAGGTGACGCCGTCGTTGCGGTGGAAGCCCGCGTTCGCGCCGCTGGTCTCGCACGACGCGGCGTACACGGTGCTCGGGCCGCAGCCGGGCGAGCAGTCGTGCTCGGAGGCGTAGGAGGGACACGCGCCGGTCCAGATGTCATACCCGTCGGCGTAGGCCTCGCGGGCCGCCCCGAAGACGCCGAGCGCCGCGAAGCCGACGGCCGTCGCGGACTGGATGACGGTGCGCCGGGAGGGCGCGAACCGCGGCAGGGCACGGGCCCTTTCGCGCCTGGCGGGCCGGTCGGCGGCGCCGGGGCGACGCAGCTCGGGCACCTCGTCGAGACGGGTCATGACGCGCTCCTCGGCCTGCTGGGGTGGGGGGCGGCGAACAGCTCGCGCAGCGCGGCCGGTGAGCCGAGCGGCTCGGAGCGCACGACGCGGCCGGTCGCGCCGACGACGACGGCGAACGGGGTGGCGATCGCGTCGTAGGCGGTGAACAGGTCGGGCCTGTGGTCGACGACCGGCACGGTGGCGGCCGCGGTGGCGGGGGCGGCGCCCGCGTAGACCGCCCGCACCTGGGGCGCCGCGGGCGACCCGCGCTGGCCGAGCCGGTCGGCCTCCGCGAGCACGTCGGCGCACGTGCCGCACTCGGCGCTGAGGAAGAGCAGCAGCGTCTCGCGCCCCTCGGCGAGCAGCTCCCCCGCGTGCGGCGCCGCGCTTCCCGGGGTGACGCCGAGGCGGCCGTTCATGCGGGCCACCCCGCCCCTGGAGAGCTGGTGGACCTGCCGCACCAGGCCGGACACCACAAGGGCGAGCAGGGCGATGGCGACCCAGGAGACGAGCAGGGCGCTGGTCATGAAGTCCACGGCAGGTGGCCTCCTTCCATGGATCCGTCGGGCCGCGCCCTGAGGGTCGGGCGTGGCGGGGCGTCGGGCTGTGCCATGGCCGTCGGCAGCGCCCACAGCAGGGTGGCGAAGGCGAGCGCGGCCAGGGCCGCGGTGGCCGCGTCGGCCGCGCTGTCGGGCGGCGCCGCCCGGCCCGGCACCAGGAGGGCGGCGCCGAGCGCCAGCAGGGCGAACGCCCAGGCCCTGCCGACGATCCAGCCGCTCAGCGGCACCTCGGCGCGCGAGCAGCCGCAGGGGCCTCCGCGGCCTGTGGCGAGCGTGTGGCGCGCGTAGAGCGCGTAGCAGGCGAACAGCGCCGCCACGGCGGCCAGCGCCGCGGCGAGCGCGGCGCGGTGGCGGGCGAGCAGGGCGGCTGTTGCGGCCGCGCCGAGCAGTCCCTCGGCCAGCGTGGCCGCGCGGGCGGCCAGCGGCACGGCGCGGGCGGGCAGCACGCCATGGGCGGTGAGCGCGGCGGGGAGGGCGGCGGGCCTGGTGAGGTGCGCGGCGCAGCCGGCGACGAGGGCGAGCAGCACCACCCCGGTGGCGACGGCGGCGATGAGGGTCGTCACCCGCGCCTCACCCCGCGGCCCTCAGGTCGAGCCCGTCGACAAGCCCGGGCACCCGTTCGACGTCGGTGTCGGCCAGCGGCACGATCGTGGCCCACACGTCGGCGCCCGAGACCACGAAGAACGGGCTGCCGTCGGAGAGGCTGTCGCGGAACAGCTCGCCCGCGGCGACCGACGCGCCCTGCCAGGGCGGGAGTTGGGCCGCGTGCTCGCGCGTCCGCCGGGACAGCTCGACCAGGCCGAGCCCCGGCACCTCCTTGACGACGGTGGCGGGCCTCGCCCACCGGGTGCCGACGGCGTTGTCGGGCGTCAAGGTGATGCCGTCGGCGTGCTCGGCGAGGCCGAGCGTGCGCAGCAGCAGCAGCACGTCGGTGAGCGCGGCGCGGTACAGGCGCGTGACCAGGCTGAAGCGCCTGCCCTGCCAGACGGCGAGGGTCGGGCTCTCCACCTGCCGGGCCTGCGGGTCGTACTCGCTCGTGGTGACGGTGCGCAGGGTGCCGCCCTGGAACGTGAGCTCGGAGTCGAACGCGGTGATCCCCAGCGAGGCGGCGACGGCGTCGGCGAGGCCGAGGGGGCCCGAGGTGAACTCGTGGAGGCGCCCTTCGGCGACGATCTCGACGACCGAGGTGGCCTCGCGGGTCAGGTCGAGGCCGCCCGCGAGATGGTAGGCGACACCGTCCAACGCGCGGTGCTCGACGCTTGCGGATGGCGCCACGGCGTTCCTCCCGGAGGGCGGTGCCCCATATCGACTGCCCTTAACGGGCGTTCACCCTACCCGCTCGCCATGTCAATGTACAGTCAAACGTCCAGGGAGAACGCCGTTCAGGCGCGCACCACCACGGGCGCGGCGCCGCGCGGCAGCACCTCGCCGATCACCGGGTGCCCCGGCACCTCACCGGCGAGCAGCAGCCCGCCCGAGGTCTGCGCGTCGGCCAGCAGCAGCCGCCTGGCCTCGGGGGCCGCGCCGAAGTCCACGTGCGGCGCGACCCAGGCGAGGTTGCGCCGGGTGCCGCCGCTGACGAACCCGTCGTCCACGGCCCGCGCCGCGTCCGCGAGGAACGGGACCGCCGACGCGTCGATCGCCACCGTCACGCCCGAGGCGCGGGCCAGCTTGTAGGCGTGCCCGAGCAGGCCGAAGCCGGTGACATCGGTGCCCGCCCTGATCCCCGCGGCGACGGCGGCGTGCGACGCGTCCCGGTTGAGCGCCGCCATCGCCGCCACCGCCTCGGGGAAGACGGTGCCGGTCGCCTTGTGCCGGGCGTTGAGCACGCCGCTGCCCAGCGGCTTGGTGAGCGTCAGCGCGCGCCCCGGCTCGGCCGCGTCGAGCCGCAGCATCCGGTCGGGGTGGACGACGCCGACCACCGACATGCCGTACTTGGGCTCGGGGTCGGTGACGCTGTGCCCGCCCGAGACCTGGCAGCCCGCCGCGTGGGCCACGTCGCGCCCGCCGCGCAGCACCTCGGCCGCCACGTCCATGGGCAGTGTCTCCCTCGGCCACGCCAGGAGGTTGACGGCTGCCCAGGGTGTGCCGCCCATCGCGTACACGTCGGAGAGCGCGTTGGCCGCCGCGATCCGCCCCCAGTCGTAGGGGTCGTCCACGACCGGGGTGAAGAAGTCCGCCGTGGTGACGAGCGCCCGCTCGGCGTCCAGGCGCACCACGGCGGCGTCGTCCCCGCCCCCTTCAAGGCCCACGAGCAATTCGGCCGCGGAGTCCACGGGTTCGCTCCTGGGCCGGGCCAACGCGGCGACGAGGTCGTCGAGTTCACCGGGCGGGATCTTGCAGGCGCAGCCGCCACCACCGGCGTACTGGGTCAGGCGCAGCGTGGTCACCACGGGAAGGTATCCGCCGAAGGGCCGGTCGGTACAGAGGGGTTGGCGGACGGGGGGGGGGGCGGACGGGGGGTGGCGGACGGGGGGTTGGCGGATCGGGACGTCGCGCATCTAGACTCCGCCGCGGAGGCGGGCGGGCGCCTGGTGGCCCCCACGGTCTTCAACACCGATGCGGTCGGGCATCCCGGCCGGGTGGGTTCGATTCCCATACGCCTCCGCGGGGAGTTCAGCTGATGACGGACGCCAGACGGCGCGTTCCACGCACCGACGCGCTGCTGAGCGACCCCCGACTCGCCACCGCCGTCGGGCGGTTGGGCCGCAGCCTGGTCCGCGGGGCGGTCGCGCGGGCCCAGGAGCGGGTGCGGCGTGGCGCGTTGGCGCCCGAGCGGGCCGCCGACGCCGCGGTGGCCGCGCTGCCCCCGACCGCGACGGCGCTGCTGCCCGTGCTCAACGCCACCGGCGTGGTCGTCCACACCAACCTCGGCAGGGCGCCGCTCTCCGAGGCGGCCCGCGAGGCGCTGCTCGCCGCGTCGGGGCACACGGACGTGGAGTTCGACCTGGCCACCGGGCGGCGGGCCCGCAGGGGCACGAGCGCGCTCGCCGCCCTGGCCGAGGCCGTCCCCGGGGCCGAGGCGGTCCATCTCACCAACAACAACGCCGCCGCCCTCGTCCTCGCCGCGACCGCCCTCGCACAGGGCCGCGAGATCGTGCTCAGCCGCGGCGAGATGGTGGAGATCGGCGACGGGTTCCGGCTGCCCGACCTGCTCGCGAGCACCGGGGCCAGGCTGCGCGAGGTCGGCACCACCAACCGCACCCACCTCGCCGACTACCGGGACGCGATCGGCCCGGGGACGGCGTTCGTCCTCAAGATCCACCCCTCCAACTTCGCCACCACCGGCTTTGTCTCATCGGTGCCTGTCACCCAACTGGCAACCCTGGACGTGCCCGTGGTCCACGATGTCGGCTCGGGGCTGCTGCGGCCCCACCCCGCGCTGCCAGGCGAGCCGGATGCCGCGACCTCGCTCGCCGAGGGCGCGGCCCTGGTCACCGCGAGCGCCGACAAGCTGCTCGGCGGCCCCCAGGCCGGCCTGCTCCTGGGCCGCCGCGACCTGGTCACCCGGCTCGCCACCCACCCGCTGGCCCGCGCCCTGCGCGTCGACAAGCTCACCCTGGCCGCCCTCGAGGCCACGCTCAGGGGCCCCGACTCCCCCGTCGAACGCGCCCTCACGGCCCGGCCCACCGACCTCGCCGCGCGCGCCTCACGGCTCGCCGACACGCTGCGCGCCCGGGGCGTCGACGCCCTGCCGCTGCCGACCGAGGCCCGGGTCGGCGGCGGTGGCGCGCCCGAGGCGGTGCTGCCGAGCGCCGCCGTCGCGCTGCCCGCGGGGCTGGCCGCGCCGCTGCGCGCCGGGCGCCCCGCCCTCGTGGGGCGGCTCCACGCGGACCGGCTCCTGCTCGACCTGCGCACCGTGCCCGAGGAGGACGACGGCGCCCTGCTGGCTGCCGTTCTCGCCGCGCACGCCGGGGCGGAGCCGCGGCCCGGGGGGCCATGACGGGCCCCGGGACGTTCGTGGTCGCCACCGCGGGGCACGTCGACCACGGCAAGTCCACGCTGCTGCGCGCGCTCACCGGGACCGACCCCGACCGGCTCGCCGAGGAGCGGCGGCGCGGCCTGACGCTCGACCTCGGCTTCGTGTGGACCACCGCGCCGAGCGGGCGGCGGCTCGCGTTCGTCGACGTGCCGGGCCACCACCGCTATCTGGCCACCACGTTCGCCGGGGTCGCCACCGCGCCCGCCGTGCTGCTCGTGGTCTCGGCCGACGAGGGGTGGCGCGCCCAGACCGGCGAACACCTCGCCGCCATCGAGGCGTTCGGCGTGCGCGCCGGGCTGCTCGTGGTGACCCGCTCCGACCTCGCCGACCCGGCCGCCGCCCTCGCGCAGGCGCGCGAGCGGACCGCGGGCACCGGCCTCGAAGGCGCCCCCGCCGTAGCCGTGAGCGCCCGCACCGGCGAAGGGCTCGACGATCTCGCGCGCCGCGTCGACGCGCTGGCGGACGCCCATACCGCGCCGGACGCCGACGCGCCCGTGCGCCTGTGGCTCGACCGCGCGTTCACCGTCGCCGGGGCGGGGACCGTTGTCACCGGGACCCTCATGGCTGGCACCCTCGCCGTGGACGACGTGCTGGAGCTGGCCCCCGCGGGGACCCCTGCCGCCGTGCGCGACCTCCAGTGCCTGGGGCGGCGCGTTCCCCTGGTGACCGGGCCCGCCCGGGTCGCGGTCAACCTCCGCCGCGTGGCCGCCGCCGAGGTCCGCAGGGGCAACGCCTTGGTCACGCCCGGGCGTTGGTGGCGCGCCTCCACCGTGGACGTCCGCTTCGAGCGCGGCGCCGCGCCGGCCGAACGCCCCCCGCGGCCGCCCGCGGAGCCGCTGGTCCACTGCGGCACGGCCGCCACCAGCGCCAGGCTCCGCCCGCTGGGCCCCGACGCCGCGCGCCTCGCCCTGCGCACGCCGCTCGACCTGCACGTCGGGGACCGGCTGCTGGTGCGCGACCCAGGCTCGCGGCTGCTGCTCGGCGCCACCGTGCTCGACGTGGCACCGCCCGCGCTGCGCGGCAGGGGCGCCGCCGCGGCGCGGGCCCGCCTCCTCGCCTCCGTCGCCGACCCCGCCGACCCGGCCGCCAGGCTGCGCGCCACGGGGCTGGCCCACCGCGCCGAACTCGCCGCCATGGGCTACCGGTCGGGCACCGAGGTGCCCGGCGCGCTGGTCGCAGGGCCCTGCCTGATCGACGGCGAGCACGCGGCCTGGCTGCGCGACGCGCTGCGCGACGCGGTCGAGCGGCACGCCGCCGCGCACCCCGCCGACCCCGGGCTGCCGCTCGCCGAGGCCGGGCGGCTCCTCGGCCTGCCGGACGCCGCCCCGCCGACCGCCCTGACCGGGGAGGAGCTGGTGGTCCGGGACGGCAGGCTCTATCGCGCGGCGGACGCCGAGCGGCTGCCCGCGCCCGTGGCCGCCGCGCTCGACGCGCTGCTCGCCGAGCTGCGCGAGGCGCCGTTCCACGCCCCGACCCGGCACCGCCTCGACGAGCTCGGCCTGTCCGCCGAGGCCCTGGCCCTGCTGGTGCGGCGCGGACACCTGGAGCGGATCGGGCCGCTCCACCTCGCCCCCGGCGCCACCGCCCGCGCCGCCGCCCGACTCGGCGCGCTGCCCGGCCCGTTCACGGTCGGCGAGTGCGCCCGCGCGCTTGGCACCAGCCGCAGGGTGGCGTTGCCCCTGCTTGAGGCGCTTGACGCCGCGGGCGTCACCCGGCGCGACGCGGAGGGCCGCCGCACCGCCGCCGCGGCGCCCGGCTCAGCCGACGGGGCCTGAGGCGGCGGCCTGGCGCATGAACGGGTTGGCGGTGCGCTCCACCCCGACGGTGCTGTCCTCCTCGTGGCCGGTCAGCAGCACGGTGTCGTCCGGCTTGGCGAGCAGCCCGCGGAGCGAGGCGAGGGTCTGCGCGCGGCTGCCGCCCGGCATGTCCGTGCGGCCGATGCTCCCGGCGTAGACGACATCGCCCACCAGGCAGTAGGAGCGGATCGAGGCGTCGCCCGACAGGTTGAACATGACGGATCCAGGGGTGTGGCCAGGGGTGTGGTCGACGCCGAGGGCGAGCCCGGCGCATTCGAGGACCGAGCCGCCGACGAGGGGGCGGACATCGGTGGGCTCCTGCCACCTCCAGCGCGGCCCGAGCAGCCGCTCGAACCGCGGCCCGAACTCGTCGCCGAGGCCGGGGATCGGGTCGACGAGCATGCCGTGGTCGGCCGGGTGGAGGTAGACCGGGATCCCGAACGCCGACGAGACGGCGGCCGCCGAGTGGGTGTGGTCGAGGTGCCCATGGGTGAGCAGCACGGCCCTGGGGCGCAGGCCATGCGCCTCGACGGCCTCCCTCAGCCGGTCCGTCACGCCCATGCCGGGGTCGACGACGACGCACTCCTGGCCCGGGCCGCGGGCCACGTAGTAGCACTTGGTGCCCCAGGCGTCGGCCACCACGGTGCCGATCAGCACGGCGCCTCCAGGGCGTCGGGGCCCACGGGGTCCACAGGGCCCACGGGGTCCACGGGGTCCACGGGGTCCACAGGGTCCACGGGATCGACCCGCACGGCGATCGCGGCGCGCACCCGCTTCTCCAGGGCGTCGAGCTCCGCGGGGGTGTCCGCGTCGATGAGGAAGGTCACGGCCCGGTCGTCGGACGAGCGCAACGGGCCGAGCGGGGCGCCGCGCTCCTTCAGGACCAGCACGGCGCGCAGCGCGGGCGGGTCGCCGGGCGCGCCGGGGACCGGCTCGGGCCACAGGCCGCCCCCGCCCACCCAGTGGACCCGCGCGCCCGGCAGGTCGACGGTGACGTCGCGCAGGACGCCGGGGGGATGGTCGAGATAGACCTGCCGGGCGCGGCGGCGCGGCGCGGGGAACGCCGCGGGCTCGCCCAGGGCGACGCGGATGATCTGGGACTCCAGGGGCTCGCCGCAGGCCAGCTGGTAGAGCGCGGTCAGCCCGTCGCCAGGGGTGCGGCACGCGATCTCCATCAGGTGCGTCTCCCCGGTGTCGGTCACCCGCCACTCGGAGTGGGCGACGCCGTTCTCGAAGGCCAGGGCGGCCAGGACGCGCCGGTTCGCCTCGGTGACGGCCCTGGTCACGTCCACGCCGCCGATCCGCCGCTGGCCCGCGGGGACCGAGTGGGCCAGCTCGACGAACGACCTGGCCGCCTCCTCGGTGGTCTCCTTGCCCGTCACGGAGGCGAAGCGGATCTCGCCGTCCTGGACCAGGGACTCCACGGAGAACTCCTCGCCGATCACCTGACGCTCGATCAGGACCGTCTCGTGCGCGGGGTAGTCGCGCAGCGCCCTGGCGACCTCGTCGGGCGTTGCACAGGCCACCACGCCCGAACTGGCGTGCCGCGCCGCGGGCTTGACCACCACGGGGCAGACCAGCGAGGCCAGGTCGACGCGGTCGCGGCGCCCCGGGGGCACCGTCAGGGAGAGGGGCCCGAACGTGCGGGCGTAGGCCCGCTGGAGGTATTTGCTCCGGCACACGCGGCTGGCGCGCAGCCCAGGGCCCGGGAGCCCGAGCGCGTCACAGATCAGCCCCGTCGGCTCGACGAGCATCTCCTCCATGGCGTAGGCGCCGACGATCCGGTGGTGGGCGCGCCACTCCTGCAACGCGGCGAAGGCGTCCGCGTTGAACGACGCCTCCCGGTCCATCGCCCCCGACGCGTAGCGGATGTCGCCGATTCTCCGGGTGATCTCGGGCGCGACAGCCCTGGCCCGCTCGACCACGGGCCTGGACGACTCGGGGGTCAACACCAGGACGCGCAGCCCGCGGTCGGCCAGCTCGGTGACGAAGCGGGGGTTGCGGCAGATCACCCGGAAGGCACCGGCCAGCAGGAACGCCGCCCGCGGCTCAGACGGCCCCGTGGGCCCGGTCGGCCCCTGCGGCGCCCGCCGCCCGCCTGTCTCGTGCTCGTGATCGTGCTCCACCTTGTCTCCTCCGGTCGGAATCTCGGGGGCGGTCCACCGTGCGCCTCAGTCCTCGGGGGGCTCCGGCATGGTGCGCAGCTTCGCGATGGGCGAGAGCGCGATCCACAGCGCGGAGAGGCAGAATCCGGTGGCGGTGACGAAGAGGGTTTCGCGGATGCCGACGGTCGAGCCGAGCCAGCCGCCGAGCAGGGCGCCCAGCGGCATGGCGCCCCAGGTCACCGTGCGCATCCCGGCGACCACCCGGCCGATCTTCCGCCGCGGGATGACCATCTGCTGGAAGGTGGCGACATTGGTGTTGCCGATGGTCATCAGCGTGCCGCTGACGAAGAACATCGTCAGCAGCATGGCGAGCGCCAGCGGGGTGGGGCCCATGGTCAGCGGCAGGACGATCTGCACGAGCGACGCGCCCCCGTAGCCGAAGGCGATCACCCGGCCGGGGCCCAGGCGCAGGGCCGTCCGCTTGGCGAGGGCCGCCCCGGTGAGGGCGCCCACCGCCCCCGCGGCCAGGACCAGGCCGAGCAGCGCGCTGCTCATGCCGAGGACATCGAGCACGAACAGCGGCAGGATGGTGGTTCTGGCCATGAAGAAGAGGTTGTTGACGCCCGACCTGACCACGAGGAAGCGCAGATAGCGGTCCCGGGCGATGAAGCGCAGGGACTCGCCGATCTCGGCGAACGTGTCGCGGCGCTCGGGGCGTTCGGGCGGGCGTTCCCTGTGGCGGATGCCGAACAGCGCGGCCAGAGAGGCGATCGGGCTGATCACGCTGGCCGCGAGGATGGCCGGGGCGCTGGCGAGGTGGACCAGCACGCCGCCGAGGGCCGGGCCGCCCGCCTGGGTGACGACGATGCTGCCCTGGAGTCTGCTGTTGCCGTCCAGGAGCTGGTCCCGCTCGATGAGCGAGGGCAGATAGGCCGTTCCCGACACGTCGAAGAGCACGGCGCACACGCCCATGACGGCGGCGACCAGGTAGAGGTGGTACAGCTCAAGGCCGTCGGCGAGGGTGAGGGCGGCGACCGAGCCGAGGGCGACGATCCTGCCGAGTTCGGCGACGGCGAGGATGCCGCGCTTGGTCGACCGGTCGATCCAGACGCCGGCCAGCAGGGTGACCAGCAGATAGGGGGCGAACGCGATGGCGTTGATCACCCCGAGCTGGCCCGCCGACGCCTCGAAGAGGTAGATCGCGGCCAGCGGGAGCACCAGCTCGGCGACCTGGGTGCCGCCGCGCGAGACGGTCTGGCCAAACCAGTAGAGCAGGAAGTCGCGGTGCCGCCACAGGCTTGGCGGCGCCTCGGCGGCGGGCGGGGTCTTCGCGCCGGAGTCACGGGAGGTCAGCACGTCGGTGGCCTTAGGGGAGGAGTGGGGGCGGGCGGGCAGTCGCGGCGGACCTCGGCGGCGACGCGGGCGACGGCGATGGCCTGCTCGGCGTTGAGCCGCGGGTCGCATGTCGAGGTGTAGCGGTCGAGGCGCGCCGCCAGGTCGGCCTCGGTCTCCACGCACTCGACGACGGGCTCGGGGGTGGTCTCCAGGTGCACGCCGCCCAGGGGGAGCCCGTGCTCGCGCAGCGCGGCGCCGCAGGCCCTGATCTCGCGCTCGATGTCGGGCAGCAGGCGGGTCTTCTGCCCGTGGCGGTTGCGGCGGGTGTTGCCGTGCATGGGGTCGGACACCCACAGCGCACGCGCCGCCAGGTCCCCCAACTCGCCGAGCAGTCGGGGCAGTTCGTCGACGATGCGGGGGCCCATGCGGACGATGAGGGACAGGCGGCCCGGCGGGTGGCCCTCGGTGAGCCGGGTGATCAGCGCCGCGACGTCGGCGCCCGCGGCGTCGGGGCCCACCTTGACGCCGACGGGGTTGGTGACGCGCTCGGCGAAGGCGATGTGCGGCCCGTCGACCTGCCGGGTGCGCTCGCCGATCCACAGGAGGTGCCCCGATGAGCCGTAGTCGCGGCCCCGCCGTTCGTCGTCGCGGACGAGGGCGTTCTCGTAGTCGAGCAGCAGCGCCTCGTGGCTGGCGTAGGTGAGGCACAGGCTCGGCGCAGGGCCGTCGAAGACCGGCAGGTAGTCGGCGAGGTGGAGCGCGTCGAGGGCCCGCGCGGCGTGGTCGTAGGCGGCGAGCAGGCGGGCGGGGTCGGGGGTGCGGGCCCCGGCGTCGGGGGCGGGGCCGTTGACCGCGTCGCCGCGGTAGACGGGCAGGGTGCGGCCGTCGGGCAGCCGTTCGGTCGCGCGCGACCTGGGCTTGGCGTACTGCCCGGCGAAGCGGCCGACGCGGACGGCGGGCAGGCCGGTGACCGACTCCACCGCGTCGGCGATCGCGCCGAGCAGCTCCACCTTGGGGGTCATCCGCTCAGGGGCGGCGTCCGCGAACGGCTCGGCGCAGTCGCCCGCCTGGACGACCACGGCGCCGCCCGCGGCCGCCAGGCTCAGCTCGCGTTGCAGGGCGTAGCAGGAATCGGCGGACACGAGGGGCGGGCGGGTCGCCAGCTCCCCGACCACCTCGGCGAGGGGAACGCCGCCCGCCCAGCGCGGCTGCTGCGCGGGCGGGCGCGGCGCCCCCGCGACATCGGTCAGGGGTGGGGTCAGGGGTGGGGTCTTCGGTGGGGTCAGGGGTGGGGTCTTCGGTGGGGTCATGGGTCGGGTCGTCGGTGGGGTCGTCGGTGGGGTCATCGGTGCGGCCCTCCGGGGGGACGGGCCGCGCGGGGGACGAACTCCTCCTCAAGCCGCGCGGCGAGGGTGGCCACGGCGTCCGCCATGGGCCGGTCGGTGGTCAGCTGGGGGGTGTGCTCGGCAAGGCGCTCCCACAGGCCGCCCTCCGCGGTGTGCGGCCACAGGCGCGTGAGCCGCTGGAGGCGGCGGATCTGGGCGAGGGCGTGACACAGCGACGACGCCACCCACCAGGCGCGGTCGAGCATGTCGGCGACCGCGTTGGCGCCGTTGAGCGCCATGGGCACATGGTCCTGGTTGCCCAGGTTGGTGGGCAGCGGGGTGCAGGACGCCGGGTAGGCGCGCTGGCGGATCGCGGCGAGGTGGGAGGTGGCGGCAATCTGCACCCCGGCGAGCCCGCTGTCGCGCCCGGGGCGCGCGGCGAGCAGCGGCGGCAGCCCTCCGTTGCGCTGGGGGTCGACGGCGAGGGCGAGTTGGCGTTCCAGCAGGTAGGCCAGCTGGTGCACGCACACGGCGTGCTGCTCCGCGGCCAGCGCGACGGGCGCGGCGTGGAAGTTGCCGCCGTGGTACAGCTCGCCGTCGACCAGCACGGGGTTGTCGGTGCAGCCGGCGGCCTCGGTGAGCAGCACCTTCTCCTGGAGGCGCAGTTGGTCGATGACCGCGCCGATGACCTGGGGCGCGCAGCGCAGCGAGTAGGGCTCCTGGAGCGGCCGGTCCGGGTCGGGGGCCCTGGCACCCGACAGCTGTCTGCGGATCAGCGCGGCGGCGGTGCGATGGCCCGGGTGGCCGCGCACGGCGGCCAGGGCGTCGCTGAACGGGACGGGGTCGCTGCCGAGCAGCAGCGCGAGGCGCCCCGTGGCGGCCGCGGCCGCGTGGGCGAGCCCGAGCAGCCGCGCGTGGTTGACCAGGGACGTGGCGAGCGCGGCTGATGTGCCGTTGACGAAGGCCAGGGCCGATCTCGCCTCCCAGCGCACCGGGGTCAGCCCACGGCGGGCCAGGGCCGCGGCCGAGGGCTCGCGGCGCGGGTCGCCGTCAGCATCGGCACCGGCACCGGCACCGGCGTCGGCGTCGGCGCGCAGCCATGCCTGGCCGCGCCCCGCGGCGGCCGCGGCGGCGTGCGCGAGCGGGATCAGGTCGCCGCTGGCGCTGAGGCTGCCGTCGCGCGGCACGACCGGGGTGAACCCGGCGTTCCACTGGGCGGCCAGCGCCTCCCATGTCTCCGGCTCGACGCCGGAGTGGCCAAGGGCCATGCCGCGCAGCCGCAGCCAGACCATCAGCCGGGTGACCGCAGGCGTCATGGGGCTGCCCTGGCCTACGGTGAGGTGGTCGATGAGGCCGCTGGCCTGGACGGCGGCGTCCGGGTCGGCTGGGCGGTCGGCGAGCGGCCCGAAGCCCCGGCTCACGCCGTAGACGGGCCGCCGCCTGACGGCCCTGGCCAGCAACGCCCGCCCGTGGGCGAGGGCTTGGCGCCGCCGGTCGGTCAGCTCGATGCGGCGCTCCCAGCCGGCCTCGGCGAGGATCCCCGCGACGGTGGCGGGCTCGGTCTCAGTGAGCACGGCCGCCGGCTCCCCCCGGTGCCCTGCGCGGCGGCGGCCCGCTCTCCCCGATGGCAGGGAGGCGGTCGACGCGCACCTTGCCCGCGACGCTGCGGGGGATCTCGGGGACCCGGCGCACCGCGCGCGGCGCCGGCACGCCGGGGAACGCGGCGGCCAGCACGTCCCGCACCTCGGCGGGCCGCACCTCGACGGGGCCCTGGGCGTAGTAGAGGTCGTAGTGCTCGGCGCGCAGCCGGTCGCGGCGCGGCACGCAGACGATGTCGGTCCTGGGGAACGCCTCGCAGACCGCGCGCTCCACCTCGGCCAGGTCGACGCGGCGCCCGTTGATCTTGATCATCCGGGAGGCGCGCCCGAGGAGTTCGAAGGACCGCTCCCCCACGGGGCGCACCAGGTCGTCCAGGGTGAGCGCGGCCGGTGGCACGGCCGCCTCCCTGATCCTGGCCAGCCGGGGCCCCGCCACCCGCAGCGGCTGCTCGTCGCCCGGGCCCACCGTTCTGACGAGGGAGCAGTCGGGGAAGAGCGTCCACAGCGCGGGGAGCGCCGGGCGGGGGGCGAGCGTCCTGTGGGCCACGGCCCCGGTCTCGGTGGAGCCCAGGATCTCGACCGCGCGGAACGCGCTGCCCGCGAGCGCGGCGATGACCCGGTGCGCCGATGGCGGCAGCGGGGCGGTGCTGTGCACGGCGACCACGGTGGCGGTCCTGAGCCGGTCGACGATGCGGTCGAGCAGCTCCCAGGTCGACGGCAGGCACACGACGAGAGTGCGCGAGCCAGGCGCGAGGTCGGGCGGGGTGAACGGGCTCTCCCACAACGCCTGGACGGGCACGCCCAGATGGCGCGGCAGGGCCTCGCCGAAGACGCGGCCGTAGAGGTGCCGTGGCGGCGCGTAGCTGACGACGCGGTCCACGTCGCCGACCACGGCGTCGGCGACCACGGCGGCCTCGGCCCGCAGCTGGGCGACGGAGCGCAGCCAGACGACGGGGGCGCCCGACTGGCCCGAGGTGGCGAAGGGCACGTCGGCCTCGGCCCTGTCGTCCCCGGGTCTCATCCGTGGCTCCCCAGGCGCACGCGGTCCTCGAGCTCGCCGTCGACGAACCGCGCGATGCGCTCGACGGAGGCGAACCAGTAGCGGACGTCGTGCGCCACGAAGTCCACCTCGATCCCGAATGCGGCCTCGACCGCGGTGACGCACTCCATGGCCGTGAGGCTGTCGTAGCGCTCGCCGAACGCCTCGGCGAGGTCGCGTTCGGCGTCGAGGGCGGCGATCTCGTCGCCGAGGTACGGGCCGAGCACCTCGCGTACCCGGGCGACGGTCTCGGGCGCGCCGGTCTCGCGCGTGCCGGTCTCGCTCATCGTTCCCCTTCTCTCTGGTGGTCGGTGACGTCCCGCCGGTCGGCGACGGGCGCCCCGTCGGCCCTGGTGAGCCGCCCCGCCCTGGCCAGGTACACCTGGGCGGGCGGCGTGGGGCGGAACTCGACGTACAGGAACGGCGTCTGCTCGGTGGTGCCGAGGGCCTGGGCCACCTCGTCGGCCAGGGCCTCCCTGAAGCGCTCGTCGCGCTCGGGCCCGACGCAGCAGACGACCGAGGCGTGCCGCACCTGGCTGTCGCCCTGGGGCAGGGCGTCCAGGGGCATGCCGCCGCTGAAGGCGCTGTTGGGCGGGGTGTCGACGAAGCGCACCACGACGTGCGCGGGGGTGACGCCGTGCCGGGAGAGCCAGCGCGTGAGGCGGACCGCGACGGCCCTGCGCCGGGGCACGGGCAGCTCGGGGGTGTCGATCGTGATGGTGGGCATGGTGGCTCTCAGGACAGGGTCAGGGCAGGAAGGGCGGCCGCCGGGGCGGCCAGGCGCCCGCGCAGCAGCCGGTGGAGGCAGTCGGCCAGCGGGTCCCCGGCGGCGGGGGCCAGCGGCGACCAGGACGCGCCGCGTTCGGACGCGGTGCGGTCGAGGAACGCGCGGACGTGGCCGGGGTCGATCGCGATGCCGAGCCGGTCGGCCGTGGCCATGGCCTCGTAGGTGGAGAGCAGGTCGGGCAGCCTGGCGCCCTGGTTGGCCCAGCCGCCGCCGCGCACCCGGTGCCGGTCGAGGGTGTCACTCACGGCGGCGCGGTCGGCGCGGCCGATGAAGTCGAGCACGCGCGCGGCGTGCAGCCCCGAGCGCAGGGTGGCGGGGGCACCGGGCACGTTGCCATGGCCCCGCTCCCCGTGGCGGGCGCGGTCGCAGCCGTCGACGAACGCCGCGAGACCGCCGAGGTCGAGCGGGGGGTCGCCCCGGCGGCCCACGAGCCGCCGGATCTCGACGGCCGACGCGGTGGAGATCAGGTCGGAGCCGCGCCCGTGCCAGTAGCCGAAGCCGCCGTCGGGGTTCTGGAGGCGCGTCAGCCAGGCGCTGATCGCGCCCGCGCCCGCGGGGTCGTCGCGGAACGCCCCCGCGGCCAGGGCCCACAGGGTGCAGCGCATCTCGGCGCCCCGGCCAGGCATGTACATCACGCCGTCCTCGTTGGGCAGCCGACAGCCCTCCAACCAGCGGCGCAGCGCGGGGAGTTCGGGGGCGTCGGGCTCGGCGGCCAGGGCGGTGGCCGAGATGTGCAGGGCGTCGGCGGCCTGATCGGCCTCGCGGTAGGTGAACCCCCCGGTGGGCAACGCGAGCTCGGCCAGCCGCCGTTCGACCGCCGCCGCGACCTCGGGGGTGACGCCGCCCGCGGTGCGCAGCGTTCCGACCGCGCTGAAGGAGGCCCACACGTCGGCGACCCGGTAGCCGGGCCAGCGGGTGAACGCGCCGTCGGCGAGCCGCTGGCCGAGCACCCAGGGCGCGGGGTCGGCGTCGGGCGCCGCGCCGAGCGCCGCCAGGGCGCCGGTGGCCCGGTACGTGGCCCACAGGCAGGGCACGGCGGCGTCGGGGGCGAAGGTGAATCCGCCCGACGGGGTCTGCCGCCCGCGCAGCCAGCGGACCAGCGCGGGCACGTCCCACGGCGGGGCGGCGGGCCGTCGGGCGTTCAACGCCCGCCAGGCGGCCACCCCGTAGAAGCAGGCCCGCGCGTCGGCGTCCCCGGCCTCGGCGTGCTCGGGCGACCAGCTCAGGCCACCGTCCCCGGTCTGGAGCGCGCCGAGCCAGGCCAGCAGCCCGGAGCGGTCGGGAACGTCGTCGTCGCACAGCTCCACGGCGGTGCGGGTGGCGAAGTGGGTCGCCCACACGTCGGGGCGCTGGCCCGGGGTCATGGCGTATGCCTCGCCCGACCAGACGCCGCGCACCCAGGAGGCGGTCCTCTCGCGTTCCTCGGGCGGCTCGCCGAGGTCGGCCAGGGTGGCCACGCAGTAGAACGTGGCCCAGGCGTCGGACGGCATGCCGCGGCTCCAGGCGTAGCCGCCGTCGGCGTTGCGCCGCCCGCGCACATAGGCGGCGGTGGCCGCGCGGTGGGGCGTCCGCCCGGCTGCTCCGAGCCAGGCGAGCGTGCGCACCGCGGCGTAGGTGCACCACAGGTCGGGCGCGCCGGAGACGGGCAGCCGCGCCCCGGTGGCCCGGGAGGCCGCGGGGGCCGTCACCGGGGCTCCACAAAGCGGATGTTGGAGCGCTTCCAGCTCTTCTGGGAGCCACCGCTCTTGGTGGCGGCGGGCAGCGTGTTGACGAAGACGACGTCGTCGCAGGCAAGACCGGTGCGGCGGGCGAAGGCGCCCCTGAACGCGGCGGCGACCGCGTCCTCCCCCGCCCGGTCGGAGCCGACCTGGCGTTCGAGCAGGACGCGGAGGCGCCCGGCGGCCCTGTCCACCTCGAGCACATAGCCGGTCGCGGTCGTCTCGCCGTAGACGACCTCCTCGACCGACCTGGGGTCGAGCGCCGCCCCGCCGATCACCACGGCGTCGCCCGCCCGCCCGTGCACGGTGAGCGTGGGGGTGGCCAGGCCGCACGGGCAGCCGTCGGCGACCGTGACCTCGTCGCCGGTGTCGTAGCGCAGCAGGGGGCGCGCGTGGAGGTTGAGCGGCGTCACCACGAGGCGGCCCGAGGCGCCGGGGCGCAACGGGGTCACCCGGCCTTCGGCGTCGGCGAGTTCGCAGTAGTGGGCGGCGGCGAGCAGGTGCAGCCCGTCGGCCGGGCAGGCCGCGGCCAGGGTCCCGGTCTCGGTGCTGCCGTAGCTGGCGTCGTAGGCCCGCGCGCCCCACCAGGCGCCAAGGCGCGCGCGCATGGCGGGCACGCTGACCTCGCCGAGCAGCATGAGGGTGGTGACCGAGGCACGCGCCCGCTCCAGCAGGCCGCGCTGCTGGAGCAGGCGCGTGGTCTGGAGGGCCACGCCGGGGGCCAGGAAGAGCGCCGTCGGGCGGAAGGCGGTGAGCAGCCCGACGAGGCGGTCCCAGTCGGAGATGCCGGTGGCGAACGGGTAGGCACGGGCGTGCGGCACGCCCAGGTACTCGCACACGGACGCCACCAGGTCGCCGACGGGCACGATGTCCGAAGGCAGCAGGCTCAGGACGCGCGGCTCATCGCCCAGCGGGTCGCGCCAGGCGCCCGCCACGGAGACGGCGTTCCACAGGATGTCCTCGGCCAGCCGCGGGGTGGGCGTGGCACTGCCCGTGGTACCGGTGGTCTCGTAGTACTTGGCGCTTTCCTGGAGTGTGGTGGCGACAAAGCTCCACGGGTCGGCCTTGAGCCGCTCCTTGGGGGTGGCGGGCAGCGCGGTGAAGGCGGGCCAGCTGAAGTCGCCGATGTCCCGGTAGGCGGGGGCGCCGCTGGCCCGGCCCCACGCCTGGGCGATCTTGTCGCGGTAGAAGCCTTCGGCGGGAACGGAGCCGCGTGCCTCGCGGAACTGCCGCTCGGCCTCGAGCACGGTTTCGAGCCGTTCCTTGGAGTTGACTATCACGAGGATCCCTCACTGCTGGCGCGTCGGTCGGACGGCGGAGTGGAAGACGCAGCCCACGTGGGAGCCGTCGCCCAGGAAGCGGATGTCCTGCTCGCGGTCGAGCAGCCCCTTGACGAAGCCGCCGCTGAGTCCCGCGGCGGTGACGAACAGGCCCCAGTGCAGATGGCAGGTGGCGGTGGCGGGCCCCGCGGCGCCCGGGGCGTGGAAGCGCTCGGCGACCGATTCGGCGCGCCGCTGCACCACGTGGTCGCCCGCGCAGGCGGCGCGGACCAGCGCGTCCCACGCGTCCTGCTCGGTCAGCCACCCGGCGACGACGCCCTGGCCCGCGTGCCCGATGCTGGGCTTGAGCACCAGCTCGCCGCGGTGGGCGCGGACGTACTCGGCCAGCGAGCCGCCGCCGGGGGCGGGGGCGGGGGTGGCGTCGGCGCCCCGCATCGAACGGGTCCAGGGCAAGACCCGGTCGACCACCTCGCGCTCCGTTGGGGTGAGCGGATCGGTGGCGTGGGCGTCGGTGTCGCTGAGCATCGCCAGGCAGAGCTTGGAGCCGAACAGGTCGGCGTTCAACGGGGAGAACACCCGGGCCGCGCCGTGCGCCACCGCCTGGGCCAGGGGTTCGAGCAGCTCGTCGGCGGCCGGGTCCTCGGCGACGGTCTTGAAGAGGAACGTCCGGTAGACGATGTCGATCCGCTCGCCCCGCGCGGTGAGCCCGCCGGCGCCGAACTCCAGGTCCTTGACGGTGCAGACCACGATCGGGAAGCCCAGCTCGGCGAGCAGGTCGATGAAGAGGGAGGCGTTCACGGTGACCGGAGAGGTCACCCAGTCCACCAGGGCGATCGTGGGCCGCTTGGCGGCGCGCCAGCCCGCCGTCTCAAGCAGGGTGGCGGCCATGAGGGGCATCGGGTCGTGGAAGTCGAGCGCGTGCGCGGCGGCGAAGCCGGTGAACCCGGGGTCGCCGAGCACCGCCCTGCACAGCTCGCCGAACTCCATCGAGCCCAGCGAGCTCGAGGTGTTGAACTCCACGAGGCGGAAGCCGTCAGGGCCGCGCACCAGGTCGGCGCGGCCCAGCGGCACCGGTGGGCCCGACAGCTTCCGCAGCGCGACCCGCGCGCTCGGCTGGGTCCAGCCGAGCGCCCGCGCGAAGCTCTCCTGGTCGCCGCCGAACAGCCGGTCGGGGAGCGCCTGGAGGGTGCGCAGCAGCAGCGGCAGGTCGTGGTCGAGGCGCCGCGCCTGGTCGGCGTCGAGGATCGCGGGCCGTGAGAGCAGGGGGCGGGTGAACCACGAGCGGAAGCGTCGGTAGCCGGGCAGCTCGGGGTCGAGCGGCGGGTGGGCGCCGCCGGTCCTGGCGGCGAGGTAGGCGCGGGTGGGCGCGTTCTCCGCGACGAGGTCGGCGCTCACACCGCGCCCCCGACCACCGAGGCGAGGTCCTCGGCCGACCGCCACAGCACGGGAAGCACCTTGTGGGTGCGGGGGCTCCGCTCCACGTCGGCCACGTGCTCGACGGCGAACGCCTCGGGCGTGTGCCGGTCGCACAGCTGAAGGTCCTCCATGGCGCCCACGAGCGCCGCGCGGACGGCCGCGGCGTCACCGTGGCCGGTGTAGCGCAGCCGCATCCCCACGACGGCCGATGGCACCTCGGGGTCGCGGTAGAGCAGGAGCTGGGTGTCGCGCACGCCGTCGAGGCGCGAGGCGCGGTCGTGTACCTCGCCGATGGAGACCATGCCGCCGTGGAGCTTGACGTTGTCGTCGGCGCGGCTGACCACCTCGAAGGCGTCGGCCGCGCCGCAGGGGCACTCGGCCGCGCGCAGCCGGTCGCCGAGCCTGAACCGCCGCGCGGGGGTGGGCCAGCCCTCGCCGACGCGGGTCAGCAGCGCGCCCTCGTCCCGCGGCTCGACGAGCTGTCCTGGCAGCAGGTGCAGGGCGCCGAGGCGGCAGTCGGGCGTGCTGGTCCCGATGACGAACGTCTCGATCGAGCCGTAGTTCCCCCACAGGCCCGCCTCGGGGAAGACGGCCTTCAGGGTGGCGACCCTGGCCCTGGTCATCGGCTCGCCCGACCAGATGACCGCGCGGACCGGCAGCCGCACCCCGGCCTCGGCCGCGGTCTCGGCGAAGCGCGCCAGCACATTGGGGGCGCCCGCCAGCGCGTTCACGCCCATGTCGACGATCACGTCGACCCACTGGCGGAACTCCTCGGGGTGGAGCGCGCCCATGGGCGCCACGGTGGCGTGGCAGGCCGTGGCGAGGGCGTTGTAGAAGTAGTGGGCGCCCCACATCTTGCCGGTGGAGAAGAGGTTGAGCAGGCAGTCCCCCGGGCCGAGCGGCCGCCAGTGCGCCACCACCTTGGGGACGCCGAGGTCGGGGGCCATGACGGTGAGCTTGGGGGCGCCGCTGGTGCCGCCGCTCACCACGAAGACCCCGCCCGCCCGGCGGGCCCGCTCCGCGGTGGCCGCCCTCAGGTCCGCGTGGCTCCAGGGCGCGGCCTTGTCCACGTCGGCCAGGACGTCGGGCGTCCCGGCCGAACCGATGCTCGTGCTCATCGCTCGTGCCTTCCTGTGGGTGCCAACTGCCGTAGGGACGCACCGGGTTCACCGGTCCGGCGCCGATGGGCCCGCAGGCGCGCCGCATAGGCGAGGAAGCGGCCGCCGACCACGCGCCTGACGGCCTGGGGGGAGTCGAAGAGGGCCGACACCGCGCCGTCGAGCTCGAGCTCGGACAGCCACAGCTCGCCCGAAGGGGTGCGCAGCAGGTCGACGCACACATAGGGCAGGTCGAACCGCCGGTGGACCAGCTCGACCAGCTCGCGCACGCCCGGCTCGACCGCGGTGCGCACCCGGACCGAGCCGCCCCTGCTCACATTGGCCACGTGCGAGTCGCCGCCGCCGACCCGGTCGTAGAGGGCGACGATCTCGCCCTCGACCGCGACCACCCGCAGGTCGGCGACCCGGTCGCCGAGCGAGGGCTGGACGAGCATGGCGGCGCCGCTGCCCGACGCCAGGCCGAGCACCGCGTCGAGGGTGGCGCGGTCGGGGCAGCGGACGCAGCCGAGGCCGCGCCCCCACGAGGCGGGCTTGACGAAGACCGGGAACCACGCGTCGGGGACCAGCGCCTGGTAGTCGACGCGCGCCAGGTCCCGCCCCGTGGTGATCCTGACCGAGGGGATGAGCGGGACCGGGGAGTCGGCGAGGGCCTCGGCGGTGGCGAACTTGTCGTTGAACAGCAGCGCGGCGGAGAGGGGGATGGCGGGCCAGAAGCCCATCTCGCGCAGCGAGCAGACCAGCGTGAGACTGGTCCACAGGTCGACGTCGAGCGCGGGCTCCGAGCGGATGTCGTAGACGATGACATCGCGCTCGGGGCGCAGCTCCTCGCCATTCCAGAGGGCTTTTCCTCCGGTGAGGACGATGTGCTCGGGATTGGCCACGCCGAATCCGAGCCCGACGTCGTCGGCGGCCCTCAGGTAAACGGGCCAGAACTCGTTCCGCTCCCATTCGCCCGCGGCCCGTGAACCGCGGTCGGGGAAAACATAGAGAATGCGTTGCGCGGGATTGCCGCGTGTTGCCGCCGAAGCTGTCATCTCAGCGGCCCAGCAGGGCGCCGCCGTTCACGCCGAGCACCTGCCCTGTGATCCAGGAGGCGTCCGGTGAGGCGAGGAAGTGGACGGCCCCCGCGACATCCGCGGGCGTGCCCGCGCGGCCGAGCAGGGTCTGGCCGACGAGCGCGTCGTGGCGCGCGGAGCGGCCCCTGGCGTTGAAGAACTCGGTGTCCTGCACATAGCCGGGTGACACGGTGTTGACGGTGATTCCCTCGCCGCCGCCCCTGGCCGCCAGGTCGTAGCCCCACGCGATGATCCCGGCCTTGGCCGCGGCGTAGGCGTCGCCGCCGCCCCGCTGACCGGCGATCGAGCTGATGTTGATCACGCGCCCGCCGGGGCGGCGCACCGAGGGCCACACGGCCTCGGTGAGCATCATGGCGGACAGCAGGTTGCGCTCCAGCGTGCGGCGGAAGCCGTCGAACGCGCCCGCGAGGCCCGGCTCCTCGTCGCGCACGATCCCGCCCGCGTTGTTGACCAGGACGTCGACCGTCCGCTCGCCCAGCCGCTTGCCGACCTCGATCACCTGGTCGGTGTCCGTCAGGTCGACGGGAACGGCGCGCACCGCGGACTGCGGGTGTGCCGCCGCGACCGCCTCCAACGGCTCGGGGCGCCGCCCCAGGACGAAGACCTCGTCGCCCCCCGCGGCGAACCGCTCGGCGATGGCACGGCCTATCCCCGTTCCGCCTCCACTGACCACCACGACCCTGGACACCCGCAATCCCCCTTCGCCGTCACACGCCCGCGGCGCGCTCCCCCGCCCGCACGCGGATGACCGCGCGGACGACGGCGCACGGGCGCGTTCGCCATTGATCGACGGCAACCCTAGGCGCGGCGGCTACCCATATCCTTCCCATCGGCTTCTGTCGGGCCCGGTGTTCGCGGAAGTCGCCGCGCCCGTGGCACGCGTGGCTTCCTCCGCGGCAACGCCCCTGTCGCACGGCGGACTTGTAGCGTTCCCCGAGCGCGGATAAAGTGGCGGCTCGGCGGATCCATGAAGATTGTCGGCACGGAATTTCCCGGAAGTCCCCCGACT
Source organism: Streptomyces sp. PT12 (assembly GCF_003311645.1). Taxonomy (GTDB): domain Bacteria; phylum Actinomycetota; class Actinomycetes; order Streptomycetales; family Streptomycetaceae; genus Streptomyces. The sequence goes on along the minus strand of NZ_QEST01000095.1, from coordinate 21,726 downwards.
TCCCCCGGACTTCGCCGTGCCCCCCCGGCCGGAATCGAGATGACCAGAGACAGATTGAGCTTCCGGATCCTCGGCCCCATCGAGGTGCGCCGAGGGGGCGCCGTCGTCAGGCTCAGCGGCAGGAAGGTCAGGTCCGTTCTCGCGGCGCTCCTGCTGCGCGCCGACCGCGTCGTCCCCGCCGAGCACCTGGTGGCCGTGCTGTGGGGCGAGGACCCGCCGCCGACGGCCATGTCGCAGGTGCACAAGTATGTCTCGCAGTTGCGCGCCAGGCTCGGCCACGACCGCATCGCGCGGCGGGGCGGCGGCTATCTGCTGCCGTTACGCCAACACGAGTCGGATCTCGCGGAGTTCGACCGGCTGACCGCCGCGGCCAGGTCGGCGGTCGCGGCCGGGCGGCGGGCCGAGGCCGTCCGGATCCTGGGCACCGCCCTGGCGCTGTGGCGGGGGCGGCCGCTGGCGGACGGCACCGACGAGCTGATCAGGAGCGAGGCCCCGGCGCTCGAGGAGCGCAGGGTCGACGCCTTCCTCAGGAAGGCCGAGGCGGAGCTCGCCCTCGGGCGGTGCGCCGAACTCGTCGGCGAGCTGCGGGCGTTCGTCGCCGACCACCCCTTGAGCGAGCAGTTACGCGGCCTGCTGATGCTGGCGCTCTACCGGTCGGGGCGCGTAGCGGAGGCGCTGAGCGCCTACCGCGAGGGGCGGGAGCTGCTGGCCGACGAGCTGGGCCTCGACCCGGGTCCCGACCTGCGGCGGCTGCACGAGGCGATCCTGACGAGGGAGCCCTGGCTCGACCTCGACGACGGCGCGCCCGAGCCCCGCCGCGCCACCCCGCCCACCTCGCAACTCCCCGCGGGCATCGCGGACTTCACGGGGCGGGCCGCCCAGCTCGCGCGGATCGGGGACGTGCTCACCACGGCGCGCGGTGACGCGCCCCCGCTCCTGGTCGTCTCGGGCATGCCGGGGGTGGGGAAGTCCACGCTCGCGGTGCACGCCGCGCGGCGCGTCGCCGAGGCGTTCCCCGACGGGCACCTCTACGCCAGGCTGCGCGACGGCGAGGGCGGGCCCGTTCCGCCGCTCGCCGTCCTGCAACGCTTCCTGCGCGCGCTCGATGTCCCCGAGGACGCCGTCCCCGACGACACCGTGGAGTGCGGCGACCTCTTCCGCGCCGGGTGCGCGGGGCGGCGCCTGGTGATCGTCCTGGACGACGCGTTTGACGAGGCCCAGGTCCGCCCGCTGCTGCCGAGCCATCCCGGCAACGCGACGCTGGTCACCAGCAGGCGGCGCCTCGCCGGTCTCGAGGCCGCCCAGCACCTCACGCTCGACGCGTTCGACGTGGACGACGCCGTGGTCTTCTTCGAGCGCGTCATGCCCGCGGGCCAGCGGGCCGACCTGCACGGCGCGATCCGCGAGATCACCGCCCTGTGCGGGCGGCTGCCCCTGGCCCTGCGGATCGCGGCGGCCCGCTTCGCACAGCAGACCAGCGGGGACCTGGTGCGGTTCACCCGGCGCCTCGCCCAGGAGCGGCGGCGCCTGGACGTCCTCCAGGCAGGGGACCTCGGCGTCCGCGCCACCCTTGCCAGCGGCTATCGCGACCTGGCGCCGCGCGAGCGGCGGACGTTCGCCCTCCTCGGCCTGCTTCGCGCGCCCGACTTCGCGGCCTGGGCCGCCGCGCCCCTGCTCGGCTCCGACCAGGGCGAGGCGGAGGAACGGATCGAGCGCCTGGTCGACGCCCACCTCGTCGCCATCGCGGGCTGGGACCACGCCGGGCACCCCCGCTACCGCTACCACCCGCTGGCGCGCCTGTACGCCAGGGAGCGGGCCGAGGCCGAGATCCCGGCGGCCCAGCGGCGTTCGGCCGTGCTGCGGGCGCTTGAGGCGTGGCTCGCGCTGGCCACCGAGGCCGGGGCGCGGCTGCACGGCGCCGCGCGCGGGGCGCGGTTCGCCGCCGACCCGCACGAGCTGATCGACGCGCCGCTCGCGTGGTTCCACACGGAGCGCGCGGCGCTGAGCGCCGCCGTCGACCAGGCGTGGGACGAGGGGCACGAGGGCCTGGCCATGAGCCTCGCGGCGAGCATCGGCGACCTGCTGCGCCCCCCGCGCCCCAGCGAGGGACCCGCGGCGGTGCCGGTGGCCGTCGGCGCGGGGCAGGCCGCGTTCGACGCGACGCTCTTCCACCTTCTGCGCGACGCCGAGGGACACCGCGGGGTCTGAGCTTCGGGGCGGGAGCCCTGGCGCGCAACGCCCCGCCGCCGCGCTTCGCGGCCTGTTGACGCGCGTGGAAAGCAGATGACATCGTTCCCATCTGGGATCGATCCCATAACGGTGACCGACCCCGGAGTGCCAAGGGAGGGGCCTTCTTCGTGCGCGTCGCCACCGATGTCTTCCGCTTCCGCGACACCTGCAACGTCTATGTGCTGCGGAGCGGACGGCGGGCCGTACTGATCGACTTCGGCGACGGCGCCGTGCTCGACCGGCTCGCCGACTACGGCGTGGACGAGGTCACCGACGTCCTCGTCACCCACCACCACCGCGACCAGGTGCAGGGCCTCGCCCGCGCCCACGCCGCGGGGATCCGCGTCTGGGTCCCGCCGGTCGAGCGCGACCTGATCGCCGGCGTGGACGAGCACTGGCGCACCCGCCCGCTGGACAACGACTACGACGTCCGCCAGGACCGCTTCTCCCTGCTGCGCCAGGTGCCGGTCACCGGCACCGCGGCCGAGTACCGCACCGCGCGCTACGGGCACGCCGAGGTGTACACGCTGCCGCTGCCCGGCCACACCCCGGGCTCCGTCGGCTACCTGGTGGACGTCGAGGGGCGCCGCCTGGCGTTCGTCGGCGATCTGATCCACGGCGAGGGGCGCCTGTGGTCGCTGGCCGCCACGCAGTGGGCGTACACCGGCTTCCACGAGAACCAGGGCAAGGAGGGCGTGGCCGCCACCGTTCTGTCGTGCCTCCAGCTCCTGGGCCACGGGCCCGATCTGCTGCTCCCCTCCCATGGCGAGCCCGTCACCGACCCGCCCGGGGCCGTGGCCAGGCTCCGCTCGCGCCTGACGGAACTGCTCGACATGAACCGCCGCACGCCATGGGACCCCGAGCGCGTCCTGGCCCACCCCTGGGCCGAGGTCACGCCGCACCTCCTGCGCAACACCACCAGCGTGGCCACGTCCTACGCCCTGCTCTCCGACCAGGGCGCGGCGCTGCTGCTCGACTTCGGCTACGACCTCACCACGGGCCTGCCCGGCGGCCATGACCGCGCCTCGCGCCGCCCGTTGCTCGCCTCGATCGAGGCGCTGCGCCGCGACCACGGCGTCGACCGGGTCGAGGTGGCCCTGCCCACGCATTACCACGACGACCACGTCGCCGGGTTCAACCTGCTGCGCGAGGTCCACTCCACCGAGGTCTGGGCGCCCGCCCACATCGCGCCCGTCCTGGCGCGGCCCGAGCACTGGGACCTGCCGTGCCTGTGGTACGACCCGATCCCGGTCGACCGCGGGCTGCGGCTCGACGCGCCCGTGCGCTGGCGGGAGTACGAGATCGGCGTGCACGACCTGCCGGGGCACACCCTCTACGCCGCCGCCTACTCCTTCACGGTGGACGGCCGCCGCGTCATCGCGACGGGCGACCAGCAGACCACCGAGTGGGAGCCGGGCCTGCGGCCCGAGGTGCTCAACTACCAGTACCGCAACCGTTTCCGCGTCGACGACTTCACCAGGAGCGCCGAGCTGTACCTGCGCCTGCGCCCCGAGCTGATGATCAGCGGCCACTGGGCGCCGCGCGCGGTCACCGACGCCTATCTCGAGATGCTGCTGGCCAAGGGCGAGCAGCTGGCCCGGCTGCACCGCGAGATCCTGCCCGCCGATGTCGACTTCGGCGCCGAGGGCTTCGGGGCCAGGATCGCGCCGTACCGTTCGACCGTTCCGCCCGGTGGCAAGGCGCGCTTCGAGGTCGAGGTGCGCAATCCCTTCCCCCGCGGGGAGCGCGCCGAGGTGCGCCTCGCGCTGCCCGACGGCTGGCACGCCGATCCGCCGCTCGCCCGCGTGGACCTGGGCCCGCGCGGCGAGGCGGTCGTGGAGTTCACGCTGCGGGTGCCCATGGGAACGCCCCCCGCCGAGCGGCTGCGCGTGGCGGCGGACCTGACCGTGGGGCGGACGCGGTTCGGGCAGCAGGCCGAGGCGCTGGTGAACGTCCGTTGAGGGGACAGCGCACGAGCGACGCGGGCCGGGCCGACGGGCGGCGGCCTGGCACGGAAGCCGCTCCTCGCACGGCGGGCGGAGAAGCGAGGAAACAACAGACGTGCGACGCGCGCCGGGCCGACGACGGGTCGTTGCGCATCGTCGGGCCCGGCTATCGGCTCACCGTCGCGCCCCATGGCCGCACCGCCGTGCTCGACGCCGAGGGGCATCGGCTCGAACTCCAGCTGTGCGGCGCCCTCGACCGCGTCGGCGTCCGCGACGAGACGCTGTCCGTCGACCCACCGCAGCTGGACACCGCGGGCCCGCACCCGGTCGTCACCGTCACCCGCCGCGGCACCGCGTGGGAGGCGGCCGCCACCCGCGTCGTGTGCACGCCGGATGGGCCCGAACTCACGTGGGAGGTACGGGGGGAGGGGCTGCTCGACGAGGTCGCGCTGCTGGCCACCCGCGCCGCGTTCGGCGGGCGCGGCGGGGGCCCGCGGCCCAGCGGCCACGCCTGGTCGACGCTGTTCACGCCCAATCCAGGGCCGCCGCGCCGCCTGGTGCGCGGCGCGGGCGAGAGCGCCACCCTGGGCGTGTGCGGGGACGCGGGCCCCGGGCGCGGCCACTGGTTCTTCACCCCTGCGCCGCTCTGCCTCGCGTTCACCGCGACGCCGCTGCCGGACGACGCCCCGCCCGAGACCGCGGGCGCGCGGCCCTGGCTGACCGCGGGCCTCGGCGCCCCCGTCCGCGAACTCACCTTCACCACCTGCGACTATGTGCCATCCGACCAGGGCTGGCACCTCAGGCTCGCCTACGAGGGCCACACGCGCGTCTCCGGCTCCTTCCGCACCCCGGCCCTGCTGCTCTCGCCCGGCCACCGCGACCCCTACGCCGGGCTGCGCGCCCACCGGGCCTGGCTCGCCGCCCGCGCGTGGGCGCCCGAGGCGGCGGACGGCGCGCAGGGCCGGGGCGAGCGCCCCGCCTGGTGGTTCGAGCCGATGTTCTGCGGCTGGGGCGCGCAGTGCCACCGGGCGGCGGAGACGGGACGGCCCGCGCCCGAGCTGTCCACGCGGGCCGAGTACGACGCCCACCTCGCGGCCCTCGGCGCCCATGGCCTGGTGCCCGGCACGGTCGTCATCGACGACAAGTGGCAGCGCGTGTATGCCTCCTGGCACCCCGACCCCGCCAAGTGGCCCGATCTGCGTGGCTGGATCGCCGAGCGGCACGCCACAGGCCAGCGGGTGCTGCTGTGGTGGCGCGCCTGGGCCACCGAGGGGGCGCCCGCGGCCCACTGCGTGCGCACGCCGGACGGGCGGCCCGTCGCCCTCGACCCGGGCCATCCCGGGGCCGCGGCCAGGCTCGCGGAGAACGTCGCCCGCATGCTCTCCCCCGATGGCCTCGACGCCGATGGGCTCAAGATCGACTTCACCGCTGACACCCCGTCGGGGGCCTGCCTCACGGGCCATGGAACGGGGTGGGGTGTGGCGCTGCTGTACGATCAGCTCACCGTGATCCACGGTGCGGCGAAGGAGGCGAAACGGGATGCGCTGGTGGTGACCCACACCCCGCACCCGGCGTTCGCCGCGGTGACCGACATGATCCGGCTCAACGACATGCTGCGCCTCGACGATCCCGAGCCCTGGGCGCCCGTCGTTCCCCAGATGCGCTACCGGGCCGCCGTGGCCGCCGCTTCCTGCCCCGGCACGCCCGTCGACACCGACGACTGGTGCGCGCCCGACCGCGACCAGTGGCGCCGTTACGCCGCCGTCAAGCACGAGTTGGGCGTGCCCGCGCTCTATGCCGCCACCCATGTCGACAGGACGGGCGAGCCGTTGGAGGAGAGCGACTACGCGGCCCTGCGCGCCGGTTGGGCGCGCTGGCGGGCCGGGCGCGCGGCGGGCGGGGACGAGGAGCGGAAAGAGGCGCGGGGGGAGCCGCGTTGACCGGTGGGAAGGCGCCGGGCGGCGGGCGGGGCAGGCGTGCGCGCGTCACCCTGCGCCAGATCGCCGACGAGGTCGGCACCTCGCAGTCCACGGCGTCCCGCGCGCTGGCCGGACACGGCTATGTCGCGCCCGAGTTGAAGGCCAGGATCGAGGAGGCCGCGGCCCGCCTCGGCTATGTGCCCGACATCTCGGCGCGCACGCTCAAGGGCCACTCCAGCGGGCTGATCGGCCTGCTGGTCTCCGACCTGCGCAACCAGTTCTACGCCCAGCTCGCCGCGGGCGTCGAGCAGACCGTGGCCGCGGCGGGGCACCAGGTGGTGCTCGTGGACGACCACGGCGACGAGGCCGAAGCGGTGCGCGGGGCCAAGGCGTTCCTGGCGATGCGCGCCGCGGGCGTGCTGCTCGCGCCGGTCGGCCGCGAGGCCACGGATCTGCTGGTCGGGCATGGCACGCCCGTGGTCGAGGTGGACCGGCGCTCGGGCGCGCGCGGCTGCGACGCGGTCATCATCGACAGCGAGAGCGGCGCCCGCGAGGCCGTGGGCCACCTGCTCGCCCTGGGCCACCGGCGGATCGCCGTCGTGGTGGACGAGACGGTGTGGGACACCGGCAGGAACCGCCTCAAGGGCTATCGCGCGGCCCACCGCGCCGCGGGGGTCCCGCTGGCGCGCCGCCTGGTGCTCGACCTGGGCCTGCACCCAGAGGACCCGCGGCGCGACGTCGCGGCGTTCCTCGACGCCAACCCCGACGTCACCGCCGTCTTCGCCGCGAACAACGTCATGGCCGAGGCGGTCTGGCAGGAGCTCAAGCGCCGCGGTGCCGCGGTGCCGGGGCGCTGCTCCATGGTGTCCTTCGACGACCTGACGTGGATGCGGGTGGTCGAGCCCGGGCTGACCGCGGTGCGCCAGCCGGTGTACGAGATGGGCCACCGCGCCGCCCAGCTGCTCATCGAGCGCGTCGACGGCGGCCATGGCCGCCCCGAAACCCGCACGCTGCGCCCGGAGTTGGTGCTGCGTGGCTCCACCGCGGCACCCGCTTGCGCGCCCGGGGCCGACGTCGGCACCAGCTGACGCGCCTCCCGCCCCGACGATCCATCCCCACCATCCGCCCCGACAATCCGCCGTGTCCCGGCTGTTGACGCCCGCGACCCGATATGACTACGTTCCCACATGGGATCGATGCCATATGGCGTCCGTCACCCCGGCTCAAGGGAGAGTGACCATGGCGGTACCACCACACCGGCGCACTTCGGGGCGCGCTCGACGACGTTCGCGCCCGCGCCCGCGTTCGCGCCGGAGCCTCCCGGCCCTGGCCGCGGCCACCGGGATGCTGACGCTCGCGGCCTGCGGCGGGGTGACGTTCGCCGACGAGCCCGACACGTTCAGCACCATGGGCTTCACCGCGGGGGACGCGCTCTCGGCCGTCCGCGTGGAGCTGGCCACCGCCGCCCTCGATCCCCTGGACGTCCAGGTCAACCAAGGCGCGTTCGACGAGCAGCAGTTCCTCTCGTCCGTCGCGGCCGACGACCCGCCCGACGCCGTCCGCATGGACCGCGCCCTCATCGGCGGCTACGCGGCCCGCGGCGCGCTCGTGCCGCTCACCGACTGCCTCGACGACCAGGGCGTCGACCCCGCCGACTACCGCGCGGGCGCCATCGACGAGGCCACGCTCGACGGCACGGTCTACGGCCTGCCCGACTCCTACGACACCCGCCTGCTGCTGGTCGACCAGGACGTGCTCGCCGAGGCGGGCGACGGCAGGACCGAGGTCGACACCTCCGACTGGGAGGGCCTGCGGCGGCTCGCCGACGACCTGCACACCCGCGACGGCGGGCTGCTCACCCGCATCGGGTTCGACCCCAAGATCCCCGAGTTCTTCCCGCTGTGGGTCGAGGCCAACGGCGGCTCGCTCATCAGCGACGACGGCCGCACCGCCCGCCTGGACAGCCCCGAGGTCGTCGAAGCGCTCGAGTACACCGTGGGCCTGATCGACGCCCAGGGCGGCTGGGGGCGCTTCAAGTCGCTGCGGGACTCGTTCGACCAGTTCGGCGCGGAGAACCAGATCGCCCAGGGCCAGATCGGCGCCTACCCCATGGAGGACTGGTACATCAATGTCCTCGCCGGGGCGTCCCCCGACGTGCCCCTGGGCACCGAGCCCTTCCTGGGCCGCGACGGGCGCCCGATCAACTTCGTCTCGGGCGCCAGCTGGGCCATCCCCAAGGGCAGCGCGCACCCCGACGAGGCGTGCGAGTTCATCACGACGATGACCGCGGCCGAGTCCTGGATCGAGGCCGCGACCGCCAAGGCGGGGGAGATCAGGGCCGCCGGGTCGCCCTACATCGGCGACTTCACAGGGAATGTCGAGGCCGACCGCGTCATCCGCGAGGAGATCTGGGAGCCCACGGGCAGCGCGGCGTTCGACGAGGCCAGCCTCCTGATCGACGCGGTGCAGGACGCCTCGTTCTCCGTCCCCGCCAACGGCGCGGGCACCGAGTTCCGCAGGGCGTGGCAGAGCGCGGTCAACCATGTCCTCTCCGGCGACAAGGAGCCGCGCCAGGCCCTTGAAGAGGCCCAGGACCGCGCCCAGACCGCCCTTGACCTCGCCTACCAGGGAGAGAGGTGAACCGGCCGTGACCGCCCACCCGATCGCCCCCGCCGCGCCGCCTGACCGCCGCGCCCGCGCACGCGCCCGCCGCTGGCTCGCCTCGTGGCGCCACCGCGACACGCGCGCCGCCTACCTGTTCATCCTGCCCTGGCTCGTTGGCTTCGCCCTGCTCACGGCGGGCCCGATGATCGCCAGCCTGGTCCTGTCGTTCACCAACTACGATGGCATCGGCCCCACCCGCAACGTCGGCCTCGACAACTACCGGCAGCTCTTCGACGACCCCTCGGTCGCCACCTCGCTGCTCAACACCCTGGTCTTCACCGCTCTGCGCGTGCCGCTCTCCATGGCGCTCGCGCTGGCCCTCGCGATGCTGCTGCTCCGCGTCGGCCGCGCCTCCGGCTTCTTCCGCACGGTCTTCTACCTGCCGGTGATGACCCCGTCCGTCGCCGTCGGCATCCTCTTCCTGCTCCTGTTCAACGGCAACGCGGGCGTCGTCAACAAGGCCCTCGGACTGATCGGCGTCACGGGCCCGAGCTGGACGACCGACAGCTCGTGGGTCAAGCCCGGCCTCGTCCTGACCACGCTGTGGGCCGTGGGCGCCACCGTCGTCATCTATCTCGCCGCGCTCAAGAACGTGCCGAGGGAGCTGTACGAGGCGTCCGAGCTCGACGGCGCGGGCCGCTGGGCGTCGTTCGTCCATGTCACGGTGCCCCAGATATCGGGCGCGCTGTTCTTCACGCTGATCGTCAACACGATCGCCTCGCTCCAGACGTTCACCGAGGCGTACACCGCCTTCTACGGCACCGGCAACACCCAGACGTACAGCAGCGACGCGGCGCTCTTCTACGTCGTCTACCTCTTCCAGCAGGCGTTCCAGTTCATGCACATGGGCTACGCGTCCGCGCTCTCCTGGCTTCTCTTCCTGGTCATCCTCGTGATCACCGTCCTCCAGGCCCGGCTCAGCAAGCGCTTCGTCCACTACGAGTACGAGGGGGACACGCGATGACGACGACCCCGGTGTCCACCACTCCCCCGCCACCGCCGCCGCCCGCCCGCCACCGGGCGCCGCGCGGGCGCGGCCCAGGGCGCCGCGGCCACGCGCCGGGGCGGCGCCAGGCGGGGCCGATCGGCGGGGCGCTGCGCGCGCTGGCCCTCACCGGCGCCTCGGCGATCTTCCTGTATCCGTTCTTCTGGCTGGTGAGCGCCTCGCTCAAGCCCTCGGAGTCCGTCTTCGACAACTCCCTGCTCCCCGGGGACTGGCGCTTCGACAACTACGCCGAGATCTGGGACGCCGTTCCCCTGGCCACGTGGATCGTCAACAGCGTCACCGTCACCCTGGCCGCCGCCGTGGCCGTGACGATCAGCAGCGCGCTGGTCGCCTTCGGCTTCGCCTACTTCCGATTCCCCGGCAGGAACGCGCTGTTCGGCCTGGTCATCGCCACCATGATGCTGCCCGCCGTCGTGCTGATGGTGCCGCAGTACCTCGTGTGGAACTCGCTGCACCTGGCCAGCAGCCAGGTGCCGCTGTGGGCGCCCAACCTCTTCGGCAGCGCGTTCTACATCTTCCTGCTGCGGCAGTTCTTCCTCGGCCTGCCGCGCGAGCTGTTCGACGCGGCCCGCATCGATGGGGCGGGCTGGTGGCTGATGTTCCGCCGCATCGCCGTGCCGCTGTGCCGACCCGCGCTGGTCGTCACGTTCGTCTTCGAGGTGCAGGCCGCCTGGACCGACCTCGTCAGGCCGCTGATCTATCTGCGCGACCCCGACCTGTTCACCGTGCCGCGCGGGCTGAAGACCGTGCTCGACCAGTTCGGCGAGGGCGGCGAGATGCGGTGGGAGATCGTGTGCGCGGCCAGCGTCGTGGTCACCGTGCCGATGATCGTGGTCTTCCTCGTGTGCCAGCGGCAGTTCACCTCGGGCATCGCCACCACAGGACGGAAGGGTTGATGACGCACCACCACCCCCACACCGCCGACGCGGTCCTCGCCCTGGACATCGGAGGCACCAAGCTCGCGGCCGGGGTCGTCACGGCTGACGGCACCACGCTGGCGTTCGCCCAGTGCCCGAGCGCCGTGCGGGACGGCCCGCGGGCCGTGCTCAAGCGGCTCTTCGACCTCGGCCGCGCGGTGCTCGGCACGGCGGGCGCCGCGCCGTGCGATCTGCGGGGCACGGGCATCGGCTGCGGCGGGCCGCTGGACTCCACCGCCGGGGTCCTGCTCGCCCCGCCCCACCTGCCCGGCTGGACGGATGTGCCCATCGTCCAACTGGCCGAGGACGCCCATGGGTTGCCCGCCGTCCTGGACAACGACGGCACCGCGGGCGCCGCGGGAGAGTGGCGCTTCGGCGCCGGGCGCGGCACCCGCCACCTGGTGTATCTGACGGTCTCCACGGGCATCGGCGGCGGCATGGTGCTCGACGGCCGCACCTACCGAGGCGCGGCGGGGAACGGCGGCGAGCCCGGGCACCTCACCGTGCGCTCCGACGGCCACCGCGCGTGCCGCAGCTGCGGGCGGACCGGCTGCCTGGAGGCGTACGCCTCGGGCACGTCGATAGCCGAACGCGCCCGCGCCGCCGTCGCCGAGGCCCGCGCGCGCGGCGTGGCGACGGCGCTCGCCGACCGCGACCCGCTGACCGCCGCCGATGTCACGGCGGCGGTCAGGGCGGGCGACGGCGTCGCCACCGCGGTGTGGGAGGAGACCCTGGACGCCCTGGGCACCGGGCTCGTCTCCCTCGTCAACGTCTTCGAGCCCGAGCTCGTCGTCCTCGGCGGGGGCGTCACCCGCGCCGGTGAGCTGCTGATGGAGCCGCTGCGCCGCCGGGTCGCCGAGCGGGCCATGGGCCCGGCCGCCGCCACCGTCCGCCTGACCACGGCTGCCGGGGGCGACCAGGCCGGGGTCCTGGGCGCCGCCGCCATCGCCTTCGAACGCCTGCCGCCCCGATGAGCCCGCCGACCCCGATCTCCGTCGTACCGACCCGCCGAACCGCCACGCGCCACCCTGGAGTTCCATGTCCGCCCCGCCCACCCCGCCCGTTCCCCCGTCCCGGCAGCTGGCCGACCACCTCGCGACGGCCGCCCGCACGCGCGCCCTGCTGCCCGCCCTCGAGGAGGTGGCCCACCGGCTGATCGCCGTCTACCAGGGCGACGGGCGCCTCTACACGTTCGGCAACGGGGGCAGCGCCGCCGACGCCCAGCACCTCGCCGCCGAGCTGATCGGCCGCTATCTGCGCGAGCGCAGACCGCTGCCCGCGGTCTCGCTGTCCACGGACCCGTCCGTGGTGAGCTGCATCGGCAACGACCACGCGTTCGACGACGTCTTCGCCCGGCAGGTGGAGGCGCTGGCGCGGCCCGGCGACATGGTCATCGGCTTCAGCACGTCGGGCCGTTCGCCCAATGTCGTGCGCGGCCTGGCCGCGGCGCGCGCCGCCGGTGCCGTCACCGTGCTGTTCGGCGGCGGCACCGAGGGCGGAGGCCCGGCCGCCGCGCACGCCGACCACGCCCTGATCGTTCCCGAGGCCGCCACCGCCCGCGTCCAGGAGATGCACCTGACGCTGCTGCACCTGCTCAGCGAGCAGGTGGACGCGTGGGCCGCCGCGACCGACCACGACCGGCTGGAGACCAGATGACCTCCCTCGACCCCGCCGCCCCCGCCCCGGCCGCCCCCGCCCCGGCCGCCCCCGGCCCGGCCGCCCCCGAGCCCGCCACGCCCGAGCCGGCCGCGCCCGGCCCCGTCGCCACGCGGCGCACGCTGCACCTGGTGGGCAACGCCCATATCGACCCGGTGTGGCTGTGGCGCTGGCCCGAGGGCCTTCAGGAGATCCGCGCCACGTTCCGCTCAGCGATCGACCGCATGGACGAGTACCCCGACTTCGTCTTCACGTGCGACTCCGTGATGTACCTGGAGTGGATCGAGCGGCACGACCCCGAGCTGTTCGCCGCCATCCGCGCGCGCGTGGCCGAGGGCCGCTGGCGGATGGTCGGCGGCTGGTGGGTCGAGCCCGACTGCAACGTGCCGTCGGGCGAGTCGTTCGTCCGCCAGGCCCTGTACGGGCAGCGCTACCTGCTGGAGAAGTTCGGCGCGATCGCCACGATCGGCTGCAACGTCGACCCGTTCGGGCACCATGCGATGCTGCCGCAGCTGCTGCGCAAGTCGGGCCTCGAAGGCTATCTGTTCCTGCGCCCAGGGCCCCATGAGATGGCGCTGCCCGGGCAGTTCTTCCACTGGGAGTCGCCCGACGGCTCCCGCGTCCTGGCCTACCGGCTGCCCAACGAGTACTGCGCCCCGGGCGAGGACATCGGCCACCACTTGGACAAGGCGCTGGCCCTCATGCCGTCCGACGAGCCCGAGCTGATGGTCTTCTACGGCGTCGGCAACCACGGCGGCGGCCCGACCAGGGCCAACCTGGACTCCATCCGCCGCCTCGGCGGGCTCCCGCGGCTGGCGCTGAGCCACCCCGAGGCGTACTTCGCGCGCCTGCGCGGGCGCGACGGCATACCCGTGCACGCCGGGGAGCTCCAGCACCACGGGCCTGGCTGCTACTCCTCGCACTCCGGGGTCAAGGCGTGGAACCGCCGCGCCGAGAACGAGCTGCAACGCGCCGAGAAGTGGGCCGCGGTCGCCGCCGCCGTGGCCGGGGAGCCGTATCCGCACGGGCAGTTCGCCGAGGCGTGGAAGCTGGTCCTTTTCAACCAGTTCCACGACATCCTCGCGGGCACCGCCATCCGCTCCGCCTACGACGACGCCCGCGACGACTACGGCCGCGCCAGGTCGCTCGCGGCCGAGGTGTTCAACCGCTCGGCGCAGGCCGTGGCCCGCCGCATCGACATCCCCCTGCGCGAGGCGACCGAGCCGCTTGTGGTGTTCAACCCGCACCCGTGGGAGCTGAACGCCGATGTGGAGGTGGAGTACGGCCGCGCCGCGGGGGCCCGGCTCGCCGACGAGGCGGGGGCGCCCGTTCCCGTGCAGCTCACCCGCTCCGAGGCGACCATGGCGGGCGCGCGGGGCCGCGTGGCCTTCCGCGCCACCGTTCCGCCGCTTGGCCACCGCGTCTACCACCTGCTGCCGGGCGGCGCCCAAGACGCCCCCGACGCGCGGGGCCCTGTGTCGGCGACGGCGACCACGCTGGAGAACGAGCATGTGCGCCTCGCGGTCGACCCCGCGACCGGCTGGCTGTCCTCGCTGTACGACAAGGCGAGCGGCACCGAGCTGCTGCCCCCGCGCCCCGGGCCGCACGCCGTCGTCATCGACGACCCGTCCGACACCTGGGGCCACCGGGTGCGGGCTTACGACCGGGTCGCGGGCTCGTTCCGCTGCACGCGCGTGCGCCTGGTCGAAACGGGCCCGGTGCGGGCGGTGCTGCGCGTCGAGAGCCGCTTCGAACGCTCCACGCTCGCCGAGGAGCTGGTGCTCTCCGCCGGGTCGCGGCAGGTCGAGGTGCGCGTCGCCGTGGACTGGCACGAGCGGCTGAGGATGCTCAAGCTGCGCTTCCCGACCGCGCTGGCGGAGGTCACCGCCACCCATGAGATCCCCTATGGCCACCTGGAGCGCGTGCCCGACGGCACGGAGGAGCCCACGCAGGCGTGGGTGGACGTCAGCGGCATCCTGCCAAGCGGCGGGCGGGCCGGGCTGACCGTGGCCAACGACGGCAAGCACGGGCACGACGTGCGCGGCGGCGAGATCGGGGTGACGGCGCTGCGCAGCCCCGCCTACGCCTGGCACGAGCCGAAGGAGCTCGACCCCGACGGCGTCTACGAGTACCTCGACCAGGGGCGGCAGGAGTTCAGGCTGCTGCTGATCCCGCACGGCGGCGACTGGCGCGCGGCCGACCCGGTGCGCCGCGCGGCCGAGCTGAACCAGCCGGCGTTCGCGCTGCTCGAGTCGTTCCACGAGGGCCCGCTGCCGCAGCGCGCCGCGCACGCCGACGACGGCGCGGGGAGCGTGGTCGTCACCGTGGTCAAGGAGGACGAGGACCGGGCGGGCGACGTCGTGGTGCGCGCCCACGAGTCGGCGGGGCGGGCGACCACGGCGCGCATCGCGCTGCCGATGCTCGGCGGGCGGGTGATCGAGGCGGCGTTCGGGCCGTGCGAGATCAAGACGTTCCGCGTCCCGCGCGACCCGCAGCGCGCGGTCGTCGAGACCGACCTGCTGGAGAGGCCGGGCCAGGCGTGAGCGGGGCGCCTGGCGCGGTGGCGCTGCGCGAACGGGGCGGCGGCGGTGAGGCGGTGCTGCCCTATGTGGCCGCGCTGCTGACCGGCGAGGGCGAGTGCCTGCCGATCCCGGTGGGGCGCGCGGCGACCCGCGCCGACGGCTCGGCCGAACTCACCGGCGCCGCCCACGGGTTCGCCGCCCGGCTGCTGCTCGGGCCGCCGCCCGCCGAGGGCGCGTCGGCCCGCGACGCCGAGCTCGTGGTGCGCCGGACCGGGCGCGGCGCGGTGGACGCGGGGCTGCGCGTCGAGCTGCGGCTCGGCCCCGCCGACGACCCCGGCTGGCTGATACCGGGGGCGTTCTACGGGCAGAACCGGCTCCCGCACTGCACCCGCCGCTACCCCAGGTACGAGCGGGGCGTCCACGACCCCGGCGCGATGACCGCCGACGCCTGGTCGCTGCGCGCCGACCGCTGCGCCACCCCCGCGGTCTTCGCCCGCGACCGCGCGGGCGGCGCGGCGCTCGCGCTGGCCGAGCGGGGCGAACTCGGCGGGCAGGGCGTGGGGTTCGCCCTGCTCGAAGGCGACCGCCCCGCGCTGCGCCTGCACGCGCCCTACCGGGAGGAGCCCATCACCTACTACGGCTCCGCGACGCCGCTGCCGCCCGACACCCCGCTCCACTACTGGGAGCCGGGCGCCGCGCACACGCTGCGCTTCACCGTCCACCTGCTGGACGCCGACCCGCACGCTTACGCCGCTGTCCTGCGGGAGCTGGCCGAACGCGCCGGGGACGGCCCATCCGCCGCGCCCGCCGCATGGGTCGGGGTGGCGCGGGCCGCGGAACTCGCGGCGCACGGCCTGCACCGCTGGCACTACAGGGCGGACCCGCCTGTGCTGCTTGAGACGGCGGCGTTCGACCGCGAGGCGCTGGGCGCGGCGGGCGACCGGCGCGCCATGCACGTCTCGTGGGTCAGCGGCACCCCGTACGCGCACGCGCTGCTCCTGCACGCCCGCCGCACGGGCGACGGGCCGAAGGCGCGGGCGGCGAAGGCCGTGCTCGACCACATCGCGGGGCGGCTCACCCCGGGCGGCACGTTCTGGGGCCAGTGGACCGAGGACCGCGGCTGGGACGCGGGCTGGACCGGCGACCCGGCCCGGCTGCACGCCCGTACCCTCGGCGACGCCACGCTGTTCCTGCTGCGGGCCCTGCGCGCCGAACGCGCCGGTGGCCATGACCACCCGGCGTGGGAGCGCGCCATCCGCTCCAACCTGGCCGTGGCCGTGCGCGGCCAGGACGCCGCCACGGGCCGCATGGCGGCGGCGCACCACACGCGGACGGGCGCGCCGCTGTCGTACGAGGGCAGCGCTGGTCTGGCCTGGATCGCCCCGCTGGTCGAGGCGGCCGAGGCGTTCGGCGACCCGGGGGCGCTGGCCGCGGCGCGGCACGCCGGGGCGGCCCACGCGGCGGACGTGCGCGCGGAGTTCCTGTGCGGGGCGCCCGAGGACGTCTCCCTGGCGCCCACGTCGGAGGACGGCTACAACGCGATCATCGCCTACACGCTGCTCCACGAGGCCGACCCCGGCGACCCGCGCTGGCTCGACCTCGCCCGCCGCGCGGCCGACTGGACGCTCACCTTCCGCTACACCTACGACGTGCACTTCGCCCCGCACACCCTGCTGGGCCACTACGGGTTCCGCACCAGGGGCGCCGACACCGCGTCGCCGTCCAACCAGCACCTGCACGCGTTCGGCCTCGTGTGCCTGCCCGAGACCATCCGGCTGGCCCGGCACCTCGGCGACCCGTATCTGCTGCGCTCGGCGCGGGAGAACCTGGACTGCTTCCGGCAGTTCGTCGCCCGCGCCGACGGGGACTTCAACGCCTACCGAGGGATGGTCAGCGAGCGCTTCTACCAGACCGACTGCTTCCAGGCGAAGGGCATGCTGCTGACCCTCTCGCACGCCTGGTCGGTGGGCGTTCTGCTCTACGGCTGCGAAACAGCCCTGGGCATCCCGGAGTTGGCGACCTCGCCGGGGAGCGCGCGCTGATCCCGCTGGCACGCCGTTGGCGCGAGCGGTCAGGACCGCCGCGGGACGGCGTCGGCGCTGGCGTCGGCTCTGGTGTCGGCGTCGGCGCCCGCGTCCGCGCGGGCGGCCAGCTCATGGGCCAGGGACAGCGCGTCGTGCGTGAAGCCGGTGATGGCGAGCGAGCGGCCGCCGCCCAGCACCACGCGGGCGACCACGTCGCGGCCTGAGAGCCAACGCAGCGCGCGGGCCCGGTCGTTGATACGGACGGCCGCGATGTCCCGCCAGGGGATGGCCGTGACCCTGCCCCCGCGGCGGTGGACGGCGCCGCGCTCGCGGACCGCGAACACCTCGCCGCCAAGACGCCGGTGGTCCACGGCCAGAAGGGTGCCGCGGACCGCTCCCACCAGGCCAGCCGCGAGCAGGAGCCCGGCGGCGTATCCGGGGAGCCCCGCGGCGAGTGCCACGGCGGACGCGCCCACGGCGAGCGCGCCGGGGACGAGCGCGCGCAGCGCCGCCCTGCCTCTGCGCCTGTTGTCGGTCCGATGCTTGCTCAGCAGCCTGCCCAGTGCCCTTTCGGTAGCGGAGGCCAAGGCCCTCACCTCGCGTTTCGTTCGTTCTGCCGCTGTCGGACGGTCGTGGGGGGACAGCAGTAGATTTCGGGCAAGGACCCGCCCTCTGTCAACCACCCGTCGACCACGGGTTGGGCGCGCGGCGGAGCGGGGCCCGTCCCCCCGCGTCGTCGGGAACGGCCGATCAGTTCCCGTTCGGAGCCATTTTTTTCGCGGGCCGCCCATGCCCGCAATTCAGGCATGATTTTCTCGGGATTGCCGTGGATTCCGGAACCGGATCAACATCTTCCGCCCCGGGTACATCGCCGTTACGCTTCTTGTCCGGGAGCGCGGGACCGACAACGTCGCCGCGGGCCGTTCCCCTTCGAATGGCCCGTCGGCGCGCCATACGAAAAGTGGAGTTGAGTGATGGCAGAGGTCTCCGGGTCCACGACGCCTTCCTTCCGGCAGGGCGATCAACGCCGCGCTCGTTTCGACTGGGCCGGGCTGCGCGCCGATCTGCGCGGCGCGGTGCCCGACGCCTCGCTGGCCCTCGTGGTCACCGGGCTGCTCTACTGGCTGCTCTACGCGCGGGTGGAGAACGGCTCGTCGGCGACCGTCAAGATCATGCCGATGCTCGCGGACGCCGACGAGTTCTGGATGTACTGGATGTGCCAGGCGTTCGGCTGGTCGGCGATGCTGTGGGCCTACATCACGGTGATATTCGGCCTGTTGCGCTCGGGTCCGCGACCCCGCTGGGGCTGGCTGCCCGCGGCGCGCCTGGAGAAGTGGCACCGCACCACGAGCCTGACCACCATCGGGCTGACGTTCATGCACGCGTTCTTCTTCTTCACCGACCAGATCAGGGACAACCAGACCAGGTGGTCGTTCGGGCGCAGCGTGTGGACCGCGTTCGTCGACGTCTGGGTGCCGGGCGGCTACGCCACCGGCACGGGCCGTGTCGCGATCCTGATCGGGCTGCTGGCGTTCTACCTGGCCATCCCGCTGGGCCTGGCGTTCTATCTGCGGCACAGGACCGGGTCGAGGCTGTGGCTGGCGCTGCACCGCTTCGTGATCGTGGTCTATGTGCTGAGCATCTGGCACACGCTGCTGTTCAGCAGCCAGGCGTGGTACGACGGCAGCTTCCGCACGCTGCTGTGGGTGCTCCAGATCCCGCTCGCCGCCCTGCTGCTGATCCGGCTGATGGCCCCGGCCCGCCCGGGCGAACGGCTCAGGCCGCGCGGCCCTAGGCGCCGCGAACACGCGCTGCCGGTCGGCGCGCGCGTGGCCGGGAGGCTGGCCGCGGCGGCCACGGTCGTCGGCCTCGTGGCCGTCGTCGTCACCGGCGTGGATGGCGGGCGCTCCCCCGACGCTGGCTCGCTCGCGCCCTGGCCTGAGAAGTGGGTGATCTGGGTCGGCCTGCTGCTGTTCACGCTCACCGTCGTCGCGGTCGTCCTGCGCCTGCGGCCACGGGCCACCGCCGCGTCGCGGCCCGCCACCCCGGCGGAGGGCCGCGCGGAGGAGTCGGCCGACCGGGCCTGACGCCGCGGGAACTTTTCCGCACGTCCCCGCCGTCGCGGGGACGTGCGGAAAAGTTCCCACCGATGTGTCCGTCTTTTCAAGCCGACGGAAATCCGAAACGCGCCCGGCCTCCGCGGAACTCCACGACGCTCGCGGCCGACCCTTTCATTGTTCCGCCGTGTACCGCACGTCTACCGCTGAACTTACCTTCGGGGAGGACGCCGCATGGAGAACTACGGTCCCCATACCTATGGCGAGCTGAACGCCGACGTCTACGACGAGTGGCACGCCGATCTCGACCCCACCGACGCGGTGCGGTGCCTGGCCGAGCTGATCGACGAGGGCCCGAAGGGCCCGGTGCTCGAGCTGGCCGTGGGCACGGGGCGGGTGACGCTCCCGCTGGCCGCGCTCGGCGTGGACCTGAGGGGCATCGACGCGTCGGAGGCGATGGTGGCCCGCCTGCGGGCCAAGCCGGGCGGCGACCGGATCCCGGTGGCCATCGGCGACATGGCGGATGTGGACCCCGGCACCGACGAGCTCTTCGCCATGGTCTTCGTCGTGTTCTCCACGTTCTTCTTCCTGATGACGCAGGAGGACCAAGTCCGCTGCTTCGCGCGCGTCGCCGAGCGGCTGCTGCCGGGCGGCCGTTTCGTGCTGGAGTGCCCGATGCCCGACGTGGGGCGCTACGAGCGGAACCAGCGCGTGGCGGCGCACCAGGTGGGCCTGGGCCACGTCAGGCTCACCGCCGTGCGCCACGACCCCGTCGAGCAGCGCTTCGAGGGCCAGCATGTGCTGATCACCGAGAAGGGGATCCGCCTGGCCCCCGCGTTCATGCGCTACGCGTGGCCGAGCGAGCTCGACCTGATGGCCCGTCTCGCCGGTCTCGAACGGCGCGAGCGGTGGGGCGGCTGGCGCCATGAGCCGTTCCGCGCCGAGGGCACCCATGTCACCGTCTACGAGAAGCCGAAGGGCCCGCCCTCCTGAGGCACGGGGGCCGCGGGGCGCCCGCGCTGCTGGTGACCGCCGTGGTCTCGGCGGCGGTGTGCGCGTTGCTGTGGGTGCGCGTGTCCCGGGTCCGCGTCGTCGTGTCCGAGCGGCGCGTCGAGTCCTTCGGCGTGTTCCGGAGCCGCGTCCACGCGCGGGCTGAGGCGGCGCGCGCGGTGCGGGCGAGGCTCGTCCCGGCCCGGGGGCTGCCGTTTCCCGCGGTGTTCGTGCTCAACGCCGAGGGCGGTGGCGTCGTCAGGCTCAACGGCGGCACCTACGCCGGGGAGGACCTGGACCGGCTGGCCGCTCACCTGGGGCTCCCGGTGAGCGGGCCCGCCGCGCCCGTCACCGCCCGTCAACTCGCCGTGACCTCCTCGGGGATCGTGCCGTTCTTCGAGGCGCGCCCGCGGCTGACCGGCTTCGTGGCGGCGGCGGTGGTCGTGCCGCTCATCCTGGTCGTGGCGCTGATCGTGGCGCTGTCCTCCTTCCTCTGACAAGGCGTCCCGCCACGAGCGCGAGGGGCGGCAGCAGGACGCACTGCGCGGCGACGGCGAGCCAGAACGCCCCGAGCGCGTCGGCGCGTTCGAACATCCCGTACACGGCGCCGCCGATCACCCCGCTGAGCAACGCGCCCACGCCGACGGCGAGGCGCTGCTGGCCGAAGGTCACGGTGGCCGACCGCTCCGAGAGCGCCAGCGCCTCCAGGTCGTTCTTGAGGAACAGCACCGCGGTGCCGACGCTCATCGCCGCCGCGCCGCACGCCACTCCTGCCGCGTGGCCCGTGGCGAACGCCGCCATGCCGACGGCCATGGCCGGGAAGCCGACCGCCATCGCCGCCGGGTGGCCCGCCCGCCCGACGCGGCGGGCCACCAGCGGCTGGAGCACCGCGAGGCCGAGCGAGTACCCCGTCATGGCCAGGCCGTAGACGGCCGTTGGCAGGCGGCCCTCCGCGTAGACCGCCAGGTATTGGTAGAACTGCATGTACAGGTAGTGGGTGAGGACGGTCGCCGCGAACGGCACCCGCGCCAGGCCGTGGAGCACCCGCGAGAACGGCTCGACCGCGGGAGGGCTCAGGCCCGGCCGCACGGGCTCCTCGGGCCGCAGAGCGGCGTGGCCGAGCGCGAGCAGGGCGTAGAGCGCGGTGGTGGCGGCGAACAGCCGCCCCGGCTCGTGCAGGAACAGCGCGCCCACCACGGGGCCGCAGGCGATGCCGAGCTGGCCCGCGGCGTTGCCCGCGGACACCAGCCGGGGGCGCTGCGCGTCCGTGGCCGCGTGCACCAGGTAGCCGCGGTAGGCGGGCGAGTAGAGCGCGCCCGCGCCGCAGCTGAGGAAGAGGCCGAGCACCATGAGCGCGGGGCGGTCCGCGCCGCCGAGGTAGGTCAGCGCGCCCAGGCAGTAGAGGCACGTGGCGAGCGACAACGCCCGCTTCAGCCCGACGCGTTCGGCGAACGCTGCGGTGAAGGGGGCGCTGGCGAACTGGAGGAGCGTGGCCGCGCCGAGGACGACGCCGACCTGGGCCATCCCGGCGCCGAGCCGCTCGCGCAGCAGGACGGCCAGATACGGGTAGACGGCGAAGGTGCCGACGTTGACAAGGAACCCGCCCATGAGCAGCGCGAGTTGGGCGCGGGCGAGGCCACGCCAGGCCCGTGTCACCGCCGTCCACCGCCCATGGAGAGATAGTCGGCCGACGGGCGGGCGAGGTTCCCGCCCGGCCGTCGGCCCTTCGATCGCGCCGCCGGGGGGTGCCTCTATGTCTTTCGTCAAGTCCGGGATGCGTAGTTCATGGATTGGTG
>NZ_QEST01000137.1 GCF_003311645.1 Streptomyces sp. PT12 | reverse complement strand
CCATCGCCATCAACGTGCTACCACCACCCATCAGCCCTTAACTTCACGGCCTTGGCCCAAAGCCTCGAAGGCCGCCCGCGTGGGCGTGTGCACGTCCCATCCCTGCCCCATGCCTCTGACCTGCACAGAAAACACTGTACGAAGGGGGAGTGACACCGCTCGCTGATCCACCGGGAATGGTCAGACAGGCCCTTGTGGCGGACGGTCGTTCGGGCGAGGGCATGGCATCACCCCGGCGGCCCTGAGCGCTCGGCCCGCTCGGCACACCCCGCGCACGACATGTCACGGGCTCCTTCCTGCCCCGCTCGGAGGAACGCTAACATTTGCCGGGCAGCAACGATGATGCCGTGCTGAGAGGGTGAGGTTGTGAGCGCCATCGAGTCGGCCGTGGCCCGCACTCTCGGTGAACCGACCACCACCGCCCGCCCCTTGGGCGCCCGCGGCATCGTGGCCTGCATGCGCCCCCCGGTGGCCATCACCCTGGTCGAGCCCGGTTTGAAACCGCGTGGCGTGGAAACGGCCTTGAACGCGGAGCAGGGCATGGCCGCCCTGGGCTGGTTCCGCACCACGCCGTCACGGGAGGCTGCTCGTCGTGATGACGCCCGATGAACCGGCGCCCGGTCACGCCCAACCCCCCGCGGGGGGCGTGGCCACCAGCGTCGAGGACGGGCGCGCCGAGTATCCGGTGCGCAGCGAGGAGGACCTCCTCGAAGCCCGGCACGCCGTGCGGGCCGTGTGCCTCACGGTGGGTTTCGGCCTTGTTGACCAGACACGCGTCGTCACCGCCGCGAGCGAGCTGGTGCGCAACGCCTACATCCACGGCGGCGGGGGCACGTTGACCATCGAACGCCTGGCCCGCCCCTCGGCCAGGGGCGTGCGGCTCACCGTCGCCGACGCGGGGCCCGGCATCGCCAACGTGGACGTGGCCCTCACCGACGGCTACAGCACCGGCGCGGGCCTCGGCCACGGCCTGGGCGGGGCGCGGCGGTTGATGCACGAGTTCTGGATCGACACCCGCCCCGGCGGCGGCACCACGGTGTGTGCCACGCGCTGGACCAGCGGGTGACGCGCGGTGCCCGCGCTCCGGCCGCCGCCCCTGACGCGGCACGTCCGCATCGGCCACCATGGCGCGGCCGCGCCCGTGCTCGCCCTGTGAACCCCGAGGCCGTGAACCCCGAGGCCGTGAACCCCGAGGCCGTGAATCCTGAGGCTGAGAATCCTGAGGCTGAGAACCGCACTGATGCTATGACCACGACCGACCGACACCGGTTCAGCACGGCGGCCGACCTGCGGGCCGCCGTGCGGCGGGTGGCCCGCGCGCACCGCCTGCCCGTCGACGCCAGGGCCCGCCTCGTGGTCGCGGTGACCGCCGTCGCGAGCGTGGCGTTCGACGCGGGCGGGGCCGTCCACCTGGAGACCACGGTGCGGCGGGAGCCCGAGCCAGGGCGCCCTGGGCTGCTCGCCGTCGTGTGCCGCCCGCTGGGTGGGGGCGAGCGGCCAGCGCCCGCCGAGCTGCCGCTGCCCGCCGAGGCCGGCGACGACGGCGCCGCGGTGTGGCGCGTCCGGCTGCCGCCGCCCGCGCCGGGCGGCGAGGCCGCCGAGCCCGGGCCCGAGGACGAGGCGCTGGAACGGGAGCTGCGCTACGCCATGGCCCGCGCCGACGCGCTGGCGGCCGACCACCGCAGGCTCAAGCACGAGCTGGCCGAGACCAACAGCGGCGTGCTGGCGCTCTATGTGCAGCTTGAGGAGCGCGACGAGGAGCTGCGGCGCGCGCACGGCAAGACGCTGCGGGAGCTGGAGGATGCGCTGCGCCCGCCGCCCCTGGCGATCGACGGGCTCGAACTCGCCGTCCACTACGCCCCCGCGGGCACCGACGCGCCCACGGGCGGCGACCTGTACGACTGGTTCACGCTGCCCGACGGCTCGGTGCACATCACGGTGGTGGACGCGCTCGGGCACGGCGTGACCAGCACGCGGTCCGCGCTCAACGTCACGCACGCGGTGCGGACCCTGGCCCTGGAGGGACACCGCCTCGAGTCGATCATCGCGCGCACGGACGAGATCCTGCTGCCGTTCGACCGGGAGTTGATGGCGACCGTGCAGCTGGCGCGGCTGATCCCCGGCACGGGCGAGCTGATGCTGGCCAACGGCAGCCACCCGCCCGCCCTGGTGGTGCGGGCGGGTGGCGCGCACGCGTATCTGGAGACCAGGGGCCGGGGGATCGGCTTCCCGATGGCGGGCAGCGACGGGCTGCTGCGCGACCGGCTCGGCCCGGGCGACCTGCTGGTCCTCTACACGGATGGGCTGACCGAGAGCCGCAAGGACCCGCTGGAGGGCGAGGCGCGCCTGGTGCGGGCGGCGCTGCGGCATGTGCGGCGGCCCACGGCCGAGGTGCCGGGGGCCGTCGCGGCCGACATGCACACGGTGATCCTGCACCCGGACGACACGCTCGCCCTGGCCGTCAGGGTGGCGCCGCGCGCGGGCGGTACCGAGGGCGGCGCCGAGGTCACCGTTCCTCGGGCGCGTTGACCCGCTCAAACGGGGCCGGGGTGGCGCCGGTCCAGCGGTAGCGGTGCACAAAGCCCTCCTGGAGGGTCGCCCCGCCCTCGTCGACGGGCCCGCCATCGGCGACGTAGTAGGTGCCGTCGCCCAGCGAGGCGAAGCCGTAGCTGCCGTGGAACTCCCAGCCCCTGATGCCCGTTTCGGGGTCGCGCAGGCCGCGGCGCACCAGGGTGAGCAGGTCGCCGCGCTCGGGCTCGGGCTGCCCTGTGATCTCGCCGCGCCTGGGGCGCAGCGAGCCGTCGACCATGAAGAAGGAGTAGTTGGGGAACTCGGCCTTGGTGCCGGTGTAGACGGCCATCATCCAGTGGCCCGTGTGCGCGTCGTACTCCAGGTTCTGCACGCCGTACGTGGTGTTGCCGGTGCGCGCGAAGTACGTGCCGTCGGGGCGGCGCGGGCCGCTGCGGTGCGGGTCCGCCTGGCTCAGGGGGCGTTCGAGGCGGCGCCAGTCCCGCGTGTCGTACTCCAGGATCACCTGGTGGTCGTTGTCGGCGCGGCCGGTGTTGGCGTACACGCCATAGGCGACCATCAGCCGGGGCGCGCCGTGCCGCGAGCCGAACGACGGGCCGAACGAGACGCCGTCGATGCCGCTGCACCCGTAGCGGTGGTCGGCGGTGTCGGCGGTGTCGCCGTCGAAGACGCCGTCGCCGTCCATGTCGGCGGTGAAGTCGTCGACGACCTCCTGGAGATGGACGGCCGTCATCACGCCGTCGGTCTCGGCGTCAAGGCCGACGCGGTCGATTTCCTCGACGTCGAACACCGCGATGTAGAACGCCTCTTCCGCCTTGTACTCGAGCGAGCCGTAGACGCGCCCGTCGCGCGGGTCGAGGTCGATGTCCCCGAGGTGGCCGGTCAGTCCCTCGACGGTGCCGACGACGTTGCCCGCCAGGTCGGTCTTGACCAGGGCCTGGGTGAACGACCAGTACACGAAGCCGTTCTCCACGTCCACGGTGACGCCCTGGACATGGCTGGTCGGCCAGGCGCCGCCGTGGATGTACGGGGGCAGCCGGTGCTCGGGGGACGGCCGCGGCCTGGACTCGGGAGTGGCGGCGGGCGCGGCGCGCGGCGCGGCGGGGCCCGATGCGGGCGACGCGGCGGCCGGGGTGGCGGTGAGCGCGAGGGTGGCGAGGACGAGAGCGGCGAGGGAGGTCGGCCTGGCACGGGGCACGGCGTCTCCTGTGGGGGTCGGTACGAGGTGCGCACCGGGACCCTAGGGAGGGCGGGTGGCCGCGCTGCCGGGCCAGGGAGAAGTGCGGTCGACGACGGCGTGAACAGCCGCCCGCGCGGCGGCGGTCGGCGGGTGGGGTCAGCCCCGGCGTAGCGGCTCGGGCGCGCAAGGGAAGGTCGCGCGGGCCGTGTTCACGCCGAGTCGCGGATCACCAGGGCCGTGGGGAGGACGACGGCGGAGGTGTCCGCGCCGCCCACCTGGTCGAGGAGGACGCGCACCATCTCGGCGCTGATCCGGTCCCAGGGCTGGCGGATCGTGGTGAGCTGCGGGCGCGAGTCAAGGGCGGCGGCGGAGTCGTCGAAGCCTCCGACGGCCACGTCCGCGGGAACGCCGCGCCCGGCGCGTTGGAGCTCGGCCAGCGCGCCCTGCGCCATCAGGTCGGAGGCGACGAACAGCGCGTCCAGGTCGGGGCGCCTGGCCAGCAGCTCGGCGGTCGCGGCGGCGCCGCCCGCGCGGCTGTAGTCGCCAGGGGCGATCAGCGCGTCATCGGTGGGCAGGCCCGCCTCGACCAGCACCTCGCGGTATCCGGCGAGGCGTTCGACGCCGCCCGGGGTGTCGAGCGGCCCGGTGACGGTGGCGACGCGGCGGCGGCCCGTGGCCAGCAGGTGGCGCACCATCTGCCGCGCCCCGTCCCGGTCGTCGGCGGCCACGTGCGCGAGGCGGGTGGTGTGCCCCATGGGCTTGCCGCACATCACCACGGGGATCCCCGAGGTGACAAGGCGCTCGGCCACCGGGTCGCCGGTGTGGCTGGAGACGAGCAGCACGCCGTCCACGTGCCCGGCCGACACATAGCGGACCAGGCGCCGCTGCTCCTCGTGGCTCCCGGCGATCATCAGCAGCAGCGGGATGTCGTGCGCGGCCAGCGCCTGGGTGCAACCGCGCAGCAGGACGTTGAAGTTGGGGTCCTCGAAGAACTTCTCCTGCGGCTCGGTCAGCAGGAATGCCACCGAGCCCGAGCGCCCGGTGATGAGCGAGCGGGCGTGCCGGTTGAGCACGTAACCGGTCCTGCGGATGGCGGCGTTGACGGCGTCGGCGGCGGCGGGGCTGACGTAGTGGCCGCCGTTGAGCACCCGGGAGACGGTGCCGCGGGAGACGCCAGCCTCCCGCGCCACGTCGTGGATGGTCGGCCGACGGCGTCGGCCCTGGCCCTTCCCCGCAGCCTTGTCCGGGGCCGCCTTGTCCGGGGCCGCCTTGTCCGGGGCCGCCTTGTCCGGGGCCGCGTTGTTCGAGGTCACGCTCACGACTTTACGGCGCCCGAGAGGAGGTCCAGGCTCCAGAACCGCTGGATGAGCAGGAACAGGGCGACCAGCGGAACGATGGCGAGCAGTGATCCCGTGATCACCAGGGTGTAGAGGGCGGGGCTGTTGGAGCCCTGGTTGAGCAGGGTGTAGAGGCCGAGCGTCATCGGGAACTTCTCGTCGTCGCTGAGCATGATGAACGGCAGGAGAAAGTTGTTCCAGATGGCGACGAACTGGAAGAGGAAGATCGTCACCAGGCCAGGCAGCATCATCGGCAGCGCGACGGCCCTGAAGATCCGCCACTCGCCCGCCCCGTCCATGCGCGCCGCCTCCACGACGTCGGGCGGCACGGCCGCCGCCGCGTAGACGCGCGCCAGATAGATGCCGTAGGGGGAGAGCAGCACGGGGAGCAGGACGGACAGGTAGTGGTCGGTGAGGTCCACCTCGGCGAGCAGCAGGTACTGCGGGACGGCGAGGATGACGGGCGGCATCAGGACGCCGGTGAGCAGCACGCCGAAGATCGCCTCGCGCCCGG
This sequence comes from Streptomyces sp. PT12, assembly GCF_003311645.1. GTDB lineage: Bacteria > Actinomycetota > Actinomycetes > Streptomycetales > Streptomycetaceae > Streptomyces. The sequence continues at coordinate 64,206 of NZ_QEST01000137.1, read as the reverse complement.
CGAAGCGGTAGACGGCCAGCGCGTAGCCGCCGAGCGCGGAGACCGCGCAGGACAGGGCGGCGCCGACGCCCGCGTAGAGCGCGGAGTTGGCCATCCAGCGCCAGTAGACGCCGTCGCGGTAGGCGTTGAGGTCGGCGATGTTGGCGAGGAGGCCGGTGCCGGGGGCCAGGGTGAACGTGGAGAACAGCTCGTCGCCCGCCTTGGTCGCGGCCATCACGACCCACACGACGGGGACGAGGCAGTAGAGCGCGCCCAGCAGCAGGGCGGCGGTGGGCAGGAGTGCGACGCGCCGTGGGGAGCGCGGGGCGAGGCGGGCGGATGTCATCGGGCCTCCCCCTGGCGGGCGCGGGCGCCCGCGGCGCGCAGGAAGCCGAACGACAGGGCGAGGGTGACGACGGCGATGACGACGGCGGTGGCGGCGGCGGAGTGGATGTCGCCGGTGCCGAACGCGTCCTGGTAGACCTTCATCAGCGGACTCCAGGTGGTCGGGACGCTGTTGGTCAGGGGGCGCAGCGTGGTGGGCTCGCTGAAGACCTGGAGCGTGGCGATGATCGAGAAGAAGAACGTGAGCACGAGCGACGGAGTGACCAGGGGGATCTTGACGCGCAGCGCGATCTGGAGCGGGGAGGCGCCGTCGAGGCGCGCGGCCTCGTACAGCTCGGCGGGGATGGCGCGCAGCGACGTGTGGATGACGATCATGTTGAACCCCGTGCCGCCCCACACCGCGATGTTGGCGAGCGCGAGATAGAGGGCGTTGCCGCCGAGCAGGTCGGGCTCGGGCAGGCCGAGCGCGTCGAGGGCGCGGTGCAGCGGGGAGACCGACGGCAGGTAGAGGAAGCCCCACAGCAGCGCGGCGATGACGCCGGGGATGGCGTAGGGCAGGAAGATCAGCAGGCGGCCCGCGCGGCGCCCGCGGACGCGTTCGGCGTCGAGCAGCAGCGCGAACACGAGCGCGAGGCCCAGCATGACGGGCACCACGATGAGGCCGTAGACCGCCACCCGCAGGGCGCCGTCGAGGAGTTCGGGGTCGCCGATGGCGTCGGTGTAGTTGGCGAGCCCGGCCCACACCTCCTGGCGGGCGCCGCTGCCGAGGCCGAGGCCCTGGACCTCGACGGTGCGCAGGCTCAGATGGATCGCATAGCCGATGGGCAGTGCGAAGAACAGCAGGAACAGCACGATGGCGGGGGCGAGGAACGCGTAGGGCGCGCCCCGCCGCGGCCCCCGCCGGGGGGCACGCGCGGCAACTCCCTTGACGGGCCGGGTCACTCGGCGACCTGGAAGCCGTGGGACTCCATGTCGTCCACCGTGGCGCGGTGCACGGTGGCCAGCGCCTCGGCGAAGTCGCCCCGGCTCTCGGCGGCGGCGGCGAAGGCGTCGTTGAACGCGTCATAGGCGACGTTGACGTTCGGTCCCCAGGCGGCGGGCGCGGTGCCCTGGGCTATCTCGGCGGCGCGCGCGTAGAAGTCCGGCTGGTTCTCGAAGAACGCGGGCGGCTGGGCCAGCGCGTCGCCCGTCTGGGCCGCGGTGGCCGCGGGGTAGATGCCGCCCTCGGTGACCAGGGCGGCAAGCGCCTCGGGGTCGGTGTTGAGCCAGGCGGCGAACTCCACGGCGGCCTCGCGGTGTTGGCTGTCGTTGGTGACGGCTGTGGTCGAACCTCCCCAGCTGCCCGTGGCGTTGCCGCCCTCCTCCCACTGCGGCAGCGGCGCCATGGCCCATGAGCCCGCGGTGTCGGGCGCCGCGGTGGACAGGGTGCCGGGGGCCCAGACGGCGCTGACCCAGGCGATCTGCTCGCCGGTGTTGAGCGCCTGGTTCCACGCGGGCGTGTACATCGGCTCGTTGAGGATGGCGTCCTCGGCGACGAGGCCGCCCCAGAACTCGGCGACGCGGCGGGTGGCGTCGTCGTCGATGGCGACGCGCCACCTCTCGCCTTCCACGGTCCACCACTGGGCGCCCGCCTGCTGGGCGAGACCGGCGAACAGCCCCGCGTCGTTGGCGGAGAACGTGGTGAGGTACGCCTGGGGGTCCGCGTCCCGCACGGCGCGCGCGGTGTCGGCGAACTCCTCCCAGGTGGTGGGGACTTCGAGGCCGTACTCGGCGAACAGGTCCTCGCGGTAGTAGAACATCATCGGCCCCGAGTCCTGCGGCAGGGCGTAGACGGCGTCGGTGCCCAGGGTGACCTGCTGCCACAGCCCTGGCGCGAACTGCTCCTCGGCACCGTCGAGTTCGCCGGAGATGTCGGCGAGCACGTCGTTGCTCACCAGGGTGGGCAGCGCCTGGTACTCCGCCTGCACGAGGTCGGGGGCCTCGCCCGCCTGGGCCGCGGTGATCGTTCTGGTGACGAGGTCGTCGCCCGCCGCCTGCTCCTTGACGGTCACCTGGATGTCGGGATTGGCCTCGTTCCACAGCTCGACCACCTGCTCCATGCCGGGCGCCCAGGCCCAGTAGGTGAGGTCGACCGGCCCGTCGGAGCCGCCGTCGTCGGACGAGCCGCAGCCCGCGAGGGCGGCGGTGGTGAGGGCGGCCGTGAGCGCCGCGACGGTGGTGCGCTGATGCATGGGTGCCTCCGATGAGACAGGCGGGATCTGTGAGCGTTCACAGTAGAGAAGCGCGTCAACGGCTTGTCAATGGTTGAGACAGTGCGGTTATGTGGACTGTGCACGTTCACAGAAAGGCTCAGCAGATGCGGATGGACCGGCCCGACCGGCTCGCCTTCGGCGGGGACTACAACCCCGAGCAGTGGCCCGAGGAGATCTGGCCCGATGACGTCGCGCTGATGCGCGAGGCCGGGGTCACCCTGGTGAGCGTGGGGATCTTCTCCTGGGCCAGGCTCGAACCGAGCGAGGGCCGCTTCGACTTCGGCTGGCTCGACCGCGTCATCGACCTGCTGCACGAGGGCGGCGTCGGCGTCGCGCTCGGCACCCCCACGGTCGTGCCGCCCGCCTGGTTCTACCGCGCGCACCCCGAGGCGTTGCCGGTCGAACGGGACGGCACGCGCTACGCGTTCGGCTCACGCGGCGCGATCTGCCACAGCTCGCCCGCCTACCACGAGGCCGCCGCCCGGATCACCCGCGCCCTGGGCGAGCGCTACGGCGACCACCCCGCGCTCGCCCTATGGCATGTGCACAACGAGTACGGCGTGCCCGTCCTCGCCTGCTACTGCCCGACGTCGGCCGAGCACTTCCGCCGCTGGCTCGCCGACCGCTACGGCACGGTCGAGGCGCTGAACTCCGCCTGGGGCACCGAGTTCTGGGGGCAGCGCTACGGGGACTTCGCCGAGGTCGAGCCGCCCAGGCTCACCCCCACCGTGGGCAACCCCGCCCAGCGCCTCGACCACGCCCGTTTCGCCAACGACGCGGCCCTCGCCAACTTCCGCCGCGAGCGCGACCTGCTGCACGAGCTGTCCCCCGGGGTCCCGGTGACCACCAACTTCATGGTGTCGCCCACCCAGTGCGACTCCATCGACTACTGGGCCTGGGGCCGCGAGGTCGACCTGGTCACCAACGACCACTACCTGGTGGCCGAGGAGGACCGCAACCATGTCAACCTCGCCATGGCCGCCGACCTGACCCGCTCCGTCGCGGGCGGCCGCCCCTGGCTGCTGCTGGAGCACTCCACGAGCGCCGTCAACTGGCAGCCGCGCGGCATCGCCAAGCGCCCGGGCGAGATGGCCCGCAACAGCCTCGCGCATGTCGCCCGCGGCTCGGAGGGCGCGATGTTCTTCCAGTGGCGCGCCTCACGGGCGGGCGCGGAGAAGTTCCACTCGGCGATGGTCCCGCACGCGGGCACCGACAGCAGGATCTGGCGCGAGGTCGTCCAACTCGGCGCGGACCTGGGCGCGTTGACCCCGATCCTGGGCAGCCGCACGGCCGCGGACGCCGCCGTCGTGTGGGACTGGCAGTCCTGGTGGGCGCAGTCCCTCGAGTGGCGGCCAAGCGACGACCTCGACACCAGGGAGCGCGCCGAGTCCTGGTACCGCGCCCTCTACGACCGTCACCTCACCGTGGACTTCGTCGAGCCGGAGGCCCGGGACCTCGCCGACCGCCCGCTGCTCGTCGTCCCCTCCCTCTACCTCACCACCGCCGCCGCGGGCGAGAACCTGACGCGCTACGTCCACGGCGGCGGCACCCTCGTCGTCTCGTGCTTCTCCGGCATCGTCGACGCCCACGACGCCGTCCACCCCGGCCCCCACCCAGGGCCGCTGCGCGGCGTACTCGGCCTGACCGTCGAGGAGTTCAAGCCGCTGCGCGCGGGAGAGACCGTCACCCTCACCGGGCCGGGCAGGCCCGCGCTCACCGCCGACATCTGGGCCGAGACCGTGGTCACCCGGGGCGCCGAGGCCGTGTGGCGCTACGCCGACGGGCCCGCCGCGGGCGACCCTGCCGTCACCCGGCACGCGCTGGGCGAAGGCACCGCCTGGTATGTCTCGGCGCGCCTGGGTCACGACGGCCTCGACGCCGTCCTGGCCGCCGCCACCGCCGACGCCGGGCTCGCGCCGCGCGACGACCTGCCGCGCGACGTCGAGGTCGTCGCGCGCGCCGGGGCGGACGGCGACACCTATCTCTTCGCGATCAACCACACCGCGGCCGAGGCCAGGATCCCCCTGGCTACCACCGGCACCGAGCTGATCACCGGCACCGAGCTGATCACCGGCGACCGCGCCACCGGCCACCTGGCCGTGCCCGCGGGCGCCGTGCGCGTCGTGCACCTCGCCCCACCCACCCGCTGACCCTCCACGAAGGGACCGCCACGATGCACAGACGAACGCTCCTGCGCGCGGGAACCGCCGCGCTGGCCGCGCCCGCCGCGTTCACCGCGCTGGCCCGCGGCACCGCCCAGGCCGTGCCCCTGCCCGTCCAGGGCGTCGACCTCTCCTCGGTCCCCAAGGCCGAGGACCTGGGCGCCGTCTTCCGCCACGCCGACGGCACGCCAGGCGACCCCGTGGCGATCCTCGCCGCGGGCGGCGCCAACCATGTGCGCCTGAAGGTCTGGGTGAGCTCGCCCGACGGCTACCACGGGCTGCCCCAGATCCTCGCCATGGGCCAGCGCGCCCACGCCCACGGCATGCGGCTGCTGATCGACTTCCACTACTCCGACAGCTGGGCCGACCCGGGCCAGCAGAACAAGCCCGCCGCCTGGACCGGCCTGTCCTTCGCCGACCTCGAACAGGCCGTCTACGACCACACCCACGAGATCCTGAGCGGCCTGGCCCGCCAGGGCACCCCCGCGGCCATGGCCCAGATCGGCAACGAGATCAACGGCGGCCTGCTCTGGCCCGACGGCTCGACCGCCGACTTCGACGCCCTGGCAAGGCTGCTGACCGCGGGCTCCCGCGCCGCCACCGACGCCACCCCCGGCATCGAGGTCGCCCTCCACCTCGCCGAGGGCGGCGACAACCCCGCCACGGTCTGGTGGTTCGACAACGCGGTCCAACGGGGCGTCCCGTTCGACGTGATCGCCCTGTCCTTCTACGGGTACTGGCACGGCACGCTGGACGATCTGCGGATCAACGCCATCGACTGCGCGGCCCGTTACGAGCGGGACATCGTGGTCGCCGAGACGGCCTACCCGTTCGTCCTCGCCGACTCCGACGGGCACCCCAACATCATCGCCGATCCCTCGCAGCTGGTGCCCGATTTCGGCGCCAGCTTGGAGGGCCAGGCCGACTGGGTGCGCGCCGTCTCCCAGGTGCTGTCCGAGGTGCCCGAAGGGCGGGGCCGCGGCCTCTACTACTGGGAGCCCGCCTGGATCGCCACCCCGGGCAACGGCTGGGACCCCTACGACCCCGCGTCGGGCAACGCGTGGGAGAACCAGGCGTTCTTCGACTTCCAGGGCCGCGCCCTCCCGGCGGCCACCTGGCGGTAGCCAGCGGCCCTGACCAGCGCGTCGCACTCGGCGGTCCGCGCTCGGCCGCTTGATGTGATGGTTCAGCTCCCGGAGCCGACGATGGCGGTGCCGCGGATCTCCACCCGCATCCCGGCGAGGCCGAGGACCGTGACGCCGGTCTCGGTCCAGATCGGCGCGCGGCCGCCGAGGCGACGGCGGAACTGCTCGGCCATCCGCAGCCTGCGCTCCGCGTTGTCGAAGGCCCCGGGGCGCAGGCTGCGGATGGGTGAGCTCGCCTTCCTCGCCAGCGGGTCGCTCTCCCGCCTGTCCAACGGCGTCAAACGCTGTGAACAGCGCGGCAGGGCCGTACGGACGCCCGACCCTGCCGACGGCCGTTGCACCCTCGCCGAACTCACCGACGCGGGCTTCGGCGTCGTACGCGAGGCGGCGCCCACACACCTGCGCGCCGTACGCCGCATCGTCCTCGGCGCGCTCACCACCACCGACCAGAAGGCCCTCGTCCGCGTCGCACAGAAACTCCGCATCGTTCCCGACGACTTCGGCCGACAGCCGTCCCACGCGGCGACCCGGGACGAGCGGGCGCCGAGGTGAGCCGACGAGCCGTCCAGGAGCGCGGTGCGGGACGGCCGCCCCGCGCCGTGCTCCCCGCCCTTCCTCAGCCCGGGTGCGCCGCGGCAGCCACAGGGCCTCAGGCCAGGGGAACGCCGTACACGCGCCCGTCCTCGCTGGTCGCATAGGCCGTGCCGCCGTCGGTCGCCGGGCGCCTCAGGGGCGCGTCCCCGCCCGTGAACGACCACAGCGGCCCGCCGTCCTCGGCGTCGAGGGCCCGCAGTCGGCCCTCGGCGTCGGGCACCAGGACGGCGCCGTCCACGGCGGCGGGCGACGCCGCGGCGCCGGGGGAGCGCTCCCAGCGCACGTCGCCCGTCGCGGCGTCGAGCGCGCACAGCGCCGCGCCGCCCACATAGACCGCGCCGTCCACCGCGACGGGCGCGGAGACCGCCGTGTCCCCATCGAGGCGAAACGACCAGCGCTCCTCGCCCGTGGAGGCGTCGACGGCGTACAGGAGCGCGTCGGGCCCGGCCGTCGCGTAGCACACCACGCCCCCGGTGGCCGCCGCTGGCGTGGCCGCGGCCGTCGATGCGAAGGTCCAGCGCCGCTCGCCGGTGGCCGGGTGGAGCGCCACAAGCCCATCGGACGTGGGCACATGGATCAGCCCAACGGCCGCGACCGGGGTCATGGCCCCGCCCGCGGGCACCGTCCAGCGCTCCCTGGCCGACTCCGTGCCGAGGGCGAGAACGCCGACGTCGCGGACGCTCACATAGGCGTCGCCCCCGGCCACCAGCGCGGGCGCCGCCTCGCCATTGAGGGGGAACGACCACCGTTCAACGCCGGACGCCGCGTCGACGGCATACAGGATCCCGTTCCCTCCGGCCACCAGCACGACCCCGCCCGCGACGACGGGCTCCGCGACGCCACCCCCGGTGGGGAACGTCCAACGCTCCTCCCCGCTGGCCGCGTTGACGGCGTGCAGGAACCCGCCCTCGTCGCCGAAGTACACCGTCTCGCCCGCGACGGCGGGCGGGGAGAGCGCCCCACCGGGCGCGATATCCCACCGCGCCGCCCGCGTCTCCCCGCTGTCCTCGGGCGCGAAGGCCCGCCACGCGAGGGCGCCTCCGCCGCCGATCGCGACGACGGAGGCCGCGCCGAGGAGGGTGCGCAACGCGCCGCGCCGGGTGGGGCGTTGGGTCGGCGTCGGCGGCTGTCGCCGCGGCGGCCGCGGCCGTTGGGGCGGCGGCTGAGGGGCGGGCACGGGTGCCGGTGCCGCAGCGGCCACCTCCGCCGCGGTGGCGGCTACCTCCGCCGCGGCGGCCCTGCGCGCCGACAGGGACCGCAACTCGGCGGCGGCGACGCGGCGTTGCTCCTGGACGGCGGCCCGGTGCCGCAGGAGGGCACGCAACGCGCTGGCCAGGAGGCGCTGCTGCTCGGCGCGCGCCGACGCGGTGCCGTGGGCCGGTCCGGGGGCGGCGGCGGGCGGCCACGTGCTCTCGCGCACCGCCCGCAACACGGCGGTGCGTTCGTCGCCGTCCGCGTCGCCCTCGGCGATGGCCGCCGCCAGCTGGTCCAACAGCTCGCCCACGGCGGGCCGTTGATCCGGATCCTTCGCCAGGCAGCGGCGTATCACCGCGAGCCCAGGCGGCAGGTCACCCAGCTCGGGCTCCTCGTACACCGCACGGAAGTTGAGCGCATGGGCCGAGCCGGTGCCGAAGGGGTTGGCGCCGGTGGCCGTGTAGCCGAGGACCGCGCCCAGCGAGAACACGTCGCTCGCCGGGCCCACCGGCTTGCCCGTGAGCTGCTCGGGCGACATGAATCCCGGCGTTCCCACGATCATTCCCGTCCTGGTGAGCACGCTCGCCTCGGCCGCGACCGAGATCCCGAAGTCGATGACGCGCGGGCCGTCCTCGGCGAGCAGCACGTTGGACGGCTTGAGGTCGCGGTGGATGACGCCCACCCCATGGATCGCCTCCAACGCCTCGGCCAGCCCGGCCGCCAGCGCCAGCACGGGGCGTTCACCCCAGGGGCCGCCCGCGCGGATGGCCGCCTCCAGGGAGCGTCCCGGCACGAACGCCGTGGCCAGCCAGGGCGGCGACCCGTCGGGGTCGGCGTCGACCACGGCCGCCGTGAAGAACCCGGTCACGCGCCGGGCCGCCGAGACCTCGCGCGCGAAGCGCCGCCTGAAGTCGGCGTCGTCCGCCAGCTCGGGCCGCACCACCTTCACGGCGACGCCGCGCCCGCTGGGGGAGCGCCCCAGATACACCCGGCCCATCCCGCCCGACCCGAGGCGCGAGACGATGCGGTACCGCCCCACGCGTCTCGGATCCCCGGCCTCAAGATCCTCCACCGATGGCACCCCCGTCGCCTTATGCCGTAGACCCGCGTCGCTGAGAGGTTACTGGCACCCTCCGTCAGGGGTGAGGTTGACCACTGCTCTGTTCAACCAGGTGTCCCCCGGGTTGCCCGACGCCAACTCCCGGGCGGCCAGGGGCTGCACGTTCTCCCTCATCGGCCGCTCCCCGTTCAACGGGCGGGGCGGCGGCCCGCGGCCAGCTCCTCGTAGACATGGTCGGGATCGCGCTGCTTCCAGTACCGGAACAGGAGCGAGACGCCTCCGCCCTCCGCCGCGAACGACGCGATCGGCAGCGACGCGTCGACGAGGAAGCGCGGCTCGTCCCACTGCTGCGCCACGACGCCCAAGGGGCGGTCGGACTCGAGGATCCAGGTGGCCATCCCGCCCGCGATCGACGCGAGGAAGTGCCGCGCCCGCAGGCCCGCGACCACCTCGGCGAGCGGCGTCTCGGGCGGCACGTCGAACGTCTCGTCATGGGGACGGGCGTCGTCCCCCATGGCAACGCTGTCCCGATCCACGGTGATGCGCATTCGTTCAACCTACCGGGAGGCGGCGGACATCGGCGCGTCCTCAAGCGCCCCGAGGACGAGCGGGGCGTCGCGCCGCCGCGTGGCGACGAGGACCGGCCGGTCGCCGTCGCGGCACTCGATGACCACCCCGTCGTGGCGGTAGGCGCACATCCCCCCTCGGGATCGTCGGGCTCGAACGCCCTGACGCGCGGCACTGCCAGCGTCCCCGGCAGCGCTCTGCGGGCAACGCGCCCGTCCGGATCGGGAGTTGCCGCCGGGCGCCCGTCGCCGACCACCAGCGTGTCGAAGCCGTCCACGCTGTAGGGGACGTCCCCGCGCACGGTCGCGCGCACGCACCGCTTCCCCTCGGGCGGCACCGCCACGATCCCGCTGACGTTCCGCCGCGGCCTTCATGCGCCGCCCCCACCACCACGCGTACGCGGCGCCCAGGGCCGCGGCGGGAGGGGCGCGGACGCGGCCGTGACCAGCAGCGCGTTGGGCACATCGCTCGCCTCCATGCCCGCCACGCAGCCGACGCAGCCGACGAGGGCGCCCGTCGGCACCCCCGCGATCACGAGCCAGCGGTGGCGCTGCCACCGGCCGAGCCCCAGCACACGGGCCCCGAGGGGCAGCAGGATGAGACCGAACGCGAGCGGCCACCGCCAGTCGTCCACCGGCGACGCCCACGTCTCCTGCTCGTCGCCGCCGAACCCCACGCGGCGGATCTCACCCCGCCAGTGCGTCAGCGCGCCCCGTCACCGGTGCGCACGGCGTTCAGCACAGGCCCGGCCCCGATCGTGCGGACGCCGCCCTGTTCGGCGAGGTGCACTATGTGGCGGACGTCCCTGCCGCGCGGGTCGTGCTCGATGTCCCGAACGCTCCCCGCACCCGTCGTCGCGCACGCGTCCGATGCCACGCCGCCCCGGCAGGCGGACGCGCCCTCGGACGCGCGCCTGTCCGCCAACTCCGCCGACACGACGACGAACAGCGCGGCGGAGACCAGCACGAGCGGCATCCCCATCCCCGCGGCCACCCGCGCCTGCCCCGCCCTCGAACCCACCGCCCCCACCGCTGCCCTCTCCTCGGGCCCCCACAGTGGACCCAACGCCCTTCACAGGTTTCCAGGCGCCTGATCAACGGGTGGCCCCGCAGCCACCGCAGACGGCCCTGGCGGAGTCATCGGGCACCCTGAGCCAGTAGGCGTGCTCCGCTGGCTTCATGCCGCGCGGCTCCTCGACATGGGCGTACTGCGGGCCCCGACGCGGTGTCGGCCGGACGGCCTGATCAGTGCTCGTGCACGAGCTGTCCTGGCTCGGTGGCGGTGACTTGCCACGCTTGACGTTCCTACCTCTGCCCGTCACCATGGCTGAGAACGGTTCGCCGAGTTTCTCGCAACGGAGGCCAACGATCCGCGCCAGGTTCCTCGGCAAGGACCCGGAGTCCCAGGAGGGGCAGTCCCCGACCCTGTTCGCCACCGACCGCACTGACCGGGCGACGTACATCGCCCAGGGCTGGAAGGTCACCGACCCTCAGGTGCTTGCGGACGTCGGGGACGTGCCTGACCACGAGACCCTGATCGAGATCCCGGAGGACGTGCTCAAGATGTACGCCCTCCGCTACCTGGAGCGGGAGGGTCAGCACTGAGCCGCATGATCGAAACCGGCCCCGAGTTCGGCCAGCTTTTCCGCAGCTTTGAGCACACCGCGTTCCGCCTGGAGACGCGCGACCTCTACAAGTCCGCGAACGAGGCCAACGCGCTGGACCAGTTCACGGCAGGCGAGCCGGTGGACATGAGCTGGTTCCAGAACTGGCTGAGCATGATCCGGGAGGCGACCGCGGCGGGTCGGCGGTTCTCACGCGTCCGAGTCGTGAGCACGCCTCTCACCGACTACAGCCGCTTCGGCATCTTCTGCTCAGAGCACACCAACCAGGCTGGCGAGGACATCAGGTATGTGAGGCGCGACGACGCCTCCGGCCTACCGGATTACGACTACTGGCTGTTCGACTCGCGCAAGCTGGTGCGGATGCACTTCGACAGCGACGAGAACTTCCTGGGCGGCGAACTGATCGAGGACCCGGCCCAGATCGTGCAGCACAATTATTGGCGAGATGCGGCCTGGCACCGCGCCGTACGACGGGACGACTTTGCCACCGAAGCGGACGACCGGCATCACCAGCGTTCATGAAGCTCGTGACGCACTCGGCAAGCGACTCCGCGAGCTCCGCACCGCCGCGGGACTGAGCGGGCGGGCGCTCGCGGAGTCGTTGTCGTGGCCGCCCTCCAAGGTCAGCAAGCTGGAGAACGGCAAGCAGACGCCGACCGACGACGACATACGCGACTGGACCCGGGGGACCAACAGCGAGGGCGAGACGGAAGGGTTGCTCGCCTCTCTGCATGCGCTTGAGGTGCAGCACGTCGAGTGGCAACGCCAGCTGCGCGTCGGCTTGAAACCGCACCAACAAGAGGTCGCGGACATCAACGCCAAGACGCGGCTGTTCCGGGCGTTCGAGTCCACCTTCATTCCCGGCCTGCTTCAGACCGCCGTGTACGCCCGTTACCGCTTCGCGCAGAGCATCACCGTGTTCAAGGTGCGCAACGACATCGACGAAGCAGTTGCGGCGCGTGTGCAGCGCCAAGACATCCTGTACCGGCCTGACAAGCGCTTCCACTTCGTGCTGACCGAGGCCACCCTTCGGTACCGGCTGTGCCCGCCAGAGATCATGCTGGGTCAGCTCGACCGCCTGGTGTCGCTGTCGGCCCTGCCGAACGTGAAGCTCGGCATCATCGGGTTCGAGACTGCCTATGTGGTTGCGCCTGCTCACGGCTTCTGGCTGCTCGACAACGACCGCGTGATGGTTGAGACCTTCTCGGCCGAGCTGAACCTTGCCCAGCCGCAGGAGATCGCGCTGTACGGCGGCATCTTCGAGAGCCTGGCCGGAGTCGCCAGCTATGGCCGCAGTGCGCGGGCGATCATCAACCGGGTCATTGAGGATCTTGCCCCGGAGCCTTCGGAAGATGGCGACTGATTTCCTGGCCATCCACTCGTCCGGGATGTTTCGAGAAATACCAAGAAAATGGCAGCGCGAGACCGACAGCGACATCTTCGAAGCGATCGAGTGAGGAACTCCACCTCTTGTGGGCCCCGTACCCGCTGCGGTGTCGGCGTCCGGGGCACCTGAGGTTCGCTGTCGGCGACGTCGCTCGGCCGCGCGGCCGTCACCCGCCACCCCGCGCACCGCCCAGCACCGCCCAGCACCGCCCGGACCCGCCCCGGGCCCCCGCCGCTTCCCGGCGTCGCGGAGCCGCAGCCAACCGGCCATCGGCGGCACGTCGTTCACCGTGTGGGACATGACGGCGCTGCCGGGCGCCGGGACCCCGCGCGGCCTTTCGACTCCGCGACGACTCCGGTGACGTGAATCCGTGCGTGCCCCTCGGCCGAGGGGCACGCACCTGGCATGCTGGCGCGTGTTGGGAATGGACACGTCAAAGAGGAGGCGTTATGCGGCGGATGCGGCCTTGGAACGCGCTGATGGCCGTGGTCGCGGCCTGTGTGCTGGCGGCCTGCGGGGCGTCGGCTGCCGACGGCGACAGCTCGGGTGGCTCGTCCACCGGCGGCGCGGGCGGAGGCGGCGGCGGAACGGGCGGAGGCGGGTGGTCGCAGGAGAGATGACGCCGCTCCGCCCCCGGGACCAGGGCCGATATGGCAGCACTCGGGCCGGGCGTCACGATCGAGGCCCCCGACGGCCACCGCCTCGTGCTCTGCGCCCGGCCCTGGTCCAACGGCTCATAGGCGGCTCATGGGTGGGCCCCGGCGGACGACACGCCCGCCGGGGCCCGTGCGGCTCAATGACCGTCAGCTCATGTGAAGTTGACGTCGCTGCAGATGAAGTACGTCTGGTCGAGGTGCGATGCCTGCCAGATCGTGTAGACGATGTGGTGCCCCGAACGGCCCGGGGCGCTGACGTCGAACGTGATGTCCTGCGCGGGCGGGTAGCTCCCGGTCTCCTCGACCAGCTCGAGGTCGTCCCAGCCCAGGGCGTCGGTGGTGGGGTCGAAGCCCTGCCTGGTGACATACACCTGGAAGTAGTCCGCGCCGTGGCTTGCCGTGTCGTACAGGTGGACGCTGAAGTTGCTGCCGACGTCCGTGGTGGTCCACTCGCCGGGGTTGTCGAGCGAGGTGGCCAGGCCGCCCTGGGCGTCACCGGCGCTGCACAGCTTGCCGTTGGGGATCGAGCCCTGGAAGTTGCCCGCCAGGTTCTCCCGGAACAGGCTCATCCAGTTCCACATGGTGTTCGGGTTGGCCTGGAACGCCTGCCAGCACATGGGGTCTTCCACCGCCATGTCCGGGTTCATGTGGTCGCTGCCCCAGCGGTCCCAGCAGCCGTAGCTCCTGGAGGCGGGCTCCACGATCGAGCCATGGGCGCTGGCCGAGTCGCTCCAGGGACTCATGAACAGGGTGAGCAGGCCGACGACCGCGGCCATCACCGGCGTGATCACCCGCAGCGTCCAGCGGCGTGTGGGGGTCTCTGCGTACATTGTGCGGTCTCCGTCTTCCGGAAGGGAGTGGGGGATGGTTCCGGGTTGGGAGCGCTCCCATGATATGGGAACCTTACCCGAGGACACACCCGCGAAACAGTCCCTCGCTCCGCTGGGTTCGCGGTCGGCCGCCTGCCGGTCGGGCACGCGGCACGCTTTGCGCTGAACAGAACGTGCCCCGTGTCAGAGGAGCACCTGTCCCCGCGTAAGCGGGGCATCAAGGCGAACGAGCCCGCTGAACGACGCGCGCGCCCGCCCCGCCCCGGCATGCTCCCTGAGCTCAACGTGCGCGCGGTGAACGACGATGGCGGCGGCCAGGGCAGGCCCGAAGGGTGCGCGCCACCGCAACCGACCACCGGGAGAACGGCCGTCAACTACCGCCGCGGCCGCGCCCGTTCGGCGAACGATCCCGGCCAGCAGCGAAACCGACCGGCTACCGGGACGGCCGGTCACCCGACGCCCCCTCTCCCGTAGGTGCCCTCGGTGACCCGCACCCACCACGAAAGCGTCAACCCGGCCGACGGCGAACGGGAGGACATCCGGCCGGTAGCCGCCGCCACAGCCGCCCGCGGGGCCCCGTTCACCCCCCACCCACCCCCCGCGCCGCGGTCAAGCTCCGATCCGCGAGAAACCGCAGATACTCGTCGAGGTTCAGCGGATTCCCGTCGAACCGCTCGCGGCGCGGCGGAGCGCCCCTGACCGGGCGGGTGGGGGCGGGGTGGGACCACAACGCGCCCTCGCCATGGGTGAGTCCGGGCAGGGCCGCCGTCAACTCCTGGACGACGCGGACCGGGAGGTCGGCCATGAGCACCCATGAGCCGCCGCGTGCGAACGATGCGCCGATGTCCGCGCCCAGCGCGGCAAGCAGGCCCGTCACGGCGCCCGACGTGGCGGGCGGGACCTCCAACTCCACGCGCTGGCACGGCTCGTGGACCCGGACGTGGGCCGCCCGCAGGGCGCGGTGGAGCACGATCGGCGTCACGTCGCGGAAGTCGGCCGCGGTGCTCATGGGCGCGTCGTAGCCGATGCGGGTCACGGTGACCGCGCAGTCGACCACCTCCCAGCCGTACAGGCCCTGTTGGAGCGCGCGCCGCGCCGCCTCCTCGATCGCGCGGTGGAACGCCCGGGGGAGCGCGCCCCATTCGACGTCCCGGGTGAACGCGATCCCGCTGCCGGGCGGGGCGGGCTCGACGCGGAGGCCGACCGTCGCCCAGAAGTCGTTCGGGCCGTGGCGGGCGAACTCCCACACCGACTCGCCCGTGCCGAGCGGCCGTTCGACCAGGACGGGGGTGATCGGCTCGAACGCCGCCGCCACGCCGAACTCCCGCCGCAGCCGGTCCCCGATGACCTCGCGCTGCACCGCCCCGTACAGCAGCACCGAGGTCGCCCCGCCGCCCGCGGGGCGGGTGCGGATCAGCGGGTCATCGTCCGCGAGGGTCGTCAGCGCGGCGTGCAACGCGGCCTCGCGCCCGGGCTGTTGGGGCCGCACCACCGTCTCGAGCCCCGGCCGCGCAAAGTGCGGAACGTGCGGAACGCGCTGCCCCGCGCCGGAGGGGGAACGTTCGCCCAGCACGTCGCCCACCCGCACGCCAGGCAGCCCGCTCAGCCGCGCAATCCCGCCCGCCGTCAGCGCCCCACCGGCATTCCCCGCCTCGCCGACATGCCCCGCCCCGCGCCCCGCCCCGGCCGCGGTCACGACGTCGAGCCCGGTGACCCGGCCCCGGTGGCGGCCGCCGTCGGGGCGGTGGAACGTGAGGCGCTCCCGCTCCCTGACCGTGCCCGCGAACAGCCGCAGATAGGCGACCTTGCGCCCGCCCCCAGCCCGTTCCACGGCGAACACCGTGCCCCGCGCGGGCGCGTGGGGATCGGGGGCTGGCGGGCGCAGCAACGTCCTGATGCCCTCGGTCAGTTGGGCCACGCCCTCGCCGGTGAGCGCGGAGCCGAAGAAGACCGGGTGCACCAGGCCCGCCGCGGTCTGCTCGGCCAGCGGCGCGGCCAACTCCCGCGCGGGCGGCGGCGTTCCGTCCACGAGGCGGGCCAGCAGGGCGTCGTCGTGCTCGGCGAGCGCCTCGGCCGCGGCCTCGCCCAGCGGCAGGGCGACGGCCAGGGCGCGGTCCGTGCCGGGGTCCCGGACGGTGCTCAACGGCACGATGCCGGGGGCGAGATGGCGCCTGATGTCGGCCAGCAGCCCTTCGGTGCGGGCGCCCACGCGGTCGATCTTGTTGATGAACAGCAGCGTGGGAAGGCGCAGTCGACGCAGCGACCGCATCAGGACGCGGGTCTGCGCCTGGACGCCCTCGACGGCGGACAGCACGAGCACCGCGCCGTCGAGCACGGACAGGGCGCGTTCGACCTCGGCGATGAAGTCGGGGTGTCCCGGGGTGTCCACGACGTTGACCTGGGTGTCGCCCGTGGCGAACGCGGCGACCGCGGAGCGGATCGTGATGCCGCGCTCGAGCTCGCCGCTGTCGGTGCGCGTCGATCCGGCGTCGACGCTGCCGAGTTCGGGGATGGCCCCGTGGTCGAACAGCAGTCGCTCGGTGAGGCTGGTCTTACCCGCGTCGACGTGGGCGAGGACGCCCAGGTTCAGGGTGCTCGAAGGGGCGGGCACAGAAAGGTCGGGTACAGGAGGGGCGGGCACGAAGGTCCTCGGAGGTGGGGGAGGGGGGTGACAGCAGCTCGGTCGCTCCGAGGTGACGCCGCATCCGACTCTCCCTTGCTCTCCAGGCCCGCGCGCGGGCCGACCTTTCACATGAACGCTCCGGTGAACGCTCCGGAGGGTACAACAGCGGCGCCCGGCCGACCGCCCATGAAACGGAGCGGTCGGCCGGGCGCCGGTCACACAAGGCCGCGGGTCACACAAGGCCGCGGGTCACACAAGGCCGCGCTCAGCGCACCGGGGTGAAGTCCCTTGCGCCGATGTACTCGGGGCGGCGGACCGGGGCCGCGAAGGGCTCGACCGCCGCGTTCTCCACGCTGTTGAACACGATGAAGACGTTGCTGCGCGCATACGGGGTGATGTTGTCCCCCGAGCCGTGCATGCAGTTGCAGTCGAACCAGGTGGCCGAGCCCGCCTTGCCCGTGAAGAGCCTGATGCCGTGCCGGTCGGCGAAGCCGGTGAGCGCCTCGTCTGACGGGGTGCCCGCCTCCTGCATCTGGAGGGACTTCTTGTAGTTGTCCTTGGGCGTCTCGCCCGCGCAGCCGAGGAACGTCTGGTGCGAGCCCGGCATGATCATCAGGCCGCCGTTGGTGGCGAAGTTCTCCGTGAGGGCGATCGACACCGACACCGCGCGCATCCGGGGCATGCCGTCCTCGGCGTGCCAGGTCTCGAAGTCGGAGTGCCAGTAGAAGCCGCTGGCGCCGAAGCCGGGCTTGACGTTGATCCGGCTCTGGTGGACATACACGTCCGAGCCGAGGATCTGCCGCGCCCGGCCCACCACGCGCGGGTCGCGCACCAGCCGGGCGAAGACGTCGCTGATCCTGTGCACCTCGAAGACGGACCTGATCTCCTGGGACGCGGGCTCCACGATGGAACGCTCGTCCGCCCGCACCGCGGGGTCGCTGACCAGCCGGTCCAACTCGGCCCGGTACACGGCCACTTCCTCGGGGGTGATAAGCGCTTCCACGGTGGTGAACCCGTCCCGTTCATGCCCCGCGAGCTCCGCCTGGGTGAACGGTCCTGGGGCGTCGGCCGACGACCACACGACGGGGTCCTGGCGGGGGGTGGCCACCTCGGTGGTCCCTCGGGTGGGATACAGGTCGGCGGTGCGTTCGGGTGCGGTGGTCATGGGGTTGCTTCCTCTCTCTCCTTCACTCGTCGCGGCCGTCCCCCACGGGGCGCGGGGGTCTCATGCCTCGGTGAGCAGGGGGTAGACGCCGTTCTCGTCGTGGTCCTCGCGGCCCGTGACCGGGGGGTTGAACACGCACAGCGCGCGGAAGTCGGTCTTGGGGCGCAGCGTGTGCTTCTCGTGGCCGTCGAGCAGGTACATCGTGCCGGGGCTGATCCAGTGCTTCTCGCCGGTCTCGTCGTTGGTCAGCTCGGCCTCGCCCTCGACGCAGAAGACCGCCTCGATGTGGTTGGCGTACCACATGCTGGTCTCCGTGCCCGCGTAGAGCACGGTCTCGTGGAACGAGAACCCCACGCCCTCCTTGGCCAGGACCAGGCGCTTGCTGCGCCAGGTGCCTGAGGCGGACTCCACGTCGCGGTCGGTTCCCTCGATGTCGCTCAGCGATCGGACGATCACAGTGGTCTCTTCCCTTTCGTTCGCTTCTTCGTTCGCCTCGGCGGCCGGTCGAGCCGTGGGCCGGTCGGGCGGCGGGCACGGTCAGGCGGTCTCGCGGACGGCGCGCGTGAGGATGCGCAGGCCCTCGTCCAGCTCCTCGGGCGTCATGGTCAGCGCGGGCAGCAGCTTGACCACCTCGCTCTGCGGGCCCGAGGTCTCAAGCAGCAGCCCCAGCTCGAACGCCCGGCGGCACACGGCCGTCGCGCGCGTGACGTCGTCGAACGTCAGGCCCCACACCAGGCCGCGCCCGCGGACCGACGCGCCGCTGCCCGCGTGCTCGGCGGCGATGGCGCGCAGCCCGGCCTCGACCTGGTCGCCCCTGCTGAGGGTCTGCTTCTCCATCTGCCCGTCGGTCCAGTACATGTCGAGCGCGGCGGCGGACGTGACGAACGCGGGGTTGTGGCCGCGGAACGTCCCGTTGTGCTCGCCCGGCTCCCACAGGTCGAGTTCGGGCTTGAAGAGGGTCAGCGCCATTGGCAGCCCGTAGCCGCTGATGGACTTGGACACCGTGACGATGTCGGGGACGATGCCCGCGTCCTCGAACGAGAAGAACGGCCCGGTGCGCCCGCAGCCCATCTGGATGTCGTCGACGATCAGCAGCATGTCGTGGCGCGCGCACAGGTCGGCCAGGCCGCGCAGCCACTCGGGGCTGGCGACGTTGACGCCGCCTTCGCCCTGGACGGTCTCGACGATGGCGGCGGCGGGCTTGTTGAGCCCGGAGCCCGCGTCCTCGAGCAGCCGCTCGAACCAGATGAAGTCGGGCGTCTGGCCCTGGAGGTAGTCGTCGAACGGCATCGGCGTGCCGTGCACCAGCGGGATCCCGGCCCCGGCGCGCTTGAACGCGTTGCCCGTCACGGCGAGCGATCCGAGCGACATGCCGTGGAAGGCGTTGGTGAACGAGATGATCGACTCGCGGCCCTTGGCCTTGCGGGCCAGCTTGAGCGCGGCCTCGACCGAGTTGGTGCCGGTGGGCCCGGGGAACATCACCTTGTAGTCCAGGTCGCGCGGCCTGAGCACCACGTCGCGGAACGTCTCGAGGAACGCCCGCTTGGCCGTGGTGGACATGTCCAGGCCATGCGTGATGCCGTCCCGCTCCAGGTAGTCGAGCAGGGCGCGTTTGAGCACGGGGTTGTTGTGGCCGTAGTTGAGTGAGCCCGCTCCGGCGAAGAAGTCGAGGAACATGTGGCCGTCCTCGTCGTACAGGTAGCTGCCCTGGGCCCGGTCGAAGACGGTGGGCCAGCCACGGCAGTAGCTCCGCACCTCCGACTCCAGGGTGGTGAAGACGCTCAGGTCCGGCTGGGTGATGGTCACGGGAGACTCCTGGTTCAGGGGATGTGCGAGGGCGTTCGGTGGATCGGGGGCGCCGGGCGGCGCCGCCGCGGGGTCAGCGCCCCGCGGTGGCGCGGTCCGCGCGCCCGCGTGGCTCCTCGGCGTCGCGCCCGGTCAGGGGGCCGATCCGGTACAGCACCTCGGGCTCGTGGCCCTGGCCGTCGGGGAAGACGGCCGCGTCGAACAGCACCTCGCGCGTCAGCTCGGCGCCGCGCCGGGCGGCGAACGAGGCGAAGAGGCGGTCCGACGCGATGTTGTCCGGGGTGACGGTGGTCTCGACGAGATTCACCCCCCACTCACGGGCCGCGCGGTCGGTCAACGCGTCCAGCATCGCGGCAGCGAGGCCGCGTCCACGCTGCCCTTGATCCACCGCGACCTGCCAGATCAGCAGGGTGCGCGGGACCTCGGGGCGGGTGTAGCCGGTGATAAAACCGACCGGTTCGCCCGAGGCGGCCCTCGCCACGATAGACGTGCCGGAGTAGTCACGGCACCACAGGAGGTAACTGTAGGGGGAGTTGAGGTCCAGGACCCGGGAGTCGCGGGCGATGCGCCACAGGGCCGCGCCGTCCGCGAGGCGGGGTATGTCGAGCGCCAGCCCTTCTCGGCCTGCCGGAAAATCGTTGTCCAGGAAATCTGGGGTGGGACGTGTATGGTCCGCTTGTGCGGGGCTCATGCAGATTGAATTTACCCAGCCATCGATGAAGATGCATCGCCGAAGGGGGTTAACAGGGTGAGCCCGATGTGTTATCGCGCACGCGTGGGGGCCGGGGCGGTGGCGCAGAGGATCCCGGGGAAATGTGGCGTTATGCCCTTTAGTTACCGGACAAAGCGGGCGGGATGTGCCGGGAAGTCACAGCTTTGTAACAACCGCGTGACCGTCCGGGATCCGTCCTGTGGTGTGTCAAGAACCCGCGAACGTACCGTTTAGAAGCCGTCGAAGCGGGAAGACGAGGCCCCGAGAGGTGTATCCGGAATAGGCCGGGATTCGGCATCCGAATTTCTTCCCCCGGCCTTCGGCGCCACCCCAGGAATTCAATTAGCGCGATCCGGGGAAACGGCCTTCAGCCGTCACCTCGACCCCCGGCCCCTCGCCCGCCACCGCATAGCGGTCGCCCGCCGTGTCCCGCGGCCCGGCCTCGTGGTCGTACCGCCCGGCGAACACATGCTCACCCGGTGGCACTTCGGCCCCCGGGCGCAGCTCCCACCGGAACACCAGCGCGCCCTCCTCCACGCCCACCGTCACATCGAAGTCGTCGCCGGGCAGCGAACGCCAGGCCCCGGTGGGCCGCACGCCCTCGCCGAGCGCCACCCGCAGCTCCACCGTGAACGCCGTCAGCGGCTCGGCCGTCTCCACCGTGACGTTGCTCTGCGACCAGCGCTCCCCGCTGCCCGGGTCGAGCGCTCCCGACGAGGGGAGCGCGACCTCGCTGACCGCCGCCCGCCCGCCGCCCTCGGCGAGGCCGGCGACCACCGCGGCCCCGCCGAGCGTCGCGCCAAGCGCCAGCACCGCGCCCGCCGCCCTGGGCCACCCGCGCGCCCTTCCCCGCCGGGGGCGCCGACCGCGCGCCGCCTCCGCCGCGTTCGCTTCCTCCACCATGCCGCGCGCCACGCGCGCCCGCATCCGCGCGCGGTCGGGGCTGTGCTCGTCGGCCGCCGCGCGCAGCAGCCGTCTCAGGTCCTTGCCCTCGCCCACGCGCCCCCCGGTCACCAACTGCCCCGCTGCTCGGGCCCCGTGCGCAGCGCCCGGAGCAACTCCCGTGTCCGGCCGCCTCCCTCGGGCCTGCCCCGGGGCCCGCCCTCGGTCAGCAGCCGTTCCAACTCGGCCATGCCGCGCGAGGTCTGGCTCTTCACCGTACCCACGGAGATGCCGAGGGCGCGCGCCGTGTCGCGCTCGGACAGGTCGAACGCGTGCCGCAGCACCACACAGGCCCGCTTCCGGTGCGGCAGGCGCCGCAGCGCCGCGCGCACATCGAGCACCGCGGGCACGTCGGGCGCGTCCGCCGCACCGTCCCGCCAGGGCTGCCCCGACCAGAACAGCGCGATCCTGCGGCGCTCCCGCGTCTCGGCGCGGATCCGCGCGCGGGCCATGTTCGCCACCACGCCCCGCGCGTACGCGAGGGGGAAACGCGCCGCGCGCACCCGGTCCCAGTGGCGCCACACGGCCACGAGCGCGTCGGCGGCCAGGTCGTCCGCGTCGCCCGCCCCGCCCCCGCCGCCGAGCAGCAGATGGGCCAGCCGGGACAGCTCGGCGTGGTGCCGCTCGAAGAAGTCATCGAACTCGCCGCCGACGTCCCCGCCGACGTCCTCGCCGACGTCCCCGCCGGCGTCCCCGTCGGACTCCGCTTCGTGCGCGCCGTGTCCGCCGGTGCCGGGCATGTTGACCCCCCTCGTTGACGGCCTGACGAACGGTCGCGCCCCGTGGGAGTGTGTCCGACGGGTCGTACGCTGTCCGTTCCTACGTCCAGCTCCCGGCGAGTGAGGAGCCTAACAGCCGAAGGCGCCGCTGCCGAGCGGTCGTTGGGCGCCGATGCGTGTGATCATGGACCGCGTGTTCGCACTCCACATCACGGGACGCGTGCTGATCGGGCCCGATGACGAGACCAGGGACGAGGTGTGGGTGGTCGGCGGCCGGATCACCTTCGAACGCCCCGCCGCCGCACGGGACATGACGACGCTCACCGGGTGGGTGCTGCCGGGGCTCGTGGACGCGCACAGCCATGTCGGGCTCGGCGCCGAAGGGGTCGTGGACCGCGCCACGGCCGAGGAGCAGGCCGTCGCCGACCGGGACGCGGGCGCGCTGCTGCTGCGCGACGCGGGCTCGCCCGCCGACACCCGCTGGACGGACGCCCGCGACGACCTGCCGCCGCTGATCAGGGCGGGCCGCCACATCGCCCGCACCCGCCGTTACCTGCGCGGCTTCGCGGACGAGGTCGAGCCCGACGCCCTGACCGCCACCGTCGTCCGCCAGTCCAGGCGCGGCGACGGCTGGGTCAAGCTCGTCGGCGACTGGATCGACCGGGAGCGCGGCGACCTCGCCGCGTGCTGGCCCGTGGGCGCCGTACGCGACGCCATCGCCGCCGCCCACCGCGAGGGCGCCCGCGTCACCGCCCACTGCTTCGCCGAGGACGCGCTGCGCGATCTGGCCGAGGCCGGGATCGACTGCGTCGAGCACGCCACGGGGCTGACCGACGACACGATCCCGCTGTTCGCCGAGCGCGGCGTGGCCATCGTTCCGACGCTCGTCAACATCGGCACGTTCCCCACGCTCGCCGACCAGGGCGCGGCCAGGTACCCGCGCTGGGCCGAGCACATGAGGCGGCTGCACGCGCGCAGGTACGACACGGTGCGCGCCGCGTACGACGCCGGGGTCCCGATCTACACCGGGACGGACGGCGGGAGTTCGCTGCCGCACGGGCTGATCGGCAGGGAGGTCGCCGAGCTGGTCGCCGCTGGCATCCCCGCGGGCGACGCGCTCGCCTCCGCCACCTGGAGCGCCCGCCGCTGGCTCGGTCGCCAGGGCCTCACCGAGGGCGCCCCCGCCGACCTGGTCGTCTACCCGGCCGACCCTCGCAAGGACATCGGCGTGCTGGGGCACCCGAGCCGCGTGGTGCTGCGGGGGCGCGTCGTGGCGTGAGGCGGCGCGAGGCGCGCATGGGGTACCCCGTTCGGGTGAACGAGGGCCGGAACGCCGCCCGCCGGGACGCGCGGCGCCAAGGATGACGGACGTCCCCCCGCGTCCCGAGTTCGCCGTTCCACACCCTGGAGAGTTCCGCCCGTGAACCACACCGCCCGCCGCGCCGCCGCCACGCTGCTCACCACCGCGGCGCTGATGGCACAGGCCGCCCTGCCCGCGGCCCACGCCGACGAGTCCGCCCCCGCGGCGGGCGGCGAGGGCGCCGCGAGCGCCGCCGTCCTGCGCGCCGGTCTCGAAGTCTCCCTGCTCGACGGCACATTGGGCGTCCCGTTGAATGCCACCCTCAACGAGGTCCAGGCCCCTGGCCGGGCCACCGAGGCCAGGGAGACCCTGCTCACCGCCACGCTCGACGGCGTCGACGAGGGCCGCCCGTTCGAGCTGCTGCGCGCCGACGTCGCCGACGCGACCGCCACCGTGGACGCCGACGGCAGCTTTGCCGAGACATCGCTCGCCGCCGCGCAGGTCACCGTGCCGGGGCTGCCGATGCGGCCGCTCATCGAGCTCGACGCCATCGCCGCCAGGGCGCACTGCCCGCTGGGCGGCACCCCGGTCGCCGAGACGGACATGCCCGCCGCCGCCACCGTCTTCGGCCAGGAGGTGCCGCTCACGGTGGAGGGCTCGGTGAACGTCCCGGTGCCAGGCGTCGGCGAGGTCACCCTCGACCTGTCGCGCACCGAGACCTCCCAGGGCGCGGCGGCGGCCAGCGCGCTCGACCTGTCGATCTCGGTCAACCCCCTGAACCTCGACATCGCCGGGGTCACCGGCACCCTCACGCTCGCCGAGGCCAGCTGCGAGACGCCAGCCGGGGCCCCGCGCACCCAGACGGTCTCCGAGGAGGAGACCGAGGAGGCCGAGGACGCGCCGGAGATGGCCGCCACGGGCGGCGGCTCGGCCACGCCCTATGTCATCGGCGGCGGCGTCGGCCTCCTCGTGGCGGGCGCGGCGACGGTCCTGGTCGCCAGGCACCGCCGCCGCACCGCCTGAGCCGAGCGCCGACGGCGGGCCGGGGCGGCGCCCCTCAGGTCGCCACGATCCAGATGCCGTAGCCGACCGCGGCCGCGCACAGGGCGAACGACACCAGCCCGACGGGCCGCGCGGCCGCGGTCGCGGACGACCGGCCCGCCGTCCTGATGCCGACCGAGAAGAGGCCCACGAGCGCCACGGTCAGCAGCACGGAGACCAGGACGACCTGGCCGAGGACATCCCATGCGATGGTCAGATCGAGGTTCACAGCGGTGTGCTCAACTCCCTGGTCAGGACGCCGACGAGACAGAAGGGGCGGGCGCGGGCGGGACATCGACGCCAGCGTCCACCGGCTCGGGCTCCTCGCCTTCGACGTTCACCTTGCCGCTCACCTCGGCGGGCGTGTCCGCGTTCACATTGGCGTGGTCCACCGGCCTGCGGCGCGACAGCAGCCAGATCCCGGCGCTGACCGCGACCAGCAGCGCCACGACCACGCCGACGCCCCAGTCGCCGCGCTCCGCGATCAACGCCCCGGCCGCGCCGATCAGTCCGGCGGCCGGGAGGGTCAGGCCCCAGGCCACCACCATGCGGGTCGCCGTGGACCAGCGGACCGTTCCGCCCGCGCGCCCGAGCCCGCAGCCGAGCACCGCGCCCGAGCACACCTGCGTCGTGGACAGCGCGAACCCCATGTGCGATGACGCCAGGATCGTGGTGGCCGCGCTGGTCTGCGCGGCGAATCCCTGCGGGGGCGCGATGTCCGTGAGCCCGCGCCCCATCGTGCGGATGATGCGCCAGCCGCCGAGGTAGGTGCCGAGCGCGATGGCGATGCCCGCGGAGGCGATGACCCACAGCGGCGGATCGGCGCCGGGGGCCAGCGCGCCCCCGGTGATCAGCGCGAGGGTCATCACGCCCATGGTCTTCTGCGCGTCGTTGGTGCCATGGGCGAGGGAGACCAGCGCGGCCGAGGCGATCTGCCCGGCCCGGTAGCCGCGCGCGGCCTCGCGCTCGTCCGCGCCGCGCGTGATCCGGTAGGTGAGGCGCGTGGCCAGCAGGGCGGCGACCCCGGCGACCAGGGGCGCGGCGAGCGCCGGGATGACGACCTTGGTCACCACGGCGTCGGCGTTGACCGCGCCGCTGCCGACCGAGGCGAGGGTGGCGCCGATGAGGCCGCCGAACAGCGCGTGCGACGAGCTCGACGGCAGCCCGGCGAGCCAGGTCAGGAGGTTCCAGACGATGGCGCCGACGAGCCCCGCGAAGATCACCTCGGGCTGGACGCCCGCCTCCTCGTCGACGATGCCGCCCGAGATGGTGCGGGCGACCTCGATCGAGAGAAACGCTCCGACGAGGTTGAGCGCCGCCGACATCGCCACCGCGGGACGGGGCTTCATGGCCCCGGTCGAGATCGTGGTGGCCATGGCGTTGGCCGTGTCGTGGAAGCCATTGGTGAAGTCGAACGCCAGGGCTGTGATGATCACGATCGCGATCAGCAGCGTGATGTGTTCCATGTACCGGACAATCATTCGGCGGGTCGGGGGGCAAGCGCCCGTTAACGTAAGGTGAATAGGTGAACGAGAGATGAACATGCGACGTGGGATTCCCGCCGAGTGGCGACGGGCCTGGTCCGAGCTGGTCCTGAGGGCACGTCAGACGGTGGCGGACGGCCTGGTCGTCGGCACATCGGGGAACCTGTCGGTCCGCGTGGGCGATGCGATCCTCGTCACACCGAGCGGCGTTCCCTACGACCAACTTCGCCCCCGCGACCTGCTGGCCGTCGACCGCCGAGGCCGCCCACGCGCCGGAACGCTCGCCCCCACGAGCGAGCTTCCGCTGCACCTCGCGATCTACGACTCGACCGACGCGGCGGCGGTGGTCCACACGCACGCGCTGCACGCGACGGCGGTCTCGACGCTGGTGGACGAGCTGCCGCCGATCCACTACATGACCGCCGCCCTCGGCGGCCCGGTCCGGGTGGCGCCCTACGCGACGTACGGCAGCGAGGAGTTGGCGGCCCACACGCGCGAGGCACTGCGCGACCGCACCGCGTGCCTGCTCCGCAACCACGGCACGATCGCGCACGGCACGACCCTGCGCCAGGCGTACGAGCACACGGCGCAGCTTGAGTGGATGTGCCACCTGTGGCTGACGGCGACGTCATCCCGCACCCACACCCCGGCCCTGCTGTCCAGGGCGGACTTGGAGGCGGTGTCCGCCAAGCTGGCGGCCTACGGCCAGTCGTGACGCCCGCCCGCGGCGGGGTCGCCTCCGGCGGGGTCGCGGCGGGTGGTTGGTCGCGGCGGGTGGTTGGTCGCGGCGGGTGGTTGGTCGCGGCGGGCAACGACGGCCTGGCGGCCGTCGGTTGCCGCCTGCCGACCTGCGGGGCGATGCCGCTCGCCGTGGTGCGTGTGGCTGCCGCTGCCGGGGGCGAGAGCGCTGGCGGCCGCAGGCCGTCGCTCCCGCGGCCATCGCCGACCGGATCACCTTCCGCCGCACCCTCATCCGGACCGGAACCGAGTCCTGCCGCTTCCAGGCCGTCGGGACCGGACGCGGGACCGTCCCGGGCCATTGAACGGCGATCATGTCGCGATGTCAGTGCCGGTGCGTAGGGTGCCAGGGACTCGTGCGCCGTGAGGAGAGGTACCGGATGGACGTTCATCGGCCTGTCGAGCTGGCCGTGTGGGGCCTGCCCGAGCCCTCACGCGTCCGGAGACCAGCGGGTGGGACGAACAACACGACACTGATCCTCGACGACACTCATGTGCTGCGGATCTACCAGAACCTCCTGCCCGCCGAGATAGCGGCCGAGCATCGGCTGTTGAACGAGCTGAACCAACGCGGTGGGTTGCCCTTCACCGTGCCAGCCCCCCGGCCGACTCTGGACGGACGGACTGTGCACGACTCCATGGCGATCTTCCCGTTCGTGCCGGGGCAGCGTGCCGACGAGTCGCTTGAGTCGATCGAGTTGGCCGCGGAAGCCCTGGGAGTCCTCGATCAGGCGCTCGCCGAGGTAGCGGTCGAGCTGGCGCCACGCGACTGGCGTGGGTCATTGGAGCAGATCCACCCGGGAGTCTCCGACCTGGAGGGCGCCTGTGCGGAGTTGGAGAGACGGCTGGGCGACGGCCCCGGCCTGCGGTGGTTCCGGGAGAGCATCGGCCCGGCGGAGCGGCTGCACGCGAAGCTGGTCAGGACGCTGCCGGTCCAGATCGTGCACGGCGACTACTCGCTGTGGAATGTCCTTGTGCACGAGGGGCGCGTCAGCGCGGTGCTCGACTTCGAGGTGGCGCATCTCGGTCTCCGGCTGAACGACCCGGTCGCCGCCGTGACGATGGCCACCGGACTCGGGATATCGGGAGCCGAGGAGCGGCTGGCGGCCTTCCTGCGCGGTTACGCTCGCTCGGCCAGTCTGTCGGCGGCTGAGGAAGAGGCGACCCCGGCCATGCTGCGGTACAAGGCCCTCTACTCCGTCGTCTGGCGCATCGGACGGTGGCGCCTGGGGCTCTCGCCGATCGAGGAGATCACCGAACGGCTCGCCGACGGTCTCGTCCTCGATAAGTGGCTGGCGCGGTCCGGCTGGCCGGGATGGGCGTGGGCCGCGTAGCCTCCCGCGGCCATGGCGTTCCGGCGCGGGCCGGACAAGGGCGGGTGGGCGGGGCGACTGCGGACGGGCCGTCGCCCTTCCGCGCGGCCGCGGGCCGGTGCGTCGGGGCGCTCAGGCCGCCAGGCCGGGTTGCTCAGGCCGCCGGGCCGTCGGGTGGCGGCCCCCCGTGCCCCGGTCCATCCTGGGGTGCATGCGTCGGCGCACGACGGCGGCCGTGGCCGCCACCACCTTGCTCGGGGCCGGAGCGGCCGCGGTCGCCGCCGGGCGGTGGGCGAGCGACCTCGCGCTCAGCGCCCGCAGGGCCCCGCGCCCGGCCGGGTTCTGGCACGCCAGGCTGACCGTGCACGCCACCACGGCCGACCGCATCACGCTCTCCCGCACGCCGCAGTCGCTGCGCCCCGGCGTGTACGGCCTCGCCGCCCGCTCGGGCCACGCGGTCGTCGGCCCGGTGCTCGACGTTCCCACCGCGCCCGACACCGTCGTCCGCCGCCTGGAACGGATCAGCCGGGGCGAGCTGATCCCCGGCACCCCCGTGGACCTCACCCCGCAGATCCACGTCGGCGACCCCACCGCGCTCGGCATCGCGCACACCAGCGTGTCGCTCACGGGGGAGCGCGGCACCCTCCCCGCGTGGTACGTCGACGGCTCGCGCGACACGTGGATCATCGCCCTGCACGGCCTCGGCGCCACGCGCGAACACCCGCTCAACGTGCTGCCGTTCCTCCACGACCAGCGCTTCCCCGTGCTGATCCCCAGCTTCCGCGGCGACCCTGGCGCGCCACGCCCCGCCGACCGCGTCACCCGCCTCGGCGCCGCCGAGTGGCACGACGCCGACGCCGCCCTGCGCTACGCCGTCGACCGAGGCGCCCGGCGCGTGGTGTTGTACGGGTGGTCGGCGGGGGGCGCGATGGCCCTGCGCGCCGCCGCGCACTCCCCGGAGCGCACGCGCCTGTGCGGCCTTGTGCTCGACTCTCCCGTGCTCGACCCCGAGGCGACGCTGCGGGCGCTCGCGGCGCAGCGCGGCGTTCCTCGCCCGTTGCTGCCCCTGGCGGTGCGCGCCGCGCGCGGCGGGTTCGGGCTCGACCCCGCCGACCGGCCGCCCAGCTTCCCGCACGGGGCCCGCGGCGCGCTGCCCGTCCTGCTGCTGCACGGCCCGGACGACACCGTCGCCCCGTGGGCCGCCTCGCGCGACCTCGCGGCGCGGCACGCCGGGAACACCGTCCTGCACGCCGTCCCCGACGCCGAGCACGCCGCGCTCTGGAACGCCGACCCCGCCGCCTACGAGGAGCGCCTCGGCCGGTTTCTCACCCCGCTTGGGTAGGCGACCGCGCGAGCGCCGCCCCACGCGCGGGCGCGTGGCGCGGGCGCTCATGTACCCCGCTGGGCGGGGGGTTTGGGCTTTCGAGGCCCGACCGGTGAGACTGCTGCCGTGACGTCCCGAACTCCGCGTGAGCCCCGGTTGCGACTTGTCCCTCAGACACCCACCCAGCGCGCCGCGGCGGGCAGACGCGCGTCGGCCGGGAGAAGGGCCCCCACACCCCCCAAGGGCGTCGCCCCCCAGGACGAGCTCGCCCGGCGCGCCCGCGCCATCCTGGCCGACGCCGTGCGCCTGGCCCACTGGGCCGAGCGCACCGGGACCTCGCCCGACGCCGTGGCCGAGCGCGCCGCCGACGAGCTGGGCCTGACGCCCACCCAGGTGCGCGAGCACTGGGGCCGCGCCCGCCTCGCCGGGCTCGTCGAGCACAGCGCCGCCCCCGCGCCCGTGCGCGCCGGCTGGCGCCTTCGCGCGTGGGACCGCGACGACACGGCGGCGTTGCGCGGCTGGGTGGCGCTGTTCGACGCGTGGTCCCTGGCCCGCCCCGCGCCCCCCGACGCGGACCCCGGCACGCTCGCCGACGTCGTGGCCGCCGTTCCCCAGCTGCTCTCGGTCATGCAGCTCTCCGACGGGCCCGTCACCGGGGCCGGGCTGATCGACCTGCTGCGGCGGCGGATCTCCGAGCTGCGCGCCGACCGCGACCCGGCCGAGCGCGAGGCCGCCGAGCGCGACACCGCCGAGGTGGTCCGCCTCCTCGGCTGGGCCCTCGACACCCTCGCGTCCGTCGGCGCCCTCACCCTGCACGCCCGCAGCCACCACCCCGAGCGGGCCCGCCTCACCGAGCTGGGCAGCTGGGCGATGTGGACGAAGCTCGAGCACATCTGCATCGCCGCCCAGAGCCCCGCGGGCAACATCGAGCAGTCCGCCGTCGCCATGCTCCGCGGCTGCGCCAACCTCACCCCGGGCCCCGCCCGCGCCGAGTACCGCGCCTGGCTCGCCGTGCGCCCTTCGGGCCCCGCCGTCACCGAGCTGCTGAACGCCGCGCGCGGCGAGGACGCCCTGATCCGCGGCCTCGCGTTCGAGGCGCTGCGCGTCGTCGGCGCCCCCGCGCTCCCCGCCATACGCGCCGCCGCCGACGAGCCCGTGCTGCGCCCCTACGCCCTGCTGTGGCTCGCCGACCACGAGGAGGGCGACCCGCGCGACCACACCGAATCCGCCCATGGCGTCCTCACCCGCGCCGAGGAGACCTGGCTATGGGTGGACACCGCGTCCGCCGCCCACGAGCACGGCGCCGACCGCGTCCTGCTCGACCACGTCGACGCCGCCCCGCAGCCCTCCGTGGTCGAACTGGTCAACGAGATCCGCACCTGCGGCCACCCCCGCACCGTGCAGGTGCTGCTCGCCCTGGCCGCGGCCCATCCGGACCCCGCCGTGGCGAAACGCGTCAGGCGCGCGGCGTTCCAGGTCCACACCGGGGGCGCCTGACCCATGGCCGCGCCCCTGGCGGACGGGCGGCAGGAAAACGGGTTGTGCCACGCCGTTAGAATGAACCCATGGACTTCTCGCTCCTCGTGCATTAGCGGGCGTACGACCCAGACCAGCCCAGACCCGTACGTTTTCCCATCGCCACCTGGAGTCCGTCCGTGATCACCGCATCCGGCGTCGAGCTACGCGCTGGCGCACGCATCCTCATCGAGTCCGCGTCGTTCCGCATCGCCAAGGGCGACCGCATCGGCCTGGTCGGGCGCAATGGCGCGGGCAAGACCACGCTCACCAAGTGCCTGGCGGGCGAGGGCATCCCCGCGGCCGGGACCATCACGCGCGGCGGCGAGGTCGGCTATCTGCCGCAGGACCCGCGCACCGGCGACCTCGACACCCTCGCCCGCGACCGCATCCTGGCCGCCCGCGGCCTCGACACCGTGCTGCGCGGCATGCGCGAGAACGAGGACCGGATGGCCAGCGGGCAGGGCGCCGTCCGCGACCGCGCGATGCGCAAGTACGAGCGCCTCGAGACCGAGTTCCTCACCAAGGGCGGCTACGCGGCCGAGGCCGAGGCCGCGACGATCGCCGCGAGCCTCGGGCTGCCCGACCGGGTGCTTGGCCAGCCGCTGCACACGCTCTCCGGCGGCCAGCGCCGCCGCGTGGAGCTGGCCCGCATCCTCTTCTCCGACGCCGACACCCTGCTGCTCGACGAGCCGACCAACCACCTGGACGCCGACTCGATCGTCTGGCTGCGGGACTTCCTCAAGACGTACAGGGGCGGTCTCGTGGTGATCTCCCACGACATCGCCCTGATCGAGACCGTGGTCAACAAGGTGTTCTACCTGGACGCCAACCGATCGCAGATCGACATCTACAACATGGGCTGGAAGCAGTACCAGGTCCAGCGCGAGGCCGACGAGAAGCGCCGCAGGCGCGAGCGGGCCAACGCCGAGAAGAAGGCCGCCGCCCTCAACGCCCAGGCCGACAAGATGCGCGCCAAGGCCACCAAGGCCACCGCCGCCCAGAACATGGCGCGCCGCGCCGAGCGCCTGCTCTCCGGGCTCGAGGACGAGCGCCAGCGCGACAAGGTGGCCAAGCTGCGCTTCCCCGACCCCGCGCCGTGCGGCAAGACCCCGCTGACCGCCGCGTCGCTCTCCAAGTCGTACGGCTCGCTCGAGATCTTCACGGATGTCTCGCTGGCCATCGACAAGGGCTCACGCGTCGTGATCCTGGGCCTCAACGGCGCGGGCAAGACGACCCTGCTGCGGCTGCTCGCCGGGATCGAGAAGCCCGACACGGGCGAGGTCACCCCTGGCCATGGCCTCAAGCTCGGGTACTACGCGCAGGAGCACGAGACGCTCGACGCCGACCGCACCGTTCTCGAGAACATGCGCTCGGCCGCCCCCGACATGGACATGGTCGATATCAGGAAGACGCTGGGCTCGTTCCTGTTCTCCGGCGACGATGTCGACAAGCCCGCGGCCGTGCTCTCCGGCGGAGAGAAGACCCGGCTCGCCCTGGCCACGCTCGTGGTCTCGTCGGCCAACGTCCTGCTGCTCGACGAGCCGACGAACAACCTCGACCCCGCGAGCCGCGAGGAGATCCTGGGCGCGCTGCGCGGCTTCACCGGCGCGGTCGTCCTCGTCACACACGACGAGGGCGCCGTGGACGCGCTCCAGCCCGAGCGCATCATCCTGCTGCCCGACGGCGTCGAGGACCTCTGGAGCGCCGACTACGCGGACCTGGTCGCGCTGGCCTGACGCCCGCGTGTCCACCGTTTGTGATCATCTCCGGTGGATCATTCGGCCGACGCTTGATCATTCATCTGAGTGAGCCCTGACGTATCCCCGCGCGTCGACCCGCGCCGCGGGGCGCGGCGTGCCCGTCCGCGCTGACCTGCCCGTTTGTCCCGTGGAACGGTCCCGCCCCTGCCGTGGCCGCCCGCGGCGGCCGGGTGCGAGCTGTCCGCTTGTCGTACCGACCTCGGTGAATGGGTGGCCAGGAAGCGGGATAGGGGTGATCATGAGAGGGCAGAGCGCACTTCGCACGAGGAGGCACGAGTGGCCGAGACTCTGAAGAAGGGCAGCCGGGTGACCGGCGCCGCGCGCGAGAGGCTCGCGGCAGACCTTAAGCAGAAGTACGAGTCGGGAGCGAGCATTCGGGCCCTGGCCGAGGAGACCGGCAGGTCGTACGGCTTTGTGCATCGCATGCTGAGCGAGGCCGATGTGACCCTGCGCGGCCGGGGCGGCGCCACCCGAGGCAAGAAGGCGGCCCCCACCCCCTGAGCGCGGAGCGGCACCGGTGGAGCGTTACCCTGCGGACAGCATTACCGCCGAGTAACCACCACCGGAGGCCGCGATGAGCCTGCTCGACACGGACGGAGTCCACGCCACGGTCCACGAGGCCGTGGCGACCGTCACCCTCACCCACGCGGCCAAGCGCAACGCGCAGACGCCCGCCATGTGGCGGGCCCTCGCCGAGGTCGGCCGACGGCTGCCCGGCGAGGTGAGGGTAGTCGTGCTGCGCGCCGAGGGCACCTCGTTCTCGGCGGGGCTCGACCGCCGCGCCCTCACCCCCGAGGGCATCGAGGGCGATCTCTCCTTCGCCGATCTGGCGCGCGCGTCCGACGCCGAGGTGGACGCGACCATCGCGGCGTTCCAGGAGGCGTTCACCTGGTGGCGCAGGAGCGACCTGCTCAGCGTCGCCGCCGTCCAGGGCCACGCCATCGGCGCGGGCTTCCAGCTCGCGCTCGCGTGCGACCTGCGGATCTGCGCCGACGACGTGCGGTTCGCCATGCGCGAGACATCGCTCGGCCTGGTCCCCGACCTCGGCGGCACCTCGCCGCTGGTCTCCCTGGTGGGCTACGCCCGCGCCCTGGAGATCTGCGCGACAGGCCGCGCGGTCCACGCCGACGAGGCCGAACGCGTCGGTCTCGCCAATCTCGTCGTCCCCGCCGCCGAGCTGTCCGCCGCCACCGCCGACCTCACCGCGGCCCTGCTGGCCACGGACCGCGACGCGTTGATCGAGACCAAGGCGCTGCTGCGCTCCGCCCTCGACCACTCCTACGACGAGCAGCGCGCCCTCGAGCGCGCCGCGCAGGCCAGGCGGCTGCGGGCCCTTGCGGGTCTTGGCGAGTGAGGGCTCAGCCGGGGCGCCGCGCCCCGGCGCGGGTCACCAGCACGCTGACCCGTGGCGCGCCGGGAGCGGCGTCCGCCGCCGCGCGCCCCGCCGCGAGCGCCACGTCGCGAACGCGGCGGCCGGGGTCGACCACGAGCTGACACCGGATCAGTCCCTCGCCGACCGTCAGCGCGGACGCCGGCCCGCCCAGCGCGGTCGAGAGCCCGCGCACGCCGGGGACGGACAGGACCGCGACGGCCACATCGGCGGCGGGGCCAGGGCCAAGCGCGGGCACCGGCTCGTCGGCGTCCCACGCCGCCTCGGCCGTCCCGTCAGGGCGCGGCGGGCGTTCGCCGTCGCCGAGCAGGCCCGTCACCTCGCAGTCGACGAACGCCACGGCCAGGCCGAGCCGTTCGTCCGCCGCCCACGCGAGCGCCGCGCGCACCTCGTCCGCATACGCGGGCAGCGGCCTGACCAGGCCCGTGGCGATGCCCGCGCCGATGCGCAGGGGGC
This sequence comes from Streptomyces sp. PT12, assembly GCF_003311645.1. Lineage (GTDB taxonomy): Bacteria > Actinomycetota > Actinomycetes > Streptomycetales > Streptomycetaceae > Streptomyces. The sequence continues at coordinate 30,120 of NZ_QEST01000137.1, read as the reverse complement.
CGGGCGGCAGCCCGCTGGGCGGCGGAGGAACGGCGGGCTCGCCGCCGTCGCCCGACCAGGCGCCGCCGTCGGCGGCGGGCGTGATGTCGATCCGCTCGACGAGGACGCCGGGGACCCCTTCGGCCGCCGAACGCAGCACCGGACGTGCGGCCCGTTCGGTCAGCCAGGCCCCGACCCCGCCCTCGGGCGGCCCGAGCGGCACCAGCCTGCCGAGGCTCAACTGCCGCCGCACGGCGGCACTCAGCGGGTCCGCACCCATGACCTTTACTCTCTGTTCTCACCCGGTCGTACTCAATCGGCCGGGGCTGGGTAACAGGATCTCGTATGTCGCGTGTCGGATGACACGCTTACTGTGGCATTCGGAAAGGGGTGAAGGCGCAGTGACCGACACCGGTACGGAGCAGGGCACGAGCACCACCACCACGACGATCGACGCGCCGGGCAAGCAGCTGGGGACCCGGCGCGGCACCGGGGACCCCGCCACGCGGGGCCGGACGACGATCGCCGACGGTGTGGTGGCCAAGATCGCCGGGATGGCGGCGCGTGACGTGGTGGGCGTGCACGCGATGGGCAGTGGGCTCGCCCGTACGTTCGGTGCGGTCAGGGACCGGGTGCCGGGGGCCAGCAAGTCCGCGACGCGCGGCGTCAAGGCGGAGGTCGGCGAGGTCCAGACCGCGCTCGATCTCGAAATCGTTGTGGAGTACGGCGTTTCCATCGCCGACGTTTCCCGTACCGTACGGGAGAACGTGATCGCGGCGGTGGAACGGATGACCGGTCTCGAGGTCGTCGAGGTCAACATCAACGTCGGTGACGTCAACCTCCCCGAGGGCGAGGAGGACGACGACGAGCGGCCTCCGTTGCAGTAGCGGGGACGGAGCGGGAGCCAGGAGCACATCATGAGCATGGCTGTGGTCGGCATGATGGCCGGCATGGCGCTGGGCTTCGCCACGTACTTCGGTGGATTCGGGGCCTTCCTGCTGGTGGCGGCGCTGGGCACGATCGGCTTCGTGGTCGGCAGGTTCGTCGACGGGGACCTGGAGCCGGGGGACTTCTTCCGGATCAGGGACCGCGACGACGACCGGCGGCGGTGACGGCCGGGTGACGGACACGGTGGAGGCCGAGGCCGTCGAGCCCGCGGTGCCCGCGGGGGACCGGGGCGCGACGCGGATCTCCGAGCGCGTCGTCGCCAAGCTCGCCGTGCAGGCCGCGAGGGAGGCGCTGCGCGCGGAGGCGCGGGGCCCCGTCGCCCCGCGGCTGCACGGCGAGCTGCCCCACGCCACGGCCGTGGTCACCAGGTCACCGGGCGCCGAGGGGGGCACGGGGGTGGCGGGCGTCCAGGTCGCCGTCGCCCTCGGCTACCCCTCGGACATCGGGGCCCAGTGCGGCGCGGTGCGGCGCCATGTCACCCGGCGCATCAAGGAGTTGACGGGCATGGAGGCGTCGTATGTGGCGGTCTCCGTGGAACGCCTGTACTCCGCGCACTTCAACGGCGAGGCCACCGGGAGGGTGCGGTGAGCGAACCCGCGGGCCCCGCGGGCCGGTTCTGGTCCGTCCGCCGCGCCCCCGCCGCGCTGCTCGCCGTGGCGCTGCTGATCGCCTCGGGGATGCTGCTCTACGACATCGTCTCGGTGCGCGCCGACCGCCCCGTCGCGGCCTGGCGCCGCGCGCTCACCGACGGCCTGGCCACCCGCACCCTGGACGACGGGTGGGTGGTGGCGGGCGCGGTGGCGGCGGTCGCGCTCGGCGTGTGGCTGATCGTGCTCGCGGTCAGCCCGGGCCTGCGCGGCCTGCTGCCGATGCGCGCCGACGCCTCGGGGATGCGCTCCGGCATCGAACGCTCCGCCGCCGCGGTCGTGCTGCGGGACCGTGCGATGGAGGTGTCGGGCGTGCGGGATGTGCGGGTGCTGGTGGGCCGCCGCCGCGTCAGGGCGCTGGCGGAGGCGCACTTCCGCGAGCTCGACGCGGTCAAGGCGGACCTCGACGCGGTGCTCGACCACGGCATCGGGGAGCTCGGCCTGGCCAGGCCCCCGGCGTTGAGCGTCCATGTGCGCCGACCGGCGAGGCGGTGACGCGGCGTGCTGCGCACGGTGAACCGAGTGCTGATGGGCCTGTCCGGCCTGCTGCTGATCGGCGTCGGCCTGGTGGCCCTCGCGGCGGCGCTCGACCTGCCGCGCCGCTGGGGCCTGTGGCTGCCCTCAGGCTTCTCGTGGCGCGCGCCGCACGACGTGCTGCTGACGCACACGGACCGGACGCAGTTCACGCGCCACGGCTGGTGGTGGCCCGTGGTCATCGGCGGCCTCGCGACGCTGCTGCTGCTGTCGCTGTGGTGGCTGCTGGCGCAGGTCAGGCGGCCCCGGCTCGCGGAGATCCAGATCGACAGCGGCGACGGCGCGCGGGCGGTGCTGCGGGGGAGGGCGGTGGAGGACGTGCTCGCCGCTGAGGCCGAGACGTTCCCCGGCGTCGACCGCGCCCGCGTGTCCCTGACAGGCCGCCGCACCGCCCCGCGCGTGCGGGTCGGCCTGCTCCTCACCCCCCAGGCCCACCCGGCCGATGTGGTGCGGCGCCTGCACGAGGAGGCCGTGGACCACGCCCGCACCTCGGCGGGCCTCCCGGCCCTCCCCACGGAAACCCACCTCCGCCCCTCCCGCCACACGGTGGACCGGGTCAGTTGACGACGGCCTCAGGCCGCCGCAGGCGAAGAGGGGGGTGGGTGGGGAAACATGCCCCCGGCCGGAGGCCGGTCCGCACCCGGCGAACGACGGCAACGTGGCGCGCCGCACCGAAGCGGCCCCGCGGGGATCTACGCGGAACCGGCCCGCACCGCACCGGAGGCAGCACCGGCAACCGGCCCCGGATCCGCACCCCCCGTGGGAGGCGAGCCCGTGGGAGGCGAGCCCGTGGGAGGCGAGCCCGCGGGAGGCGACTGATCCTTCACCTCGCGCCGCAGCAGCAGGACCCACCCCACCGGCACCCCGGCCGCGAAGAGCCACCACTGCACGGCGTACGCGAAGTGCGCCCCGATGCCCGTGTGATCGGGCTCCGGCAGCATCTCCGGCTGCTCGGCCGCCTCCGCCTCGGCGAGCGCGGGGGACGTCTCGCTCAGCTCCATGAAGCCGCCGAGCATCGGCACCCCCGCCGCCTCGGAACGCTCCGCGCTGTTGATCATCATGACCATGCCGTCCGGCAGCCCCGAGCGCTCCCTGATGCCGGTCGTTCCCGTGGACTCGTCGGCCATCAGCCGACCGGTCACGGTCACCTCGCCGGACGGCGGCTCTGGCACCTCGGGCATGCGCGTGATGTCGTCGCCTGCCGGGATCCAGCCGCGATTGACGACCACGCCCGTGCCGTCCGCCTGCACCAACGGCGTCAGCACGTGGTACCCGACCACGCCGTCGGCGTCCGTGCGCTGGCGCACCACGACCTCGTGCTCCGTGTCGTACACCCCGGTCGCCGTCACGGGCCTGTACCGGTCGTCGGGGTCGACCGCGCCGCCGACCCCGGTCAGCTCGGCCATCGGCACGGGGGGCGCGTCGAGGCTGCCGGAGATCAGATCGTTGCGCTCGACCCGCTGCTCGTGGCGGTTCAGCTGCCAGAAGCCCAGCCACACCATGGCCGGGATCAGCAGCAGCGCGACGAGGGTGAGCAGCACCCACTGCCGGGACAGCAGAAAGCGGTACACAGCTCACGACCGTACCCGAACGGGGTCAGTCGTCCGCCGTCGGGGCCGCCCCACGCGCTGGCGCCACATCCCGCAGCAGCTGCGTGAACGCCGCCTCGTCCAGCACCGGCGTGCCGTACGCCCGCGCCTTGGCGACCTTGCTCGTCATGGTGTCGGGGTCGTTGGTGACCAGCAGGCTGGTGAGGCGCGAGACGCTGGTCGCGATGTGCAGCCCGGCCTCGAACGCCTGGTCCTCAAGCAGCTCGCGGTCCACCGAGGTGTCCCCGGAGAACGCCACCCGCATCCCCTGCACGAGCCGCCCGCCCGTCTCGTAACGCCCGGGGTTGGGGTAGGGGCACGCGGGGCGCCGCTTCGGCTGCCGCCAGCCGCCCCGCCACGCCGCCGATGACGCGCCCGACGACGAGGACGGCGACGAGGGTGAAGCGGCCGTCGGCGGGTCCGACCACTCGGTGAGCGGGCGGCACGCCAGCAGCGGCAGCGGCAGCTTCCTCGCCGCCGCCCGGTGCAGGCTCGGCCGGAACGCCTCGGCGAGCACCCGCGCGTCATCGAGCGCGTGGTGCGCCCGCCGCTGGGTCACGCCGAAGAACGCAGCCAGCGACTGCAGCCTGTGGTTCGCCAGCGGCAGCCCGAGCGCCTTGGACAGCGCGATGGTGCACAGCCGCTGCTCGACCGGTGCGGTGCGCTCCGTGCGGGCGAACTCCCTGGCGATCATGGTCCAGTCGAACACGGCGTTGTGCGCCACGAGCACGCGGCCTGCGAGCCGCTTCGCGAACTCCCCCGCCACGTCGGCGAAGAGCGGCGCGTCCGCGAGCATCGCCGCCGTGAGCCCGTGGATGTGCACGGGCCCCGGGTCGCGCTGGGGGTTCACCGGCGAGTACCAGTGGTCCTCCACCTCGCCCTCCGCCGTGAGCCGGTAGACCGCGGCGGACACGATGCGGTCCTCCCGGCGCAGCCCGGTGGTCTCGACGTCCACCACGGCGTACCCGGTCGGATACGACGGCGGCCAGGGAACGCCTGCTGACTGCTGGTCGGGAATTCCGGCCAAGGTCGTCTGGTGGTTCTCGAGCATGGTCCCCGAGGATACGGCCAGCTTCCGACAGCGCCCGTACCGGCGTCCGGAGTTGACGGCCCGTCGAACGGCCCACGGGAGGATCCGGGAGGAGATCCGGGGGGGATCGGGAGGGCGCGGATGCGCGGGCGCGAACGGGGTCATTCGTCACACGTGTGCCGTACCCTGCGAAATATGCTGCTCGACACCTATGGCAGGGCCGCGACCGATCTGCGGGTCTCGCTGACCGACAGGTGCAATCTCCGCTGCACCTACTGCATGCCGGAAGAGGGGCTGGCCTGGCTGGACAAGCCCGAGCTGCTCACGGACGACGAGATCGTCCGCCTCGTCGGCGTCGCCGTGACCCGGCTTGGCGTGACCGAGGTGCGGTTCACCGGGGGAGAGCCGTTGCTGCGCAGGGGGCTCACGGGCATCGTCGCGCGCTGTGCCGCGCTGACCCCGCGCCCCCGGCTGTCCCTGACGACCAACGGCATCGGCCTCGCCCGGCTCGCCGCGCCGCTGCGCGAGGCGGGCCTCGACCGGGTCAATGTCTCGCTCGACAGCACCGACCCCGATGTCTTCGAGCGGATCACCAGGCGCCGTCGCCTCGGCGACGTGCTGCGCGGCCTTGAGGCCGCGCGCGAGGCGGGGCTGACGCCGGTCAAGGTCAACGCCGTGCTGATGCCCGGGCTCAACGACACGGAGGCCCCCGGGCTGCTCGCGTGGGCCATCGAGCACGGGTATGAGCTGCGCTTCATCGAGCAGATGCCGCTCGACGCCCAGCACGGCTGGGACCGCGAGCGCATGATCACCGCCGAGCAGATCCTGGCGTCGCTGCGGACGCGCTTCGCGCTCACCCCCGAGCGGGCCGAACGCCGGGGCTCGGCGCCCGCCGAGCGGTGGCTCGTGGACGGCGGGCCCCACCGGGTGGGCGTCATCGCGTCGGTCACCCGCCCGTTCTGCCGCGCGTGCGACCGCACCCGCCTGACGGCCGACGGGCAGGTGCGCAACTGCCTGTTCGCGCGCGAGGAGTCGGACCTGCGCGGGGCGCTGCGCTCGGGCGCGGACGACGAGGAGCTGGCCGAGCGCTGGCGGGCGGCGATGTGGGGCAAGAAGGCGGGCTCGGGCATCGACGACCCCGAGTTCCTTCAGCCGCGGCGCCCGATGTCCGCGATCGGCGGCTGACCGCGCGGCCCCGAGGCCCAGGGAGGAGGCCCTGGGACAGCGCCTACCCCTCCGGCGCCGACCGCCATTCGGCCAGCGGCACCACGTCCTTGAGAAAGCCCCGCACCCCGAGGAATCGCGACAGATACTCCCGGTGCTCCTCACACGCCAGCCACGTCTTGCGGCGCTCGGGGGTGTGCAGCTTGGGGTTGTTCCAGGCCAGCACCCACCGGGCCGCCTCGCGGCAGCCCTTGGCCGAGCAGATCAGGGGAGCGGCGGCGGATTCGTTCGACACGGAATCCATACAACACCCTCAAGAAATCGCCAGAACATCGCCGCAACACAAGAAACGACGCCGGGCAGCCACGGGGGGAGCCGCCCGGCGTCGGATCGTCGCTCCGACGGGGGATACGGAGCGCCCTTGAAGTATGACATGCAATGCACCGATCGGCGCAGGGGAACGGCCCAATTGAGCTGAGGATTTATCGAGCTTCCCAGATCGGAGGCGTCAACTCCGCTTGTGAGGATCCTCGTTCGCGAGCGGAAGCGACCGCGTGGCGCCCTCGGCGAGGAACGTCGACGGCAGCGAGGGGGCGTTCTCGCGGCCCGCGTTCGCCACCACGACGGCCACATACGGCAGCACGACGCCGAGGACGAGGGTGACCGCGGCGAGCGGCCTGCTGACGTTCCACAGCAGAAGCGTCAGCACCACCGCCGCGGTGCGCACGAGCATTGAGATGACATAACGGCGCTGCCGCCCGCGGACGTCGTCCGCGAGCCCCTGCCTGGCCCCGGTGATCCGGTGGACCGTGGGGTCATCGGCCGCACCCCGCCGCCTGAGCATCGCCTCACCACCTCGCCTCGCGCCCCGCCGCGCCGAACGCGGCGGGGGCTTCGTGACCAGGCTAGACCCGGACCTGGGCGAGCCTGCGCCCGGCCTTGAGGTAGATGCCCTTGGGCGGCTCGACGGCCGCGGCCAGGCGCTCGCCCAGCACCTCGCCCAGCGGGCGCAGCGCGTCCGCCTCGGCCAGCACGGCGCTGCTCTGGCCCTCGCCGGTCTCCAGCACGAGCCGCAGCCCGTTCTGCTTGGCCAGCCGCCGGGCCGCGGACGCGCTCGGCGTGAAGCCGAGCACCTTGGTCAGCAGCGCCGCGATGCCCTCGCCGCCGTGCTCGGCGAGGGACAGCTCGGGCAGCGCCTCGACCTCGGTGAAGCTCCTGCGCGAGAACTGCGCGGTGAACCCCGCCCTGGCCGCCATCGCCGCGTCGACGCCGTGCAGCACGGTGACGACCTCGCCCGCGAGCACCTTCTTGAGGTCCATGGGGTGCAGCGAGGAGTCGGCGAGGCGGCCGAGCGCCAGCGCGAGCTCGTCGTCGGTCCACTCCGTCCAGGCCCGCAGGTAGGGCTCCATCAGCCGGTCGGGGATGGACATGACCTTGCCGTAGACGTCGTCGGGGGCGGCGTTGAGGCCGATGTAGTTCCCCTTGGACTTGGACATCTTGGCGCCCGAGCCGTCGGTGCCCTCGATGAGCGGCATGCTGACGATGCCCTGCGGCTCCTGGCCGTAGATCTCCATCACGCGGCGGCCCATCTGCATGTTGAGCAGCTGGTCGACGCCGCCGAGCTCCACGTCGGCGGCGATCTCCGCGGAGTCGATCGCCATGGCCACCGGGTAGATCAGCTCGGACATGCTCAGCCCGTGCCCGCCTTCGAGGCGCGTGCGGAAGTCGTCGCGCTGGAGCAGCGCGGAGGCCGGGACCTGGGCCAGGATGCCGATCAGCCGGGGGAGGGCGATCTCGCCGAGCCACTCGCTGTTGTGCCTGAACCTGACACGTTCGAAGTCGAAGAACGGCCTGACCTGCTCGCGGTACCCGGCGAGGTTCCTGGCGATGTCCTCGTCGGTGAGCGGCGGGCGCTCGGTCGAACGGCCCGTGGGGTCGCCGATCTTGGCGGTGATGTCGCCGATGATCAGCGTCACGTCGTGGCCCATCCGCTGGAACCGGCTGAGCACGATGATCGGCACCGCGTGCCCGAGGTGCACATCCACGGCGGTCGGGTCGATCCCCAGCTTGACGTGCAGCCCGCGCCCCGCGGCCCGCGCTTCCTCGATGCGCTCGGCCAGCCGCTCGGCCGACGGCAGCACGTCGACGGCGCGCGAGGCGATCAACGCGGCCTGCTCGCCCGCCGACAGGTCACCGAGGTCCAGATAACGCCGCGCGCCGGTCTCCTCGAGCAGCTGCCTGACGGTGGTGTCGGAGGAGAGGTCCCGCGTCAGCAGCGCGCGGACGCGCTGCACGGAGTCGCCGAGGCGTGTCACGTTGAGTCCTGGAAGTCGATGGGGGTCTGGGACGCGGCCCATCCTACGGTCGGCGGCTCGGCTCAGGCCCGGGGATTCCGCGGCCCCGCGCCGCCTCCGCCGCGGGGGTAACGCGCCCGCATCGCCGGGCTCGCCGCGGGCCCCGCGGCGAAGACGAACGCCTCGCTGTCGTCGACCCTGCGCCCGGTGGCGGCGTCCACGACGACCGGCTCGACCTCGTCGCCGGTCGTGGCGTCCACCAGGATCATGCTGCGCTCGTCGGGGGCCAGCCTGGCGTTCCCCCAGGCGGCCAGGGCCACGACGACCGGGCGCAGCGAGTGGCCGAGGTCGGTCAGGACGTACTCGTGGCGCGTGGGTCCCTCGCGGTAGGGGCGGCGCTCCAGGATCCCCTCGGCGACCAGGGACTTCAGCCGCGTGGTCAGCATGCTGGACGATATGCCCAGGTTCGCCTGGAACTGATCGAAGCGCGTGTAGCCGTCGAACGCGTCGTGCAGGATCAGCAGCGTCCACCACTCGCCGACCCGCGCCACGGCCGTGGACAGCGGGCACTCGCGATCCTCAAGTCGGACACGGCCAGGCATGGGGCCTCCCGGGATGATGGTGCGACGAGGTGACTGCTAAGGTCGAAGTAAGTAGCTTTCACTTTAGCAGTTGAGGAGTTCCCATGACCGGCCGCCCGATCGACCCCGCGGAGCTGCCCGAGACGGTCCCCCGCTTCCTGGCGGCCCACCGCGTCAGGGACACCCCGACGGCGCTCGCGCTCTTCACGCCTGACGCCACCGTGACCGACGACGGCGCCGTCCACACGGGCGGCGCCGACATCGCGCGCTGGCTCGACCGGGCCGCCTCGGAGTACACCTACACCACCGAGCTGACCGGCGCCCGCCACGAGGGCGGCGACCGCTGGATGGCGACCCACCACCTGGAGGGCGACTTCCCCGGCGGCCAGGTCGACCTGCACTTCCGCTTCACGCTGGACGGCGGGCTGATCTCGGGGCTCACGATCGAGCCCTGAGCCCCCGAGCCCCCGAGCCCCGAGCCCCGAGCCCCGAGCCGTGAGCCCCCGGCCCTTGCGGCCCTCAGACCCCCGGGCTCACCGAGCTCATGTTGAACTCCGGCACCCGCAGCGCGGGCATCGACGTGCGCGGGAAGTACTCGCCCCACTCCCGCGAGCGGCACACCTCGGCCCGGCCCGCCTCGGCCGCGCGGGACAGGAGATCGACGGGTGACTCGTTGAACCGGAAATTGTTCACCACGCCGACCACCTCGCCGCCCTCGACCAGATAGACCCCGTCCCTGGTCAGCCCCGTCAGCAGCAGCGTCTTGGGGTCCACCTCGCGGATGTACCACAGCGTGCTGACCAGCAGCCCGCGCCCGGTGTCGGCCATCAGGTCGGCCAGGGAACGCGTCCCGCCCGCGTCGAGCAGCAGGTTGTCGGTGAGCGGGGCCACCGGGAGCCCGGTCAGCTCCGCGGTGTGCCGGGTGGTCAGCAGCCGCCGCAGCACCCCGTCGGAGATCCACTCGGTCCGCCCGATCGGCAGCCCGTTGTCGAAGACGGAGGGCGCCGAGACGAACGTGTTCGTCGACGAGTGCGCCACCACGAACGGCGCGGCCGCCACCCCTGGCGCGCCCGGGTCGCTCGCCAGCGTCAGGGGCAGCGAGGAGAGGCGCTCGCCCACCCGCGTCCCGCCGCCACGGCCGCTGAAGACGGTCCTTCCCTCGTGGGCGTCGCGCGCGTCCGCGTTCCAGTACAGATAGGTGATCAGGTCGGCGACCGCCGTGGGCGGCAGCAGCGTCTCGTAACGGCCCGCGGGCAGGTCGACCCTGCGCTCGGCCCAGCGCAGCCGCGTCGCGAGGTCCGCGTCGAGCGCCGCGGGGTCGACGGCGGCGAAGTCGTCCGTCGGCACGGTCACGAAGGCCGACCGCAGCCGGTCGCGCGACTTGGCGTTGAGCTCCACATGGCCCGTGCGCTGGTCGTGCCGCCGCCGCAGCCCCGCCGATGTGCCCAGATAGGTGGAGACCACCTCGTCGTTCGCAAAGCCGAACAGCTCACGCCCCTCCGCACGCGCCCGCGCGAACGTCTCCCCGAGCGCCGGCGCGAACGCCTCGAACGCCGCCGCCGACGTCTCGTCGGGCGCGGCCGTGACATCGCCACCGGGCGCGCCCCCGAGCAGCGGCCGCGCGTCCTCGGCCGAAGGCGACTGCCGCGCGGCCTCCTCGGCCGCGCGCACCAGCGGCTCCAGCGCGTCGGCGTCCACCGCGGTCCCGCCGACCACGCCGGCGGCCGTGCCCTCCGCGCCGTTCACCGTGGCGATCACGGTCACGCGCCGCCCGCGCGTCACGCCGTTGGTGGTCAGCGCGTTGGCCGCCCAGCGCAGATGGGCCGTCGACGTCTCATCGACGATCACCACGGCGCCGTCCGAGCGGGACAGCGCGAGGGCGCGTTCGACGATCTCGTGCGGCGCGTCGGCGCCACGCCTTCCGCTGCTCATCTGCCCGACTCCTGGGTGGTGTTGAGGATGCTGATGTCACGGAACAGGGCCGAGGGGCAGCCGTGCGAGACGGCCGCGACCTGCTCGGGCTGGGCCTTGCCGCACATGAACGTGCCGCCCAGCACATAGGTCTCGGGCCCGCCGACGGCCGCCATCGACCCCCAGAAGTCCGTCGTGTTGGCCTGGTAGGCCACGTCGCGCAGCTGACCGGCGAGCCGTCCGTTCTCGATGCGGAAGAAGCGCTGCCCGGTGAACTGGAAGTTGTAGCGCTGCATGTCGATCGACCAGGAGCCCGCGCCGACGACGAGGATGCCCCGCTCGACCCGGTCGATCAGCCCCGCCGTGTCGGGCCCCTCGGGATCGGGCTGGAGCGAGACGTTGGCCATTCGCTGGAGCGGGACCCGCGCGGAGGACTCGGCGAACGCGCAGCCGTTGGACCGCTCGAAGCCCTGGAGCGCGGCGGTCCTCCGGTCCATCTGGTAGCCCACGAGCACGCCGTCCCTGACCACGTCCCAGGACTGCGTCTGCACGCCCTCGTCGTCGTAGCCGATGGTCGCCAGGCCGTGCTCGACGGTCCTGTCGCCCGTGACGTTCATCAGCGGCGAGCCGTAGCGCAGCGTGCCCAGCTGGTCGAACGTGGCGAACGACGTGCCCGCGAACGCCGCCTCGTAGCCAAGCGCCCGGTCCAGCTCGGTGGCGTGGCCGATCGACTCGTGGATGGTGAGGAAGAGGTTCGACGGGTCGACCACCAGGTCGTAACGCCCCGGCTCCACCGTCGGCGCGGCCATCTTCTCGGCCAGCAGCCCCGGCAGCTCGGCCAGCTCGGCGTCCCAGTCCCAGCCCGTGCCCGTCAGATACTCCCAGCCGCGGCCCACGGGCGGCGCCAGCGTCCGCATCGAGTCGAACCGCCCGCTGACCGCGTCCACCGCGGTCGCCGTCAGCTCGGGCAGCACCCGCACGCGCTGCTGGGTGGTCACGGTGCCCGCGGTGTCGGCGTAGAACTTGTTCTCCTGCACCGCCCACAGCCGCGCCGAGACATGGCTGACGCCCTCGGCGCCCAGCAGCCCGGCGCTCCGGTCCGCGAGCAGCGCCGTCTTGTCGCCGTCGGGGACGTCGAAGGGGTTGACCTCGTAGGACGAGACCCACGTCCGCTCGCCGTGCGACGGCTCGGGCGCGAGCTCGACCCGCTCCCGCGCGCCCGCGGCGGCGATGACCTTCGCGGACAGCCGCGCCATCGCCACCGCCTGCCCCGCCACGCGCGCGGCGCCAGCGGGCGTCATGTCGACGCCCGCGGCGAACCCCCAGCTCCCGCCGTGGACGACGCGCACCGCGTACCCCACGTCCGTTGTGTCGGCGGATCCCGCGGGCCTGGCGTCGCGCAGCACCCAGTTGGCGCTGCGCACCCGCTCGCAGCGGAAGTCCGCGTGCTCGGCCCCCAGCGCCCTCGCCCTGGCCAGCGCCGCGTCGGCGAGCCTGCGCAGCGGTAGCGCGAGGAACGTCTCATCGATGGATCTGGGCACGGGGTCTCCTGTCCTCGGCGGTCATCTGTCCTCGGTGCTCGTCTGTTCTGGGCGTTCGCCGGACCCGGCGATGGCGGCGGCGGTGGTGGTCGCCCCGGCACGATCATGCCCCGCCACCTCCCGGCGTGTCCCGGGTCATACCCGCCGGGCGCACCCCCGTTCGCCGCCGCCGCGACGCCTCGCCCGCCCCAGGGCGCGTCGGCCGCGTTGTGGAGGGCCAACAGATCCCCGGCGGGGCCCCTGTCGCGCCCCGCCCCCCTCGGCGCGGCGCGGGGAGGCTAGGTTTGTCCGGAACACCTGACGCAGAAGGAGGGTCGGCCCTTGAGCCGCTCGGTACTCGTCACCGGAGGAAATCGCGGGATTGGCCTGGCCATTGCTCGTGCCCTCGCCGACGCAGGCGACCAGGTCGCCATCACCTACCGCTCCGGTGAGCCACCGAAGGAGCTGGCCGAGCTGGGCTGCCTGGCGGTGAAGTGCGACATCACCGACCCCGAACAGGTGGAGCAGGCATACAAAGAGATCGAGGACGCGCACGGCCGCGTCGAGGTTCTTGTGGCCAACGCCGGGATCACGCGCGACCAGTTGATCCTGCGGATGTCCGAGGAGGACTTCCAGGCCGTCCTCGACACCAACCTCACGGGCACCTTCCGCGTGGTCAAGCGCGCGGCCCGCGGCATGCTGCGCGCCCGCACGGGCCGCGTCGTGCTGATCTCCTCGGTCGTGGGGCTCCTCGGCTCGGCTGGGCAGGTCAACTACGCCGCGAGCAAGGCCGCCCTCGTCGGCTTCGCCCGCTCCCTCGCCCGCGAGCTCGGCTCGCGCAACATCACGTGCAACGTGGTGGCCCCGGGCTTCGTCGACACCGACATGACCAGGGCGCTCCCCGAGGAGCGGCAGGCCGAGATCGTCGGCCAGGTGCCGCTCGGCCGGTACGCCGAGCCCGCGGAGATCGCGGCGGCCGTCCGCTTCCTGGCCTCGGACGAGGCCGCGTACATCACTGGAGCCGTCATCCCGGTTGACGGCGGATTGGGCATGGGGCACTGACACATGGACGGACTGCTCGCAGGCAAGCGCATCCTGGTCACCGGGGTGCTCACGGACGCCTCGATCGCGTTCCACGTCGCGCGGCTCGCGCAGATGGAGGGCGCCGAGGTCGTGCTCACGGGCTTCGGCCGGCTGAGCCTGGTGAAGCGCATCGCCCAGCGGCTGCCCAAGGAGGCGCCGGTGATCGAGCTCGACGTGCAGAACCAGGAGCACCTCGACTCCCTGGCCGCCAACGTCGCCGAGCACCTGGGCGAGGGCATCGGCCTCGACGGCGTGGTGCACTCCATCGCCTTCGCGCCCCAGGACGCCCTGGGCGGCAACTTCCTGAACACCGGCTGGGATTCGGTCGCCACGGCCGTCGAGGTCTCGGCGTTCTCCCTCAAGTCTCTGACGATGGCCCTGCTCCCGCTGCTCGAGCCCCGCGGCGGCTCGGTCGTCGGGCTCGACTTCGACGCCCAGGTGGCGTGGCCCAAATACGACTGGATGGGCGTCTCCAAGGCGGCCCTCGAGGCCACGTCCCGCTATCTCGGCCGCGACCTGGGCGACCGCAACATCCGGGTCAACCTGGTCTCCGCGGGCCCGCTGAAGTCCATGGCCGCCAAGTCCATCCCCGGCTTCGACGAGCTGGCCGACATCTGGGACAACAGGGCCCCCCTCGGCTGGGACCTGGCCGACCCCGAGCCCGCGGCGCGCGGCGTGGTCGCGCTGCTGTCGGACTGGTTCCCGAAGACCACGGGCGAGATCGTGCACGTGGACGGCGGCGTCCACATGATCGGCTCCTGAGCGGGACCGCCCGTCACTCAGCCCGTCACCCCATCCCTCACACCGTCGCGCGCGGGATCAGCCCCCGGCAGATCAGCGCGTACGAGCCGGCCTCGGTGGCGGCGGCCTCGGCGTCAGCCGCGGTGATCGCCGCCACCAGGCCCGCGTGCTCGACATAGTCCTCGTCGCGCAGCTCGTCCCCGACCTCGTCGCGCAGGAACGACCGCACCACCGTGCCCAGATCGGCGTAGAGCGCGGTCAGCACCTCGTTGTGTGACGCCTTGACCACCGCCATGTGGAACGTCGCGTCCGCCTCGACGAAGCGCTCCACGTCCCCTGCGGCCCAGGCCGCCTCGCGCCGCCCCAGCAGCGTCTCCAACTGCCGCAGATCCTGCGCGGTGCAGCGCCGCGCGGCCAGCCGCGCCGCGCCCGCCTCGAGGGTCGAGCGCATCTCGGCGACATCCTGCGGGGCGGCGTCCGCGAACCTGCGGTGCATCACCCCGGCCAGCTCGCTCGTGGCCACCACATAGGTGCCCGAGCCCTGCCGGATGTCGAGCAGCCCGTTGTGCGCCAGGGCCCGGATCGCCTCCCGCACGGTGTTCCTCGCGACGCCGAGCTGCTCGACCAGCTCGGGCTCGGTCGGGATGCGCGAGCCGACCGGCCACTCCCCCGAGGTGATCTCGTGGCGCAGCTGGCTGATCACCTGATCCGCCAGCGCCGAACGTCGGGGCGCGGTAAGTGACATATCTCTCCCGGGATGTCCGAACCCCTCGGGCAAGGGATTCATCCCATGATTCTATGATGCGTTGCATGGGGTTGACGAAGGACGACCGTACTCTCCGAAAGACTTCCCCCGCACCGCGGCCGCCGCACGACGCCGTGCCGGGGGACGGATCCGGCCAGCGGCGCGCCTGGCTCGTCCTCGCGCTGACCCTGGCTGCGCTCAACCTCAGGCCCGCCATCTCCTCGCTCGGCCCCGTGCTCGCCGAGGTCCGCGCCGACCTCGGCATGAACGGCACCGTCGCCGGGCTGCTCACGTCGCTGCCCGCCCTGTGCTTCGGCCTCTTCGGCTTCGCCGCCCCGCGCCTGGCCCGCAGGTTCGGACCCGCAGCCGTGGTGATCGCGGGCCTCGCGGCGCTCACGGCGGGGCTCGCGCTGCGCTCGCTCATGCCCTCGACCGTTCCCTTCCTGCTGACCACCACGGTCGCGCTGGCCGGGATAGCCGTGGGCAACGTTCTGATGCCCGTGCTCGTCAAGCGCTGGTTCCCCGACCGCATCGGCACGATGACCGGCGTCTACGCGGGCGTCTCCGCGCTCGGCGCCGCCGTCTCCGCCGCGATGACCGTCCCGCTGACCGGCGCGCTCGGCGACAGCTGGCGCCTGGGCATCGGCGTATGGGCCGCCATCACCGCCCTCGCCCTGCTGCCCTGGCTCGCCGCCAGGCCCCGCACCCGGCGCGCGGACCCCCACAGGAGCGGCGCGGAGGCAGGGGCAGGCGGAGCGTCCCACGCCGCCGCGCCGCCCATCCCCTCCCTGGCCCGCTCCCGCACCGCCTGGGCGCTCGCCGTCTTCTTCGGGCTCCAGGCCACCGCCGCCTACATCACCCTCGGCTGGGCCTCCCAGATCTTCCGCGACGCGGGCGTCGGCGCCGGAACGGCCGGGCTGCTGCTCGCCGTCATCATGGGCCTCGGCGGCCCGCTCGGCTTTGTCGTCCCCCGCGTCGCCGCCCGCATGCGCCACCAGGGGCCGCTGGTCGCCGCGCTCGGCGCGTGCGGCCTCGTCGGCTACGCGGGCCTGTGGCTGGCCCCCGCGCCGGGCGCCTGGGTCTGGGCCGTCTTCCTCGGCGTCGCCAACTGCGCCTTCCCCGCAGCCCTCACCATGATCGGCCTGCGCGCCCGCAGCGCCACGGGCGTCGCCCGCCTCTCCGCGTTCGCCCAGAGCGTCGGCTATCTGATCTGCATCCCTGGGCCCCTGGTCATCGGCAGCCTGTACGAGGCCACCGGTGGCTGGGACGTGCCGCTCGCCGTGATGGCCGGGCTCATGGCCGTCCAGATCGCCGTCGGCGTCCTCGCCGGGCGGGACCGCCGCGTGGAAGACGGCGACTGAGGGGGACACCCGGGGGAGCGGGGGCGGCGCGTGGGAGGATGGGCCGCATGCCAGCGCTCGAACCCCACCCCACAGGCGGCCAGCGGAAGCTCCTCCAGATCCTCGGCACCATGCTCGGCATCAGCGTCGTGATCGCCGTGATCGCGATCATCGCCTCCCCCTGACGCTCCCCCGGCGTTCTTCCGACGCCTTCCGCCGCCCCATGGTGGTGCCAGCACCACCTTCCCCTAGGGGGTCAGGTTCAGGGGGGACTGGGTGGATCACCGGATGGGCCGCGCACGGCGCGTTGCGTAGGTTGGACTCACCTGCCGGGGAACAGAGTTGACCCCGGCGCCCGACCGAGGGAGACCGTCATGGCCGCCCCCCACGCGAACCGTTCAACGGGGGACATCCGCCTGCGCTGGTGGGCCGTCGCACTCCCGGCCGCCGTGTTCGCCGCCCTGCTGACGCTGCTCGTCTCCGGCACGGAGGCCGACGCGGCCACCGGCACCCACTGGCAGCCCGTCGGCGAGCTGATCGCCCACGTCCGCGCCGCGCTGCTGCCCTGAGCCTTCCACCAGCGCACCAGGGCCGTTCCGATTCCCAACCACCTGCGCCCGCCCACTCCTTTCATGCGAAGCTGGGGCACATGAGCGTCGATGTTCCCCGCAGGATCGTTCTTCTCCGACACGCCAAGGCCGACTGGCCCCAGGTGCCCGACCACGAGCGTCCCCTGGCCGAGCGCGGCCGCAAGGACGCGCCCGTGGCCGGGCGCTGGCTCGCCGGCGCGGGCGTGTCCCCCGATCTGACCCTCTGCTCCACCGCGGCCCGCGCCCGCGAGACCTGGAAGCTGTTCGCCCCCGAGCTGCCCGAGCGCCCGAAGACCGTCTACGACGAGCGGCTCTACGAGGCCACGCTCGGCGAGTTGATCGCCGTGATCAACGGCACGGACGACGCGGTCAAGGACCTGATGCTCGTCGGCCACAACCCCGCCGTCCACGCCCTCGCCGACGCGCTCGCGGGCGAGTCGGACGGCGACACCCGCGAGCGGATGAACCGAGGCGGCTACCCCACCTCCTCGCTCGCCGTCCTCAGCCTCAGCGGCGACTGGAAGGCCGTGGAGCACGGCTCCGCCCGCCTCGTCGCCTTCTGGAGCCCGCAGCCCTGACGCACGCCGGACCCCGGGGCACGCACGCGTCAGCCCTGGGCGTCCGCCGCCTCGACCTCTTCCCTGGTGATCCCCAGCAGGTAGAGGACCGTGTCGAGGAACGGCACGCTGACCGCCGTGTGCGCGGCCTCGCGCACCAGCGGCTTGGCGTTGAACGCCACCCCGAGCCCCGCCGCGTTGAGCATGTCCAGGTCGTTCGCCCCGTCGCCGATGGCCACCGTCCGCGACAGCGGCACCCCCGCCTCATGGGCGAAGCTCCGCAGCAGCCTGGCCTTGGCCGCCCGGTCCACGATGCCCCCGACGACGCGCCCGGTCAGCCGCCCGTCCACCACCTCCAGGGTGTTGGCCGCGGCGAAGTCGAGGCCGAGCCGCTCCCGCAGCACGTCCGTCACCTGTGTGAACCCCCCCGACACCACGCCCACCTGGCAGCCGAGCCGCTTGAGAGTGCGGATCAGGGTCCTGGCGCCCGGCGTGAGCCGCACCTCGTCGCGGACCTTGTCCACCACCGAAGCGTCGAGCCCCGCGAGCAGCGCGACCCTGGCGTGCAGCGACTCCTCGAAGTCCAGCTCGCCCCGCATCGCGGCGGCCGTCACCTCGGCGACCTCGCGCTCACAGCCCGCGTGGGCCGCGAACAGCTCGATCACCTCGTCCTGGATCAGCGTGGAGTCCACGTCCATCACCACGAGGCGCGGCGCCCGGCGTTGCAGCCCCGACGCCACCACCGCCACATCCACCGCGCGCGCCGCCGCCTCGGTGGCCAGCTCGGTGCGCAGCGTCTCCGTCGCCACCCCCGACACGTCGAACTCCACCGCGGTCACGGGGTACTTGGCCAGCCGGTAGATCCGGTCGATGTTCCCGCCCGCCAGCGTTATCCGCGCGGCGATCGCCGCCGTCACCTCGGCGCTCAGCGGGTGCCCGAGCACGGTGACGTGCGAGCGGCCAGCGCCCCGCGCGGGGTTGTCGCCGAGCCCGGAGATGATCTCGGCCTGCACGCCCGCCGACTCGGCCCACGCGTGCACGGTGGCGCGCAGCTCGCCCTCCGTGCCGGTGCCGCGCGCGGGCATGGTCACCAGGGCGCAGAGGGTGATCCTCCCGCGCGTGACGACCTGCTCCAGATCGATGACATCCACGGCGTAGGCGGCCAGAGTCTCGAACAGCGATGCGGTGAGTCCGGGCCGGTCCTTGCCGAACACCTTCACCAGCAACGTGGGAACGCCAGAGGGCAGGCCCTCGGCGGATTCCTCGGCCATATGTGCAAGGGTCATGGTTCTTCCACGGTAGCCGCTTCCTGCGTCCCCGCCATGTCCGTCTTGGTGCGTGGACGCGGCCATGAGGTGAACGTCACGGAGCTACGCACGCTCTGCACCAGCTTGGTGACTTTCGGGGGGCGGGTTCCCGATCGCCGCCGGAGCCTGGAATAGTTCCCCCACGATGTTCAAACATCCCAAGACCCCCTGGCGGGGGTCTATTCGGGGGACAACTTTGTGGGGCATGGAGTGCCGGAACTCGTACTCGAATTGAACGGACAAACCTGGATATTGGATCCGACCAGGTCGTACCAGGTGGGAAGAGACCCCCAGGGCGACGTCGTCCTCCAGGACTCGCGCGTCTCGTGGCGGCACGCCACCATCCGCTGGGTCGGCCAGGGCTGGATCGTGGAGGACCACGGCAGCACCAACGGCACCTACGCCCAGGGGCAACGCGTCCAGCACCTGCCGCTCGGCCCCGGCGTGGTCGTCCATCTGGGGAACGCCGCCGACGGCCCGCGGCTCACGTTCGCCGCCGGTGGCGCGCAGGTGCCGCACCAGCAGCAGGGCCAGCAGTACCCCGCGCGGGGCCAGTACCCGGCGCAGGCGCAGTACCCGGCCCAGGCCGCCGCCATGGCGGGCCACCCACTCGCGATGCCCCAGGGGCACCAACCCCCGGCCCAGCCACCCCACCAGCAGCCACCGCAGCAGCAGCACCAGCAGGGCGGCGGGGCGGCGGGTGCCGACCGCGGCGCCACCAGCCTCCACCAGCTCGCCGTCGGCCAGGTCACCCGCATCGGCCGCGCGCTCGAGAACGAGCTGGTCGTCTCCGACCTCCAGGTCTCCCGCTTCCACGCGGAGTTCCTCGCGCACCCCGACGGCCGCTTCGAGATCCACGACCTCGGCAGCCACAACGGCACCTATGTCAACGGCCAGCAGCTGCCCAAGAACGGCCGCCAGTACCTCGGCCAGAACGACACGGTCGGCATCGGCCACTCGACGTTCCGCCTCGTGGGCAGCCAGCTCCAGGAGTACGTCGACACCGGCGAGGTCTCCTTCTCCGCCCGCCACCTCACGGTGCAGGTGAACAACAACCAGCTGACGATCCTCAACGACGTCTCCTTCGGCGTCCCGGAGAAGTCCCTGGTCGGCGTCATCGGCCCGTCGGGCTCGGGCAAGTCCACGCTGCTGCGCGCCCTGACCGGCTACCGCCCCGCGACCTATGGCGAGGTGCTCTACGACCACAGGAACCTCTACACGCACTTCGCCGAGCTGCGCCACCGCATCGGCCTGGTCCCGCAGGACGACATCCTGCACACCGCGCTCCAGGTCAGGCAGGCCCTCAGGCTCGCCGCCAAGCTCCGCTTCCCCGGCGACGTCGCCGACGCCGAGCGCGACGCCCGCGTCGAGGAGGTCCTTGCCGAGCTCAAGCTGAGCCACCACGCCGAGAAGCGCATCTCCTCGCTCTCCGGCGGCCAGCGCAAGCGCGTCTCGGTCGCCCTCGAGCTGCTGACCAAGCCGTCGCTGATCTTCCTCGACGAGCCCACGTCCGGGCTCGACCCCGGCATGGACCGCGACGTCATGCAGCTGCTGCGCGGCCTCGCCGACGACGGCCGCACCGTCCTGGTGGTCACCCACTCCGTCGCCGAGCTCGGCCTGTGCGACCGCGTCCTGGTCATGGCCCCCGGCGGCGGCGTCGCCTACTTCGGCCCCCCGGACGAGGCGCTCAACTTCTTCGGCTACGAGACGTGGGCCGACGTCTTCTCCGCGTTCGAGAACTACCGCGACTACGACTGGATGGGCCGCTGGCGCGGCTCGCAGCACTACCAGATGTACGCCGCCGACCTCGACGCCGTGCAGCCGCAGGCCCAGCAGTACTGGCCCGTGGCGCCCGTCCAGCAGAAGGCGCAGACCTGGGGCTCCCAGGTGCTCACCCTGATGCGCAGATACGCCGCCGTGATCATGGCCGACAAGGGGTTCCTCGGCCTGACGATCGCCCTGCCCATCGTCCTCGGCCTGGTCAGCACGTTCATCCCCGCCGACCACGGCCTCGGCTACGGCCCGGTGGAGAACGGCGGCCGCAACGGCGACGCCAGCATCATCCTGCTGATCCTCGTCGTGGGCATGTGCTTCACCGGCTCGGCCAACGCGGTCCGCGAGCTCATCAAGGAACGCGTCATCTACGAGCGGGAACGCGCCGTGGGACTCTCACGGTCCGCGTATCTCATGTCCAAGGTCTTCGTCCTCGGCATCGTCACCGTCTTCCAGGGCGCCCTGCTCAGCATCATCGGCTTCATCCCGCGCGACATGCCCCCAGAGGGCGTGATCTTCGAGGACTCGCCCGCCCTCGAGATGACCTTTGTCCTGATGGTCCTGGGCTGCACCTCGATGATGATCGGCCTGGTCATCTCCGCCCTGGTCCGCACCTCCGAGATGACCATGCCGCTGCTCGTCATGATCTCGGTCGTCCAGCTCGTCTTCACCGGCGCGCTGTTCCAGGTCCACGGCAGCCTCGGCGTTGAACAGCTCGCATGGCTCATGCCCTCGCGCTGGGCCCTGGCGGGCACCGGCGCGACGGTCGACCTCAACGTCCTGACCGCCTCGCCCGCCGCCGAGCCCGACCCCGACCCCATCTGGAAGCACGAGGCCGGGTACTGGCTCCTCGATGTCTCGATGCTCATCCTCATCGCCGTCGCGTGCGGCCTCCTGGTCATGAAGTTCCTGCGGCGCCACGAGCCCGAGGTCATGCGCGACTGACCCGTCGGCACCCCTGACGCGGCCGGAACGGCGGCGGGCGTCCCCCCTGATGCGCCCGCCGCCGTTCCGTCGCCCCGCCCCCGTCCTCCGCCCCCCGACCTCCGCCCCCCGACCTAGGTCCACCGCCGCAACGCCGCCCCCGCCCCCGCCCGATCCGGCCCGGGGCCCCGGCGCGTTACCTTCTCCCCATGGGCCCACGCACGGGGCTCGCCGCCGTCAGCGCGGCGCTGCTCGCCATGAACCGCACCCTCCAGGTGCGCGACGTCCTCCAGACGATCGTCGCCTCCGCGCGCGAGCTGCTCGACGCCCGCTACGCCGCCCTCGGCCTGCCCGACGGCAACGGAGGCTTCGCCCAGTTCCTCGTGGACGGCGTCAGCGACCGCCAGTGGAAGGCCATCGGCCCCCTGCCCCGCCAGCACGGCATCCTCGCCGCGATGCTCAAGGGCGCGACCCCCGTCCGCCTCGCCGACGTCCGCGACGACCCACGTTTCGAGGGCTGGCCCGGCGCCCACCCCGAGATGTCCGACTTCCTCGGCATGCCCATCGCCGACGGCCAGGAGGTCCTCGGCGCCCTCTTCCTGGCCAACAAGCGCTGCCCTCCCGGCAGCCGGGGCCCCGACGGCTGCGCGTTCACCGCGGAGGACGAGGACCTGCTGCGCCTCCTCGCCGAGCACGCCGCCATCGCCCTGACCAACGCCAGGCTCTACGAGCGCAGCCGCGAGCTGACCATCGCCGACGAACGCGCCCGCCTCGCCCACGAGCTGCACGACGCCGTCGCCCAGAAGCTGTTCTCGCTGCGCCTGACCGCCCAGGCCACCGCCACCCTCCTCGACCGCGACCCCCGCCGCGCCAGGGCCGAGCTGGCCCAGGTCACCACCCTGGCCGCCGAGGCCGCCGACGAGCTGCGCGCCGCCGTCATCGAGCTGCGCCCCGCCGCCCTCGACGAGGACGGCCTCGTCGCCACGCTCCGCGCCCAGACCCAGGTCCTCGACCGCGCCCACCCCGCGCGCGTCACGTTCGACTGCCTCACCTCGCGCGCCCTCCCCGCCGCCCACGAGGAGGCGCTGCTGCGCGTCGCCCAGGAGGCTCTGCACAACGCCCTGCGGCACGGCGCCCCCGAGAAGGTCCAGGTCTCCCTCTTCCGCCGCGGCGTCGGCACCGTCCTGCGGGTCGCCGACGACGGCACCGGCTTCGACCCCGAGGCCGTCCGCACCGCGGGCCGCCACCTCGGCCTGGTCTCCATGCGCGACAGGGCCGCCTCCGTCGGCGGCAGGCTCACCGTCGTATCCGCGCCCGGCGAGGGCGCCACGATCGAGATGGAGGTCCCCGGTGGCTGACGCCATCCGCGTCCTGCTCGTCGACGACCACCAGGTGGTCCGCCGCGGGCTGCGCACATTCCTCGAGGTCCAGGACGACATCGAGGTCATCGGCGAGGCCGCCGACGGCGCCTCGGGCGTCGCGCGCGCCGAGGAGCTGCGCCCCGACGTGATCCTCATGGACGTCAAGATGCCGGGCAGCGACGGCGTCGAGGCCCTGCGCAGCCTCGGCGAGCTCGGCAACCCGGCCCGCGTCCTGATCGTCACCAGCTTCACCGAGCGCCGCACCGTCGTCCCCGCCCTGCGGGCGGGCGCCGCGGGCTATGTGCACAAGGACATCGACCCCGACGCCCTCGCGGGCGCCATCCGCTCCGTCCACGCGGGGCACGTCCTGCTCCAGCCCGAGGTGGCGGGTGCCCTGCTGGCCCAGGAGGGCTCGGGCGAGAACAGCCGCGCGGGCTCGCTCACCGAGCGCGAGCGCCAGGTGCTCGCCCTGATCGCCCGCGGCCGCTCCAACCGCGAGATCGCCAGGGCGCTCGTCCTCTCCGAGAAGACCGTGAAGACGCATGTCTCCAACATCCTGATGAAGCTCGACCTGGCCGACCGCACCCAGGCCGCGCTGTGGGCCGTGCGCCACGGGATCTCCGACTGACCACCGCGGGGCGCCCGTTACCCCCCGGCCCGTTACCCCACACAGGCCGGGGGCGCCAAGCCGGGCGTCACCATCCGGGATGAGATTCATACCGTCGTGTGGATGTAACCCGTTCAGCGCAACTCCCACGAGCCCCACGCGTTGGGCAGGACACGCCGCGGCGAGTGGCCGCGGCGGTCGTGCAAGGAAGGTCTGGAAGTGAAGAACCTCAAGAAGGCCACCGCTGTCACCCTGATGGTCGGCGGTCTCGCCGCCGCCGGTGCGGGCGTGGCCTCGGCCCAGGCGAACGCCGCTGGCACCGCGCTGGAGTCCCCCGGCGTCGTCTCCGGGAACCTCGTCGAGGTGCCCGTCCACGTCCCGGTGAACGCCAACGGCAACTCCGTGAACGTGATCGGCGTCCTGAACCCGGTCTGGGGCAACGTCGCCACCAACAACTGACCGGCCCTTCCCGGACGGAGCGTTGGGCCGAACGTGGGTAACGGGCACCCCGCCCGTGCCGCGCGCTCGGCCCGCGCGTTGTGCAGCGTGCGACTCCCTCGCCGGAGTCCCTGCACAGTTCCGTCCAGGAGGATCCCAACCATGAACACTGCCAAGAAGGTCGCCTTCGTGCTGGCCGCCACAGGAGCCGTCGTGGGTACCGTCGCCGGCGCCGCTTCCGCGGACTCGGCCGCCGCGGGCGGGGCGGTGGCCTCGCCCGGTGTCCTCTCGGGCAACCTGCTCCAGGTGCCGCTCAGCATCGAGCCCAACATCACGGGGAACACCCTGAACCTCGTCGGCCTGCTGAACCCCGCGTTCGCCAACACGGGCGTCATCGGCTGAGCCACCGCGCCCCAAGGGCCCCGGGAACGCACGCCGTTCCCGGGGCCCCTCCCGTTCCGCCGCCGCCCGCCCCTCAGCCCCGCTGGCGCTCCAGCTCCTCCGCGTACGCGTTGTACGCCGCCACCCGCGCCCGCCGCGCCGCCCGCTCCACCGCCCGCAACACCCGGTCCCGCTCGGCGATCTGCCCCGCGCTCACCGCGCCGCCGTGCCCCTCGCCCGCCGCCTCGTCCGCGATGGCGACGAGCGCGCCCACGCGCCCCGCGAGCTCGAGCACCCGCACCGCGCGCGGCGGATACCCCGGCGCGAGCAGCTGCCGCCCGCGTTCCATCCGCGCCCGGTACGCCTCGAGCCGCGTCAGCGCCATGGGCCCTGCCCCCGCGACATCGAGCCGCGTCAACGCCTCCGTCGCGTCCCGCAGCACCTCGGCCAGCTCCCGCTCCGCCTCGCCGAGCGACGGCACGTCCGCTGGCGCCGCGGGACGCACCGGCAGGCACCGCCACACCACGTCCGTCAGCACATCGCCCACCGGGCCCACCTCGTCGACCTCGGGCACCAGCCCCAGCGGGCACCCCGACGCCAGCACCGCCTCACCCGCCTCGATCGCCGCGGAGTTGAACGCCGCGGGACCGCTCAGACCCAGCGGGTGCCCGGGCGCGGGCAGCGCGATCCGCAGCCCCCGCACCCCCAGCGCCCGCATCCGTCCGAACGCGAGCGTCAACCCGACCGCGCCCGGCTCATCCGGCAGTCCGACGACGCGGTGCACCGTATCGGTGCCCACCGCGCCAGCCATGGCGTCATCGGGGGAGACAAGTCCGGCGAACAGGGCATTGCCCCAGGCGGCCAGCCGCCCCGCACGAGGTTCATCCAGCATGCCCTCTACCTTAGGGAGGTGCGTCCAACAAGCCTCCTGACGCAAGGCGACGAGAGGCCGTGGCGTAGGTTTGTGACCGACGGCGACTGCAAGGGGAGATACCGCGCGCATGAGCGATGTACTGGAGCTGGTGGACGTATCCGTGGTCCGCGAAGGCCGGCCTCTGGTGGACAAGGTCTCCTGGTCCGTCGCCGAAGGCGAGCGCTGGGTCATCCTGGGACCCAACGGAGCGGGCAAGACGACGCTGCTGAACATCGCGTCGAGCTACCTCTTCCCCACCTCGGGGACCGTCCAGATCCTGGGCGAAAAGCTCGGCGGCGTCGACGTGTTCGAGCTGCGCCCGCGCATCGGCATCGCCAGCAGCGCGCTCGCCGACAAGCTCTCCCGCCGCCAGACCGTCCTCCAGACGGTGCTCACCGCCGCCTACGGCATGACCGCCGGCTGGCAGGAGAGCTACGACGAGGTGGACGAACGCCGCGCCCGCGCCTTCCTCGACCGGCTCGGCATGAGCGCGTTCCTCGACCGCAGATTCGGCACCCTCTCCGAGGGTGAGCGCAAGCGGACCCAGATCGCCCGCGCGATGATGACCGACCCCGAGCTGCTGCTCCTCGACGAGCCCGCGGCCGGGCTCGACCTGGGCGGCCGCGAGGACCTGGTCCGCCGCCTCGGCAGGCTGGCCCGCGACCCCTACGCCCCCTCGATGCTCATGGTCACCCACCATGTCGAGGAGATCGCCCCGGGGTTCACCCATGTCCTGCTGATCCGCCAGGGCAAGGTGTTGGCCGCGGGGCCCGTCGACGACGTCCTCACCTCGGCCAACCTCAGCCGCTGCTTCGGCCTCCCGCTGATCGTCGAACGCCGCGGCGACCGCTGGACCGCCCAGGGCCTGCCGCTCTCCTGATCCCGTCTCCCGCACCCGGCCCACCTCCCCAACGAGCCCTGTTCCGCGCCGCGTTCGGCGCACTACCATGAGTTGATGGACTTCTGGGTGTGGTGGCTCATAGCCGCCGGAGGATTCGCGATCGCTCTCGTCCTGACCACCATGCCCGAGCTGGGCATGCTCGCCATCGGCGCGGGCGCCGCCGCCCTGACGGCAGGACTCACCGACAGCCTCGTCCTCCAGGTCGTCGTCTTCGCCGTAGCCTCCACGGCCCTGATCCTGGCCGTCCAGCCGCTCGCCCGCCGCTCACGCGACCAGCTTCCCGCGCACCGCAGCGGCTCCGACGCGTTGATGGGCCGCTCCGCGCTCGTCCTTGAGCGCGTCGACGCCCACACCGGGCGGATCAAGCTCGCGGGGGAGGTGTGGTCGGCCCGCTCGCTGGGGGATGACACCTACGAGCCGGGCACGCAGGTCAGCGTCGTCGAGATCGACGGAGCCACGGCCGTCGTGATGTGATGGCCCGGTAGTTCACCGACAATCATCCCAACTCGTCCAACTGCAAGGGGAGTCACGATGGACGCCATCATCATCGTGCTGGTCATCCTGGTGGTGCTGGTCGTCATCGCCCTCGTCCAGACCATCCAGGTGATCCAGCAGGCGAGCGCCGCGATCGTCGAGCGCTTCGGCCGCTACACCAGGACGCTGAACGCTGGCCTGAACATTGTCGTTCCGTTCATCGACCGCATCCGCAACCGCATCGACCTCCGCGAGCAGGTCGTGCCGTTCCCGCCCCAGCCGGTGATCACCCAGGACAACCTCGTGGTGAACATCGACACGGTCATCTACTACCAGGTGACCGACGCCAGGGCCGCCACCTACGAGGTCTCCAACTACATCCAGGCCATCGAGCAGCTCACCGTCACCACGCTGCGGAACATCATCGGCGGCATGGACCTGGAGCGCACCCTGACCTCGCGCGAGGAGATCAACGCCGCACTCCGCGGCGTCCTGGACGAGGCGACCGGCAAGTGGGGCATCCGCGTCAACCGCGTCGAGTTGAAGGCGATCGAGCCGCCGACGTCCATCCAGGACTCGATGGAGAAGCAGATGCGCGCCGACCGCGACAAGCGCGCCGCGATCCTCCAGGCCGAGGGCGTCAGGCAGTCGGAGATCCTTCAGGCGGAGGGCGCCAAGCAGTCAGAGATCCTGCGCGCCGAGGGCGACGCCAAGGCCGCCGCGCTGCGCGCCGAGGGCGAGGCCCAGGCCATCAGGACCGTCTTCGAGGCCATCCACGCGGGCGACGCCGACCAGAAGCTCCTGTCGTACCAGTACGTCCAGATGCTCCCGAAGATCGCCGAGGGCGACGCGAACAAGCTCTGGATCGTGCCGAGCGAGATCGGCGAGGCGCTCAAGGGGCTCGGCGGCAACCTCAGCAAGTTCGCCAACGGTGGCGGCGGCGGGAACGAAGCGCCCCCCCAGTCCCTCGACAAGTCCGTCCCCCCGCAGCAGCAGCCCCGCGTCGACTGAGGACCCGAGGACCCGAGGACCCGAGGACCTGAGAGGGCCGAGCACGCGACAGGGCCGTTCCCCCGCATCCGAGGGAACGGCCCCCTGTCACACGCCCACGCGCCTCACGCCGACGCGGCCTCCGGCAGCGCCCCCGCGCCCGTCACGGCCAGCCAGTCGGGCAGCGCGTCCCCGTCCTGCGCCCCCACCGCGAGCAGCAGCGCGTCCGCGGGCGTCGGCTCGAACGGCGGTGCCAGCATCCGCATCCCGGCCTGCGCGGGCGTCCTGTTCGCCTTCCTGTGGTTGTCGTCGGCGCACGCCGCGACCGTGTTGAGCCAGGTGTCCCCGCCACCCTGGGAGCGGGGCACCACGTGGTCGATCGTGGTCGCCCGGCGACCGCAGTACGCGCACCGGTGCCGGTCCCGCACCAGAACGCCGCGCCGCGACCACGGGGCGCGTTGTCGGAAGGGCACCTTCACGAAGCGCCTGAGCCTGATCACCTGTGGCACCGGCATGTCCACCGCGGCCGCCCGCACGCGGAGCCCGGGGTGGGCGTGCTCCACCAGGGCCTTGCGCTGCATGACCAGCACCACGGCCCGCCGCAGCGACACCGTCGAAAGCGGCTCGTAGCTCGCGTTGAGCACCAGAGTCTGCCGCACCCCGCCCACCTCCCGTTTTCCTCCCCCGCCCCGCGGCGGGCTGCGTCCACTGTGCCCCCGGCACCGCGGCCGGACAATGCAATTTCCCCGGGGTTTTCGGGACAGGAAACGGAAGGGAACGACAACGCCGGATGAAGCCAGGACCCCGGCTCAGCTCTCCGCGGGGTTCTCGTACGTACCGATCAGGTGCGCCCGCCCGATCGCGTGGAACCGCAGCATGAAGCCGACCTGCGCGGGCGTCGCGTGCTCGTCGGGGCCAAGCTCCTCCTTGTCTACCGCGTAGACGGTGAAGACATAGCGGTGCGGCCCGTCCCCCGGCGGCGGCGCCGCGCCCCCGAAGTCCCGCGTGCCGTAGTCGTTGCGCGCGTGCACCGCGCCCGCTGGCAGCCCGGCCTTCTCCCCGCTGCCAGCCCCCGCGGGCAACTCGGTCACGGACGCGGGGATGTTGAACAGCACCCAGTGCCAGAACCCGCTGCCCGTCGGCGCGTCCGGGTCGTAACAGGTGACGGCGTAGCTCCGCGCACCCTCGGGGGCCTCGGCCCACCGCAGGTGCGGCGAGGTGTTGCCCGCCGCGAAGACCTGGCCGTCCGCGAGCCGCCCGCCGTCGGCGACATCGTCGCTGAGCACCGTGAACGAGGGAACGGGCGGGTGGAAGTCATGGGGGAGCGGACGCCTCTGCGGCTCGGACATGAGGAACCTCCTTAACGTCGTGATCGCTGGCGCCGCTAGCCTAGGGCCTGGCCAGCGGGGGAGGAGACGATGACCAGCCACGGAGAACGCGGTGAGGACATCGGGATCCCCCTCGCGCCCGGGGTCCACCGCTGGCCCGCTGGCGCCACCGAGGCCGGTGCGGACGCCGCGCTGCGCCTGGCCCGGGGCGAGGGCCGCCACGCGACCGCCGCCGACCTCACCGCCGTTGTCGACAAGGAGACCTTCCTGGCCGAGTGCGCCCGCGCCCTCGACCTCCCCGGGTGGTTCGGCGGCACGTGGGACTCCCTGTACGACTGCCTGATTGACCTCTCGTGGTGGGGCACCCCCCGCGGCTACCTGATCGTGGCCCGCGGCTGGCACGCCCTCGAACGGAACGCCCCCGGCCTGGCCGAGACCGCCGTCCGCGTCGCCGACGACGCCACGGCACACTGGCTGAGCCGGGCCATCCCGATGACCGTGCTGCTCGGCTGAGCCGGACGGCGAGACGACGAGACGGCGAGACGGCGAGACGACGAGACGACGAGACGACGACCGGAAGGACCATGGACACCCTGCCCCGCGACTTCTTCGACCGCCCCGTCCTCGACGTCGCCCCCGACCTGCTCGGCCGCACCCTCGTCCGCCAGCTGGCCGAGGGCGAGATCACCCTGCGCCTCACCGAGGTCGAGGCATACGCGGGCGAGGCCGACCCCGGCTCCCACGCCTACCGCGGCCGCACCGCGCGGAACGCCACGATGTACGGACCCCCTGGCCACGCGTATGTCTATTTCACCTATGGCATGTGGTACTGCCTCAATCTGGTGTGCGGCCCGAAGGACCACGCCAGCGGGGTCCTGCTGCGCGCGGGCGAGGTCCGCTCGGGCGCGGAGCTGGCCCGCGCTCGCCGCCCCAGGGCGCGCACCGACGCCGAACTCGCCAGGGGCCCGGCCAGGTTGGCGACGGCCCTGGAGGTGGACCGCGTCCTCGACGGCACCGACGTCTGCTCCGCCGACGAGCAGGCACCTTTGCGGATCCTTCCCGGCAAGCCCGTCGCGGCGGAGTCGATCAGCACGGGCCCGCGCACGGGAGTCGGGGGCGACGGCGCCACCCACCCGTGGCGCTTCTGGATCACGGGCGACCCCAGCGTGAGCCCCTACCGGGCCCACCAGCCCCGCCGCCCCAGGGCGCGACTTGACGCACCCGGCCCGAGGTCGTAACGTAGGTCGAGTCGCCTGAAGCGGATATCGCCCCACAGAGCCGAAAGACTCGCGGGAGCGGCTTCGCAGGCGGACCTCTCAGTTCAGCACGATTCTCCCTCACCGGGGTCTCTTTCGGCACGCCGAAAATCCCGAGCGGGAAGCCTGGTGCGGAGCACTCCGAGAAGTCCGCTAATATGGTGGACACAGCGAAGGGAAACGCCCGGAGGGTCCTGAGATGGGCTTGAAGGAA